>JAGBBV010000003.1 GCA_017938315.1 Lachnospiraceae bacterium
AGATGCGGATAGTATGCGTATGTTATTGCATGGGTGTAAGGAGTCTGGCAATTTTTTGGAGTTATTGGATTTGTATAGCCCGGATGGAGCAAAATCGTTGGATAAGCTTCGGGAACAGCAATATAAGCACGGTGGAATTGTTTAATATAGCGAGTTTTATGACAGGATATGGCTAATGCTGTATCCTGTTACATTTTTTTTATTAACTTTTTTGAATATTTTGTCGATATACAAAATGATAGAGTATAGGTAAACGGATTTACCACACAGAATACAAGGAGGTATTAGTATGGATTTAGGAGCAATTACTAACAGTACAAATGCAGTAGCTAACACTTATGCTGCAAAGGAAACGAAACAGGCTGATGAAGTCAAAAAGTATGGGGTGACCGGAAAGACCATTGGTCAGCCGAAACTTAGTGAAAATGCAAAGAAGTATTATGAGGAATTAAAGTCTAAATATCAAAATATGGATTTTATTCTGGTAAGCAATGACATGAAGGAAATGGCAAAAGCGAATGCCGGAAGTTTTGCTAACCCTCATAAAATGGTTGTTTTGATTGATGAAGAAAAGATTGAGCGTATGGCAACGGATGAGCAGTATCGTAAGCAGTACGAAGGCGTGATTGCTTCTGCACAGAATAAATTGCCGGAGTTAAAGCAGTCATTGGGTAATTCTGCAAATATCAAAGGATTTGGTATGCAGGTAAACGATAACGGTGCATCTTCATTCTTTGCAGTTATGGACAAGTCTTTTAAAGCTCAAGCGGATAGATTGGAAAAACAAAGAGCCGAGAAAAAAGAAGAAAAGAAAGCGGCTCAGAAAAAAGCTGAGAAAAAGGAACGGGAAGAACAGCTTGAAGAGAAAAGGCTTAAGAAGAAGGAATCACAGGAAGTAGTAATTACAGCAAATTCTATTGAGGAATTGAAAAAAAAGATAGATGACTATAACTATTTACAGATGGCAGATACTGTAAAGACGGATGCTGAAAAGTATCTTGGAACAACGATTGATTTCAAGGGATAGGAGGCAGACAATGATTACAGGAACCATTTACAATGCAGGAAAAATGCTGGAAATGACTCAGAAATGGGAGCAAAAGAAATCGTCCGGCAATATCCTGAAAAAAGAAGTAAAAGAATTATCTCCGGAAGAACAGCAGCTCAAAATGTATCAGGAGCAGCTTGAAAGAGAGCGTGAAGGAAATGAGTATAGTTCCATTTATGCTAAGATTCAAAGTGGTCAGGAATTAAGTCCGGCAGAAGAAGATAAACTCCGTGCAAAAGATCCTAAGATGTATATGGAGTATAAGGCTGACAGAATGGAACAGGAAGCCTATGAGAAAAAGCTGAAAAACTGTAAAACGAAGGAAGAAGCGGAAAGACTTCATGTAAACAGGATGAATGGTAAATTGTCCGAACTAAAGTCGATTGTTAATAATCCTAATATTCCCAAGAGCGAAAAATTAAAAGAAGCACAAAGAATATTGGGTGATACCACTAAAACAGCACAGATTTTTCATACATTTACAAAGAGTGCTGAGTTTAAGGAACTGCCTACGGAAGAAGAAGTAATGGAAGCGAAACAGGCAGAAGCCCAGTTGCGTGAAGAACAGCTTGTAGGTGGAGCTGATGAAAATTCAGAAGTAAATGCAGAGAGCGATAATGAGACTCAAGTTGTGCCGAATATATCGGAAGATGATAACATCGTAGATAATGCCGGAAATACCATGAAAGACACTCAGCATAGTGTGGCATTAGAAACCGAAAAAAAGGTATTAGAAGAAATGTTTGAGTTGGAGAAGAAGCATTTTGGAGAAACAAAAAAGGCAGTAAAGATTGATGTATCACTTTAATTTTGGTTTTCTGTTGAGTCTGAAAGCATGCAAAGCTTTGGATTTTACGCACTACTAACTTTTGGATATAAAGTGCCGATATTACAAATATAAGAATGCAAGTAAACGGATTTACTTTGGAAATAACAAGGAGGAACGATTATGGTTACGACACATGGTATAACATCTGCGACTGGTTATTATGAGAATACGGTTCAGCAGAAAAAGGACAGTACGATTAAAGCGAAAAATAATACAGCCTCAGAGCAGGCAGTAAAGTCCAGCGAGGATAAATTGTCAAGCAAGGCTAAAAATTATTTAGATAATCTTAGAAAAACTTATGGAGATTACGATTTTATTGTTGCAGATGACGGAGATGATAAAAGAGCGTTGGTTGATAAGAGTGATAAGGAATTCTCTGTTATTTTTTCAAGCTCAGAATTAGAGAGAATGGCTTCAGATGAAAAATATGCAAGTGAAAAGATGCGTTGTGTTAATACAATAGTTAATATGAATGATAGAATCAACGAGCAGTTCGGTTTTGAAAGAGCATGGGGAAAGGGCAGCGAGAATAATACAATCATAAATAAGCTGGCGGTTTCTATTAATGATAATGGCAGTATGTCAATTTTTGCGGAATTAGAAAAGATGTCCGAAAAGCAAAAAGATTATATAGAGAAACTTCGGGAGAAACGATCTGAGGAGAAAAAAAACTCAGAGAAATCAGAAGAAAAGAAGGTAAATTCCTATAAGAAGGACGATACATCTTCTGTAAAGAAAGTAGTTGTAGAGGCTTCATCAGAGGAAGAACTGATAGAAAAAATTAAAAATGTTGATTGGAATAAGGTATTTGGTGAAAAAGTTGGAACCAGATTTGATTTTTCCGTATAAGGGGTTAGTTATGGAAAAATGGAGGTGCAAACATGGCAGTTTATTTGTATGGGAATGTGAATGGTACTTATCAGAAGCCAAATATAGATTTGTTTGAAATGGCTAAGAAACAGAATAATCAGCCTGTAAGTTTTTGTGATACAGAAGCTGGTAGAAATGTTCCGGCTATAAAGGTCAATATTTCAGAGGAAGGCTTGCGTGCTTTACATGGCAGTAAGATGAATGGTAGTGTGGATATACAAAAGCAAATGG
>JAGBBV010000008.1 GCA_017938315.1 Lachnospiraceae bacterium
CCAGGATCAAACTCTCAATAAAAAGTTTTTTCCCGGTTAAGATTAACTCTAGCTAATTCTTTAACCGTTTTACTGCTGTTTGGTTCGTTTCTGTTCGAAACTTCTCTGAATCTTCTCAGAGGTGCATCTTACGATGCTTTACTCTTTTAGAATTTTCAGGGTTGCATTGCTGTTTATTTGTCAAGGTTCTTGCAAAGCTTCCTTGCGAGATGGCTTTGCATTCTTTATGTTGCAAGTTGACTCGCAACGAAGATTAATATACCATCCTTATTTCAAGTTGTCAACGATTTTTTTAAAAAAATTGTAGATTTTTTTCGCACACTTTTTTTATATAGAAAAAAGCCCGAAAATACGGGCTCTTTTACTGCTTTAATACGCTAAATTATTTTAGTCCAAAAGAATTGTTGTTGATTTGTCTCCATTTTTTATATAGAGGGACAAACTGGCAATTTCTTGCACCTGCACCTCCGGCACCTCACATACCAGAACAAACTCCTGCGTAGAATCACTGGTAATAATTCCCTGGTAATTAGCCAAATCATTTAATAGCATTGTCGTCAGTATATTTTTAGACTCTTCATTTACATTTATCTTAAACCTGATTCCATCGCCAAGCACATCAAGTGCCTGATCATTGCCCGATGTATTACTTACATTAAATTTTACAACAACAAGCTCATTGCCTGCCAGAGCATCCATAGTAAAATAGGTGCCTTCTGCATTTTGAGGATAAGAAGATGTAACCTCATAACCGGCGTACTCTATGGAAAGGTTATTTAGTGCCATTACTTCTTGCAATGATAGCTGCGGTGCTTCTTCTTCCTTTTTATCCTTGGCTTTCTCACTATCATCCCCACTGTCAGATGATTGTTCCTCTTCTGAAGCCGTATATTCCGGTACATAAGAAAGGATTTCCTGCAGCCTTGCCTCCTCAGCCAACCTTATTTCCAGTTCTTCCTTGTCAAGCAATCTGGATATCCGGTTTGCATCATGATCTCTCACTGCCGCTGCTGCATATTCAACTATTAACTTTTCTGTTGTTTCATCCATCTGCGGAATCTCATTACCACATCCGGAGAGCAAAGCTACCGCCGCACATAATACACAGCTGTAAATCAACGTTTTTCTCATCTTTCGTCAATCCTTTCTTCCTTTTCATCATCTTTCTTTTCCAAATATATATATATGAAAGAAATCGCCAATGCAATGATGCCTACTATCAGGAAAAGAATTGCTTTCGCAACAGTTTCCAATTCACTGAAATCAAAAATGATCAGTTTCACACAAACAAAAGCCGCCAATATCAATCCGCATATGCGGTATATTTTATCCTTTTTAAAAAATCCAATTACAACGCATCCGATGGCAACCACCATCAGCAGTGCACTGACTATCACTGCGGTTGTAAAATGTGCCGCAAAAATCATGTATATCAGATATCCCATTAATATCAAATATTTTCTGGCAACACCCAGTTCATATCTTTTACAAAATACAATGATAATATAAACTGCTCCCACCAGCATTGTCACTGAATTAATCCAATATTCATCACACCATGCAGTACTTAGGCTAAGTAGTCCTACAAAGGTAAGGTTTACAACATTATATGGAAGTTGCTTCTTTTCTTTTAATTGAGGTAAATGATTAAATATCAAAAACAATATTAATAAAGTAGCCACTTGAACCGGCATTGACCAATTACTACCATCAAAACAATTCAGAACGAAAGCCCAAAAATAAACCGTGAGAACTATTTCATAATAAATATGCCACTCTTTTATCACGAATACAGAGAGTGCTGCAATCACCGCAAAAATAATGCCATACCAATCATCTGCATAACTTGCCCAATAAAGAACCGTTATCATCGTCAAAACAGAATCCAAACCCCTGACTTCTTTTACTTTTATACATATCAGTTTACTTAATATGTACATGAAAGTAATTCCTATCATTGCCTCTATTTCATATTCTGAAAATCCGTTACAAAAAACAACAAATGCAGTCAAAAAGTAAAACTGAATCCACCGGTATTTATTATCCGATAACAGAACAAAGAATAACGCAGCCACTACTACGGCCAATACTTCCGTTAATATCCGGTTTACAATAAGCAATACCTCATCATCAATCCCGTGATTGCCACATCCAATTACTAATAAAGTAATTAAAGTAATGCCTAACATAATGCAGTATATAACTACAAACCAGTCTTTAACGGTTTCTCTCTCCATGAAAAAAATCAGATTAGTCAGCAAAAGTGACATTGCTGCAAAAAAAGCGACATACATAACGTCCATACCATCAGCAAGCACAGTGTATGTAACAATAACCGTAAACACGACATGTGCTATCATATGTACGCATCCAATCACTTCACTGCACTTTTGATTCGGCATAAGAACAGATGCAATGTTCATCACAAAAACCATTCCCATTAAAAATAAAAAAGAAATTTCCGAATCAAAACCTTCTACAGGCAGGAAACATATGTAAGAACCAAGTACGCTTATCAGCCTGATGCTCGTTGCATCCTTTTTTCTTCCAAGTAAGATAGCAAAAATAGCTATGGCAAAGGTTAAAACTGCCGCTACTAAACCATTCATTGTTTCAAGCACCAAATAGTTAATAACCGTGGCGGCAAAAAGGCTGGCAATCCCAATTCCTGTAATCACAAGTGAAAATGTTTTGTTTAAGCGCTTTACAGCAATTTCCGATAGTAATATCACTGCCACAGAGGCCACATACAGACACACTCCCTGCCAGACTCCCTCTAACAGATTAAACCCTATAATGACCAGCGCTGCCAATACGAACACAGAGCCAAGCGTACTAAAGATACCTGCTCCAACCTTAAACTCCATTGTGTCTTTCTTCGGTTTATCTTCTGTCACTTGAACCGGATCAGCCTGCCTAGACTGTGAAAGTGTTTTTGCCTCCTGGGGTACCTGTTGCTCAATTGCGGTGCCGGAAACCTGTCCCATTCTCTGCTGATATAATTTATAAGTTCTGTCAGCTTCTCTTGCGACCTGTCCGGGTGTTGCCTTTCCACTTTCCAGGTCCTTCATCATTTGTCTTAAATATTGATCATAGTAAGGGTCTTTTGAAATATCCATCAATTCCAAAAGACGCTTTCTTACATTTTCTTTTGCTTCAATGGTCTCTGCAAGTGCACGAAGACGCGCCGCTTCTGCCATGGCATCTTCATATTGCATATTCTCATTTGCCTGATTCATGATATTCCCCTGCATTTTCCAGCTCAAACCAAAATTCCACACCATTATCGTAATTATTTACACCATAATCCTTGTTTAGTGCTTCCATCATCGCCTTCACGATGGAAAGACCTACCCCACTTCCACCATAGGCTCTGGTTCTTGCTTTATCAACTTTATAAAACTTCTCCCAAAGATGGGAAATACTTTCCTGTGGTATGGGTTTCCCTGTATTAAATACCGAAATTCGTACCACATCATTTCTTGTTTCTAATTTTACATCAATTACCATATCATCCGCAACATGGTTCATTGCATTTGTAAAATAGTTTCCAAAAATTTCTTCTACCATATATTCATCTGCCCACACGTAAACAGGTGAATGCTCTTTCATAATAACCGTTATATTTCTTTGCCTACACAAAATCTCTGTTGTCTGAAGGTAATTTTGAATTAATGAAACGATGTCAAAACGTTCCATTGTAACGGTATCATTTCCAAATTCCAGTTGGTTTAATGTCAGAAGTTTTTTGACCATATTATTCATTTTGGCCGCCTCATCCATGATTACTTCACAGTAAAACTCTCTGCTTTCAGCATCATCGGATATGCCTTCCTTAAGGCCCTCTGCATACCCTTGAATTAATGCAATGGGTGTTTTTAATTCGTGGGAAACATTTGACAGAAATTCCCTACGCATTTCATCTATTTTGTTCTTTTTTTCAATATCACGCTGCAACTCATTGTTTGCACTCTTAAGTTCTGAAATGGTATGTTCCAGTGTATTGGATAATTCATTAATATTATTTCCAAGCAACGCAATTTCCGTATTACTTTTTCCGACGTATTTCGCATCAAAATCAAGCTGTGCCATACGCTCCGAAATCTTTGCCAATTCCATAATGGGTTTTGTCACCTTTTTGGAAACCCAAAAAATAATAAATGCACTGAATAAGGCAGAGCCAACTCCCACATACGCAAGAAAGCGGTTCGCCAACTCTACACTTTCACGGATACTCTCTAACGGGCTAATCAAAAGAAAGAAATTTCCGTTATCCAGAATTCCCCACATTTCAATCGCTTCCGTCTTTGTTCTCTCATCCATGGAAATTCTTATTTCATAATTCTCTTCCGCTAAAAGAACATTTTCTCCAAATGAATTGGTGGGGTTAAAAATATGATTTAAAAGTTGCCTGCTTAAAAGTTCATAATCATGAGTAGAGGTCTTCAATGTTCTGGACTGGGCATCTAAAATAATAAAATTTATATTACTTTTTTCACATATTTTTTGTATTTCTATTTCAAATTCTTCTGAATCAATTTTGCCTGCACTGGAGGTATCATTAATAACCTGATACCCATTCATAAGCGCTTCCTGTTTGTTATTTAGGTAGTACTTTTCCAGAAAAGTATTGTTAATAAACCAACACAATAATATCGTGCCGGCCATCAACAGACAAAATATTGCCGCAAATTGTCTTCTCATTGAATATTTCATTGATGATTACCTTTTATGATAAATACGGTTTTCAGACTCATACTTTGCCTCACAGGTCAGATGAATTCCCAATCGTTTAAAGATCTTCTCATCTACGGAGGATAATAACACCGACGAGTGTGCTTCTAAGCCCTGTAACTTTTTAATCTGTGCCATGGCAAGTTCCGCATTTTTATCGGAAGCTGCTGACGTAGAAAGTGCTATCAAAATTTCGTCTGTGTGAAGTCTTGGATTCTTACTTCCCAGATAATTCGTCTTTAATCTCTGAATCGGTTCTATTGCTTTCGGAGATACCAGATGAATTTCATGTTCAATTCCTCCCAGTGCCTTAAGTGCATTTAACAATACAGCTGCCGAAGCTCCCAGCAAATCCGTTGTTTTTCCGGTAACAATCGTTCCATCTTCCAGTTCAATTGCCGCTGCAGGATGTCCGGTCTCTATTTCGCGTTCAAGCGCTGCTCCAACCACCGCACGGTTTTCTGCAGAAAGACCTGCCTGCTTCATAATCAGTTCTAACTTAAACAGCGTTTCTTTGCTGCCAATTCCACGTTTACAATCGCCCAGGCACTGATAATATCTGCGGATAATTTCCTGATGGGATGCTGCCCTGCACGCTTCGTCATCAACAATGCAGTTACCAACCATATTAACGCCCATATCTGTAGGTGATTTATACGGACTTTCTCCCAATATCTGTTCAAACATTGCATTGAGTACCGGGAAAATCTCAACATCTCTATTATAATTTACGGTTGTTTCTCCATAAGCTTCCAAATGAAAAGGATCAATCATGTTTACATCATTTAAATCTGCCGTAGCTGCTTCATAAGCAATATTCACAGGGTGCTTAAGCGGCAGATTCCAAATAGGGAAGGTTTCAAACTTAGCATAGCCGGCCTTAATCCCTCTCTTATGTTCATGATATAGCTGGGAAAGGCAAGTTGCCATCTTGCCGCTTCCGGGCCCCGGTGCCGTTATAATAACAAGGGGCTTTTCTGTTTCAATATATTCATTCTTTCCATAGCCTTCATCGCTGACTATGGTTTCAATATCACTGGGATAACCCGGTATCGTATAATGATGATAAGATTTAATTCCCAATGAGGTGAGTCTTTTCTGGAATTGGTCTGCTGCTGTTTGTCCTGCATATTTGGTAATACATACGCTTCCCACGAACAAACCGATGCTGCGGAACGCATCAATCAGACGAAGCACGTCTAAATCATACGTAATTCCCAAATCACCGCGGATTTTATTCCCTTCAATGTCCTCCGCACTGATTACAATGACAATTTCTGCCTGTTCCTTTAACTGCAACAGCATTTTAAGCTTTGAATCCGGTTCAAAGCCGGGCAAAACTCTGGATGCATGAAAATCATCGAATAACTTGCCTCCGAATTCCAAATACAGTTTATTATCAAATTTTGATATTCTCTCCCTGATATGCTCCGATTGCATCTTTAAGTATTTGTCATTATCAAAACCAATTTTCATGTCTGTCCTACCTTTCTGTCTTTAACAAGTAAAGGCACCCACATAGTGGATGCCCTCATGTCAATCACATGACTGCCAACAACATTCCGTCAGCAGTTGCCCTAATCTAATTATACCTTATTCATAAAATTATGCAACAATTATTTTTATCAAAAAGCATTATTTTACTGTACTCTTCCGTAAATTTTTGCCGTTTTATACATCTCCTCTGCGAGTTCACCATTATGCTCCCCGGGAAGGCATCGCCATCTCCAATTTGTCCCTACAGAAGATGGTAAATTGATTCTGCTTTCACTACCAAGCCTCAGATAATCCTGAAGCGGTATTATAGCAGTATCTGCCACACTGGCAAGTGCCTCTTTTATGAATACCCGGGCAATATCATCATTTTCCTTTATATTTAAATATTCATTTGCAAACTCCTTATCTCTTTTTTCCAGAGAATTGTACCACCCCAAAACCGTATCATTATCATGGGTTCCTGTATATACCACGCAATTTTTATCATAGTTATGTGGTAAGTAATCGCTGTCTTCTCTTGAATCAAATGCAAACTGAAGTACTTTCATTCCCGGATAACCGGTTTTTCTAACAAGCTCTATTACACTTTCTGTCAAAAAACCTAAGTCCTCCGCTATTACAGGTTTCTCACCCAATTGGTTTTTTAGTGTTCTAAATATATCATATCCCGGTCCCTTCTTCCACTTTCCGCATTTGGCATCTTTATCTCCGAACGGAATGGCATAATATTCATCAAATCCTCTGAAATGATCAATTCTTACCACGTCATACAAACGATAACAATAAGACATTCTTTGAATCCACCATACATATCCTGTATCCTTATGATATTCCCAGTTGTATAAAGGATTCCCCCAAAGTTGTCCGTCTTTAGAAAAAGCATCCGGAGGACATCCTGCCACAGCTAACGGATTTCCGCTTTCATCCAATTGAAAAAGGCTTGGATTTGCCCAGACGTCTGCACTGTCCAGTGCTACATAAATAGGAATATCTCCGATGATCTCTATGCCTTGTTTATTTGCATACTCCTTTAATTCCTGCCACTGAATCCAAAACTCATACTGCAGAAACTGATAAAAATTTATTTCTTCCTTATATAACTTAGCATATTTGCTGACTGCCGCAGGTTCATGTCTGCGGATATCCTCATCCCATTCATAAAAACTTTTACCGCCATAGGAATCTTTTATCGACATAAATAATGCATAATCAAAAAGCCACATCTTATTTTCTTCTATAAAATTTATAAACTTTGTGTCATTTAAAATGTTACTGTTCTCATATGCTTTTCTTAAAATTTTCCATCTTGTCAAATATAGATTATCGTAATTAACGCATCTTCCATCCCCTGCATTACAGTTTTCTTCACAATCCTCTTTTGTGACATATCCTTTCTGAATCATTTTTTCCAAATCAATATAGTAAGGATTTCCGGCAAATGTTGAAAAGGATTGATAGGGAGAGTCACCGTATCCAGTAGGTCCAAGGGGTAATATTTGCCAATAGCTCTGCCCTGCTTTGCATAAAAAATTTACAAACTCATAAGCTTCTTTAGAGAAAGCACCAATACCATATGGCGACGGTAGGCTAAATACCGGTAGTAACACGCCACATTTTCTTTTTTTCTTACTCATATTCTCCACCTATCCTTTTACGGCACCTGCCACAACGCCTTCAATAATATACTTTTGGCATGTAAGATAAAAAATGATAATCGGTATTATGGATAACACAAGCATTGCCATAAGTGCACCCAAGTCTTTATTTCCGTTAGACCCTACCAGCATTTGTACTACAACAGGTATTGTTTTGTATCTTGTGCTGATACCAATCACCAGATACGGAAGCAAAAAATCATTCCAAATCCACATAGCATTTAAAATTGCCACCGTAATGGCTGTAGGTTTCATAATTGGAAAAACTACTTTAAAAAATGTCTGGAGCGGGTTACACCCATCTATCATTGCTGCCTCTTCTATTTCAATGGGTACCGATTTTACAAATCCCGCAAACATAAATACCGATAGTCCTGCTCCAAATCCAAGATATAAAATACACATTCCTATAGGATTCTTTAAATGGAATGTATCTGCTAGGCTGGACATGGTAAACATTACCATCTGGAACGGCACAATCATGGAAAACACAAACATATAATACAAGCCATTTGTCCATTTGTTTTTAATTCTTGCCAAATAATAAGCGGTCATTCCGGTAAATAATATCAAGAGGGCAACAGATACTATCGTTATAAAAAAAGACCATCCGATTGCACTGAGAAGCCCCGTTTTCGTCAAGCCATTTATATAGTTATCCACACCTACGAAAGTCTCGCCGGAAGGTATGGAAAAAGGATCCCTACTGATAAAAAATTTACCTTTAAATGAATTAATCAGGATAAAAAACAGTGGATATAATACCACCATCGCAACAATAGTAAGAACAACATAAATTATTGCATTTGTCCTTTTCACCTGTTTTGATTGTATCATTAATGTTCCACCTCCCTACGTCTTGTTAAGGAAAGTTGTCCCAGTGCAATAACCGCCACTATCAGAAAGAAGATAACAGCTTTTGCCTGACCTACGCCTTCATATCCTGTCTTCCCATAAAATGTATCATAAATATTTAACGCCAGCATACGTGTCTTATTCATTGGTGCACCGTTTGTCAATGCCTTATTCTGGTCAAACAATTTAAAACTGTTTGACAATGTAAGAAATACACAAATCGTGACGGATGACATAACCATGGGAAGCTTCACTTTGAGAAGTGTCTGCCAGGAAGTCGCCCCGTCAATTTTCGCCGCTTCTATGAGTTCAGTGGGTACATTCTGAAGACCTGCAATATAGATAATCATCATGTAACCAATCATTTGCCAATTCATTAAAATAATCAATCCCCAAAAACCATACTTTGCATCTGCCACCAATGTGGTTTCAAACTGATATAAAATTGCATTAATCATTTGTTGCCACGTATATCCCAATACGATACCGCCAATTAAATTGGGCATAAAAAATATCGTTCTATATACATTTGTTCCCTTCATCTTACGTGTCAAAAAAAGTGCCAGCGTAAATGCAAGCAAATTAATACTAACTACACTAATCAAAGTAAATAAAGTGGTGAACCCCAAAGAATACAAAAATCCCTGCCCTTCACTAAAAGCAAGTTTATAATTTGCAAGACCCACAAATTCTGCATTTTTTACGGTTGTAAACTCGCAAAATGACAAGTAAATACCTTGAATAAAAGGAATAATAAATGCAAAGGAAAACGCAATTAATGTCGGTAGCGTAAAAATCAGAAAATACTTTTTCAACGTTTTTTCCATAAACCAATCTTTTCCTTTCCTATTTTTTATAAGAGCGCTTCGCAGTGTAACTACAAAGCGCCCTATTATTTATTATTCTGCTACTGTTTCTGCTTCATTATTCACAGTTTCTTCTGCCTGAGTCTCATTCTCAGTCTCATTCCCTGTTGTTGCTTCTTTTTCTTCTGCCCATCTTGTAACTACAATTTCTTCTACTTCATCCCATGTCATATTTCCATTACTGTATTCAAGAAGTGCTGCGCCGAAATCATCTTTGAAATCCTGGCTGGGGAATGTTGTAAAGTTCCAATTTACAGAGATTTTTCCATTTTCCATAAATCTGAACATTTCTTTTGCAAGAGGATCTGCAGGTTTTTCTTCCTCATTAAATGTGGAGAAAGGTGCTGCATTACCAAGTTTATTTACCATCATATCTTTTCCTTCAGCTGATGAAATAAGCCAATTCATAAAGTCGATGGTGGCCTGTCTGTCTGCTTCGGATGCCTGAGCATTTACACACCAAAAGTTTTCTGTACCGGTGCAAAGTCCCTGCTCTTCTTCCCCTTCTATACCTGTGTAGATAGGCATGAACTTCACGTTTTCTTCTTCTACTACATTTCCGTCAACACCGGCAATCTGGCTCCATCCCCAGTTACCGTTTTGTACCATAGCCGCCTGTCCAAGTGCAAACTCTGCCATGGAATCGGAAACTGCCTTACTTCCTAACAAAGTAGGTGCACAAGTAGAATTGTTGATATACAGATCAAAAATATTTTTAAAGTTTTCACTGTAAGAAAAATCTAACTGTGCAAGATCTGTTGCATATTTATCGCTATATTCATAATATACGGGAATGTTTGCAAGATGTGTGTGCCATCTCCAATCTTCACCGGGAAGTAGCGATGTAGATGCAAATACACCTTCTATTCCAAGTTCTTCTTTTTTGGACTGCATATCCTCTACTACAGCCTTAAAAGTGTCAAAGTTGTTAATTTCATCTACGCTCTCTACAACTGCGCCATCCATCTCAAAATATTTCTGCATAATGGCATCATTATAAATAATACCGTATGACTCTACGGTATAAGGAATACCGTATACCCCACCGTCTGCACCTGTTATTGCAAGGCTTTTATCTGTCAGTGCTTCATAAATTTCAGTCCCGCTTAAATCATAGCAGTAGTCTTTCCATGCATTGTATCCTATAGGTCCGTTAATCTGAAATAATGTAGGTGCATTAGAACCTGCTATTTCAGATTTCAAAACTTCTTCATAAGTTCCGCTTGCTGCTGTAACAACCTTTACAGGTACTCCCGTTGCTTCTGTATATGCTGCGGCAATTTCCTGCCATTGCTCTTCTACCTCCGGCTTAAAGTTCATATAATAAACAGAACCTTCCGCTTTGGCAGTCTCATCTTCTGCATTTTCTTTATTTTCTGTCTCTGTAGTATTTGTTTCTCCCTGTGTTTGCGGTGTTTCAACGGGTTCTTTGGAACTTCCGCAACCTACCAACATAGAAGAAACAATTGTTGCACATAATAATGTGCTTAACATTTTTCTTTTCATAATATTCCTCTCCTTCACATTGTTTCTTTGTAACCTTTCCGGTAAGGTTACCGGTAACGTTTCCGATAACATTGCAAATAATAACACCATATTGTGTGCATTTCAACCAATTTTATGAATTGTTTATACAATTGGGAAATTTTACATAATATGGTGTTATTTGGAAAAATATTATGTTTTTAATTCTAAATTGTTACTCTGCCTTCTTCTACGGCTTTTTCGTAATTTGCCTGTGCCTGTCTTATAAATGCTTCATCGTCCTGTTTTTCAGGCGGAATGTACGCTTTGCCGGGTTCTCTCTTACGTAAGTTAAACCGCTCCATTGCCTTACGCAATCTTTCTGCATTTTCATTAAGAAGGTCACAAGAAGCAGATGTCTCTTCGCTGATAGCTGCATTGGTATCAACTGCATCCGCAATTTCTTCGATACCGGTTTCTATCTTAGCCATCTTATCCTTTTGTTCCTGTCCGGCGATACTCATCTCATCATTAAACTGATAAATGGTATCTACTCGTTCTACAATCTTGTTAAAGGTCTCAGAAGTCTCATTTGTAATTTCATTACCGATATTTGCCTTAGTAATGGTATCTTCAATCAACTTCCTACTTGCAATCACAGCATTTGCGCTTTGTGCTGCAAGGCTTCCCACTTCATTTGCAACTACCGCAAATCCCTTACCTGCTTCACCGGCTCTGGCCGCTTCAATAGATGCGTTGAGGGCCAGTAAATTCGTCTGGTCTGCAATCTCTTCAATTGTGGTAATAACGGCGAATATCTTTTGTGAAGACTCTGTAATATCTTCCATTGCTTTGATAAGCTGTTCTATCTTTTCATTATTTAGGGCAACTTCATCTTTGATATCACCGGTAAGTTCTTTGGACTTTTCAATTCTTTCAACATTCTTGTTAATGAGTTCAACCGTTTCAACAAGAGCATCCTTAAAATCGGAAATGTTATGTATCTGCTGGGTACAATTTGCGGCAAGGGAACTGCTCGCATTGGCAATATCATCTGCACCACCTGCCACTTCCCCTGCAATCTGGGTAATTTCGTTAAACATAAGGTCATTATTCTGTACCATTTTATACAGATTTTGTGACAACCTATCCTGGGTGGAGCGGATATTAACGAATGCGGTCATATCACCTTCTGCTACCCTCTCAACAACATGTACATTTTCCTGGATACCACCAGCCATAACCTTAAAGGCATCTATCATGGTATTGATTTCTTCAATGGTTGTTGTCGCATCACCAAAGTCAATCTGATCAGAACCAAGTGCCAATTCTCCTGCCCAATCCGCCACCTTATTAACCGGCTCTGCTATTTTATTTGCAAGTCTGTTTGCATGTATCTTAATAATTCTGGTAGTAATCAACATTAAGCCTAAACTTAAGACAATTGAAATGATTACCTGAATTACCGTTGCCATATAACTTGCGTCTGTCTGCTTCGCATAAAACGCTGTGACAATATCAATATTATCGGAAAACTCCTCATACTTAGCAGTAATGGAATTGACAAGAGCTAGTCCCTGCTCCGGATTATCCTGAATAGTAACATCTAAATTATTTTTATAAATCAAATGGATTTCATCATGAATTTCCAATGCCTTGTCAAAGGCTGCTTTTGCTTCTTTATCTTTCTTTACATCAGTAATATCAAATGTATATCTCCATTTAGCGTAATCGCAGTTATCCAAACTGGTTACATTGGTAAATTCCGATCCTTCAGTAATGGAAATAATCAAGTCCGTCACCCATGTATTTACATAGTTTCTTGCAGTTTCTACGCTAGATGATCTTTCAGATAAATCTCTCATGTTTTTGGAAAAATATGCAGACATTCCCAAATTTAATACTGAAAAAATAATCAAAAACAGCATAATTTTTATCATAACAGAATTGCTATTTTTAATATGCTGACTAATTGCTTGTACTGCGTTTTTCTTTGATTGAGGTTTTATTTTTGCCTGTTTTATTACGGCCTTTTTACTCTTTTTTTCCTTTATCTTTTTTTCCTGCATCCCCATGCCTCCAATTTTAACTTATATTATTGTTATTATACCTTAAACTATCAATAAAAACAAGAAATATGGCATGTTTTGTCTGTTTCTTTTCGTTAATTTTCGTTTTTTTTACACATTTAACTGTATATATCTTTTTGGCATCTTATATGGCTTATATGTACCTCTTGCCATCTTACCTATTGCAATCAAATTTGTAAATGATAAAATCAGTTTGGAGGTGCAAAATGAAAGTAAAAATTGTTGATCAACAGAAAGAATTACAAGTGATTATTGAGTGCCAAAAACTTGATGAAAAAGTCACCCGTTTAAAATCACATATCGAATTATTTGATAATAAATTACAGGCAAAATCCGGTGGTGAAACCTGTTTTGTCCATTCTGCAGATGTTCTTTACTTTGAAACCGTAGATAACCGTATGTTCTTATACACAGATGATTCGGTTATGGAAATAAGGCAACGGCTTTATGAACTGGAAGCATTCCTTCCAAGCGAAGATTTTATACGGATTTCCAAATCGCAGATTGCCAATGTTAACAAAATAAAATCGTTAAAGCCGGAAATTAACCGTACGATTTTGGCTACCCTTTGTAACGGGGAGCAACTTTATATTTCAAGGAAATATGTAAAAGCATTCCGGGAATTGCTGAATATATAGGAGGTTATCATGAAAATCACAAAAAATGATTTGATTCAATTTTTAACATGGACCAGAAACGGCATTTCTTTTTGCAGTTGTTGGTTTTTGATTCTTTGGCTTATTTTTAATTATTCTTTTGGCATTAAAAATATTGCTACTGACAATTTAATTCGAATGATGTTTTTTATCATAGGGGGTGTGCTTATTTTCTCTTCTGTTTTCACCCGTCTGTTTTTCAAAAAATTATTGTTTATTACAAGACTAACTATTTTTATGATTACATTTTGTGTATATGAATGTGCTGTATTTTACGCAAGCGGTTTCTTTCAAGGAAGTGGCTCACCTGCCCTTTGGCTTTTCTTTTTCGGCAGCATTTTAGTTTCTTACTTTATATGTATTACTATTTATCATTTTTATAGTAATAAAAAAGGAGAACTATATACACAGGCATTACAATCTTATCAGCTAAAACGGAGGGAAGTAAATGGATAAATATAAAACTTGGAAAAATGTCATTTCAGAGCTTCGCATGGACAACTCTGTCAAACAAAAGAAAGGACTGCATTTTATTCTGACATCGGTTTTTATATGGGCGGCAATCTTTGTGATACAGAGCACAAGCCTCCCCGCTCTGACCAAAAATTTATTTACATTATGTTGCTCTGCCCCCTTATTTCCTGTGGCATTACTATTTTCCAAAATACTGAAAATTGATTTTCAAAACAAAGAAAATCCCCTTACCAATCTCGGTATTCTATTTGCACTAAACCAGCTTCTATATATTTTAATAGCCATGTGGGTATATCCTACCGTACCGGATAAAATGGTCATGGTTTATGCAATGATTTTTGGTGCACATTTATTACCATACGGGTGGACATATGAGTCAAAGGCATATTATACCTTTGCCGTGTTAATAACGATTGTTGTATTACTTGTAGGAATTTCTTTTACCGCAGAAATTGTGGCAGCTGTCATGTTCTTTATGGAAATTGCTTTGAGTCTTTGTCTGGTTTTTGAAGTAAAGAAACTTGATTGTAAAGTATAAATAAGCCCGGGAGTCATTTTGACTCCCAGGCTTTTTTCCTTTAGTATCCGATTTCACGAAGTACTGCATCAATTAGTTTTGCATTCTTAATAGAAAATTCCGGTGTGACATGAGGGGATTCTTTTCCCATGATTGCACGGTTCATTTGTTCCAATTCAAGGCAATAATTTTGTCTTACCGTTACACATCTTTCTATTTCTTTGCCCTCTGAAACAACCGTATATTTTAATTCTCCTGCCTGATTATACTCTACAGATGATTTGATAAAACCTTTGGACCCATGAATATAAAGTCTGTCGTGTCTGCCATTGGTACCCACGCCAAGCATCATTCCAACGTTAAATGACGCCCTCACACCATTTTCGAACTTCATAATTCCTGCTGTAAATAAGTCCACGCCTTTATCACTCATTTCTGCATTCGCTTTTACATATACAGGCTTTGAGTCTACCAGCGTCAAAATCATGGTCGTACAATAGCACCCCAAGTCATACATGGCGCCGCCGCCCAGTTCTTTATATAATCGGATATCCTCTTCATAGCCTTGTGTTAAAAATGCAGTTTCAATATAGTCAACATCACCGATGATGCCACTCGTCACATCTTCCTTTAAAGATTTTATATAAGGACTGTGAAGGTACGCATAGGCTTCTGCCAGAATAACACCTTTTTCTTTTGCCGCCGAAAACATCTCTTCTGCCTCTTTTGCATTGAGTGCAATAGGCTTTTCACACAATACATGTTTACCTGCTGCAATTGCTTTCATAACCCATTCATAATCCAAGTTGTTGGGAAGAGGAATATATACTACTTCTACATCGGGATCTGCAAGTAGTGCATCATAACCTACATAACTCTTGGCAAAGCCATATTCCTCTTTGAACTTCTGTACTTTCTTTTCATCCCTTCCGGCAATGGCATATAGTTCGCATCCTTCTGCCTGTTTCATGCCTGGAATGGTACAGCCTGCCGCAATGGATGCTGTTCCCAGTACGCCCCATTTAACTGTCATATATGTCTCCTCCTGTCTATACAGATTGTGTGTTTTTCACAATCTTATCTACGCTGTCCCTATAGATCATCATTGCCTCCACGATAGACTCAACTGATTCCTGGTTAGCCATAGAATTATTATGCATATCCGACACTTTATTGCTTAAGTTATTAAATATATGATTGATCTGATTTACGCTTTCATTTTGGCGTTCGATATTGCCATATAACTGTTCAAACTGTTGATTCAGCTCTTCCATGCTTTTCACTAAACCTGACATTGTCTTTTCTGATTGTGAAAGGGCTTCCTCACCACTTGTTAATCGTTCCGAGGTTTGGGCAACACGCTGAAGCAACTCTTCCACCACTTCTGAAACCTGCGTTGAAAAGCCGGTACTGATTTCCGAAAGTTCACGCATTTCCGATGCAAGCACCTGGAATCCTGCTCCGGACTCTCCTACATGTGCCGCCTCCACAGATGCATTTAATGATAAAATAGTCAATTTGAAAGAGATATCATTAATCTGCTTTGCAATGCCTGCCACCTCATTCATTTGTTCTTCCATTGTCCGGAAAATTTGACCTGATTCGTTTATAATTTCACTGACAGTATTTACCTGTTCGTTCATACTGTCAACATGATTTCTGTTTTCACCAAGCACACTTTCAAAATGTTTCACATCCTTGTTTAAATAACTGATTTGTGCTTCGGTTTCTTCTATCCTTCCACGCACTACGTCGCAATTTTCAAACACTTCTCTAGCCCCTTGTGTAATGGCAAGTGAGCCGGAATGCAAGCCCTGTGTACTGGTCTCAATCTTTGCAGAGGATTCAGAAAAATCACGCTCTAATTCAGTTCCCATGGTTCTGACTGTTTCAAGAAGTTTTTCTGATTCTCCGGCACGTTGATCGCTAACCTCAATAAATGCACGTCCTCTTTTAATTACCTGATAAACCAAACTTGCTGCAAGTATAAATACCCCAATACATAAAATGTACTGTCCTAAGCTTTCTGCTTTTTCGGGATGTGCTATATACATAATAACTAAAATTACACTGATAATAGCAATCTGGATTTTTGTGAATTTTGGTTCCAAATACAGACCGGCAAGTGCAATTACCGCAAGATATAAGGAAAAGTCATCGCTGTAGGATGCCCCACTGTTCAAAGAAATAATAAATACCAAAAATGGTAATGCGATTGCTGAAACAAGTTCTTTTACATAGGTATCTGCCTTCACTACCTTTAGTACTGCAAAAGTCCCCACAAATGCAGCAATACAAATCCCAATGATTATCATTGCTTTTGTATTACCACCAACTATATTCTTTACAAAAAATAAAGAACATACAATCATCGGTAACCATTGCATGATTTTGTAAATCGTTTCACGTGATAACATCTTTTTTGTGTCTTTTTTTCTTTTGTTCATAATAACCCCCATAATTTGTGCCATACTAATTATTATTATACAAAAGTTTTCAGACAATTTCAACTGTTATAATCAATTTGACAAAATGTATTAATTTATTCCACATTCTCTACGCTTAGCTTGTACCCCATTCCCCATATGGTCTTTATCAAATCGCCTTTCTCACCCATCTTACTGCGCAATTTCTTTACATGGGTATCTATTGTCCTTGCATCGCCGAAATAATCATAATTCCATACATTATTCAGTATCTTTTCCCTGGACAGTGCAATTCCTTTATTCTCCACAAAATAAGTGAGTAACTCAAATTCCTTATAACTCAATTCAATCAGTTCGCCGTCGATGGTAACGCTGTGGGCGGATTTATCAATTACAATACCGCCGGCTTCCACACGTTCTTCGGTTCCCAGCTGGTTTGTACGGCGAAGAATGGCTTCTACACGGGCTACCAGAATTTTGGGACTGAAGGGTTTGGTAATATATTCATCCACACCAAGCTGGAATCCTAAAAGTTCATCCTTTTCATCTGATTTGGCTGTGAGCATGATAATGGGTACTTTTGAATACCGGCGGATTTCCCGGCAAGTCTCCCAGCCGTCCATGAGAGGCATCATTACATCCAGAATTATTAATGCAATATCTTTTTGCTCCAAAAAGATATCTACTGCCCGGCTACCATCCTCGGCCTCCAAAACTTCGTAGCCGCTTTTGGACAGAAAGTCTTTTACCAGTTTCCGCATTCTCGCTTCATCATCAACCACCAGTATTTTCAGTCGCTCCATTTAACTCCTCCCCCACATTCATTTGCAGGCTGTTTTCTTTCTCTCTTACTTTGTTTTCACGTTCTGTTAGTTCCTGTTCCCATGATGCATATTGATTAATAATGTTATTTTTATAATTTAATATATTAGGATTATCGCTATTTAAAGTAATGGCAAACATAGCAATTACCATGATTACTAAAATAATATTTATCAGCACCGAAACATGGTATTTGTTCACCCTGCTTTTTGGACGTGCAGGCCGGATCCGTTCACGTACGGGCGTCCTATCTGCATCTTCTGCATCGTGCACAAAAGTCATGTACATGGGAATGGGACGAATTTCTTCTTCCGATATGCCGAGACTTTGCAGTTCTTCCTGCAAATGCCTTAAATATTCCCATCCCAGCGGTGTACGGAATACCTTCTTATCCAAAAGCTGGTCATAAACGGCAAGACGGTTTCTGCCCGATTTGCCGGTCATACGGGTTTCAAAATATCTGGCTAATTTGATTTCTTCTTCAGCTGTTTTGGCATCCTTTTCAGAGCCGAAACGATAGCCGTTCATCAGTAACTTGTCATTATCTGCCATAGCACAATCCTTTTCTTTGGAATGATGATAATTTTAAAACCACCGTATCTGCGGTGGTTTTATTTAAGTGGAAGTGCATGATTAATATCCGAACCCCTTACAGAAAAAAATCATTATTCTCTGGCTCCAAATACTTCTCATAGTCCATTTCCACTTCATTTGTAAAGTCACCATTATTTTTAACTCGCATTACCAAATAATCTAAATTTTCAATAATATTAATTGTATCCTCAAACTGAAGCGTTCTTCTGTCATCTGTATAATAGAATGTAATTACAACCTTATCTTTATACAGATAAATCCTATCAATTAAATCTGATAATGCATTTTTGTAATACACACCATCTCTGTTGAGTTTTCCTGCCCAACTCTCAAAATATCTTACCACATCATCAAATTTAAGTCCATTCTTTTGTCTATTCTTATCCACAGCAATTGATTCTTCAAGAGATTTTTTCTGTTTTTCCAATTCTTCAATTTCTGAAACAATTGAATCAAATAAATTACCCTTCTTAATAAATGAAATCAATCTCTTTAACTGCTTATTAACTTCTTTCAAAGATGCTTCTTTACTCTTAATCAAATCCTCTGTAAAACCATTTTTTGAATTATAATAATTAAAACATTTATTAGCAATAAGAATCCTTAAGGATGCATCATTAAGCAGATTATCAATTTCATACTTAACAATTGATTCAACTTCTTTCTTCCTCTTATTTTTCATTGTACATTTATGCTTTCTTGCATTTTTACATGAATAGTAGTAATGAATATCTCCATGTCTACCAGTTCCACAGGTTCCTTGCATGGTTTCCCCGCATTCTCCACAGTAAATATGTCCTGACAACCAATAATCCGCAATTGGAGCATCTGGATTATTCTTTTTAATAGCACCTTTTCCACCACGCTTGTTTTCATCAAGTTTCTTTTGTGCAGCTTCAAAAAGTTCATCAGTTACTATTCGTGGCATTCCACCCTTAATTGGTTCTGGTAAAGAACGCCAATGATATTCACCAATGTAAGCCCTATTTCGCAGAATATTTGCCAGTGTTGATACCACAAAAGGTCTTCCCGTAGAAGATTTAAACCCTTCCGAATCCAGTTCATTTGCAATTACTTTCAAAGATTTTCCATTAACATAATCGTTGAAAATTCTTTTAACTACAACTGCATTTCTTTCATCAATTTCATATTTCTGCTGACTTTTCCCTTTATAGCCTAAAATTTTACGACCGTTGTATAAACATTGTTTAGCATTATCTGCCAAACCGCGGGTTACATTCTGTGAAAGGTCAATAATGTAATTATGTGCCATAGCGGCATAAAGCCCTTGTACTGCATAACGCATCCCTTCATCCTCTGGTAAGGTTTCTGATACGGTTACTATCTCTACACCATAATCCCGCATCTTGCCATCAATCCAAAAAGAATCATGAATTTCTCTAGAGATTCTGTCCATTTTCCACACAAGTAAATACGCAGGACGTCTTACTTTGCACTGATGAATCATATTTTGAATTCCATCTCTATCAAGATTTGTACCCGTCTTGGCATGGTCTTCAAACTCCCCATCTGCTGGAATAACATATCCATGCTTTAATGCATATTCATGTGCTGCTTTTCTTTGCTGTTCAATTGATACATCCCTTTGCGCATCACTCGAATAGCGGTAATAACAAAATGCAACATTACCAGGATTTCGCTCGAATTTTTTAAATTTCATTGCCATAGTCATTTCTCCTTCTATTTATTAGATTGAGCTTCTGTAAAGAAGCTATGTAAAAGCAACTCTTTTTCATTTTTATGTTTTTTTGTGGGAGCCTTACGACTCCCACAAACTTCTGCCAGTTAAAGCACTGATTCCTGATACTATTCATCATTGCCATAACCGTTTTTACTACTTACACGAAGAAGTCCTCTGTAATGGTCTTTTAAGACCGGTGTACAAATTTTTTCTACGTCCCCACCGGTGTAGGTAGGGTTTTTCCAATCGTCTAATCCAAAACTTACAATCAATCTTTCTGGTTTATCCATCCGATTACTTGGACGAATGGTACGTTTCTTATCCTCACAAGACCACTCAGGACAATCCTCAATCACATTGATAATGCTATCAGTAAATTTATCACGTGCCAAAATCTGTCCGTTAGGGAAATTAGTTCTATACCAACTTTTATACAATGAAAAAAGGAAATCGAAAGGTAAAAGGTCCCACACAAATTGAGGAGAAAGTTCTTCAAAAAACTGCCGTACAGGGTCATTATATTCCTTGAACTCAGCCAAGGCAGTCACACAGGTTTGCGGTTCAGACAATACGTAATAATTCATGTTTAATACTTTATATAAGACATATTCCAAAACATCTGTCCTGTGTAAATACTCATCTTTAATGTACTTTCTTTCTTTTCCTGTGAAGCACTTTTCAAACGGAACAAATAACTGCCTACGATAAAATGAATCTGATTTGTCTTTTACTTTTGGCTTTTCATTCAAACACTCAACTACAAAACCGTAGAACTGATAACTAATTGGTTTCTTATATTTTCTGTTAATTGAAATAACGTCATTAGTGATAACAGCTTTAATATTTGCTGCCTTATCAATATATGTTCCTACATCATTTTCATCTTGAATTACTGCATTCGCTCTAATTAATGGCTCTAACATAAAATCTTTACTAAAGTCCTCCAATGATATAGACGCGTAACTTCCGTCTCCACATAATGACCGCATAAGTTCACACAACGTTCCTTTACCGTTATTACCCTTTTCTGAATAAAACCAAGCAGATTTATTCCATCTTACGAATGGTCTGATAATAGCTCCAAGAATTTGCCATAAAAGTTCGACAATTTCAGGGTCATCAGATAAATCTTCCATCCACGATTCAACATCCCAATCTGTTCCATCGTCATCATTATGTATTGTGACATTTGTAGCAGCAGGATTATAATTCACTCTTGATTTACTTAAGAAGACATACTCTGGTGAAAAAAGTTCTAATACCTTTGTCGAATAATCAAAAATACCATTGTTGACAGCAATCAAGTCTTTATCAGTAGTTCTTTTCACTCTTGGTGCTTGCATATTTAACAATTCCAACACTTCGGAAAGTTCTCGACTCGAAATAGAATAATTATATTCATGAGCTACACGCTTAATTTCATCTTCATCCGTGATGTATAAGCCTGAATTTTCTCCTGTGTCACAATAAATAGCAAGCAAATCATAACTTGGGTCGGCATTATCTCCACCACACTTCACCCTAACAATATGATGGGTAAACAACATAATTGTTGCAATCTGTGATGCACACAGCTTTTGTGGAATTGTTAATTTACAGCCTTTAGGAAGTATTTGATTTTCCAAAACAATCTGTGACTTAATGATAGCAACAAGTTCCTTCTCGATTTCATCAGGAGATGGAAGATTATCCCTATCTAACGTATCAAGATAATCATTTGTACAAGTACGAATGATTTCATTCAACGTTCGTCCTGTGATAAATGCAAAATTAGTATTTGCACTATCAACAAAGTTGATATTTAATTCGTTCATACTAACAACGGGTACAAAAAAGCACCCTAATCCTTTCTGAGTAGAGTGCTTGCATCATATCATTTTATCTATATTAAGATACATAAGCTCTACTCTATTTCATCAAAGAATATCTATGACGAATGTAATACAATACACATTCTATAGATGCCCTCTTTGGCGGGCGAGCTTAATGTACCACTCAACAACTTACCTATCCTTTCAGGCTTCACTTCCCTTCCAGAATCAGCAGTAATCTGAAAATTCTAATCCATAAATATAAAACCTTTTAATATGTGAATCAGTTTTACAACATAGGGATTCTAGGTTTAATTTCCTCCTTGATTATTATTCTCTATTTAAAGAGTAAAATCTCTTTCTGCTCATTAATGTCATCTGAATAATATGATATATATTCTTCAGTAATTATTTCTTTATCATCAATTAATATAATCGAAAGATTACCTTTAAACGAAAGGGTATTTTTCAATTTAATGAGATAATCATATACTTCTTGTTCATCAACTACTAATGAACATTTTCTTGATGCATCCAGTGATAGAAAAATGAATTTTCCAAGTTGACTTTTTAACAATGGCATCCATTTATTCATTCCCATATTTTTAAATGATACAAACTGAATGACCCATTTTATTTCATCAATTTCTAATACGCAATCAGCATTGTATTTCCTTCCTGTGCTCCCATCCATTTTCTTATATTGAGGAAAAATATCCTTCTCAATAAGGGTATTAGTAATCAGTCCCATTCCAAATACTTTAAATTCATTCCTTTGAATTTTCAGCTTATCTTCAGCCTGAATAATCAATTCATCTGAATAACTGATATCAATCTCATCTTCTGATACATCAACATATCCTGCCGCTTGCATAAGCATCTCAAATGTAATATTATTTTTTGGCTTTGCTCTGTCGGCTGTTAATTTCTTGATGAGCTGCGGTGTTGCCTTGTAATCACCTTTTAGAACCCTTGTTATACCAGCAGCGCTAACACCCGCATCCTGTGCATATCTTCTGATAGAACGTTCTTCGTTAGTCCCCTTTGCACTCATTATTAAGCTATTGACTTTATCAATATTGTAATCAGTTTCACTCATTTCATCTCACCAAACTCTCTTTTATGTTTCAATAATACACCTTTAATGTTTACATGTCAACAACTAATCGCGAATTATGTTTATTTGTAATCACTCGTAAAAAAATGAAATGGAACCACATAAATCTGAACAGGCTTAAACACTGATTCTAGAGTCCGAGCATCCACACCACTCTTCTGTCACCACGAAGTGGCTTGCTCTTGATAAGAGTAAAATGATAAATGATACACTGATATACCGAGATGCTATACATATGAAAATACTGATTCTGTCATCCTCGCATAATTTGAATCATATCATTTATCATTCTCTTGTCATGAGTGACCTAAACTAATTATCAATTGATAGTTATACAGGACCCGATAGGGACACCTGCGAATGCAGGTGGTAAGATACGAGCGTCGGCTGTGCCGACCACGGTTGCCAATAGGCAAATGTGTCACTCGTTCTTATCCTGTTTCCTTCTTTCCTCCACGACTGCTCCATAAAGGCGTGGGATAAGGAAATATTGTTATTTTATCAAGGCTTTGCAAAGGGGCACACACTGACTATGTCATATGCCGCCTGCCGCAAAGCCATATATTTTCAGCTGATATATGAGTAGTTATCAGCTGACTCTTTGCAGCAATAATTCAAACTTGGTGACACACAGATATATTATTGCTGCAACCATATTGATAGTTATGTATTTTCTACTTGCTGCATAATTGCAGCAACGCGAAGCGGACTTTGTCCGCTAAAAATTTATTGGAACATTCGCTTGTCGAATGATATAAAAAAATAACTCCAACAGATGGCGCAACTCCAATCTGTAGAGCATTCAATTCATAAAAAAACAGCCCAGTAATGGGCTACTTTTATCTTGCCATATCAAAAATCGCCCTCTAGTGGGCTACTTTTATTCTTGTCCGCATTAATATAGCCCGCTAGTGGGTTACTTTTATCCTTGCTCACATTAATATAGCCCTCTGGTGGGCTACTTTTTCTCGCTACATTAAAAATAACCCACTAGCGGGTTATTTTTCAGTATATGAAAAAATGTATCATATCTATGATACAACTAATATACACGTCTGATACAATAAAAAATATATAAATTAACAAAAGCCTTGAAATATCAACGTTTTTTTGATACACACCCTAAAATACACCGAATGTATCACGTGTATCACGATTTTACCAAAACTATTTATATATAAAATACATGGTATTATCTTTCTTTTTTCTTTATATAACTTTTATAAAAAGAATGATACATATGATACAAACTTATATATAGCTAGGTTTTATCAGTGTTTAGAGTGTATCAAAAAAATAAAATTTCATGATACATGTATCATAAAAAGTGATACACTATCCTTTATTATCGTTGAACTGTACCCATAACACTGAAATCATCTTCTGTATCAATTCATTCAAACTAATTTCTCCCAAACTATCTGAGAGCATTTCAACAAATTTCTTTTCTTCTGTACTAAGCTCTTTACCACAGGTAACAATCATTCGGAAATCAATCTTTGTGTTTTTCCAAAGACTTTGAGCAAAGTCAGTTTCAGCGGAAACGCTAAATTCTGGCAGACCACAATCAAAATCCAAACATGGTGTAATTTTAGAATGTTCAGAAACCATCTCATTCAGACGGTCTTCTTTTTCCTGTTCTAACCGAAGAATACTTGTCAAAGCATTCTTAAGAAGGATTAACGCATTAGCACATGAATACATTTTACCGTTATCCGCACGCCACGCATTCATTGCAAGATAGTATATATTGCTCCCCATCGCTGCACAAATATTGTTTGTATCACCATATGTAATCATTGGGTTTTCAACTTCAAGGTATTCTAATATTCGTTTTATTTTTGTAGCACTGATTGGATTTTCTACATCAAGTTTAACTTTTGTATCATTTCCATGTACATCAAATCGAATTACCATATTACTTCCTCCTGTTAAAAAAATACTGATACAGAAACAGTTATAATCCTCTGTATCGGTAAATACTAAATATTCAAAATAAAAGCCTTTCCTCGATTAGAACGATGGTGTAAAGTTTTCAAAATTATCAAATATGTAATCATCTAATCTTTGTTGAATTTGTGAGTATGCTGACCTAACTCCTAGACTGCTCTCGTAAGCGTTTTCAGCAATTTGTTTTAATTCATCATCTGAAAGAACTTCTCTACGAATAAATCCTTTAGGAAGCAAATACTTCTTTTCAATTTGTTGTATAGGTGAATTTTCAAATTCCGAAATCAAATACATATAATCCTTTAATTGAAGAGGACGTAAATTTGTTATCGAACCGATTCTTGAAGCAAGTTCTGGAATCAATCCAAAATCAATTACATCGTCTAATGTCAGCTCCTCTTCAAACGCAGAAAAATTACATGTCTGCGCGCCAAACCCCAATGCTTTTGTACTTTTATTTTTTGCTATTTCATTAGCTTTTGCAGAAAAAGCCCCTACAAAAACCCAGCTAATATTATCTAAGCGTACACGTTTCCCGCTATCAGAAGAATGACGACGTAGCATAATATATGGCTGAGATGATTGCACTAAAGCCAAAAGTTCTGCCTGCATTGCCGAACTAACATTATTTCCATGACTCTCGACTTTCGGTGTGACAAATTTATCGAACTCGTCATAGACCACGATGTAGCCTTTACTTGCTTTTTCATCTATTGACAACAATGGACTATATATTTTTTCTGCACCAGAAAATCCGCTTTGGGTAAACACCGCCGAATTTGCAATGATGATATAGGGAAATAACTCGTTCTTTATTACATCGAAAATGTATGTTTTCCCACATCCAGAAGGACCACAAAATAGATTTCTAGACACACGACCGTGTACGTGATTATACAAAAGCATACTTGCTTTTCTTACTGCCTCATCTTGCTTATAAACTCTTGTCTTTAGAAACTTATAAATTTCACGTGGGTCTTCCAATATCTCGTTTGGTTTTTCTTCCTGCGTTTTATTCCAACCTTCTTCGTCATCAAAAATCGATTCATTGCATTTGATAAATCCAGAAAATAGTTCCATTTATTTTCACCTCCTCCTTTGATGTTCTGCGCACGCACTAACTCAATTGAAGCATCGTGACGATGATTATAAAACAGGCTGAAACCAAATTTGGAATCAGCCTTAATCAATCACTATTATGCTGTTTTCTTCTTTTTCATTTTATCTTCCGCTGTATCAAGAAAAAACTGCATTGCTTTTTCCGCTTGCGCAGCTGCTTTTGCAATTTCTTGTTTGCTTTCTTTCAGTCTAGACGACCAGCCATCAATATATGCCACATCATTTGTAAATTCGCTATCATCAAAAGCAATTTGAAAATGAGATAATAACATCTGACTTCCAATCTGAGCCACCAGTTCTTCTCGACAATATGGGTCTGTGCCAAATGTCTTTCCCACATATCGTCCAACACTTTTTGCCGTACTATGAATTATTTCATGTAACAAAGAACTATAGTATGCATACGTAGACTTAAATCCTTCTTTTGCAGGAACCCTTACCATATGATTTGACGGACTATAGAAGCAGTTCGAACCATCATCAACAATATCAATTGTTAAGCTGATTGCTTTAGCATATGCATCAATATATTTATCCAACAATTTAGTCTGCTTCGTACTCGTCTTGTAGGTTTTTACAGCAGGATAATGAGAATGCACGCCACAAATATCTTCAATATTGAAGGCTTGATAGAACCTTAAAAACCTACCTTTTTCTTGTTTGCCAAATTCGTCCAAAACAGGATTTCCATTTTCGTCCTTTTTATCGAATGTACCATAATAGAAAATTGGCTTCTTGTGTGAACCTTGTTTTACAAAGATAGACGCATCCTCTGGCTGCGTCTTTCTGTAGTCTTGTAATGCATTAAAAGTCATGTACTCACCCGGTTCAAGTATCATTCTATTAATCCCTCGATAAGCCTTCCCAGTTGTGTAACTTACTGCAAAAGGAGGTCCACCAGACCACGGGCGAATCCAATGAAATGGTTTGTTTAATGTTTTTGCTTCCTCCAACTTGTCTAAAATCTTTTGTGTAATAATTTCATACACATTCATGTTCTTTCACATCCTTTCAAAATCGACTAATGACACCGTCTATATATTCAACAATATTGCGTTGTGCACTATGCACAACGTTTTTCATTTTTCGGATTTATGGCAAAAAAATATCTGCTCGTATATGAGCAGATAACAAAAATGCAACTGTTTGCATGATGGGAAAATATTATGTTTTTTCAGTTATATTGCGAATAGAATTAACACATTATAAATTCTATAATAAATAAAAAAGGAGGTATTAATATGGATAATTTACAGAAAACTCATATACCAAATAGTAGATATCGTGAAGACGTAAAAATATTTCATGTGAAAAGATATCTTGATTCTGGCATTGGATATAAGAAGTATGCTCACATGAACGGTATTCCTCATAACACTTTATATCGTTGGATATTAAAATATAAAGATTTATTTGCCAATGACAATATGTCTTTTGAACCTGTACAATGCACAATCGGCGAGAGTAAAAAGGATACTATTGAACTTCCTATTGAAGAATATCGAGAATTGGAATCAATCAAAACCAAATACAATATTATTCATTCTATTTTCAAGAATGTCTAATACATATTAATCATTTCCTTTTTTTAAGGTCAGTGAGATACATCCCCTCTCTGACCTTCCATAAAAAAGAACCCATACACTATGATATTCTCATAGCATATGGGCTCAAGTTGTACTTATATTTCTTAGTCACGAAGCCAAGGAACATTGTTGTCAGGGTTCGTAGCATTCTCATAAGTCCAAATTTGTTTACCGATGGATAAAGGTTCATAAACACCTTTGTAAGTACCATAACCATTTGTGTATTTTCTTTTTGTTTCACTTTGTTTTCCGACTTCAGATGTATCAGGACTGTCACATACATAATCATTAAACAAAGTAATATCAATAGGCATCCAGTGTCCATTAAGATAAATAGCATTGTAGGTATGCATATATTCATCATAAGATGTACAAGGAATACCATTAGAACGACACATAATTGCAAGAATATTAGTGTAATCCCAACATACACCAACACCATTGTAATAAGCAAAGTTATTATCATCAGTATAACCATCATAGGTATCTGTTGATGCAACTCTTGCTCTGGAATATTTAAGTTTATCAACTTTGTAACTATCATAAGCAACATTACTTGCAATATAGTTTACAAAAGCAAATACTTTTGCTTCATCAGTCCAATCATCTTTGATAAGTTCTTTACCCTTTTCAACCCAAAGGTCAACATGTGTAACTCTACCATTGGAACCAGATGTAGGATAAGTAATTTCATCCAAATCAAGACAATCGTTAGGGTCGATATTTTTCATTGCTTTAACAAAGTTTCCTCGACCATTTACAATGGTATCTTTGCTACCATAGTGAATGCTACACATATAACTGTCATTACCATTTACATAAAAATAGTGATATGTCGATACATCATCTTTTGCAGTTGGTACAACTGTATAAAGATAATACAAACCATTTTCCAAATCAGTAATGTCAAATGTGTAATTTGTATCTTTTGTTACATTCATATCAGAATAAACAGTATTTTTATCACTTAGTTTAAAGATTCTGATACGAGCATTAGGTTCAATTTGAGAACTATGTTTATAGAATGAATAAGTCAAAGTATTACCATCGATAGACATTCTTGTACCACAATAACCCTCATAATTGATATTGACATTGCGGATAGGTGTAGAACCAACATTACCGCTTTTCTTAAAGTCATAAAGAATTACTTCGTCAGTATACTCGATAACAGTATCATAAGTAATTTTCTCAGTAACCTTTTCAGCATTTTCGATGTGCTTTACCTTTTCATCAGTTCCAAGCTTTGCATTTGGTTCAGCCACAGTATCTGATTCAGGTTCTTCTATTATCCTAATCGAACTAGAATCAAATATTATTTTTTCTTCGATTATTGCTTCATTTTCTTCAATTATTGACTCTTTTTCTTCGATTACTTCTTCTTTTTGGAGTTCTGTTTTTTCAACTAATTCAATAGCCGGTTCTTCTTCAACCACATTTTCATTATTCTCGACCGATGTGATTTCGCTTTTTGCAATGGCTTTCTTTTCTCCATCCCCTTTAATAATGCTTCCAGAGACAATACCTGCCAAAAATAAAAGAAACAATGAAACAATAGCAACTCGTATTTTAGAGGTAGACTTTTTCTTAGCAATAAGTAGGTCGTTGCCACTTTGTTCAGTCACTGTTTCATTGTCAATGACAGTACCACAAACCGAGCAAAAATTTGCACCTTCACTTACTTCTTTTCCACAATTCTTACAGAACATTTTTTCCCTCCATAAAAGATGCAGCATTTAAAATCAAACTATTCATCTTTTTGTCACATCGCCAATAAACCAACGTGTTCCATCTGGTGTCTCATTTGTATGACAGACTATTTGAGAAGCACACGAATGTTCTTTACCATCCGCACATTTGATTATGTATAATCGCTTTGTTTTAATCTGCACACCAAAATTTAGCCAAAACTTGATAGTTATTTTTACCGATTATATGTTTTATCTTACTTTCTTGAGTTCACGATTAGTCTCTTCAGTATCAAATGGTAACAATCTTCCAGCTACAAACATAGATAGATTTTCATCGTCATCTTTAAATACGAAAAAGAGTGTTTCGTTACTATCGACAGGCCCTATGCTCCAACTCAAATCACCATTCTCATGCTCTGTATAGTATACATTATATTCAAAACGCTCAGTTCTTTCTTCATCATAACCATCAATGTCTGTAAAATAGAATGTACGCTCTGCACTACCATCACTATTAAGTTTTACACTATATGTAACCTCATCTAGAAACAGCGTATCTTCTCTATTTAGATTAAAAATAACTCCTTTATATTCACCACGAGAGTCACTCGCCCAATTTGCCTTGTAAGTACACTCCCATGTACCAACAAGTTCTCTTTCAACCTGCTTAGTCGGTGAATTATAATATCTTATCGCCAAAATTATCACAACGAGAGCAACAAGCGCAATTGCAACAATTCCTTTTTTTCGTTTTTTATTCGGCTTTTTCACATCTGATTGGGAAGATGCTACATTACCATTATTGATATTAGCAACACCATTAATAGGTGTTCCGCACTTAGGACAAAATTGTGTCCCTTCTACTAATTGATTTCCACATTGACTACAAAACATACCTAATCATCTCCATTTTCTTTTATGATATCGCATAGTATTACATACTGACAGTTTATTGTAATATATTTTTATATGCAATGTCAAACTATAATTAATATCAAAAGCGAGGTTTGATATCATGAAAAATACTGAACTAGAAAAACTGGTTTTAAAAAAGCGTGGTGAGGATGGCACAAAGGTAATCACAATTAGGATTCGAGAAAATCTGCTTGCAGATATAGACGCCACAGCACAACAAATCAACTACTCAAGAAACGAATTAATTTGTGCCATTCTTCAGCATGGTATAAACAATATAGAGATTCAATGAATTAGTTACTCTGAATCTAATATAAAAACTTTAATATTCGATACATAATAAAAAGAACCAGCGAGATTTTTATACCTCACTGGTTCTAAATTATACGATTCCTAAATTTTTAAATGCCTCTATAACCATCTTCTCTTTTTCAGATTTTAAATTTGGTAAAACAATTTCTTTTTCTCCCCTAGCTTCTAATGAACTTAAGCCACATTTATTTCTTACCTGCGTAATGGTAGAGCGACTTATCCGCACTTCGTAGTGGTCATATACCCAATGAATTATTCCACCAAACGTCAATGCGTATTCTTTTGTTCTTGGGGGTTGGGATAATTCTATGATTATTCCAAAGACATTTCCAAACACAGAAACCCTAGTGTTTGAACTAGGGTTCGTATACCTGTGGTCGAGTGGATTAGGCGGGAGTCGAACCCGCGTCCAAAGACCCATTCCCTGTCCTTCTACTATCATAGTCAATTGTTTTGGTTTCCCGCATTCCCTCCCAGATCAGGAAATTGACACCCCAATCCGTTTAGTAGCTTCATCATACGCCCACAGGTGCAAAGCTTAGCCTGTGTCGTTTCCTACATAGTCGATGCCCGGATCTTAATGTGTAGGTGCACTAAGTCGGACAGCTGCCATTAGGCAGCGTATGCTAATTTATTATCAGCGTTTATATTTAGTGTTGCGATTTGACGCATCGCCTGCGGATAGCTTCTCCAGCTGCAAGACCCCTGTCGAAACCTTTACTAACCCTTATCTGATTTAATTATAACATTTATCACACCAATAGCAATGAAAAAAGTGTGAAAACTTTCTGAATTCTTATACCCGAAGCCTGATTTTCATTTCCTTTTCCGCTTCGCGCTTCTGGTCTTTTTTCGCAATATCCTGACGCTTATCATAAAGCTTTTTACCTTTTGCAAGACCAATCTCTATTTTTGCTCTTCCATTCGAAAAATATACCTGAAGAGGTACTAGTGTATAGCCCTTTTCTGCACTACTTCCAATGAGTTTACGGATTTCCTGCTTATGTAACAGCAGTTTCTTTGGGCGCAAGGGATCCTTATTGAAAATATTTCCTTTTTCATAAGGACTTACGTGCATGCCGTAAATATACACTTCCCCTTTTTCTACACGGATAAAAGCTTCCTTGATGCTGCACTTTCCCATGCGGAGGGATTTCACTTCCGTTCCGTGCAGCACAAGACCTGCTTCATATTTTTCTTCAATAAAATAATCATGATATGCTTTTTTGTTATTCGCAACCAGTTTCATAGCCTCTTTTGCCATGATTATTCTCCTTCCTCAGGTGCCAAAATAAAATCAATGCTCTTAGACATTCTGTCTACGTCATCTACCATAATGGTTACCTTTTGTCCCAGTTTAAAGCATTTGCCGGTATCTCTTCCTACCATTTCGTAGGTTTCTTCTCTATAGTAATAATAATCTCCCACAAGGCGTGATACGTGTATCATACCTTCCACGGTATTGGGTAGTTCCACATAAATTCCCCATGCGGTAATCCCGGAAATCACGCCCTCGTATTTATTGCCGATGCGGCTTTCCATATACTGTGCTTTCTTCAGTTTGTCCGTTTCCCGCTCTGCCTCGTCTGCACGGCGTTCCATCTCTGAGGAGTGCTTTGCAACCTCAGGCAGAATCGCCTTATAATGCTCTACTCTCTCTTCCTTTAATCTGCCACGAAGCTGTTCCTTGATAATGCGGTGAATCTGCAAATCGGGATATCTTCTGATGGGAGAAGTAAAGTGACAATAATACTGACAGGCAAGACCAAAGTGTCCGCTACAATTTACGGTATATTTGGCCTGCTTCATACTGCGCAGGGTCAGTCTTGCAATCAGCGCTTCTTCATCGGTTCCTTCTATTTTACCAAGAAGCTTTTGTATCTCCTTGGGATGAACCTCATTTTCACCCACTTTAACTTTGATATGATAGCCAAAATTGTTAATGAAGGTACCCAGTTTTAAAATTTTCTCCGGATCCGGAGTTTCATGGGTACGGTATACAAAAGGCATCTCCATCCAGTAAAAATGCTGTGCCACTGTTTCATTGGCAAGAAGCATAAAATCCTCAATGATTTTGGTGGCTGTATTTCTGTCATAGGGCTTAATTTCAAGAGGTACTCCATTCTCATCCAGAATCATTTTACTTTCCGGGAAATCAAAGTCAATAGAACCACGTTTTCTTCTCTTTTCACGGAGAATTCCCGAAAGTTCCTGCATCATGCGGAACATGGGCACCAGTTCTTCATACTTATCTATGGTCTCTTTATCGTCATCTTCCAATATTTTCTTCACTTCCGTATAGGACATACGGCTGTTTACGTTGATGACAGACTCTACAATTTCATAATCCGTCACTTCCCCTTTATCGTCAATGGTCATAAGACAGCTCAGTGCAAGTCTGTCCACTCCCTGGTTTAAAGAACAGATTCCGTTTGATAATGCATGGGGAAGCATAGGAATCACCCTATCAACCAGGTAAACACTGGTGCCACGCTTCAATGCTTCTCTGTCAAGGGCAGAGTTTTCCTGTACATAGTTGGTAACATCTGCGATATGCACGCCCAGATGATAACCGTTTTCATCTTTATATACATTGACAGCATCGTCTAAATCTTTGGCATCCTCTCCGTCAATGGTTACCATGGTAACGTCGCGAAGGTCTCTCCGCCCTGCCATATCTGCTTCGGATACCTCTTTATTCATGCGCTCTGCCTGGTTTAATACCTTTGCGTCAAATTCTGTAGGAAGTTCAAAGCCCTTTACAATAGACATAATATCCACGCCGGGGTCATTGATATGCCCGATAATTTCTACCACTTTACCTTCAGGTTTATGCTTATCATCACCGTAATCTGTGAGTTCTACTACTACTTTATGCCCGTTCACTGCTCCTTTAGAACGTTCAATGGGCACAAAAATATCAGAAGACATTTTATCATTGTCAGGAATCACAAAACCGAAGGTCTTGGATTTTTCAAAGGTTCCCACTACCTGTGTCAGGGCATGCTCTAAAATGGCGACCACTTTTGCCTCGGGACGTTTTCCTCGCTGTTCATTTAAAAGTTCAACCTGTACCTTATCCTTATGAAAAGCACCGTTTACACCGCTCTCCGGAATAAACAAATCCTGTTCTCTTCCTTCTATCTCCACAAAACCAAAGCCTCTGGAATTGCTGATAAAGGTTCCAATTAATTCTCCGTCCTGCTTTTTCCCGTCGCCCTTTAAATACTTGCCGCGCTTGGTAATCTGCAGTCTTCCTTCTGCCAAAAGTTCTTCTAATACCTGCTTTAAATCAGCACGTTCCTCCGGTTTTACCTGCATAAAAATGGCTAGTTCCTTTTCTTTCATGGGAACATACAATTCATCCTCTACCAGTTCACATATTAAGTTTTTCCGTCTTTCATGAATATCTTGTCCCATCAAAATCTCCTATAAAGTAAAAAAAGCACTCTTTTGCAAGAGTGCTTAAGTTCTTAAAATACGTTAAGGTTTAAAACTACTGTAAGTAAAATAAATGCAACCGCAAGATACTTTGTAATCTTTACTAAGTTACCTTCCATGGAACGTCCTTTATTCTTACCCCAGTAGGTTTCAGCAGCTCCGCTTACAGCTCCAAGTCCTGCTGATTTACCTTCCTGCATCAATACTAAAACAGCTAATGCAATACTAACTAATATAAAAATAATCTGAATGATAATTCTTAATACTGCCATTTCTACACCTCCTAATGCCGAACAAACCATAGTTTACCATATAAAACCATAGATTTCAAGCATTTTATCTCAATTTTGTAGATTATGTCGCTTTCCCTTACTGTCCTTCTCCTGCAAGAGCTGCTTCTACTTCTGTAAGAACCCCCTCCGGTGTGGTCACATAGGAAACACCGTTAATTTCCACTGCCTGGTTTCTCACTAAGACTCCGTCCGCACCAAAGTAGTAGGGCTGTTTTGCAATAGTGTATACACCTGTGACAATATGACCTACCTCATCGGCATAATAGGTCTGTTCTCCAAGTGTAATCCATCCTGTGAGCATCTGTCCGGTAGCTGTATCGTAGTAATAGCTTCCGTCCTCTCTTGCTACCATTCCTGTCATCATGACACCTTCAGGTGTAAACAAATAGTTCTTTTTGTCAATGACTGCTGCACCTGTTACCAGGTGTCCGTCATCGGGAGATAAATAATGACGTCCTGCTGCGTCATCTAAAAATCCACGGACCTTCATTCCTGTAGCCGGATCATAATAAAATGTTCCGTTTTCTAAGGTAATCCATCCTCCCTGTCTGACACCATTTGCATCAAACATAAATTCTATGCCGTCAATATTCTGAGCTCCGGTAAGCATATGTCCGTCTGTTCTGTCAAAGAAATAGAACTTACCCTCTGCATCACTCATCCATTCTCTTTTCATAATACCGTTATTTGCCGGATCATAATAAAACCTCTGGTCGCCGAGGACTACCCAGCCGCTAAGTTTAACACCTTCTGCGGTAAAATAATAGTCTGCACCCTCTACCACGCACTGACCTCTTGCTATGCTACCGTCTGCGGGTGATAAATAATAGGTTCCCGAAGGATCCGTAAACCAGCCTCTCACCATGTTACCTGCAACGTCAAGATAATATCTGGTATTATTATAATCTACCCAGCCTTTTTGCATGCGCCAATTACGGTAGAATCTTATGGCACCGTTGCGCTCCACAAATCCTTCCGGAATAATTAATGAACTGTAATCTTTGTACTGATAATTTAAATCCACGCGGCCACCGATGCCGGGAACACTTCCGCTGCTGGTGTGCTGCCAAAAGCATACATTATTGGTGCTTCCGCAAGTTCCATTATAATGAGCTACCCATCTGTCCCATCCGCAAATACTCAATTTGCCGTCAAACAAATTTTTGTAGGAATATACCATGGGATAATACCCCGCTGCGTCTATGGGAAAACAAAACGAATTAATAATGGAAATCAAAAGTTCCTGGCTTAAATTCTTATGCACTTTGTCTTCAATATCAAAAACGATAGGAAAATTAATGGTATAATTTTTAACCCATTCCAATACCAGATTTGCCTCCTGGGCAGCTGCTTCCGGAGTGGTTGCATAAGAGTAAATGTAAACACCGGTCTTTAATCCTGCCGCCTGGGCACCGGTGATATTTGCTGCAAAATTAGGATCAATACCACTTTTGGTACTTCCCACTTTAATAAATACAAAATCATAGCCTGCGGCTTTTACCTGGTTCCAATCAATGGGACCGTTATATTGGGAAACATCAATCCCTTTTGAAACTGCCTGCTTCGCCATAACTTCAGCCGGCTGCATGGTCCACAATACAGAAACTGCCATGATGGTTGCAAGCAGTGTCGCAGTTAATTTTCTGACTGTGTTTCTAAATTTTTTCATCCTTTGTTCCTACCTTCTCTTTTTCACTTGTTTTTTCATTCTATAAACTCGCATGCCCGCGCTTTGCACTCACTGCTGCTACCGCAGCGGCATGCTCATTATAACGGCACGAAAAACAAATGCAGCTTTGCTGCGCTTGTTTTTCATGTGCCGTTATATTTTGTTAAACGGTTCTTTATAGCATGCTACGCTTCCCAATTCTTCTTCAATTCTAAGAAGCTGGTTATACTTCGCCACACGGTCACTTCTACAAGGTGCACCTGTCTTAATCTGGCCTGCGTTTACTGCAACAGCTAAGTCTGCAATAAAAGTGTCCTCTGTCTCGCCGGACCTGTGGGATATAACAGCTTTATAACCATTTTTCTGTGCCATTTCAATGGCTTCCATTGCTTCGGAAACTGTACCGATTTGATTTACTTTTACAAGAATTGCATTTGCCACATGAAGCTTAATACCTGCATCTAAACGCTTGGTGTTTGTCACAAACAGATCGTCTCCCACAAGCTGAATCTTGTCACCTAAACGCTCTGTCATATGCTTCCAACCATCCCAGTCATCTTCCGCAAGGCCGTCTTCAATGGAAAGAATCGGGAATTCATGAATCAATTCCTCATAATAAGATATCATTTCGGCGGTATCCCTGACAACTTCCTTACCCGTCAGTGCACTTTCTCCGGGGAAATGGTACATACCTGTCTTTTCATTGTATAATTCACTGCTTGCCACGTCAAGGGCTATCTTGATATCTTGCCCTGGTAAATATTTACTCTTTTCAATTGCCTCTACAATCAGCGACAACACAGCCTTTGCATCAGGAAGGTCAGGGGCAAATCCACCCTCGTCACCGACGCCGGTAGAGAGTCCTTTCTCTTCTAATATTTTCTTTAAAAAATGGTATATTTCTGCACAAATACGAAGTCCGTCCGCAAAGTTTTCCGCCTGCACCGGCATAATCATAAATTCCTGGAAGTCTACAGTATTGGATGCATGCTTTCCGCCATTTAATATATTCATCATGGGAACCGGCATCAGCCTTGTATAAGCACCACCCAAATACTGATATAATGGAATATTCAAAGCCTTTGCCGCTGCTCTGGCTACCGCCATAGACACTGCAAGGGTTGCATTGGCTCCAAGATTTCCTTTATTGTCCGTTCCGTCCGTCTCAATTAAGATTCTGTCAATTTCAATCTGGTTTAAACCGTTTCTTCCGTAAATGGCCTCTTTGATTTTCGTGTTGATATTAGAAACTGCCTTTCTAACCCCTAATCCGAAATATCTGGTTTCTGCATCGCGAAGTTCCACTGCTTCGAAGCGGCCTGTGCTGGCCCCTGATGGAACGGATGCCTTTCCTGCATATCTCTTCCCTGTCATGGTATCTGTCAGGGTAATTTCTGCCTCAACAGTAGGATTTCCTCTGGAATCTAGGATTTCTCTTCCGTGGATATTGGTAATCTGCATATATGTTTTCATAAATAGCCTCCTGCCGTTCTTTTTTCTTATTTACAAGTATAGCCTTTTGTCTACAGTTTCATTCTTGTTTTCGCAGCTTTTCCTTGCTATACTGTAAATCAGAAAAAAGATTAAGAGGGAATCCTATGACAAAAAAAGATTACATATGCATGAGCGCTCTCATGCTAATATTTACTATTTTGGTTTTTTTCAAATTGGGAAATGCCTACGCACCGGAATCTGCCTATACCACTACATCCGAAAGCCGGGATATTATTATTGATTTCGGCGAATATATAGATGTAACCGATATGCATATTTTTTTAGGAAATTTAGAAGCAAGAACCTTTTCTCTTTCTGTTTTTAACGAAGTGAGCGGCCAATGGGAAGTTATTAACGGTGAGGATAATGCAGAAACTGTTTTTGCTTGGAATAAACTTCCCATCAATTATAACACCCGCTATCTTGGCATGGTTGCGCTTCACGATGCCGCCGTCTTAAATGAAATGGTCTTTACCGGTCCTTCCGGTGAAGTCATAGTACCTGTAAACACACAGGACTATCCTGCTCTTTTCGATGAACAGGATATGTTTCCCGATGCAGTTACCTATATGAGCGGCAGCATGTTTGACGAAGTATATCACGGCCGTACTGCTTACGAGTTCATCCATGGTCTTACCACCTACGAAACCACTCACCCCCACCTTGGAAAAATCATCATCTCCCTGGGAATTTGTTTATTTGGCATGAATCCCTTCGGATGGCGCTTTATGTCTGCCCTCTTTGGCATTCTCATTATCGGTGTCATGTACATTTTTGCCAAAAAGTTGTTCAAAAACACTTATGTTGCAACTGCAACTGCAGGGCTTCTCACCTTTGACTGTATGCATCTGACTTTATCAAGAATTGCAACCATTGATATCTTTGCAGCATTCTTTATTCTGCTTATGTTTTACTTTATGTACGACTATATGACCAAAGAAACTCTTTTACCCCTGGCTCTGTGCGGTATTTCCATGGCCTGTGGCATCGCAACCAAATGGACCGGTGTGTATGCAGGACTAGGGCTTGCAGTTTTATTCTTTTGGTATACTTTTACTCATTTTAAAGGCAAACAGACTTTCCGGTTATTTGGCTATTGCTGCATCTTCTTTGTGGCAATTCCGTTACTTGTTTATACACTTAGCTTTATACCCGTTGTGGGATATACACCGTACAATGGCTTGATTGATAAAACCATACAGGGTACCATGGCCATGTACGATTACCATGCCAATTTGGAAGCTGAACATTATTACAGTTCTCCTTTTTATGAGTGGCCCTTTATTTGGATGCCCCTTTTATATGCAAACGACATGGTAAATGCCACCCATGTCAGTGCTGTAAGCTGTATGGGTAATCCTGCCATCTGGTGGGTGGGTATCCCTTGTGTATTCTTTCTTCTCTATCAGTGGATATTTAAGAAAGATAAACAAGCAGGCTTTCTTTGCATTGCATATGCAGCCCAGTACATTCCCTGGATGAGCATTGGAAGAATCACCTTCATTTATCATTACTTCCCTGCTATTTTGTTTGTGATACTAATGATGGGTTATACCATGAACTATCTGAACACCAACTTTAAATACGGAAAAAAGGCGACTGCCCTATATCTCGGCATCGCCCTTATCGTTTTCTTTATCTTTTATCCCGTTGTTTCCGGGTATCCCATCTCTCAGGAATGGGGACTAAAACTCCGCTTATTAAAAGATTGGATTATTGTATTGTAAGTGTATATTCGCTTACCTGTTTGTACAAGTCACAGCCTACGTATACTATCAGTGCAAGCTGTCCGATGGCAAGATATTGTATGGGTACAATGGTCACCCCTATGAGATAAGGCATAAAAGTCAGTAGGGAAACCAGTATAAAGCCGCAGGCAACCGGCAGCCTCTTACCTTTGTACATACTATAAACAATTGCCAGTAAGTCAATAAAGAATCCATATCTGTCATGCATGTGCGGCAGACTGTACACGGTGATTGCCACTGTAAAAAGTGCCAGTGTAACCATTACATCTTCCGTCAGCATGACATTTTTTGTGTAGAAATAATAAGCAATGCATCCCAGCAATATCACCGTCATATAAAGTCCTGCCCCGCTCACTTCTTCTGCATGCCGCATATCCGGCATCGCCTCACCAATCAACGCATAAATATTCGGATATTGTAATGTCCCCCAAGGATAATATCCCGACTGGCTGAAGTAGACAGATAATACATTTTTCAAATCACGGCCTGCTATCCATGCCGGAACCGCACTTGCCACATAGATAACCGGAACCCATAAAAGATGTCTTAACAGAATGGTTTTCCTTTTCAGCCACATAATCATGTAAAACGGCAGTAAAAACAGGGACTGCAACTTAAAAGCAAAGGATATTGCAAAGAAAATCATGGATTTATTACTGTTGTCTTTCAAAAAATAATAGAAAGAATATAACAAAAAACAGGTGTAAATCATATCGCATTGACACCAATATGCACCATCTAAAATCACTGTGGGCGAAAGCAATAACGCCGCCATTCCTAAAATAGCTCTTCTTTTGCTTTTTGTAATTTCATACACAATCAGGAAAATAGCAATTGCTCCTATGTATTCAAATAAAACTGACACCAGTTTCAACGCATATAAATCATTGGTGCTGATGTAGGAAAGAATCGTCATAATATACATATACGGTGAGGTATAATTGGATATTTCCATTCCAAGGGACCAAAAACCACCGTTTTCTCTTATTTCAAACATCCATTTCTGCAAAAATCCATAGTAATCCGCTGATTCAATAGGAAAAAGATTCATACGGATAACAAATGCGAAAATAAATAAACAACCTATAAATGCAAAATCTACTACCTTGAAATCAATTCCCTTTATCTTAATGTCTTTATTCATAATTTGATCTATCATGCGTTCTTTCATCTTATTCCATGCTCTTTCCTTTTGATTTATCTCATTTATTATATCTTGAAATAAAAAGAGTTTCAACTCGCAAAAGAAAACCGCTTACTTAACGTAAGCGGTATCTTCCTCTACAAATCCCGGTACTCCAGCAAGTGCAAACCCATAATATGCCATTCCATCGTTATCGATTCCTACTTCACTTTCCGGTTTGAAATACACAATTACCATATAGTCATCATCTGCTCCATTTGCATTATGCCAACTTTGATATAAGTAATCTCTTGGATAAAGACTATCGCATAATTTCTCTATATCTTCTTCGGATTCATATGTAATCCTTGTTGTAAAATCATTCAACTCATCATATTCCTTAGGAACAACCATTGTTGCTGCCTCAAAACCTGCCTGTGTAAATTCTGATACTTCCTCCTGCTCATTTGCGGCTTCAACCAGTTCATTATGATAATTGGTCACCTGGATACGCTCTATATCTTCCGGATTAAGATATCCGTCCATGTAGTATCCTTTCTCTTTCAGATAAGCAATCGACTTTTCATAAAAAGGATAAATCTGCAGTGATGTTTCCGCATAAGAAGTATAGTGTTCGTTTTTCTTTTCAAAACTAAGCACCATGCTTCCAACGCAAGCATTTTCACGGAACTTAAAGAAACTGCTGCTTCTGATATCTTCCTGATATAATTTCAAAAGTTCTTTTGCTTCTTCTCTTTTCATGTCAACGCGATAAATACCGTTACCAAAATGTGCTATCACTTTTCTGTTTTCATCATTAAGAGCCAGCGTAAGCTCATCGGATGTACCCATATATGCTCCGCTAATAAATTCCTCAGAGGATTCAATGCGGTCAATTACCTCTGCCATTTCGGGATCATTCACGTCAACCCAAATACTTCTGCTTATCTCTCTCTTATTTGCCATGCGGAAAGTCACATTTACAGTATGCCAATTTCGCTCTGTATCATCATAAAGTTTATCTAAATTTTCATATCCATCTACCGCATCTATGGAAAGCTGCAAAAGTTTATTCACTGAGCCAATATCGGTCAGATACATATGTTCATCAGCAAACTGTCTTCTTGACATATACTGCATATCCTCATCCCAATAACTGTTTCCATAATAGGTATAATCATCAATGGGGAATTCCACAAATGCACTTTCTACCTTTTCCGGATTGGGTATATAGGTGTCATACCCCAAAATATCAAATCGGAATATACAGAAAATAAATGCCACTGCAACTGCTGAAATAACGATATGGGATTTCTTATGAAGCATCCCTTTAATATCAAATTCATAAATCACCTGCATTAAGCAGCACATAAAAATGGTAGCCACTATCAAGGCAAACAGAACAACTCCAAAGTTGGTGGTACCATATATAGGATTGTAATTTACCATACTTGCCACTGCAAGTCCTACTAAAAGTGCAATCGGAACTGTCAGTAAAATTTTAAGCCAAGGCTTGGGCCATGAAAAGGCTATGGCTTTTCCCGCCGCCTCTGCAGGTCTCTTTAGATAAGCTATGTATGCAACAGTACCCGTGCACCCTGCAAATATGAGCAAACTGCATGCACTTTTTAACATCCCTCCATTGATTGCATCATAGGAAAACAGCATGGTAAATGGAGATAACACCGGTTCTGTACTTATACTGTATCCGGAGTATAATTTAAAGAACATATCCATATACCCCATAACCATCAACCGAACGATACATTCATATAAAAACAATACTCCAATAGCGCAATAAGTGATAATCACATGCCCTGTGAGCATCACGGCAAGCATTGTCAGATGATATACACCAAGGAAAAAGCACAAATTCAAAGCAAATATCTGCCATGCTCCGACAAAGATATCCGCAGTCATAAAACCGTTACATGCTACAACGAGCAGTGAAGTCAACACACCTATAAAATAGGGCACTACACAAATGATTACACCGTTTAGCCAGATAACCAAAAAACGCTTTTTGCGTCTTACAGGCATTGCATTATAAAAATCAATTTTCTTTTTATGATATAAATAGGAGAATCCCTGTATTCCGCAAAAAACAGCTATCATTGCAATCACAAGCCAAGCCGCACCGCTCTGTCCACACAGCATGGACGTAATGGAATAAGTCACCTCATTATAAAGCATCCGGGTTCCCACCGCTTCCCCGTAAACTTCAATATAACCTTCCAAATTGCTTTTGTTCTGGCTGATTACTATGGCAAGAATGGACGGAAGCACAATGACAAAGGAAAAAAAGGATACAATCCACACCCAGATTCTTCTTTTATTATTTTCTCTTAAACTAGCCAAGAATGAGTTTTTTAATGTCATAGCCCACTACCTCCGTTTCGCTGATAAATATTTCCTCTAATGAAAGAGGTAACGCTTCCAGAAATACTGTGTTTACCGTAGCAAAAATGGCGAGTATTTCCGCCTTACTTCCCCGTACCGTAAGCGTGTTTAAGGAACCTCTCTTTTCATTTTTCATAATATCAAGAGAAGAAATTGCTTTTTCCTCATCCTCATTGCTGGAAAATACACACTGTACCTTCTGAATGTTGCACTTCATATCTTCCAAATCTTTTGAAAGAAGTACACCGCCTTTGTGAAGAAGTCCCACATGGTCACAAATGTCTTCCAATTCTCTTAAGTTATGGGAAGCAATAATGGGAGTCAGTCCCCTTTTCTCCATTTCGCTTGCAAAAATACTTTTAATGCCCTGACGCATGACCGGATCAAGTCCGTCAAAGGTTTCATCACCAAGCAGATATTTTGTGTTGCTGCAGATACCGCAAATGAGTGCAAGCTGCTTCTTCATTCCTTTGGAATATGTATTAATTTTTCTTCTTTTATCCAATCCAAAATTCACCAGATAATTATAATAATCCTCCACTGCAAACTCCGGATATACACTGCTTAAATACTTCTGCATATCCACCGGATTGCTGTTTGCGAAGAAATACGGTTCATCTGCGATAAAATAAAATTTACGTTTTGCCTCCACATTGTCAAAAACAGGAAGTCCGTCTATGGCAATTTCTCCCTCGTCCGGCTCTAAAATACCTGCTACCATACGAAGTACCGTGCTCTTTCCCGCACCGTTTGTTCCAATCAGACCAAACACTGTGTTTTCTTTAATAGAAACACTGACATTGTCAACTGCTTTATTGTCCTCAAATGTTTTGCTGACATTTCTTATCTCAATCATAAGTTCCTCCAATCCCTCACATGATTTGCAATTTCATCTTCTGTCATTCCTACTTCTACTGCCGCACTGCATATCACCTTAAGCTTTGATAATATTTCTCCCTTATATACCGGCAACAATTTTGCCGTATCAGACGCAAAGTTTCCTTTCCCTTTTACCGTGTATATGTAACCTTGCTTTTCCAATTCTGCATAAGCACGCTGTATGGTGTTGGGATTAATGGATAATTCCACTGCCAAATTACGGACGGAAGGTATCTTTTCATTTGATTTAATAATGCCACGCAATATGAGCATCTTAAACCGTTCAATTACCTGTTCGTAAATAGGTCTTGCATCGTTACTGTCAATGGGTATCATACGCGCTTCCTTTCTTTTTAGTGTACTAATCTCGTTAATACACTCATGATAGCAAAGGCTATTTTCCCTGTCAATTTCCCTTACCCTATATTAAGTCTATCTTAAGGTGTTCTTAAGAAACAAAAACAGCCGGGGTTATCTTCCCCAGCCGTTATATACTACCACGCTCCCAATTGCATTTAGGCACATGCCAAAGATACAAAGAGGTATCTGGATTTTGGCAAGTCCCGGATATTTTCTTTGTAATAACAACATTCCAAAATAAATCCATGGAAGCAGGTCGTTGGTATACCTGTTTCCAAAATGCCAGCCTCCCATGGTTCTGTGCATTACCACCACCAGCATATAGGCAATTGCCAAAGCAAAAACCAAAAACATTGTTCTAAATATCGCATACTCCTTTTTGGCAAGTGCTACTAACATATAAATCATAAACAATACAAACACCGGACTTACCAGTAACATAGATAAGTTTCCAAAATGATCCACCGTAAACATTCCATTCTCCGCAAAATCCGGCCAATGAAACAGCATCCTTACATTTCCCGCAATGTAGTTAACATGAAATTGTCCAAACTCTGCTTCTGTAAACTCAGGCAGATAGTTATGTCCGAACTCAAAAGGATTGCCAAAACGAAGAAAATTCAAAAGCATATAAGAACCACCGACTATGGCAGGGGGAATCACCCACTTCCAATTTTCACTTACAATGTCCCGCCACGAAGAAACTGTCTTTTTCTTATGATATAAAACAAACACTAACACCGGCAAAAACATAAACTGCATAGGTCTGCACCCCACGCTGCAGGCCCAAAGGCCAAGGGATACACCTCCCTTGCCTTCCAGTGCATGATACAGTGACATAACCGACAGCATAAAGCATAGTGTCTGGGCTAAAAACCATACCGATGCGTCCACCATGACAAACACCTGATTGCTTCCGATTACTACCAGTAAAGTACCTATCAATGACTGCAAATCGTCAAGTCCAAGGAGTTTTCCCAAACGATAGGTATAAATAACCAAAACTGCTATAATCAGACACAGAATCAGATTGTCCGGCGTATCGCTTCCAAAAAGAAAGGTGAGAGGAAACAATAAATAAGAAGGAAAGGGCGGAAAACTGACAAAATATTTCCCCTCGTATATAGCAAGTTCAAGCCATGTATAATTCTGTCCCAAATCCAGTCTTCCCTGTCGCCACGCGTCAGCTTGCAGGGCATAAGAATTATAAGTGTTTGCATCCAAAGGCCATTTGCCGGTAAACATCCACAGTAAAAAGAGAAAAGCAAACACCGAGCAAAGTGTCAGTAATTCATAACTTACCGTTTCATTCCATTTCCATGTTTTCATAGAATTTCCTCTTGCAAATAGAGCGCCCAAAAATTTGAGCGCTCACATTGTTATCTTGTAATCCAATTATTTCTTAATCAGTAAAGACTTACCGGTCATTTCAGCAGGCTGCTCCATACCCATCATCTCAATCATGGTAGGAACGATATCTGCAAGACATCCGCCTTCTTTTAAAGTATAAGCAGGATCTGCATTTACTAAGATGAAAGGAACAGGGTTTGTAGTATGTGCTGTGAAAGGTTCACCGGTTTCATAGTCAACTAACTGTTCTGCGTTACCGTGGTCTGCACAGATAAACATCTGACCGCCAACTTCCTTGATGGCATCTACTGCTTTTCCTACACATTCATCAACAGCTTCCACTGCCTTAATCGCAGCCTCTTCCACACCTGTATGACCAACCATATCAGGGTTTGCAAAGTTAATAATAATGACATCATACTTATCAGACTTAATTGCTTCTACCAGTTTATCACAAACTTCATAAGCACTCATCTGAGGCTTTAAGTCATAAGTAGCAACATCCTTAGGAGAATTTACAAGGATTCTGTCTTCGCCTTCGTTGGGTTCTTCCACACCACCGTTAAAGAAGAATGTTACGTGTGCATATTTTTCTGTTTCTGCAATTCTAGCCTGCTTTAAGCCGTTTGCTGCAAGCCATTCACCAAAGGTATTGGTAACGGAAATCTTATGGAATGCTACATCCTTATTAGGGATTGTAGGATCATAATCTGAGAAGCAAACAAAGGTAAGGTCAAGTCTTGCACCCCGCTCAAAGCCCTTGAAGTCATCATCACAGAAGGTTCTGGTGATTTCTCTTGCCCTGTCAGGTCTGAAGTTAAAGAATACTACGGAATCCTTATCCTTAATGGTTGCAACGGGTGCACCGTCTTTTACAACAACAGTAGGCTTTACAAATTCATCTGTTTCCTCTCTGTCATAAGAAGCCTGGATACCTGCAGGACCACCTTCCGCTGTAAGGCCTTCGCCCTTGGTAAGTGCATCATAAGCAAGCTTTACTCTGTCGTAGTTGTTATCTCTGTCCATAGCGTAGTAACGTCCTGTTACGGAAGCGATTTCGCCTACGCCGATTTTCTTCATTTCTGCCTCTAATTCTTCTGCATAACCCTTGCCGCTTGCAGGAGGTGTATCACGTCCGTCAAGGAAACAATGTACATATACCTTGGAAAGGTTATTTCTCTTAGCAAGTTCAAGTAATCCGTAAAGATGTGTATTGTGGCTGTGTACACCACCGTCGGATAATAAACCAAACATATGAAGTGCGGAATCATTATCCTTACAATTCTGAACTGCTTTTAACAGTGCGGGATTTTCAAAGAATGTTCCGTCCTGGATTTCTTTAGTGATTCTGGTAAGTTCCTGATATACGATACGGCCTGCACCCATGTTAAGGTGACCTACTTCGGAGTTACCCATCTGGCCGTCGGGAAGTCCTACTGCCATTCCGCTTGCATTTCCTTTTACGAAAGGACACTCTGCCATGAGCTTATCCATAACGGGAGTCTTTCCTTCTGCTACTGCGTTATGTGCGCTCTTTTCATTTAAACCGTAACCGTCTAAAATCATTAATACTGTGGGTTTCTTCATGTTCTTCTCCTCTTCTTTTATATAAACTATTTGTTATTTCAGTAACAATCTCACCAAACGATTATACACGTTTTACAAAGTCTGTGCAATACCTTTACATAATTTGTTTCCACTGATAATAGCCGATCATATACACCATCATAAATGCAAACGACGCCATAACAAGGGGCATTTTTGCTTTTGGATGCTCTGCCACAAACCGGCCCCCCAGCATGAACATGGGAAGGGCATTTAGCATGTATCTTCCTCCACTGATTAGCCATGTGGAGGAATAGGTAAGCAGGTAAAAGGCTATCAAATATACTAAATAGGTGGGCCGCATCTTTTTTGCAATTCCATATAGGATTGCCCCTATGCCTACAAAGAACAAGACAAACTGGGGTATCCACAAACTCATGCCGGTGGATGTATACCAAGATTCCCGCACATAATCCCACATATAGGACAGTGTATACCATATGGGTCCCAGGGTATGATTCCAATGGTTTTCCTGATAATACATAAACCGGAACATGTCCCCTTCCACTACATAATTCATCAGCAGATAGACAAACACGCCGCATATCATGGGCACACATTTTAGTCCCTGCATAATAATCTTTTGCCAAAATTCTTTCCATTTCTTTTCTTTTAATAGTACGACCGGGTGATAACAATAAAAAAGTTCTGCTATTACCACAAGGGTCAGAAGCATGCCCTGTATTTTGGTCAGACAAGCCAAAAATCCTACCAGGGCTACCAAATGCCACTTATGCTTTCTTACATAATAAAGAAAGGCTGCCGACAGGGCAAAGAAAAGAGATTCCGTCATAATTGCCCCGAAGAAAAATGCAAAGGGAAATACCGATACTAATATCAGTGCATTTTCTGCTGTCTGTTCGTCATATTCCATACATATGAGTTTATCAAAATAAATACAGCCTGCCCCATAGCAAATCACGGAAACTATGATTCCCGATAACATGTAGTTACCTGTCAAAAGGGTAACTCCTCTGATAAGCCAGGGATATAAGGGGTAAAATACAATATCTAAAAACTGTCCATTTTCCTGATAGCCGGCATAGCCATCTTCAGCAATTCTAAGATAAGCATATCCATCCCACCTTTTCCAGGCTTCCAAAAAATCCGTAAGATTAATTGCATCCTGATATTCCCCGAACATTGCCATAACACAAAGAGAAACTATATAGATAAAAACGCGAAAAAACACAGCATAAGCAAAGATGCGAAGTGCCCTGCTTTTATGCCATGTTTCTTTTATTTTTTTTGGTATGATTGTCATTTGTTTCATTTGCATCCTCTGGCGTATGCTTTGTCTATTTCTATAACAACAAAATAACTTTCGTCAATTTCCTTTACTTTCTGCTCAATGTATGTCTCTATCTCGCCATCTGACATCTCATAATCATAAGGTACCAAAACATCAAAAATCAGATTGGTATGTGTAGGACCGTGTACAATCCGGAAATCATGGAAGCTTACACTTCCTTCCATCTCTTTAATGATAATTGCAACCTTTTCCTTAATGGCATTGGTCATCTCATCATCCACACAAATAGGGTCCATATGAATCACGGCACTGCAGCTTAACTCTTTTGCAAGCCTGTGCTCAATGGTATCCACCATATCATGAAGCACTAAGATATCCCCACTTGAAGGAACTTCCACATGAACAGAGAGCATCACTCTTCCAGGTCCGTAATTATGTACAACCAAATCGTGGATTCCGATTACACCTAAGGACTCATACTCCATAATAATCTCTTCCACTCTATCTACAAACTCCGGCTCAGGAGGTTGACCAAGCAGGGGGCTAATAGTTTCTTTTGCCGCCTCTATTCCTGCCCAGAATACAAAAAGTGCTACCAACACACCACAATATCCGTCAATTACAATACCTGTAATCTGTGCAAAAATTGTAGTTCCCAACACCACAAAAGTAGAAAGTGTATCGCTGATACTGTCCTTCGCGGTAGCATCCATGGTGGCACTGTTTATCTTTAGTCCGATCTTTCTATTATAAAAAGCCATATAAAACTTTACTAAAATAGAAACCGTCAAAATGCCAATTACTAAAGGCCCTGTCTGTATCTGCGTGGGATGCATTATTTTATCAATTGAGGATTTCAAAAGTTCAAATGCCATGAGTAAAATAACCATAGCTACTGCTAATCCGGAAACATACTCAATTCTTCCGTGTCCGAAGGGATGATCACTGTCAGGCTTCTGACCTGCCATTTTAAATCCAACAAGGGTAATCAGCGAAGAACCGGCATCCGATAGGTTATTAAACGCATCTGCCACAATGGCTATGGAGCCACTTAAAAAGCCCGCCAGTGCTTTTCCTGCAAAAAGAAGAATATTCAGAAAAATGCCCACGCCGCCGCATAACATTCCATACTTCTGACGCACTGTCATATCTGCTGTATTCTGATAATCCTTAATCAACCATTTTGCAAGTAAAGATACCATGCTGCTTCCTCACTTCATTTAAAATTCTGTTGACCACTCATGCTCACCACCCCAGTCACCGATTAACTGTGTCGTGGTTCCTTCCTCTGTTTCCACTCTGGTTTCAAAGCGGTAGTTCATCTGTGGTACATATTCATTTCCAATCTGCACATTGCTGTACAGATAAATGAACTCATAGGTAGTATGGGGATACTCTGCTTCTCCTGCAGGTTCATAAGAAATGCATAATCTCTGGACTCCTGCATCTTCCTGTTTCACACCCCATACGTTAATAACGCCTGCGGTCTCATTATATTCATCATAGTCTGCAAAAGCAAACATCCAGCCACTTTCTTCTTTGATGAACTTCATCTTTTCACGGCTTACGGGAATATAGGTCTGACCATACCAGTATTCCATACTTCCATCAATGAAGGCATCCCTGATGGCAATATACTCTTCTTTATTCATAAAGTCCCTGATAGGGGCATATTCACCGGATTCAAATATGGCAAAGGCTTCTCCAAAGAATGTCTGCATTTCTAATGCTTTCTGTGTGCACGCAAGAAGCTGCATCACTGCCTCATCCTGTGTATATGTAGAAATTCTGCTAAGTAACTCTTTATATTCTGCCAAATGTTCCACATCCAAACGGATGTCTTCTGTTCCCGGTGCTGCAAACTGCACTACCTGGGAAAGTAATTCATCTGTTGAATTTGCTTCATATACAAGAAGTAAACGGAGCATTAAATCCTGATACACCTTAAATCCGCATGTACCATTCATCTGTGTTTCGCAAAGAAGTCCTTCCTGTTCAGGAAATGCACCAAATAAACGTTCATAACATACATCTAACAAGCGGAAAGCATCTGCATTGTCAGGATCTTTTTCCAGTACAGAAATACATTTATCCAATGTATTTAAAGTACAAGCCTGATTATTGATATCTGCCACTGCTTCATTTAAAATAACCGTGCAATAATACTGAAGCAGGCTTTCGTCCTGTGTAGATTCCCATCCCTGGTAAAGAACCTGCTCTGCTGTAGTAATCTCTTCCTGTGTAAGATATGCACCGGCCATGGTTCTGTATGCCTGTACAGATGTGGAATCAATTGCAAGTGCTTCCTCACAGGATGCTATGGCATCCTCATAGTTTGCTGTTTCAAGAAGTTCACTTGCTTCCTTTAACTGCTTTGCCACCTTTGTCTGGGGAAGCATATTGTATGCCAAAAGACTGCCACCACCTAAAAGGGCAAGGCACACTACTATCATCACAATTCTCTCAATCAGGACAACACGTTTTCTTCTCTTACTTCTTCTCTCTCTTGCTTCCTGCTGCTGTCTGCTTCTTCTGACTTCTTTGTCCATTTCCCTAACCTCTTAAAAAAACGAAAATATTACATACTAATCCTTATCGTATCATATTCTACAAGCATTGACAAATATTTTATATTCTCCCTAATGGTTTATTTTTCTGAACTTTTCGTTTCTTTTTGTATTTTTTATCAGTATCTTTTCTGCCTCTGTCACGGTGTTTGTCCATACCACGGCCCCGTTTTTCAAACAACGGTTTTTCTTCCTTAATTTCTTCCGGCTCATCACCAACTCTCATCTGCATAAAAGCTGCCGCCAAATCAAGCACGGAAAAGCCGTTTTCCATGGCCGCCTTTTCAATAGATTCCTTCAGTGCAGATAAATCCTTCTGCTCCATTACTTCCATCGCCTGGGCATATACCACACCGGCCTTTACTTTAACAATATCTTTAGGGGAAGGAAGCTTTCGTTCTTTAATCTTTGTATGGCAAATACGTTCAATTTCCCTTATCTTATAAATTTCCCTACCGGTTACCAGGGTAAAGGAACGGCCTGCTTTTCCGGCACGTCCGGTACGTCCGATACGATGCACGTAATATTCGATATCTTCCGGCACGTCATAATTAAATACAGCATCCACGCCACTGACATCTATGCCCCTGGCTGCCACATCGGTAGCGATTAATATAGCACATCTTCCGCTTCTAAATGCGCCCATTACCATATCTCTCTGGTGCTGGGACAAATCCCCGTGAAGCCCTTCTGCCTGATAATCTCTTTGCTTTAAGATTTCTGCCATCTCATCTACCATTTTCTTGGTATTGCAAAAAATCAGACTGCGGACCGGCTGATAATAATCCATCAATCGGCAAAGTGCTTCCATTTTATCTTTTTTATTCACACGGTAATATGCCTGTTTAATGGTATCTACCGTTATTTCCTTGGGTGTCACTTTGATATACTGGGCATCTTTTTGGTAAGTATGTGTGATATCCAAAATAGGCTTAGGCATGGTGGCTGAAAACAACGCCATTTGTCTCTCTTCCGGCATGTCCTTTAAGATAGTCTCAATATCCTCACGAAAGCCCATATTCAGCATTTCATCGGCTTCATCCAGCACAATCATTTTCACATATGCGGTTTTGATGGTATGGCGGCGCATATGGTCCATCACTCTGCCCGGTGTTCCTACAATAATCTGCACGCCCTGACTAAGTGCCCGGATCTGCCTTGAGATATCCTGACCACCGTAAATAGGAAGTACCTTTACCCCATGCATGAACTTGGCAAGCTTTCTGATTTCCTCTGCCGCCTGAATGGCAAGTTCTCTTGTAGGGCAAAGCACAATTGCCTGCAATTTTTTCAGCTCAGCATCTACGCTCTGAATCATGGGAATTCCAAAAGCCGCAGTCTTGCCTGTTCCGGTCTGGGCCTGTCCTATTATGTCTCTTCCTGTTAAAAGAGCCGGAATCGCCTGTTCCTGAATGGGGGACATGGTTTCAAAACCCATATCTGCTACAGCACGCAGAATATTGGGATGGATGTCTGCATCCACGTAACGCATTCCCTGTTTTTCTGCAAGCTCCTGCGTTTTTCCCATAGTTTTCTCATCTTCTGTTGTTTTGACATCTTCGAATGTATAAAATTCCTGTGCATTTTTCTTCTTTAATGTTTTTATTTCTCTTTTCACGCCAACCTCTATTCTATGATGCATATATATAGTTTCCTCACTCTATTACAGAAAAAGACAGCACTTCGTTTCAAAAGTGCTGTCTTATCTAACTTTTCACGAACTTCTCAAGTATATCGGTTAATTCTGATACTGTCAAGGGTTATCCATCGTCAATCTCTTTCCGTTACTCTTCATTCAAAAACTGTTCGATAATAAACCGGGGTCTCGCTTTGGTCTCTAAGTAAATCTTTCCGATATATTCTCCAACCACACCAAGGGATAAGAGAATCAATCCACCAATAGCCCATACGGAAACCATAAGCGTAGTCCAACCAACAATGGTCTCACCCATAAAATGACGGACAAAACTGTAAATCAACATTACAATGCTGACAAAGAAGATAAAGAAACCAAGTCCGGTAATCATACGGATCGGTTTGATACTCAGGGAAGTGATTCCTTCCACAGCAAATGCCAGCATCTTACCAAGAGGATATTTACTCTCACCGGCAAACCGTTCACCACGCTCATAGTAAACAACATCCCAAGGATAACCAATCATGGGAACTACACCGCGAAGGAACAAATTCACTTCTCCAAACTCTGCCAGTCCCTCAAGTGCACGCTTACTCATGAGACGATAATCAGCATGGTTAAATACCGTGTTGGCTCCCATGGTATTCATTAATTTGTAGAAGCCTTCTGCTGTCACTTTTTTGAAGAAAGTATCTTTCTTACGGCTGCTGCGCACACCATATACGATATCCTTGCCATCCAGGTATTTATCAATCATTTCATCAACAGCATCAATATCGTCCTGTAAATCCGCATCCATGGAAATAGTCATATCCGCATGATCTTTGACCGTCATAAGACCTGCCAACAGGGCGTTTTGATGTCCTCTGTTTCTGCTTAAGTTGATACCGCTAAATGCCTTATCCTGTTCATGTAATGAGCAGATAATTTCCCAGGTCTTATCCTTGGAACCGTCATTGACAAATACAATACGGCTTGCCTTATCTATTTTTCCCTTTTCTATTAAAGAAGTGATTTTTTCTTTCAGTCGTTTTGCTGTTTCCGGTAAAACTGCTTCTTCGTTATAGCAGGGAATTACCAGATATAATTTATTTTCCATCAAACATCTCCCGGGAATTTTTATATTTCTGTTTTTATCTTAATACAGCAACAGATACTGTGTATCCGTTTTCACACTTTCCTATTTTTCCAAGGTAACAGGTTGCTGTGGGATTATCGAAAGTTACCCCCATGACATCCATCACTACACGATCCAATGCAGTGGTCACATCCTCTCCAAGAGGAATCGGAATCGTTCTAAATATCATGCCATCTATAAAATCATCTACTCTGTTATATCCAAGACGTGTCAACTCATCATTAATTGCACTTCTAAGCTGTGCTTCATAATCATCATTGGCCTGAGGCGCATAAATAGAACCGCTGTTAGGATCATTGTTATGGCAAACCTGATGCTGGAATTCTTCTTCTAATATGAAATATCCGCTTCCCGCAGGTTCCGGAGTAGGCTCAGGCGTGGGCTCAGGTGTAGGTTCCGGAGTAGGCTCAGGCGTAGGCTCAGGTGTGGGCTCCGGCGTAGGCTCAGGTGTGGGTTCCGGAGTAGGCTCAGGCGTGGGCTCAGGTGTCGGTTCCGGTGTAGGTTCCGCTGTGGGCTCCGGTGTAGGTTCCGGTGTAGGCTCTACTACTTCTACCACCTCCGGTTCAGGTGCTTTTGTTGCATTGTAAACAATAGGTGTCGCAATTGCACCAAGCGTTGCAAGTGTTGCCAATGTTGTTACGAACTTTCCTTTTGCACTGAGTGCAAGAAATTTTCCAATTAATCCGGACATCTTATGTACCTCACCTTTAATAAGATTTCATGCGTTATATTATATCACAAGCATCAATTTTATTCAATAAAAGAGGACTCACTTGTTGTTCGCAACAAATAAGTCCTCTTAGTTATACTTTTTTAGATTTTATTATATTAATAGTTTACAATAACAAACAATTTTACACAAGTCATCTCGCAACCCCTTATAAAATGGGCATTTGTTAGCTTTTCACATTTTCCAAATAGCAAAAGTGATATTTATAAGTGATACTTAAAACATATCCAAATGCCTTTCACACCCACTATATAGCAATAGATTGCCCTAAATGATGAGTAAAAAAATCGTCAAAGTCTTCACGTTTTACATAATATTCCTTGCCAATCTTGATACTATATTTCATTTGAAATAAAACCTTTAAAAATCTCAACGCCTTATCGTCTTCGCATTTCAACAGAACTTTTATATCGTCCTTATTATAAATGGTTTTATATATTTCTTCTTCAAACTCATACTTATCATTTTCGTTATAGTCGTCTTTTTCCATTAGGTCTTCTATCGTCACAAGGTTCCTATATCGTTCGCATAATAATTCATCTATCTTAATTTCTTCCATAGTCTCACCTCATTTTTATCCTAAAACTTGAAATGGAATTTTTTTATTTATTATAATATGTATATCTTAATCTCGCAAGATTTTTACGTTTAAGAAAGAGTAGTTACGTTTGGAATTTTTATTTGTGTTATTCACTATTTTTCACGATAAGTAAGGAGTTTATTTTAGTGGTATTCATTCTCGCAAATGAATACATTTAATAGGCAACTTGCTTTTTTTATAGATGTTGCTTGTCTTTAGTCCACGCTCCCTAATGTGGATTGTATCACAAACTTTTATTTCGTGAGTATGTGGCGTTTAGTCGCTTTTCAAGCGATTGTAATTCAAGGATAGAGAGATAAACCAAATTTGTCATAAGTCGCCATTAAGGGCGCGATATGCGCCTTAATGGCGATTTTACATAGACGTAAGGAGTATTCAAATGAAAAGTATCAAGTGTCAATTTCAACACTCAATCAATATGAATTTTAGAGAAAATATCGACAAACACGCCCAAAAGCAAAATGGTGCTATAAGTGGTAGCACATCAATTTATAGTTACAACGAAAAGTTTCGTTTACTTGATGTATCAAGCAATCTTTCCAATTTTCTCAAAGCAAATTATCCCAACGTAAAATATATAAGGGATATTCAACCAATGCACATTCAAGAATTTTTGAATAGTAAAAAGGATTGCACCCAACAATCCATTAACTCATACATTCAATCACTCAAAAAATTAGAAAGGGTTGCCAACAAATGCTATGGACTATCAAACAATAATATGAGTAAAATTGTTGCCCCTATTGTCACCAAAAAACAAAGTGAGTTAAGGGGAGCAACCCACCCTATCACGCAAAGCAATTACGAAAAAATTTTAACCTATTGCTTAAACAACCCAAGTAAAAGTGGCGATTGTCTTTTATTAAATTATGCTTGCTCCAACTCGCACGCCTTTCGTGTGCAAGAGCTTGCACGAATAAAACTCGACAATATCGCCCCCAATGGTATGATTACGATTGACAATGCCAAGGGTGGTAAAACCTATATGGCACATTGCCCCAACTTAGACTTTTTACAAGTTACCATCCGGAAACAATATGACCCTAATGGCAAGTTGCTTTTTGGCATCAATGGCAATTCAATTAACAAATATCTTTCACGTGTATGTGACAAGTTGGGCATTGATGAAAAATATTCATTCCACGACATAAGGCGTTTCCACGCTCAAGAATTTTACGATAACCTACGAAACAATGGATATGATATTAAAAATGCCACCTTGGAAACGAGCAAATATTTAGGACATAACACCCCACGCGAACGAATGATGACACAATCCTATATTACCATATGGTAATTTTTGACCTCCTATATTTTGTCCTTTTGCCCTTATGTGTGAAAGGACTTTACATAGAAAAAACTCCCCAACAAAAGGGGAGTTTTTTAATGTATATGTAGTTTTAATTACTTGATTATTCATTGCCCAATGTAATATATCTACCTAACCTTGCATTAAACATTTCTTTTTCCGCAGCACTTAATGATTGACATTGTTTTGTTGAACTATCATATAAAATTCCACTTTCTGAGTGATAACTATAAGATGTTCCATTATATGATATTATGCAATCATATGAAACATCTGAAATTTCATCGTTGCTCCACGCTCCCCACTCTATTATGTTCTTGACAAAACTTATATCATTCTCATCAATTTCAAATGAAGCATCTTCTCCATTACGCGAAACCATAATAGCATTGGTATTAGTAGTGGTAGTAGTTGTTGTAACGTTAGAGTTTGGGGTTATTCCCAAATGATAATCTAAACTTGCCATTACATCTAATGCTCTTTCATCATCATAAACATCTTCTCTTTCCACATATGTAAAGAAATACAAGTAGTCTTGTGGCATTGCATAATCTGAACCATACAACAACGTAGCATATCCCTTATACCCATTATCATCTATGATAGGATATAAAGTTTGTATTCCATAATCATCAACTTGAAGACCAAAATCTCCTTCTACGTAATGTTCGTGTTCCATAAGACCATAAGCCCCAATATCATTCCTATCTACAATCTCATTTGTAGGAATTGCTTGAGCATTTAATTTATAAAGTCCTTCGCTTTCTTGCAATGTTAATACGCCATTACTTGCAATCGCTTGACTTCCCAAATCACTTGGTCCATACCAATGGAATAACATTTCGTGATTATTAGGTGTTGTATAAGAAGTAATATTTCTTGACATTCCATTTTGATATGGTGACTTTTGCGTATATCCTTCCATTCCCTCAGGAAACATCCAATAGGTAGTTTTTTCTACGTACAAATTTTCTTCTTCCACAAATTCTATACTATTCATAAATTCCAATACTTTTGTTTCATCGCCACTTTGTACGCCATAAAGAATTATGTAACGTTTCTCGTTTTCATAATCATCATATATACAAGTATATGATGTACAAGGGTATATGTGATTCGTTCCACCATCTTGACTAAATACAACTTCATAATCTGTTCTATAAATTATCTTGGCATAATTATCTCCAACATCAAGCGTATGCTCCATATCTTCATTAGGTGTAAAACGATAACTATTACCCATTAAAGGCAACCACGATGTTTGCGCTTTTAAGGCATCTTCATTTACGCACTCTTTTATCATTCCACCATCCGAACTCATATCAGAAAACCCATACACACCAAATACAAATTGTTCAAATCGTTGCTCCAATCCATTTGGCAAATACATTATATTGCTATCATAGATGTCTATACTATCAAAAGTCCAATCTTTTCTCTCATCTTTATTATCAAAACGAATTGAACCTCTTACACCATTTGCATTTGTATAATTTACTAATAGTTTTTCTTCTCCACTTGGCAATGGACTTGTCGAATATTCTTCAAATGCCTCAAAAACCAAATCATCATCTAAACTATCTTCCAAAGAACCATACACATAACCTATACGATTAAAATATGCTTTATACAATTTAGCGTTTCGCACTTCAAAAGGAATGTATTCTTCTATCGCAATGGGTTCTTGTATGTCTTCAATAGGTTCTTCCACCACTTCAATAGGTTCTTGTACTTCTTCAATGGGGTTTTGTACGTCTTGGGTGTCTTGTGTTGAAGTGCTACCACAAGCACTAAGCAAAAGACACATACATAAAGTGAGTGTTAATAATTTTGTTTTCATATCCTTTAATCTCCTTTGTGGAATAATTTGCACTATGATTATACACTATTTTATCTTGCAAAACAACGTGTATATTTACAAGAATTTTGCATATAAAATAATTGTTGTGAGGTGTATGATATGTTCAAAGTCGAAAAAGATTACAACGAATACCAAAACAAGACTTTTCGTATTCCAAGCGAAATAGTCAAAGAATTAGAAGTTGTTGCAAGCAAAAACAACATTAGTGTCAATCGCCTTGTTATCCAATGCCTACAATATTCGTTAGATAACTTGGACGAAAATTCAAAATAAGCAAAATCCAACCTATATGCCAATGGTGTATAGGTTTTTTGTTACCATCCGGGAACAAATGTATATTACTATTATTTTTAGTTGCTCGAGGCGTTTTTAGGTGTGCTTAACTCTTGGTCTTGGTCTAAAGACCAAGAGAACAAGCATTTTATATTGGTCTTGGTACTAAGAAAAAAGAGATTATTAGCAATAATGAAAAAAATAGTCTCATTTTTTCTTATGTCGATAGTAGGTTGCTCTTGAAATTCCTTGTGTTTCCCAAGGTTTTGGTTGCTTTTCTATTTCTGAAGGACGATTTTTATTACAAATTCTCGATATGGTGGAAATGCTTGTATTTACTTCCTTGGCAATCTCGTCATAATTATGTCCCTTGGATAGCATTTCAAGTATTTGGGTATTTCTTATTGCTTTTGCCTTTCGCTTTTCTTCCCTTTCTTCTTCACTAATGGATTGATAACAAGGATTGTATATAAAATCCTTTGTTGCCACTATTCCATAATCTCCACTTTGCAAATTAAGATATTCAAGAATTTTTGCATTTGTAAAATAACGATAATTCATCTCTATTTTTTTCTCATCTTCAAAGTTGCTATTGCAATAGTCTAAAATTGTGATAAGTCTTTGTGTTGTAAGGGGTTCCCTATAATTATCGTTGAATGCGAAAAGCACAATTCTTGCTTGCTCATAGGGCATTATGTTTAATAGAAAATTAGCAAGCACTAAACAAGTCCTATTTCTATTTTCGTGTCCCCCATAAGGAAGATTTTTTAAAAGGTCTTTTTGATAAGAGAAAATAGCATCTACAATCTTTTTACACCTTTTCTTATTGGCACCCTTTTTTGATTGAAACTTGGGAGCAATGGTATATGTGTTTTTAAGTTGTGGGGATTTCTTGGGAATGAGTGAATACTTATCTAATATCTCTTGAACATTGATATAATCATAATCGCTAAAGAAAAATGATGTCATTTGTTTCGTTGGGGTCTTAGTGTTGTAGGTGTATGGCATACGAAACAAACCACATTTTCTTTTGGTTGTCGAACTATCCAACTCCACCCCTAAATCACTACACTCATTTACAATTTTTTCGTGTATGCTTAAAATATGGTTTTCCATTATCTCTTGGATAAATGCTAACTTATAAGAGATTGCCTTTTCATAGACATAAATAAATTGAATGCCCATACCACTTTTTACACACATTGTATAAGGTATTGATTTATTAAGTGCTATATCCAAATCCACTTTTCTTATATATGTGTCAAGATTTTCAGAAAGTTTTTTATAACTCATATATGCCTTATGACAATCTATATCAATCACTACTCCACCATAAGAAAAAATATGTTGAGTATCTCTATTTAAAGTACCATTAACCCACATAAATTGATTAAGAGTATAATAATAATTCAAACTTTCGCATATCTCCAAACTCTCTAAAAAAGCATTTCTTTCATTGGTTTTAGGAGCTTTTAATGTATGGAATTTCCCATCTCTATTCATTCTACAAAACATTATATGCCCATTAAAATTTGTGTCGTGATAAATCTTATCAAAGAAAAATTTTGCTTTTGCATATTCGTATTTTTCTAAACAATCCTTGCTCATCTAACTCCTAACAAGCAACGAAACACACGAAATAAAATCGTGTGCCCCCTACTTTCAAAAAATTATTTTTGAAAGCATACGAAATTGAGATTGAGCAAATCAAATTTTAGGAATACCCATTTAGGGATATTTTTGACAACTAAAAAAAGACCACTTGATTTTATTCAAATGGTCTTCTTGTTTATCGCTTTATAGATAGTCTTTGTATTTTTCCATTAGTACTTTTAATAGTTTCAATTCGTCTTCATCAAAATCTTTTATCTTTTCCTTTTTGTCTTTTTCTTCTAAAAAGAGTTTTGAGGGTGTTTGTATCGTTTTCAAAATTTCTTCGTTAGCGTGGGTATAAACCTTTTCGTTCACTTCCCTTGTATGCCCCAACATCATCGAAGTAACAAGTGAATTACCCCTACTTGACATATTTGCATAACTATTCATTGTGTGCCTTAAAGAGTGCAAGCAAAGTCCTTTAATTCCATTCTTGCCACTTTGTACGCCCCTATCAATGCCAAGTTTATTACATAAACTTTTAAACCCTACCTCCATAGTTGCATTACTTCTACGTTTCCCATTTCTAAAGGTGGGATAAAGTAAATCATCTACATTACATTCACAATATAGGGAAGTTTGTTCGCGCATTTCTTTGATACATTCCAAACACAAATCCGTTATATAAACTTCTCTTGTCTTCCCATTCTTGGGAACTTTTACATATTCTTCTATGCCCTCATCTTTGTTGCCATTTTTATAGCGATAGGCACGACTTTTGTTTATTGTAATAATTCGTCTATCAAGGTCAATACAATCATTTGTAAGACTTGCAAACTCGCTCGCACGCAAACCGGTTTCCAAAAGGAAAACTACCACAACACTATATTGCCCTATGTGTTGTTTATATGCCTCATAAAATTTCAAAATATCTTCCTTGGTAAAAATCTCTTTTTTATTCTTTTCCACTTCTTCCATATGGGCGTTATATTCGTCCATTACTTCTTTTTTCATTTCCACTTGCCTTGCATAATTTTCACTTAGCAAGGAACGTGCTACCAAATTATCACAAAGTCGCCTACAAAGTTGGATAGGGAACGAACACGTTTTTTTGCTATACTTTTTCCCTATTTCGTCAAAGTATTCTTCAAAGGTCTTTTTAGATAGCATATGTAATTGCATACGTGAGATTGGATAAGGGTGGAAACAATTCTTAATTGCTTTTGTATAAGAATAATATCCACTTTCCGTTATGCTCAACCTCGCCACTTGGTCTAAATACTCGTCCATATAGACGCCAAACGTTTTTGTCTTATCTATCTTCACATCACGATTATTGTAATTAAGTTCTTTTTCCCAAGCAAGCATTGCCATACGTGCGTTTTTTCTCGCCTCTTGCTCATTCTTCCCTTTACGTTTAAATCTCTTGGGTTTATAAGTTTTAGGATTGATGTACTTGGATTGTATCACGCATTCCCATTGCCCATCGCTTAATTTTCTTGCACTACCTTGCCCATTATCTTCCCTTGTACGAATACTTTTTGCCATAAAAGCACCCCTTTCCTTTTGTAAATATCACTTTTTTCTTTTATTTTTCCTTTTCGATGAAAAAGTGATAAATTTAAGTGATACTTCTAACATTATAAAACACAACAAAAAGGGCGTCAATTAGTGAAAGCCACTAAAAGACACCCTTATTTACTAGGTTTTTCAACCCAAAAATCTGTGAAAATTGTTCAACTTTTTCTAATTACTTATAGTTAACGATCTTACCAAAGTCAGCCTTAAGGGAAGCACCACCAACAAGACCACCGTCGATGTCGGGCTGTGCAAATAATTCAGCTGCATTTGCTGCGTTTACAGAACCGCCGTACTGGATACGAACAGCCTGCGCTGTAGCTTCATCATACATTTCAGCGATGCAGTCACGGATTCCCTTACATACTTCCTGAGCCTGCTCTGTAGTAGCAGTTTTACCTGTACCGATAGCCCAGATAGGTTCGTAAGCGATAACCATTCCCTTAACCTGGTCAGCTGTTACACCAACTAAGTCAGACTTAATCTGAAGTCTGATCCAGTCCATAGTAACGCCCATTTCTCTCTGTTCAAGAGATTCACCACAGCAAAGAATCGGAATAAGACCAGCTTCAAGAGCCTTCTTAACCTTCTTATTTAACATGCAATCGCATTCTTTGAAGTAGTCACGTCTTTCGGAATGTCCGATAATAACATACTTAACACCTGCATCTACTAACATTTCTGCAGAGATTTCACCTGTGTAAGCACCCTTATCTTCAAAGTACATATTTTCAGCACCAACTTCAACGTTTGTTCCCTTAACAGCTTCTACTACGGGAACGATGTCGATAGCAGGTACGCAGTAAACTACGTCTACTGTATCAGATTTTACTAAATCTTTTAATTCAGCACATAAAGCAACTGCCTGAGAAGGAGTCATGTTCATTTTCCAGTTGCCGGCTACAATTTTCTTTCTTGCCATTTTAACTATCTCCTTTTTATTTATTGTCTGCTGCGTCTACACCGGGAAGTACTTTTCCTTCAAGGAACTCTAAGGAAGCACCGCCACCTGTAGAGATGTGGCTCATCTTATCAGCGAATCCAAGCTGGTTAACAGCTGCTGCGGAGTCACCACCACCGATGATTGTTGTTGCATCAGTTTCAGCTAAAGCCTTAGCTACAGCGATTGTACCTTTTGCAAGTGTAGGGTTCTCAAATACACCCATAGGTCCGTTCCAAACAACAGTCTTAGCGGATTTAACAGCGTCAGCATAAAGTTCTGCTGTCTTAGTACCGATATCAAGACCTTCCATGTCAGCAGGAATCTTGTCAGCATCTACTACAGATACTTCGATTTCAGCGTCGATAGGATTAGGGAAACCTGCAGCGATTGTTGTATCGATAGGAAGTAATAACTTCTTACCAAGGCTTTCAGCCTTAGCCATCATTTCCTTACAGTAATCAATCTTTTCTTCATCAACTAAGGAGTTACCGATTTCATAACCTTTTGCTTTTAAGAATGTGAATGCCATACCACCACCGATGATAAGAGTATCACATTTTTCAAGTAAGTTGTTGATAACGTTAAGCTTGTCAGCAACTTTAGCACCACCAAGGATTGCAACGAAAGGTCTTACAGGATTTTCTACTGCATTTCCAAGGAATTCGATTTCTTTCTGCATTAAGTAACCAACTGCACAGTCACCACCCTTAGCACGAACAACATCTGTTACACCTGCAACGGATGCATGTGCTCTATGGGAAGAACCGAAAGCGTCACATACATATGCATCACAAAGGTCAGCTAATTCTTTGGAGAATTCTTCGCCGTTCTTTGTTTCTTCTTTGCCACGGAAACGTGTATTCTGAAGTAATACAACATCTCCTTCTTTCATAGCTGCAACAGCTGCTGTAGCTGCTTCGCCTGTTACGTTGTAATCGGATACGAAAACAACTTCTTTTCCTAATTTTTCGGAAAGTCTCTTAGCAACAGGTGCTAAAGATTCCTTCTCGTTAGGACCTTCTTTAACTTTTCCAAGGTGAGAGCAAAGAATAACCTTGCCGCCATCTGCTAATAACTTGTTAATTGTAGGAAGTGCTGCGTTGATACGTGTTTCATCTGTGATAGCACCATCTTTTAAAGGCACATTGAAGTCACATCTAACAAGTACGCGTTTTCCTGCTACGTTGATATCATCAACTGATTTCTTGTTTAATCCCATGATTAAATCCTCCTAATATTTTTTAATATAAAAGGGTCCGGTCCATAAGACCGGACCCTTAAGGTCTACCAAACTAAACTCTGTTTACAATTATGCTAATTCAGAGAAGTATTTGATTGTTCTTACCATCTGGCTTGTGTAAGAATTTTCGTTGTCATACCAAGATACAACCTGTACCTGAGTATTTCCATCTTCCATAGGAGCTACCATTGTCTGTGTAGCATCGAAGATAGAACCAAATGTGCTACCGATGATATCAGAAGATACGATTTCATCTGTGTTATATCCGAAGGATTCTGTAGCAGCAGCCTTCATAGCTTCGTTGATCTGATCCTTTGTAACTGCACCCTTAACAACTGCAACAAGGATTGTTGTAGAACCTGTAGGTGTAGGAACACGCTGTGCGGAACCGATTAACTTACCGTTTAATTCAGGAATTACAAGACCGATAGCCTTAGCAGCACCTGTAGAGTTGGGAACGATGTTCTGAGCGCCTGCACGGCTTCTTCTCTTGTCACCCTTTCTCTGAGGTCCGTCAAGGATCATCTGATCACCTGTGTAAGCATGAACTGTTGTCATGATACCGCTCATGATAGGAGCTAAATCATTAAGAGCCTTAGCCATAGGAGCTAAGCAGTTTGTTGTACAAGAAGCTGCAGAAATAACTGTATCTTCAGCCTTTAATGTCTTATGGTTTACATTGTAAACGATTGTAGGAAGGTCATTTCCTGCAGGTGCAGAGATAACTACTTTACGAGCACCAGCTGTGATATGAGCGCTTGCTTTGTCTTTGGATGTATAGAAACCTGTACATTCAAGAACAACGTCTACCTTTAATTCTCCCCAAGGAAGTTTGGAAGCGTCAGCTTCTTTATAAATTGTGATTGTCTTACCGTTAACAGTAATGGAATCATCTCCGTAAGAAACGCTGTCAGCGTATTTGTATTTACCCTGAGCTGTGTCATACTTTAATAAATGAGCGAGCATTTCAGGACTTGTTAAGTCGTTGATTGCTACTACTTCATATCCTTCTGCATCGAACATCTGTCTGAATGCAAGACGACCGATACGGCCAAAACCATTAATTGCTACTCTTACTGCCATTTTAGTTTCCTCCTAAAATTGAAATAAATTATTTTATATTATTTTGCAACCACAAAGATTGACAAAATTTTATCAGCACGATTATTTTACCTAATTTGTTCCAAAAGTGCAAGATGTAATTCAAAAATATTTATATTTTGTAGGATTTTTAATAATTCTCTACTATTCCGTTGCGTTTTTTATTCAAATCGGCTAGACTATTTTTGAATTTAGGCATTTATATAAGGAGAAAACACCATGTCTATCAAAGCAGACTTTCATTTACACTCTTATTTTTCGGGAGATTCCGATGCTCCCATGGAACAGATGATTTTAAGTGCAATCGAACTGGGGCTTACCCAAATGTGTTTTACGGAACATATGGATTTGGATTTTCCCGTAACGGAGCTTGACTCCGAGGGTAAGTTTGAATGCAACATTGATTCCTATTTATATGAATTAATCGGCCTACGCGAAAAATACAAAGACAAAATTAAAGTTCTTTTTGGCTTAGAGCTTGGCATGCAGCCTCACCTTGCACGCCGCCATGCCATCATCACAAAAAGCTATGATTTTGATTTTATTATCGGCTCTTCCCATATCTGCAACGGCAAGGACCCCTACTATCCCGCTTTCTATGAAGGCCGTAGCGAAGAGGAGGCTTACAGCGAATACTTTGCATCCATTGTAGACAATATCAAAAAATTCAAAAACTTTGATGTGTACGGACACCTTGATTATGTAGTCCGCTATGGTCCAAACAGGGATGCTGAATATACCTATGAAAAATATCAGGATTTATTGGATGAAATTCTAAGACTATTAATAGAGGAAGAAAAGGGAATTGAAATCAACACCGGAGGATTAGTAAGAGGCCTTCGTGATTTGCATCCCTGCAAAGAAGTTGTAAAACGCTACCGGGAACTTGGCGGTGAGATTATCACCATCGGCTCCGATGCCCATAAGCCAGCAGATCTCGCGAGGAGCTTTGACCGGGCAGCAAGTGTATTGCAGGATTGTGGTTTCAAATATTACACGACCTTTGAAAACCGCCTGCCGGAATATCATAAGCTGTAGTGGCGGGATAATTGTTTAAATTATAAATGGCATAGATTGGTTTTCAAAATGATTATCATTTCAAATCCTATATAATCTTTCGGGATTTTTTGAAAGTGCCTTTTTCATATGCCTATTAGCTGTCCATCACAAGAACTCAAAATCGTCGTTACAACTTGTGCTCAAACGCCTTTTAAAAGCTTTTGTAAAAAATCAATCAGCAGACTTTAAAAAATGTATAGCTCATTCCAACTGTTCGAAGCGAAGCAAGTTTTGGAATGAGCTATTTATTACATCTTTAAAGTCTGCTGATTAGATTTTTCTA
>JAGBBV010000009.1 GCA_017938315.1 Lachnospiraceae bacterium
AAGAATTAGTGGAAAAGACACCGATAGATGGTCTTTGTGGCAAGACAGATGAGGAAAATTTGGGATTTACATATGCCGAGTTGGATAAGTATATCAGAACCGGTGTTATGGAAGATTCAAAGAAAAGAAGGCGTATTGATTCACTGCATGAAAAAAATTTGTTTAAGGTAAAGCCGATGCCGGGATTTGAAATCTAGTATAAAGAATTGATAAGGTGAGTAATGGATGATTTCCATTGCTCCCTTTTCATATTACCAGAAAAGTTGCAATACGACATAAAAAAGCGTCGTGAAGCAATCTGTTTTATGGTGGAGCGCATTGCTATCATTTATATTGAAAGCGAGGTTGCATAAAATTGATCCTACATATTTACTTACCGGTGAAAAAAATCACACATTTGATGTGGAAATGTTTTTAGCAAATTGTAGCAGAGAAGAAAGAGATAAATTTCTCGACCGCATGCTGATATATATGCGAAAACTAATGATTAGTCCACAGTAGAGACAGCCTCCCGATAGTATATCTTTGATATGCGTAAAGGAGGTTTTTTTAATGGAATATATTAAAAGCGAAGAAGCAAATGAAGATTTGCTTTTCAGAGAGGAGGTTATGCGACAATTTGAGTATTTCTATCAGTACATGCATATGGTATCAATCTGGCGTTGCAAGTTATAGTAGATGTGATTTTAGCAGAAGAGTTAATGCGTGCAATAGATGATGCGTCAGACAAACTTGCGAAGATAGAATTGTTACGCAAATTCCATGCACTGTTTCAAGGGGAGTTCATGGGAACGACATTTACGAGAGAGAGTTGCTAGATGCGTGTCAGAAATCTAAGATGATTTTTCTTCGATTGGATGAGGAAAAACGTAAAATTAATATGCACTGATAAAAAGTGTATGGAAAATAATTGTTGATTTATTATAAAATGGGAATCATGTTTATAGTATGTCTTGATGAAAAAAACAGTATTTACTTTCTCGCTTAAAAGAATTATAATTTAAGCGAGAAAGTAACGAGGAGTATGATTATGGATAAGCGAATTGTGTTAGAACGTCTAATTGAAGAAAATAATGGATATTTGCTTACTTCTATGGCAATTGAAAAAGATATTACTAAGCCATTTTTTTCTCGATATGTAAAGGAAATGGGAATGGAAAAGGTTGCCAGAGGAGTTTACATTACAGATGATGTATGGCCGGATGAATTATTTGTTATGCAAGTAAGAAGTTCTGCAGTAATTTTTTCGGGTGAAACAGCTTTGTTTTTACATGGTCTTTTAGATAGAGAATATTCTGAGATTAGTGTAACTGTACCTACTGGATATAATGCTTCGCATTTAAAGACGGATAATGTACAGGTTCGCTATGCTCCAAAGGAGACATATGAATTGGGTGTATGTGAAGTTGTGTCAAGCAGTGGTAACAGGGTAAGAGTCTATGACAAAGAGAGGAGTATCTGCAATCTTATTATGGATAGAAATAAGGTAGAGGTACAAAATTTTCAAACCGCAATGAAAGAATACATGTCTTTGAAGGACAAAAAGATTTCGCGACTGGTAGAGTATGCAGAAAAACTTGGAATCAGGGATGAAGTAATGAAGTATGTGGAGGTACTTGTATGATTCATACATCGAAACAGTTAAAAGATAAAGTGCGAAATATCTCAAAAGGGAATAATGAAGTTGCTAAGGCACTGATCAGAATATTCATGATGGAACGCTTTTTGGAAAGAGTATCGTTGTCAAAATATAAAAATAATTTCATATTAAAAGGTGGTGTGTTGGTTGCATCCATTATTGGAGTTGATATGAGAGCTACTATGGACATAGATACTACAGTTAAAGCACTTCCTTTGAATGAAGAGGATGCAGAAAGGATTATTACAGAGATATGTGAAATTCCGTTGGAAGACGGAGTGATCTTTAAAATTACTTCTGTAACTAATATCATGACAGATTTTGAGTATCCCGGTATTCGAATGATATTAGAGGCAACCTTAGACCGTATGCGTCAGCCGATTAAATTAGATATATCTACAGATGATGTTATTACACCTGCTGCTGTAGAATATGAATATAAATTGATGTTTGAAGATAGAACGATATCGTTGCTTAGTTATAATACGGAAACTTTGCTTGCAGAGAAAATGCAAACGATTGTTACAAGAGGTCTTGCTAATACCAGGATGAGAGATTTTTATGATGTATGCGGAATTGCCCGATTAAATGCGGATAAAATAGATTACAATTTATTAGTAGAAGCATTTCGAGCAACATGTAAAAAACGTGAAACTGTATTTTCTATATCAGAAATAGAAGTTACATTATCAAAAATCAAGAATGATGAACCATTGGCTAAAATGTGGGAACAGTTTAGAAAGAAGAATTTTTTTGTTGGAGACTTACATTGGGAAGATGTGCTACAGGAAGTATTACATATAATAGGCAAGTTAATTGAAAAGTAAAAATATTATGATAAAGATTTTGCCGGAAAACATAAAAATATGGAATTTACTTTTGTGAAGCTTCATGCTATAGTAATTACTGATTGTTAAGACTCTTTTAGGAGGTATATATAAATATGAAACTAGGTATCGTAGGACTTCCCAACGTAGGAAAAAGTACATTATTTAATTCTCTGACAAAGGCAGGTGCAGAATCGGCGAACTATCCTTTCTGTACCATTGACCCCAATGTGGGAATCGTAGCAGTGCCGGATGAGAGATTAAAGCTTTTAGGAGATATGTATCATTCTAAAAAAGTAACACCGGCGGTGATTGAATTTGTTGATATTGCAGGGCTTGTAAAGGGTGCCAGCAAGGGAGAAGGATTAGGAAACCAGTTCCTTAGCAATATTAGAGAAGTAGATGCCATTGTACACGTAGTACGTTGCTTTGAGGATGCTAATGTAGTACACGTAGACGGAAATATTAATCCCTTACGTGACATCGAAACCATTAATTTAGAATTAATCTTTTCTGATATTGAAATTTTGGAAAGAAGGATTGCGAAAACGGGAAAGGCTGCCAGAATGGACAAGTCTCTCGTCAAAGAAGCAGCATTGCTGGAAGCATTAAAAGCACATTTAGAGGACGGTAAGCTGGCAAAAAGTTATGAGACAGATGATGAGGATGAACTTGCACTTCTTAATTCCTATAATCTACTGACCTATAAACCGGTAATCTTTGCAGCAAACGTGGCAGAAGATGATTTGGCAGATGACGGAATTAACAATACCGGCGTACAGGCAGTAAGAACATTTGCAAAAGAAACAGACAGCGAAGTGTTTGTGATCTGTGCACAGATTGAACAGGAAATTGCAGAGCTGGATGATGATGAAAAAGCAATGTTTTTAGAGGACCTGGGTCTTGAACAGTCAGGACTTGAGAAACTGATTAAAGCAAGCTATCATTTACTTGGACTTCACAGCTTCCTTACTGCAGGTGAAGATGAGACAAGAGCTTGGACCATTAAGCTTGGAACCAAGGCACCCCAGGCGGCAGGTAAAATCCATACTGACTTTGAAAGAGGATTTATCAAAGCTGAAGTAGTAAACTATAAAGATTTGTTGGAACATGGTTCTCTTGCGGCGGCCAGAGAAAAGGGCCTGGTAGGAATGGAAGGCAAGGAATATGTGGTAAAAGATGGGGATGTAATTTTGTTTAGATTTAATGTCTAAAATAAAGAACACTATATTTGGTGCGCACAAAACAAACAGATACTAGATATAGTGAATTGAATAAAACGTTGATTTTATGCGCTTTGCAAGCATTTGCAAAGCGTATTTTTTTTACGAAAATCGCACGATTTTGCTTGAAATGTATTGGGAAATAGGGTAGAATAACTTTAAAAGTGGTAGAAAGTGGTGGAAAGTGGCAACATAGTGGTATAAAGTGGTAGATTATCAGAAACGTGTGATGATGAAAATCGACACTGATATTGCAGATAATCGACACCGGCGTCGTAGAAAATCGACGCATGTCATGTCGAAAGTCGACACTTACCGGACTTTTGTGGCAGACCGCTTGTAACAGGTGAAGGCAGGGCGAATGCATATGTTTATGGGCGAATACAACCATACAATAGATGCTAAAGGCAGACTGATTATTCCCGCCAAATTTCGTGAAGTACTCGGTGATGAATTTGTGGTGACAAAGGGAATGGATGGCTGTCTGTTCGTGTTTGATAATACAGAGTGGCAGGCCTTCGAAGAAAAGTTACATACATTACCTATGATGGATAAAGAGGCAAGACAGTTCACGCGTTTCTTCTTAGCCGGTGCAGCCGGTGTGGAAGTAGACAAGCAGGGAAGAATTTTAATTCCCGGTGTGCTCCGTGAATTTGCAGATATAACAAAAGATGCCGTATTAATCGGTGTGGGAAGACGAATTGAAATCTGGAGTAAGGACAGATGGGAAGGTACCGTTACCTATCAGGATATGGAAGAAATTGCAAAGCATATGATAGAGCTTGGTATCGGAATATAAAAAAGGTGGAGATTTTACCATGGAATTCAAACATACATCTGTACTTCTAAAGGAAACGGTAGACGGACTTAAGATTAAACCGGACGGCATTTATGTAGACGGAACACTTGGCGGTGGCGGACATTCCTTTGAAATAGCCGGAAGATTAAATGATAAAGGAAGACTGATTGGAATTGACCAGGATGATGCAGCCATTTGCGCAGCAGGCGAAAGACTTTCCGGATTTAAAGAAAAAGTTACGATAGTAAGAAGTAATTACAGAAATACCAAAAAAGTGCTTGAGGAGTTAGGAATCAGTCAGATAGATGGAATGATGCTTGACTTGGGAGTTTCTTCTTATCAGCTTGATAACGAAGAGAGAGGATTTTCTTACCGGTATGATACACCGCTGGATATGAGAATGGACAAGCGTCAAAGTCTGACGGCAAGAGACATAGTAAACGGGTACAGCGAAATGGAACTGTTCCGGGTAATCCGTGACTACGGAGAAGACAAATTTGCAAAGAATATTGCGAAACATATTGTAAGAGCGAGAGAAGATAAACCAATTGAGACCACAGGAGAGCTGAACGAAATCATCAAAGCAGCAATTCCGGCAAAGATGAGAGCGGAAGGGGGACATCCTTCCAAAAGAACTTACCAGGCAATCAGAATTGAATGTAACAGAGAACTGGAAGTCTTAAAGGAGTCCATGGAAGAACTGATTGATTTACTTGCGCCGGGAGGAAGGCTTTGCATTATCACCTTCCATTCACTGGAAGATAGGATTGTAAAGACAGCATTTAAGCAGGCAGCCAACCCCTGTACATGTCCACCAAGTTTTCCCGTTTGTGTATGCGGCAAGGTGAGCAAAGGAAAAGTGATTACAGGAAAACCGGTTTTACCAAGTGATGAAGAAATGGAAGTAAATTCCCGTTCCAAAAGTGCAAAACTGAGAATATTTGAAAGATTATAAATGTTAAGGAGCTATATAGTAATGGCAACAGCAGGAAACAGAAGGACAACTGCATATCAATACGCCTCTACGGCGCGCCGGTTGCAGACTGTTCCGGGAAGGGAACAGAGTCCTGTAAGAAAAGTAAGCCATGCGGCCCGTAAGAATAGGGAGCGTGCACTACATATGAATATCGGATATGTGCTGTTTCTTGTAACTGCCATGGTAAGTGCAGGAATGATCCTCACGGGATATTTAAAACTGCAGGCAGACATCACAAGCAGCATGAAGAACATTGCTTCATTGGAAAGCCAGTTAAACACCTTGAAAATGGACAATGATGAAAATTATAGCCGTATTTCGAGCAACATCAATTTAGAGGAGGTAAGACGAATCGCAATTCAGGAACTGGGTATGCAATATGCCGAGGAAGGTCAAATTATTGTATTTAACGGTGAAGATGGCGATTATGTAAGACAAACGGGAGAAATACCCGATTAAGCAGGTGCCTTATGGGAAAAGGAAAAGCATATAACAAGTTCACAATTAAAATGCAAAAGAAGCTGGTAGTACTGTTTTTATGTGTACTACTGGCTTTTGTAGGATTATTTTGCCGTCTTTATACGATTACAAGGGACAACGGCGAAAAATATAAAAAGCAGGTATTGTCACAACAAAAATATGACAGCACCACCATTCCGTACAAGAGAGGTTCCATCTTAGATGCAAATGGTAGTGTGCTTGCTGCCAGTGAAAAAGTATATAATGTGATTCTTGATTCAGTAGCTGTTACAGATAAAGAAGAATATCTGGAGCCTACATTAAGTGCGTTAAATAGTCAGTTTGGTATTGATACGTCAAGTGTGCGTGCTTATATCGCAGCAAACAGCGAGACTTCAAGATACCATGTATTGGCAAAGAGGCTGACTTATGAAGAAATTTCCGGTTTTTTGGAACTGCAAGAGGCGAAAGATTCCAAAATAAAAGGAATTTGGTTTGAAGAAGAGTATACCAGGGTATATCCGGGGAATACACTTGCCTGCGATATTGTGGGATTTACAACCAATGATAATGTAGGGCAATATGGATTGGAAGAATTTTATAATGATGAGTTATCAGGCGTTCCGGGGCGAGAGTATGGTTACTTAAATGATGATTCCAATTTGGAGAGAACTACCATCTCTCCCCAGGATGGAAATTCTATTGTTACTACTATAGATGCCAATATTCAGAGCATTGTTGAAAAATATTTGCTGAAATTCAATGAAGAGTATAAGGATAACTTTCATCCCGGCAATGGAGCAAATAACATCGGTTGCATTATTATGGAAGTTGACAGCGGGGAAATCCTTGCAATGGCAAGTTATCCTAACTTTGATCTAAATAATCCGAGAAATACGGATGTGCTTGTAGGAATGCCGGTGCTGGATGAAAAAGGGCAAAAGACAGGAGAGTACCTTACACAGGAGAGCCTGGAAACAATAGAGTCAGAACAGCTTATGTATTTGCAGTTAGATGCACTTTGGAAAAACTTCTGTATAGCAGATACCTATGAACCGGGCTCTGTGGCAAAACCTTTCACGGTTGCAGCAGGAATAGAAAGCGGTAGTATCATAGGAACAGAAAGCTATAACTGCGAGGGGTTATTGCATGTAGGTGACCATGATATTAAGTGCCACAATGAATATGGCGATGGTGTACTTACCGTGCAACAGGGAATTGAACGTTCTTGTAACGTGGTAATGATGCGTATCGGACAGGAAATGGGCATTCATAATTTTGCACGGTTCCAACATATTTTTAACTTTGGATTGAAAACCAATATTGATTTGCAGGGAGAGGCAAGAACGGCCAGTCTTATTTACACAGAAAAAACAATGGGACCTACGGACCTTGCAACCAATACCTTTGGTCAGACTTTTAATACGACCATGATTCAGATGATTTCGGGATTTTGCTCACTGATTAACGGTGGATATTATTACGAACCCCATATGGTTAGTAAAATTGTCAGTCCCAGCGGAGCTACAGTGCAAAATATTGAGCCCCGTATTTTAAAGCAGACCGTGTCGGAAACCACATCAGATACCATTGTGGAATTTTGTAATACGGTAGTGACGGGAGAGTATGGAACCGGTAAAACAGCGAGACCCGCCGGTTATATGATAGGCGGAAAAACCGGAACTGCAGAAACTTTACCCCGTGGAAATGATGAATATGTAGTTTCTTTTATGGGATACGCACCTGCGGATGACCCGGAAATAGCTATTTATGTGGTGGTTGACAGACCTAATGTAAGATATCAGGATGATGCAAAGTATGCTACCAGAATTGTTAGAAATATTTTGACAGAGGCTCTTCCTTATATGGGAATCTTTATGACGGAAGAACTCACGGATAAAGAACGCGAGGAACTGGAAGCGTTACAAGTTGAAATTATGATGCCGGCGGTGGTTAATGATGGAGAAGAAGAGACGGCAGATGGTGAAGGGATAAGCGCGGACGGGTCCCAGGAAGGAGAGGAGCAGTCCGAAAGCCAAAGCCCTGATGATGCATCTGAGGGCGAAGATGCAGAGCGAGAAGAGTACATAGAAGTGTGGAAAGAATTTCCCATTGATCCGGTTACCGGATATGCGGTAGACCCAAACACAGGAAATTACGTTGATCCCGTGACGGGCGCTGTTATTGGAGGTAGCTACGAAGGGGACAATCAGGAAGAAAATAAAGAAGAATAATGAATAACCTCATAGAAACGGTAATAAATTATAATAATACCTTTTCTATGAGGTTTTTATGTTAAAAAATAAAACAAGTAACCGCAAGAAAATAGTGACGGTCTTTTTTTTATGTCTGATTGTTTTTATGCTGCTTATGGGAAGACTGGTTTATCTGATGGTGTTTCATTCAGAATATTATACAGAAAAAGCACAGCAGCTACACGAAAGGGAGAGGAGCATAAAGGCTGCAAGAGGGCGGATTATTGATGCTAACGGAACAGTAATTGCAGATAACAGGACCGTGTGTACCATTTCAGTAATCCACAGTCAGATAAAGGAACCGGATAAGATAGTAGAGGTCCTTAGCAAAGAACTTGATTTGACAGAGGAATATGTGAGAAAAAGAGTAGAAAAATATTCCTCTATAGAACGGATTAAGAGCAATGTGGATAAAGAAATCGGTGATATCATTAGGAGCTATAATCTTGAGGGCGTGAAGGTGGATGAAGACTACAAGAGGTATTACCCATATGGTGCTCTTGCGTCCAAAGTACTTGGCTTTACGGGAGGAGATAATCAGGGGATTATCGGACTTGAAGTAAAATATGAAGATTATCTGAAAGGTACAGAAGGAACCATACTTACGGTTACCGATGCAAGAGGTGTGGAAATTGATGAGGCGGGGGAAGAAAGAATCGAACCTGTTGCAGGAAATGATTTATATATCAGTCTTGATATGAATATTCAAAGCTATGCCACGCAGTTGGCGAAGCAAGTGATGGAAACAAAAGAGGCAGAGAGAGTATCTATTATTGTTATGAATCCACAGAATGGTGAAATAATGGCGATGGTTGACGTGCCGGAATTTGATTTAAATAATCCCTATGAACTGCCGGAGTCGGTGGATCCGGAAATGATTTCAGCAGAAGAAAAACAGGAACTGCTAAACAGTATTTGGAGAAACGGATGCATCAGTGATACCTATGAACCGGGTTCCACCTTCAAGGTGATTACTGCCGCGGCAGGACTGGAGGAAGGGGTTGTAACTGTCAATGATAATTTCAGCTGTCCGGGGTATATTATGGTGGAGGATCGAAGAATCAGATGCCATAAAACAACCGGTCATGGGGCAGAAAATTTTGTGCAGGCGACTATGAACAGCTGTAACCCGGTGTTTATTACAGTGGGTATGCGGTTGGGAGTGGATAACTATTATAAATATTTTCAAAAATTCGGACTGATGAAAAAAACAGGAGTAGATTTGCCGGGAGAAGCGGGCACCATTATGCATAAAAAAGAGAATATGAAAGCAGTGGAACTTGCAACAGTATCTTTTGGGCAATCCTTTCAAATCAGTCCCCTGCAACTTGCCACAACAGTATCATCCATTGTAAATGGCGGGAACAGGGTGACACCGCACTTGGCCGTAATGACCTCAGACAGAGAGGGAAATAACACCAAAAAGTTTTCCTATCAGGTGCAAAAAGGAATTGTTTCAAGGGAAACATCGGAAACCATGCAAATGATATTAGAACAGGTGGTAGCAGAAGGAAGCGGTAGTAACGGTTACGTGGAAAATGCAAGAGTGGGAGGCAAAACAGCAACAAGCCAAACCCTTCCCAGAGGAACAGGAAGATATATTGCTTCCTTTGTTGGATTTGCACCGGCAGATGACCCGCAGGTCCTTGCCCTTACTATTATTCACAATCCCAAAGGGGTTTACTATGGTGGGCAGGTAGCAGCACCGGTGGTGAGACAGCTTTTTGAAAATATTCTTCCTTATTTGGGAGAAATGGATTATAATTGAGAGGTGCAGACATGGAAAGCAATGCGATTTGGATGCCGTTGTTAATATCATTTGTGATTAGCGTGATAGCAGGACCGCTGCTCATTCCTTTTTTAAGGAGACTTAAAGTGGGGCAGCCCATAAGGCAGGACGGACCGAAAGAACATTTAAAGAAAACAGGAACACCGACTATGGGCGGTTTTCTGATTCTAATCAGTGTAACAGTAACATCAGTACTATATGTGAAGGAGTATCCGAAAATAGCCCCTGTACTATTTGTAACATTAGGGTTCGGGCTGATTGGTTTTTTAGATGATTATCTGAAAATAGTGTTTCGAAGTTCGGAAGGTCTTCGGCCATGGCAAAAGCTATTGCTGCAGCTTACGGTAACAGGATTGTTTGCATATTATATGGTCAATATGTCGGGGATTTCATTGGCAATGAAAATACCTTTTAAAGAAGGATATTTTATAGATTTCGGAATCCTCAATGTCCCCATGATTTTTGTTGTGGTGGCAGGTTGCGCCAACGGGACTAATTTTACGGATGGACTGGATGGACTTGTAAGCAGTGTGACAGTTTTGACAGCCACCTTTTTTTCGGTGTCAGCGATAGGACTTGATGCAGGGATTCATCCCATTGCATGTGCCGTTGCCGGTGCACTTCTTGGTTTTTTGTTATTTAACGTACATCCGGCAAGCGTTTTTATGGGGGACACCGGTTCCCTTGCACTGGGAGGTTTTTTGGCTGCATCGGCCTACATGATGCAAATGCCGCTCTTTTTGCCGATTGTTGGTTTTGTCTACGTAGCAGAAGTGTTATCGGTAGTAATACAGGTTTTATATTTTAAATTAACCGGCGGAAAAAGAATATTTAAGATGGCACCGCTTCATCATCATTTTGAACTTTGCGGATATTCGGAAAATAGAATTGTCACGGCATTTACGGTTGTGACGGCGGGATTATGCTTGGTGGCTTTTGCAGGTATCTTTTAAAACAGGAAAGGACAACAGTAGAAATATGGATTTACAAAATAAAAAGGTTCTTGTTGTGGGAACCGGAATCAGCGGAATCGGAGCAACAAAACTTTTACTGAAGCAGGGTGCACAGCCTATTTTATTTGATAGTAATGAAGCATTAAATATAGAGGAACTAAGAGATAAACTGGAAGAGGCGGGAGAAGTTGAAATTGTCCTCGGGAATGTGCCCGATGAAATGAAGGAGAAGCTTGCCCTTGTGGTAGCAAGCCCCGGTGTTCCTACGGACACACCGTTTATTGAAGAATTCAGGGAAAGAAATATTCCTATCTGGGGAGAAATAGAATTGGCTTATACTTTTGCAAAAGGAAAAGTGATAGCCATTACGGGCACAAACGGAAAAACCACTACTACCACCTTGGTAGGGGATATTATGAAAGCTTATTATGATTCCGTGTTTGTGGTAGGCAATATCGGGAACCCGTACACTTTAGAGGCTTTAAAAACCACAGAAGAATCTGTGACTGTTGCGGAAATCAGTAGCTTTCAGCTGGAGACGGTTCATGATTTCAAACCCTGTGTGTCTGCAATATTAAATGTGACACCGGACCATTTAAACCGTCATCATACCATGGAATGCTATGCATTCACGAAAGAAAAAATTGCAGGAAAGCAGACCAAAGAAGAGACCTGTGTGCTGAACTATGAGGATGCATATACACGCGCATTTGGTGAAAAATGCCCGGCGAAAGTGGTGTATTTTTCTTCCAAAAGAGCTCTGGAAGAGGGTTTTTATTTAGACGGGGAAGATATTGTTTTTGCTAAGGACGGCAAAGTACAGAAGTTGCTTAATATTCATGAGATGCATCTTGTGGGTATTTGCAACGTGGAAAATGTGATGGCAGCAATCGCTATCAGTATAGCAATGAATGTCCCAATGGACATTATATTAAAAACGGTAAAGGATTTCAGGGCAGTAGAACACAGAATTGAATTTGTGGCAACCAAAAACGGAGTGGATTATTACAATGATTCCAAAGGAACCAATCCGGATGCTGCTATCCAGGGAATCCGTGCCATGTGTAAGCCTACCGTATTAATTGGCGGCGGATACGATAAGCAGAATGAATATGATGAATGGATAGAAGCTTTTGACGGTAAGGTAAAAGCCTTTGTGCTAATCGGTCAGACCAGGGAAAAGATTGCAAAGTGTGCAAAGGAACACGGCATTTCTAATATTATTTTTGCAGATACATTTAGGGAGGCATTTGATATCTGCGTAGAGCAGGCAAAGCCCGGAGATGCGGTGCTTCTTTCCCCTGCATGTGCAAGTTGGGGAATGTTTCCCAATTATGAGGTGAGGGGAAATATGTTTAAAGAGTTTGTAAACGGGATAGGAGTTAATGAATAAGTGACAGATAGAAGGATGAAAAAGAAAGAAAAACAGCAGGAAGTATTCTTTGATTATACTTTACTGTTCATAGTGCTGTTTTTGCTGGGTTTCGGACTTGTGATGCTGTTTTCAACCAGTTCCTATGAGGCATACCTTCAATTCGGAGATTCTGCGTATTACTTAAAAAAACAGGTTTTCTCCACCCTTTTAGGATTAGTGATTATGTTGTTTGTTGCCTGTATTCCATACCATTTTTGGGAGCGTTTTGCCACATTAGGATATGTGGTATCCATTGCGCTGATTTTATTAATTATCCCATTTGGTATTGAAGCAAACGGTGCAAAGAGATGGCTCAATGTGTTTGGTATTTCACTGCAACCGGCAGAAGTTGCAAAGCTGGGAATGATTCTGTTTTTAGCAAGTCTGGTTTGCCGTATGGGAAGAAAGGTTAGGACCGGCAAAGGATTTCTTACGATGGTTTTGGTACCAATGCCCATTTGTGCACTGGTATATATTGTTACCAACAATTTAAGTTCAGCGATTATTATTTTAGGAATTGCGGTACTGATGCTTTTTGTGGCAAGCCCTGATTATAAACGGTTTGTTTTAATAGCCCTGGCGGGAGTGGCACTTTGTGCACTTGTCATTTTTATGATTGTCAATTCTGCAGGTTCAGACGGAATGGGATTTAGAGGTACACGAATTTTAGCATGGCTTGACCCTGAGGCCTATGCCAGCGATAAGGGATTTCAGACGTTGCAGGCACTTTACGCCATTGGATCCGGTGGTATTTGGGGAAAAGGACTGGGGCAGAGCATGCAGAAATTAGGATTTTTGCCTGAAGCCCAGAATGATATGATTTTCTCTATTATATGTGAAGAATTGGGGCTTTTTGGAGCTGCAGCAGTTATTTTACTGTTTTTACTCTTGATTTGGAGATTTATGGTAATTGCCAATAACTCTACGGACTTATTTGGTGCCATGCTTGTAGTTGGGGTTATGGGACATATTGCTATTCAGGTAATTTTGAACATAGCGGTAGTTACCAACACCATTCCAAATACAGGTATTTCACTTCCGTTTATCAGTTATGGTGGTTCTTCAGTGCTATTTTTGCTGATAGAAATCGGAATTGTTTTAAGTGTCGGAAGAGGAATCCGTTTTAAGGATTTGTAAAATACGGAAACATTATCACCACTGTTACATATAGTAAAGCATTAAGAAGGAAAGTGGTGAGTGGTAAAGTGGATTCGATTCATATACGTGGAGGAAATGCACTTTTTGGAGAAACGCAAATACAAGGCTCAAAGAATGCGGTTTTGCCGGTAATGGCAGCCGCTCTTTTGACAGAAGATGTTTGTGTAATAGAGAACTGTCCCAGAATTTCCGATGTGATTCACATGCAAAATTTATTAACTAAAATCGGTTGCAAATTAAGCCGCAAAGGTAGAAATCTGGTGATTGATGCAAGAGAAGTGTCAGAGGATTACATGGAAGGAGAATCTGTCACAGGAATGCGTTCTTCCTCTATGCTTCTGGGAGCTATGCTGGGCAGAACAGGACATATAACCATGGCATATCCCGGTGGATGCGTGATTGGAAAACGTCCCATTGATATGCACTTAAATGCGCTTGCCAAAATGGGAGTTGTCATTGAGGAAAAGGAAGGTGCTTTTACTGCATGGGCCAAAAGGCTTGAAGGAAATGTGATTAAGCTTCCTTTTGCAAGTGTGGGAGCTACTGAAAACATTATCATGGCGGCAGTCAAAGCAAATGGGATTACCATCATAGACAATGCAGCGAAAGAACCGGAAATCGTAACTTTATGTGATTTTTTGCAAAGGGCGGGAGCTGTTATTGAAGGCGCGGGCGAAAGTCTTCTCATGATTAAGGGAGTTAATAAGCTTCACGGCATACAGTTCCGGATACCGGGAGATAGGATTGTGGCAGGCACCTATCTTTTTTCTGTACTTGGCACAGGCGGACATATTTTTTTAAAGGATGCACCAACGAGACAAATGCTGTCAGTTATGAGGACGGCTGCGATGATGGGGGCCGATATAGAAATATCAAAGGAAGGACTCAGCGTTTTGGCAGAGCCTGCAAGAATTCCCATTCCCTATGTAAAAACGGAAGTATATCCGGGGTTTCCTACAGATCTACAGTCACCACTTATGGCAGTTTTATCTGTGGGTGAAGGAACGTGTATTATAGAAGAAACCATTTTTGAAGACCGATTTAAAATGGCTCAAGAACTTGCAAAAATGGGAGCACAGATTAAGATAGACGGAAAACAGGCATTTATAACCGGAGTGCCGAAATTGGTAGGATGCGAGGTGTCTGCGGGGGAACTGCGAGGCGGCGCCGGCCTTGTTATTGCCGGTTGCATGGCAGAAGGAGAGACTGTCGTGAAAAACCGTCATTTTATCGAGAGAGGATACGAAGATATTTGCCGCGATTATCAGAATTTGGGAGTAAATATATATACCGGGTAGAGAAGCAGTATGAAGAAAAGAAAAATAAGAAAGAAAAAACAAATAAATAGAATAAAGCCTAAGGTACCAAAGAATCCTCTTTGGATAGCAACTATAGTCCTGTTGGTGCTTTTAGCATTTGGACTTGCAGGAGGATATATTTATGTAATAAAAAATTATACGGTTACAACCGTGTATGTGGAAGGCAATATCCACTATGACAATGAAGAGATTATGGCTATGGTAATGGATGGTTATTATGGAAAAAATTCTATTTTCCTTGCCATGAAATATAAAAATAAGAGTATTGAAGATGTTCCCTTTGTAGAAAAAATGGATGTGTCGGTATTAGACCCCCATACGATTAAAATCGAAGTGTACGAAAAGGCACTTGCAGGTTATGTGGAATATTTGGAACGGTATATGTATTTTGACAAAGACGGTATTGTCGTGGAAACATCAACAGAAAAAACAAAGGGGATACCCCTTGTCACAGGTATGGCTTTTGACCATGTGATATTACATCAGCCCCTTCCGGTTGAAGAACCTGAAATTTTCAGTGATATTTTAAGCATTACACAACTGGTGAATAAGTACGAACTTTCCATCGACAGAATCTATTTTGGAAGTGATGATACACTCACACTTTACTTTGGGGATATAAAGGCATCTTTAGGTGAGAGAGTGAATTTGGAACAAAAAGTAATGGAACTGCGGTATATGCTTCCGGAACTTACGGGGAAAAGCGGAACGCTACGTATGGAAAACTACACGGAGGAAACAAAGACAATAACATTTGAACCCAATTAAGAAATAATATCAGCATAAAAAAGTTTCCAAAATCTGAAATTAATGGTTGATTAATCGGGCAAAAAATTATATGATAAACTATATGAGTTTATTTGGGAAGATAAGGAGGAACTACCTTGTTAGAGATTATAACTAATGACGCTGAGGCTGCAGCCAAGATAATCGTAGTAGGTGTTGGTGGTGCAGGCAATAATGCTGTAAATAGAATGATTGATGAAGATATTACAGGAGTAGAGTTTATCGGTATTAATACGGACAAGCAGGCATTACAGCTTTGCAAAGCTCCGAAACTCCTTCAGATTGGCGAGAAGCTTACAAAAGGTCTGGGAGCAGGCGCAAAGCCTGAAATCGGACAGAAAGCAGCAGAAGAAAGCACAGAAGAAATATCTGCCGTATTAAAGGGTGCAGATATGGTATTTGTCACTTGTGGTATGGGTGGCGGTACCGGAACCGGTGCGGCTCCTGTGGTTGCAAAACTTGCTAAGGATATGGGTATTTTAACGGTTGGTGTTGTGACCAAGCCGTTCCGTTTCGAAGCCAAAGCCCGTATGGTAAATGCAATTAGCGGTATTGAGAGAATTAAGGACAACGTTGATACATTAATCGTTATCCCTAATGATAAATTACTTGAAATCGTGGACAGACGTACCACAATGCCCGATGCACTTAAGAAAGCTGATGAAGTGCTTCAGCAGGCAGTACAGGGAATTACAGACCTGATTAATGTTCCCGCTGTTATTAACCTTGACTTTGCAGATGTTCAGACTGTTATGAAGGACAAGGGTATTGCACATATTGGTATCGGTGAAGGTAAGGGTGATGATAAGGCAAGCGAAGCAGTTAAGATGGCTGTGGAAAGTCCCTTGCTGGAAACCACTATTTCCGGTGCTACACATGTTATTATCAATGTATCCGGTGATATTACTCTTGCAGATGCATCTGATGCAGCAAGTTATGTTCAGGAGCTTGCAGGAGATGATGTAAATATTATCTTTGGTGCTATGTATGATGAAAGCAAATCAGATACATGTACCATTACTGTAATTGCGACAGGACTTGAGGATGATACACTTCCTACTAACAAACCCGTTTCTCCTTACGGCACATTTGCAAACAAGTATGTGAAACCGGTTACTCCCAATATTTCTTTAAAGCCTGCTAATGCGAACCAGGGTGGAGAAGTGAAACTGATGGGACATTTTGGACAACCTCAGGCACAGTCTCAGGCACAGAAGAAACCTGTTGTGGGAATTACCAATCCCGGTGATATCAGAAGTAATATAACCAACAAGCCTCTTAATATCCCGGACTTTTTACAGAAAAAATAAGAACGAATCAGAATAAAAGAATGAAAAGGCTGTATATCAGGTATTATATTTGATGTGCAGCCTTTATTGTTGAAATAGAAAGGGTTATGGTATGGGAAGAGAATATTTAGAAGCAAAGGAATGCCTTACATTTATTGATAAAGCTGTCAGCTGTTATCACGTTGTGAAAAATATCGAAACTATGTTGAAAGAACAGGGATTTTCAGAATTGAAGGAAACAGAAGAATATGTGGTTTTAAAGGGCGGGAAATATTATATAAAACGAAATGATTCCTCTGTGATTGCTTTTTGTGTGCCGGAAGAGGAAACGAAAGGTTTTCATATAGTGGCGTCACACAGTGATTCGCCCACCTTCAAAGTAAAAGCAGAAGCTGAGCAGAAAGTGGAAGATGCTTACGTGAAACTGAATGTAGAGCCTTACGGTGGAGCCATTTATGCTACATGGCTTGATAGGACATTATCTGTAGCGGGAAGAATTGTTTGCCGGGAAAAAGATGCACTGGTTTCCAAGACAGTAGATGTAGATGAAGACTTACTGGTTATTCCAAACCTTGCCATTCACATGAACCGTGAAATGAATAAACAGCTTAGCTATAATCCTCAGGTTGATTTGCAACCTCTTATGTATGCAGGCAGTGGTGAGAACATTTTAATGAAAAAGGTTGCAGAATATGCAGAAGTAAAGGAAGAGGATATCCTTGGTAAGGATTTATTCCTTTATGTGAGAGAAAAAGGGAAACTTGCCGGGGCAGAAAAGGAAATGATGATTTCTCCCAGGTTAGATGATCAGGAGTGTGTTTATGCTTCTGTAAAAGGGTTACTTGCAAGTGTCCCGGGGCAATATATTTCCATATGTGCGGTATTTGATAATGAAGAGGTGGGAAGCCTTACCAGACAAGGGGCTTCATCTACTTTCTTAAAGGATACTTTGGAAAGAGTGAGAGAGGCATTAGGAATATCCCGGATAGATTATCTTAGAATGTTAGCAAACAGTTTCATGATATCTGCTGACAATGCCCATGCGCTTCATCCCAATCATCCGGAGAAAGCAGATCCCACCAACCGGCCATGCTTAAACAAGGGAATTGTGATTAAATACCATGGCGGTCAGAAATATACTACGGATGCTTATACGGAAGCAGTTATGAAGAAGTTGTGTGAAGAAGCTGATGTACCATATCAGACTTACTGTAACCGTTCGGATATGCCTGGAGGTTCCACTCTCGGAAATATCTCCGAATCCCAGGTTTCCATCCCTTGCGTGGATATCGGATTGCCGCAGCTTGCCATGCATTCAGCAGTAGAATGTGCCGGAAGTAAAGACCTTGAAGACTTAATAAAAATAGCCTGTGCTTTTTTTGCAAAATAATGATAACTTAAAATCAAAATGGGATTTTTTTATACTATGAATTGACCACAAGATTATAATAAGCAAAAAATAAGACATATTTGATTTTCGCAAACACTTTTCTCGAGTGATGACACTTAAACCAAGTTCAATTGTATGTACTAGATAAAAATATATGTATCTTGATTTGTGGTGATTATTAAGCGAGGTAGTTGGAAAGTGATGGATGCCCTACTAAAAATGATAATGTATTGATTTAGTGGGACAAAACCGGAACCGGATGTCCTACCAAAGTGAGAAAAAGCTGGATTAGTGGGACAAAATCGGAACCGGATGTCCTACCAAAGTAGGAAAAAGCTGGATTAGTGGGACAAAATCGGAACCGGATGTCCTACCAAAGTGGGAAAAAGCTGGATTAGTGGGACAAAACCGGAACCGGATGTCCTACCAAAGTAGGAAAAAACTGGATTAGTGGGACAAAACCGGAACCGGATGTCCTACCAAAGTGGGAAAAAGCTGGATTAGTGGGACAAAACCGGAACCGGATGTCCTACCAAAGTGGGAAAAAGCTGGATTAGTGGGACAAAACCGGAACCGGATGTCCTACCAAAGTGAGAAAAATCTAGTTAAGTAGGATAAAAACAAGAATCCGTAATAGGCACTCACAACTTTCAAACTTTAGATAAGTCTGAAAGCACGCATGAATTTGAATTTGACGGGGGGAAATAAGATGAAATGTCCTAATTGTGGAAGTGAAATGGTACAAGGTGTTGTTGAAAGTGGCAGAGAGATTATGTGGAAGAAAGTTGGAGAAAAGAAGTC
>JAGBBV010000010.1 GCA_017938315.1 Lachnospiraceae bacterium
ACCCTTTAAAGAAATATGATAATTAGGTGCATTAAAACATACACAAGCGTCCTTACATAATTGAATTCGTTCTGTACGAGTACCAAATCCGGTACAGAACGTAATCCATCGAATTCCTTCCGCCTTTGAAGGCGTGATAGTCGTTGTAGTCGGACGGCCATCTGTATCCATCAACGTTAAAGCACAATAACCATCTTCTCCACAATTACTTTGAATAATCTCAGAAGCTTTTTGAATTAGTTGTTCATGTATATTCATTACACCTCTCCTCACTTGTAACTCATTTTTCTCCAAGATATCACACCAAACACGACACCTGTATGTCATGTTACAAATATTTATTTGAAACAGTTGCAAGGGTATCTTTCATCATTTCCACCATCTCCGGCGGTTCAATTACTTTCACCTTATCTCCCAAACCAAGGAACCATGGAAGAGCATCTTCTGCACTATTAAATCCCCACTTGGCATATAAACGGCCATCCTCCATTACAGAAAAAGAATTCGGTCCGTATTCCTCCACCAGCTTATACTTTACTCCGGAATCATAAATTGCGGTGACAAAATAATCGTCGGTCATATGCGTACCAAATTGCAATTTTTCATCAGGAATTGCACGGACTTCATAACTCTCTTCGCTAAGTTGCAAATCCCAAAGCCGCCTCAATTTATATAGCCGAAAATCCTGACGTTGCTTACAATAACCAAAAACATACCAATCAGACCACATGAAATAAATCCGGTATGGCTCAATCAATTTGTCTGCCTCACCCTTATTGTAATAATAGTGAAAAGCAAGACATTTACGTTCACTAATGCCCTTTTTAATCAACTCAATCTTGGAAGATAAGGAAGATTTATAGAAAGACGCTAAATCTATTGTCATACTATCTATTAATTCAAGCGTGTCCCCTGCACCCATTTTGGATGCCAACTTATCCGCACTTTGAGAAGACGAAACACTATCTAAAGACTTTAAGCCTGTAAAAACTGTAGACAATTCCTGCCTTGTAAAAACAGTAGTATCCAATGCAAAACCTTCCATCAGAGAAATTCCACCATTGATTCCTTGGGTCGTAACAATGGGAATTCCTGCACGACATATATCCTCAATATCTCGGTTAATGGTGCGTCTGGACACTTCAAACTTCTCTGCCAGATAAGGAGCCGTTACTTTTTCTTTCTGTTGTAATGTAGTAATGATGCCAATTAAGCGCTCTATTTTCATAAATCAATCCTTATATGTAATCTATTTAGTTAAGTATACCAAAAACACCCTCAAGTTTCCACTTGAGAGTGCTATCCCATAATCCCTATTCAATTATCCAAATCAACCTGTTTTCAAAACGTTCCTTATTGTTACTTCCGCATGTACGGTTGATTTCGAAATTCCAAACTGCCTTACGGTGGCATTGTTTTCAATAATATAATTGGCAATAGCGATTGCTCTTTCCTCAATATAATCTTTCAAAGGAAATCCCCTCAGAATACTTTTTTACATTCTATGAAAAGCTCTAAAGGGTTATGCCAAGATTTCCAATAAGTCCATGCTATCTTGCATTTTGAGTAAACCGGCACGCCGGGAAACCGCTGCAGCCGTAAAACATCCCAAACTTCCCTTTTCTTAAAATCAGTTCCCTACCACAAGCAGGGCAATTTCTTATGGTTTCTTCCTTCTCCGGATGTTCCTTCATTATTTTTCCCATTTCTTCGTAGCATAGTTGATTCATCCTACAGTCACACAATGCCCTGTGGGCGCCCTCTGTCGTAACCGAAAAATGCTCCGCTACATCCGTAAGCTTATGATGGGATAATTGAGGCAGGCATTTTCTTGCTATATATAAAGTATCAATATAATCATTTCTCACTTCCCTGCCAAAGCAGTTCCATGCGGCATCATAAACAAAATTGGTATCAAAAGTGTGAATGTTATGTCCTACAAGAACAGAATCTCCGATAAAATCAAGAAACGCTTCCATAGCCTCTTCAATGCCGGGAGCATCTGCCACCATATCATCGGTAATGCCGTTCACTGCAGTCGCTGCCTTTGGAATCGGTCTTCCGGGATTCACTAATGTAGAAAATTCCTCTGTGATTTCGTGACCTTGCACCTTGATGCCTGATATCTCTATAATGTCATCTGTCTGCTGGTTAATGCCTGTTGTCTCTAAGTCAAAAACCACATAATCCTCTATGTATTTTGTCAATCTTTTTCCTTTGTTTCTCTGTAACATTTCTTCCGAATGCTCCTTGTATTCTTATGTTAAATTTTATCATAATGTAAGAAGTTTTTCCATATTACATGTGTTCCTGTACCCCACCGCTTGACATTTTCCTCATCCATAGTATACTGAAAATCGGTCAGTTCGAAACCTTCCTGACCAATCCGCACAAACGGAGAAAAAACAAAACTACAGGAGAAAAGAATATGAAAAATCAAACAAACACCAAGGTCATGTTGCTGGTCCATGCAGCTGTGATTGCCGCGCTCTACGTGGTGCTCACCTTTTTTGCTAATGCACTTGGCTTAGCATCCTCTGTGATCCAAGTCCGCATTTCAGAGGCACTTACGATTCTGCCTTATTTTACCCCTGCTGCCATACCGGGATTATTTGTAGGATGTCTGTTATCCAACATTTTAACAGGCTGTGCTTTGCCTGATATTATTTTCGGTTCCCTGGCAACTTTCATCGGGGCTGTTTTCACACACAAACTTCGCAAAAATAAATGGCTGGCACCAATTCCGCCCATTATAGCCAATGCTGTAATTGTGCCTTTTGTTTTATTATATGCTTATGGCATTAGACCCCTTTGGTTTTCTTTTGTTACCGTTACCATAGGCGAGATTATTTCCTGCGGCGTGCTGGGAATGCTGCTGCTATTTACTTTACAAAAATATGCAAGAAGAATCTTTTAACATTGATATTCAAAAATAAAGGCATATAGAATGTGTAAATCACCACATTCTATATGCCACTTTTTTGCCATGATCAACTCACCGGCAAATTTACTCATAAATTTACTTATTCATAACCTTCACACTACCGCTGCCGGCCTTAGCACTCACCTGAATCTCTGCCGCATCTCCTACTACACCTGTTGCGTGATTGCCTTTCTTATTATAGGAAAGCTTGTCATCAAAATCTGTATGAATATTTCCGCTACCCGTTTCTGCTTCAAAGCTAAAACTCAAATCTTTTGGCAAAAGCAATTTTACATTTCCGCTGCTGGTCTGCACATTCACATTACCAGTCACTTCATCGGTCTCCACTTTTATGCTGCCACTGTTTGCAGAAAAGTCACCGTATCCTTTTACGCCAAGTGCATCAATACCTCCGCTGGAAGTAGCTATTTCCATAACTCCCTCTACCTTTTCGACGTCAATATTACCGCTGGTGGCTGACAGCGCTATTTCTTCTGCAATGATATTATTGCAATGAATGTTTCCGCTGACCGTAGACACATTTAGCTCCTGGGCTTGTGTATCATACCATTTAATATTACCGCTGGTGGCCTGCACATCCACCTGATCGGCCACCAATGTGAACGCATCTTCAGCCGTAATGTTTCCGCTCTTGGTTTCAATACTTATATTTTTTAATCCCTCTTTGGGTAAATAAACTTCAATCTTCTCCCCGATTCCACCAAAGATAATAATAGTTGACATCTTTTTACCGGTAACCTGTGCCTTACCATCCTTTATGACACACTCTGCTTTGGCATCTTCCTTACTGCTTAAAAGATATTCTTTAATTACAATCTTATCGCTGTCTCCGGAATATACTTTAATATTTTTGCTGGTATAAGATACATCCAGTTCATTTATCTGTGATAAAGGTATTTCTATTGTATTTCTAAGTTCTGCCTTTCCCGCTATGATAAAGTCCACGCCCACATACTCCTTTGCCTTATTAATTGAAAACATGCAAATGATAACGATCAGTGGAATCATAACCACTGTCGCAATCCACATGCCCTTATTCTGCTTCATGTCCGTCACCTGCACTTTCCGCATTTTTCCACTCACGTTTTCTTCTGCGGTTTTCCACAATTCCCTGAAAATAACTTACCAATGAATAATAAAGGGGGATGGTCAGGAAAATTACCCAGCCGGGATGCCACATCATCCAAAAAAATCCCATGCAAAGATATGCCAGAACTACAAGTACCGGATAGGCAAAGTGATGTGCATTCTTCTTTTCAATAGCCTCTGCGAGGGTATGCCAGATAGGAATCATGAAGAATAAAAGCCATCCCGGATGCCATGCATCCCATGCGCATCCAATAATCAGATATGCAATAATAATGATAAATGTAATGGGAAAATGATTATGGTGGGCAATCCATTCCATATCTTTTTTCTCACCATTTACATAAACACCATTTTTATCTACATGAACTTCATCACATTTCTGTTTATCCTTTACATGAATGCCGTTCCAGCCCACATGTACTTCACTGTCTTCATCTTTTACGTGAATTCCTTTAAAGCCTACATGTACATACTCATCGGCAGAATTATCCCACTGATAACCGGTAGCATCCTTTCCATCATTTCCTTCTGCTCCACCTGTTGTCTGTGAAGATTCTGAATCATAGCTATCATAATCATCCGGCATGGGAATTTCATCTTCCGTACTTAATAATTCATCTAAAGATACTCCGTAAAGTCTTGCAAGAAGAATTAAATTATCCGTATCAGGAGATGCTTCCGCACGCTCCCATTTACTGACTGCCTGTCTGCTGATTCCTAATTTAGCAGCTAAAGCTTCTTGGGATAAATTATTACTTTTACGCAAGTTAACAAGTCTGTTTGCTATTTCAATATTCATTTAGTACCTCACCCTTCCGCACTCTTCCTAAGTGCTTTGTTCCTTTGTGTTCTTTGAGCCGTCTCATGAGCAGATTATACGAAAACACCCTTGGTTGCACTACCAATTTTAGTTTGAATTTGGGGCAACTTTGGGTTGCATGCATCAGAAAACGCCGGTTTTACGGCGTTTCTGATAAAAAAACTTTTTTTTATTTTGAATTTTTATTTCTGATATAAGTAATAAATTTATTACCGTTTTGTTCAAACCATTCTTTGGAATCATTCATTCCCATCTTATAAACAGTTCCCGTTTCCGGATTCATCAGCACCGTATTTTGCTCATTAAACCCTATCAGGAGTACTGCCGAACCGTCTTCCATCATAACAAGCACAGGAATATCTTGGTTTACATAATATAACACCGCATCCAAACTACAATCCGTCAAATCGAGTATCTGATATTCGTCCAGATTATCTACCAGTATTTCAAATACGGTGTATCCCTGATCAAGCATATACTGGATATTTCTGCTGATTCCTTCAAACGTAAGGATGGTATCCAAACAAACCGCCAGGGAAGTCTTTTCCTCCGTCATTTGCTGTCCGGTAATTGCCATAATCTGATTTTTGGTACTACGGTTTCCTTTCAGCCACACGTATTCACCCGCTTCGTTTACCACTACACCGGCTTTCTCATACGCAAGATTCACAGCATTGCCGGGCTTCATAAAAATACCTTCCACACCGTTTTGTCCATACACATAAAATCTTTCATACTCTGTCTGGGGAGAACGGATGGTAATATTTCTTCCGCCTTCAAATAATACTTCTTTTGGTGTCAAATATTTGATAGAAGCCTCTTCAGCTGCATCTTTCAGTGCAATTCTCGTTATTTTTTCATATACATCAATTGCCACTCGTTCCACTGTATTTTCCATACCATCTTCTATCTCGGCATTCATGATGTGATCATCCAAAATTTCTTCGTAATTACCTTCTTCGTCTTTTTGTACACGCTTTAAAATAATCTGATTCTCAGAAACATCACCGCCGGTAATATACACATCCTGCTGTCTATATTCCTTTAAGACTCCTTCCGTTTCATTCTGAATTTTTACACAGTACATGGGGAAAATAATATTTCCCGTTTCATCCCTTACGATATCGCCTTCCCTTGCCACACCGTATATCAAATCCTCCTCCATGAAACCGATGGGGGAAAGTAGCTCGCCGCCTCTTGCTTTAATCTCTGTCTGTTCTCCGGTATTCAAATTCATAAGCACCAATTCTTTACTACCGTAATCCTGACTGTCTTTCTGCCAAACCACCATCAGATTACTGTCTGAAACCTGATAGCTTCCTTCTGCCAGATCTGTTGCGACCACCTCATAAGAACGGCTCATGGAACTGATTCCGTAAATAACATTGTCCAGCATCAGATATAAAATACCTGTTTTATTCACATAGGAAAGCTGCTTAATTTCTGCCATTAATAAATCCGGTGATTTATAATAGGAGACATAAACCATCTCCTCCGTAGTATTTACAGTGCTGTCATAATAGTAAACCGAGATACCGGTCTGCCCTTCATGTCTGCCTCTGTTCATATAACCATACACCATAAAGGTTACATTTCCCGCCTCATCTACATTCAAAATTTGAATGTCATGCTTATCGTAAAGCGTACGGTCATCGGAATTATCTTCATCGTAAAAACCAAAAAGATATGCTTGCTTATTATCTACAATATTATAGCTAAAGAGTCTGTCGCCTACTACAAAGGCAACTACATTTCCGCCTTCGCTTTCGGCAAGAGGTACATCATCTCCCATAATGCCCAGATATAACTTATCCCCGGAATAAACTTGTGCCTTTTCGTCAAATACCCTATTCATAGTCCGCTCAAAATCCAGAAGATAAATCCGATCCGCGGTGTATCTGATTCTGTAAAACTCTTCCACCCGGTGATATGCCTTCTCACCATCCTCTTCAATTGAGACAAAATATTTTAATGTGAAACTTCCTGTCTGCGCCGCCAATTCATTAATCTGAATTTTCAGTCCGGTTTCTTTTTCAACTGTCAAGTCTCCCCACGTAACCTGATGAAAGCTACTGTGAATATTTACTTTTCCAAATGTCGTATTATCACCTTCGGAATTAGACTCTAAATACTTTGTAAGTTCCTTTGCCTTCTCCTTATCAAAGGTCTTATTATTAAAATCTACAATATAATCCAGTTTTTCCGCCGTATGATAATCTTCTGCCCAAACGACCCTGGTATAATAGCGGACAGTATTTCCATCCTCTTTTTCCAAAAACAAAATTAATACATACTCTTTATTTGTTTCAATCAAATCCTTTAATGTAAAGCTAATTTGAATTTGATCGTCTTTTTGCTCAAATTCTTCTATTTCAGTATCTTCAATCAGTCTAGTGCCGTCAACACTTCTCACTTCAAAAGAAATACCGTTTATAATCTGTCCATAGCAATCTATGGTAAGTGATGTCCTTCTTCCTGCGGCAAGCGGTGTGATACCGTCACGCATATAGTTTATTTCCATATCCTGCGTGTAGCCGTGAAGCTCATTAACCTCTCTTCCTGCATACTGTATGCTTACAACGGGAAGTGACGCCTTGGCCATTTCTACGGTAAGGTCTGTATTTCCTTTATTCATAATTTTACTGATGGTTAAAAGTGCCGCCAAAAAAACAAATACAATTATGATCACTTTCAAAATTATTTTTTTCATATATTTCTGCCTCATTTAAAGGAGTTTTTGCAGGGTAGGCGAGATATGAAAAAACTCTGTCACATGATGAACATCGCTCTTTCCTTCTTTTCCCTTTTTCACAGCCCTTATCAATATATTCTTAGGCGTGTGTTCCATATCAATAAATTCTAAAATTTGCGTCTCATAACCTTTTTCTTCCAGCAGATTAGCCCTAACAGCATCTGTCAGAAGCGCTGACATTCTTTCTTTAATCAAACCGTACTTCAGTATGGGAGCAAGCAGTTCATTTTCTATCTGCCCATTCACCTCATGCTGACAACAGGGTACTGACAAAATTACCTTGGCATTCCAGTCCACCGCATTCTTTAATGCATAATCCGTGGCTGTATCGCATGCATGCAAAGTAACCACCATATCTACGTCGCCGTTCCCCTGAAACTTCGCAATATCCCCATGCAAAAAAGTAAGCTTTTCATATCCATACTTTTCCGCAAGGCTGTTACAGTGTTCGATTACATCTTTTTTCAAATCCAATCCGGTAATACAGGTATCATATCCCTGAAGTTCATGCAGATAATAATACAAGGCAAAGGTAAGGTATGATTTGCCGCATCCGAAATCGATAATATGAACCGGCTTGTCCTTTTCAAATACCGGCAAGATATCCTCTACAAACTCCAAATATCTGTTAATCTGCTTAAATTTATCATAGTGTGCCTTTATAATTTTACCCTCTTTATTCTGCACACCAAGATCTATCAAAAAAGGGACAGGCTTTCCTTCCTCCAGAATATATTTTTTACTTCTGTTGTGGGACAGATCCGGCTTTAGCCCTGCCTGTACTGCATCCTTTTTATGCACCGCTTTCTTTATCGTAGCTTTTCCTTTTTTGCTTACAAGTACAGTAAGCTTAGCAGAAATACTTTCTGCCTCCAGCTGTTTAAAATCATTTTCCATATAGGAAACAATTCGCTCAACTGCCTCCTGTTTGTCCAAATTCTGATGATAAACTTTGGTATCTTTCGATACAGTCTCCTGAAAAAAAAGTTGCTCTCTTAACAGAATGGGACGTATTTTTACTTTAAAAGCATCTCCCTTTACCCGGGGATTGCTGATAATAATCTGATATAGTGTTTCGTTTAGCATCTCTTCCAAGTGCTGTCTTAATTCTTCCACAATATTCTCCGTTTCCTTTTATACGCAAAATATAGTCACAACAAACGTCATGACTATATTTTACTGACTTATACCGAAAATCACAACTAAAACTTTAAAATCCCGCGGGAACGGTTATGTCTTCTTTTATAGATCTCATAAAACAAAAGAATCTGAATTAAGTCCCCAAGCCACTTTAATTTCTCTTCTGACATGGGCTCTGTTTCTTCCTCGCTATTTGCATTTTCTTCCCGCCTCACTCTGTCCGTAATTTCCATGGACAACTTATATAACTGCCATCTGTCCGGATATTCATCATAAATCAGACTGCCTTCGTAGTCCAATTTATCCAAAATAGACGCAATTAATTTCTGATAACGCTTGGCGTCTGCCGGATACATCTGCTGTAAATATTCCAGATCACGCATAATGGCATCGTCTTCCTGATAATACATAGGAAGGGGATAGGTCATATAAAAAGGCAAAATTCTTCTTTCATTCATTTTGCAATCTCTTTCTATGTTTCTTTACCCCTATCATATGATATTTTTACTTTTTTCGTACCCTTTCCCCGTCAGAATATCTAAAGCTGTATTCCCTCATGTCCATAATAAACAGAGGGCAAGTTATCACCTGCCCTCTGTTTTAACTACTTCAGTACATGAATACGGGCCATCGCTCTTGCAAGGGCTGTTTCAGCACGCATTAAATCGGTTTCCGGTGTCTTGGAGTGTAATCTCTCCTCTGCACGTCTCTTTGCTTCCAATGCACGATTCTCATCAATTTCATCGGGCCACTCAACGATTTCCGCCAAAATCACCACTTCATCCTGCAAAATTTCTGCAAAACCTGCATGAAGTGCCGCTTCCTTCTGGCCATCCTCTTCCGTTATGGTGAGAATACCGGGGCTTACAATTACCGTTGTAGGTACATGCTTTTTCAAGATACCGATTTCACCTTCGGTGGTGTTAAACTCCACCATGGAAACCTCTCCCTTATAAAACACACGGTCGGGAGTAATAATTTTTAGTGAAAATAAATTATTATCTGCCATTTACATTCCCCCGTTCTTACTTCACGCGGGCAAGTACATCATCGATGCTGCCGGCATTTAAGAAGTAGCTTTCCGGAATGTCATCATGCTTACCTTCCAGAATTTCCTTAAATCCACGGATAGTCTCATTAATCGGCACATATTTACCTTCAAGTCCCGTAAACTGTCCTGCTACAAAGAAAGGCTGTGATAAAAATCTCTGTACCTTTCTTGCACGGGAAACTACCAGCTTATCGCTTTCTGATAATTCATCCATACCAAGGATTGCAATGATATCCTGCAATTCTTTATACTTCTGAAGAATTTCCTGAACACCTCTGGCAACCTGGTAATGCTCTTCACCCAAAATTCTGGGGTCCAGAATACGGGATGTAGATTCAAGAGGATCAACCGCAGGGTAAATACCAAGTTCTACGATAGAACGGGATAATACTGTAGTTGCATCCAAGTGTGCGAAAGTAGTTGCAGGTGCAGGGTCAGTTAAGTCGTCCGCAGGAACGTATACTGCCTGTACGGATGTAATGGAACCGTTTCTTGTGGATGTAATACGCTCCTGGAGCGCACCCATTTCTGTCTGCAGTGTGGGCTGATAACCTACCGCAGAGGGCATACGTCCGAGAAGTGCGGACACTTCGGAACCTGCCTGTGTGAAACGGAAAATATTATCGATGAAAAGAAGTACGTCCTTACCACCTTTATCACGGAAATATTCCGCCATGGTAAGACCTGTAAGACCTACTCTCATTCTTGCTCCGGGGGGTTCGTTCATCTGACCGAATACCATGGTAGTCTTGTCAATAACGCCGGAATCATTCATTTCATGATAAAGGTCGTTTCCTTCTCTTGTTCGCTCGCCAACACCGGTGAATACGGAATATCCGCCGTGCTCTGTCGCGATATTTCTGATTAGTTCCTGGATTAATACGGTCTTACCTACGCCGGCACCGCCGAAGAGACCGATTTTACCACCCTTCTGGTAAGGACAAAGAAGGTCAACGACCTTGATACCTGTTTCCAGAAGTTCCTGCTGGGTGGACTGCTCTACAAATTCGGGAGCAGGTCTGTGGATAGGCTCATAAGTTACGCCTTCCGGAGCAGGCTTGTTATCAATAGGATCACCTAATACGTTAAAAATACGTCCAAGTGTATTTTCACCTACGGGAACACTGATGGGAGCACCGGTTGCAATTGCATCCATTCCTCTTACCAATCCGTCGGTAGGGCCCATAGCGATACATCTTACCGTATCATCACCCAGATGCTGCGCTACTTCCACAACAAGCTGGCCGCCATCCTGAAGGGGGATTTTAACAGCTTCGTTGATTTCAGGCAGTCTGCCACTGAATTTAATATCCAGAACGGCACTGATAATCTGTGTGATTTTTCCCACGTTTTGATCCGCAGTCTTATTTAAATCTGCCATTTTTCTCCTCTTTCTGTCTGCCAAACAGACGTAATTTATCTTGCAGCGTGGCTGCTTTTAGGACAAATACCAAGCTTATGAAATCGCGTTGGCACCTGCAATAATTTCTGTAAGTTCCTGTGTAATGGAACCCTGACGTGCTCTGTTATAAAGCAAGGTCAGACTGTCTATCATTTCTTCCGCATTGCTTGTTGCGGAATCCATCGCCTGCATTCTGGCACCGTTTTCACTGGCAACTGACTCTACCATACCGCCATAAATCAGGCTTGTAATATATTTGGGAATAATCAGCTCAAGAGCTTCCTCATCCTCAGGTTCAAAGTTCATCAGCGCCTTGTCATCTGCATCCTGCTCTTCTTCCTTTTCTACTTCTACGGGAAGTAATTTCAGAAGTGTAGGAATGTGTACCACTGTGTTCTTAAATGCGGTATAGGCAAGGTAAATTTCACTGATTTCACCTTCTGCAAAGGCTGTAAGGACATCCTTACAGATCTTCATCGCATCTGCATATGCAGGTTCATCAATGGCATCGGAATAATCCGCCTTGATTTCGTATGATTTCTGCAGTGCGTCCTTTCCTTTTTTACCGATGGCGTAAATACACAAATCTTCGTCAGCCAATTCCCCTCTGGTAATCAGTTTGATTACATTGGAATTATAACCGCCTGCCAAGCCTCTGTTAGAGGTAATGACAATCACAGCCTTCTTGCCACCCTCTCCGGGCTTTAAGTATCTGTGCTCTAAGTTTTGTGTTCTTGCCAAAATAGACTGCACCGTTTGATACATACAACGGAAATAATTATCCGATTTTTCTGCATTTGCCTTTGCTCTTTGCAGTTTAACAGTAGAAACAAGCTTCATCGCTTTGGTAATCTGCTGGGTGCTTTGAATACTGCTCTTGCGCCTTTTTATGTCTCTCATTGAGGCCATAGCTTTTCACCTTTTCTTTCTACTGTTTTATTTCAAAAATTCTGCCTTAAATTCTACGATTGCTTTCTTTAATGTCTCTTCCGTAGTATCGGAGATTACCTTTTCCTCTGCGATTGCGGAAGAAACTTCAGGATACTTGGTATCAAGGAATTCAAAGAATTCTTCTTCAAATCTGGTAATATCTTCTGTGGGTACATCAAGGAGATACTTGTTGGTAACCGCATAAATAATAATTACCTGATACTGTACCGGCATAGGCTTGTACTGAGGCTGTTTTAATACTTCCTTAATTCTTTCACCCTGTGCCAGTTTTTCCTTGGTATCTGCATCCAGTTCGGAACCAAACTGCGCAAACGCTGCAAGTTCTCTGTACTGGGCAAGTTCCACACGGATAGGTGCGGCAATCTTCTTCATCGCTTTAATCTGTGCAGCACCACCAACTCGGGATACGGAAAGACCCGCATTTACCGCAGGACGGAAACCGGAGTTGAACATTTCTGTTTCCAGATAAATCTGTCCGTCTGTAATAGAAATAACGTTGGTAGGAATGTATGCAGATACGTCACCTGCCTGGGTTTCAATAATGGGAAGGGCTGTTAAGGAGCCGCCGCCATATTCTTCGCTCATTCGTGCAGCTCTCTCAAGGAGTCTGGAATGAAGATAGAATACGTCACCGGGATAAGCTTCACGTCCGGGGGGTCTCTTTAAGAGCAGGGATAATGTACGGTAAGCAGCTGCATGTTTACTTAAATCGTCGTAAACAACAAGTACGTCTTCGCCGTTTTCCATCCACTCTTCACCGATTGCACATCCTGAATAGGGTGCAATATACTGAAGGGGTGCAAGTTCACTTGCTGATGCCACTACAACAGTCGTGTAAGCAAATGCACCGAACTCTTCCAATGTCTTAACAATAGAAGCAACAGTGGATGCCTTTTGTCCGATTGCAACGTAAATACATTTTACGCCCTGTCCTTTTTGATTGATAATAGTATCGATGGCAATAGCAGTTTTACCTGTCTGTCTGTCACCGATAATAAGTTCTCTTTGTCCTCTACCGATAGGTACCATGGAGTCAATAGCTTTGATACCTGTCTGAAGGGGTGTATCTACTGACTTTCTGGTAATAACACCAGATGCCACTCTTTCAATTTTACGATATTTATCTGTCTGGATGGGACCTTTTCCATCGATAGGCTGACCCAATGCATTGACAACACGTCCGAGCATTGCATCGCCTACGGGAACCTCAACAACTCGTCCGGTTGTCTTAACCGTATCGCCTTCGTTGATATTCTTCTGGCTTCCGAGAAGTACGGCACCTACATTGTCTTCTTCCAAATTCAGCACCATTCCGTACACTTCACCGGGAAACTCAAGAAGTTCTCCCTGCATTGCGTTTTCCAGACCATGCACACGGGCAATACCATCGGCTACCTGGATAACGGTACCCACATCTGATACTTCAAGTTCCGTAGCATATCGTTTAATCTGCTCTTTAATAACAGAACTGATTTCTTCCGGTCTTAAATTCATGGTTCTTTACGCACCTTTCTTTTTATTTCGTTTACCTTATACATTTATTTTGAGCAATTGCTTTCTCATTTCAAACAGGCTGCTGCGGATACTGCTGTCCACAATTCTGTCGCCGATTCGAATAATCATACCGCCAATCAAATCCTCATCCACGGAAAAATGCATTTCCATTTCTTTATAGGTGGTAGTGGCAAGCAATCGCTGTTTTATTTCTTCTTTCTTTGCTTCGTTTAGCGTAATGGCTGTGCTTACATAAGCCACACCGATTCCTTTCAGGCGCTTTACTTCATCTACAAAGTATGTCAGAATGGCATCTATTTCACTATATCTGTCTTTGCTGACTACCAAATGTAAAAAGCCTTTTAATTCTTCCGAAATTCTTCCTTTAAACACTTCATTTAAAACTGCAAGCTTTTCATCCTTTAAAATCTTGGGATGATTCATCAGTTTATTAAAATCGGGATTCTCATCAAGAATTTCTTTCAGTGCTACCACTTCAGCAAGGAATTCATCTTCTTTTCCTTCCTCAACAGCCAGTTCAAACAAAGCTTCTCCATATGTTTTGGAAACTAGCTTAGCCATGTGTTTTCACCTATTTCTTTCAATGTTTCATTGATTAAACTTTCCTGTACATTGGTATCAATGGATGCCTTCACTACCTTACCGGCCATGATGGATGCAAGCACTACCATTTCACGCTTCACATCATCTGCTGCCTTTTGTTTTTCCAGTTCGGCTTCCACTTTGGCTCTTTCAATAATACGAGCCGCCTCTTCCCGGGCCTGTGTCACGATTTTATTTTCGTTTGCAAGGGCTTTCTTTCTGGCTTCACTTAAGATTTCATCCGCTTCTTTTTCGATGTTCTTTAATTTGCCTTCATATTCTGCTTTCAAAGCCGCTGCATCTTCCATGTCCTTTGCAGCATTATCCAGCTCTCCCTTAATCTTATCCTGCCTCTTTTTTAGGAACTCTCTCGCAGGATTAAAAAGGAAATAAGAAGCAAAAAGGAACAGTACGAAAATGGCAATCATCATGAGAACCGCGTCCGCAAGTAATTGCAGGTCCAGGTCAAACAATCTGGGTTCCATTCGTAAATCTCCTTTCTTCTAACTTTTTATCCTCCGGATTAGGGTACAAGAGGTTTTACGAATAATAAGAGAATAGCAACTAACAAACCATAAAGACCTGTTGTTTCCGCAACAGCCTGTCCAAGTAACATGGTTGAAGTAATATCAGATTTAGCGCCGGGGTTTCTACCTACTGCTGCTGCCGCATGTCCTGCCGCAATACCCTGACCTACACCGGGTCCGATACCGGCAATAACTGCCAGACCTGCACCGATTGCTGAACAACCTAAGATAAAGTTAGTATTAAATTCCATTTTTGTTTCCTCCTTGTGCTTATAAGCATATATAATATTTTTTTATTACTCTGTTGTGCATGCATCTGTAATATATGTCATGGTTAACATACAGAATACGTATGTCTGAATTGCTCCGGAGAACAAGTCAAAATACACATGCAATGCTGCGGGCCATGCGATTGCCACTTTAGAAAGAAGTGCATATATGAGAGCCATAATGGCTGTACCCGACAAAATATTGGCAAACAGACGTAGTGACAATGAAATAGGCACTGCAAAATCACTCACAATATTAATGGGTGCCCATATCGGCCACGGATCACACAATCCTTTCAGCACGCCTGAAACCTTCTGGTGTTTAAACTTGTTAAAATGAATTAACGTAAAGGTAATAATACCCAGTGCAAAAGTCACACCATAGTCAGCGGTCGGCGGCCTAAGCCCCAAAAGACCGGATATGTTACTTATCAATATAAAGATAAAAATGGTTCCTATATAATTGCGGAATGTAACAGCATGCTTGCCCATAACTCCGCCTATCATTCCATCCAGCATCTCCACGATAAGTTCAACCACGTTCTGAAAACCTTTTGGCACTTCCTCCGCTTTTTTCATGGCGCGGTTTGCTGCCAGACAAAATCCCATGATAATTAACATTACAAACAGGACACATACATGTGTGGTAGTGATCCAGACTGTTTGTCCGAATAATTCATAGGAAAAGACGCCGTGAATCATAAAATCCACTTCTGTACTCTCCGACAACAGGATTCCCTGCTCCATACTTTCACCTCCTTATTCCTGCACTGCGTCAGGTTCTTCTATAAGGTCAGGGAGAATTTCCTCCCCATAAATACGTCTGCTGATTTTTTTGGTAAGAGGCTGCATATACGCAGACACTTTCAGTCCCATGACACCCAGAAACGCAGATAACGGATTGACAACCCCTGAAACGGCTACTGTCACAATCACTGCTACAATCACTACGTAGCGGATGACATTCTGCCTGCCCAGATATCCCACTGCAGATTTCTCTTCCAAATCAAGCCCTTTGTCAAGCGTCCACCACATGTGAAACGCCGCAAACGCCGCTGTTATGATTCCTACCCAAAGTCCCAAACTGTAGGAGAGCTTGTCCTTCGGCAAAAATACAAACAGCTGACAAAGGCCTCCAAAAATCAGTATTCCCACTTCCAATTCGAAAAGTGTTCTATTTATCCCCAGTACTATCTTTTTCATAATCCTTATCCTTCATACTAACTTTTTTGCGGTTTTTCCTTCCCTGATGAACATAAGCTTCGCTGTCCGCCTCTTTGCTGAAAATGGTGCGGGCAAAACGAAAACAATTATACCCTCCGGCTACGGCTCCCACAAAAAACAGGATAACAACAAGATAGGATGTGCCTAATTTCTTATCCAGAAAAATCCCCAGAAAAGAACATAACAAGACAGGAACCAACATGTTTATACCGAATTGTGTAATCATCGTCAGAGACTGGTATACATTCCGATTAAATTTGAACATGTCTCTCCCTCTCAAAACTGTTTATTCACAGATAAAAATACCGATTTGCATCACTAATTGATTATACCTATTTTTCCCTTGAATGTCTAGGGAAAATCACGATTATTAACACACATTATACCCGTTTTTTTCCAGATACTTTTTGATACCCTCTGTAAGAGACGTGGACGGAAGCGGCACATTGGCGGATTTCAATTTTGATAAATCATAAATCCGGTGACACAAATGTCCTTCATAGCCGGGATGTTCCTCCAAATACCCTTGAAGCGGCACTTCCCGCGTCTTGACCGGAACCCCTAAAAGTTCACCGATGATTTCATAATATCTTTTATTTTCCACTGCTTCCGGTCCGCCTATACAAAAAATCTGCCCATAGGTATCCGGCTTATCCACACAGTCTAGCATCGCTTTTGCAAGATCATCCACAAAAATAGGCTGGGTCAGATAAATTCCGCCTCCCACCAGCCGAATTTCTTCTCCTTGCAATATTTTATCCGCGAGTCCTTCCTGCCTGCTGTGTTCCGGATAACAGCCAAGCAAAAATCCCGGTCCGTAAATATGCCCCGGCCTGAAAACCGTAATGTCCATATCTTTATTTTGAGCCTCAAAATACTGCAAAAATATATGTTCCATCTTCCGTTTATTTCCGGCATAACTGCACTCTCCCGGTGTTCCCGTCTCTTCCACAAATATTCCTTCTTCTGTTTGCGGTGTCTTTTTATACCGGAAATCATAAACAGAATCTGTAGAGATAACCACCAGACGCCTGCTCACCCGGCTAAGCACTTCCAAATCCTGTTTTGCATGATTTTCATTCATACAAATGCAATCAAATACCACATCAAAAGTAAGACCTACATTTTCAATTGCCGATGTGAAAGTATTCGCATCCTCCCGGTCTGCCGTAATCGGATTAACTCCGGCCGGAAGTGTTCTTTTCCCTCTGGTAAGCGCCCATACTTCATAGTTTTCCTGTGCAAGTGTGGCAAGGCGTCCGCTAAGACCGCCGCTTCCGCCGATAATCAATGCTTTTTTCATATCACAAACCTCCATTTTACTATTATAGCAAATCAGTTGACTTTATACAAAATTCAAGATAAGATTTTAAAAAGTGCTTTTATGGGCACGCACATACAAGGAGAGTTTTTATGACAAATCCCACATTATATCGCAGAAGAATTATTCCTAACGAATGTATTCTCTTAAAGGATGACATCATCTTATCCTGTGACGAAGAACGGATTATTACCAAGTGGAATGCCCTGCACCCCAAAAAAGATTTGCACCATGGTGCATCCTGCTACTTCCTGAAGGAAGGATTTAAGGTCAGCAAATTCTGCCGGGAAGACAACTCCCTGCTTTACTGGTACTGCGATATTGTGGATTATAATTATGACCCTGCGGAAAACAAATTAATTGTTACGGATTTATTGGCTGATGTAATTATTTATCCCGATGGCTTTGTGAAGGTCGTAGACCTGGACGAACTGGTAACCGCACTGGAAGATCGCTCCATATCTCTTGATACCCTAAAGGCAAGTCTGAATAAACTTGACAAGCTTTTACATATCGTTTATTCCGGAGACTTTTCTACTTTGTCAGATTACATCAAGGATGCCACGAATTAAAACCAGACAAGTTAGTTGCATAATAAAAGGAACGGTACTTACCGTTCCTTTCAAATTTTTATATACTATTAATAGAAGATATGTCCACCGATTTGAATACCTGTAAGCCCTTCGATAGGTGTTCTGAAAAACAGACAATCACCAACTGTGGTAGCTCCTGCCATAGCTTCATCCGCTGCCTTATAACAGGCCGCCGTGGCATGATCTTCTGCAAGAGCAAGTGCAAGGCGTCCGCTTCCCGCCGGTGAAAATTGTCTTTTCTGATAGATTACCCCTACCACTGTATCGGGGAATACTGCACTTCTCACACGGTTCATAACTACCGCGCCTACCGCCACCTGTCCTTCATAGGGCTGATTACCGGCCTCGCAGTAAATTAAATTGGCAAGCAGATATCTGTCACCATCTGCAAAAGTAATATCCGAGAAGTCTCTCCATGCCGATTGCGCGGCAAGTCTTGACAATCTCCGTTCTTCTTCCAACTGTTTTTGGAGCTTTTCTATTTCATTCTGCTGCTCCTCCAACTGTTTTTCATAAGCAATCATTTCTGCTTCTGTTTCCGAAATTTCACTTTCATATCCTGAAATCTGACCTGATGTCTGACTGACCAGACCGGACACACGGCTTTGCTCCGCTTCCACTTCTACCTTTAATGCATCCAATTCTTCTTTTTCTGTAATCAGAAGTGCTTCTTTCTCCTCAATCGTAGCCCTTGTCGCCTGATACAAAGTAAGCTGCTCCCTATCATAAGCAGATAATTGTTCAATATAATCATTGCGATTGAGCATATCCGAAAAATTAGCTGCTCCGAAAAACATCTCCAGAACCACAAAATCTCTTTTCTCATACATGAACTGAATCCGCTTTTTCATGGCTGCGTATTGCTCTTCTTCCACAGTCTTTGCCTCTGCAAGTTCGATACCTGTCTGTTCAATTTCCGCTTCTTTGGTCACAATCTGTGCTTCCAAATCTGCAAGGTTTTCGCTTACTGCTGTAAGTTCTGTATTGAGCGTATTGAGCTGCCCCCGAAGACCTTCTGTTGTTTCCTTAAGTCCCGTCAGTTCTTCTTCCGTCTCATTAAGCGCCGTCTGGGTCTTTTCTTTTTCTTCTTTGGCTTTATTCAGTTTTTCTTCTGTATCCTTTACATCCGCATAAACTGTTGTGGGAATGGTGCATGCCAGCAACGCGACTGCCGTCATGATGGCAATCAACTGCTTTCGTGCTCCTTTCATCCGCATCACCGCCTTTATCTTCCATCTACTTGGTTCCGAATATTCTGTCTCCGGCATCTCCAAGTCCCGGCACAATATAGCCATGGTCGTTTAACTTTTCATCAAGTGCTCCAATATATATATCCACATCAGGATGTGCTTCCTGCATAGCTTTTACCCCTTCAGGTGCTGCAATAATACACATAAAATGTATCTTCTTACAGCCTTTATCCTTAAGCATCTGAATCGCCGCCACAGAAGATCCTCCTGTTGCAAGCATGGGATCCACCACAAAAACCTCTCTTTCTGCACAGTCCGCAGGGAGTTTGCAGTAATACTCTACCGGTTTTAAAGTCTCCGGATCACGGTACAGGCCGATGTGTCCAATCTTCGCAGCCGGAATCAGGGAAAGCATTCCGTCCACCATACCAAGTCCCGCACGCAAGATGGGAACAATTGCCATCTTCTTGCCCTTCAATTCTTTTACTGTGGTTTTACAAATAGGAGTTTCAATTTCCACATCTGTAAGTTGTAATTCTCTTGTTGCTTCATAACAAATAAGCATTGCAATCTCACTGATTGTCTGTCTGAAATCCTTCGTTCCTGTCTCAATTCTTCTGATGTAACCAATCTTATGCTGAATCAGCGGGTGATCCATAACTACTGCTTTTGCCATTTTTCTACCTCCGTACTTTTTAACCTTCTCTTTTCACATTATCCTTTTTGTTTCTTAACCTTCTATTTTGGAAATTCGTCTGATATGATTTTCTCCTTCAGAAAATTCTGTATCAAGGAATGTATCCACTATCTCAAGCGCAAGATTTTTACCTGTAAATCCACCACCAAGTGCCAACACATTGGCATCATTATGAAGTCTTGTCATTTTCGCAAGATAAGGATCCGTGCAAAGTGCACACCGGACTCCGGGAACCTTATTGGCTGCTATGGAAATGCCAATCCCTGTGGTACAAACCACGATTCCTTTTTCACACTCTCCGCTCGCCACTGCTTCTGCCGCAGCACGTCCAAACTCTGGATAATCGCAGGAACTCTTATCAAAACATCCAAAGTCCTTACATTCAAGACCTCTTTCTTTCAGGTGTTCCATAACCTGTACCTTTAAATCATATCCACCGTGATCACTTCCGATTGCTATCATCACAAATCCTCACTTTCTTCATTCTCTCTTATTCATTATTATCATCAGTTACACTGATTACATGATGCCCTGCCGCTTTTAACAGCCTGTTCATGATGGCTTGTCCAATCCCTTGACTTGCAAAAGATTCAGCGTACATAACCTGGACACTTTCCTCATCAAACTCACGTAATATCCGGAACAAATGTCTGGCTATGGCATTCTCATCCTTCCTGCTTCCCACACTCTTTACCACATCTGCAAGATAGCTATCCGCCGACTCATCCGTTGCGATTACACCGGTTTTCAGTCCTTGGCTTCGGGATTCCTCTATCTTTTGATTAATATAGGAAACAACATCCTGTTGTGTTCCTTCCACCACTGCAAGGCTGCCTTTCGGTGCATAATGACGGTATTTCATGCCCGGTGCCTTGGGGGCTTCCTTTGATCCGCTGTCCAGTAGCGTCCTGTCAACCTCTACATCTCCCACCGTTTCCCTAAGCATCTCTTCCGTAATATATCCGGGACGCAACAGCATGGGATTTTCTCCTGACAAATCGATAATGGTAGATTCCAATCCGATGTTCACTTCCCCGCCATCTATAATCATATCTACACGGCCATCCAAATCTTCAATCACATATTTGGCTATCGTAGGGCTTGGTCTTCCGGAACGGTTTGCACTGGGAGCTGCCACATATCCTCCCGCCGCCTTAATAAGTGCCTGTGCCGTTTTATGTGCCGGCATTCTTACTGCTACCGTTTCCAGTCCTCCGGTAGTGGCATAGGGTACCAGCCCTGACTTTTTAAAAATCATGGTAAGGGGGCCCGGCCAATATTTTTCTGCCAATTTGTATGCCTCATCTGGAATCTCTTCCACAATTGCAGCAAGGAAGTCCATATGGGCAATATGCACAATCAGCGGGTTGTCGGAAGGTCTGCCTTTTGCCTCATAAATCTTCGCTGAAGAGGTTTCATTTAAAGCATTTCCTCCAAGTCCATACACCGTCTCCGTAGGAAAGGCCACCAAACCGCCCTGCTTTAAAATCTGTCCTGCTTCTTCTATCACTGCTGCATCTATCTTGTTTTCATCTACAATGACAATCTTCGTCTTCATCTGTTATTTCCTCTGGCAATCAGCCATTTATACTCTATCACATTTTTCTCTGTTTGACTAGTGCAGGGCACTTAGATATTTCATAATTCCCATGTGTATTTTAAAAGCAATTTTTTCCTGATAAAAAGGTGTAATCAGCTTATCAGCCTCACCGGCATTTGACAAAAAACCACACTCCGCTATCACTATCGGTTTATTTGTTTTTTTCAGAAGATAATAGCTGTCATTACCCTTTGCCTTCCTGTGATTTTCCGGGTCAAGTTCCCTAAGGGATTCCTGTATCAGTTCTGCCAGAAGTTTACTCTTTTCGCTGGTAGCATAATAAAATACCTGTGCTCCTTTCACATACTCTTCATGGTAACTGTTTTGGTGAATACTCACAATAAGAAGCGGGTCTGTCTCTTCAATCAGCTGTAAACGTCTTTTCATATCCTGCACTTTTTTATTTGACGCATTTTCATCATATAAGCCACTTGCATCCTCCCTAGTCATCACCACATTAATTCCCTCTGTTTCCAAAAATGTCTTCAGCATCTTTGCAATCTGCAAATTAACATCCATCTCAAGTGCCTGATTAATCCCCACCTTTCCGGGGTCTGCACCGCCATGTCCCGGATCAATCACCACACATACTTCTTTCTCCGGTAAAACCATCTTATCACTTACTTGCCTACTATTTACATATACAGCTCCCCTACCTGCTATCATATACATGGATACTAAAAGAATCCCTGCCATAAGCAAATGTAAAATTCTGTTTTGCTTCTCTGTCACTTAAGTGCCTCTAACTACCGCTTTTGTAATATGTATGAAAAAAAAGCTGCAGGTATAACCCACAGCTTGTCCGTATATCCGGCAATTCTCAATTATTTAAATAGCCCACTATCTCATCCCAAATCTCCGGCTTCTCAAATCCAAGTCTCCAACTCGCCACACCACCAATGCCATATTTGTCCATAATGGTAAGTTTGACCTGAATGGATTTTTCGTCTTCCAGCCACACCTGATGAATGGTATCACCCACTGTATATTCTCCGTAATTCTGGCACGTCTCATCATCCCATTCTATCTCGATTTCGTGATTTGCTACATATTCCTCTGCCATTTCCATGCCAACTGCCTGGCTGCTGATGCTATCAGGCGTAGTTTCCCAAATGCGGGTGTAAAAAGGGAGGGCATTAATCACTTTGTTTGCAGGCACTTCCGCTACCGTCTGGGCGATTCCGTCTTCCACAAAATCGATAGATGCTACACTTCCGGCCACTTCACTGCCCGCATAATGTTCATCATATCCCATGATAATTACGTAGTCAGCTACAACGCCCTGTTCTTTTCTGCCGTAATGGTCATTGTATCCTTTCGGCACATAGTTATCCACTGACAGTACAATTCCGTGCTGACGACAGGGAATGGAAAGTTCCCTTATAAACTGTACATAATGCTCCCCGCAATCCACACTGATTTGTTCGAAGTCCACATTAATGCCGTCTATCCCTTTTTCCAACACTTCATTTATCAGCTTATCTATCAAATTTGCACGTATGGTTGTGGATGATAATATTGCGTACATATCAATGCTGTCCCTGTACTCTATATTCTCAATCAGTGCCCACACTTCCATGCCCATCTCATGGGCTGTCTCCACATAGCTTTTGGATGCAAAGCTGGTGTAATTTCCTTCATTGTCGCAAATTTTAAACCATGTAGGTGAAATTACGTTAAGCCCCTTTGTGTTTCTTGTCACTTCATATATGGTATCATTTCCGGCTTCTCCGGCAACCACATGCCACCCCATGTTAATCTTGTAGTCTCTGGTAACACTGGTGTACTGTGGTTCTTCATAGTCTGTTACCGGAATGGGAAGTTCACTTCTTACATCTCTCAGTCTCTTATTTTCCACATATCCCATAATAGAATCCTTGGTCTTTACTTTTGTCCAGGTTTCCATTTGTTCGAGCACGGTAACCTTATCTCCTGCGGATACATCTGTCAGAATTTCGCTTTTTACTCCGCCCCGCAATCGCACAGCCGTGTCTTTTTTAATTTCTGCCACCTGCATGTCTTCCCATACTGTGTCCAGTTGAATACGGTTGGGTTCGACAAAGGCTTCATAACCGAAGTTTGTATACTCCTTCACATAATCAATTGCAATATAAAGTATATCGCCTTCAAAGCGGGAAAGAACGTATCCCATATCTTCGCTTGTAAGACTATCCTCTCTTATACTGCTTCCAATGCTTGTACGCATCGTATCATCGGGAAGAGAATATAATAAAAGATTTTCATTCTTATCCACATAAAATCTGTCGTTTAAATATTTATGCACAGTATCAATGTCAAAATAATAAACACCATCTATCAGTTTGGCACGCTCTTCTATAATTTCGTTCTGCAGAACAACCGCCACATCCGAATCACTACTGATTTCATAATACGCATTAAGATCTGCCCGTTCCTTAGAATAGGAATATTTATCTATAATCATGCCTCCAAAGCTTACGCATCCTATAATGATAATCAGGACGATCGCAAGAACTACCGGAATTATTTTTTTCTTCATAAGTAACTTCCTCCAATCGTCCTTAATTATAACAAACTATTTTCTTATCGTCATTACAAATTTTATTAATATTGTCTGAATTTTTGTTTTTTATGCCGGCAGCCGTTTGCTTACTTTTCATAATATTTTTCCTATTTAAATGCATATATTTAACTATCGGCCGCTATATGGGGGTATGCACGCAGACAGCATCTATAAAATACTGATAAATGCACTTTTTCAAACTACTACCGGAATTTCAGATAGGCGGCTTTATTGAAATGTAACTCTGTCATATCTGATTTCTTTTATTTTCCCATCGTTGTCAGTCACATAATCAGGCATATATAGGGTATCTTCATTCACACAGTTTTTTTCTATATATTCCGAAGTGGTCGGTGTACCATCCAGATACAGCCTGACACCTGCTTTTTCCCACTCTGACAACTTATTTTTCAGGGAACCGAAACCTTTTTCTTCTTTTTCAGTCATAGTCTCTCCCATCTGTTTTAAGATTTATCTGCAAACATCCAAAAGGAAACGTGATATGCCGAAAATGAAATAAACCTTAAAACTGATTATATTTTTACTTTTGATGACGATAATATAAATAGAAGAGATGCCGGATGGTATCAAAAACCGCTTGCGAAATTTCAAAAGTGAATTATAATGTGAATACTGCGAGAAATATTCGCGACAAGCACAATAGCCTGTAAGACTTCAATATTAAATCAGAGCATGAAGCTCTTTCAATTCATGAAGTGATGAAGATTACAAAATCTTCTTAATGAAATAAATGCTTAGAATAAAAATGTAAAAATATGTAACATCATGCCTCCTTACTGATACAAAATTTATCCGGAAGCATCTCTTGAGTGTTATTATAGTAGTTTTTACCAATTTTTGCAATATATTTCTGTAATTTTTTATATATTTTTAATAAAAACAATGTTTCTATTTCATTTTGAATATATTTATTAAATTTTTTGAAACACTTATCCTGTCCTATTGACTTAAATTCCAACAAAGTATAATATTATTGTAACCAAACGGCAGGATAACAGTATCATAATAGTAAGGATGTGATAATATGAAAATCGAAAAAGTGAATGATCACCAGATTCGCTGTACCCTGACCAGAGAAGATCTTGCTGACAGGGAACTGAAATTAAGCGAACTTGCTTACGGTACCGAGAAAGCCAAAGACTTATTCCGGGATATGATGCAGCAAGCTGCATACGAATTCGGTTTCGAAGCCGAAGATATCCCGCTGATGATAGAAGCCATTCCGTTAAATTCCGATTGTATTGTTCTCATTATCACCAAGGTGGAAGACCCTGAGGAATTGGATACACGTTTTTCCAAATTTGCTCCCTCTGTCCATGAGGATAGCGAAATTGTGGATGAAGTCCTTGATTCCATCACCGAAGGTGCAGACGACATTCTGGATTTATTCAAGAAAATACAGAACAAACACGGGCTGACGAAAGAATCCCATGCAGAGAATACACCTCCTGCCGATTCACCTGCTATAGATGGAACAGTGGATTCTTCCTTCAAAAAAGCCTTGCAGAAAAAACTTGATAAGACTTCTTCTGAGAATCTTATCCGCATCTGTTCTTTCCGGTCGCTTCACGAAGTTATAAAATTGGCTCATATTTTATACGGATACTATGAGGGAAATAATTCCCTGTATAAAGCAAAGGATGATTCTTACATTCTGGTGATTACGAAAAGCGGACACTCACCTGCAGAATTTAATAAAATTTGCAATATTCTTTCCGAATACGGCACGCCGCTTAAGTCTCTTCCGGCTTCGGAAGCCTACATGGAAGAACACTACGAGCCGATTCTTAAAAATTCTGCTCTGCAATCTTTATCGGCTGTATAAAAGACACTTCAAAAATCCGATGACACTCCAATTATGTCATCGGATTTTTTATTGTTTTTGCCCAAAATAGCGTCTAATTTCTTGCCGTTTTATGTAAATAATGATAAACTATTGTCATATAAAATCAAATCAAAGAGAAGGGATTAAAATTATGGACATGTTTGCAACATTTTGGGCTTTGGTTCCGCCTATTGTAGCCATTATTTTGGCACTCATCACAAAGGAAGTTTACAGTTCTTTATTTGTCGGCATTGTAGTTGGCGGACTGTTCTACTCCGGTTTTTCTTTTGAAGGAACCTTGACACATATTTTTAACAATGGTTTTGTTGCCGTACTCTCTGATGCATACAATGTAGGCATCTTAATATTCTTAGTGATTTTAGGGGCCATGGTTTGTCTGATGAACCGTGCCGGCGGAAGTGCTGCTTTCGGACGTTTTGCCAAAGAAAAAATCAAATCACGTACCGGCGCACAGTTAGCTACTATTGCACTGGGTGTACTTATTTTTATCGACGATTATTTCAACTGTCTTACCGTAGGAAGCGTTATGCGTCCTGTGACAGACGAGCATAAAGTATCACGTGCCAAACTGGCTTACTTAATTGATGCCACTGCAGCTCCTGTTTGTATCATCGCACCCATTTCTTCCTGGGCTGCCGCTGTATCAGGCTTCGTGGAAGGCGAGGATGGTTTTTCGCTCTTTATCAGTGCCATTCCCTATAACTTCTATGCACTTCTTACCATTTTCATGATGGTGGCTTTGGTAATCATGAAAATAGATTTCGGACCCATGAAAAAGTATGAAGATAATGCTTTAAATGGCGATATTTTCTCTGACAGCAAAACAGATGCTGCAGAATCCGTTTATGTAAATATGAAAGGCAAAGTGATTGATTTGGTTATTCCGATTATCACATTAATTATTTGCTGTGTCATCGGTATGATTTATAGCGGTGGGTTCTTTGAAGGTGCCAGCTTTATCGAAGCATTCTCCGACTGTGATGCATCCGTAGGACTTGCCCTTGGCAGTATTTGTGCATTAATCATTACCATTATCATCTACTTAATCAGAAAAGTGTTAAACTTCTCCGATTGCATGGAATGTATTCCTGCAGGATTTAAGGCTATGGTTCCCGCCATCCTTATTCTGTCATTTGCCTGGACTTTAAAGGCTATGACCGACAGCCTTGGTGCAAAGGAATTTGTTGCTACAGCTATGGAACAGAGTGCAGGTTCTCTTATGAACTTCCTGCCCGCTATTATTTTCCTGGTGGCATGCTTCCTTGCTTTCTCTACGGGAACGTCCTGGGGAACATTCGGAATTCTGATTCCCATTGTTGTAGCCGTATTCTCCGGTTCCAACCATGAACTGATGATTATTTCCATCTCCGCTTGTATGGCAGGCGCCGTATGTGGTGACCACTGCTCGCCTATTTCAGATACCACGATTATGGCAAGTGCCGGAGCCCAGTGCAAACATGTCAACCATGTTTCCACTCAGCTTCCTTATGCACTTTTGGTAGCGGCGATTTCCTTTGTGACATACATCATTGCAGGCTTCACCCAGAATGCATGGATTTCCCTGCCAATAGGTATTGTTCTAACTATTGCTGTATTGTTTGTGATTAAAAAAATGTTGAAACCGATTGATAGTTAATTTATAAAACAAAGATGTAAAGGGAGGAATTGTTGTCATGAGTAAAGTATTAGTAAAATTGGAAAAATGTGTGGGTTGTAATGCATGTGTCAGGGCATGTCCCGTTGAAGACGCCAATCGCATCGTCAAAGATGAAAACGGCACTCTTACCATTGAAATTGACACCGACAAGTGTATTAAATGCGGTGCCTGCATTAAAGCTTGTAACCATGGCGCAAGAGGTTTTGAGGATGATACACAGCAATTTCTCAACGACTTGAAAAAGGGCGAGAAAATCGCCGTTATCGTCGCTCCTGCTTTTAAGGTTTCCTTTGACAAGGATTGGCCGGCTGTTCTTCAATGGCTACACGACGCCGGTGCCTACGGTGTTTATGATGTCTCTTACGGTGCTGATATTTGTACTTGGGCACACCTCCGTCATCTGGAGAAAAATCCCGGTGCCAAAGTAGTGACCCAGCCCTGTGCAGTTATCGTAAACTATGCTCAAAAACATAAACACGAATTACTGGATTACTTATCCCCCATCCATAGCCCTATGCTGTGCGAAGCTGTTTACTTACGTAAATACCAGAATTTCAACGGAAAAATTGCCGCTCTTTCTCCGTGCATCGGTAAAGGTGATGAGTTTTCCCAGACCGCCCTTGTACAGTATAATGTGACCATGGATCAATTGAAACAATATTTCCAAAGTAACAATATTAATCTTTCCAATATTAAGGTCGAAAAAGGATTTGATTTGGAACCAGGTATGGAAGGTGCTATTTATCCCAAACCCGGCGGTCTTGCTGCCAATTTACTCTATCATAATCCGACTGTATCAATTCTCGGAACAGAAGGACCCCAGCGGGTTTACCATGAACTCGAAACTTATTTAAAATCTTCTGACGAGGATAAGCCGGCTGTTTTGGATGTACTCAACTGTGAATATGGTTGCAATGAAGGCCCCGCAGTAGGAAAGGAATATAATTTTATCCGTGCCAACGCAATTATGCATTCGTTACAGCAAAGCACTCACGCCGAACGTCTAAGCGCAACCAAAAAAGGACGCGATAAACAATTTGCTTATTTTGACAGCACATTGAAAATAGAAGATTTCCTGCGCACCTACAAACGTGAAAACGTAAATAAAATAGTTGTTACCAAACAGGACCTTGACCTCGCCTATGAACGTCTCGGAAAGAAAACGGAAGCAGAACAAAACTTTGATTGTCACGCATGCGGATTCAGCAGTTGTAAAGAGATGGCTTGTGCCATTGCAAGAGGCTTAAATCTCCCGGAAAACTGTCACCAGTATGCCATGGCCCAAATGGAAAAAGAACAGGAAGCAATTGCTCTTGCAAATGCACAGGTGCAGGAGATGACTACAGACCTTCAAAAAATCGTAGCAGATTTAAATCAACACATGAATGAAGTACATATAGAAGCTGAAAATATCAGTTCTGCCGGTAATGCAAGCAAAGATGAGATGAACAAACTTATCACATACATGAACAGTTTGTCGGCATTAAATACTGAAATTCTGGAAGCTATGAAGAATATTAATGTCAGTGTGGATAACTATAGGGAAATGTCCCAAAATGTCGAAAAGATTGCACAAAACATTAATCTACTCTCACTGAATGCAAGTATTGAAGCTGCCAGAGCCGGAGAATTAGGACGTGGATTTGCCGTAGTTGCCTCCAACATCCGTTCTTTATCAGAAGAATCAAAGGGCTCTGTTGCAAATGCACAGGCAAACGACTCTGCAATCAATCAGGTTATGTCAGATGTCAACGATACTCTGGGTAACTTTACGGCTAATATCAATTCGCTTACCGATGCAATTAACGAAACCATCGCGGGAATCCAAGAAATTTCATCCCGCAGTGAATCCATAAACGGATCCGTTGAACAGATTGCCGAAATTGCAAGTACCATTACCACCATGATTGAAAAAACAAACCAGTTATCAAATTCTATTTAAACGATAAAATATAAAAGGTGTCCCCGACCAAAAGCGGGGACACCTTTTATATTACCTCTAACTGCATTTGTATTTTTTATAAAGCTTCAATCTTCGCCATCAAATCATCCACGTTCATTCCGTGAACCATAGCAGCTTCCTCAAGACTTTCGCCCTGTGCGGAAGGGCATCCCAAACAGTGCATACCTGCTTCCAATAAAATAGGTGCAACAGCCGGGTTTGTCCTTAAAATTTCTCCGATTGTCATGTCCTTGGTAATCTGTGCCATCTGTAACAACCTCCTTCTATCAGTCATTGCAATATTTAGTATAATACTTTCCCCACTGCATGGCAAGAATATTTCTTCTTTTCATTTTTTGGCTTTGTATAGAAAAAAGTACATTCCCTTGCTTGACCTTGAAAGTCTTGTAACATATAATAAAAGTACGGTATCAGCATAGTTTTTTATGCATAAATAAATTTAAATTTTTAATTAGGAGGCTTACGCAAAATGAGACCAGAATGGAACAATTTTGTAGCAGGCAAGTGGGAGAACGAAGTTAACGTACGTGACTTCATTCAGAAAAACTATCATCCTTATGATGGCGATGAATCCTTCTTGGCAGAAGCTACACAGGACACCAAAGACTTATGGCAGATGGTACTTGAATTACAGAAAAAGGAACGTGAAGCAGGCGGCGTACTTGATATGGATACAAAGGTTGTATCTACTATTACATCACACGCTCCCGGTTATCTTGACAAATCCAAAGAAAAAATCGTTGGATTCCAGACAGATAAGCCCTTCAAGCGTTCTCTTCAGCCTTACGGCGGTATCAGAATGGCAGAAAAAGCTTGTTCTGACAACGGTTATGAAGTAGATGCTGAAATCAGCGAATTCTTCTCAACCCACAGAAAGACACATAATGCAGGATGTTTCGATGCTTACAATGAAGAAATGAGAGCTTGTCGTTCTTCTCACATCATTACAGGTCTTCCTGATGCTTACGGACGTGGACGTATCATCGGTGACTACAGACGTGTTGCTTTATACGGTATCGACTTCTTAATTCAGGACAAACTTGCTCAGAAAGAATCTACAGGACGTGTTATGACAGATGATGTTATCCGTCTTCGTGAAGAAATCTCTGAGCAGATTGTTGCTTTGAAGATGATGAAGGAAATGGCAGCATCTTATGGTTGCGATATTTCCAAACCCGCTACTAACGTTAAGGAAGCTATCCAGGCTACTTACTTTGGTTATTTATGTGCAGTTAAGGAACAGAACGGTGCTGCTATGTCCCTTGGACGTACATCTACATTCCTTGATTGCTACGCAGAAAGAGACTTAGCTAACGGAACATTTACAGAATCTGAAATTCAGGAATTCGTTGATCACTTCATCATGAAATTACGTTGCATCAAATTTGCCCGTACACCTGAATACAATCAGATTTTCGCAGGTGACCCTGTATGGGTAACTGAATCCTTAGCAGGTGTTGGTGTTGACGGACGTCACATGGTAACAAAGATGAGCTTCCGTTACTTACACACATTGACAAACTTAGGTGCCAGCCCTGAACCTAACTTAACAGTTCTCTGGTCACCCAGACTTCCTGAAAACTTCAAGAGATACTGTGCAAAGATGTCCATCTTAACATCTTCCATCCAGTATGAAAACGATGAACTTATGAGACCTGACCACAGTGATGACTACGGTATCGCTTGTTGTGTATCTTCCATGGTTATCGGTAAGGAAATGCAGTTCTTCGGAGCACGTGCTAACCTTGCTAAATGTTTACTTTACGCTTTAAACGGCGGTGTAGACGAAGTTACCAAGAAACAGGTTGGTCCTAAATATCGTCCTGTTGAAGGTGATGTTCTTGACTATGATGACGTTATGAGCAAATTCATGGATATGGTTGAATGGCAGGCTGATGTATATGTAAATACACTTAACATCATTCACTATATGCATGACAAATACTGCTATGAAAGAGCTGAAATGGCACTTCATGACAGAGACGTTAAGAGATACTTCGCAACAGGTGTTGCAGGTCTTTCCATCGTAGCTGACTCCTTATCAGCTATTAAGTATGCTAAGGTTGAAGTTATCAGAGATGAAGACGGCGTTATCGTTGACTTCAAGACAACAGGTGACTTCCCTAAATACGGTAACGATGATGACCGTGTAGATAGCATTGCTCAGGAAGTTGTTACTAAGTTCATGACAGCTATCAGAAGACATCATACTTACAGAAACGGTGTTCCTACAACATCCATCCTTACAATTACTTCCAACGTAACATATGGTAAGGCTACAGGTAACACACCTGACGGACGTAAGAAAGGACAGCCTTTTGCACCCGGTGCTAACCCGATGCACGGACGCGATACTCATGGTGCAGTAGCTTCCTTATCTTCCGTTTCCAAACTTCCTTTCAAGGATGCACAGGATGGTATTTCCAATACCTTCACTATCATCCCCGGAGCTCTTGGTAAAGAAGATCAGGTATTTGCAGGTGATATTGAAATCGATTTAAACAAATAAGAGCAAATTGACATCTTTCCTTAAGGAGGTACGCTATGGACGAGAAAACAATGATTGATGACCTTGTAAAAATGCTTGATTCCGGCATGGCTATGGGTGTAGGACACATCAATGTTGACACCGATTCTACAAGCGATAAATCTAAAGAAGTTCAGACTATGGGATGCTCGGATTGTTCCAGAACTCCTCTGGCTTGTAGCGTTCCTACCTTACAGGACGGATTAGACGATTTTCACTAAAATAACAGGAGGTAAACAATCATGGCAGCAGTAAGTGCAGCACAGGTAGATAACCTGGTTTCATTATTAGATGGTTATTCAGTAAAAGGTGGACATCACCTTAACGTTAATGTATTAAACAGAGAAATGCTTTTAGATGCTCAGCAGCATCCTGAAAACTATCCTCAGCTTACAATCCGTGTTTCCGGATACGCTGTTAACTTCATCAAGTTAACACCCGAACAGCAGGCTGACGTTATTTCCCGTACATTCCATGAATCCATCTAATTAGGACTCGTAATTTAAAATGTATAGCAAAACTCCGGTTGATTATTCAACCGGAGTTTTTTCATCTCTCTGAAATTCCATAATATCGCCGGGCTGACAGTCCAGCACATCACAAATTGCATTTAACGTAGAAAATCTGATTGCGCTGACCTTTCCCGTTTTTATATTGGATAGATTGACATTTGCAATCCCTACTTTTTCAGCCAACTCGTTTAACGACATCTTTCTGTCTGCCATCATTCTGTCAAGTCTTAATATAATCGCCATATCACACCTCCATCTTATAATGTTTCATCAGACAGCTTCTGAAGTTCACATCCATACTCAAAAATATGAAGCACACACCAAAGAGCAAGTCCTGTGATTAGTCCAATTAGCAAGCTGTTTAAAGCAGAAATAACTGTAATAATGATAAAGGCAATCTTCATGTCTTTTACTATTGCAGGTACAAACGGCGAATAGCTTTCCTTCAGATCTTTAAAAATCTTTCCAATAAAGTGAAATATTACTGCCGTTCCAAATAAAATCAAACCTCCTGTAGCAACATAAGCCACAAAAACATAGGCTGTGTATCCATTTTCCAATATGTCTCTTGTCATCTCATCGCTCATACCGTCAAACACTTCGCTAATTGCTACCGCTCCGCTACTCACTTCGTTTGCCACCTGTTCATTAATTTGATTTGCAGTTGCAAGACATATGATGCCTGCTACAATAATAATTACTCCCATCACAATACAAAAAATCTTTGCAATATTAGTTACTAACAAAACCTTCTTACTTGTCTTTTGAATTTTTTCAATCATTTGCTGATTCATAATCTTTTCCCTCATCTCTTTCTTTTTTTACTTTTATTATGTTTTTCGGTTGCATGCATTTCCCTTTGATGATGTTATCATAGCACCGACAAATATGTTTGTCAATATATTTTTAATGTTTTTCGTTAAATTTATTATTTTTATCATTCTTATACAAAAATCGCATAAGTGAATTACTTCACTTATGCGATCCATTAAATGCTCGATTAACAGAAAAAATATGTTATTTTCTCTCTACTTTTTTATTTTTCTTTTGCGTATACATTCTTTTATCTGCCATCTGTATACATGCCATAAGTGGCAAATTCTTCTCTTCATTAATACAGCAAATTCCAAAGCTTGCTCCAAATGGGTATTTTTCTTTAACAAGTTCCGCCTCTTCGCTAATTGCCTTATTAAATAATTCCGAGAACTCTAAGTGGCGGTCTCTGCTATCGGAAACCAAAAGCATTACAAATTCGTCACCACCAATTCTGGCACACACTTCTTCTTCATTTGCAAGTTTCTGCATTACCCTCGCCAGTCGCGTCAGCGCATCATCTCCCATGGCATGTCCAAAGGTATCATTAATATATTTAAGTCCATCCATATCGATACTGACAATGCTCAAATAGCGCTTATCTTCTTTGGTAGTTTTATATAATTCTCTCAGTTTGCTTTCATAGCCTCTCCGGTTATAAATGCCGGTCAGTGTATCCAGTAAATACATCTTTTTGATTTCTTCCAAACCAATTACTTCCCGGTGCATTGAGGCATCTTCTATGGCATTCGCAAGAGCCACTAAGTATGCCTGCAGGAACGAATTCGGCCATTCATTCTCATTAAAGATAACCGCTACATATCCAACGCATTTACTTTGGCGATGAACCGAAAACATCATATACATCTGTGATTCATCTGTTTCAAGATATTTAGAAGGTAATAATTCCCCCCTAGGAAACATCTCTTCGCACTCCACAGTACGTTGATTATCAGAAAAGATTCTTTTTAGAATCATATTTTGGGAATAAAATGTGTTTTCCAAGCGGCTATTTTCATCGCACAAACATATATAGAATTTTTTATACCCAATATTCTTTGCATAGTTTTCTGCTACACGCAGATACTCTTTCTCTTCATAGACACCCTGTAACTCAGTAGTCATAAAAACAATTCTTTGGATTTGTGTTTGCTGTACATATATCTGATGTAACATATCCGCCCACTCTTTATATGCACTTTGGACACCGCATCCGCAACTTCTTCCAAAAACCAACTCTGTCTGAATTTTTTCTTCCACCGGCTGTTCTCTATGATTTACTAGATTATCAATCATATCAACAGCTTTCTGTGCCATCTTGTTAAAAGGAACATTAATGGTCGTTAATGATGGAATATTCTGTCTCGCTTCCACGGTATTATCATATCCTGATACACAAACTTGCTCCGGAATAGATATTCTTCTCTTTTTCAACTCTTCACAAACAGAAAAAGCCATATAGTCATTTGAACAGATAATAGCCTGTGGATAAGTACTGCGTCCTTCCATAAACCAGTCTACAGCTTCTTTCCCTTTATCACGCCAGAAATTACCATTAAACACCATATGCTCTGTAACTTCTATATCCGCTTCCTTCATGACGTTTAAGAAACCTTTATATCTGGCCTGCGCATCCGGTGCTTCTGCTTTTCCTTTCATAAAGCAAATATCCCGGAATCCATGTTCATAAACAAAGTGTTTTGTTATGTCTTCCATCGCTTTCACATCGTCAATCACTACACTGTAAAAGCCTTGTTTCCCTGCCCTTAAGTAAACTACCGGACACTTAGCATATTTCTTTAAACGCTCTTCAAGAATCCCACTCATTCCGGCAATGTCAAAAGTGTCGTCACATACAATGATGCCATCAAGAGCATCAAAAACAGCAAGCTCTGTAGAACTGATTTCTCCTTGTGTATACATGATATCATTGCCGTAGGAACCATATGATGCCAGCACGAAAACGTCATAATTTAATTCTTTTGCTCTTTGATAAATAGATGCCAATGCCACCTTTGCATAAGTGGCAGTTGCTTCACCCATATATACTCCGATTCTTTTTCTCATATGCAAACCTCCACAAGAGAAATTCTAACCTTCGCTAACTGACGCCTCTTTCTCCTTTTTATTCTTCTTTTGCATATACATTCTCTTATCAGCCATTTGTATACATGCCATCAACGGCAAGTTCTTTTCTTCATTAATGCAACAGATTCCTAAACTTGCTCCGAATGGATAAGGTTTTCCAAAGCGTTCCGCTTCTTCCTTAATTGCCTTATCAAACAAAGCAGGAAAATTCAGGTGACGGTCTCTGCTCTCAGATAGTAGTAGCATTACAAATTCGTCCCCGCCAATTCTTGCACACACTTCATCTTTATCGGCCAACGACCTCATTACTATTGCAAGACGGGCCAGTGCCTCATCTCCTTCTGCATGACCATAATTATCATTGATGTATTTAAGCCCATCCATATCGATACTGACAATGCTTAGGTAACGTTTGTCATCGTTTAAATTATCATATAATTCTCTCAGTTTATTTTCGTATCCTCTTCTGTTGTAAATTCCTGTAAGCGGATCCAACATATATATCTTTTTAATTTCTTCCAATCCCAATACTTCCTGATGCATTCTGGAGTCTTCAATGGCATTGGCAAGAACTACAAGGTATGCTTGCAGGAATGAATCCAGCCATTCCTTTTCATCAAGGATAATTCCCGTATAACCAAAGCACTTGGTTTTGTAGTGAATGGAAAACAAGAAATAAGCCTCCGGTTCATCCTCATTAAGAAATGTTTTAGGAAGCAGTTCACTTCTGCAAAACTTTTCCTCACACTCTGTTGCACGTTGGTTTGCTGTCATTATCCTCTTAAGAATCATGTTCTTGGAGTAGAATTCATTTTCTCCTCTGCTCTCCTCATCACAGAAGCAGAAACACATCTTCTTATGGTTAATATTCTTAGCATAATTTTCAGCAATACGCAGATAATCCTTTTCCTCGTAGGTTCCCTGCAGTTCTGTGGTCATAAATACAATCCTCTGTATCTGTGTATGCTGAATATAAATCTTACGTGACATTTCCGGCCACTCTGTATACTCTTCCTGCACACCACAACCGCAGCTTTTCCTGAACACCATTTCCGTTTGCACTTTTTCAACTCTTTCCTGTTTTCTTCCATTGCAAACGTTATCTATCATTTCGACTGCTTTAATTGCCATCTTATCAAAAGGAATATTGATGGTTGTCAAAGAAGGGATATATAATCTGGCTTCTTCCAAATTATCATACCCTGAAACACATACTTCTTCCGGCACTGATATTCCCCGTTTCTTTAACTCTTCACATACTGAAAGTGCCATAAAGTCATTAGAACAAATAATAGCCTGTGGATATTTTTCCCGGCCTTCCATAAACCAATCCACAGCTTCTTTTCCCTTGTCACGCCAATAATTCCCTTGGAAAACCATATGCTCGGTAACACCGATTCCCGCTTCATCCATTACATTTAAAAAGCCCTGATAGCGGTCTTTGGCATCCTGGTACTCTTTTTTTCCTTTCATAAAGCAAATATCCCGGAATCCATGGTCATAGACAAAGTGTCTGGTCACATCCTCCATGGCCTTAACATCATCTATCAATATATTATAAAATTTTTCCTTAGGTACTCTCAAGTATACTACCGGGCATTTTGCTTCTTTTTTAAGACGCTTTTCAAGTGCCACATCCATACCTACAATATCAAAGGTATCATCGCACACAATAATTCCGTCCAGTGTTGACAAATCAGGCAATTCTATCATGCCCATCTCACCTTGGGCATACAAAATATCGTCACTATATAGCCCAAAGGATGCAAAGACAAAAACATCATAATTAAGCTCTTTGGCTTTTGTAAAAATTGCATCCAGCACAACTCTTTGGTAAGTTGCCGCTGCCTCTCCAATAAAAATTCCGATTCGTCTTCTCATATGTAAACCCTCCAAAAAAGAATCCCTCTTTATAATTTTACTCTTATTAAAAAGGAATTACAACCGCTATTTCCCATATCCATGATTTATTGGCAAATTTGCTTTTTTTTGATATACTATATTTGTTTATTATGTTGATAAACAAAATAGACATTTTTCGAGAGGAGTTTTTTATGCAAGGCAGAATTCATTCACTGGAAAGTTTCGGAACCGTCGATGGTCCCGGCACAAGGTTTGTTGTGTTTGTGCAAGGATGCCCCATGCGCTGTGCCTATTGTCACAATCCCGACACATGGGCGATGAATGGCGGTACATTAATGGATCCGGAATACATTTACGAACAATACAAAAGAAATGAAAGTTTTTATAAAAACGGCGGAATTACTGTAACCGGCGGTGAGCCTCTTATGCAGATTGACTTTTTAATTGACTTATTTACCATTGCTAAAAAGGACAACGTGCATACTTGTATTGACACTTCCGGCATCGCTTATAATGAAAACAACGCGCCCCTTATTGAAAAGTTAGATAAGCTTATGGCGTTAACAGATTTGGTTATGCTTGATATCAAACACATTGACCCCGAAAAGCACATGGAACTGACATCCCAACCTAATGAACAGATTTTAGCATTTGCGAAATACCTGAATAAAAAAAATGTGGATATGTGGATTCGCCATGTAGTTGTTCCCGGCCTTACCGATGATGACAAGTATCTTTTTGATTTAGGCTATTTTATCGGACAGTTCTCTAACTTAAAAGCATTGGACGTGCTCCCTTATCACACCATGGGAGAAAACAAATACGAGAAGCTTAATATGACTTATAAATTAGCAGGTGTTCCTGCTATGGACAAGAAAAAAGTAGTCGAAAAGAAAGAAGTGATTCTTGATGGCATCCGCAAGCGGCGCATGGAAATGACATCATAAAATACTAATTTTTATTTGTTAAATTTTTATCGTTTTACTTGTATTCTCCATCCGTTTATATTAAAATAGGAGTTAGGATTAATAAGCAAAACATTTAAGGAGGATAATATTATGGCTTACGTTATTAGTGACGCTTGTATTTCTTGTGGTGCTTGTGCAGGTCAGTGTCCTGTTGGTGCTATTTCTGAAGGAGACGGCAAATTTGAAATCGATGCTAACACATGCATTAGCTGTGGTTCTTGTGCAGGTGGATGTCCTGTTGGTGCTATTTCTGAAGAATAAATTTCACAAGGATTTAAGAAGGCGTTCAATCATATGATTGAACGCTTTTTTCTTAAAAATCCCATTCTCTTTTCTCCCGGGTTTTCTTCTATGTTTTCTTGCTGTTTATTTTTCCATTCTTTTCCGCTTTTTTTCCTATTCCTAGAACGTATTAATTCATCAATTTGACGGTAATGCTCTTCCTGCCTCTCCAAACGCACGACTTCTCTTTCATCCTCCCGCTCTTCCTGCAGCCTGAACTGATAATCCAATTCTTTCAGCAAGCTTTCTTTTATTTGCTCGCACATTTCATGGTTATTACTCCTCACCGCCTCCACTATCATATTTTGCAAAAGTTGCTGCAAACGTAAGCTTTTCGCCTCTTTGCTTTCCTCCTGCAATGGCATAAACTGTCCTTTATTTACCACCACTACATGACGTTTCATATCAGGTACACTGTCCATTTCACACGCCCCTTGTGTAGATGCCATCACATCCGCCGTCCCTCTGTCAAGTAAGGTTTTGATTGCTTTTAGTTGCAATCCCTGCTCCTTTAAATCACGCACCTCGATGAACCGGTCAATATCCTCCCCGGTATAGTAGCGGTGTCCAAGTTCATTCCTCTTAATAGGCAGTCCAAGTTCCTCCTCCCAGTATCTAAGTACATGGGTTTCTACCTTTACCTGTTTTGCCGCATCTGAAATTAAATAAAATTTTTCTGTCTGTTTCACTCTATTTCCTCCTTTTTCTTCAAAAACTGACATATATACAAAAAGAGAACTCACCTTACGGCTTGTCCTCTTTTGTGTTCTGATTTTATTCACTTTTATCGTTCTAAATTTGCAAACTTCGTATAATCCGGAAGCCATACAAGTTCAACAGTACCAATGGGACCGTTTCTCTGCTTTGCAATAATAATTTCTGCAATTCCCTTTTTCTCTGTGTCCTTATTATAATAATCATCTCGATAAATAAACATAACCACGTCGGCATCCTGCTCAATAGCACCTGACTCACGAAGATCTGATAGCATGGGTCTGTGATCCGGTCTCTGCTCTACCGCACGGCTAAGCTGTGACAACGCAATTACCGGAACGTTCAGTTCCCTTGCAAGAGCTTTTAAAGAACGGGAAATATCAGAAATCTCCTGCTGCCTGGAATCGCTTCCTCTTCCGCTTCCCGACATAAGCTGTAAGTAGTCAATGATAATCATCTGCAGATTATGTTCCAATTTATACTTTCGACATTTTGAACGAAGTTCTGAAATACTGATACCGGGTGTGTCATCAATAATCAGGCTTGACTTTCCGATTACACCGGCACTTTCAATCAGTTTTTCCCATTCCGCATCAGATAAGTTACCTGTACGCAGGTGCTGGGAGTCTACTCTGGATTCTAAGGAGAACAGACGGTTTACTAACTGTTCTTTACTCATTTCCAAACTGAAAATAGCTACAGTCTGGTTTAATTTAAACGCTACGTGCTGTGCTATGTTAAGAACAAATGCAGTCTTACCCATAGAAGGTCTAGCCGCCACCAAAATAAGATCAGATGGCTGCATTCCTGCAGTTCTGTAATCCAAATCTATAAATCCTGTGGCCACACCGGTAACATTTCCTTTGTTCTTAGATGCCTTTTCAATCTTGTCCATGGCATTCATAACAACTTGTCTGATAGGCACAAACTCCCCGGTATTTCTTCTCTGTACCAATTCAAACACCCGTTTTTCCGTATCTTCCAAAATTACTTCCAGATTTTCTTTCCCTGTATAGCAAGTATTTGCAATCTCTTCATTTAATCGGATCATTCTGCGAAGAGTTGCTTTCTCTGCAACAATCCCCGCATAGTATTTAATGTTTGCAGACGTTGGCACAGCAGTAATTAAGTCTCTGATAAACTCAAGACTACTGACTTCCGGTGGTACATCCTTCTCTTTCAGGCGATCCTGCAGGGTCACCAAATCCACCGGTTTTCCTTCATCATTCAATTCCACCATGGTATCAAACACCACACCATATTGTCTGCTGTAAAAATCTTCACCTGCTATAATTTCTGATGCTACCGTAATTGCTTCCCTATCCATAATCATGGAACCTATTACGGACTGCTCTGCTTCAATACTGTGTGGCAATACCCGTTTTAAAAGCATTTCTTCTGTTGCTGCCATCGGCTCATACCCCTCGCCTTATTTAAGTTCCGTTACCTTCACTTTAAGTTTCCCTGTCACCTTCGGGTGAAGTTTTACGGAAACCTCATAAACTCCAAAATTTCTAATTGCTTCCGGCAATTGAATTTTTTTCTTATCAATTTCTTTCATACATTGTTCTTTGTAAGCTACCGCAATTTCTTTGGATGATACAGAACCAAATGTTTTACCGCCTTCACCGGCTTTTATGGAAACAATCACTTCGTCCTTTTCCATTTCAGCTGCAAATGCCTGTGCTGCTTCAAGTTGTTCCTTGGCTACCTTTTGTTCGTTTGCTTTTTGAAGCTTTAAGTCATTCATGTTTTTTCCGTTTGCTTCCACTCCTAGCTTCTTTGGAAGCACGTAATTTCTTGCGTATCCGTCATTAACGTCTACAATATCACCTTTTTTACCAAGACTTTTTACATCTTGTAACAAAATTACTTTCATTTGTAGTTACCTCCGGTTCCTTTTATATAACAAGGTCTCCCTCTTCTATCATCTTATCTAAATTGCCTTTCAATATACCAATTCCTTCAGGAAGAGAAATGCCTTGGAGCTGGCAACCTGCGGTGCCTAAGTGTCCGCCGCCACCCATCTTTTCCATAATAACCTGCACATTAACTTCATCGATGGAACGTGCACTGACAAATATCTCATTCTGATATTCTGTCAAAACAAAACTTGCCTTCACGCCATTAATATTTAAGAGTTCATTGGCAGCTTGTGCTCCCACCACGGTAGGACTTTGAATATCTACACTGGTACAAGTAGATATCGCAAAGGCATTGCGATAAATTTCAGCCTGACTTACCGTATCTGCTTTGGCTTTGTAGTCATTTGCATCTTCCCTGAAAAGTTTTCGTACTCTGGTTACATCAGCACCGTTTCTTCTAAGGAATGCAGCCGCCTCGAAGGTTCTCACACCGGTTTTACTCATAAAGTTATTGGTATCAATCATAATGCCGGAATACATACAATCCGCTTCTTCCGAGGTCACTTTAATGCTTTCTCCGATATATTGCAACACTTCAGAAACCATTTCACATGCTGATGAAGCATATGCCTCTATATAGGAAAGAGTTGCATTCTCAATTACTTCCGTCCCCTGCCTGTGATGGTCTAAAACAACAATGGATTTGCACATCTTAAGAAGTTCCGGGCACTCCGTAATGCTGGGTTTATTTACATCCACCACTACAAGCACCGTATTTCCTCCCGCAAGCTCAATAGCCTGCTGGCTTCCAATAATCATATCTTCCTCATATGCATCACTATTTTTAAACAAATCTATCATAGGTTTTACTGAGGTAGTAATATCATTAATAACAATATGAACTTCCCTGTCTAAGGTTTTAGCAATCCGATAGATACCTACAGAAGCGCCGAAACTATCTACATCTGCAAGCCGGTGCCCCATAATAAGTACTCGTTCCTTTGCAGAGATAATTTCACGGAGTGCCTGTGCCTTTACACGTGCCTTTACCCTTGTGTTCTTTTCTATTTGCTGACTCTTACCACCAAAATAAATAATGTTATCCGGCGTCTTGATAACTGCCTGGTCGCCGCCTCTGCCCAGAGCCAGGTCAATTGCATTTCTGGCAAATTCATAATTCTGTGCATAGGTCAGACCATCGAGCCCTAAACCAATACTGATAGTTACCGCCATCTCATTTCCAATATTAACTGTTTTTACGTCTTCCAAAATGTCAAACTTGGTTTCTGCCAGCTGTTCTATGGTTTTCTTTCTGAGAATCACCATATACTTATCTTTTTCAATCTTTTTACAAATACCATCAATTGCCGAGATATATTTATTTACTTTTCTGTCGATTAATGCTGTAAGTAAAGAACGCCTTACCTCTTCGACGCTTTCCAAGGCTTCTTCATAATTATCCAGATAAATCATACCAACAACCAGACTTTGATCGTCTACTTCCTGTAATGCAATACGCAGTGCCGTTTCATCAAACAAGTAAAAGGCAATCAGACTGCCGGTATATCCTGTAGAATCTATAATATCACTGTTCTCCGCCATTTCCTTCATGGAAATTCTTTTCATCTTTACCATATAGTTACGGCCTTCATAAGTAAGGTCAAGTTCTGCCTCTGAAGATTCTGACGGCAACTTCTCTCTGGTAATAGAAGGAAACAGGGAAGTAATGGATTTTCTATAGTCCTTATCTCTATGTACCACATTTTCAAAACCGGCATTGGTCCAAATGATCCGTCCGTCCTCATCAAGCACGGCATATGGTAACTCCAGTTCCCTAAGGAGTACCTTCTGAATCTGTCCGTACTGTGTGGCAAAGCTCACCAGTTCATTCATGATAATAGGTTTATTATAAAAAAGCATCAATAGGGTAATTGCAAAATAAAATAAAGCAAAACAAGTCACCACAAGTCCTGCCGATACATCAAACAGATATACCACCATATTCACGGCAACAAGCAAAAAGCCCATATATAGTGATGTCTGGGTAAAACTTTTCAGTCTGCCTTTTAATTTTACGTTTCTTTTCTTTGCGGTCATGCTCTTCGTACCTCTCCCAATACGGTCATGGATATAATTACACTTTTTAAGTATAACATTTTTTATATAAAGTTTCCATACCCTTATTTTGTTGCTTTGTAGCTTATTCTGCCACATTTACGCGATAAATAAAAGCAGCTCCCTTTCTATGGGGAGCTACCATCTCATTTTTAGTCTTCATCTAAAATTTCTTCTGCAATGTTAGTACAGTTGGTACCAATTCTATCCAGATTCATCAGCACTCCTGAAAAAGCACCTGTAAGTTCCGGCTTGCAATCATTTTTCTTCATACGTTTTACATGGTTCTTATTAAATTTGCGCTCCATCTTTCGAAGTTTATCCTTAGCGTCCAAAAGTTCTACTGCCAACTCCTTGTCATTTGTCTCTGCTATCGCTTTCGCCTTTTGCATCATTCCGATTACAAAATCAAAGCATCTGTCAAGTTCTTCCATGGCCATATCCGAGAACTCATATTCATCAAAGATTTTATCCCTTGTAATCTTGGATATATCCGCACATCTGTCACGGATCTTATCAACATCATTCACTACATACATAAGCGCTGCGGCTTCTGTAGTCATCTCTTCCGTAAGACCCCCACCCGCAAACAGGGCCGACATATATTGTACGATTTCATGATTTACTCTCTCAAGCCAAGTAGCACTTTCATCTGCCTTCTTTAAAACTTCCGTATCTCCGCTTATAAAGCTTTTCTTCACATCCTGCAATAAAATTTGTACATTTTCAAATAGAGCTTTCACTTCCTGGGTTGCAAGATGCATAGCAGCCACCGGCTGGTTTAATACTCTGCTGTCAAGATATAAAGGTTCCGTTCTAATTTCATTCGGTTTATCAGTTCCCCGTACAATAAAGTTCACTATCTTTACCATAACCGGAATAAGTGGCAACCAAATCAGCGTATTAATAATGTTAAAAGACATATGTGCATTTGCAATCTGCCTTGCAATCACATCCACTTCATTTCCTTTTGGCGAAATGAAGCGTACAAACTCAGCAAACCCAGGAACGATCCATATAAATACAGCGGCACCCGCAATATTGAATACACTATGTGCTACCGCTGTACGCTTTGCATTTTTAGACTGTCCGACACATGCCATAAGAGCTGTAATTGTTGTACCTATATTATCACCGAGAAGAATGGGAATGGCTCCCGCAAGGCCGATAGCACTACTGATACCATCTGCTGCCGGTTGTGCTGCAAAGCTCTGCAGTACTGCAATTGTTGCACTACTGCTCTGTACAACTAAAGTCATCACCGTACCAAGAAGCACTCCCAAAATTGGAATATTGGATACACTTTCCATCAAATTCACAAATACCGGACTGTTTGCCAGCGGCTTCATAACGCCGCTCATGGTTTCTATTCCCACAAACAACAAACCGAAAGCAAATATTGTCTGACCTATACTTTTCACTTTTTCTTTTTTACTGATAAAAAACATAAAGAAACCGACAAATACAAACATCCAGATATAATCACTGATTTTAAATGCTATCAACTGTGCTGTCATGGTAGTACCGATATTGGCACCCAAAATAACCGAAATTGCCTGCGGCAGGGACATAAGGCCTGCACTTACAAATCCGATTACCATGACTGTGGTTGCCGAACTGCTTTGCAAAACTGCCGTAACAAGTGCACCTGCAAGCACTCCCATCACAGGATTTTTAGTCAACACACCGAGAATTGTTTTCATTTTTTCTCCGGCTGCTTTCTGAAGGCATTCACTCATCATGTTCATACCATAAATAAATAATGCAAGCCCCCCAAACAAACCGAACACAGTCTGCATGATATCTTTCATAAGCTCCTCCAAATTCTTTCTTACATATTATTTACTAAAATCTTTTCCAATATCAATTATAAAAGGTGCTATGTAAAATCCGATAGCACCTTAATGTAAAATCCATGTAAAATTTGAAGGAACCTCTGTAAGCTTATTCCGAATAAAGCATTTTCTCATATGCTTCTACCGGAATAGGCCTTGAGAAATAATATCCCTGCATCTGATCACAGTTTAGCTTTAGCAAATAGTCAGCCTGTTCCTTGGTTTCAACACCCTCCGCAATCACTGACATTCCCATCTCGTGTGCCATTCTGATGACACTGTCCAAAATACGCTCTTTTCTGGTTCCGATTCCACCGGCTGCCAAGAAACGCAAATCTGTTTTTAAAATATGAAGGGGAACATCCTTTAACATATTTAGCGAAGAATATCCGCTTCCAAAGTCATCCATTTCCACCACTATACCATATTCCTGCAATTTGCTGATTTCGTTGATGAGCTGTTGGGGATTATCCATATATGCTGATTCTGTAATCTCCACCCGAATCATATGCGGCTGTAAGTCATATTTTTTAAGTAATCCGATAATCTTCTCTGCGATGGAACCTTTCAGCAAATCAACCCTGGAGACATTAACGGAAATGGGGAATATTTCTCGTCCCTCATCCAGCCACTTGCGTTGCAACTTGCAAACCTGTTCCCATATGTTTTCATCAAGTCTGATAATAAAACCGTTTGTCTCAAATATAGGAATAAAATCTGCCGGCGAAACAAGTCCTTTTCCCGGTCTGTCCCAGCGCACAAGTGCTTCTGCACCGCATATCTTGCCATCCCTATAGTCATATTGAGGTTGCAGATAAATGATAAATTCGCCATCCTCCAATGCCTGTGACATAGAGGTGATAATTTCCTGTTCCTTTACATTCTGTTCTTGAATCTTATCATCATAAAAAGCTATATAGTTGTCGTAATTACCCTTTATAGTTTTTTGTGCAATCTGTGCATAATCCACCATTCTGGCTACAGGCATGTCTAAATGGTTGATTACATATACTCCGCAATGAATATAAAGTTCAACGGGTATAATACGCTTTTGTTTATACTCCTTTGTGTTCAGTGCCATAATAATGTTCTTATCATAGGGAACAAACAAAACAAACTTATCTCCACTAATCCTTGCACATAGCCCTTTATACTTGTCTGCAAAGTCCCAAAGATTTTTGGCCATGGAACGGAGAAGTTCATCCCCCACATCATATCCAAACATCTCATCAATCAACTTAAACTTATAGATATCCATATAAATCAGGCAATACTCTCCCGGATTTATATCTTCTAACCGCTTCCCTACTTTCTCATAAAAAGGTTTTTCACGCAAGAGACCTGTCAAATCATCATGCTCAAAGCGGTAATTAATTTCACGTCTCTTCTTAACCTCCTGAATAACCAATCCGTGCTCCCTGAACACCAGATACACAATAATAATCAGAATGGATGCCATAAGTATCAGCATGGTAATATAAGATCCACCTGCCATTCTCATGACTTCGTCATAAACCTGTGCTTTTTGAAGGACTGTTACCACAAACCAATCATTAATTCCTATCGGTACATATGTGGTATGGCGCCTGTCATCACGGTATTGATAAAGTGCCTGCCCGGCCACTCCATTTTTCAGGTCCTGCTGAACCTGCTCTTTGCTACTCTTAAAAAATTCAGACTCCTCTAATACATCCATAAACCCACCGGTTTTCGTAATTCCCGGTTCATAGCCTTCCATAATTTCTTCCGCTTTTTTAGTACCGACTATATACTTGCCTTCAGAGTCACAGAGATATGCCAAGTTGGTAAGTCCGGAAAAACACTCTTCAAACAAAGCCTCAAAATCTTTCTTTTCATAGGTTCCAATTAATATACCTTCTATTTCATCATCAATTCTGACCGGCACCATAAGACCAACCTTAATATCCGTATCAATTCTGCTGTAATCCAGTACTTGAATTAACGATTCGCCCTGCATAACCCTTTTATAATAGTCCCTGTCGGATACATTAATTTCCGTGCCATCATTACGACAAAGGGTACCATCCGGATATACAAAACTCACAGCGTAATATTCTGTGTTATAAACCCACTTATCCAATTTTTCAACCAGTCTCTGTTTATCAGAAATGTTCTCTTTCGTAAAAGAAGCAGCATAGCCATCCAGTATGGCATACTGTCTGTTTGTTTCTGCGCGCAACAGTTCTGCATGCTCTTCCACCTGTAGCTTAAACGTAGACTGCATTTGTTCTGCAGTAGACTTCCAATCTGTAATGGTGCTGATAACCGTTACTGCTAAAATAACCCCTAAAAGCAATGCCAAAAACGCCAGATATCGTTTTCTGATTTTGATTGCTTTCGTCTTTTTCTCCCTTTTTTTCTCTTTCATATACCCCTCACCTTTATAAATGTCATACTACTGCAATAATTATGTACGCAATTTAGTAACCCAAATTAAATTATAACACAATTCGACAAAAAAGCCAACTACTCTCAGCGAATAGTTGGCTTTTCAATATTATTATTTCTTATTAATTAGTAATAACTTCTAATTAATCCTGAACGTAAGGCATAATTGCTACGTGACGTGCTCTCTTGATTGCTACAGTAAGAGCTCTCTGATGCTTAGCACAGTTGCCTGTAATTCTTCTGGGAAGGATTTTTCCTCTCTCAGATACGTATCTTTTTAATTTATTTACATCTTTGTAATCAATTACGTTATCTTTTCCACAGAAAACACAGACTTTTTTTCTTCTGCGCATTCCGCCTTTTCTTCTCATGGGAGAATCAGACTTTTCTGCTTTATTAAATGCCATGATAATTGCCTCCTATCTTATTATCCATGATTGTTAACCATGTCCAACTTCTTAGTTAAAGGGCAGTTCCTCGTCAATTCCGTCAGGAATATTCATGAAACCGTCACCTGCGCCACTGGGTTGTGGCATGCTGCTTCCACCTCCGGTATAGCCCCCATCGCCACCGGATGAATTTTTGCTCTCAGCGAATTCCTGCTCTTCTACCACTACATCCGTAGTATAAACCCTCACACCGTCTTTATTGGTGTAGCTGCCTGTCTGGATACGGCCTGTGATTGCTACCTTAGTACCTTTTCTGAAGTACTTCTCAGCGAACTCACCTGCTCTTCCAAATGCAACGCAACCGATAAAGTCTGCTGACTGATCATCACCATTACGGTTAAATCTGCGGTCAACAGCAAGTGTATATCTGGCAATCGCTGTAGCATTTTCTCCCTGTGAATATCTCACTTCGGGATCTCTTGTTAAACGCCCCATAAGTATTACTTTATTCATACATTCTCTCCTTGTCGTATCCCGTGTGTGTTTATCACATCACACTTATACATTTTATTCCTCGTCTTGTTTTACGATTAAAAATCTTAAGACATTGTCCATGATACGAACACGGTTTTCGATTTCGATGGGTGCTGAAGTTTCAGCTTCGAACTTAATGAAGTAATAGAAAGCTTCTTTCATCTTCTGAACTTCATAAGCCAATCTCTTCTTACCCCAGTCGTCAACCTCAGTAATTGTTCCGCCGAATCTTTCGATTAAAGCTTTACATTTGTCAACTACTGCTGCTCTTTCATCATCTTCGATTTTCGCACTAACAACAACGGCTAATTCATATTTGCTCATGCTTCGTTACCTCCTTTTGGTCTCTGGCCCCTGCCTGACAGGAGCAAGGAAAATTTACTCCCTGTTAAGGGAAATATTTGCTCCGCTTATGCGAAACAAAACAACATATCACGAGTTAATATAATATCATAGTCTTTTTAGTTTTGCAAGCATTTCTCCGCATTTTTTCTGCATTTTTTCTACTTTTCTTCTTTGCGGGCAATCTCCTTTACATTCTTCTCTACCTGTTTTCTGGGTGTCATGATTTGATGCCCGCAACCCACACATTTTAATCTAAAATCTGCACCAATCCGCAGCACCTCCCACTCCTTACTTCCACAAGGGTGAGGCTTCTTTAATTTCAAAACATCTCCAACCTGAATATCCATATAGTTAAATCCCTTCCGACATGACTCTTCATTTCTTATTCATCATTTATAATTGCGAAAAAATTTCTCCGATACTGCCCTGTACCACTAAATCCGCCACCGAGTCTCTGGCAGTAGATGTTTTATTTACCAAAACCAATTTGTTTCCTTTATAATAATCAATCAAGCCTGCTGCCGGGTACACCACCAGCGAAGTACCTCCAATAATCAATACATCTGCATTACTGATAAAACTGATGGAATCTGACAAAGTCTGATTATTAAGCCCTTCCTCATACAAAACCACATCCGGCTTAACCGTTCCGCCACAATCATCACACTTTGGAACACCATCGGCATGTAACATATACTCGGCATCAAAAAATTTACCGCAGCGTTCACAATAATTGCGAAGAACACTTCCGTGAAGTTCCAACACCCGCTTACTTCCTGCTGCCTGATGAAGTCCGTCAATATTCTGTGTAATGACCGCTTTTAACTTTCCTTCCTGTTCCCACTGTGCCAGTTTTTTATGTGCCGCATTGGGTTTCGCTGTAAGGCATAACATTTTATCCTGATAAAAACGGAAAAATTCTGACGGGTTTCTTCTATAAAAAGTATGACTCAGAATTGTTTCCGGCGGATAATCGTATTTCTGATTATAAAGTCCATCCACACTCCGGAAATCAGGAATGCCGCTCTCGGTGGAAACTCCGGCACCACCAAAAAATACGATGTTATTACTGTTATCAATAATTTCCTTTAACTTCTCAACAGCTGTCATAGCTACCGGCTCCTTTCCGTCTGACACCCTTATCCTTTTATAATTCTGATGCTACCTTTATTTTCTTAATCCATTTGCCGCTTTTTAGTCTGATCACACACCATACTGCTTTTATTACCTGATCAATTTTTAAGAAAAAGTAAATCCAAAAGGCCGGCAAATGTAAAACAAGACCTGCCAAAATACCAAGGGGAACCGATGCCACCCACAGGAAAATATTATCTGCCAGCATCAGCATTTTAGTATCTCCGCCGCCTCTGAGTACCCCTTTAGTCATAATACTGTTAGTGGCCTGGAACACAACAATAATACAAATGGACAACATTAGTTCCTTTGCTATTTCCTGTGTCTGGGGTGACAAATTATATGCACGGATCATAGGTCCGCTGATCAGCATAATGATTCCTGCCGCAAGTAGTCCGAACACAATACCAATACCCAGAAATGCGTATCCCTGCCTGTGTGCCTTTTCCCGTTCTCCTTCACCTAATGTATAACCGGTAACAATCGCACCTGCCTGGGAAAATCCCTGAATCATCACAGAGCTTAACTGCTGGGTTACTGCAGTTACAGCATTGGCTGCAACAAAACTCTCACCCAATCTTCCTATCACCATAGCCACAGAATTATTTCCAAGTGCCAAAATTCCGTCACTGACGAGCACCGGTATGCTGATACGGATATATTCTTTCCATAATTTCCCTACCGGAGCAAATAAATCCTTAATTCTGAAGCAAATCTCTTTATCCTTCAAGAAAAGATATCCACAAATTACGGAAAATTCAAATATACGGGCAATTAATGTGCCGATTGCTGCACCTGCAACTTCCATCCTGGGAGCACCCAATCTCCCGAAAATAAATATGTAATTGGCACCTACATTCACAAAGAAGGCAGCTATGGATGTATATAGCGGAATTCTTACCTGACCCACATTGCGAAGAACAATGGTGCTGGTAAGGGAGAAACCAAGTAAATAGTACGTCACCACAGAATATTCCAAATATCTGGCACCATTTGAGATAATGGCTTCTTCCACCGTATAAATCTTCATAATCTGCTCCGGCAAAAAGATAGTTGCCACGCAAAATAGTGTTGACATGACAAGGCAAAGCCTAAGCATAATAGAAACTGTGCCTTTTAACGATTGGCTGTCACGCATTCCATAGTAGCGTGCCACCAAGACAGATGCGCCCATGCCGATTCCCATGCAAAAAATGTGAAAAATATTAATAAACTGGTTTGCCAGCGATACCGCAGATAACTGTGTTTCTCCTACCATCCCAATCATGATAGTATCCATCACATTCACACCATTGGTTATTAACCCTTGAAGTGCAATGGGAATCGCGATACCCGCTACCTTTTTGTAAAAATCTTTATCGTTTACATATAACTTCTGCAACTTAAAATGCCCCTTAAAATAAAAAACTGAACTTAGCAGTGCAAAGTCCAGTTTTATTTTAAATCTTTTTTATTTTTCTGTCTAGTGTAGCCCGTCTATAAATTCCTTCGTTTTCTCTGCAATGGCGGGGGTTGTATAGTAGGCAAAATATGGCGTTCCGGCGAGAACCTCTATTTTTTGTATATCCGGATTAGAAATCACATTTTCATGAAGCTTCATCCAGTCCAAATCGCCATACACATTTCCCTTACAGCTGTAATTAGCAAGCAAAAACAATACCGGCATATCATCCCCATATGTTTTTCCAAACAACGGTTTTGCATTTTGATATTCATTCGCAGCTTCTTCCACGGCATTTCTATTAGCCAAATTATCCACCCACATTTCCTCAATCACTTCAAGTTCCGCTTTTCTGCTATAGCGGAATATGCTTCTGTAGGCATTAAACCACATTCTGGAGAAACCGGTGGATGCAAATAACTTTTCTGCATAATAAGATACTTCATTTGTTCTTTTTAGGTATCTCTCATATTCTTGTACCGTCATTTGCCGTATCCGGATTGTTTCCTCCACCTGCCCTGCCACATAAGTATCCAAAGCTACCACGGCTTCCACTTCCTCCGGATAAGCCTCTGCATATAGCTGTGCATAAAGTCCCGCTGAATGATACGGCATTAAGATGTAAGGTCCCTTTTCGCCCAAGTCGCGAAGCGCCGTGTGCACTTCATATACAAGGTTTTCCGCTCTGCGTTCCTTATCCGTCGTATCACTGTATCCACAGCCAAACTGATCCAGAATAATTACCTTATAGTTTTCTGCCAAAGTATCTGCCAACGGCTTTAATGTAACAGTGGGACAGACATCCCTAAAACTGCTAAGCAGCACAATTGTATGCTCTCCTTCTCCGCTCACATAGGCCGCCATCTTTTTTTCGTCTACTTCTGCATAGATAATATTTTCTTCTCCGTACTTTGTCACCTTTTCTTTCATATTGCCGCTTTTTTTGTGACTTGTCACAGCAAAAAACAATGTACTTACCAAAAATATTCCAAGGAAAATAAATGCTATTTTCTTCAGGTAACGGCACATATCCCGCACGCCTTCTCTTTTATTATCCAAAAAGGTAAACACTAGTTTGTGCAGGAAATGCAAGCCAAAGGCAAGGGGAACGGAAATTACAAATACCACCAATGTATATACTGCTACGTTTCTAATATAATAAAGCGGTTCAATTTCTTCCTTGATAAAGCTATAGCCAAACAACTGTACAAAAAGACCGTGGACTAAATACAATTCCAGGGTAAAACTTCCTATAAATGTAAGAACCCTGTTACCAATTTTTAATTTCATTCCCAACATAAGTACAAAGGCAACAAATGAAGTGGCTGCTATCATCTGCAGCATAAGACTTCCCCATCTGTTTATCATATTCTCCGAGAACATAAATGAAATCACGGTCAGCAGAATAGATAAGATTACATACAGCATATATCTCTTTTTTATTTCTGCAAGTATTTTTTCTTCATATTTTGCAAACAAAAGACCAACCAAAAACAAAATAACTGTATTGTACCACCAGTCACCATATATCCACCAGTCACAGTAAAGCATGTATAGAAGTATGATTATGCCTAATACTGCTATTGCAAATTTTTCTTTTTTGCAAAAACGGAACGCAACATAAAAACCTATGTAAAGAACCATTAGTGCAAATATAAACCATGCATAGGTGTTAAACAAATCCGGTCCGCCCACGCTAAAAGGATGTGCAAACCAGGTAATTTTATCTCCCATCCGCATTCTAAAATACAAAAAGAAAAAGCTGGTTGTCACAAATGCTAAAATAAGGGGTAAAATGCGGCGCGCAAAAAATCCTGTTAAATAATTTTCTTTTGTAAGATAACTCTTGTAAAGACCGTAGCCCGAGCAAAACAAGAAAACTGCAACAAATAGATATCCTATCGGTACAAAAAAGTCCAGACCGTGAACGATATATTCTTCTTTTAACCAGGGTGCACATGTTTTTTGACCCAAATGATGAAATATAATGCAAATAGCAAAGAATCCCTGTATGGCTTTCGTTTGGGTTAACGACATAAAATCATCATTCCATGCATTTTTCCCATACAGCTTTGAGCCGTAAAGCAGTAAAAGTAATAATAACGGATAAAAAATATAAACAATGTAGTCCATCTTATTCCCCCATTTTCTTTTCTGTCTCCCATCTTATCAATTCACTTTACCTGTGTATATCAAAATATAAAGATTTATGATATAATATTCATGTAGTTTTTATCACACTATCCACTATGAGGCATTAAAAATGAGGAAAAGAGCACAGATTACTCCAAAAGACGTACAGCATCTGCTAACATTAAAACTGGACAGCGGTTTTGCACACTATTCACAGAACGAAGACATGAAACGATATGAATATATGATTATGGGAGATATGCGAAGTGTAGAAGAAGCGAGAAAAACATTTATTGCTGCAAGACAGGGCTGTCTTTCCAAAGACCCTATCCGCAATCTGAAATATATGTTTGCCATTTCTACAGGGCTTGCTTCACGTTTTGTAGTAGAAGCAGGCCTTCCCATCGAGGTAGCATATTCCATCAGCGACTTATATATACAAAAAATGGATGAATTAAATACAGAATCAGAAATAACAGAATTGCAATGCGAAATGCATGCTCACTATACAAGAGAAATGCAAAAACTACGCAAGCAAAACGCGTTATCACGCCCTGTCAACCAATGTATCGAATATATTGATTCCCATTTAAACGAACACATAACACTTGCTGTTTTATCAGCACAAATTGGACTTTCCGCAGGACACCTATCTGCTGTATTTAAAAAAGAAATGAATCAAACCATTGGGGATTACATCACCAAAGCACGTATTGAAAGCGCAAAAAATATGCTGAACTATTCTGAGTACACGTACTCACAAATCAGTTCAGCACTTGCTTTTTCCTCTCAAAGCCATTTCACGAAAGTTTTCCGTGAAAAAACCGGATACACACCTAAAGAATATCGTATGAAATTTTATGTAAAGAGCATCTCTTCTCTTAAGTCCTAACCACGCCGATGCAGGTTCCGATGTACTCAATTTCATTCATGCGTTTTAACACAATATCCGCACCTTCGCTATGCAAACATTTTAAACGGTATTGACCTTCTTCTTCCACAAACTTTCTGATATATGCACGGTCAGTTTTATAGAAAGCGGCATATTCCCCGTTTCTCGGGAAACGGTTTTCAAATAACAGAATGTCATCTTTACAGTATACCGGTAGCAAATCGTTATTCGGAATCGTGATGGCAATATACGCTTCATCGATGACCGTATCGATATAAATCACTTCACTGTTTTCATAAATAAGTCCACTTCTGACATCACCCCTGGGAACCAGACATGGGATTTGATGTTTCCCGGTTCTTTCACGGTCTGCTTTTGCCGCTGTAGCCTCATATCTGGATACCACTTCAATAATGCTTTTCCCATGAGGCCCACATGCCCGGTAATTCTGCAGCAATAACCTTTCCTGAGGTGTATGATTGCACTGCCCCATCATACAGTTGACGCTTAAGTTAAATGCTTTTGCCATCTTCATGACAGTTGACACTTTCGGGTCGTTGGTCTTTCCGTAATAAACGTTTCTGACTGTTTCCATAGGAAGGTCCGCTATATCGGCAAGTTGCTGAAGAGACCATCCCTTTTCATATAACAGTTCTTTTAACCGCGCACTTATCATATTGTAAATTCCCCTTTTATGAAATAATCCTATTTATTTCTATAAAAAATATGCGGTAAAAACGTCTTTCTGTCAACGAAATATTTTTATTTTTTATATTTTTTTAACTCAAAACCGCTAAAAATGTCAAAAAAATTGCGATTTTTGTCAAGTTTGGTCATTTTACAATTCCACCATGAAAATTACACTCATAGATTTTATTTTTCCTGTAATATATTTCTTCCTGCCCCTGAAACCAAATAAACTCTCCTGACACTTGACAATGATAAAGATAGTCTCCCTTTTCATATACTTCCGGTCCTCTGTAAGGCCTCTCTTCCGGAACTGCCATAAGCGCTTCCTTTAAGAAATCGCCGCTGAAATTTTCTCCGATTACACGCCCGGCATAATTCATACTCCAGATTGGCACATCATGCAACCAGACAGCCTCTTCTCCCACAAAACATTCTCCGCCAAGATAAGTATCATAATATTTATATCCTGTACTGTTTTCATAGCTCAAGTCATGGGAACCCAGTCTGCATGGCTTTACTTCCGGTGCTTTGGCAGCATATGTATTCCTCTTTGCCAATAAAAGAAAATCTATTGTTTCGTCAATATCCAAATCATCTCTTGCAGAAAGAACAAGATTACATTCATCACTTTCTTTTACTATCCGGTCAATGGTCACCCCATACAATTCACTCAGCAATATTAATCCGTTTAATTCCGGCACAGCCTGTCCCGTTTCCCACTTGCTGACAGTTTGTCTTGCAATACCCAATTTATCTGCAAGTTGTTCCTGCGAATAGCCGTTTTCTTTCCTTAAAAGTTGTAATTTTTCCTGTAAAACCATAGAAAACCACCTCCCAATGCAATCATGCTATTATTATAGCAAACGGACTTTTTTATAACCACCATTTTAAGGTTTCAAAAATGTCACTATATGATTGCAAAAGGAAAATGGTTTCCCTATCAATATTCCCCTTATTCGCTTTTTATTTCCCTATTCTGCAAGAGCTTATTCAACTGTAACAGCAGTACCGCTGGCGGTCACCATTAACATTCCGTTGTCTGCACCGAGCACTTCATAATCAATATCAACACCTACCACAGCATTTGCACCCATTTGCATTGCTCGCTGCTCCATTTCCCTAAGTGCATTTTCTCTGGCATTTACAAGCTCTTCTTCATAACTTCTTGACCTACCACCAAAAACATTACTAAGAGATGCTGCGATATCTCTTACAAAGTTTACACCGGAGATAACCTCTCCGAAGGCAATCCCTTTATACTCCACAATTCTTTTTCCTTCTACCGAAGGTGTTGTTGTAATAATCATTCTTTTATCCTCCATGTAAATAATAATTTTTTCTTAAATTCCCGGTACTAATAACTTGAAACCATTTTTAAATAGCCAAAGGCCGACCGGAATTAAAATCAGTGTGCAACAACAGGCCAATCCGATTGCCCACATTGCCAAAGATAACGGTACTTCTATAAACAACCAGAAGCATGCTGCAAACAATGCACCTGTCACTTTAAATCCAAGCCAAAGCATTCCGCATAAAAATGCCAAACCAATTAAAAACCCTATCATATGTCCTCCCTTCCGATGTAGGTCACCCTTTCTAAAATTAGGGGTTTTTCCTTATCTGTTTATAGTATATAATAGAGATGTTGTAAAAAACATGTTAAAAAATGCGACTTAAAGCATCTTATTTCGCCAATAAGTGCGAAATACCTGCATATAGCACAAAAGGGGAAAGGAACCAATATCTTATGGGGAGAAAGTCTACAAAAGAAAACAAAAACATGTATCAAACCAGCCGCGAGGCTGCCAATTTAACCCGCGAAGGTGCAGCTGAACTACTTACATATATATCCTCTGACAGAATTGAAAAAATAGAAAGCGGGAAATCACTTCCGCATCCGGATGAAATTCTCGCCATGGCTGATTGTTATAAAAATCCTTCTTTATGTAATTATTATTGTTCCCATGAATGTCCTATCGGCCAGCAATATGTTCCGGAAGTAAAGATAAAAGAGCTTTCTCAAATTACCCTTGAAATGCTTGCCTCGCTCAATTCTATGGAAAAAGAGAAAAGCCGTTTAATCGAAATTACTGTTGACGGTGCTATCACAGAAGATGAAATGAAGGACTTTGAACAAATTCAGGAAAAGCTTTCACAAATTTCCCAAGCTATCGGCTCCCTTCAATTATGGGTGCAAAAGGCAATTATTGATGGAAAGATTTCCCGGTAACATTTTCTTTCGCTTTATGCAACAGCTATTTACCAAAATCAATCCGTACCAGTTTCTTGCCATTGGGCAATACGCGTTCTGATGTTTGAAGCATCCGGTAGTTTATTTCATCCATACTACTAATCAAAGGTTTTTCTTCCATTTGATGATGAACCTCATCCAAACAATCAAAAGCATGTATGTAGGGCGAATCCGAAACAAAGGACTCGCCTTCGTTTATTTGTATAATGCAGGAGATATACTTGGGATTTACTGTTTTAACTACCCTCTGGAAACAATCATAACCAATGTATTCCACCAAAAGATTTGCTATTAACAATTCTGCATAGGGAAGTTTCCCTGTTTCATTCAACAAATCTACACAAATAGTTTCCAGCGTTTCTCCTAAATTCAAATATCTTTCTCCACATTCCTCAAGAAAATCTTCATTTACATCCACACCATAAACTTTCTTTATCTTTTCTTTTTCAATATGCTGAAGGCCGTTTCCTCCGGCTACGCCGAGAATCATAATTGTCTCTATGTCGTATGCTTCAAATTGTTCTTTCATCATCTCATTTAATACCTGAAGCTGATATACACTGTCCAATTTCATATGATTTTCATAATCGGATAAATTGATTTGTTTCCATGGGTTTTTCATAATATCACCTCTCTATAATAATTGATTCCCCTTTAGATTTATCTCCACAAAAACTTTTCCCCAATTCATAAGCTTTCTGAAGATGAACCGGCTCAGTCGCTTCCCCAAGTTCCTCGTTCCAATGGGTAATATTATCAAAAATAACCATTTGTTTTTCTATTGCTCTAGTACGAATTCTATCTCCTAACATTACGGTTTCCATTGCACTCTTTTCTCCGGTCTCTTCAAGACTTTCTAAAGATTTTCCTGCACAGGCAATGAACAAAGCCTTATCAAGCACCTTCATTTCTGGATTAGGAGCATAGGCGAATCCCGTACTCCAAACTCTGTCAAACCAACCAACTAATTTTGCAGGCGCTTCCGTCCAAAAAATCGGATAAATAAATGCAATAGCATCACTTGTTTGGATTTTTTCCTGCTCCGCTTTCACATCCTCCGCAACGGGAAGTTCTGCCCGATAATAAGTTTCTCTTAAATACTCTTCTTCTGACAAGTCCGTTTTAAAATCCATCTCATATAAATCAGATATTGTAACTTCATGACCGGCATCCTGTAAGCCTTTCAAAAACTTCTCATATACCCGATATGTAAAACTTGTCTTACTGGGGTGGCAGTAAACAACTAATACTTTCATAATCTTCCTCCTACAACACCTTACACATAATAATTTCATCCCGGTAAGTTCCATCTTCATATTTCAGTGCACGGAAATGTTTTCCTGTTTCTACAAATCCACATTTTTCATACAATCTTCTGGCCCTCCCATTTCCTTCCACCACTTCAAGTTCCACCTGTTCGTATCCGATTTCCTTTGCAAGCTCTAGCAAATATGTAAGCATGGCTCTTCCGATTCCCAGATCCCAAAATTCCTGCGTAAGTGCAATTGCCAAACTACATCTGTGAATAATTTTTCTTTTATCTCCAAGCCCGTTTATACTACAGTTTCCCGCAACTCTGCCATCCACCTCAGCCATCATCATAACAGACTTCTCATTTTCCAATATATTCCCCAGTATTTCCCTTTCACTTTCTACAGTAAATTTCACTTCATCGGGGTATCGAAGCAGGTACGGTGTCTCGCCAGCCGTCACCTTCATGTACTCTATCATAGCGCTTGCATCATCGGGATGTGTGGGACGCAGTACACATTTTCTGCCGTCCTTTAATGTAACATTTCTATTTTCAAATCTCATTGATTTATACTCCTTTATTTCAAAAACATATTATTCGATATGCAATCCATAAAATGATGCGTCAAAGGTTTCACTTCCATCATATCTTGAATATTGTCCATAATGTGTAAACTCAAATCCACACTTTTGAAGAACCTTTCCTGATGCCACATTTTCATTGGCATGTATCGCATAAAAATCCTTCGCATCCAGATTTTGAAATGCCCACTCTATCATTGCTTTTGCTGCCTCGGTCGCATATCCCATTCCCCAAAATTTCCGGTTCAGATTATATCCCAGCGCATATGCTGCTCTCTCTTCAGAAAAAGTGATGGAACCCGAACCGATTACCTTCTTAGCATCCTTTAAATAAAAACCAAACTCGTTTTTATCTTCCAATAAAGATGTAATCCACTCCTCTGCCTGATGTACATTCTGATATAGGGCATAAGGCATATATCTATTTACAATCGGGTCTGCCACCCATTCAAATACATCTTTTGCATCTTCTATTACTAACGGTCTTAATATTAATCGTCCTGTCTCTATTAATCTATTCATACGAAGTCACCTCATACATTTTCTATTGGTCTGTAGCCTCTTTCCGGCTTGCTTTAAGCTCTAAGATTTTCCATTGCTCTCCTAGAATAGGCAAAATAATTTCTTTCTCCAATGGTACATCCTCAAATCCTGCAGCCTTATAGCAGTGGTATGCGGCAGGATTGTTGTCGAATACACCTAATGTTGCTTTCTCAGCGTTAAATACATCAAACACAAATTTTTGTGCCAGTTTCAGCATTTCTTTTCCATAGCCCATACCGCGTTTTTTATCATCTACTATGACAAATCCAAAGCGCACTATCTTCTTTTCTTTATCCATGAATCTCAGAATCAGATGTCCTACCACCCCTGTTTCATCAAAAGCTGTCATTGGATAAAAATTATCCTCTTCCTCGCAGTCTCCATTGTATTCCATGTATTTTTCATTCATATCCTCCGCTGTAATGGGATATTTCTCAAATCGATCCGAACACCATTTCCGGAAAGCTACTTCATCCTTTATCCATGTAACAATGGTTTCTGCATCGCATGGTTTATATGGTCTTAATCTAAGCATTTCTCCACCTCATTTCTATTCGGCTATCATATCCACCAAAGTCTTAATATGTATTTTCATGGTATCCAGACAAGGCACCGGACTGACTTCATCATTTAACAAAAGAGGAAGTTCCGTACATCCAAGTATAATTGCTTCAATTCCATTCTCTTTTTTCATACGTTCAATAATCGCCTGAAAGCTTTCCAGGGTGTCTTCCTTCACAATGCCAAGTTCCAGTTCTGCCCCAATCTTGTGATTTACAAATTCCATTTCCGCTTCTGTAGGAACAACAATTTCAATATTGCTGTCTTCAAAAGGCTTTTTAAAAAACTCACCTGTCATAGTAAAAATTGTCCCCAGAAGTCCAATCTTTTTCATATTTAACCGGATTGCTTCATCACGTGTTGCTTCAATAATACTTACCAAAGGAACTGATGACTTCATTTTTAATCTGTCAAAAACTATATGCGGAGTATTGGCGCTAAGTGCTACAAAATCCGCTCCACTTTTTATCAGATTATTGATGGCACGCATCAAATATGTAACAAGTTCATCATAGTTTTCATCTTTACAAAGCTGCAGAACCTCAAATACATTTACACTCTCAATTGTCAAATTCGGAAAGAAATCTTTTCCCACTTTTTTCTGCACACCATATACAATATCATGATAATACGGAATTGTTGATTCCGGTCCCATGCCACCTACTAAGCCTAACTTTTTCATACTCATTACCTCTCTTTTTACAATTCTATTTTATAAATATCCGCCTCTTCACCTTCAAACTCAAAACTACGTTCATAAACTCCGCCGTTCTTCACAATGGTTTTTATAGAAGGTTCATTACTTCTCTCCACGGAAAGATGGAGTTCTTTAAGCCCTGCGGCTCTTGCCACTTCCTTTAATTGTCTGAGCATTTCCGTTGCGTAGCCTTTTCGCCTTTTAGAAGGTCTGACGCTGTAGCCGCTGTTTCCGAAGTCCTTCAGAAAATCGTTTAAGGTATGTCTAAAATCAATGATTCCGATTATGTCATCGTTATCGTCTACCGCAAAAAAGGTATCCGTGACGACCCAATTGGGATTTACGGTTTCCTGCTTAGTATTATTTGTTACAGATATAAGCCACTCTTCATAATCTTCTGTTTTATCAAGAAGTTCACTTCCGTTGATAATAAATTCATTATGGTCAAAATGCTCTTGTCGATAAGCAATTGCTTTCTCTTTCCACCCTATTGTTGGTCTGATTAATTTAATGTTCATCTTCTTTCTCCTTTTCACAAATAAATAATGCATGGTTGCTGAGTGCCGTCTCCACTCAAAAATATTTTAGAATTAAAAAAGTTGATATCCGCATTTGCAAACATCAACTTTCACTTCAACCTTGTCATAAATTAATTACATATAAAAAACCAAATCACATTCGAAGTAATGTTTGCGTATGAAAAATCAAACCTGTATGTTCCATCATCTTGACAATAATGGTCACCACGTCTTTGGCCATAAGTGAAATTGTAGATAACTGTTTCACTTTTGCAAACATTGCGCATCTCCTTTGCTTTTGTAAATTTTTATTAAAATAACACCTTAAAAACAAATTGTCAATACATTTTTATATATTTTACTCAAAATTTCATTCAAAAAAACAGCGCATCACATTAACATCTGCAATACGCTGTCTGCTATTACCGCTTATATTTTGATATGATTTTATAAATTCCTTGTGTAGAAAGATTATATTCTTCGGACAACTCAGTCGCTCTTTTTTCATCCGTATGTTTCTGTTCTTGGAATATAATCACATTCTCCGTTTTTCCGAACCCGTGCTGTAATTGCTTCCCACCCACAATAGTTCAAAGGACTTCCAATATTAACATTACATCACATAACTATCCGCATTTACCATTTTTGTATCGGATAATCTTTTGATAACTCCACCGATATCATCTATTCCGTTTTCGTTCTCAAAAGGTCTGCCTACTTTTCCTACATTCACGGCTACCGCCTGCACTGCACTTTCCTGCTCAGCACTACAAGAGATAAGCGCACAATTCATAACTGTAAGTTTTTCCAGCATCATTTCAGGCGTAACATCTTTTTCAATTACAACCTTTGCCACGTTACTGACCTCAATTCCCTCGGGAGCATTGTCAAACAAACTCTTATCAATTTTCACTCTCGGCATATTTTTCATCTTAAGATTATTTTTGGAAATTATCAGTTCCTTGTACTTTGCATCAAGCTTTTTAAAATCTGCTTCCTGCTCTGCCTGCAAAGTAACGCTACCAATAACATCCAATTTTTCAATCTGATTACATAAGTTGTTCATATCCGCGTTGGCATCCAACTCAACATTGCCATATACAAGTATACAGCCACCTTCGGTAGCAACAAGTGTTTCATTTAACAGCGTATCTCCATACACAAGTTCCATTTCATCGGAAAACACAACAAACTCTACACGTTCGTCAAATACAACTGCACAATCTTCAACCTTACTTTCCGGCAAAATCAGCTTTTGAGTAATAAACCTGATATTCTTTGCAGCAAGCTTTGCACTATCAACGTCTTTATCCTTAATAATTACGGTATTTTCTGCATAATACTTTGTGCCTTCCTTTGCACGAAGGGGAAAATACTTATCCATTACAAATTCGCTGTCCAGCATCACACAATCATCGGGATAAGACTTAGCAGAGCCGTTAATAGTCATGCGGTTCAAAAATCCACTTAGACTCTTAGGATATTTTATAGAACCGTTCACTACAATTTCCACATATTTCTTTAAAATCTCTTCTGTTTCTGGTTCAATCATAAGATTACCGTCTACAACAAGAATTGTATTTTCTGCATCGCCTGTCTCCCCTGTAATCTCATAGGAACCACTCACTGTTTTAACAAAAGCCTCTACGCCATCTGCAAGTTCTACCATTTTGTCATGATTCAGTGTAACCGGCAATCTGTTTAACATACCTTTACTGCTCTCGCTGACAATCACAACGTCAGCATTAATCATTATCTGCTCGTAATGACTGTACTCTTCCTCTTTCATCTTTCTGGTATCACAAACATCACAATTCAATATATAATTTTTTTTCTTAAACATATCCTTTTCCTCCTAAAGCATCTTGTAAATGTTTTCTGGCAGAAGAAAGTTTGGAGCGTACCGTTCCCGGCGGTATTGCAAATATTTCCCCTATTTGTTTGGAATTGTATCCCTGTAAATACCGCATCGTAAATAACACACCTTCCATGTCAGGAAGTGAATTCAGCAGATCTTCCCACTCAATGGCAGTCATTTCTTCTGATTCTTTCCGGCTTTCCGGATGCTCGTCTACAATGGTCTCTTTCGATGTATGTCGCAACTGATCGATGTGCAAATTCCTTAGCGTTCGATACAGCCAGGATCGTCTCTGTTTTTCCGCAAGCAAACCCAGCAATTCTTCATTTAACATCGCGCGCAAAAATGCTTCCTGAACCAATTCCTCAGCAGTTTGCTGACTTCCTGTCATACCTTGACACCATCTGACAAGCTCCAAATGATATTTTTCATAAAGCTCTTCTATCATCTTCTGTGTTCCTTTCTTTTGCCTTTCACTTATAAGACGAATGAAAAAGGAAAAGTGTTGAAATTATTTTATAATTTTTGCTGCTTTCTCTACAATGCCTTCAAATATTTTTGAATCTATATCCTGAATTTTCAAAGGCAATTTGGGTGTTTCAGCATAGTCCAAAAGAGATAATTTGAACCACTTTACATCTCTCCATTTTCCATGCTTATATCCTACTTTTTCAAAAACACCTACCATCTGAAATCCGAATGCTGTGTGAAACTCCTCACTGTTTGGATTAGGTACGGTTGTCCCTGCAAAAGTAGAATAATACCCTTGTAATTTTAACAATTCAATTAACGCTGTATATAATGCCGTCGCAATATGTTTTCTATGATATTTTTTGTCCACATAAATAGAAAGATCCGCTGACCACTGATATGCGGCACGCTCTCTATGCTGTGACGCATATGCATATCCCGCCACCTTCCCATCTATTTCACAGACAAGCCATGGAAAACGTTCCAATATATTCTCTATCCGTTTGCCAACCTAATTTTTTTGCTTTCAGACATAATATGTTTACCTCCACAAAATATTTTATTTATTAATATATAATGTGAACATAAATTTGTCTAGATAAAAATAAAAACCTTGATGAATTCAAGGTTTCTATCCGTTAAGTCTAAAGGCAAAATTTCTTTACCGGTCTGATATATTTCCAAAAACGTTCTACATCATGATAAAAATAAAATATTCTTCCGGGTGTTAAATCCAGACTATAGCCTGTTTCCTCATAATTAAAATTCTTCATTGCTTCTTCTATCTTTTGCTCAACACTTGCATTTTGCGTTTCATAGTCAAAGGGACCATGTTCGAAGACAATGTATTCGCCTTCCGGAACGTCAACGATCATCATTTGCTCCGGAATTTCGCCGTCATAATCCATCGGCAACCTCACCCCATAACATTCTGCAAGAGGGATTCCCCAACTACAGATTCTTCCGTTAGGTTCATTCATAAATGCCATCACCTGTCCACTTCCGCTGTTTGCTTCATTTCCACCCACATCGTCCAACTTCCCTTTAATACTGTCCAAAAGTCCGCAAATTGTTTCACAGTCCTGTCCCGGAATCAAACTTTGTTTTTGCCAAAAATCCCAATATCCGATACTCTCATAATTTTTAATGTGCAAAAATTTGTGTGCGGGAATCGTCACAAAATAAATTTTCACATCTCCTGCTGATTTTACCATACCGTATCCTCCGTTTCCTAATAAATAGCAGTCAAAAGGCTTAATAATTGTACGAAGAACCACCGGCACCGGCTTTTGCCGATATTCGCTTGGGGTAATACTATAAGCTTCTTTAAAAGCACGGGTAAATGCCTCATGCGACGAAAATCCATAGTTTAAGGCAATATCCAAGATACTTTTCTTTGTATCACGAATTTCAATCAAAGCAAATGCAAGCCTTCTGTATCTTAAGTAATCCCTGAATTGCATACCTGATATTTCCTTAAATTTTCGCGACATATGATATTCGGAATAATTCATTTTTGTTGCCAAATGACTTAATGTTAAGGCTTCATCATCATGATTTTTGATGCATACATCAATCTCGTCAATGATTGTTTGGATTTGCTTATACCACTCGTACATTTTTTGCTCCTCTTGCCTTCTCTGCTATTATTATAAAAACACAGGCCGAATAATACTTGATTTTAGTTGCGTTGTTTTCATTCCATAATAATACAAAGTCACATTACTTGATCCTCTTATTCAATTATAAAGAAAACTGAAAGTTTCATCTCTTCGACAAATTGGAATTTTTCTACAACATTCCAATACACTCAACAACCTTGTTATTCCACTCCTGTAAACTAAGCCCTCTCTGTGGTAAATAATGCACTTTGGTAATTAATTCTTGAGGGATATGTTTTTCTATTTGTTCTTTGTACTGCTCAGGTACAATACAAGCAAATAAATAATCAAACAGTGAAATTTCATCTTTCACTTTA
>JAGBBV010000011.1 GCA_017938315.1 Lachnospiraceae bacterium
GAACTCGAACAGTAAATCTGATTACATTATTATATATTTTTCAAAAATCTACAATAGGTAGGTTTATTAAAGTTACCCATTTTTAGAAGTGAAAATTTTCTCAAAACTTTAAAAAAACACTTGACTTACATTAGCAAGATTTTCCTCTTACTACATATCACAAAACAAGTATCTTTTTTAACTCAACAATTGTATTTCCATCATCCATCGCTCTCCGCAAAATCACTTCTCATATATGACAAGCAAACCATAGTTTTTTCCAAGGTTTTTAAAAGATATGTTTCTAAAACCGGCTTGTTGTCCCATTTCAACATATTCATTCTTTTCAAATTTTTTAAAGCCATTTTTTGTGTAGAAAACTTTATCTAAACTTTCTTTTGTAAGAACGGCATTATAAAACACACCATCCTCTTTTAAAACTCTATATATTTCCTTTAAGCCTTGTATTGTATCATTCCAAAAATAAATAGTATTCATTGTAGTTACTATGTCAAAAGAATCATTTTCAAATACAAGGTTGCAGCAATCTCCTATAGCAAGATGGATATCTCCATTAGAAATCCCTTTTTTATTGTTTTTGGAAGCTATTTTTACCATATCTTCTGATATATCAATTCCATAAATAGAACATTTTGCTATTCTATAAATTAACTTTTCCAAATATCCATTTCCAAAACCGACATCAAGAATTTTCATCTCCTCCGATGGTTTTATATTTTCTATAATCCCATGATACATTACTTTGTTTGCAATATTCATGGCACCAATCATAATCTTTCCAACGATTCCTCTGGGATTACCACATTGAAACGCCCAATAGTCACCCAATTTACTCACTATATGTACCTCCTGTATCTATTGAAAGCTTTTAACCCAATTCACCAAGGAATCATGATGTGTATTTTCTCTAACTGTACCCAACATATAATCCGTTACCGGACCATTTCGTCTCATTTTTTCAAGAATTGCTTCCTGAAGTTCTTCCACAGTCATATCTTCATATCGTTTGTTCCAGTCTACCACTACTTCCTCTGGCTTCTTTTCTTCCTGTACATTTACAAGCTCTACCTTCGGTTGTTCAACAGATTTTGTCTTCGGAACTTCCACTGTCAAAGTTTCTTCCTTCTTAGATTCCTCCACAACCTTCACAGATTCCGGAGTTTTCTCTATTTCTACTGTCTTAATTGGCGCAAAACTTTCACTGCAAATTTCTGCAGGAATCCAGATTTCACCGGAGTTTGCCGGCATGCGTACCTGAATGCGTCCACCATTTACAGATACTCGCTCTCCTGTAAGCGCACCGACATATTCTACAGAACCTCCACACACAAGGTCCATACAAACATCGTTATCACCATTGTTGACAGTCGTAATCACAGACTTACCGTCAAGCCCTCTCGCATATGCATAATGAGTGGTCTGCAACTCAAGTTCCCGATAATCACCATAGCAAAGGGCCGGTGTATTCTGACGAATCTTACCAAGGGCAGCGATCAGTTTTGTACACGGATTTGTATCAATGGCATCTTTATAATCTTCATAATTTAACGCAGGTCTCAAGGAATCATCTGAAAAGAGTTCTTTTCTTCCTTCGATACCGAACTCCGAACCATAGTAAAGCGATGGAATTCCCGGTAATGTGTAAAGCATGACATGTACCGGCAGGAAATGTGCTTTATTGTTCAGCTTTGTATAAATACGTTCTACGTCATGGTTATCCACAAAGCTGTAAAGTTTCAGATTACTTCCCACCATATCGTTTACGTATTTGATGGTGTGCGCAATTTCAAAATAGTTATGGTCATTGTGACCTGAGTACAATGCCTTATGAAGCATATAGTTTGTTACGGAGTGAAGGGTTCCATCATTTGCCCAACGGGAATAATTACCGTGGATGACTTCCCCCATGAGCCAGAAATCCGGTTTTACTTCATTTGCCACATGACGAAGTGCCTTCATGTAATCAAAATCCAGAACATCTGCAGCATCCAGACGGATTCCATCAATATCAAACTCGCTTACCCAGAAACGGATGACATCACAGATGTACTCTTTGACAGCCGGATTATGCTGGTTCAATTTTACAAGGAGATCGTGCCCACCCCAATTTTCATACGAAAAACCATCATTATAGGAATTATTCCCCCCGAAATTCACATTACAGTACCAGTCCTTATACTGTGAATTTTCTCTATGATTTTTAATATCCTGAAATGCAAAGAAATCACGACCTGTGTGATTGAACACGCCATCCAGAATCACTCTAAGTCCCTGTTTATGACACTCTGACACAAAATGAGTCAAATCCTCGTTTGTTCCCAGTCTGCTGTCTAATTTTTTATAATCTGTTGTTTCGTAGCCGTGTCCCACAGATTCGAAAAGCGGTCCGATGTAAATGGCATTACATCCGATTTCCCTAATATGAGAAATCCATGGAAATAATGTATTTAACCGGTGCACCGGCTCTCCATAAGAATTCTGTTTGGGTGCTCCTGTCAGCCCCAATGGATAAATATGATAAAATACTGCCTCTTCATACCATGCCATGTTTTTTCCTCCCGGTTTCATAAAAATAATTGCTTACAGTTTCAAAAAAGTATCCATAGACTTCTTATTTCCGGCTACCACGCTGCACTTCTTATCAAAAACAAGTTCATTTCCTTCCATGTCGGAAATAACGCCGCCGGCTTCCTTTACCATCAAAGTTCCTGCCGCATAATCCCAAGGACTCAGTAGCATTTCAAAGAAAAGCTCTGCTCTTCCGCAGGCGATATTGCACAGGTCAATAGCTGCGGAACCGCTTCTTCTGATATCAAGACTGTTACAAAACAATTTGTATGCCAAGTCAAAGGATTTCTTTGCAAGCTCTTCGTTATAAGGTGCAGAGCCAAACAAGACAAGTCCCTCAGCAAGTTCATGGTCGGACACTTTGATTTGCTTTCCATTGCAAAAAGCCCCCTGTCCGCGAACAGCCTGAAACATTTCATTTAAGTAAGGATTATATACCACACCGATATCCGGCTGTCCGTCTTTCAAAAGTCCTACGGAAATACAACTAGCATTGTATCCCTTCATAAAATTGGTGGTTCCGTCAATAGGATCAATGATAAAGGCGTATCCTTCTGTAAAAGAAGCATGCTCTTCTTCCTCTTCGCCGATAAAGACTGCCTGAGGCAAAATTTCACCCAGCCTTTCAAAGAGGAAATCCTGTATCTTCTTATCATAAGCCGTGACAAAATTGGCACGGCCTTCTTTTTCTTCTACACTATCTTCAATTGAGACGGCACTTGTCAGAATTACACCTGCTGCCCTGACAATCTCCGTAATCTCCTCTAAAATGCCTATCTTATTCATATTAATCTCATCCTTCTACGCTTTCTGTCTCTTACAGATGTACTCCATCACTTATCCTATTATAGCATTTTTATCGTTTTCTGTACACGGAGCCATTCCGGTACGCATGTAGTCAATTTTTTCCATCTGATTGTTGACCATATCAGTATTTTTTTGTTTTTGAAATTTGGGACTTGCAATTTTTAACTGAAAAACAAACACAAATTTCTTTTGTTTTTGGACTAAAAAAACGAGAAATCCCCAATTTCCACAGAGTTATCCACAATGACAAGCTTGTCATTTTTTCTGACTTAAGTATTTTTTTAATTAAAATACGACGTCATTTTCCATCATTTTCTTTCATTTTCCATTTTTCCCAAAATTCTGCAAGTGCTCTTTCCGTCTCCTGCATGGATATCCTTTTATAGTCATCCCATTCACGGGGAAACATCCTCAAATACTGGGGACTTAAAAAACGCTCATCCAAAAGTGCAATGACGCCTACATCCTCCTTTGTGCGGATCACACGGCCTGCGGCCTGAAGGACCTTATTCATTCCGGGATATTTATAAGCATAGTCAAATCCATTGTCCCCCAGTTCATCAAAATACCATTTCAGTATTTCACGCTCATTGCACACCATCGGAAGACCGGTTCCCACCACAATGGCACCAATTAAACTGTCATTTTTCAAGTCAATTCCTTCACTGAAAATGCCGCCAAGAACACAAAAGCCTAAGAGGGACTTTTCCTGCCCAGTTTCTGCAAACCTTGCTAGGAAAGCTTCCCTTTCCTCTTCTCCCATAAACTCTTCCTGCACGATACATTCCACCTGATCCGCATCATAATAATATTCTATGTATATCTGATGTACATGCTGCATAAAAAGATACGACGGACAAAAGACCATGTAATTTCCACGTTTTGCTTCTGTTATCTTATGAATATAAGTTGCAATATTGTAATATTCCATATCAGAACGCCTACTGTATTTGCTGGTAACGTCCCGCGCAATGAAAAGCCCCTTCTGTTCCGGGGAAAACACAGACTTGGCATATACTTCATAGTCTCCTTCGTCTGCACCCAGAAGTTTCTTATAATACTGAATAGGCAAGAGCGTAGCCGAAAATAGAATTGCACTTCTGCCACGCATCATGCACTCTCTTAAGTTTTTAGAAGGATTGACACAAAACAGCTTCAACGAAAAGCCACCATCCGACTCCATCTGGTCATAAATCACATAATTGGAATCCAGTGCTTCATAAATAAGTAAAAAATGTGACACTTCGAAATAAAAATCCAAAATATCTTTTTTCACGGGACTATCATCATGGTCTTCCAGATAGGCTTCCATGGTAGCTGAAAGGCGCATAAGCGCTCTTGCAAAAGGAGCGATCTCGTCATCTGTAATGCAATTACAGCTCTCACATTCTCTCTTAAGCTCTAAAAGTTCACGATTACATTTATCAAGTTGTTTGCCCATCTTGGGATCATAATCTTTTACAATTTTCTTCAGCGCCAGAAAGTCTTCTTTTACAAGCACAGCACTGTACATTTCCCTGCCACGCTCCACCAGATTATGTGCTTCGTCTATTAAAAAGATATAATCCTCCCTCACCCCTTCAGCAAAGAAGCGTTTCAAGTATACATGGGGATCAAAAAGATAATTATAATCACCAATAACAGCATCAGAAAACAGACTCATATCCAAACACATTTCAAAGGGACAAACCTGATGTTTTCTTGCATATTCTTCAATTTTCTCCCTACAAAAGTCATCCTCTGATATGAGCATGTCATAAATGGCTTCGTTAATTCTGTCATAATGTCCTTTTGCATAGGGGCAATACTCCGGATTACATTCTGTCTCTTCCATAAAACAGATTTTATCCTTCGCTGTCAAAACTACTGACTTAAATTTCAGGCCATCTTTTCGCATAATCTGAAGCGTATCGCTGGCAACGGTTCTGGTGATTGTTTTGGCTGTCAGATAGAATATCTTGCTGCTAAGGTCCTCTCCCATTGCCTTAATTGCGGGAAACATGGTAGAAATCGTCTTCCCCACACCGGTAGGTGCTTCAATAAACAGCTTTTTCTTATGGTAAACGGTTTGGTAAACATAGGTAACCAGCTCTTTTTGCCCTTCTCTGTAGGTAAAGGGAAACTGAATTTTCTTAATAGATTCAGTCCTCTCCTTTTTCCAAGCAATTTCAAAATCTGCCCACTTCTTATACTGGGAAATAACTTCTTCAAACCATTCCGAAAGCTCTTCGTATTCATATTCGAAATGAAAATACCGAATTTCTTCCGTGTCTATATTACAATAAGTCATGCGGACACGGATATGCTTTAGTTCATTTTGTTTTGCATAAATGTATGCGTAACATTTAGCCTGTGCAAGGTGCACCGGCACTGCCTCTTTCATTTTATGGATATCCCGGTATGTACCTTTGATTTCGTCTATCGTTACTGTCACTTGATCCCGAAAGGCCTGTCTCATATTGTCAAGTTCCAATTCCGGAGTTGACGGAATATCTCCCTTTGACTGTACAATAAGTCCGTCTGCACGGCCTTCAATCACAATAGTATATTCTTCTGTTTCTACTTGATGGCGCAGTGAAACTTCCGCATGATAGTCAGAGCCCATCCGCCTCTGAATCATGCGGTGTATTCTGCCTCCCTCCTGCATCGCATTGTCCGATACAGATGCTCTTCTGTTATCAATATTGCCGCTTCGAAGAATAAACTCCACTAAATTTCTGACTGAAATCTGTATTTCCAATGCGTATCTCCCTGTAAGTATATTTTTATAACTTTCTACATATATAATATATGCAACAAAAAACTCCCTACAAAGATAGTACGCTATCTTTTATAGGGAGTCAATCTGCGGTTACCACTATTATATTAGCAAGCGATTGCAAAACGATTCATAAATTCCTCAAACTCAGAATTAAAGCCATTATAAGATACTGTTAAAACCTGGTTAAGGTCTAACCCTAAAACGCCCACAATGGATTTTGCATCGACAATATAACTGTTATAAGAAATATCAATGTCAAAATCACATCTACATGCCATATCAACAAAACTTCTTACTTCATCTAACCGTAATTTGATCTTGCGAGTCGTCATACCATCACCTTTTTCACCTTTCTCTTTTCCCTTTTCCCTACAGCAAAAAACACTTTTACAAAGATTACCACTTCACTTTAGATTTGTAAAGTGATGAAATAAATATAATTTATAAATTTTTACACTTATATTTGTCTAATTTTACCAATATATTTTTCATACTTTTCAGTGGGAAAATTCCGTCATATATTTCCGATACCTGATAGGCAACATATTTCTTTGAAGAGCGGTATTTCTGCGCTCTTTTATTGCTATACTATGAAAGAAATGACAAAACAGTTCACTATACTTCTCCTCTCCCTCTGAAAAAGGCATCTCTCCTATTTCTCCCATTTCCCCACAGTATAAATACCAATCTCCTTTAGCCGGATGAATGGCATAAATATTTCTGGTTTCATCGTAAATGACAAAGTTCTCCAGCGGCAATCTGTCTGCAAAATGCGGCATCACAAAGGTAATGATATTATTTTGGGGTCCGATTTTGGAATACAGTATTTTGTTTTCCAGTTCACTAAAGCGGATAAATTCCACATGTGCATGCGCTTCATTTGCAGTAAACCTGGCAAGTTCGAATACTCTATGGACATATTTATTTGCTAAATTTCCCATAAGCTGCCTGCGGTTTTTCATGGCAAATCCCACTACAATGGTTTTATACACTGCTTCCGCTTTATCCGGCTCTGTAGATGCCATAGCTCTGCAAAGTGCCAGATAAGTCTCTTCCCCAAACTCCCTGACTACCGTTCTTGCCACCTTTGCTGCCTTCCCATCATCAGCCGGACACTCCGTGTAAGTTGCGAACAGTCTGTAATTATCTTCCCCACCTACACATAAATGAATCTGATCATGAGACTTCTTTAGAAGATATGCCTCATATACTCCGGAAAAAATACCTTCCAGGGAATCCTCACATATTAAGTAAATCTCTTCCATCCCTAGTCCTCACCCGCCTACAGCCAATTTCCATTCACTTTCCATATTGTCATCAAACAAAGAAAGCTGCCTGTAAGTCATACCGTCTCTGTCAAAAGGTAATTTTTCTTTGTTTGATACAAGATTTCTTGTGATATAATCTTCTTCTATCTTTGTAGGGTACATCATTTTACCGTTACAGGTTATAAAATAAAGTGCCCGTTTTAAAGTAACCCCTATTTTCTTCAAATCTTCAAAAGAAAGATTTCCGTTTTGGCGTGCCCGCACAATACGCTGTGCACTCTTTACACCAATCCCCGGAACTCGCAAAATTGTCTGGTAATCCGCCCTGTTAATTTCCACAGGAAACTGCTCCAGATGTCTAAGTGCCCAGTCTGCCTTGGGGTCCAATAAAATATTAAAATTAGGCTTTTGTTCACTTAAAAGTTCACTTGCTTCAAAACCGTAAAATCGGAGCAACCAATCCGCCTGATAAAGACGATGCTCACGAAGTAGCGGAGGTCCACCTGAGGGGGTGGGTAGTTCCTTATCTTCATTGACATTCACAAATGCTGAATAATAAACCCTCTTTAAATCAAATTTCTTATATAGATTCTCTGCCACCATCATTAAATGATAATCGCTTTCCGGTGTGGCTCCTACAATCATCTGGGTAGACTGTCCTGCAGGCACAAAAGAAGATGCGTGCTTATAGACTACAATCTCCTCTTTATTTTGAACAATTCCCTGCTGAATCTGCCGCATAGGTGCCAGAATGTTCTTTCTATGTTTGTTTGGTGCAAGTTTTTGAAGTCCGTCTGCCGTAGGCAGTTCCAAATTGACACTCATTCGATCCGCTAAAAGTCCAATCTTTTGAATCAAAAGGGGATCTGCACCCGGAATTGCTTTCACATGAATATATCCCTGAAAGCGATGAAAAGTTCTGAGTTTGTATATCGCTTCATAAATCAGTTCCATGGTATAAGTGGGATTATTAATAATCCCTGAACTAAGGAAAAGTCCTTCTATGTAATTTCTACGGTAAAACTGTATGGTAAGATCACATATTTCATCCGGCGTAAAGGATGCTCTCGGCACATCATTGGACTTCCTGTTAATACAGTACTTACAATCATAAATACATTCGTTGGTAAATAAAATTTTAAGCAAAGAAATACATCTTCCGTCTGCACTGAAACTATGACATATCCCTGCCGCAGATGTATTTCCGATGCCTGTTCCGTCACCTTTACGTCCCACGCCACTGGAGGAACACGAGACATCATATTTAGCAGCGTCTGAAAGTATCTCCAGTTTCTTCATAATGGACATCTCTTTTGTATGACTGTAATAGTCAACCGTTCTCTGTCCACTATTTAAAGCAAATATATCACCTGTTCTATTTTCCATTTGTACTAACTGATGTTCCATACTATTTATTCTCTCGCAGCCTTCTCTTCATTACTTCTATTTCTGTAAGTTTCTCTTTTACAGCGGCTTCCTGTCCCTGGGAAGTAGGCTCATAATATCTGCGTCCCTGTAGGGAGTCCGGCAGACACTTCATATCCGTTATTTTCTCTTCTGTATCATGGGCATACTGATATCCCTCGCCGTAATGAAGTTCCTGCATGAGGGGAGTGACTCCGTTACGGATATGAAGCGGTACCGGTTCGGTCAACATCGTCTTTGCATCCCTTGACGCCCGTCCATATGCCACATAAAGAGCATTGGACTTAGGTGCCATGGAAAGATATACCACTGCATGAGTTAAGTTCACATTACATTCCGGCATTCCATTAAAATGACATGCCTGATAAGCAGCCACCGCCACCTGAAGTGCCTGGGAATCTGCAATTCCGATATCCTCACTGGCAAACCGCACAAGTCTTCTTGCCACATATAAAGGGTCTTCTCCTGCCTCAAGCATTCTCGAAAGCCAATAAACCGCGGCATCCGGATCACTGTTTCTCATAGACTTATGTAAAGCAGATATGAGGTTATAATGTTCCTCTCCGGACCTGTCATAAAGAAGCATCTTCTTTCCGGTACACTGCTCCAAAATTTCCTCCGATACGGTAATGGAACCGTCTTCCTCTATCTTTCCGTTTAGTACCGCCATATCAAGTATATTAAGTGCCGCTCTTGCATCACCGCTTGAAAATACCGCAATCGCATCCAGCAATCTGTCTTCTATATTTATCTGATAAGTTCCCAGTCCTTTTTTATCCGTTATGGCACGCTTCAACAAACATCTAATGTCGTTTCTATCAATGGCCTGTAACACAAATACCTTACAACGTGATAAAAGAGCAGAATTAATCTCAAAAGAAGGGTTCTCTGTCGTGGCACCGATTAAAATAATACTTCCCTTTTCCACATAAGGTAAAAAGGCATCCTGCTGGGCCTTATTAAAGCGATGGATTTCATCTACAAAGACAATGGTTCTTCTCCCCATCATCCTGTCGTTTTCTGCCTGCTTCATCACATCTTTAATCTCTTTAATCCCACTGGTAACGGCACTGAAATCCACAAAGGAAGATTTCGTTTTCCCTGCGATAATACGTGCCAGCGTAGTCTTCCCCACGCCGGGCGGTCCCCAGAATATCATGGATGAAATCATATCCTTATCCAGCATATTTTTCAGTACTTTTCCTTCTCCAAGTAAATGCTGCTGACCTATATAGTCTTCTAATGTTTCAGGCCTTAATCTGCTTGCCAGTGGCATGCTTAAATTTATTTCTTCGGCAAATAATGACAGTTGCTCCATATTTTTCTCCTTAATAATCCAAATAGAACATTCGTTCTTTTTAGTGTATCACGATTACTGTCTGACAGCAATACCCTTTTTAGAACATTTGTTCTTTACTTCGCAAAAAATTTGAAACATGTTCCCAGATATGTTATATTCTTCTATGGTAGAATTGTGAGGTATCATTATGTTAAGACTTGTATTTATCATTCTTATATCATTTCCGATTATTTTGTACTATTTATGGAAAGCAGGATACATTGAACGACATACAGAAAATTACACAGAAGAAGACCGCTATCATGTGGCAAGAGGTGCTGTCTCTGTTATGAAACGAAACGGTTTTATCCGTACTAATGTTTTCGGTACAGAAAATCTTCCCCAAGACGGCGGCTATATTATGTATCCCAATCATCAAGGCAAGTATGATGCTGTAGGTATTATTTCCGTCCATGACAAACCCTGCACTGTTGTAATAGATGAAAAGCGTTCCCATTTGCCTATTGCCGACCAGTTTGTCACATTGCTGAAGGGTAGCCGTCTGGATAAGACAGATATGAAAAATCAGGTAAACACGATTATGAACGTTACCTCTGAAGTAAAAGACGGAAGAAAATACATTATTTTCCCGGAGGGCGGTTACTTCCATAACCGGAATGAAGTGAAAGATTTTTTACCCGGTGCCTTTAAATGTGCCATCAAATCGAAAAGCCCTATAGTTCCCGTGGCACTAATTGATTCCTACAAACCTTTTGAATTGAATTCCTTAAAACCGGTCACTACACAAGTACATTTTCTTAAGCCGCTTTATTATGATGATTATAAAGATATGAGTTCTAAGGAGATTGCAGAACTGACCAGAACCAGAATTGTAAATACGATACAAGATGTTTGTGAAGCATAGAATATATCTAATAAAAAAGAGACGCAGGAACTTATCCCTGCGCCTTTTTACATATTTTTCTTAAATAAGCAAAAAATCCTGCTGCCATGAAAAGCAGCACCACTGCCATCGTCCACGCCATCGCGGAATTCATTCCGCTCAAAGTATTATGATAAGTCATCACGTAAACACTGACATTTGCCATGGCATGAAACAGAAACGGCACTTCAAACCTTCCTGTCATTTCATACAAATAAGCTATCACAATTCCCAGTATGGTTCCGTACAAAGCCTGCACCATATTTCCGTGATAAAGCCCAAACAACAGTGCTGATAAGACAACCGCAATTCCCACAGAAAAGCAACGCTTCATCCGGTTGTACAAAAGCCCCCTAAACACTGCCTCTTCCGCAAAAGGCGAAATCACACCGTATAGGATGAGTCCAAATACAAACTGTACACCATATTGCAACTCCTTTACCACCTCATAACTCTGTGATTTTCCAGTGATGCCAAGTTGATAAAAAAGAATGTTTAAACCAAGTGCCATGCAAAATGCAAATGCAAGAACAAACCCGTAAATGCTGATTTTTTTAGTTGTTACCACTTCTGTCGTTTCGCACGCGACACGCGTGTCATTTCCGCGGATTTCATTCCTGATTGCGGGCCAGATAAGTGCTGTCCCTATTAAAATAGAACTACCGTTAATGATGCCGCGGACCGTATCCGTATTCGCTGTAAAAAGTAGTTTTATCTCTTCTGTTGCATGCTGCATAACAAAATCAAGGCATGCCCAAAGAATTATCTCCGCCACATCATGAATCACAAAGTAAAAAAGTAAGGGTAACAGTAAATATCCTGTTTTCTTCAGTGAGGGCCATTTCTGAATGATATCACGGTCCCACCTGAAAGCATACATCTTCCAAAAGTCCATTTTTCACATCCTGTATCTCATATACAATTTATTTCATCAAAAGATCTTACCTTGAAAGCAACAGTTCTTCCAATTCTGCAACAGTTTCAACAATATAATCGGCGCCTTCTTCTTTCAGCTCACCTTCTTCGGCAAACCCAAATCCAACACCCACACCGGTAAGTCCGTGTGCCTTAGCACCCTGAATGTCAAACTTACGGTCTCCTATCATGGCACAACAGCTTTTCTTCTCTGATTCAGACATTTCCAAAATTCCAAGCTGTCTAAGTGCCTCTTCCACCACTTCTTCCTTGGTATCCCTGCGTCCGTCAAGCTCACTTCCCACTATCACCGTAAAATACTGCTTAATTTCAAAATGTTCCAAAATCTGATTCACAAAAACAGTAGGCTTGCTTGATGCAATCGCAATCTTGACACCATTTTCAAAAAGAGTCCTAAGCAGTTTTGGTATTCCCTCATAAACCTTGTTTTCTAAAACACCGATGGGAGCAAATCTTTCCCTGTAAAAGGCCACTGTTTCCTCTGCCTTTTCTCTTGTCATACCATAAGCCGACATAAAGGTATCCCGAAGGGGAGGTCCGATAAAAAATTCCAATTTGGTAATATCCGGTTCTTCAATCCCTTGTTTTCTTAGTGCATACTGCACTGATTTCGTGATTCCTTCTCTGGGATCGGTAAGTGTACCATCAAGATCAAATAAACAATACTGAAACATTGCCTTCTCCTTCGTCATGAAATATTAAAATCCTAAATTCTTAAACAAATCGCCCAGACTGGTTCCCACATTTTCGTCAGAAGAAAACTGTGCTGTATCAAATTCTTCCCTCTCCTGTGCTTCCGTATCTTCTTCCACAGCCTTGATGCTTAGGGAAATCTTACCGTCGTTGGTATTAAGCACTTTTACCTTTACCTTATCACCAACCTTCAAAACTTCCGAGGGCTTTTTAATTCTCTTTTGGCTAATCTGGGAAATATGAACAAGTCCGCTAAGACCATCCTTCAAATCTATAAATGCGCCGTAGGTTTGCAGACTTTCTACAGTTCCTTCCAAAACGCTGCCGGGCACAATCATTGCTACTTTATGGTCATGGGCTTCTTTTTCCTGTTCTTTTAAGATTTCTTTTGCTGATAATATCAACTTTTCTTTCGCTTTGTCAACAGTTGTTATCCTAACAGTTAACTTTTGCCCCATATAAGGAGTTACATCCTCCACATAAGTAAGTGCCAACTGTGATGCGGGGATAAATCCGCGTATACCTTCCACATATGCCACAGCACCTGCATTTACTACTTCACTGACCTTTACGGTAATGTCCTTTTTCTCTTCCATATAAGAAGTAAGCACATCCCAGGAAAGAAGCGCATTGGCTTCTTTCCTGGACAATAAAATATTTCCTTGTCCGTCATCCATTTTTACAACGGTTGCTTCCAGTTCATCTCCGGGATGCACCTCCTCCAAGATTGCAAATGCGGGGTCGGCACTCATATCCTTTGCCTTAATAATTCCCTGGGTATAATATTTTAAATCCAGTGTAACTTCCTCTTCATTTACATCAATGACCGTTCCTTTTATCACATCTCCTTCGCTTATCTTGCGAAAAGATGCCTCAAGCTCACGCTCATAATCTTTCATGGTTTCTTCCATTCTATTTGCCTCCCCAATCCTGTTATTTTAATAGAAAATCTGTGCAATGGGTGATGTTTCATCAATAATTAATGTCTTATTGTCTCCCGACATAGTCACTTTCGCAGCATCAAGTGAGCGAAGGAATATATAGAATTCCGCCTTTTCAGGGTCATTGTATGTCTCGCTTAAAAGTCGCATATATTCCGCTTCACCTTTTGCAATAATCTCCTCTGCCTGGGCATCTGCTTCAGACTGCATAACAATAATTTCTGCCTGGGTATCATTGGAAATTTGTTTTGCTTCCTCCGCACCTTCTGCCTGATAAGTTGCTGCAATGTTGTTTCTCTCGGAAATCATTCTCTCATATACTGCTGACTTATTTTCATCCGGCAAATCAAGTGATTTTGTTTCCACCGCTAGAAGCTTTATTCCGTACTGTGAAAGTGTATCGCCAATATTTGCCATAATAGCAGCTGTAAGCTCTCCGTCACGCCCACTGATTACTTCTTCCTGGCTAAGGCTACTGATAACATTCTTAAGGCTGTTATACACGATAGTATCTATTCTAAATTCGGCATTGCTCTTTTGTGCACTTAATGTCTCTGTATATTTAAGCGGATCTTCGATTTTCCAAAGTGCAAAACAATCGGCAATCATGGACTTTTTGTCCTTAGTCATGACGTCGCTTACCGCAAGGTCATATAAAAGCACTTCATTTTCTATCTTTTCTGCTGTCTGGATTACCGGAATTTTCATGCTTAGTCCGGCATTTTCCCTGATATCAACAATTTTGCCAAACTGCTTAATCACTGTAAATTCGTTAGGATAAGTTACTACCATGGAGGAATTTACAACAATCCATACACCTGCCAATATTACAAGAATCAAAACCCATTTATTATTCTTCATATCCTTTTCTCCTTTGCTATTACTGTGCAGCGGTATTACCGCCACTTGCCTGTGCTGTATCGCTCACCTGTGCACCACTTAAATCTACAAAAGATTCGAGTGGTAATAAGGTTTCTGTTGTTCCGTCGCTCTTTTCGATAATCACTTTCATACCCGGAAGAATCTCTTCCATCGTTTCGTAGAACATTCTCTGCTTGGTAATAAGCGGATACTTCTGATATTCTGCATAAAGCTCATTGAGTCTTGCCACCTGACCTTTTGCTTCATTAATTCTCTCTTCTGCGGTAGCTTGTGCCGTCTTCAACGTTTCGTCAGCTTTTGCTCTCGCTGCAGGAATATCTTCATTTCTCTTCTGATTTGCCTTATTAATGGAGGTCTCTTTTCCCTGCTTTGCATTTTCAACATTTTTAAAAGCATTAATTACTTCTGCTGTGGGCGGCTCAGCATCCTGAATCGTAATATTCACAAGCTGGATACCAATATCTTCCGTTTCCAGTCTTCCGATGATTTTTTCCTTAATGGAAGCCTGTATTTCACTTTTTCCTGTAGTGATAACACTGTCTACATCATATAAGCCAATGGTGTCCCTTATGTAGCTTTGTGTCAGGTTCTTCAAAATGCCCACCGGATTTTCTGATGCGTATAAATACTTCACCGGATCTGTTACTCTGTACTCTACGTAAAAATCAACATTTACAAAGTTATAGTCTCTGGTAATCATAAAGGATTCCGATGCAATAGATGCATCTGTCTCGGCATCATAACCGATTGGAAAGCCGTTAATGGTTTTAGGAACTTTACGAAGTTCCTGTACATACGGCACTTTTAAATGAATACCAGATTCTTCCACAATCTGGGGAACACCGAATGTGGTAACTACCGCATACTCATTTTCTTTCAGTGAATAAATACTTCCGGCCAGCAGGTAAATTGCCAATAATACTACCACAACAATTCCTGCGCCCTTTCCTACATTCGCTATTAATTTTTGGTTCTGTTCATTTGGCTGTTCATAAACAGTCTGTCTTCTTCTTTCAAACATAATCTTCCTCCTTTGTTTTGCGTAGCAGTGGCTGCTGTCTTTTTCTACTTTTTCCCCTATGATTTAAAAAAAGACTTTTATTGCAGCTACCTGCTACAATAAAAGTCTTGCTACAGTTCGTTGGCTGATTCGGAACGGATGTTTCCATCGTCTTGACGACTCCGAATATATCTCTTACCGAGATATAAGCTACTCCCTTTTATCTGTTGGAATAAATATAGCATATTGTTAATTAATTGTCAATAGGGTATATTCGAAATCTTTTTCTCATATAATGTCCCAAGCCTTTAAGAAAACAATGATATATGAAAAGAAAAAAAAAGTCATTTTACTGCTTACTGTGTCTCTTTTTTTTAAGTGCAGTATCTGTAATATTTATCCGCCAAAACATAAACAATATCCCTGCTTTTGACATATTATTATCCTCAACGGAAACTGTAATTGAAACAACGTCCAGTGACGATTATATCAAATGGGTTGACTTTGATATTACTTATGAAGCACTTTGTCTTGCATATGAGTTGGATGTTACAAGCTATGATTCTCCTATACATCTTAATTGGATTGAACTTTTGGCATACGCCGGTGCAAAATGCGGAGGCAATTTTGACAAGAACTGTCTTGCCACTATTCAAAAACTTGCAAACGAACTTTCGGCAGAGGAAACCACAATGGATGAATTAACAAAAGATATGAAATATTACGAATATTATCTGGAAGCCTACGATGCCGTTCTCGGTGGTATGGTAGGGGAATATAAAATAGAACAAGTAAACGATTCCGGAGAAAAAGCCATGAAGACAGTGTATGGCTTAAAATCCTTTTCTCCTATTGCAAAAGGATTTCCCTATAGTGACTATGATGATTTCGGTTCCTCTCGAAGCTACGGTTATAAACGTCAACATTTAGGTCATGATATGATGGGTCAAATCGGTACCCCGATTATTGCCATTGAATCCGGCTATGTGGAAGCCCTTGGCTGGAATCAATACGGTGGCTGGCGTATCGGTATCCGGAGTTTTGACAAAAAACGCTATTATTATTATGCGCACCTTCGGCAAAACTTTCCCTATGCGTTAAATTTGAAGGAAGGAAGTGTTGTCACTGCAGGAGATGTCATCGGCTATATGGGACATACCGGTTACAGCACCATAGAAAATACCAATAACATTGATACTGTACACTTACATTGGGGATTACAACTCATTTTTGATGAGTCACAAAAAGAGGGAAACAATGAAATATGGGTTGATTGTTACGCATTAACCCGTTTCTTATACAAAAACCGCTCTCTTACCGAAAAAAACACGGAAACAAAAGAATGGTCCAGAGTCTATCATATGATTGATCCGGCCGTGGAGGCTTTCTGCTCTTCCCCGGAAAATGGGAATTGATTCATGAAAAAAGGATGTGTGAGCACTCACACATCCTTAGCATATTCCATTTTATTCTTCCGGTTCAATTAATCCGTAAGTATTTCCCTTTCTCTTATAAACAACATTTACCTGATCGGTTTCTGCATTACAGAACACGAAGAAATTATGTCCGAGAAGTTCCATCTGGATACATGCATCTTCCGGATACATGGGCTTGATATCGAATTTCTTACTTCTGATAATCTTAATTTCTTCCTCTTCCATAAAGTCTTTGTCGATGAAGTCCTGTTTAAAGAAACTTGCAGACTGCTTCTGGTTAATCAGCTTGTTTTTATATTTCTTTAACTGTCTTTCAATAATTTCTTCCACTAAGTCAATGGAAACATACATATCATTGCTCACTTGTTCAGAACGGATGATACTTCCTTTCACAGGAATCGTTACTTCAATCTTTTGTCTCTCTTTTTCAACGCTTAATGTAACATGAACTTCTGTCTCGGGATTAAAATACTTTTCCAGTTTACCGATTTTATCCTCTACTGCACTGCGAAGTCCGGGTGTAACCTCAATATTTTTACCTATAATTATAAATTTCATATGCATCATCCTTTCCTTGGATTATTATGTGATAATTATAACATATTCCCCCTTTATTTTGCAACAATTCACTTTATTTGTTTATAAATCTTTCATGTTTTCGCACAATTTATTTTATCACCAAATCCCGACATTTCTTTATAAAATTCTACATTTTTATTACAACTACACAAAACGCTTGTTCCATTCAAATTATGTAAATCGGAAAAAATTTCGGTATTTCGTTGGTGGATAATGTGGATAACTTCGTGTATAAATGGCAAACGCCCAATTTATGCCATTTTTTTATGTGGATAACTTGTTTTGTGTTCTTGATTGAATGTTTTGTTTTTTGAATATAAAATAAATCAATTTGTCAAACTTGCACAACATATCTTTTGTCAACCATTTTTTTCCAAAAATAAAATTTCAGACAGTTTTTGAAAATGACTGTATTCATAATGGCATTCCTATGAAGAAAAACAGCTATAAAAAAGCTCGTGAGTGCAAGTGAGGTGACCCCAAAAAGTTAGACTTTTTAAGCGTAGCAGTTTTAATGGCTGCTACGCTATTTTTATGCAGCCAAGAGGCTAAGTCTGTATTGCACAGGACTCATCCATCCTAGTTTTTCTTTTATTCGTTGCTCGTTA
>JAGBBV010000012.1 GCA_017938315.1 Lachnospiraceae bacterium
ATCAAAGAATTCGTCAAATAAATTTTCTCCAAAAATACTAGGTGTTAACATAATCATCGCTCCTTTTTCAAAATAGTTTTTTGAAACTGGGGATGTTTAGGAAGAATCATGAACTTGTGGTTCTTTCTTTCTCCTGTTTCTAATTATGTTATATCACCATTGTTAGCACTCGTCAATAGCGAGTGCTAATTTTTCTGTGAACTTTTTGTGTCTTTATAAAATCCTACGTTCTTTTGTTAGCTTCAATAATGTTCACATTTACTTCGCTAAACTTCAAATCGCCTGTTACTTTCAAACACACTGGAAGCCTGAAAGTTCACACTCACCTTACAGAAACCCTTCATATAGGTTTATTTTTCATCTTTGTTCCACTCGTTCAGCAATTTGATAATCTCCTGATATTTCTTCGATTTCATCATCGGATTACGTTTCAACTGGCTCAATGCATATGTATACTGTTTGTTGGATTTCTCCATAAATTTTATATGACGCTGCTCTAGTTTCTTTAACCATTCTTCACGTTCAGGTAAACCGTCAAATTCCGGAAGCTGCATATGCTCCCTGATTTTATTGATACGCTCTTCGTTTCTTTCACGCAGACGATTCACTCTGTCTTCCATTTTTTCATGAAGATTCTCGCTCAACACCCTTAGCTCGTTCATATCTGGCACTGGCGTAAACGCAACAATTGCATCGATCCTACGCTCAATACGTTTCATGGTTTCGTTATTCTCAGCCAATGTTTCCAAAAGATCTCGCAGTTCCATCGCTTCGTTAAATGAAATCGTCGTATCGTATGTAAATAAAATAATTAATAATATAGAACATATTTCACATACTGCTCGAGGTATCCTCATAAGTACATCTGCAATTGGCACATGAATAATCTGGACTAATACTACAGATAAGATTCCCCAAAATATCGATACGAACAGACATATGTATCCCTTATAGTTCAAAGGCAATTCACTATAATCCCAGTATTTCACCTGAAATAGTTTTTCCATAACCGGACCAATGACCAGTTCAAATATTGTCGCAGTGAGTGATCCGACAACAAACACTGCTAACCCTTGAGCCCTGATCGGAACTGTCGTTATTAATATACTAATCGCTACAAATCCATAGATTGGTATGAATGGTCCGTGTAAAAAACCACGATTTACAAATTTCCATTTCCTATTTCTATAAAATCCCTTCATCGAAACGAAACAACATTCCCAAATCCATCCGATAAATGCGTAGTAAAAGAAAAATAAAATCCATTGCGATATAGAATAACTCATCATTTTTCGACTTTCACTTCCTTTTCCATATATAGAAAATAAGTATACTAAACTTAAAATAAGATTCAATGGAAGATTTATGATTTATATGTGAATTTTTTATAAAAAAGGCGGATACAAAACTTCTGCCTCATAACGCCCCACAAAGTCAAGTGTTTCTACACACAAAGTGTTTCTATGTGTACTTTTACTTAATGTAAATATGCGTAAAATTCAAATTTTCCTCTTTGTTTTACGCTTCTATCATCTGGAAATATTTAAGTGCATCTATAATCGCTTCACGCTTTTCTGGTGTCACTTTTGGTACTCTGCTCTTACCATCGCCCACATTATAGTTAATGCGTTCTATAATTCCAAATTCCCTTTTCACTTGTGCAATGTATAAATTGGTAACATGTAGACCATATTTATTCTGCACATATTCTTCGATTTCTTTGTAGGTTGCTTTGCTTTCAGCCCTTGTTAAATCAAGTTCTGACATTTCCAAATCAATCTCAATAATTGCATCTGGAGTTTTTCGGGACAAGAGAATTACAGTTTCCACATGCACGGTTTGCCCAAACTGATCCACGCCCCGCACCTTCTTTACTTCATATCCGCCCTCGCACAGAATCTTCAAATCTCTTGCCAGGGTGGCGCTGTCACAGCTCACATAGACAATTCTCTCCGGCTGCATTTTCAGCATGGTTTCCAGACAGGCACTATCGCAACCCTTTCTTGGGGGGTCTACCACAATCACGTCTGCAAAAATGCCTTCCTTGTCATATTTCTCAGGAAGTACTTCTTCTGCTTTTCCCACAAAAAACTCAGCATTGGTAATTCCGTTATTTGCCGCATTTTCTTTTGCATCCTCTATGGCCTGTGGAACAATCTCCACTCCGTAAACCTGCTTTGCCTTCCCGGCTAAAAATAGAGAAATGGTTCCGATACCGCAGTATAAATCCCATACCGTTTCCTGCCCGGTAAGTCCTGCGTAATCAAGTGCCAAGCTATACAGCTTTTCGGTTTGTACCGGGTTTACCTGATAAAAGGATAGAGGTGAAATGGCAAATGTAATTCCTTCTCCTGTAAGTGAAAAATTATTCTCTGTATCACGCACATGGATGGTATCCGTAATCCGTTCTTTACCCCAAATGGTGTAAATCTCCTTACCCATAATGACATTGGTATTTTCGGTATTAATACTAACAGAAATACTTGTCATTCCTGTAATTTGAGTCAGCGCCTCTATAAGTTTTTCCTGTGCCGGTAAAAATTCTCCGCCTTTCCCTTTTTTATTAATCACCAGACATACCATCAGCTGCCCGCTTGTAAATCCTTTTCTAATGAGAACATGACGAAGTAAGCCCTTTCCGGAAGTCTCGTCATAAGCAGGCACAAAGTTTTCTTTCATATACTCAAGTACAATTTCTAAAATTTCTTTATTTTCTTTTGTGCCTAAATAACAGTCCGTATTTGCGATAATGGAATGGGTCCGTCCCGCATAAAATCCGGCAATGGGAGTTCCTTCTTTATCAGTTCCTATAGGATACTGTGCCTTATTACGATAGCGGAAGGGCTCGTCCATTCCCACAATGGGTTCCATAACGCTGTCCACAAACTCAGGTGAAAAACCACCAATTCTCACCAAATTGTTTTTTATTTTTGATTGCTTAAAGGCAAGCTGCTTTTCATAGCACATAGCTTGAATCTGACAGCCGCCACACTGTCTGTGAAACGCACAGACAGGCTCTACACGAAAAGGTGATGGCTCAATTATTTTCTCCAATCGCCCGAAACTGTAGTTTTTCTTTACCTTTGTAACGCGCACCTGCGTCTTATCCCCGATAATGGCATCTTTTACAAAGAAAGGATAGCCGTCTACCTTGCCTATCCCTTCTCCTTCACTGCTGATATCTTCAATTTCTATGGTTACTATGTCATTTTTCTTAAATTCCATAATTCTAATGCCTCACAAGCGTTTCCGCCTTTATTATTCCAAACGTGTCCCCTTTATATTTGAATCAAACAGTCTGTTAAATCCAAGCCATCCTGCTTCCGTGGTATTTTCCATAATTTCCGTAAAGGTCTGAAGCTTCGCATCGGTATTATCCGCAAAATTTAATGCAACAGCTTCCATAATGGCGGGCTTCTTCGGTGAGCCAAATTCATATTCCCCGTGGTGTGCTAAAATACAATGCTTTAACTCGTTGGCAAGTACGGCTGGAAATCCGGGAATCTGACGCATCTTTTCTCCCACCATTTCAACACCCATTACGATATGACCCAAAAACTGTCCGTCATCGGTGTAATCATTTTCCGGGAATAAAGAAAGTTCCCTTGTCTTACCCATGTCATGGCAAATGGCTGCTGCCAAAAGCAAATCCCTTTTTAAAAGCGGATATACGCTACAATAGTAATCACACATTTTAACCACACTTAAAGTGTGCTGCAAAAGTCCTCCCACAAAACCATGGTGAACACTTTTTGCCGCAGAAGATTGCTTAAAAGCCTTAATAAACGTTTCATCTTTCACAAAAAATTCCTGCAAAAGCTGTTTTAAATATGTATTTTCTATTTGGCTGATATAACCCAGAAGTTCTTTATACATATCTTCTATATCATACTTACTCACAGGTAAATAATCAGACGGATCATATTCTCCTTCCTGACATTTACGGATACGCTTTACATTGACCTGGAGAGCTCCTTGAAAACTGGTAATTTCTCCATAAACTTCAATGTAATCAAGGGTATCAAAGTCTGCAATTCCAGCACTGTTAGGATCCCATATTTTCGCATCAATTGTTCCTGATTTGTCCTGCAAAATAACGTTATCATAAGGTTTTCCGTTTTTGGTTACGGCAGATGTTTTATGCTTGCAAAGATAAATATCAAATACCCGGTCACCATCTTTATAGTCTTTAATATATTTCATTTCTGTATTACCTTTCTGCTGATATGATTATTTTTTGCTTTCCAGCGTTACTTCCAAATCCATTTCGGAATATCCCTCCGGTCCTTGCCTGAGCAATCGGATATTAATTACGTCCTCCGGCTGTTTTTCCGTAAGCAGACTGACAAATTCTTTGTAGCTGTTCACCACAAGGTCCTCCATCATAACAATAATATCACCGCTCTGGATTCCTGCGTCCATAGCCGGGGAGTCCATATCTATTTTTGTAATATATGCACCATAGGGAACGCCCAATTCCTCATTGGCTTCCATTGTAACATCGCTTCCATAAATACCCATATAAGCAATGTCGCGTCCGTTGGAAAGATTTTGTACCACTTTTTTAAGCTCTGTAATACCATAGGCACTAATGATGTTTTTAATATCTTCCTTCTTATTTTCTACATCAATCATTCCTATCATCTGGCCTTTTAAATTAATCAGGATACCTGTTGCATTTTCGCTTCCATACATATCCGTGGTAATTAATTTATATGCGGAGTCCGGTAATTGTAATGTGCTTCCCGAAGAGGTAATAAATCCATAGCATAAAGAATCTGAAACGCCTACCGGCTGTCCAATAGCTATTACCGGCGTTCCCGGATTACTGCTGAAAGAACTGCCCATTTCAATAATCGCAATTTCATTTATGGTATTTTTATTAACCAAAGCTTTTCTTACTGCTAATATTGCCAGTCCTGTATTTTCATCTTTCTTTTTAATTGCCGCATCGTAGGTTCTGCTGTCTGCAAACGTTACCTTAAAGGATTCTGCTTTTTCTATGGAAGTAATATTTGTAAGAATTAAAAGCTCTATCCGATTGTCTGCTACGATGACTCCGGAAATTACCCCTTCATTTTCATAGGCATTATTAAACCAATCCGTATCGGATGTAACCCCTACGACTGTTACCATGGATTTCTGGGCTTCCCTGGCAATATCAGAAAGTCCCTGATATAAAGATGCATAGTCTTCTACTCCCAGCTGCATTTCGGAAAGTACCTGTTCTATCTGCTCATCTTCCAGTACCGGAGCAACTGTGGGCTGGGGATTTATCTGCGATTCCTCCACAATCATATCCTGTGGCAAAATTTCGTCTGCAATTTCCTCTTCAAATACAATTGTAGAAGGTTCTTCTTCCGGATAAAGGCTGTTACTGAAAATCGGTTCCAATAATAAGAAAGTAAAACATGCAACCATACCAAATATAACAGCCATGGCTACCGTGATTACGGTCCTTCGTATCAGCTTTTTCCTATTTAAAGGTCTTTGTTTAATTGTTTCTTTCATAAAATCAGTTTCCTGATTGCGGTTTTCTTCCATAAATGCCTCTTTTTCTTTATTATCCGAAGATAGAAAATTATAAATTTAACTGTATAAAATTAACTACCTATGTAATCTTATCACATATAGAAAATGCAGTCAAAAATATTGAAATTAATAGGGTGAGGGCAAAAAAAGAATGCCCGTCCATTAATTAAAATGAACGGAGCAATCTTTCTACTATACATTATTGCTTTTGAAAACTAAATTTACGCACGCTTTATCCGCAATGCTCCTCCAAAAGATTACCTACATGTTTTGTTTCAAAAAACATTTCCTTATTGGTAAGTACGACAACTATAGCTGCAATAACTACAAAAATTGTTTCTATACATTTGGTTTCCGGAGTCATATTAATTTTCTCTTGCATAATATTTATAAACATATGGAAAATTATAGTAGCCAACATACTTCTGTTATTCTTCACATATACCCATGTCTGTAAAAAATCAAGTGGAATCACACTTATAAGGAAATTTAGTACATAAACAATTCCCATCTCTTTAAGACCATATTGGTATGTTCCCGGAACCCAAAATAACGGAATATGCCAACAAGCCCATATCACGCCAAAAATAATTGACTCTTTGAACCAATTATAATACGAACCTATAGCATCTTCTCCATATCCTCTCCATCCCAATTCTTCTATGCTTGAAGCTAACAATATCGTAAGTAAAGCTGACGTTCCTCCAATAGAAAAAGAAAAATCTTCTGTAAAAGAAAACTGCTTGATAGAACCACCAAACAATATGGAAGTTCCTATAGATGCCACTACAACTATGGCAAATAGAGCAACTGCAAGCATAATGTATCGTGGTTTTATACGATAGAAACCTACAATCTTTCTCTTGAAATCCTGTTTCAGTTCCTTGCTTTTTGATGTGAATACGCTAATAACAGCTACTATAGCCGGAGTCACTAATCCTAAAAACATAAATAAAAACAACAAGGAACTCTCGTTAAATAATATTGCCAGCAACCAGAAAAACCATGTTACAGCAAATACGGTAATATAAAATCGAAGAGGTCTGTAAGTATAACGTCCCATCTTACGCCTCCTCTCTGGTAATGAATAACTCGCTCTTCATACCATTCAATTCAATATAATTATCTGCATCTTCCGAAGAAAAATCTTCTACTCGCCCACCCTGCTTTTCATAGTATATTCTCGTTCCTATTCCTTTTTGCTTTGCTCTAAAATTAAAATCGAAAGGTATTTTTATTTTTGATATTGCCGAAATTTGATTTATCTCAATAGCACCTTCATGTGAAACTACTTCAACCAGCATATCCAAATTACAGTTTATTTCGACTACACTCTTGCAACCCTTGAGACTCACTTCTGTTACTTTACCGTCAAATTCAATACTTTCACATTCAACATCTATCATTTCGAGTTTCTTAGCATTAACGGCAATTTCAACTTTACCTATATATTTTTGTGGTATGTCAATTCTTATTACAATACTTTCTTTCGCATCGGCTTCTGTTGCTCCATTTAATCTTTGAAGGTCAACATCAATTCTATTTTTAATATCATCTATTTTAATTTTATAATCTCTTTGCAATCCTTTTATAATGTTTGATAATAAAGATATTTTAATTTTTTCTCCCTCAGAGGAACTAAGAATTAGGGTATGTACACTGCCTAATTTTATATCATAACTTTTAATACCATCAACATCATATTCCGTTGTGCTTTCATATAAATACTCCGACTGTTTCTTTTCTTTTTTTTCGTTCAGCAACAGTTCATCTAATGAAATTTGAAACAACTCCGCTATTGCAACTAAGTTTTCTATATCCGGTGTTCCTGTTCCGTTCTCCCATTTTGTAACAGCCTGTCTCGATACGCCTATCAACTCTGCCATCTTCTCTTGGGATATACCTGCCTGCTTTCTACAATTTCTGATTTGCTCTTCTAAAGTCATTTTTTTCTCCTCCATAAAGTTTCTAACCTTTCTTGCTACCCTCATAGAGTAGTAAAACAACCTTTACAAAACAAGAAACACTTGTTGTCATTTGGATATTTCTCCGCTACTTTCCGTTGCAGTTGGATTTCTATATATAATTTTCCACCAATGCAAATTAGTATATTCTATATTACCACATTTACTCTTATAAAAAAATTATATATAATAAGTTAATAAATAAAAAACGCTCACTATTCAGTCAGTACAAAGGAGACAACAATGAAAAAGAGATTATTTGGTGTTTATTTAAGTGTTATGCTTATTTCTGTGTGTGTCGGTTGTGGCGGCGAAAGTACATCCACCGAACAAACCGAAGCAGCTCAGACAACGGCAACAGAGGAAAGCACACCAGTACATACAACAGAGCAGACAACAGATGTCCCGCAACACCTAAAGAGACAGAAGAACCTCACACTCACAATTACGCAGAGGAAATTACAGCCGATGCGACTTGTGAGGCGGACGGGCTGAAAACATTTACTTGTGAATGTGGCGATACCTATACAGAAATGAACGCGACAATGTACGCTACCCAGACCGTTAATGTTAGAAACCTGCCAAATACCGACGGTGAAAAAGTTGGAAGTCTTTCTACAAATCAAGAAATCACAGTGCTCGGACAATGCAACGAAACAAGTTGGTATAAATTTGAACTGGACGGACAAACCGCATTTGTATCTAACAGTTATTTAAGTACTGAAAAGGTGGAAGTTCAGCAGTCTACTGGCGGAAATTCTGGTGGTGGTGGAAATAGTTGGGCAGCACAGTTCGGCGTTACGCTTCCATTTACAGCAACATTGCAAGTTGCAACTGAAGGCATAACCCATCATCTTTTGTGGAATCATCCTACATCATTTGATCCAGATACAAATTTAATTTGTCATTTTTGGGACGGAACACAGGTGACAATTTCAGATTTTGCTACTTATCGTGGATGTCCTATGGCATATGTAACTTTGCCAGACGGAACAGGTGGATGGGCTCTATTCTACGACGGCGCCGGATGTTATTTCACTTGGTAATCAGCTAAACCAACAACCAAAAGCAGTCCTTAGAGATAATGTCATCTTATCTAAATGACATTGTCCTTCGGGGCTGCTTTTATGCTGTAGTTTTTTGCTGTGGTTTCGACGCGTCAGGATATAAACCTACGGTCTCCGCTCCGCTCCGGTCCGTCCAAAGCCGAGGTCCACCGGACCTCGTGGACCCTCTACGCCCGAACGTATGCGCTTGTTCTACTAGAGGTTATAGTTTCATATTATGTGACAACGATGAAAAAGAAAGCCCCTCACTTACGTGAAGGGCTTTCCTTTTCATCGGCGCGACAGGATTTGAACCTGCGACCTCTGCGTCCCGAACGCAGCGCTCTACCAAACTGAGCCACGCGCCGTTTCTTGCAACAAACTAAATGATACAATTTTTATGCAAGATTGTCAATGCATGTTTTGTCTTTTCATTATATAATCTGCCAGCATTTCTGCTGTCATTTCTTCACCAAGCTTACTGCTGTTTATGGAAATATCATAATTACGGGAATCACCCCATTTTCCTTTACAGTAATAATTGTGATAGTTCTTTCTCTTTTTATCCTGTCGGTTGATATATACTTCCGCTTCCCCGTGGGATAAATTATAAAGTCTCATAACACGCTCAACCTTATGTTCCCAATCACCTAAAATAAACATGGAAATCATACCTTCATAAGGCTTTAGGATGGTTTCCGAGCAGCGGCCAACCACTACAAAAGATTCTCCTTTTGCCGCTTTATCCTGAAGATAATCAAACTGCATATTTGCAACATTCTCTTCCATGGAATTAGAGTATCCTCTTACTTTTCTTGAGAAAATAAGATTTCTTGGCACTTCATCATATTTGCCGATATGTGTAGCTTCTACATTTTTTTCTGCGGCAATTTCCTCTAAAATATTATGGTCATATAAATTTAAATCAAACTTCTTTGCAAGCATTTCAGCGATTTCATGACCGCCTGAACCAAATTCTCGGCCTATAGAAATAATTAACTGCTTATCCATATGTTATTTTCCTCCCTTTTACAGATATCTGGCAAAAATAAATACCATAGAAAATAATACTACCAGGATTGTAGCAGGTGCCATGTATTTGCAATATTCTCCCCATCCAATGGGATGACCACTTTTTGCTGCAACGGCTGTACCGACTACATTGGCAGACGCTCCGATAGGCGTTGCACTGCCTCCGATGTCTGTTCCCATGGAGAGAGTCCATGCTAAAGTAGATAATTCTACTCCCTGTGCTACTGCCAGACTTTTGATAACCGGAATCATAGTTGCCGCAAATGGAATATTATCAACAAAGGCACTGGCAATTGCAGAACCCCATATAATAATTCCAATCATCAGTTTTACATTTCCACCACTGATTTTAGCAATTAATCCTGCAATTATTTCAAGCACACCTGTTTGTTCCAACCCACCTACTACTATAAACAAACCAATGAAAAAAAGCAATGTTTTATAGTCTACTTTTTTCATAAAAATAAGGGATTCCTTACCGGATGTAAGAATTGTAATTACTGCAATAAACAATCCGATAAAGGCTACCGTAAGCCCGGTTTGCGCATGTGTGATTAACAATACAACCGCACACAAAAAGATAATTGTACTGATTACAAAGCTTCTTTTATTGGTAATGGCCTCTTTTGGATCGGGTAGCGCTTTCACATCTACTGCACCGTTCGCCACAAGTTTTTTACGGAAAATCACATAGAAATACACAACCATCATAATCACTGCAAACAAAACAATCACACCTGTATTTGCCACAAAATCCGAAAAAGCATATCCTAAAGATGTCCCTATAATAATATTCGGAGGGTCACCACACATCGTTGCCGCACCGCCTAAGTTTGCACAAAAAATTTCAGCTAAGATCATGGGAACCGGATTGAATCTAAGCAAATGAGCAAGCTCTACAGTTACTGCAGCCAAGAATAAAATTACGGTTATACTGTCAATAAACATAGACAAAAAAGCTGACATAATCATAAAGGTAATAAAAATGGGAACGGTTTTATAAGAAACCATTTTTGCAATTCTCATACATAACCATCTGAAAAAGCCCGCATGACCCATACCTTCTACCATGATCATCATTCCGGCAATAAAAATAATGGTTGCCCAGTTAATTCCGCTTGCGGTTTCAGCAGTTTCTCCTGTATGATACCAGAATTCTACGGTGAAAATTTCTTTAAAATTCAGTGTTTCTACAATAGCATCCATGCTATGCATACCTATACCGAATACAAGGATTAATGTTAACAAACCACTCAGTAATGTTACCACGTGTCTTTCCAGTTTTTCCGTAATAATTAATAGAAACATTACCACAAAAATAACTGCCGCTAAAATTTGCGCCATTTCTATCTCCTCCTCATTGTAAAAAACATCTTCTTAACCATCGTGATTATAGGTCTGCAAGATAATTTTTTCAACAAACAGAAAGTCTTTTTAACACTTTCTTTATTTCTATTCCTTATCTGTAAATAATATACTTACAAATCGGATTTCCCATGGATGAAAATTTCTCTTCATACTCTGTCATTACATTCCCTGCCACCATTTCTTCATTATGATGCAAGTCATAAGTGACAGCCTTTGCTTTCCATCCTGCCTCCGGCAATTGTTCTACAGCAAAATCAAACAAACCTCTGTTATCTGTTTTAAACTCCAAGAAGCCATCTTTCTTTAAAAATTGATTATACCTTGCCAAAAATTCTTTTGAGGGCAAACGCCTCTTAGCATGTCTGTCTTTCGGCCATGGATCTGAAAAATTCAAATAAATTTTGTCCACTTCATTTTCGGCAAACACTTCTGCAATTTCTTCCGCATCCATTCGGATAAATTTTAAATTGGGAAGTGGTTCCTGTTGCATTTTTTGAACGGCCCGAAGCAAAACGCTTGAATATTTTTCTATGCCGATATAGTTAATCCCAGGATTACGTCTTGCCATTTCATAAATAAATTTTCCTTTTCCCATACCGATTTCAATATGTATTTCGTTTTCATTTCCAAAAATATTTTTCCATTTTCCCTTTTGTTTTTGTTCATCGTGAATTACAAATTCACTCTCTGCAATTACTTCACGGGATCCCGGTACATTTTTTAATCTCATCTCTTGCCCTCCCGGCACATAAATACTACTTTTGAACACAGACTATAACAGTATACCACAACTTCCATAAATAACCATGGTTTTTTTATGAAAGTTGTTTGGTTTTTGGGCAAAATAGTGTATCATAGAGTTGTAAAATCACAGTTATGAGGACATTTCATGATGAAAATACAGAGAAAACGGATCAGCATTGTGATGCTGTCCGCATTTTTATACATGACAACTGCATTTTCCCCTCTCTTGGCCTATGCTGCCCCTTCAGAAAACACAACCTATGAAGACCAGGCAGAAGAACGAAAAAAATTGCCCATCCAGAGCAATCAAATAAAGAATTGGCCGGAAGGCCCTACTGTCAGTGCCCAGTCCGCTATCCTTATGGAAGCAAATACCGGAACCATTCTTTATGCAAAAAATATTGATGAAAAAGCATATCCGGCCAGCACCACTAAAATAATGACCTGTCTTATTGCCGCTGAAAATTCTTCCTTACATGAAACAGTCTCTTTTTCTCACGATGCTGTTTTTAGTTTAGAGAGTGGTAGCTCCAATATCGGTATTGATCCTGGTGAAGCAATGCCCATGGAAGAATGTTATTACGGAATTATGGTGGCTTCTGCAAACGAAGTTGCCAATGCTGTTGCAGAACACGTTGCCGGAAGTATGGATGCTTTTGCAGATATGATGAATCAAAAAGCCAGCGATCTTGGCTGTAAAAATACCCATTTCGTAAACGCTCACGGTTTATATGATGACAATCATTACACCACAGCTTATGATTTAGCATTAATTGCCCGTGCCTTTTTTGATAATGAATTTCTTGCTAAAGTTGGCAATACTGCCTCCCACCACTTCGAAGCAACCGCCCATCAACCTGATGATTTTATTTCCAGAAATAAACACAAGTTGATAACCGGCGAACTATCTTATGAAAATATCAAAGGGGGTAAAACCGGCTACACCGACGAAGCAAGGCAAACTCTGGTAACTTGTGCTGAAAGAAACGGAATGAAATTGATTTGTGTTGTTATGAAAGAAGAAACTCCGGATCAATTTACAGATACCACAGCTCTCTTTGACTATGGTTTTACCAATTTTACAATCGCGAATGTTGCTGAAAACGAAACCGCGTATCAAGTAAAGAATATTGATTTCTTCCACAGCTCCCATGATGTTTTTGGCAATTCCGACACACTGTTTTCATTAAATAAAAACAGTTTTATTGTTTTGCCTAAAACAATTGATTTTGATGAACTCTCATCTAAAATCTCCTATGAAAATCTTAACGATATGGAAGTTGCCAAAATTTTATATTCCTATGACAATGCTTTTTTAGGTTCGGCATCTATTCTTTTATTACAAAACAATAATACTATACAACAATTACCTACTGCTGCCTCAGAACAATATACGGAATTTATTATTCAAAGTGATGATACGGCTTCTGTATTATTTATAAATGTGAAACATATCATATTAATATTAATTTCGGTTGCGGTCCTGATAAGTATTATTTTCGGTTTCTTTTCTTGGATTTCCGATTATAAATTTTTGGATGTCAGCAGGCAGAAGCGCTCTAAAATGAATAAAAAAGCAAAGAAAAACCGGGGGAAAGGTCCTCATTTTTCTTCCTCCCGATTTAAAGATTTTGATTTTTAGTTTTACTTGCTTTTCGTTTTAGTTTTTGATGTGCTTTTGCTTCATCATGCTTTTGTTGCCAAGCAACACTGTCTTCTTCGGAAATAAACTTTGATGTTTTGACCACATAAATTCCTTCATTTTCCCCTTTACGGATTCTGATTTTTGATTTCATGTATCCGTGGATAGGACATACTGCTATGCTGTAATAATGTTTTCCGTTGGGTGTAAACCAACGGATTTTTTTACGGATATTCTTATGACAAAGATAGCACTTTGTGCTAACAACCTCTTTATCTTCCATAGCGGCTTGCTTGTCCGGAAATTCCCTGGATATATATTTCATGTAATCCTGAAACATCACATGGATTTCTTCATCGCGCGTTTTTGGAATATGAAACGTATCAAAAGAATAGTTTTCCAGTACGTCTCCCTTTAATCTTTCCAATATCTTTGCTGTATAATATGCATCACTGAACGCCCGATGAAAAGGAATATCCTTTTCTATCTTTAAAAAGTCTATGGCATATTCTAAACTTCTCCTGCTTTTCTTATCCTCGTAAGCGATGCTGAAGAGCTTTTGGATATCCAAAAACCGAATTGGCCCATTACTTAATGGTTCCATTTCATAAAAACGGAGATTTCTCTGTAATTCATATAAATCAAGCGGACCCCATGTACAAAAGATGTTGTCCTCACCACACCATGTAAAAAAATCTTTTGCCACTTCGGGAAACGGTCTTCCTTTTTGCAAATCTTTCATATGGAGATGTATTATTTTACTGGTAATTTTATGCATATGAAGATAAACAGCAGGCTTTACCAACTGATTAAATTCATCAATCATTTCTTTTTGTGAATTAAGCTTTATTGCTCCAATATCAATAATCTCAAATGGCATTTCCCTAACTTCCGGCTCTTCTCCGGTATTACTTTGATTCCACTCAAGATCCAGCACTATATAATTCATTTGCCTACTTCCTTTCAAACTGCATTTTTATTATATATGATTATTCCCTGAAACACAACAAAAGAGGCGCTATGCGCCTCTTAATGTTAAAAATTCCCCTTTGTTCAATTCCCCTTAATTATTTTTTACTTATTCGTTCGTAAAATAATAATACAACCTGGTTATGAATTGTGAATTTGTCGGAACGTCCTTTTGCGGACTTAAGCAATACCTGAACATGGTATTAATGTATGGTACGTTTCCCCGTTTCCAGGTAGCATTAATTGCATGTCTCATACATCTTTCTACACTGGTAGATTTTACATTAAACCGTTTTCCTATGTCCACGTACAGACCGTCTACAAGCTTCGTCATACTTCGGGGGTTATCAAGCACAAGCTCTAAAGCATGTGTCAGATACATACTGCCGATTAAATTCTCCGGTACACCCATATCAAGCAATACATCCTGAATTTCTTTTTTTGTCACGACACTTGTTTTTGTTTCCACAATATTTCCTCCTTCTTTGTCCAAGACATGTAAATAATATATTTCAAATATTGACAGGAAAAAATATTAAAAAAAACATTTTGATGTCGAACGAACTATTATTTTTATGTCAATTTTGACACAAAAGCACAAAAAAAGCAGTTAAAAAACTGCTTTTATATTTGAATCACAATGTCACATTCCTCTTTAATTAAAAAAGTATCAAAATATTTCTCTTCCAGAGGAATCCATTTTTCTGTAAATAACGGTAATTGCTCTGACCCGTTTCTTTCTATAATACGCCTTTGTTGTTCTTGTGCCTCCACATCCATAAATATCTTTAAATCATAAATATGTGAAAACTGAGGATGGAAACTATAAGCGCCTTCTATAATAGTAACTGCTTTTGGCTCTACGGCTACCGTTTTTGTTATCCGGCCCTCATGGCAATCATAAATTCCATACGTAAAACAACTTTTTTCTTTTAACGGTAGGATAACCTCTTTCCGGAAACGTTCATAGTCTATATTTCCACCCGGTTTTGCCAATCTCTCTTTTGTTCTCTGCTCCGGCCTCAGAAAAAAATCATCCGTATGAATTACATTGCAATCTATAATATTTTGCAATTGCTTTGCAAATGATGTTTTCCCTGCACCACATCGGCCGTCTATTCCTACCACAACAGACTTTTTTCTTTCAAGTAAATGATAAATAACAGCAGCAACAGACTTCACCATCTCTTCGGTTGACATAACTCTTTTATCTGTCATAGTACCTTTTTCTCCTTTGCTGCATATTTGCATTTTCCTTGATTATGTATATGAAGATGAACCATGCCGGTACGCTTTAAGGCAATCATAAACGCCGGTATAAAGAAAAGTTGCAACAGTATTCCGGGAATTGCATTAATAATTGCTTCTGTTAAGAAAATAGCAAATGAAAAATCTATTCCTGCCACACCAAGCATTAAAACCCGGACCATAGCCCATACAATACGCCCTGATAACATTGCTACAATTAAGCTTCTGTATAAGGCAATGATACATTTCCATTTCGAATGTCCATACAACCATCCTGCAGTAAATCCATAGGTTGCAAGTTCAAATGCCATGGCAATTCCTGTTGGGAATAACATGGGCATGCCAAACAACACATATCTCACAAGAGGCAAAAGAAAACCTACCATAAGACCATATTGCCATCCACAAATAAATCCGCATAAAAGAACGGGTATGTGCATCGGAAGCAACATATTACCTATCTGCGGAATTTGACCCGTGAAGAATGGAAGCACCAATCCTGCTGCCATAAACATCGCAGATGTAGTTAAATTCCTGATAGCCGTTTTTTTCATGCGGATTTACCTAATTTTTACTATGTATGATTAGTTACAAAAGCTTACGCTTCTTTCTTTTCCTTTACGGGACGTACCATAAAGATACTGATTAATAAGGCAACAATATATAATGCACCTGTTACGTAAAGAACTGTCTGATATCCAATGGGGTTTGTAGCTGCATCCGGTGTTCCCACATGTCCTACAATCCATGATGCCATCTGGTTACCTGTTAAACCTGCAAATGCCCATGCTGAAAGAGTAATACCATGAAGTGCACTGATACTAGCCATTCCATAATGATCGGAAAGAAGTGTCGGTACATTAGAGAATCCTCCGCCGTATCCTGCATTTACAATAAAGATTAACGCTAATACTAAAATAGTTAATAAGATATTTCCTTCTCCGTTCTTGATACCATTTGTAAGAAGAACTACACCTGTAAACACAATGGATAAAACAAAGATTAATTTATAAATGGTATTTCTGTCTTTCATTGTATCTGCCCATGCAGAGAAACCTAAACGTCCGCCTGCATTGAAGATAGCAGAAATTGTTGAGATAATACCTACAGCACCGGCAAGACCGATACACTTAACAATCATTTTTTCCTGTGAAATTAATGCAAGACCACATGTAATGTTGATATAGAACATTACCCAGATACCTATGTAGTTCGCAATAGGTCTTGTCTTAATAGTAGAAAGGATACCCTGTCCCTTTTCTTTTGTCTGAGGCTCATGCCAGTCAGCAGGTTTCTTAAGAAGTAAGTGTCCTACAAACATCATTACGAAATAAACAACTGCAAGAATCCAGAACATCTTATAGATTCCGCCATCACCAAGATTATCAAGAAGTGCCTGCATGATAGGGCTTGCAATAGCCTTTGCTGCACCAAATCCCGCAACGGCAAGACCTGTTGCAAGACCTTTTCTATCCTGGAACCAAAGCATAAGTGTTTTTACGGGAGAAAGGTAACCTGTTCCTAAACCGATACCCATGATAAAACCATAGCATACATAAATACCAATTAATGCAAGTACACTTCCTTTTCCATTAGCAGCAAACTGATTGCCACCGAACCAAATAAAGAAACCGGTTCCTGCCATACCTAATGCAAAGCAAATTGTTGCAATCAAAGAGGATTTGTGAATATCCTTTTCTACAACGTTTCCAAGGAAGGCTGCAGACATACCAAGGAAGAAAATTGCAAAACTGAATGCCCATTCAGTCGCACTTTTGGAAAAACCAATATGTTCTGCGATTTCCTGACTGAAAATAGACCAACAATAAACTGTACCAATGCTGCAATGTAAAAGTAATGCCGGGATGGCAGCACATACCCATTTGTTTTGATTTTTTTTCATTTTGTACCCTCATTTCTGTTTTTTATGGTAACGTCCACGAGAGGATTTGAACCTCCGACCTACCGCTTAGGAGTTCAAGTCCATACAGAAAACACAAATCATTCTCTGTAAATCTAAGTCAAGGAAAGTCTTGATTTTTCTAACCTTCCTGTTAATACGTGTCAAAATAAGAAAACAGAAATTCACCAGTGTAAAACGCTCTTCGGTGGCAATTCGGTGGCATTGCCACCCGGAGGGTTCAACCATTGCGTTCCATCCAGTTCATAACCATGGCTACCATTCCCATGAAGCTTGCGGTAATGATAACATTATTTTCTTATTAGATTACCTATATTATATCGTGTTCGGAGACGGATGTCGATGATTTTTTGACCATCATTGACTTATTTTTACCGATATTATCCTACCCCATAAATGCATAGTGTCTTTTCTGTTTTACTGCAATTAACTACTTATTGTCAATTCGTCAAACTGAAA
>JAGBBV010000013.1 GCA_017938315.1 Lachnospiraceae bacterium
AAAATTATTGAGATTTCACAGTATACTGGTGATGATGGGCATATAGAAGAAAAGAGAGTGCCGCTGCCCACACTTTAGTGGATTCTGTGGGCACTAGACGAGAAAAATTTTACTATTGCCCATGACGTTTCATTATTTAGCGTTTGGGGTAGATGAAACATGACTTCATGGGCAGTAGAAGAGAAAAAATCTACCTATGCCCACTTTATGTGAAAAAAGCATTCGTATTCTGCCAGATGTGATGTGTGGCACAGCAAAGTATGTTTTAAATCATTACTGTACAGTAGGACGATTTTCAGATAAACTGTATGCGGGTGTAACAAATGAAAATGGAGTAGAATTTGTCGAACTACCGAAATTTTAGATATTTTATGAAGTGTTTAAAAATCATAGGAAAGGTTGAACAAAGTTGAAAAAAGGACAGATTATAACAGGTGTTGTAGAGAGAATAGATTTTCCCAATAAGGGAATTGTGAGGACAGAAGAAGGCACCTGCGTGGTGAAGAATGCCTTGCCGGGACAGACAGTCAGAGCCGGAATCAATAAAGTGCGAAAAGGAAAAGCAGAAGGAAGACTTTTGGAAGTGGAAGAAAAGTCACCTATGGAAATAGAAAGTCCCTGTCCCCATTTCGGACTTTGCGGTGGATGTACTTACATTTCCCTGCCTTACAAGGAACAGCTTGCTATTAAGGAAGGTCAGGTAAAGAGACTACTTGACAGTGTGCTTTGCAGACAGGAAAAGCCTTGGACATTTGAAGGAATTAAGGCAAGCCCTGTTCAGTTTGGTTATCGCAATAAGATGGAGTTTTCTTTTGGAGACGAAGTAAAGGACGGTCCACTTGCCCTCGGTATGCATAAGAGGGGAAGTTTTTATGATATTGTGACAGTAAAGGAATGTCAGATTGTAGATGAGGATTACCGTGAGATTCTAAACTTTACCAGGGATTATTTTGAAAAAGAAGGAGCTTCTTTTTATCATAGACTCAGGCATGAAGGTTTTTTAAGACATCTGCTGGTCCGAAAGGCAGCAAGAACAGGGGAGATTTTGGTAGCGCTTGTTACCACTTCCCAGGCGAGTCCTGATTTACAACCTTGGGTAGATGGCCTTATGGCCCTTCGGTTAAAAGGAAAGTTTGCAGGCATTCTTCATATTATCAATGATTCTGTGGCAGATGTGGTAAAGAGCGATGAAACGAAAGTTCTTTACGGACAGGATTATTTTTATGAAGAGCTTTTGGGACTCAAATTCAAGATTTCCACGTTTTCTTTCTTTCAGACCAATTCTTTAAGTGCAGAAGTGCTCTATGAAACTGCAAGGGAATATGTAGGAGATTTAAATGAAAACAGTAAGCCGGACAAGGTGGTTTACGATTTATACAGTGGCACGGGAACCATAGCGCAACTTATGGCACCTGTGGCAAAGAAAGTAATCGGTGTGGAAATTGTTGAGGAAGCAGTGGAAGCGGCAAAGAAAAATGCAGAACTGAACGGTTTACATAACTGTGAATTTATAGCAGGTGATGTGCTTAAGGTTTTGGACACCATAGAAGAAAAGCCGGATATGATTATTTTGGATCCCCCCAGAGATGGGATTCATCCTAAAGCGCTTACGAAGATTATCAGCTACGGAATTGAAAGAATGGTTTATATATCCTGTAAGCCTACCAGTTTGGTAAGAGATCTGGAAACATTTTTGGAAAGTGGATATGTGGTGGAGAAGGCAGTTGCAGTAGATCAGTTTCCTTGGACAACGGGAATAGAAACCGTAGCACTTTTATCTAAAAAGAAATAAAGTAGGAAAGTATCATGCAACTATATTTTGCTCCCCTAGAGGGAATCACAGGATTTACATACAGAAACATACACCACGAATTTTTCGGGGAAGGAATTGATACATATTTCACACCATTTATTGTACCTACCGGTGGCGGTTTTACTAAGAACCGTTCCATGAAGGACATCCTTCCGGAAAACAATGTAGGCGTACCCATTGTGCCCCAGCTTTTGAGTAATAACGCAGAAGATTTCACGGGACTTGTGAAAATCTTACTTGACTTGGGATATGAGGAAGTGAACTTAAATTTGGGCTGTCCGTATCAGACTGTGGTGTCAAAGGGCAGAGGCTCCGGCTTTTTGGGAAGACTTGACGACTTGGAGAGGTTTTTTGATACTATTTTCGAGAGTTGTAATGATAAGATTGCCATATCTGTAAAAACAAGGCTTGGTCTTGAAAGGGATGAGGAATGGGCAGGTATTTTGGACCTTTATAACAAATATCCTATCAAAGAGTTGACGGTACATGCCAGAACACGTAAAGAGTTCTACAAAGGAACACCCAACATGGAGGCTTTTGCCTATGCGGTGGCAAACAGTAAAAATCCCCTCTGTTATAACGGCGATATTTTCACAAAGAGTGATTATCATAAATTCAGGGAGAATTTTCCCCAAACAGAAAGTATGATGATTGGAAGGGGACTTTTAACCAATCCCGCACTGGTGCGTGAGATAAAAGGCGGACCTGCCATAACCAAAGAAGAAATTATGGCATTTCATGACAAGTTATATGAAGAATTTTTAGTCTTGTTTCAAAGTGAGACAAACACCATGTTTAAAATGAAAGAACTTTGGAATTATTGGCAGTATCTGTTTGTAGAAACAGAAAACTCCAAAGCGGTTTCAAAGTATATAAAACAGATTCGCAAGGCGCAAAGAGCAGCGGACTATCTCTCGGTAGCACGGATGCTTTTTACAATGTGCGACATAAAGGAGGAAGCAAGATTTGAAGGCTAGAGTCATTGCATTTTGTAAGAAGGAAACTGTATTTGTGATAGCGGTACTGATTGCAATTGTTTCTGCTTTTTTTGTCATGCCGTCGATGGAGTATTTAGGGTATCTTGACTATAAGGTTCTGGCACTTTTATTTTGCCTCATGATTATTGTGGCAGGTTTAAAAGAACAGGGAACATTTACTTATCTGGGTGAAAGACTTGCAGGGAAAGTAAAAAACAGCAGACAGATGTGCTTGTTGCTGGTATTACTTTGTTTTTTCTCGAGCATGTTTATTACCAATGATGTAGCGTTACTTACCTTTGTACCCTTTGCCATAGAGTTATTATATTTGGCGGGGCTTGAGGATAAATGTATTAAGGTAGTGGTGCTTCAGACTATTGCGGCAAATTTGGGAAGTATGTTTACCCCGGTAGGAAATCCCCAAAATTTATATTTGTATGGCGTTTCAGGAATGGGAATTTTAGAATTCCTTTTATTTATGCTACCTTTAACAGTATTATCTTTAGGTATGCTTCTTGTTGTGATTTTGATGGAGAAACCGAAAGCGGTGGTAACAGGTATACAGGAAGAGGAAGTGGTGCCGGATAAGAAAAAAGTACTTATTTATGCGGCTTTGTTTGTGATATGTCTTTTGACGGTTATTCGGATTTTGCCGTGGCAGGTATCTCTTGCAATTGTATCAGTGGCCATATTCATAGTGGATAGGAAACTGTTCTCCAAGGTGGATTATTGCCTTCTTGGAACCTTCGTGGGATTTTTCATTTTTGTGGGAAATATGCAAAATATTCCTGCAATCAGTGAAATGTTACAGAGACTTTTATACGGACGAGAACTTATTTTATCCGTGCTTGCAAGCCAGGTCATCAGTAATGTGCCTGCAGCGATGCTGCTTAGTGGATTTACGGAAAATTACAGAGAGATTCTTTACGGTGTCAATATAGGAGGACTTGGTACATTGATTGCTTCCCTTGCCAGTGTGATTTCCTATAAATTATATGGAGAGTGTAAGAATGCCCAAAGGGGAAAATATATGGGAGTCTTTACTGCTTACAATCTGGTATTTTTAGCAGTATTGCTGGTAGCCTCTTGTATTTCCTAGTAAAATGGTAGTATAATAAGTACATCTTGCAGAAAAGGGGTATTTTATGAAAATTTCTACCAAAGGAAGATATGCCTTACGACTTATGATGGATATTGCCATTTATGGTGAAAGCAGGCCGGTGAGAATCCGTGATATTGCAGAAAGACAAGGGATATCCGACAAATACTTGGAACAGATTATTTCAAATTTAAATAAAGCAGAGTATGTAAAGAGTATCAGAGGACCCCAGGGTGGTTATCGGCTTACCATGGAGCCTCATAAATATACGGTTGGAATGATTTTAAGACTGACAGAAGGTTCTCTTGCACCGGTGGCATGTATGGAAGAGGATGGCGTTCCTTGCGAAAAGCAGCTGGGATGTGCCACCTTAGAACTTTGGAAGAGAATTGATGATGCTGTAAAGAGTGTGGTAGATACTGTTACTTTAGCGGATTTACTTGCATGGCAGGAACAAAAAGAGGGAGAGTAGGAGATAGCGCATAGTTGTCATAGGACAGGTATGCGCTTTTATCTTATTCCCGGATATGTTTCCGCAGCAGAAAAAGAGCAGTAATGCTTGGAAATATCATCAGGGCATTAATAAAATCCGTACATTCCCATACAATGTTAAGGGGCATGACAGCACCCACATAGATCATAACAATATAGGCTACTTTATACGCAAAAATGCCTTTGCTTCCGGATAAGTAAGTTGTTGCACTTTCACCCAGGTAAGACCACCCGATTAATGTGGTGATAGCAAAGGCAATCAAACATAAGGAGAGAAATTCCTGTCCGGCAAAGGGCAGATAGCGGAATGCCATATCAGTAAGAGCACCATCATTTACACCTGCAAGTGATTCGGGATGCTTTAACATGTTTGTGACAATTACAAGACCGCTTAGAAGGCACATTACTACAGTATCCCAAAAAACTGCTGTCATGGAAACATAAGCCTGTTTTGCCGGACTGACTGAATCGGAAGCAGCAGCTGCGATGGCAGCAGTACCAATCCCTGCTTCATTGGTAAAGAGACCTCTGGCAATACCATATCTTGCAGTCAGGATCAAAGAACCGCCGGCAAGTCCGCCGCCGATAGAATTAGGAGCAAGAGCATGGAGAAGAATCAGTTCTATGGCAGGAAGAATGGCATCCCGATTTAAAAAGAGTAAAATGAAACAACTTGCCATATAAAGAAGGGCAAGGAAGGGGACGAATTTTGTACATACATTGCCAATGGTTTTGATACCGCCAACGATGATAAAGCCGGTTAATAAAGCAGCAAGAAAACCGGAAAGATGAGGAGATATGCGAAAACTTGTATAAGCTGTAGAGGAAAGTGCATTGGCTTGTGTTGAACACCCTACACCGAAAGCAGCCAGCAATGTCAGGGCTGCATAGAGTTTTCCTATGGATTTATTATGTAAACCGTTCTCCCACACATACATAGGACCGCCCAGGCAGAGTCCTTCCCGGGTACGGCTTTTAAAGAGAACACTCAGATAACATTCACTGTAAGCAGTTGCCATTCCTAAAATACCGGTAATCCAGCACCAGAAAATAGCACCGGGACCACCTAAGGCAACTGCGGTAGAAACACCCACAATGTTTCCGGTACCCAGCGTGGCAGCCAAAGTGGTTGCCAGTGCTCCAAATGCGGAAAGGCTGCCGTTTTTCGCTTCCTTGTCAGGCAAAAGAGACAGGCGGATAGCATAAAAAATTTTTTTCTGCGGAAAATGCAGCTTCATGGTAAAATATAGGTGTGTTCCCATTAGTAAAAAAAGAAGAGGACCGCTCCATAAAAAGGTATTAACGTTTCGGAGAATGGAAAGGATAGACTGCATAAGACTCCTATCTCGGTATAAGAGATTCTGTTTTTATCATTATAGTGACAGTGGCGGAAGGATATGAATAAATTTAAGATGAAGACCGGAAAATACAAAGGAATAAAAATACCCTGTTTTTTATTTCTGGCAGCAGTGCTTTTGAATATCATAGGATGGAACAGTCAACGGTTTTGTGACTGGTATGTAGAAAACATCTTTCCTTTTTGGGTAGAGACGTATGGAAGAATCACAGGACTTTTTTCTTTTTCCATCGGAGAATGGCTATTATATCTGGCAGTTTTATTAATTTGTATATTACTGCTGTGGAGTATATGGGAAGCCTGCAAAAAAATTCTGAAAAGAACAAAGGATCAAAGTTCTAAATATTATGTGGGATATGTAAAATTTATCATCTGGACGGTAGGGATTGTTAGCCTTTTAATGACCTTTACCTGTTTCCTTACCTTCCATGTATCACCTATTTATGAACGATACCTGGTGGGTACAGGGGTAGAGAGAGAATATGACCTTGCGGAAATTGAAGCACTGCGTGATTATGTTGTTACCCGTGCTAATGCCTTGGCGCAGGAAATGAAGCGGGATGAAAGCGGCTATCTGATTTATGACGGAGACTTGAAAGAACAGGCAAAAAAACAGATGAGAAGGATGGGGAATGTTTTTCCCACATTAAAAGGATATTATCCCAATCCAAAGCCTTTATACACATCAGATTTTTTCAGCCAGCAATATATGACAGGATACTATTTTCCTTTTTCCATGGAAGCAAATTACAATTCACAGATGTATGTGATTAATATGCCCACTACTATGTGCCATGAATTGTCACATTTAAAAGGGTTTTTGTATGAAGATGAGGCTAATTTCATAGCTTATCTGGCCTGTGTGGATTCAGGAGATTCTTTTTTTGAGTACAGTGCATATATGAGTATCCTTTACTATTTAGATAGTGATTTCTATGAGGCAACAGGACAAAATGCGGCGTATTATTATCAGCATCCTGTGATATCAGATCAGGTCATAGAAGATGACAAATTTTTAACTCCGGAAGCATGGGAAGAAGTGGAGAAGGATGCTGTTTTTGACACGGAGTTTGTAAAAGCAGCTTCCGATATGGTTGTAGAAACAAATCTTACCATCAACGGGGTGGAAGATGGTAAAATAAGTTACAGCAGAGTGGTAGATTTACTTTTGCGGTATTACGACGGTATTTTGTATTAAGCAGGAGAAATTATGAAAAGTATTATTGATTATGTAAAAGAATATGGTGATGTAACTTTTTCCGAGGAAGCACTAAACGAGGTAGATAGCTTGGTGTTATGTCAACTTGCATATCTGGATTTCCAAAATTATGTGCCGGGACCGGAAGAGGCAGCAGCCCCCGTCAGCATCCAGACGATATACGGACATAAAGATCAGGAGAGAATTTTTGAGGGATATTGGTATAAGGAAGAACTGAAAGAACTCATTGAAGCAGCAGCCCTTTCCGTGCGTTTTGGTTCCCTTAAAATGAACTACTATGTGAATATCATTGACGAGGAAAATGAAATTCAATTTTCTGCAATGACATATGTTTTGGATGATAAAAGTGTATATATTGCTTATAGGGGAACAGATGCTAACTTGGTTGGCTGGAAGGAAGATTTCAATCTGGCATATTCTAAGCCGGTATACAGTCAACTTTTGGCAGTTGAATATATGAATAAAGTGGTAAGCCGTATTGCAGGAAAGTTTTACACGGGCGGACATTCCAAAGGAGGAAATCTGGCTGTTTATGCAGCGATGAATTGTGCAGAAGAGATAAGGAAACGTTTGATTTGTGTGTATAATAATGACGGACCGGGATTTCGTCCGGAGATATTGGAAGCCGGATGCTATGATGAAATTGCAGACAAGGTCATCAAGTTTATACCTAGATCCTCTGCAGTGGGAATGATACTGGAATCAGGAAAAGATTATGAGATTGTAGAGAGCAGAAGCATCGGCATGTTTCAGCATAATGCGTTCAGCTGGAAGGTAAAAGAAAAAGCATTTGTGAGAGCTGAAAATATGCACGAGACAAAAATATTTTGGGATAATGCCATGAATGAATGGATTTTATCATTAAGCCAAGAGGAAATCCGTTCATTTATTGACACCTTGTATGAGGTGGTTTCTGCATCAGAAGCAAAAAATCTGTTTCAACTGGGTGCCGATTGGAAAAAGAGCATGCAGGGAATGATAGATGCAGTGCGCGAAATAGATGATGAAACAAGAAAGGCACTGCAGAAACTGATACGTTCTTTGTTTGAAACAGCAAGTGACATGGCGTTTACCGAGATGAAGGAAAAGCAACAGGAAGTGAGAAAAGGAATTAGAGAAAAAAAGCAGAAAATAGTTGACACCTTTACAGAAAGAAGATAAAATATGTTTTGTTCGCAGGAATGGCGGAATTGGCAGACGCGCACGGTTCAGGTCCGTGTGGTAGCAATACCATGAGAGTTCAAGTCTCTTTTCCTGCATGCTAAAAGTCTAGCTTTGCTAGACTTTTTTATTGTATTACGCCTCTTGTTATTTACAATTAAAAATGATAAAATAAAAGTGGGAACACGGAGGTTCCTTTTGTAACTTGTAGACATATCGCTAAATCAAAGGAGTGATGATATGGGAATTAAATTGAATGTAAATATGAAACAGGACTATTCGTATCTGTTTCAGGGACTTTCATCAGGAAACGGCAGCAGCCTTGGAAACTTAAATTTCCTTTCGGATTATGCTTCCATCAAAAACGGTAGTTACGGCAAGCTGATGAAAGCTTATTATGCCAAGGATGATACTGCAAAGGAAGTTGTGTCATCGGTAAAAGAAAATAAAAAAAATAATAATAAGTTAAACACTTCAGCGTCAGCTGACTCAGCGAAAGTTCTGTCCGATATTCAGGCTTCTTCCGAAAAACTCAAAGATACAGCAGATGAACTGATTGCAAAAGGAAAAGATTCCTTGTTTGAGGAGAAGGATATTACGGCCACTGATGAAAACGGACATGCTACTACGGTCAAGGGATATGATACAGATGCAATTTACAAGAAGGTAGATGAATTTATTAAGAATTATAATTCACTTCTTGAAAATGCAGCAAAGTCCAGCACAAACAAAATTTTAAATAAATCACTCTCATTAATAAATGTAAGCGCTTCCAATGAAAATCTTTTGGGAAAAGTGGGAATTACTATTAATGAAGACGATACTCTTTCCGTTGACGAAAAGGCATTTAAGAGTGCTAATATGACAACTGTCAAATCATTATTTAACGGAAATTCATCTTATGCCTATAGGGTTTCTGCCCAGGCATCATTAATTGATTTTGCAGCAAGCACGGAAAGCAGTAAGGCAAACACATACACCATGAATGGAAGCTATGGTAACACATATTCCAGCGGAAGCATATTTGATTCCTTGTTCTAGTTTGAAAAGTATCAGGTATTTATATCCGGTGTAGTGTAGAAACTACACCGGATTTTTTTGTTAAAAAAAGGATAGGAGAGAAAAAAGAAATGAATGCAGTTTTAGAGCAAATTAGCAAAATCGGTATCGTGCCGGTAGTAAAGATTGACAGGGCAGAAGATGCACTTCCCCTGGCAAAGGCACTTTGTGCAGGAGGACTTCCCTGCGCGGAGGTAACATTCCGCACTGATGCAGCGGCGCAGGCTATCAAGATTATGGTAGACAATTTTCCTGATATGTGTGTGGGTGCAGGTACTGTATTAAATACAGCCCAGGTCGATGCGGCCGTAGATGCCGGTGCAAAGTTTATCGTAAGTCCCGGTCTTAATCCCAACACCGTAAAATATTGTATAGAAAAGGGCGTGCCTGTTACACCCGGTACATCCAGCCCCAGTGATATTGAGATGGCCATTGAACTTGGGCTTGATGTGGTAAAGTTTTTCCCCGCAGAGCAGTCAGGTGGACTTGCTAAAATCAAAGCAATGGCAGCACCTTATGTGAATATGAAATTTATGCCCACAGGCGGAATAAATGCAAAGAATTTAACTTCGTATCTTGATTTTCCTAAGATTATTGCCTGCGGCGGATCATGGATGGTTCCCGGTGACCTCATTAATGCAGGTGAATGGGACAAGATAGAGCAGCTTACACGGGAAGCGGTACAGACCATGCTTGGTTTTGAACTGGGACATGTAGGAATCAATGCAGAGAATGAGGAAGAAGCAAAGAAGGCAGCAGCACGTTTTTCCTTTATTTTTGGACTGCCTGCAAAGGATGGTAATAGTTCAATATTTGCAGGTTCTGCAGTAGAAGTAATGAAGAGCCCTTACCTTGGCAAGAATGGTCATATTGCTATCAGAACAAACTACATCGAAAGAGCCATCAATTACCTTGAGAGTGTTCTAGGTGTGGAATTTAATGCAGAGTCAGAAAAGAGAGATGCAAAGGGCGCATTAAAAGCAATTTATCTAAAAGAAGAAATCGGTGGTTTTGCCGTACATTTAGTACAGAAATAGAGGAAGAACAAACAGAAAGGAATATAAGAAAATGGCAAAAGTAATTACAATGGGCGAAATTATGCTCAGACTATCAACTCCTAACAATGAAAAATTTATTCAGGCAGATGAATTTGATATCAACTACGGAGGCGGGGAAGCAAACGTAGCGGTATCCCTTGCAAACTATGGACATGATGCAGAGTTTGTAACAGCAGTTCCTGATAATGAAATTGGCGAATGTGCCATTGCAGCACTTCGCAAATACAATGTAGAGACAAAGCATATTGCAAAATGTGGTGAGAGACTGGGAATTTATTTTTTAGAGACAGGTTCCGCAATGAGACCTTCCAAGGTCATTTATGACAGGGCACATTCTTCTATTTCTACAGCAACAGAAGCTGATTTTGACTTTGATGCGATCTTCGAAGGTGCAGATTGGTTTCACTTTACAGGAATTACACCGGCTGTATCCGATGCGGCAGCAGAACTTACCGAGAAGGCATTAATTGCAGCGAAAAAACACGGTGTAAAAGTTTCTGTAGACTTAAATTTCCGTAAGAAATTATGGACCTCCGAAAAGGCACAGAAGGTTATGACCGGTCTTATGAAATATGTAGATGTATGTATCGGTAATGAAGAAGATGCAGAATTGGTTCTTGGATTTAAGCCGGGTGAGACAGATGTAACCAGCGGTGAACTTGAACTTGCAGGATACAAATCTATTTTTGAACAGATGGTAGAGAAGTTTAATTTTGAGTATTGTGTATCCTCTCTTCGTGTCAGTCATTCTGCTTCTGACAATGGCTGGTCAGCATGTATTTATTCCAGGGATACCAAAGAATTTTATCATTCCAGGGAATATAGAATCAGCCCTATTGTAGACCGTGTGGGCGGTGGTGATTCTTTTGCCGGCGGTGTGATATGCGGTATGGTTGATGGCAAGGATTTTAAGGCGGCACTTGAGTTCGGTGTGGCAGCATCAGCATTAAAGCATACGATTCCCGGTGACTTCAACTTAGTATCCAGAAAAGAAGTGGATACCTTAGCAGGCGGCGATGCATCAGGCCGTGTGCAGAGATAATAAGAAATTGTAGCAATATCCTCTTTTGTGTAAGACGCAAGAGAGGATATTTTTTTATTTATCGGACAATTAAGAAAATGGGAAATAGGGACTAAATTTGTTGCAAAGGAAATTTGAAAGTGATATATTACTGACTGTTGTGAAAAAAGACGGTAGATAATCGTCAAACTTAAGGAGGAATATATTATGAAAAAGAAATTAGCAGTATTAGTACTTGCTACAAGCATGGTATTATGTGCATGCGGAAGCGAAACAGAGGCTGATGCAGAAACAAGTGTTGAAGTAGAAGCAGAGGAAGAAGCAGAAGCAGAGGAAGAAGCAGAAGCAGAGGAAGAAGCAGAAGCAGAGGGAGAGGCTGAAGCAGAAGAAGAGGCTGAAGTAGAAGAAGAGGCTGAAACAGAAGATGAAGCAGTTGAAGAAGAAACTTCAGATTACGTAAAAGGTACAGTTACAGAAACAGGATGGGAAAGTGAATGGCTTGGCCTCCGCTATACTTGTCCTGAAGGTATGATAATGGCCACAGAAGAAGAACTGAATGAAAGCATGGGACTTGGACAGGAAGTGCTTTCTGAAGATTTCACAGAAGCACAGCTTAAATATGCAGAACTTGCAACTGTATATGAAATGATGAGCAGTGATGAACTCGGAACAACCAATGTTATTGTTTCAGTAGAAAAACTTCCTATGGAGTTGACTGAAGAACAATATCTTGAGATTGCAGAACAGCAGTTATCTGCGATGTCTTCTGTTACATATAATACTGTCAACAATGGTGAAATAGTATCTATCGGCGGTGTTGACTTTGCAAAGTTAGAATGTGCTGCTGAGTATGAAGGCTTCTCAATGCATCAGGATTACTATGTATCTATGAAGGGTAACAGAGCAGCGGCAATTATTGTCAGCTACACAGAAGAAACAGCAGCAGATGCAATCGTAAATGGTTTTGCTGCATATTAATTAGTTTTCATAGTTTAGAAATGATGAGCAAAGCCCGTAAGGTATTTCCTTGCGGGTTTTTTTGTTGCTATTCATGTATTGGACAGTCACAAAAAAGTAACATGACGGATATCATATCATAAAGACACAAATCCGCATTTTGGGCGGAAGGAGTGATGATGGGGCAAGCAATTTTTTGGGCTTTCTTGGGAACAGGATTTATGTTTTTTATGACAGTATTAGGTGCAGGCATGGTAGTTTTTTGCAAAAAGGAGATGAATAGAAATCTTCAAAATACCTTTTTAGGATTTGCATCCGGTGTAATGCTTGCAGCCATGATTTGGTCACTTCTGCTTCCGGCTATAGAGAGAACAGAAGAGATGGGAGATATAGCGTGGGTTCCGGCGGCAGGAGGTTTTCTTCTTGGGGGCACTTTTTTGATGATAATTGATTGTGTATTGAGACGATTTTATATCAAAGAGACAAGAGATGACATGGACAAATCATTTTGGCACAAGACCACATTACTAATTATGGCAGTTACCCTTCACAATATACCGGAAGGAATGGCGGTAGGGATTGCATTTGCAATAGCGATGCAACAACCCGGTAATCCTTCATTGTTTGCAGGAGCGGTGGCCTTGGCAATCGGCATGGGCATTCAAAATTTTCCGGAAGGGGCAGCTGTTTCCCTGCCTCTTAAGCAGATTGGCATGAGCAGGAAAAAGTCCTTTGTGATGGGAAGTCTTTCCGGTCTGGTAGAACTCATTTTTGGGGTAGGCATCACACTTCTTGCTACATGGATGGTGCCTTTTATGCCGTGGTTTCTTTCATTTGCAGCAGGGGCAATGCTTTATGTAGTGGTAAAAGAGTTAATACCTGAGGCAACCGGAACCGGCAAGCCGGAAATAGGGGTTTTTGGAATCATGATAGGATTTATGATTATGATGATTTTAGATGTGGCATTGGGGTGATGCCATGCCGGAAAAAGAATTGTGCAAAATGACGATTGACAGTGAAAATATAATTTGCTAAGATGAGTTCACTTCAAAAATTCTTATATATATTTTTTCTACAAATTCAGAAGTTACCCAAATGATTTCAATAAAAATAGCAGGAGGTGAGCATCTTTTTGTTGACTTGCGAAAAGGAGCGGAAAGGTCTGAATGTATACCTTTATTTTTATACTAAAGATGTATGCTTTCACGAAAAGACATGTTTTGACATTAGAGAGGAACTATGGATAGAAATATCGCCGGAAAAATTAAATTCTGAAGGACCACTGAAGATAAAAATAAAACGGCTTGAAACGGGGTTTTGCATATGTGGGGATAAAGAAATAAACGGAAACTATGGATGTTTAAAGACAGAGGATGGTAAGCCGGTGTTTCTGGTCATCGCAAAAGGAAAAGAACAGTTAAGTCCTTGCAGAAGAATTGAAATGAAATATGATTGTCAAATTACTGTGGGAAGTGGTTATGCAAATGACATTTTTTATGAATATGAAGCACTGACAGATGAAAAAAAGTTTACCATAGAAAAGACAGGAAAATGCTTAAAACTTATTGGAGGGGAAAGCAAAAAACATAATAGAGAAGGGGAAATCATCTATCGAAACGGGAAAGCAATAACAGAAGATACAGAGTTATATGCCGGTGATACAGTCATTTGGCAGGGGCTGACAATTGTCATATTACAGGACATGCTGGTATGTACTTCCGCTTATGGTACAATGCGGATTGCACAGAGAAATACAACTATTGGGGGAAAGAGAGACACATTAAAAAGAAAAAAAGACCGGGTGGGACTGGAAAGGACATTGGTAACTGATAAAGGGCTGCATGAGGAGGAGATGGAATTAGAGCCACCCCAAGCAGAAATAAAACCGCCGGAGCATCCCCTTATTTTGACTATGGGACCGTCTGCCACCATGATTCTTCCCATACTACTTATGACATATATAGGAAATAAATCATCCGGGAATGCCGGGTATTTTCAAATCACGCTTTGGATGACAATTGCATCAGCGATACTCAGTGTATTTTGGACATCTGCCAATTATTTTTACAGAAAACTGACAGCAGAAAAAGAAGAAAGAAAAAGGATAAAATCTTATAAAGAGTACTTGCAGCGGACAGAAAATTATCTGGACACATGTATGATAGAAAACCGTGAGACCATGATGCACAAATATCCCTCCTGTCAATATTTCCTTGGGGAAGACGGAAAGGGGAAAGTATTATGGAATAAGGGATATGATAGAAATGAGTCATGCTTTATAAGAGTAGGCATTGGCCAAATAGTATCTCAAATATCCATAAAAGTGCCGGGTGGAAAGCGGGAGTTATGCACAGACATATTGCGGAAAGAAAGCTATAAACTGGCTGATAAATACAAGTACCTGGAAAACGTACCCGTGGGAATTGACTTGAAAAATACAAGCAGTATCGCATACATTGGACAACGTGCTTATGAGAGCCTGCTCCAAAGCGTATTACAATTAATTGCTATGTATGACGGAGACTGCTTGAAAATCGCTTTTTTTTATAACGAAGAATGTAGACCGGCCAGGGACATGGCACAATGCTTTAAGTGGTTACCCCATATATGGGATGCTGACCAAAGTATCAGGTATCTTGCAGGAAACGGGGCTGAAGCAGATGAAATATCACAGCACCTTATCAAAGAGCTTGGTGACAGACGGGAAAATGATATCCAAAGGAAGTATATTATTATCATAGGAAATGAGCAATTTTGGGGTAACAAAAATACGGAAAAGATACCAAATATCCATATCATACACATAGGAAGAAAAAGAGAAGAAATTCTTGCTTTATGTAGCCAAATGATAGATTTGGACAAGGGGCAAATATGTTTCCCTCAAGACGGAAAAATAAAAGAGCAACTATTTGTACCGGAAACCTGTACCTACAAGGAAGCAGATAACTATATGCGGAAAATAGCAGCTATGGAACTATATTATTCAAACAGAGGGAAATGGAATGGACAGATAACATTTTTGGATTTATATGGTTGCAGAAAGGTGGAGGAACTAAATTGTTCTTTCCGCTGGAGAGAAAATAATACTGCAAGTAACATAAGGGTCCCTATTGGGAAAGGACAGGAAGGTAAAACGGTTTGTCTGGATATCCACGAAAAGAATCATGGACCCCATGGACTTATGGCAGGGACCACCGGTTCCGGAAAAAGTGAACTTTTACAGACGTATTTGTTATCTTTGTCAGTTTCCTTCAGTCCTGAGGATGTTAATTTCTTTATCATTGACTATAAAGGAGGCGGAATGGGAGAAGCATTAAAAGGACTGCCTCATTGCAGCGGTGTGATATCAAATTTGTCCGGAAGACAAATAAAGAGAGCCCTTGCAGCTATTAAAAGTGAAAACAGGAGAAGGCAAATGTGCTTTCATGAAGCAGGCGTCAGCCATATCGAGGAATACACCGAGCTTTATAAAACAGGTGCCAAGAAAGAGCCAATTCCCCATCTTCTGATTGTGGTTGATGAATTTGCAGAATTAAAAAAGGAAGAGCCTGAATTTATGAAAGAAATCATCAGTGTTTCGCAGGTGGGAAGGAGCCTGGGGATACACTTAATTTTAGCCACACAAAAGCCGGCGGGAACTGTTGATGATAAGATATGGAGCAATACCAGATTCAGACTTTGCCTTAGGGTAGCGGATAAGCAGGATAGCCATGATATGCTTCACAGACCCGATGCAGCTTATCTGACAGCTGCCGGAAGAGGATATATGCAGGTAGGGAATAATGAATTGTTTATGGAATTCCAGACAGGCTACAGCAAAGCCCCATACACACCTGTGAAGGAAATGGGAGAAACAGCACTTGTTACCAATACGGGAGCCAGAATAAAATTAAAAAAGGGTGAAGAGAAGAAAAAAAGACAATTGGAATGTATTGTCAGATATATCAACGAAACTTCAAAGAGCAAATCTTATAAGACGGCGGAAATGCTTTGGATGCCGGAACTTCCGCAGCAAACGGTACTGGATGGGATATCTCAGGGGAGTGAGGGAGAAATTTGTCTTGGAATTTGCGACCATATCAGTGAAAGAAAACAATTGCCGGTGTATTATCATCCGGTTAGGGATGGTCACTTATGCTTATGCGGTGGACCGGCAAGCGGAAAAAGTACATTCTTACAAACCCTATTGTGGCAACTATGCAATGATAATCAAACGGACGAAGTGCAATTTTTGCTAATTACCTCAGACTGTGCGGGAGTTAGCTGCTATGAAGATATGCCTCATTGTATAGGAATCATGAAATCTGTAGAAGAAGCAGAATGCTTTTTCTATCATTTACAATCGCTTTTTAATCAAAGAAAACATCTTTTAGAGGGCATGAATTATGTCCAATTTCAAAAAAAACAATCTAAAAAAATACCCCAAATATATATTGTGATTGATAACTATGGAAGCTTTCGTGAAATGACACAGGATTGCTATGAAGGACTACTGGAAAAAATAGCAAACGAAGGGCTTGGTTGTGGTATTTTCCTGATAATAACAGCATTGGCGGTAGGAGGAGCGCAGGTACCGGTAAAATTGTTTGAAAAGATAAAAACAACAGTTGCACTTGCGGTAACCGAAAGTACAACTTATGGTGACATTCTTCGAAAGTATCAGATAGGGGTATCCCCGGCAGAGGATTATCAGGGGCGGGGACTATGCAGATATAGGGATGAAATACTGGAGTTTCAGGTACCTTTGATAGAAGATGCAGATGATTATGAGAGAATCCAAAAGATAAAACAAAAAAGTCAGATGATAAAAACGGAAGAACAACTACCGGAAAAATTCCCTAAATTGCCAAAGAATCCCTGGTTTGAATTAGCATACAAGCAATTTAAAGCAACTCATAAGAGAAAAAGCCATGAACTGACAGTTCCTATTGGCTATCATAAGCAAAGTGCAAACCTTGAGATGGTTTCATTCATAAAATCTTCTTTTGTGATTACCGGTACGCCGGGCAGTGGCAGAAAAGAGCTTCTCCACATTATGATAAAAGGATTGCTGTGCCAAGGTGTATTGGTTTACCTATATGATGAAGCACTGAAAACGGACCTGAGTGAAATAGAGGAGGTAAGGGTAGTTACAAGAGAAGAACTTGGAAAAGAAGACATTTTCATGAAAGAACAGGCAGTACTGGCAGTGAGTGATTTAGTATGCTTTGCAGGGAAAGTTCCTTTTACACAACATCGTATACCCATAGTAGCAATTAATAATACAGAAGATGAATTAAGTCTTATGGGAAACGGGTGGTATGAAGAATTTACAAAGAAACAGTGCGGAATCTGTCTGGGAGCAGTGCCCGGGAATCAGAGATTGTTAAATTTTGATGATTTGGGGTATGAACAAATGTGCAAAAAAGTACCAAAAGGATACGGATATTTAAAAAAAGGTGTGGGCGATAGCACCAAACAGATTTATCTGATAAGAGGAGGACCGGAATGATCATGGTAGATATTTATATACCTGAAATCGGACAGGTATATGATTTTGAAATGGACGAAGAAAAAACAGTAGGAACAGTACAAAAAGAAATTATGGAATTAATTGCAGAAAAAGAAAAATTGCCTGAGCCTAAAGAAACCGGCATGACTCTTTATGCGTTACAAAATGCTGAGATACTCAGCAATCATAGGACTCTAAAGGAACAGGGAATCCAAAGTGGGGACAAACTGATCTTGTTTTGAGAAAAGGACGGTGGATATGACAGAACAAAAAATAAAATTTGGGGGAAAGAAAATAAAAGAAATGCAGGAGCAATATATGACAGCTGTCAGCGATTTATATGATGCCTTAAGGGAATACGAAACAGAAACTGACTATTTGCTTGGGACGTGGAAAGGTAATGCGGCAGATACTTTTTCTGCCGCAAATAGAAGAAGCTGTGAGCAGTTAGATGAGAGTATGCAAAGAACAGAAAAACTCATGCTGGCTCTTATACAGACAGAAAGAGTTTTTGGAGAAGGAGAAAAAGAAATTTTAAATACGATGGAAAGGGTGCCAGCATGGGGAATGTAACAGAAATACAGGTGAATCCATCTCAAATGCTGCAAAGTGCGGAAAACATGATGAAAGCTGTGAGTAAAGCAGATGGAGCAATCAGCAGAATGGAGGAACTTACAAAAGAAATGAAGACCTGTTTTTGCGGTCAGGCAGGTGATGTTTTTTTCAGGGAAATGATAAAAACATTGGAGAAGTGGAGAACAGAAATGGATTTTCTAAAAGATCATATAACAGATTTAAAGGAAATCGCAGAAGAATACAAAAAAACAGAAGGAGAAAACAAAAATGCTGCAACAGGGAATTGAAATCTATTTCGAACAAGCTATGGATATTTCAAAGAGATTGCAAAAAATTGCAGGAAATATAAACTATATGGCAGAAGAAACCGGAATGCGGAGTATGAAGGTAATAACGGAGGCGTGGGTGGGAGAGAAGGCGGATACATTTGTGGAAAAATATGCAGACATGAATATGCGGGTTAAGGAGAATGCCGCAGATTTACAAAGAATCGGAAGGGGGATTGAGCAAAGGCTGACAGATATTTTTTCATCAGAAAATAAAAATGTAGTTACAGCAATACTAAGAAAGTATTAGAGGAGGTTTTTATTATGGCAATGATATTAGTAACATCACAAAAAATCAGAGAGGCAGCTGAAAACTTAGGGCAACTTAACAGGCAGTTTAAGGGTAAGACAGAAGAACTGATGACGAGAGAACAGGCTCTTTGTCAAATGTGGGAAGGTCAGGCAAAAAATGCTTTTCATGGTGCATTTGAAAAAGACAGCAGGCAAATGGAAGCGTTTCACGGACTGGTAAATAAGTATGTACAGGTGCTTTTAGAAATTGCACAAAGATATGAGCAGGCTGAAGCAAGAAATGCAGAAATTGCCGGCGGCAGAAGCTATTAATAAGGAGGGGCAAAATATGGAAGGAATTTTAAAAGTAACACCGGAAAAGATGATACAGTCATCAGGAGAATTTGCATCACTGGGATCCCAGATAAAGAATCTGACCGGAGAGATGCTTTCCCTGGTGAAGGGAATGAACGGAGTGTGGCAAGGCGAGGCATCTTCTGCCTTTGGAAGTAAGTTTGAAAGTCTTTCGCCGGATATGGAGCGTTTATACCGTATGGTACAGGAGCATGCACAGGATTTGCAGGAAATGGCAAAACAATACCAGATGGCAGAAAGCGGAAATACGGAAGCAGGCGGTGGCCTTGAAAACAGTGTCGTGGTGTAACCGGGGAGACTTGAGTAAATGAATGAAGAGGAAATCAGTCTGATTCTGGATACCTATATGTATTTGGATAATAAGGAAGCAAAAGACGGAATGTGCCTTTCTAAGGTGATAGAAAAATTGGCAGATGCACCGGACTGTATGGAAGGCGGCTGTCATTATGAAGAATATCAGATTTTATCAAAGGCGGTTCAAAATCCGGAAATCGGAGAGTTGATAATCGGAAACCAGAGCCACTTAATGGGATTTGACAGTGGAACAGCGGCCTGTACTTTCCGGACAAAAGACAGTAAATCCGTATACGTGGTTTATAGAGGAACAGCAGACGGAGAGTGGGTAGATAACGCAGTAGGGATGACTGAAGCGGAAACCATTCAGCAAAAACGGGCATTATCCTATTTTGATACGGTGGTAAACCGGGAAGAACTGAAGGAAAACGAAAGACTGGTGATTACCGGGCATTCCAAAGGCGGAAATAAAGCACAGTTTGTGACAATGTCTTCAAAATACGCAGATAAAATAGATGCCTGTTATAACGTGGACGGACAAGGGTTTTCTGAGAAAGCCATAGAAAAATGGAAACAGGAACTAGGTAACCGTGAATATGAAAACAGGAGAAATAAAATTACCGGTATTTATGGTGAGAATGATTATGTAAATGTTTTGGGACATTCCATCGTTTCCGAGGATAATGTCTATTATATCAGGACACCTGCGGACAAAAAGGATTTTGCGGGATATCACGACATTACCTACATGTTTGCAAAGAGAATTCATGATACAACAACCGGAAGTGAAAAAGTTGTATTTGACGCCTGCAAGAATGATTATGCACCGGGAAGAGGCATAATCGGAAATTATGTATCGGAGCTTTCAGGAAGAATTATGGATATGCCAAGAGAAAGCAGGGATGGTTGTGCAGCATTTATGATGCAGATTATGGAACTCACAAAAGGACGTGGGAACGGCATTAACGGCGAGGTGGCTACGTTGTCAGATGTAAACGAATTTTGCATGAATGGAATTCCCATGATTTGTAACAGCCTTCTGTTTTCGGGAGAGGGTGCTCTGTTTCTGGATGCGGCATTGTGCAAGGATAGCTTTGCACTTAGTATGCAGGGAAATGTAAACTTTGAAATAGACACAGATAGATTGCGTAAGCAAGCAGCAACACTGATAAACCAATCCATTTTGCTGGAGAGTGTGCGTAAGGAATTGGAAACAATAATCGGAGATGTGAAAAAGTACATGAAGACAGAGCCGGTTATTTATGCACAACTTTTGGTAAAGGAAGCGGAAATAAGAAGAAATATCAGACTCATGGAAGAGAAGGGCAAGCAGCTCTATAGTACTGTTTATATCTATGAGCAAAAGGACGAAGAAGCGTCTTTGTTTTTTGAATGAGATATGATAAAATAAGAAAAAAGTACTGAAAGGATGAGAAGATAATGGAGCATAAAAATGTAGGAAATTCCGACAAAATTACCAGGGAATATTTTGACTCCCTTTTAGTGGAAATGAGACATATCGATAATCAAAAACCAAATACCACCTTTAAACTCTATGGGGAACAGTTTGAGACACCGATTATGATGGCTGCATTATCCCATCTGCATAATGTGCGGAAGGATGGTATGGCCGAGATGGCACGCGGTGCACTTATGGCAGGTGCTGTGAACTGGGCCGGAATGGGTGATGAAGAAGAACTGGAAGGAATTACACAAACCGGTGCAAGAACGATTAAAATTATCAAGCCTTATAAAGACAATGATGTGATATTAAAGAGGATAGAACATGCTGAAAAATGTGGTGTAATGGCAGTTGGAATCGATGTAGACCACGCATTTGCAGGAAATGGGGAATATGATAATGTGTTTGGACATGAGATGAGACCCAAATCTTTTGAAGAACTGCGTGAATTTGCATCGTCAACCAAATTACCGTTTATCATCAAAGGGGTATTAAGTGAGAGGGATGCTTATAAGGCAATGCAGGCCGGTGCAAGGGGAATTGTTGTTTCCCATCATCACGGTATTATGGAGTATGCGGTTCCGCCTCTTCAGATATTACCTGCCATCTGCAAAGTAATTAACGGACAAATACCGGTTTTTGTGGATTGCGGCATTATAAGCGGTATGGATGCTTATAAAGCCTTGGCCCTTGGAGCCACAGCCGTTTGTGCAGGAAGAGTGATTATGGAGCCTTTGCGTGAAAAAGGTGCAGATGGTGTCCTCGAAACGATTCAAAAGATGACAGCAGAATTAAAAGGTGTTATGGCAAGGACCGGTTGTGCGACCCTTGCCGATATGGATTCTTCTGTCATATGGAAAAAATAAGTGAGTAACGATTGATAGATTTAAAGAGAGAGAAACGGTCCTGCCGAAATGGTGGGATCGTTTTTTGTTTTACGTTTGTATTCACTGGGGGTACATCCCATTACCTGTTTAAATACTTTGTTAAAGTAACTGGCATTGTTAAAGCCAACACTGAGTGCCAGGGTAGAGATGGAATCCGCATCAGGTGCATTACCGTGAATAAGACCGATGGCACGTAAAATTCTGTACTTCATCAAGTATTCGAAAGGAGTAAGCTGCAGGGTGCGCTTGAAGCACCGGCAACATTCACTCTTACTGATGTGAATGCAGTCAGCAAGTTGTTCTAAAGTTATTTGTTCGTGGAAATGCTTTTCAATATAGATGATGGCTTCTTTCACTCTTGCCTCATCCATGGAAACCATGGTTTCTTTATGCTTGGAGATGGGGGGTGGAGTGATGTTCTCAAGAATCATAACCCAAATACGGCAAAGATAAGATTTCAGTATCATTTCGTAGCCATATTTCTTTTCAGCATTACATGCAATAATGCTATCTGATAATGCAAGTATTTCTGCCTGTGCCGGGTCATGTTTCCGAAGCTCCAATGTACGCATGTTTGGAGATGCAATAAGGGGCAGAAGGTATTTGGTAGATAAAACAGTATCACCAAAACCAAACAAAAAGGAAGGATGAAACGCAATGGAGTAAACACTGCATCCGGTATCAGTGCTTGCCGGTTGCAAAGCATGCATAACGCCCTGGTTAATAACAATGCCGTCACCGGGGAAAAGTCGGATTTTTTGATTGTCGGTGAGAAGATCAGCCTGTCCTTCCTTCACAATAAATATTTCAATTTCATCATGCCATTGCCAGCGTATTTTAGACATATACAGCTTGGCAACTTCAATATAATGTACTTCAACAGGGAATCCGATTTCCCCCTGTTCATTTGTAATTTTATCGGTAGATACAAAAGGTGTCTCGCGCATGGTAGTTACTCTCCGTTTACATAAAGTATATTTATGCTAATATTTTAATTTAATTTATAAGGATGTTCAATCGGAATTTAAAGATTTATCTGTTAAGAATTAATTAGAAAAGAGGTTGTGGGTAAATGGACAGTCAGAAACTGGAAACATTATTAAATTTAGCTCTTTCATCCGAACAAAGTGAGAGAGAACGTTCCAAGCAGTTGGAAGTAGGTTTTTTGCCAAAGACCAGGGCATGGGAGCTGATTGTAAAATATCATGGTGATATCGGAAGATTAAACAGTGAGCTGATTACGGTAGAAGAACTGATTGCAGGATATGCAATAGTTACAATCCCCGAGAACCTGATAGACAGCTTCATCGGGCTTGAGGAAATAGAGTATGTGGAAAAACCAAAAAGGTTATTTTTTACGCAATTGCAAGGGAAAAGGGCATCCTGCATTTTTCCTGTTTCACAGCGCGATCCTAATTTAACGGGAGCAGGAGTGTTAGTAGGAGTTATTGATTCCGGCATTGATTATCAAAACTTGGAGTTTCGCAACAGCACGGGGCAAACAAGGATACTTTCATTATGGGATCAGACAGTTACAGTAGAGGAGACAAATGAGCTGGCAGACAGGTTAGAAATGCTCACGGGAGAAGCAAGCGAATTTGTAGGTATGGCTTCTGCCCCGGAAGGATTTTCAGTGGGAGTAGAGTTTTCAAAAAACAGAATTGACGCTGCACTAAGATTGAATACTCCCATGTATTTGGTTCCCAGCTTTGACACATCCGGGCATGGCACAGCGGTTGCGGCAATAGCGGCGGCAAGTGGCAACCTGCAGGATGGACAATATCAGGGAGTGGCTCCCGAGAGTGAACTGCTTATTGTAAAGCTCGGAAGCCCCGACCCGGATTCGTTTCCCAGAACAACCGAGCTTATGCGGGCACTTACTTATATGGTAAATAAGGCAATTGAAGTAGGGAAGCCCATTGCGATTAATTTGAGTTTTGGAAATACATACGGTTCCCATGACGGTACTTCATTGGTAGAGCGTTTTTTGGATAATGTGGCTGAGATAGGGCGCAGTGTAGTATGCGTTGGAAGTGGAAATGAAGGTGCAGCGGGTGGGCATGTTTCCGGGAGAGGCGGAGAGAAAGAAAGAGTGGAACTCAATGTGGGAAATTACCAAACTTCCTTCAGCGTACAAATATGGAAGGAGTATACAAACCCGTTCACCATCGGTATTATATCCCCTTTCGGTATCAGAAAGGAAATTGATACACTTCGCGTTGGAATCCAAAGATTTGTGACAGGACAGACGGAACTGCTTATTTATGTGGGGGAACCTTCCCCCTACTCCGTTAATCAGGAAATCTACTTTGACTTCTTACCGGTTGGGAGTTATGTAAACCAAGGTGTATGGACGTTTGAACTTATCGCACAAGATGCTGTGCTTGGCAATTATGATTTTTATCTTCCTTCCAATACCATATTAAATGAAAATACACGTTTTTTTGTTCCGGTTCCGACCAAAACATTAACAATTCCCTCCACAGCTTCTAAGGTGATAACCGTCGGAGCCTACGATGCAGCCTATGAGGCGTATGCTGATTTTTCGGGAAGAGGATATCCCCTTCAGAGTTTAGCTATGGAAAGAATTAATCAGGGCAGTATCAAACCGGATATTGCAGCGCCAGGTGTTGCAATCAATACCATAGGCCCCGGAAACTCTTTTGTGCAGGTATCGGGTACCTCTTTTGCGACACCCTTTGTAACAGGTGGGGCAGCATTACTGATGGAGTGGGGGATTATTAGAGAAAATGACCCTTATTTATATGGAGAAAAGGTGAAGGCGTATTTTAGACGGGGATCAAGACCTATCAGAGGGGAGAGTGTATATCCGAACGAAAGGGTGGGATATGGGGCACTTTGTGTGGCAGACAGTATTCCTCTGTAAACAAAAGGAATTCGTTGTTGTCGCACATAAAAGAAATGTGATATACTTACAATATACGGGGTGATGATATGTATTCAGTTCATGGAGCACAGGAAATAGAAACAATTTCTGAGAAAAGAATAATTAAATCCAGAGCAGTGGGTGCAACTACGGTGGAAGAAATTAAATGGCTTGCAGATGCTATGATTTCTTATGCTTCTGATTGGAAGAGACGTGGATGGGCTTATGTAGTGATTATTAACGAAATGTATCCGGTAACACCTGAGGTTAGTGAAGAACTGGTGGAGTTGCATAAAAAGATTGAGAAAGCCGGATGCAGGGCGATTGCATTTGTTGATGCCGGAGCGTATGTTATTTCAGCGCAGGCAAAGAGACATCAAAGAAAGTCTAAAGCGGCTTATGTAGAAGGCCACTTTAAAACAGAAGAGGATGCTTTTGAATGGATTGATGAGATATTATAGGATGAACCCATGTGTTACTGATTTGTGTAGCATATGGGTTTTGTTTGTGACAGATATCAAAGGAGGATGTGAATGAAAGTAACATATATAGGACACAGCGGTTTTTTACTGGATGTGGAAGATGCCTATTTTCTGTTTGATTATTATGAAGGTGAAATCCCTTGTTTAAATACAGAAAAACCTTTGTTTATTTTTGTCAGCCATAAACACGGTGATCATTATAATCCGGTTATTTTTGAACTGTTGCAGAAGTATCCTAAAACGCAATTTATCTTATCTAAAGATGTGCCGGTTAAATGGAAGATAGAGGAATATATTAGCCGGGGGATAGCTTTAGAAAAACATATCACTGTCATGCGTAAATGGGAGGAGAAGGATATTGTTCTTTCGGAAAACAGGAAAATAAATATAAAAACATTTCGGTCCACTGATATGGGAGTGGCATACTTACTTAGCTACAAAGGAAAGTGTTACTATCATGCCGGTGATTTAAATCTCTGGCTTTGGGCCGGTGAAACTAAACATTATAATGATAATATGCGGGTGAACTATTTTAAGGAACTTGAAAAACTGCGGGGATTGGAAATAGAAGCGGCATTTGTTCCCCTTGATCCCAGGCAGGAAGAGGATGCCTTTGCAGGAATTGCAAGTTTTATGGAATACACAAAAACAAAGCATATATTTCCTATGCACTTTTGGAATAGATATGAAATTATCAGGAAGTTTTTGGAAAAATATCCCGAAGAAAAAGAGCGGGTAATACAGATTGAAAAACAGGGACAGGTGTTTGAGTGGAATTAATGTTTAGATATATTTAATAAATTGGAAAGAGATGGTTATTTGACTTTATAAGGCAGAGTTATTATAATAAAAAATTAGCAGTTAGCCTATGAAAGAGGAAGGTGTATTATGACAAAGATAGATATTGTATCCGGTTTTTTAGGTGCCGGAAAAACAACTTTAATTAAAAAACTTTTGAAGGAAGCACTGGCAGATACCAAGGTGGTCCTGATTGAAAATGAATTTGGAGAAATCGGCATAGATGGCGGTTTTTTAAAAGAAGCGGGAATAGAAATTAAAGAGATGAATTCCGGCTGTATTTGTTGTTCCTTAGTAGGTGACTTTGGAACATCCTTAAAAGAGGTGTTAAACACATATACGCCGGAAAGGATTTTAATTGAGCCTTCAGGCGTAGGTAAACTTTCTGATGTGATGAAAGCAGTGTCCGATGTAATTGATGAGAAAGAAGTGGTTCTCAACAGTGCAGTGGCAGTTGTAGATGCTTCCAAATGCAAAATGTATATCAAGAACTTTGGAGAATTTTTTATCAATCAAATAGCACATGCGGGAACCATTGTATTGAGCCGAACAGCAAATATTAAGGAAGACAAGCTTGCAAAATGCGTTGAGCTTATCAGAGAACATAATGAAAAGGCAACAATCATTACCACACCATGGGATGACTTGGAAGGAAAAGACATCTTGGATACCATTGAAGGGGCAAAGGACTTAGAAGCAGAGATGATGGAAGAATTAAAACACCACCACCACGACCATGAACACCACCATCACCATCATGACCATGGAGAAGAGTGTACCTGCGGATGCCACGACCATGACCATCATCATCATGGACATCATCATGCAGATGAGGTGTTTACAAGCTTTGGAATGGAAACTCCTGCCTGCTATACAAAACAGGAAATTGAAACCATTTTGGAAAAACTGGAGCAGGAATCTGTTTATGGATTTGTACTTCGTGCCAAAGGAATGGTGCAGGACAAAGAGGGCGGTTGGATTTATTTTGATTATGTGCCCGGTGAGAGCAATGTGCGTGCAGGAAAACCGGATGTAACAGGAAAATTCTGTGTAATCGGATCCAAATTGCAGGAAGAAAAATTGCAGGAATTATTTGAAGAGAGAAAGTAGGTAGAAGATGAAACCGGTTTTTATTGTAAATGGTTTTTTGGAAAGCGGAAAAACAGAATTTATCCGTTATACAATTGCACAACCGTATTTTCAGGTTAGAGGCAAGACTCTTCTCATTGTCTGTGAGGAAGGCGAAGAAGAATATGACGAAGTACTTCTAAAAAGAAGCCGTACTGTTATGGAGATCATTGAAGAAGAGGAAGATTTTACTCCGGCTACGCTGCTTGAACTGGAAAAGAAACACAAACCGGAACGTATAATCATAGAATACAACGGAATGTGGAACTATAAAGAAATGAAACTGCCATTCAATTGGAAGATTGAACAGCAGATTACCACGATTGACGCTTCTACATTTCCTATGTATTTTACCAATATGAAATCTCTTTTGGCTGAAATGCTTAGAAAGTCTGAAATGATTATTTTCAATCGTTGTGACGGAATAGAAGACTTGAGTTCTTACAAGAGAAATGTAAAAGCCATTAACCAACAAGCTGACATTATTTTTGAGGATTCTCAAGGAGAAGTGAATCAGATTTTTGAGGATGATTTACCTTACAGCTTAAATGATCCCATCATTGAACTGGACAATGATGGTTATGGAATCTGGTATTTGGATTCACTGGATAATTTGGACAGATACATCGGAAAGATGATACAGTTTACGGCAATGGTGCTTTTACCGGAGGAATTTCCAAAAGGATATTTTGTGCCGGGTCGTATGGCAATGACCTGTTGTGCGGATGATATGGCATTTCTGGGATTTGCCTGTGAGTATGAAAAGGCAAATACGTTGACCAATAAGCAGTGGGTAAAGGTAACTGCAAAAGTGGCTAAGGAATATTTTGCGGATTATCAGGGCGAGGGTCCCGTTTTGAAGGCTGTCAGCGTAGAGCAGACTAAGGCGCCTAAGGAAGAAGTCATTAGCTTTGTTTAATGAGATTTTTTGAGGCTTTGCAGGTGCTTGGGACAGCCGTAAAAGAATATAAGAAAAAATAAAAAAAGGGTATTGACTATTTAATATATAAATGGTAAGATATCATTCGTGGCGTGAGTCACGAACATAAGCGCGGAAGTGTCGGAACTGGCAGACGAGCAAGACTAAGGATCTTGTGACCGTTAGGTCGTGTGGGTTCAAGTCCCATCTTCCGCAGTAGTTTATGAGAAAGAAAGCTTTGGAAATAAGAGCTTTCTTTTTTGTTGCCAATAATAAAAAATTATGTTATATTTCTAACACATACTTGCATCCATTTTGGATTCACATTCATATTCATGAATGTCAGATCATGCCGGTATCCGGCTCAAATTCACTTTTTTACAAATCTATACAAAGGAGGTATTGCCTATGGCAGACGAATTAAAACATTATTTTCCTATGATTCGGGAAAGAAAGGAGTTACTTTTAGAAATACAAAGAAAAGAATCATTAAAAAATTTGTATGAGAAATTAAGCAGGGAAATGAAAGAAGAATTTATTAACTTTTGTACCGGAGCACGGGGAGCAAAAATCTTGAGAGATTCTTTCTTTAAGGAGGTAATGAACCCGGAATATTCCCCGGAACATTTGGAGGAATTTCTAAGTATTGTATTGAAGAGAAGAGTTAAAATAGTGAGAGTGTTACCAAATGACTCTACTAGAATTGCAGATGAAACGTCGTTACTAATAACGGATATTATTGTAGAATTAGAAGATGGAACACTGGCAAATGTAGAGATCCAAAAAATCGGCTATGCTTTCCCAGGACAGAGAAGTGCATGCTATTCCTCAGACATGCTGCTTCGCCAATATAAGAGAGTGAGAACAAAAAAAGGAAAACATTTTGCTTATAATCAAATCAAGAACGTATATCTTATAGTTATCTATGAAAATAGTCCTTCAGAATTTCACAAATTTCCCAATATATTTTGTCATCATTCCCGGCAGGTATTTGATAGTGGATTACAATTGGATCTCTTACAAGAATTCATCATGATTCCGCTTGACATATATCGGAAAAGAAAAGATAATAAGCCTATAGAAACGACAACAGAAGCGTGGCTTGCATTTTTGTCGGATGATAGACCGGAACGTATTACTGAACTGATAACGAAGTATCCGCAGTTCAAGTCAATGTATGACACACTTTATCAAATGTGCCTTAATGTGGAAAGGGTGATGGAGATGTTTTTCTCAGAAGAACTACGTATTTTGGATAGAAATACTGTACAGTATATGATAGAGGAACAGCAGAAAGAGATAGAGGAACAGCAGAAAGAGATAGAGGAACAGCAGAAAGAGATAGAAGAACAGCAGAAAGAGATAGAAGAGCAAAAGAAGGAAATCGAAGCATTAAAGAAACAGTTACAAATGTTGCAAAAATAATTTATATTATGATATGGAAAAGCGTTTTGACAATTTAATGTCGAAGCGCTTTTTATGGTTTGACCAAATTCCCTTGATTTGAAAAATAAAAGTTGCTATAATTAATTTCATTATTATACATATTAGGAGGAAAAGAAATGAAAAAGGTATTATCCCTTGTTCTTGCAATGTGCATGGTATTTTCTCTTTGCGCATGCGGCGGCGATTCTGCGAAAGGGGAAGCAGGCTATAAAGTCGCTATGATTACAGACTACGGTGATATTACAGACCAGTCATTTAACCAGACAACCTATGAAGCTTGTAAGGCATTTTGTGAATCACAGAAGATTGAATTTACATATTATAAGCCCGCAGGCGACAACACAGCTGACCGTGTAGCTATGGTAGATAAGGCTGTTGACGAAGGTTACAATGTGATTGTTATGCCCGGTTATGCATTTGGCGGAACAATCGTTGAAGCAGCAGGAAACTATCCGGATGTGAAGTTCATCGCACTTGACGTGGCTGCAGGAGATATCCTTGAAGCAGGTGTTGCAGCAAAAGGTGAAACTTATGACTATAACCCTGACAACTGGAATGTAAAAGATTACTACAATTCTGACAATGTATACTGTGCTATTTTCCAGGAAGAACTTTGCGGTTACATGGCAGGATATGCAGCTGTTAAACTTGGCTATACAAAACTCGGATTCCTTGGCGGTATGGCAGTACCTGCAGTTATGAGATATGGTTACGGTTTTGTACAGGGAGCAGATGCTGCATCAGCAGAACTTGGAATTACAACAGAAATGAAATATGCTTACGGCAACCAGTTCTACGGAGATGCTGACATTACAGCAGCAGTAGATACATGGTGTGCAGCAGGTACAGAAATCGTATTTGCATGTGGTGGTGGTATCTATACATCTGCAGCAGAAGCAGCTCAGAAGGTTGGCGGCAAGGTAATCGGTGTAGACGTTGACCAGGCAGCTATCATTGATGGCGCTTATGGTGCAGACATGACAGTTACTTCTGCTATGAAGGGTCTTTATCCTGCAACATATGATGCACTTAACGATGTTATTGTAAATGGTAAGTGGGCTGATTATGCAGGCAAGATTACAACTCTCGGTTTAATCTCAGGTGATAATCCGGAAGCAAACTATGTTCAGATTCCTATGACATCTACACAGTGGGGCGACGGATTTAGCCAAGATGATTACAAGAAGATGGTTGCAGACATGTTTGCCGGAACCATCAAAGTTTCTAACGATATCAGTGCAGAACCTGCAACTGCAAACTGTACAGTAGAATGGTTAGGAAACTTAAAATAATATTAAATGAAAACCGGATTAAAACAGGCAGCTTCGGCTGTCTGTTTTTTTATACTTTTGTTTTTATTTGAAGAATGGACAAAGCTATAGTATAATAAATCTATTCGGGTATTAGAAACAAATGTAGCGGAAAGAGAGGGAATATTTTGGAACAGCCATATGCAATAGAAATGCTAAATATTACAAAGAGATTTCCGGGCATTGTTGCAAATGACAACATTACCATTCAGCTAAAAAAAGGCGAAATCCATGCACTTCTTGGAGAAAATGGAGCTGGAAAATCTACATTGATGAGCGTTTTATTCGGTCTTTATCAGCCGGAAGAAGGTAAAATCAGAAAAGACGGAAAAGATGTAAAAATTGAAAATCCTAATGATGCCAACGATTTGGGAATTGGTATGGTGCATCAGCATTTTAAACTAGTAGAATGTTTTTCTGTACTGGATAATATTATCCTTGGTGCAGAGCCAAATAAACTTGGTTTTCTAAAGAAAGCGGAAGCAAGAAAAAAAGTGATGGAGCTTTCAGAAAAGTATGGACTTCATATTAATCCGGATGCTCTGATTGAAGATATCACTGTGGGAATGCAGCAGCGTACTGAAATTTTAAAGATGCTTTACAGGGACAATGAAATTTTGATTTTTGATGAACCTACAGCAGTTTTGACCCCTCAGGAGATTACGGAGCTGATGCAGATTATGAGAAATCTTGCAGCGGAAGGAAAGAGTATTCTTTTTATTTCCCATAAACTGGGTGAGATTATGTCGGTGGCAGACCGTTGCAGTGTCCTGCGTAAAGGGAAATATATCGGTACGGTAAATATTGCTGATACCAATGCAGAGGAACTTTCTGCCATGATGGTAGGCCGTAACGTGAACTTCCATGTGCATAAGGAAGAGGCAAAACCGGGAGAGGTTGTGTTGGATGTCCAAAATCTGACGGTGGCATCTGATTTGCACCAAAACGATGCAGTAAAAAACATTTCCTTTAAGGTGCGTGCAGGAGAAATTGTCTGTGTTGCAGGAATTGACGGAAACGGACAGACAGAGCTTGTGTATGCCCTTGCAGGCTTAGTGGCAGCTAAAGTAGGTCGGGTAGAATTACTTGGACAGGACATTACGAATTTGAGTATCCGCAAGCGAAATGATATGGGCATCAGCCATATTCCGGAAGACCGCCATAAACATGGTCTTGTACTGGATTATTCCCTTGAGGATAATATGATTTTAAAGCGCTATTATGAGCCGGAATTTTCCGGAAAATTTGGTATTATGAATAGGATAAATATCCGTAAATATGCCGAAAAACTGATTGAACAGTATGATGTCCGCTCGGGACAAGGGGCAGTAACCCTTGCCAGAAGTATGTCCGGTGGTAATCAGCAGAAAGCAATTATAGCAAGGGAAATTGACAAAAATCCTGAACTTTTAATCGCAGTCCAGCCTACCAGAGGTCTGGATGTAGGTGCCATCGAATATATCCACAAGCAGCTTGTTGCACAGCGGGATGCAGGAAAGGCAGTCCTTCTTGTTTCTTTGGAACTTGACGAAGTAATGGATGTGCCGGACCGGATACTTGTTATGCATCAGGGCGAGATTGTAGGAGAATTTGACCCGAAGAACGTAACCCAGGAAGAACTTGGCCTTTATATGGCAGGTGCAAAGAAAGATAAGGTGGAAGCATGAAGAAGAATTTATTGAAAAACAGCATAGTGCAATCCATATTGACTTCTTTGATTTGCATTGTGCTTGGTATGTTTATCGGATTTATTGTATTATTGTTTATCAATCCTGCCGGAGCTGCTGAGGCGATCATCAGTGTGGCAAAGAACTTTTTGACTTATAACAGTACAAATATGCAACTGAAATATTTGGGAAATACCCTGGTAAAGACAGCCCCTCTTTTAATGTGCGCGTTGTCTGTACTATTTTCTTACAAAGTAGGTTTGTTTAATATCGGTGCGGCCGGACAGTATGTGGTAGGTGCCTGTGCCTGCCTGTATGCTGCACTTGCGTGGAAATGGAGCTGGTTTCCCTGCATGCTGCTTGCCATTGCAGCAGGAGCAGCATTTGGAGCGATTTCCGGTATTCTCAAATCCTATTTTAACGTAAATGAGGTAATTTCCGGCATCATGTTAAATTGGATTGGTTTGTATTCCGCTAACATGATTTTGAGTAATGTAAAAGAGGCGGCGAGTCCGTATACGTATCAGCTTACAGCAGCAGGAGAGCAGGCGATTCTTCCAACGCTTGGATTGGGTGCCTTGTTTAACAAAAACCAGTATGTAGGGTTGGCACTTCCACTGTCCGTGCTGATGGCTGTACTGATATGGGTGATTCTTGGCAAAACGAAATTCGGTTATGAATTAAAGGCGACCGGTTTTAACAAAAATGCAGCCAAATACAGCGGAATGGCAGAGAAGAGAAATATTATTCTGACACTGATTATTGGTGGTGCCCTTGCAGGACTTGGCGGTTCCTTATTGTATCAGACAGGATATGAGCAGTGGCAGTGCACCCATTCATCACTTCCGGCAATGGGATTTAACGGAATTGCGGCGGCTTTCCTAGGCGGATTAAATCCTATCGGAACGATTTTTTCTTCATTCTTTATTCAGCATATTACTGCGGGGGGAGCCTATGTGGACAAGACCATGTATTGTTCCCAGATATCTGATTTGATTTCTGCGATTATTGTATATTTGTGCGGCTTTGTCGGATTCTTTAAATATGCTATGAATGTCCGTATTGAGAAGAGTGAAGCCAAAAAAGCGGCAAAGGAAATGTCAGTAGAACATAAGGAAGGAGGAAAAGAATAATGTTGTTATTGATTCAATATACACTTTTATTTGCCTCTATCCTGATTCTGGTAGCGCTGGGTGGATGTTTTGCAGAACACTCCGGAGTAATTAACTTGGGACTTGAAGGCATTATGGTAATCGGAGCACTTGGCGGGGCTTTGATGATGAGATATTTGCCCTCCGGTACTTCTGCATTTGTGATTATTCTTCTGGTGGTACTGGCAAGTACTTTGTCAGGATTATTGTATTCCGTATTGTTGGCAGTGGCCGCCATTCATTTTAAGGCAGACCAGACCATTGTGGGAACTGCCATGAACATGCTTGGCACGGCAGCAGCAACAGTAATTGTTAAGGCTTTAAACACTGCAGCCAATCCGGACGACGTATCCTCTACGGTTCAGTATGTAGAGGAAAAAGCAGCCTTTATTATTAATATCGGTGGCTTTGAGTTTAACTGGTTTATGGTATTTACGGTGATAGCACTGGTTGTCTCTTATATTACTCTTTACAAGACCAAATTCGGTCTCAGATTGATGGCATGTGGGGAACATCCCCAGGCGGCGGACTCTGCAGGAGTTAATGTGTACAAGATGCGCTGGGCAGGCGTGTTGATTTCCGGTGTGCTTGGAGGACTTGGCGGTATCGTTTATATTACCGCAGGTGTCAGCGAGTGGAAGTTTGAATACGGAGTTGCCGGTTTTGGTTTCCTTGCACTGGCAGTTATGATTTTTGGACAGTGGAAGCCTACGAAGATTGCACTGGCTGCCCTTCTCTTTGGTTTGTTCAGGGCACTTTCCAATGTGTACTTTGGATTTGATTTTTTGGTGAACCTAAAGATACCCAGTGGGGTTTATAATATGCTTCCTTATATTATTTCCCTGGTGGTACTGGCATTTACATCCGGTAAGTCCAGGGCACCGAAGAGTGAAGGTATTCCTTACGATAAGGGAAGCAGATAGAGATTAGTATAGAATGATGAAAGGAGACAGATAAAAATCATCTGTCTCCTGTTTGTTTTTGTTTCCAACATTTATGGCACATAGCCATGTATTTATCGTTACCACCAAGGAATACCTGCTCTCCTTTGGTGACGATATTACCCTGTTCGCCTATCCGTGCATTGACGGTGGCTTTGCGTCCGCAGGCACATACCATTTTTATTTCCGTAATGGAATCTGCAAGTTCCATAAGCCGCATGGAACCGGGGAAAAACCGGGTGTTAAAATCTGTGCGAAGTCCAAAACATAGTACGGGAAGATCTTCCTCGTCAACTAATCTGCGAAGCTCATCAATTTGCTCGGGCGTAAAGAACTGTGATTCGTCTGCAATGATGACGTTATGCTTGCCGGCTTTTTTATATTCTTCTATAATGCTCTGCTTAGGAGTGATTACTTGTGCTTCCTTTACAATGCCGATACGGCTTTTGATAGTGCCGGCACCGTCTCTGGTATCAATACTGGGCTTGATGAGCCAAACAGTCATGCCCATTTCTTCATAATTGAATTTGGTAATGAGGGCTTGTGCCGATTTAGAGGAGCCCATAACTCCATATTTGAAATATAATTTTGCCATGATGTTCTCCGTGCTGTATAGCTTGTTGTATAATGGTATCAATAGTACTTTACCATATAACATGAGATTTGTACAACTTTTACCGGATAGATGTACTTTTATGTTTTTGGAGATAATCCTTTAAAATCATATTTACAAATTGGCTAAAAGAGCGGTCGTCTTCTTCTGCCATTTTCTTTATTGCTTCTGCCACATCGCTGTCTAACGAGAGTGAGTATCTTTCTTTCAGTGGTTTCATAGTTGTCTGCTCCTTTTCCTACATTTTATCAAATGTTAATAATATTGTTGACCGGTTATGACAAATTATCATATAATCACAAAAGGTAATAATTCGTAACAATAAATGTTCCGAGAGAAATAATTGAAAAACCGTGATAAATATACTATAATAATCCATAGTTATATATAAATGGCAGGGGTAGCATTTTATGAAAAGAAAGATTGCAGTATGCGGTAATGGTTGGAGTAATGAATATTTAGAAATTGTAATGTCCGGTATCCGTAAATGTGCGGCAGAGAATAATGCGGATGTTTTCTTTTTTCTGAATTATTCCGTAAATGATACAGAAGTCTATAAACACGTAGGAGATACTAATATCAATTCACTGCTTGAATGCGCAGAGTTTGATGGGATTATACTGCTTGCCAACACATTTCACCTGCAGTCCGAATTTGAATATTTATGCGACTTCGTAAAAGAAAAGAAGATACCGTCTGTCAGTTTGGAATATCACTTGCCGGATATTGATTTTTTGGGATCAGATAATTATTCAGGCATGTATGAACTTTGCAATCACTTAGTAGAGGATCACAATGTAAAGAATGTAATGTTTGTTAGCGGTCCTAAGGGGAATGCCGAGAGTGATAGCAGAAGAAAAGCATTGGAGGATGCACTTTCAAAGAAAAATTTGTCTTTGAAAGATGAAAACATTTTATACTGTAACTGGAACTATTATGAGGTAGAACCAAAACTGACAGAATGGCTTAATGAACACGCTGAGTTACCGGATGTGGTTGTCTGTGCAAATGATGTTATGGCGATGGCAGCCTGTTCTACACTTGAAAACAATGGTATCACTGTGCCGGATGACGTAAAGCTTACAGGATTTGATCATTTGCTTTCTGTAAGAAGCTATTACCCTACCATTGCTACAGTAGACAGAAACTGGGATGATATGGGATACCAGGGAATGCAGTATCTGCTTGATAAAATTGACGGGAAACCATCTGTACCGTCTAAGTATATTGATTCTAAAGCAGTGACCGGAGAAAGTTGCGGCTGTATGAATCATGGGAACAAGAAAAGAGGCGGACGAATCAGAGAAAACAGAGTGTATGCCAACTATGTGGAAAACTCTTTTTGGGTGGGACATCTGTGTGACATAGCCGACAATATATCCCTTATTTCATCAGAACATGATTTCCACGTTTCCGTAAATGAATTCTTTCATAATAATCATGAATATGAGGGAAATGAATTTTACATTTGCCTGGTGGAAAATTTCTTTCAGACCCTGAAGGGTACGGCACTGTTAAAAAAGTCGGGATATCCGGATAGAATGAATGTGATATGTGGGCTAAAGGATGGAAAACCTAAGGAGCAGACTTACATAGAAACAAAGAACTTAGTACCCGGTTACGATGAGGAAGGGGAGAGTGGAAGAGTATATGTATTTCTTCCGTTATACAGTATAGAAGGCAGTTACGGATACGTGGTCTTCGGAGATGAACTTCCCATTATTTATAATTATTGTATGTACAACTGGGTCAGATCCGTTGTACAGGGATTAAGCCGTTTGAGACAAAATATGATTATTGCAGATTTGCATGACCAGCTTACCCGGTTATCTGTTACAGACGGTCTTACAGGTGTGTATAACCGGACCGGATGTGAAAAGGTTGCATATCCTTATCTTGAGCAGTGCCATGAGCAGGGAAGGAATGCAGTGCTTATCTTTGCAGATATCAATAAAATGAAAGTCATTAATGATAAATACGGACATTTACATGGAGATACTGCAATCAGCACAGTGGCAAACGTAATTCATGAGACACTGGGAGAAGGCTGGATAGTGGTACGCTATGGCGGCGATGAATTTTTGATGGTTGGAGAATATGTAGATGAGCAACAGATAGAGGAAGCCATACAGACCATCAACAAGAGACTGGAAGAAAAGGTAATTCAAATGAAATTGCCATATCCATTAAAGGCCGGTATCGGATATTTTGTAGTAAATGCAAATGAGAAATTGGATTTATCCGAGTGCTTAAAGAAAGCAGATGAAGCTATGTATCTGATGAAGAAACGTCAGCATGAGGAAATGAACAAAGAAATTTAGAGAAAACATTTAAAAGGGCAATCGCAAAGGCGGTTGCTTTTTTGTATTGCAATATGTGCATAAAAATAATAATATTATTTATGGACTTAATTTTGTGTGAAAGAGGTAGATGGCATAACATGGAAAACGAACAAAAAAAGAATAAAAAATGGATAATAATAGCAGGATGTCTTCTGACACTACTAATTGTTTTGGCAGTAGGTATCATGGGCTGGCAGAACTATCAAAAAGGCCCCGCAGCTTTTGATGCGTATATGGATGAACTCTTTAAAAATGAGATAACCGCCAATACCATTAATTTACATTATACGTTGGCTTATCCCGAAGACTATGGAATTGAGGATTATGAAGTTTCCTTGGGAGATTATTCCCTGGAGAAAATGAAAGAAAGCTATTCTGAAATGGAAGAACTTAAGGAAGAATTATCAGCTTTTGACAGAAACCGTCTATCCGAGGAACAGAAACTTACTTATGATATTGTTCTCAATTATCTGGAAACGGAACTTGAGGCAGAAGACTTACTTCTTTATTCCGAAATATTGGGACCGACTACGGGATATCAGGCACAGCTTCCGGTGCTCCTTGCCGAATATACATTCCGGACAGAACAGGATATTAAAGACTATTTGGAACTTGTTGCCCTGGTGGATGATATTGCAGAGCAAATTATCGAATTTGAGGAAGAAAAGTCAGAGGCCGGTTTGTTTATGGCGGATTATGCGGCAGATGCAATTATTGCACAATGCGAGGAGTTTATAGCAAACCCGGAAGATAATTACATGATAGAAGTCTTTAACGATAAGATTGATGCATTTGAAGGACTTTCAGAGGAAAAGAAAGCAGAGTACTGTGAAAAAAATAAAGAACTTATCACTACGGAAGTGGTGGATGGTTATGAAACTTTTATTGAGGGATTAACCGACCTAAAAGGGACAGGGACCAATGAACTTGGTCTGTGCTACTATGAAGACGGAAAAGATTACTATGAATATCTGGTATGCGCCGGTACAGGTTCAGATAAATCCATAAAAAAACTGGCAAAGGAAACAGAAGCGTTCCTAAGCGATTATATGCAGGAACTGCAAATGGCTTATTTGGAGAAACCGGAAATTCTTACAGACTTAATGTTCTATGAGTTTGAGGAAGTGGAACCGGCACAGGCACTTGAAGATTTGGCAGAAAAGATAGAAGAAGATTTCCCCACGCCGCCGGATGTGGAATATACCATTAAGTATGTACATTCTTCTATGGAAGAAAATTTAAGCCCGGCATTTTATTTGACACCCCCTGTTGATGATTTTGAAGGAAACACTATCTATATTAATAAGAAGTATACGGAAGGTGACAGTGCGGGAACCATGAACCTTTATACTACTTTGGCACATGAAGGTTATCCGGGGCATTTATATCAGAATGTGTATACGGCATCCTGTGATTTACCACTTGTAAGGAACCTATTTTCCACCACCGGTTATTCGGAAGGGTGGGCTACTTATGTAGAACACGAATATGGTTACCGGTATGCAGGGATGGAGGAACCGCTGGCAAGCCTGTATGCAGGAAATAATGCCACCAGCCTGGCATTGAGTGCTTATCTTGATATGAAAATTCATTATGACGGCTGGAATCGGGAGGAAGTATATGAATATCTTGCCTCTTATGGTGTGGCTGACAAAGAAGCCGCAGATGAAATTTTCGAGTATATTGTGGAAGAGCCTGCCAATTATATGAACTATTTTATCGGCTATTTAGAGATATTGGATTTAAGGGAAGAAGCCGAGGAGGAATTGGGAAAAGACTTTGACAGTAAGGATTTTCATGAATTTATGATGAGCATTGGGCCGGCACCCTTTGGCATCATTGAAGAATATATGGAAACATGGATGGAAGAACAAAAGTAAAAATGGAGGTACACAATGAAAAAGTTTTTGAATGAATTTAAGCAGTTTGCCCTGCGAGGCAACGTAATGGACATGGCAATCGGTATTATTATCGGTGGCGCTTTTACAGGAATCGTAACATCCCTTACGGACAATTTTATTAATCCTGTATTAAATGTGCTGATGGGACAGGCGACATACACAACAGCTGATGTAAAGCTGTTTGCATCTGCATTTCTGGCAGCAGTTGTGAATTTCATTATCACTGCATTTATTTTATTCTGCTTAATTAAGGCTATGAATAAGATGCTCACCATTGGAAAGAAAAAGGAAGAGCCTGCAGCGCCTACAACCAAGACATGCCCTTATTGCAAGAGCGAAATAGCCATAGAAGCAACCAGATGTGCACACTGTACTTCAGAATTAACCGAATAGGAAGAGAAAAAATGGAAGAGAAACAGCGTACAATTGAAGAAGTGAGAGAAATATTTGCCAATGATAAGTTTGCCACAGAAAATGGTGCGGTTATTGAAGAAATAGGTGAACTTTATGCCAAGTGCAGTATTACCTTGGGTGATATCCATAAAAATGCCATGGGCGGTGTTATGGGTGGCGTATATTTTACCTTGGCAGACTTTGCTTTTGCAGTCGCGGCAAACTGGAAAAAGATGGGAACGGTATCTATCAATGCAACAATTTCTTATATGGGTAAGGCAAGGGGCGAAAAGATTATAGCAGAAGCTTTTTGCTTAAAGAACGGAAAAACCACCGCACATTATAACGTAGAAGTAAAAGATGAAATGAAAAATCCCATAGCCGTGGTTACGATTACGGGATATCATGTATAATTTTATAAAATGGTTTCCATTCCAATCTTTTGGGGGTTAAGACCGCAGGATTCATAAAATTTCATGGCAGGTTCATTTAAACTCCATACATTTAAGGTTACATTGTAGCAACCATGGCCTTTTGCAAAGGAGATGACAGCGTCATAGAGCTTTTTGCCGATATGTTGTCCCCGGAGATTTTCGTCCACGCAAAGGTCATCAATATAGAGAGTTTTCACATCAGTTAGAATATTGTTGTTTATGTGCTGCTGGAAGATGCAAAAGGCATAGCCTAAAACATTGTCTTTTTCATCTGTTGCAACCAGAATGGGACGCAAATCGTCTTTAATGATGTCGGAAAGTTCTGCGTCGGTGTATTTTTTTGCACCGTATTTGAACAAATCAGGACGTCCCCTGTGATGGACTAAGCATACCTGCATAAGGAGGTTGTTAATGCCGTCCATATCTTTTAAACATGCTCTTCTGATATTCATGTATGAAACCTCTCTTTCTAAAGCTGTTTTTGATTATATCACATTTTATGGTAAGACAACAGCTACAGAGGAGAAATATGTTAAGTTTATTAGTAAGAAGTGTGCATTCTTTTTAAAGTATGCCGACCTTGCAAAGTAGAAGAAAAATATGTATAATCAATGACGGTAGATTAATTAACGATAAAGGAGTCACTATGGTACAGTCAAGAACACATAATTGTAATCAGTTAAGAATTTCTGACGCAGGTCAGGAGGTTACGATTGTCGGCTGGTATGACAATATGCGTAAAGTCAGCAAAAATCTCGGATTTTTGATTCTTCGCGATTTTTACGGTGTTACCCAGGTCGTAATCGAAACAGAAGAAATGATGGCGAAGTTAAACGGAGTGAACAATGAGTCCACTCTTTCCATTACCGGTATTGTAAGAGAACGTTCCAGCAAAAACGATTCCCTTCCTACAGGTGAAATAGAAGTAGTTCCTCAGGAGATTGAAATTTTAGGTAAGTGTATCTACAACGAACTTCCCTTTGAAATCAACCGTTCTAAGGAAGCAGATGAGACGACCAGATTAAAATACAGGTACCTTGATTTAAGAAACCCTGAGGTGAAGAGCAAAATTGTGCTTCGAAGCAAAATTGTTGCTGAAATCAGAAAGAGCATGACAGAGCATGACTTTTTGGAAATCACAACACCGATTTTGACCTGTTCTTCCCCGGAAGGAGCAAGAGACTATTTAGTGCCGTCCAGAAATCATCCGGGCAAGTTTTATGCCCTTCCTCAGGCACCTCAGCAGTTCAAGCAGCTGCTTATGACATCCGGATTTGACAGATATTTCCAGGTGGCACCCTGCTTTAGGGATGAGGATGCCCGTGCAGACCGTTCTCCCGGCGAATTTTATCAGCTGGATATGGAAATGGCATTTGCCAGTCAGGAAGATGTATTTGGGGTAATCGAGGACGTGCTTCCCCCTATTTTTGCAAAATACGGCAAGTATCAGACCGCATCTACTGCTCCTTTTGCAAGAATCGCTTACAAGGAGGCAATGGATAAATACGGTTCCGATAAGCCCGATCTTCGTATTGATTTGGTACTTCAGGATGCTACGGCATGTATGGCTGACTGCGGTTTCGGTCCTTTTGAGGGACAGACTGTTAAGGCAATTGTTGTTGATAAATTTAACGGAACAAGAAAAGTAATTGACAAGCTTTGTGCAGATGTGGAAGTACAGTGCGGACACAAAGTATATTGGTTTAGATTAGATGAAAACGGAGAACTTGTGGGTGGTATTTCCAAGTTCTTACAGGAAAGAAAACAGCAGGTTATCGATGCTCTGGGATTAAAGAGCGGAGATTTTGTAGGACTTTCTGCAGGCAAACTGTTTGAGGCACAAAAGACCGCAGGTGTGCTGCGCCGCTTCTTAGGTGCAATTTGTCCTGAGCATATGAAGACAGAATGCTATGAATTCTGCTGGATTGTAGACTTCCCTATGTATGAAATCGGAGAAGAAAGCGGAGAACTTGAATTCTGCCATAATCCTTTCTCCATGCCTCAGGGCGGGATGGATGCACTTATGAATCAGGAACCGTTAGATATCCTTGCATATCAGTATGACCTGGTATGTAACGGTGTGGAATTATCCTCAGGTGCGGTTCGTAACCATAACCCGGAAATCATGGTAAAGGCTTTTGAAATGGTTGGCCTTGGCGAAGAAGACGTAAAAGCAAAATTCCCTGCTATGTACAATGCATTCTGCTACGGTGCACCTCCTCATGCAGGTATTGCACCCGGTGTGGACCGTATGGTAATGCTCATTGCCGGTGAGGAAAGCATTAGAGAGATTATTCCTTTCCCCATGAACAAGACCGCACAGGATGTCATGATGGGAGCACCTTCTACTGTGGACGAAAAGCAGCTTAAGGATGTGCATATCAAGATTGATATTGAAAAGGAAGATAACGAATAAGAGATATAAGAGGTGTGATATATGCTGCCACAGGCATTTACAGACCGTATGAAGCAAATGCTTCAAGATGAATACAGTGACTTTGTGAAAAGTTACGAAGAAACCAAAAATCAGGCGCTGCGCTTAAATCCCCTAAAAGGGGATGGCGGGCGCTTTTTGGAGTTATGCCCCTTTCATCTTTCACCCGTACTCTGGAACAAAGACGGTTATTATTATGATGAGCAGGATAAACCGGGCAAACATCCCTATCATGAGGCAGGGGCTTATTACATACAGGAAGCCAGTGCCATGGCGCCGGTGACTTACATGGAAGTAAGGCCCGGTGAAAAAATACTGGATTTATGTGCATCTCCCGGTGGGAAAACCACTCAGATAGCGGCAGCTATGGAAGGAAAAGGGATTTTAGTCTGTAACGAAATTCATCCTGCCAGAGCGAAAATTTTGTCAGAGAATGTGGAGCGGATGGGCGTAAAAAATGCCATTGTGGTAAGTCATGCACCGGATGAACTGGCAGAGCATTTCCCCGGATATTTTGACAAGATCTTAGTGGATGCACCTTGTTCAGGAGAAGGGATGTTTAGAAAGAATGAAGAGGCCTGCACAGAGTGGAGCCCTGAAAATGTGGACATGTGTGCAAAGAGACAGGATGCCATATTAGAGTCGGCGGCACAGATGCTAAAAGCCGGCGGAAGACTTGTCTACTCCACCTGTACCTTTGCCCCACAGGAAAATGAGGGAACCATCAGCCGTTTTTTGCAAAAGCATCCTGAGTTTTCCATTCTTCCCGTAAAAAAATCGGAAGGGATGGCAGGGGGGAATCCCTTGTGGGTAGAAAATGCGGCAAAGGGCATAGAACATACTATCAGACTATGGCCTCATAAACTCCATGGGGAAGGACACTATCTGGCAGTTCTTCAAAAGGCAGGAGAAACAGTAGGTGCGGACAGAGAAAGTAAAGGCGGATGCGAAAAAGGGTTGCAGGAAAGAGACTATCAGGACTATCTTTCTTTTGAAAGAGCGTATTTGAAGATAGAAATGAAAGGAACCTTCATTAAGTTCGGTGAGCAGCTTTATTTACTGCCCGAAAATGCACCGGCATTAAAAGGGTTAAAGGTACTGCGCCCGGGTCTTCATTTGGGCACTTTAAAGAAAAACCGCTTTGAACCCTCCCATGCACTGGCGCTTGCAATGGGAAGCTCTGCTGTCAAGCAAAGCGCGGATATGAAGGCAGATGATGGGCAGATACGTGATTACTTAAACGGACAAACCTTTCCCGTAGCGGAGAAATCCGGCTGGTGTCTGATTACAGTAGACGGATATTCCATAGGCTGGGGGAAAGCAGCCGGAGAAATTATGAAAAATCATTATCCAAAAGGACTTCGAAAAGGTTGGTAATCCTGCGGATTATATGATACGATAGAAAGAAAAGAAAGGGAGCAGGATATGAGAAAAAACAAACAGAAAGCAATCATATTATTAATAGCACTGACCCTTTCTTTAAGTGGCTGCGGTTTCTTCCATAAAACGGAGAATATTGATGCAGGAATGGAAGCTGTTATGGCACTGGATTATGACGGGGCAATCCTTAGTTTTGAAGCGGCAAAGGAAGCAGAAGAGGAACCGAGAGAGTTATATAGGGGGTTAGGTCTTGCTTACATGGGAAAGACACAGTATGCAGAGGCAGCAGAAGCTTTTGAAACCGCACTTTCCTATAGTGACGGGATACCGGACTCCATGGACTATGATATTAATTATTATCTTGCAACCGCTTATTATAAGCAGGGAGAAACGGATAAAGCGCTGCGGGCATATGATGCGATTATTGCACTCCGTCCCGAGGAGCGGGATGCCTATTATTTAAGGGGTGTTATCCATGCGGAGAAAGGAAACACAGAGGCGGCCCTTCTTAATTTTGATAAGACCATTTCCCTGAATCCAAAAGACTATGACAGACTGATAGATATTTATTGTGTACTAAGTGACAATGGCTATAAAGAAGCCGGACAGACTTATTTACAGACTGCAATGAATGGCGGAACCAAGGATATGACCAACTATGAAAAAGGCCGGATCAGTTATTACCTGGAAGATTATGAAAACGCCAGAAACTATTTGGAAAAGGCCAGGGATACCGGAGCTTATGAAGCCATTCTTTTTCTTGGGAAGACCCATGAGATATTAGGGGATAATAATTACGCCATCAGTGTTTACAACACATACCTTCAAAGTGAAGGGGAAAATGCACAGGTGCTTAATCAAATGGGACTTTGCAAAATCCAGATGAAAGACTATGAAGGTGCACTGGAAGCGTTCCAATTAGCTATGAATATCGAAGATAACGGGATTATGCAGGTCCTGAAAATGAACGAAATTGTTGCCTATGAGTTGCTGGGAGAATACAAAAAGGCATCTGTCCTTTTGGATGGATATTTAAAGACTTATCCCGATGATCCGGTTGCCGCCAGGGAATATATATTTTTGAAAACACGATAAACACAAGATATTATGTTGTCTTAAAAAACTAAACACAATATCTTGTGTTTTTTCATTGACTTTTATATCACCCAATGATACACTTTTATTGTGTAGCGTTTTTGGTGCTTTAACCGGCGCGTGCAGATTGTTTTATGGAGTGGGAGGTTGTTTTTAATGTTTCAGGTTATCAAAAGAGAAGGGGAAATTACAGATTTTACACTGACGAAAATCAGTGATGCTATTATGAAGGCGTTCAATGCGACAGACGTGCAGTATAATAATGACGTGGTGGATTTGCTTGCACTCCGCGTTACTGCTGATTTCCAGGATAAAGTACAGGATGATGGGATTCATGTGGAAGATATTCAGGACAGTGTAGAAAAAGTACTGGAGCAGGCAGGTTATACAGAAGCTGCCAAGGCCTATATTCTCTATCGTAAACAGCGTGAAAAAATGAGAACCATGAAGTCTACGATTTTGGACTATAAAGATGTGGTAAACAGCTACGTTAAGGTAGAAGATTGGCGTGTAAAAGAAAACTCAACCGTCACTTATTCTGTAGGCGGACTTATTTTAAGCAATTCCGGTGCGGTTACCGCAAACTACTGGCTTTCCGAAATTTATGATCAGGAAATTGCCCAGGCACACAGAAATGCCGATATTCATATCCATGATTTGTCCATGCTCACAGGCTATTGTGCAGGATGGTCATTAAAACAGCTTATTACGGAAGGACTTGGCGGTATTACCGGTAAAATCACATCGGCACCTGCAGCACATTTGTCTGTACTGTGCAACCAGATGGTGAACTTCCTTGGCATTATGCAGAATGAATGGGCCGGGGCACAGGCATTTTCGTCCTTTGATACCTATCTGGCACCTTTTGTAAAGGTGGACAACCTTTCTTATAAAGAAGTAAAAAAATGTATTGAAGCATTTATCTATGGTGTGAACACACCCAGCCGCTGGGGCACCCAGGCACCTTTTTCCAATATTACATTAGACTGGACAGTGCCTGCTGACCTTGCAGAACTTCCTGCTATTGTAGGCGGCAAGGAAATGGATTTTAAATATAAAGATTGCAAGCCTGAAATGGACATGATTAACAAAGCGTTCATTGAAACCATGATTGAAGGGGATGCCAACGGAAGAGGATTCCAGTATCCCATTCCTACATATTCTATTACCAGTGACTTTGATTGGTCTGACACAGAGAATAACAGATTGCTCTTTGAAATGACAGCGAAATACGGAACACCCTATTTCTCTAACTATATTAACTCTGACATGGAACCCAGCGATGTGCGTAGTATGTGTTGCCGTCTTCGTCTTGACCTTAGGGAACTGCGTAAGAAAACCGGTGGATTCTTCGGTTCCGGCGAAAGCACGGGAAGCGTTGGTGTTGTTACCATTAACATGCCTAGAATTGCGTATCTTGCTACCAACAAAGATGATTTTTATAAGCGATTAAATAAAATGATGGATATTGCTGCCCGATCTCTTAAGATTAAGAGAGGTGTTATCAGCAGACTTTTGGACGAGGGATTATATCCTTATACCAAGAGATATTTAGGCTCCTTTGACAATCATTTTTCAACCATCGGCTTAATTGGTATGAATGAAGTGGGCTTAAATGCAAACTGGCTTCGTGCGGATATGACATCTAAGGAGACACAGGAATTTACTAAAGAAGTATTAAATCACATGCGTGAGAGACTTTCCGATTATCAGGAGCAGTATGGTGATTTATATAACTTAGAGGCAACCCCTGCAGAAAGTACCACCTATCGTCTGGCGAAACACGACAGGAAAAAATGGCCGGCTATTAAGACAGCAGGAGGCGTGGATGATACACCCTATTATACCAATTCATCCCATCTGCCTGTAGACTTTACTTCCGATATTTTTGATGCCCTGGATATCCAGGATGAACTTCAGACACTTTATACATCGGGAACCGTATTCCATGCGTTCCTTGGAGAAAAGCTTCCTGACTGGAAAGCGGCTGCTGACTTAATTAGAACCATTGCGGAAAACTATAAACTTCCTTATTATACATTGTCACCTACATACTCGATTTGTAAAGAGCATGGATACCTTGCAGGTGAGCAGAATGTGTGTCCTCACTGCGGTAAGGTGACGGAAGTATACAGCCGTATCACCGGCTACTACAGACCAGTCCAGAACTGGAATGACGGAAAACTTCAGGAATATGAAAACAGAAAGACCTATGATGTTAAGAATTCCGTATTAAAACACCCCGCTCCCAGCGTGGTAACTCTTTCAAAGGGTGCCGGGGAAGAAAAGGCGGTATCCGTACAGGCGGCAGAAAATGTTGCCTATCTGTTTACCACAAAAACCTGTCCCAATTGTAATCTTGCAAAAGAATACTTAAAGGACTATAGTTATGTACTGATAGACGCAGAAGAAAATCCGGAATTGGTTGAGAAGTACGGAATTATGCAGGCGCCTACCCTGGTGGTGGTAAACGGCGATGAAGTGAAGAAGTACGGAAATGCTTCAAGAATCAGGGCGTTTTCAGAAAGTTTATAAACAGAATTACAAGGAGATGGCACATGATTAACAAACTTGTGAACAAAATCAAACAGACAGGGGCACCAATTGTAGTGGGACTGGATCCCATGATGAAGTTTGTGCCGGAGCACATTCAGAAAAAGGCCTTTGCAGACTTCGGTGAGACACTGGAGGGGGCAGCAGAAGCAATCTGGCAGTATAACAAGGTGCTCATAGATAACATATATGACAGTGTTCCTGCTGTAAAACCCCAGATTGCCATGTATGAGCAGTTCGGGATACCGGGAATGATTGCCTTTAAGAAGACAGTAGATTACTGTAAGGAAAAAGATCTTGTGGTCATCGGGGATGTGAAAAGAGGAGATATTGGTTCCACATCCGAGGCCTACGCAGTAGGACACCTTGGAAAAGTACAGGTGGGCAGTCAGTCTTACTACGGATTTGATGAAGATTTTGCCACCGTGAATCCTTACCTGGGTTCTGACGGTATCAATCCCTTTATTAAAGTGTGTAAGGAAGAAAACAAGGGACTGTTCATTCTGGTAAAGACATCCAACCCCAGTAGCGGTGAGTTTCAGGACAGGGTGTTAAAGGACACTGACAAGCCTCTTTATGAAATGGTTGGCGAACAGGTGGCTAAGTGGGGCGAAGAGCACATGGGAGATACTTACAGCTACATCGGTGCGGTAGTTGGTGCTACCTATCCCGAAATGGGAAAAGTACTCCGCAAGGTGATGCCTAAGAGTTATATTCTGGTACCCGGCTATGGAGCCCAGGGAGGTAAAGGTGCTGATTTGGTGCATTTCTTTAACGAAGATGGACTGGGTGCAATCGTGAACTCTTCCAGAGGCATCATCGCAGCTTACCAGCAGGAAAAATATGCATCCTTTGGGGCAGAAAACTTTGGAGATGCGGCAAGGGCAGCTGTAGAAGATATGAAAGCAGATATTGCCGGAGCACTCGCAAACCGATAATATGCACAAAAAGGGGACATGTCTGACAAACCCCAGAGAAAAAATTGACAAAAAAGGAAAAATAAAGAAGAAAACCTTGACTTTTTGTCGACGCGATTATAAACTGGAATAAGGCTTGATTTAGAAAACGTTTAATATTGTCGTTGGCAAACACTCAGTGATGGGTGGGCGCAAAGCATGAAGTCATATTCTTATGATGGTTCGGCTGCACAAATTATTATTTACTTGTAGGTAGTAGTTTTTGCAGCCATTTTAATTTACAAAAAAGATACGAGGAGCAAAGCTATGAAGTTGAAAGCAAAGAGGAGCATTACATTAATCATTGTGGCAGTATTATTACTTGCCGTAGGATTAGGGGTTCTTAGTGTATCCCATAACGCTAAGAGCATGAAACAGTTCGTTGCAGACGGATTTATTTTGGATGCACCGGCAGAGATTGCGGTGACAGAAGTAAATCAGCAGCACTATTTCAGCCAGGGATCAAAGTATCAGGAAAAGTTTGATACTAAGGTCTTATTTAAAGATGCAAACGGAGAGGAAGTATCTATCGATATTAATCAATTTTTGCATTATGCAGACGGATCCTTGGGTTCATTTACCAAAGGTGTCATTATGAACCTGGATGATGTGGGTGAGGAGCAGTTTGGCTACTACAGTCTTACACCCAATACTCTTCTTTTGAAAAATGGTACAAGCTATGAGATGAGCAGTCGCGGAGAAAAGATGACCATCTCTGAATTTGTATGGAAAATTTCAGATACGGATTATATGATTGTATCTCCTGAGGTAACCCTTAAGTTAAGCGCATCTCAGGAAATTACTTTGCCCGGATATGCACAGATTAAATATGTGGACAGCGGAATTGTCAGAATTGTACACCAGCAGGGTACTTATCAGACTGTTTCTGCTGACTCTTTCTTATATACAGAAGGCGGCGCGGAACTGAATCTGGTAGGAAAGAACTTCTATCAGAATGGTGAACCCGGCTTATCCTTAGACTCCATGGCACTTGACGATGAGGATTATATCGAGCTTGATGAAAATGCAGATTCACCGGAGCTTAAGATTCCTACCTTTAATGTGATTAACGGTAAGGATGGCGCTTCCGGTAACGCAGGAGAAGCAGGCGAAGCCGGTGAAATCGGTGAAGACGGCGAAGACGGCGAAGAAGGCGAACAGGGAGTAGAAGGCGAAGAAGGCGTGGCCGGCGAAGAAGGTATGGCCGGTTCTGAGGGTAACCAGGGCGAAGATGGCGTAGAAGGCGACGAAGGTATTATGGGATACGATGGTGCTGAAGGCTTAGACGGTGAAGATGCCCAGAATGGTGATGACCCTATTGTGGCTGTTGATTTGCTTTCAAGACCTACAGTCAGTGTGGATACTGCTAACGGATATGATGTGACATCCAGCAGTGCCCAGATGCAGTTTGATATGCTTGACCTTGATGGCTCCTTGGTAGGAAACGGCACCACAACAGTGGAAGTATATGACCGTGCCACCATGAATCGTGTAAACTCAGCAAATGATGCGGCAAATTTGGGAGCACAGTTAGAGCAGACAGGTAAACTGAACTTTACCCAGACAGGCTTAAACCCTGATACCGAATATGTGGTAGTGGTAAAGGGACAGTATGTGGTAGCAGAAGGGGTAGACCCTATGGATGCTACTTTATATACCAAGATATTTAAAACCGATGCACTTGGCATTGTTTTAAGCAAAGGCGTGGTAACAGAGGAATCTGTTTCTGCAGTGAGCAAAGTGACTGCTACTAATGTGAGCAGCTACATCGTACACTTCTATAATTACGATGAAAACGGAAACAAGGTGTCTCTTGCCCGCTATAATTATGATGGCACTACCGGAACACAGACTTCTGTGTTTGACAATACCGTGCCAAACTTTGATTCCGGTAACAGACCGGCAGGTGAAAATTATAAACTTACCTCCAATACACGTTACTATGCAGAGATAGCAAGTGTCCTTGACACCAATGGTGAGATGGTAAATGCCGGTGATACGGAAACGGAATTGATGACTTTAAAGAAAAAACCGTATCATAAGGTAAAAGATGAAAATGGAAACGAGTTAGATCCCGAACCGGTAACTGCAATGGTACCCGAAGTGGTGATTAATAACACTGCCCATACCATTACCGTTTCTTTGGATTCCGTAGAAGACGATGATAATGGTATTACCGGATACCGTTATGAACTGTACAATGCTACTGATTTTGAAAATGCAAAACAGGATCAGACCCTTGCAGATTTACAGCCTGCATTCACCAAGAGTGTGGCAGTACTTGCAGACCAGACATTTACTATGCCGGATGGCGATGCCAATCAATACATTGCAAGAGTTGTGGTAGAGTTTAATGACAATGAGAAGGATGTGGAATATTCTACCGCATTCTCAACTCCTACGGGACTTTCTGCGTCTGCATCCAATTTAATTGTAGAATTTGTGGATATAGCAACATACCCGGAAGCCATTGCCGGAAAAATCCGTATTATTGATCCGGAAGGAAAATCCTTGTACGATTACATTAATGGATCCCGTCCTTTAGAACTGTCCATATTAGGTGAATACAATGATATTATTTCCGTTAAACTTACAGATAAAGTGGGCACACAAGTAAACACAGTAGAAGATGAAGCGGGTAACGAGATACGGCGTACAACCTTAAAGTTTGATAGCCAAAATGGAAATACATATTTATATAGCTTTGAACAAACCGGATTGCATAAAAAGGCAACTTACAGTTTGTCACTGAGTGGTCCTTGGGATACCAATGGTGATCTGGATGCAACAGGAGCGGAAGTAAAGACCTTCCTGACAGGTGCCCGTGCAACAACCACAGATACACAGTCACTGTCCATGGCATTTAGGTCATATAATAAGGCAACGGTTGCCTTTGCCCAGGAATTCTATTTAACCAATCCTGCCCTTACAGGTGCAGAAGGGGAACCGGATGAAGCATTCTATGAATATGAAGCAGGAATCCTGGACGAAGTGCGTTTTGAACTGATTCACGTGTTAGATAATGGCCTGGAACAGAAAATGGGTAATGATGCTGTTGTGCAAGATGTGCAGTTTGAAGAATATACCCATGACAGTGTATTTTATCGTAGCTGCTGGGTAGACAGAACAGATGCAAATATTACGGACAGTGAATATAAAGATACCCATGGTGGTCTGGTGGTTAAAGATTCAGTAGGGGCTCATCAGTTGGTACTGACTCCGGAATCATTCGGTCTTGATAACAATGACAGCCGTTTCTTTTCAGGCGGTGTATTTAAAATCCGTGCAATCGAAGGTAAGGACTATACAGAGCATAAAGATAATACCATTTCCTTTGTAAATAAAGAAGACGTGGCAGTCTTTACCATTACCAAGCGCCATGTACAGGCTGTAGACCCTAATACCCAGGTAAGCGCATCCGTGATTACCAATGCCGGCGCGAGGGAGGATTATGATGAAGACGATAAAGCAGATGACACCATCGTAGGTGTGCGTTTCCAGGCAGAGTATCCCTATACGGATGTTGTTAAGGCGACATATTATATCTACGAAATGGGCGAAGACGAAACAGGCAGTTACCTTGGACAGAAATTCTATGACGACGGTGTGGAAACGGAACATCCCGGTGAACTTGTGCTTGTGGGTACCCATGTAATCGGTCAGTCAGGACAGTATCATACACCGGAAGTAGAGCTGTACTTTAAAGGAACCGAGAGTTATGTGGAAAATGGCACAGTGGTTAATTGGACGAATGCAGATGGAACTCCTGTAAACGGCACTGTTTTAGAGAGAGGAAAACGTTACTATATCCGCTATGAAGTAGAAGCAGATAACAGCATGATTAACTGTGACGGCAATAATGAGAACGATAATTATCCCGACTGTTCCTATGATGGGGAAGACCCCGTTCCCTTCTACCGTTCACCGATTATTGAATTTAGAAAACAGACACCGAAGGTACTCAGATATCCTTATACCAGTGATAATGATTCCGCTACATGGATGTATCGTGTGGTGGACCCTGATGATGCTGTGGAAAACGGATTTATGGTAAAGGTAGGAGGAACAGCACAGGAAGCTACGGATGCTGCTCCGGCTACGCTTACAGCAGATGTGAACAATTACTTAAGTGATTACCATGAATTAGATGTAACGGGACTTTCAGACGGAAAATATTATGCAGTTTCCCTGAATTATAAATTGAGCAGTACCGCTGAAGTACAGAGCATTACCTCTGCACCGGTACAGTTTAAGAGTGCTGTTACAAGTGCACCTGCAGGTATTTCCGCCAAAGGCTTGAAAAAGAATGGCATTCCTACAGAAAATGTTAGTGCAGGGGAAGCTGGCCGCGAAAAAGCCATTATCAACGAAGGTGGATACCGGTACAAACTGACTCTTCAGGGAGCGGATGTTAAGAAATATGCAGCGTATAGAGTTACCTTTACCGGCACGAACGACGAAAGTAATAAGGTTGTGTATGACCCGGTATATCCAAGCTATATAAATGCTATATCTGACGGCGGTGACTATGCTGAAATTTATTTAGACGCAGCACCTGTACAGACCTTAGTAGATGCCAGAGAGACAGAGGTAACCGTAAGAGTAGACGGATATTACAGCACCTTTGTAAGTGGTGTAGAAGGATACAAGTCAACAGGCATAAGCGATCCTTCCTTAGGAGATGAAAATCTCTTTGCCCTTAAGATGTATCAGGAAGACGGAAGCACCTATTACCGCAGATTGGAGGAAACCGGATGGATTCCTTCTATGGATACCGTAAGAGGTTCCTTGATTCTTCCGGGCGAAAATACAGGCGATAATGGATTTGAGTTTAGCGACGATGCTAAGGAAAGCGCAGTGATGACCATGCGTTATCCCACTACCCCGTTAACACTTGCAAACGGCATGGAAGATTTTGCGTTTGACCTTGCAATGAATGAAACCGGTATGCGTGTGACCTCCATGGCAAACACTGCTTACTATACTGTGGAAAAACTGGGAATGAAAGAAGAAATTCCGTTCTTTAGTACGGATGCCACATTAGTCATCGGAGATATCCTTCCTGCAGTCCGTGAGGTGGAAAATGTGCCCGGTGCAACCAGTGCATACTTACGGTTTGAAACCACAGGAACCGGTGCATCTGATACCAGCAAAATCTATGCCAAGGTATATGATGCAAACGGAAATCTGTTTAAATTAACCCAGGGTACAGATGGCACAGGAGAAAATGCAGTTACCTATTATACAGTAGATGGTGCCGGAACCATAGATGACTATGCATATACTCCTTTTAATGCGAAAAATATTCCCCTTCATACAAGCGGTGGCAAGATTTATGCAGACCTTAGAATCCGTGGATTAAGTACAGGAACAGAGTATAAAGTGGTACTGTTTGCTTACAACAGTAATGAAGAGATTGTTAACCTGTATTCTTTTGACGGTAACAGAGCCGGATGGGAATATAAGATTAAAACATTAGAGCAGATTAAACTTGATGTAGTAGGCCCGTCCTATTTCTATACGAGTTATAATAATAAGGGTGTTACCTTCAACTTTGGTATTCCCGGTGATGAAGGTACCAATAAACAAATCTCCTTTGTAGTAAATGATAAAAATGGAACAAAAGTGGCGGAAGGTGAAGTGGATCCGTTAGGAGTAGGAAGCGGCTATGAATACTATTCACAGTCACCGGCCCAGAATAATCCCATTACTGTGAAAATGAATCCTACAGGCGGTTTGAGATTAGGTACGGAATATACACTGATAGTAAAAGCAACGTCCAAAGGGGATGGATCTTCTCTTGGCAACAAGGAAGTGGACTTTACCACACCGGCAAGTTTAAAGGATCCTACCTTTAACATTACTGCCACATCCAGAAAGCATGATGATCCCTCATCCAATCTGGTAACCATCAGTGCAACCATTGCAAGTACAGATTCCCAGCGTTCTATTATGGAAGATACGTACACGGTAGCACTTGTGGATAAAGCTGCCAACGCAGTAAAGGAAACGGTAGATATTACGAGAAGTGCTTCCACAAGTCATTCAAAGACAGTGACCTTTGCAGATGTGGAGGGTGGTAAGGAATACATTATCAGAGTCATAGCAAATATTGATAATACAAATGATAATGTAAGAGATAAGGAAATCGAGCAGGAATATACAGTAGTAGCTCTTGGTAATACAACTGCACAGATTGGTCCTGCAGCAAATCTTTCCCAGTTGTATATCAACTTTACGAACCTGCAGTCCTTTGATACAGTTACCGAGATTGTGATTACAGTCAATAATCCTTCCGATGGCTCTCAGATTTTCAGAGATAGCTTTACTGTGACGGATGAGATGAAAAACGAAGGAAGCTTTGATTACCGTAATGAATGGACTGTCTCAGAAGCAGGAAATTATTCCTTGACAGTACAATACCGTGATGAACAAGATGTTGCATTAGGTAACGATAAGGCAACGGTAGTTGTACAGGATACCGGTACCGGTGTATCAGATGGTGGAGAGCAGACAGGCTATAGCCTTAGAATGATGAGCAGGCGTCCACAGACAAGTGAAGAAGTAACAGATGAGACATTAACAGAAAATAACACTACTTCTAAAGACGCAAGCAGTGGAACCGAAAGTGAAGATAACACAAATAGTGAAACTTCAAAAAATGAGGAAAACAATTCCGAAAACTCCGACAATTCAGGAGTTTCCGGTAGCTCCGGCAATTCTGAAGGCTCAAAGGATTCCAATAGCTCAAAGGATTCCGAAGGCTCAAAGGATCCTGATAGTTCCGATAATTCCGGTGATTCAGACGAATCCGATGATTCCGGTGATTCAGACGAATCCGATGATTCCGGTGATTCAGACGAATCCGATGACTCCGGTGACTCAGACGAATCCGATGATTCAGATGATTCCGAAGGTTCCGGCAGTGAAGAAGGAAGCGACAATAGTACTAACTAGGAAGGTAGAAAGGAAAAGACATGAGAAAAATAAATAAGCAGAATACGCTGACATTCAATGTCTTTGGCGGATTGATTGTAGTTGGTCTGGTTGCTCTTTCAGTTGCCGTAGTTAATGTGATCGGAAAGTCTGACGATGCCTATGAAGTAAGTCAGAACAGTACGGTTTATACGGAAGAGAACGAATATGTAGAAATGACCGGCGAAGGTAAGCTGGAAAAACAGTGGGACGGAAAGTATTACCTAAAAGTAAAAGGTGAAAACAATGCTTACTGCCTTGGAAAGAACACGGTAATCTATGACAATGAAAAAGATACCCTTACCTTATATGGGGAAGCGTACCATATTTTGGAAGACGGAACCGTAGAAAATACTCCGGAGGTACTTGAAATCGAGGATACCGGCAAAGCAGGTATTTATAAGTTGCGTGACCGTATGTACATCATGACAGGGTCAGACATCCGTTCTTATGACGGCAGCTTTGAAACAAATGATTATGTAGCCATTAATATACATAAATCAGGAACGGCGATGCTCATGAATGACAATTACTATGTCAACATGATATCCCCCATTCTTTTAGAGAGTGATGAATTATATTTTGATATTGCCAGCGAGCTCTTGGCTTATGACGGCGATGTAGTAAACTTAAAGAACGTAATCGGAAGCAGCAATATGTTCAGCGGAGATCCACTGATCTATTCCGAAGGAATTGCAGAAGATGACGGACAGACACTGATGGCCAGCAATCCGGATGTGATTACCATTATGGGTGGTAACGGTGGTGCCGGTGGAGACGGCGGTGCCGGTGGAACCGGTGGCGCAGGTGGAATCGGTGGAACCGGTGGCTCCGGTGGGACCGGTGGTGATGGCGGAACCGGCGGGGCAGGCGGCGTAGGCGGCGACGGTGGTATCGGCGGAGATGGCGGAACCGGCGGAATCGGTGGCTTAGGCGGAACCGGTGGTATCGGTGGTGATGGCGGCTCCGGTGGTGATGGCGGTGAAGGAAGTGATGCTTCTGTATCTGCAACCAAATGGATTAGCTTAAATAAAGTTACACCGAATGTATCCTCCATGGATATCAGCTATACAGTAAACGACTTGACCAACGACTATGTGGATGTATTCTTAAAGATTTATGGCGGCGGAACAACCCAGGAAGTACATCTTGACAAGACGTCCAACCAGTTTACGGTAACGGGATTAGAACCGGCCACAGAGTATAAGGTGGAGATGGGCTATAAGGCGTACATGCAGAAAAACCCCGGTGATATCACCTTAGAGACAGTGACACAGGATGTTGTAAATGCAACTACCAGTGGTGACATTGCCTACATCGAAATCAATAAAATCAGTACAAATAAAATGGAAGGCGATACCTATGTAACTGTAGACTATACCGTTGTAGGTAACAGTGCTTACCAGCTACAGAGTGGATGTACGGTTGGCGTTTATTATGGCGGAAGCCAGAAGGCAACGGAAGAGATTGATACAGCGAAGGCTTCCGGTTCGGGATTTTCCTCCACACTGAAGTTTAAAGTGTCAGGGGACGTAAGCGGAACCATTTCCATGAAGTTTGAGACAGCCAAGTATGACGGCAAAGATATGACACCCTATTTAGGCGGTGCCAGCGGAAATGTTAATTAATCAATAAAAAGAATGGAGAGAAAAAAATGGATGCAATTTTATCAGCTACTTTACAGGCAATCGGATGGATTTTGGGATTGGCATTTTTAGGTGTCGGTATCGGTCTTGGTATTTTAGGTTCCAAGGTTGCAGAGGCAATTGGAAGAAACCCGGAAACAAAAAGTGATGTCATCCAGTCCGTAATGTTTATAGCCATTGTTCAGACATTATTATTACTGTTATTATTTGCTTTTGTATTGGTATTGTTGTTCTTTAATCCTTTTGCAGTATAAGCAAAAAGTTAAGTCGGAGGGAAAAAGATGTTAGCAGTTTTTGCAGCAATTTTCCTTGTGATGGGTGTGATGATTTATTTCATCACCCTGTCTCTTCGGATTGTAACTGAAAATGCAAGTAAAAAGGTAAATGCATACTTTTTATCCAAGTTACAGGAATACGATGATGATTTCGAAGAAAAATTGGATGAACTTGCACAGTTACAGGAAGAAAAGGAAAAACTACAACAGGAAATCAGAATATTGAAGATGGACCATAGTGCGATGCAGCCCTCAAGGTTTTATAAACCAAGGCCGGTAATCAGAGATTCCTTTATCCCCATTGCACGCTATATTGACAATGGTTTTTTTGAAGACTATAAGCTTGCCAAAACACTTCTTGTTATGGATAAGGAAGACATTATCCGGACCATCATGGAGAAGTTCCCTTATGAGGGTGATATGAACCGTTATGAGATGGCAAAAAGAATTTTGGAAAAATTAAATTTTGATGCGGTATACGACTTGTGTAGTATTTCGGAGAAAGACCAGTTAAAGCTTTTAGACGAGGAACTTAGTGATGAGGAAGAAGGATTATTCGAGGAATATGCAAAGGAAGTAAACCTGGATAATGCAAGGGATTTTAAAATCCTGGATTTTATCAGTTGGCTGAAAGAAATCGTCAATGAGGAAAGCCCTATACTGGTAGCCTATGTGGGAGATGAGGCGGAAGATTATTCCTACATATCCCCGTTTGTAAGCTGTCAGTTTGACAGAAATGTCTGCGAAGGAATTCGTATTGTGTACCAGAAACGATTGTACGACTATAGTATTTATGAATCGAGGAGAAAAAATGAGTACGTTTATTGAAAATCTTGTTAATGCAAAACTGAGAAACATGAAAAACATGAACAACATTTACGAAGTTGGACATGTTTCCAAGGTAAAAGACTACATTTTGGAAGTAGTAGGACTGGAAGCAGTAGGATTTTATGAAAGAGTTGTAATTGCAAACCATTCAGTGGGATATGTTACCGCCATCGGAAAGAATTCCGTAAAGGTTGCCCTTCTCCAGAGAACCAATGCAATCTATGTAGGAGATGAAGTAGTAACCACAGGCTTTGACTTCTGTGCCATGTATTCAAAGGCTGCTATTGGACACATTGTAGATATCTTCGGCGAAGACAGACTCCTTGGCGAAAAGTTTGAGAACTTAAAGCCTTATATGATTGAAACACCCGCAATCCCCATTATGGAAAGAGGCGAAGTATCCAGACCCTTCTATACAGGTATTGCCGGTATTGACTTGATTTACCCTATCGGTTATGGCCAGAGACAGCTCATTATCGGTGACAAGAAGACCGGTAAGACACAGATTGCAGTGGATGCCATTGTAAACCAGAAAGACCGTAACGTTATTTGTATCTATATTGCAGTGAATAAAACGAAAAAGAATATCCGTGAGTTATATGACAGCTTGATGCGTAAGGGTGCCATGGAATATACACTGATTTTAGCAGCCTTCAACGATGACGAACCCCCTGTATCCTTCTTTACTCCCTATGCGGGACTTTCCATTGCAGAAAGCTACATGAGAGAGGGACAGGATGTATTGGTTGTTATCGACGACTTGAAAGCCCACGCAGACATCCACCGTGAAATTTCCCTGTTATCAGACAAGGTGCCCGGTAGAGATGCATATCCCCCGGATATTTTCTATACACATTCAAGATTGCTTGAAAAGGGATGTCAGCATAAGGACGGTGGTTCCATTACCATTCTTCCTATTGTTGAAACCAGAGGCGGAGATATCACAGACTATATTTCCACCAACATTATTTCCATTACAGACGGTCAGCTCGTTCTTTCCAGAAAGAGCTTTGAAAAGGGCTTAAAGCCTGCTATCAACTACGGACTTAGCGTATCCCGTTTGGGCGGCGCTGTGCAGGATAAAGAAATGAAGAAATTAGGTGCTGTGGTACGTAGAAAGTTCTTAAGCTATCTGGAAACCAAAGAAGTATACCAGCTTGCCAACGTAGATGAAATGAGTCCTGAAATGCAGCAGAGCTTAAAAGAAGGCGAACAGCTTCAGGAAAGATTGCTACAGTACAAGTTTTCACCAAGAAGTGCAGATGAAATCATGAGAGACTTTAAGGAAGTTGTAGGAAAAGAATTATGAGTATAAAAAGCGTTGTTAAAGTCATGAATTTCCATTCGCTTCTGCGAGTGGACAAATCAAGAAATCAGGCGAAAAAATATGCTGCTTTTGAAAATGTTCTCACCGATATGATAGACAACATTGTAAACAACAGAAACGTAATGCTTGACTATCACACCCTTTGGATTGATGCGGAAAAACCGGTGCTCAATATTTACATAGGCAGTGATATGGGATTTTGTAATAATCTAAACTCCCTTGTTAAGCGTGTGCTTGCAAGTGAGGAAGAAAACAGTCGTAACGTGATTATCGGACGAAAAATCAGACAACGCGACGATGAAAAACAAATCCTTTTCCTGACAAGAGAAGAATTTAATGAAGACAACTCTAAGGTAATGAAGCTGTTAGAAGAAAGTATCCGTGAAAAGAAGTATTCACAGATTAATCTTGTCTACAATCATTACTATAATTCCACTCAGGTAGAATTAGTGAAAAAGCAGGTATTCCCGCTGAAAAAGAAAAAAGTGGGAAAAGAAGCGCTCAGCGAGTACCAGGACGATTTCGCATTTGAGGGCGATGTAAATAATCTGCTTACAGAGTTGGTTGTACTTTATGTGAAATATTCCATGGAGATTGCGGCAGCGGCAAGCTTTGCGGCTGAAAACATCTCCAGACAGAATGTAACCACAGAGTCCTTGAAGAAAATCGACGAACGTGAAGAGATGTTTGTGCTTCAAGATAGAAGAGAAAAGAAAGATAAACAGTTTGCAAGGGTTCTTGATGACTTTACCAAACTGAAACACTATTAGGAGGGAACAGTACAATGGCTGAGGTTTGTGTTGGAAAAATCATTTCAGTATCAGAACTGAACATAACAGTTCTGCTTACGGAAAACAAGGTAAAAATCCGTGATATTCTCTACGTATATAATAAAGGACAGAAGATTGAATTCGAGGTAGCAGAAGAAGACGGAGAAGTAATATCTGCAATTCCTTTCCAGTCCGTAATCGGACTTAAGAAAGGGCTTGATGTATTTAAGGCAGAAAAGGGATTAGAGATTCAGTACAATGATGAAATTTTAGGTAAAGTATTTGATTCTTACGGTTCACTTTTGGATGAAAACACCATCGAAGAAGAAAAGAAGAGAAACGTATATGCCAGAAACTTATCACTTGAGGAAATCAACTTAAACGGAGGTATCCTTTGGACAGGTATTAAGGTGCTTGACTTCTTTGCACCCATGCAGAAAGGCTTTAAGATGGGTCTTTTAGGTGGTGCCGGTGTAGGTAAGACCGTGTTAATCAAAGAGTTAATCCATAATGTATATACAGGTTTAAATTCCAACTCTGTGTTCGTAGGAGTTGGTGAACGTTCCAGGGAAGGTAAGGAATTATATGATGAAATGTCAGAAGCAGGACTGCTTGATAAGATGGCAGTTGTCTTCGGACAGATGGGTGAAAACTCAGCAGCCCGTTCCAAGGCTATCTTTTCAGGACTTACCCTTGCAGAATACCTTCGTGATGAAAAGAATCAGGACGTGCTTCTCTTCATCGATAATATTTACCGTTATGTACAGGCAATGAGCGAAATTAATGCCGAACTTAGCCGTATTCCTATTGAAAACGGTTATCCGGCAAACATTGCATCTGCGGTAAGTGACGTAGAAGAGCGTATCAACTCTACAGAAAAAGGTTCCATTACCTCTTTCCAGGCAATCTATATTCCTGCGGATGATACCACAGACCAGGCAGTACAGACCATCACCACACACCTTGACGGACAGATTGTACTTGACCGTAAGGTTGCAGAAAAAGGTCTTTACCCTGCAGTAGATGTATTTAATACCACAAGTAAGCTTATCGATATTGAAAAAATCGGTGAAAGACATTATTACCTGGTAGAAGAAGTACTCCGTTACTATTCCCGTTACCGTGAATTGGAAGAAATTATTGCGGTACTTGGTATTGAAGAATTGTCAGCGGCAGATACCAATGTATTCTACCGTACCAGAATGCTCCGTAACTACTTCACACAGCCTATGTTTGTCGCAGAAAACTATACAGGTATCAAGGGTGAATTTGTTGCAATTGATGATATTTTAGACGACGTAGAAGACATCCTTTCCGGAAAATGTGACGGTGTGGATGAAAGTAATTTCTTATTTATAGGTAAATACCATGGAAACAAGAAAGATAAGTAAAAGTAAAAATAAATATAAAATCTGTGCAGACGTGGTAGATTCCGCCAATGGACTGAAACAATATGAGAATATCCGTATGATCCGTGTAAAAAGCCGTGAGTATAATCTGCTTATCATGGAGGACTATCTTCCTGTTATCGGGGAGGTAGACGGATACGTGGAAATCATTTTTGATGATGAAACCATCAAACTGGAAAATATCCACGGATATTATATGCACAAGAAGAACAAGTTTTCACTGCTGGTAGAACGTGCAAGCGGTGAGCTGGAGAAAACCTATGGACGAATTAATTAAACAGCTGATATTGCTGAAATCAACAGTGATTATAGCAGCAGTAGGTACTGTTATCATTGCATTTATGCTTTGGTTATGTTGTCGCAAATTTAAGTGGACAGGGAAAACAACCAGGATCATTGGCTTCTTTTATGACGCCACCATGTTAGATTCTGTTACCCTTGCCATTTGTATGCTGAAATTTTTCCTTGTTATTTCTCTTTTCTTTAACAAGGGAAGAATTGAACTAATCCATATCCTGTTTTTCGGAGTGTTGGTTTTGGCGTACAATATTTGCCGCCGGAAAATAAAAGAAGTATTCGTTAGTTTATTTAACGGAGTGGTTATTATGGGCGTATTGTATGTGGCAAACTTTTTGCTTTCCTACTTAAGGGAAATCTTATTTGATAAAAAAATCGCCGTAGCGCTGGTGTTTTTGTCTATTTTCCTGTTGCTATATACCCTTTACGATATTGCAAGCTGTGTGCTCAGCATCGTAAGTGACAAGCGGCCTATAGAACCGAAAGATGCTAAAGGAGAGACTGCATGAGAAGACGCAGAAAACCAATGAAAGCCATCACCATGTTACAGATTGGTATGGCAGGTGTTTTATTGATATGCTTAGTACTGCTGATGGTATGGTATACAGACGGACTTACCAGTTTTAAACCCAATGCAGGCACGTATCAATATGTAGCCGGATTAAAAATCGATTATAAGGATAATGCTGTTTACCGCAGTAAAGACGGAAAAGTAGAGGTTTCCGACAAGGAAACGTCCGGTGAAACTGCAGGCGCCCCTATTTTGTATGAAGGGGAAAGGAAAATTACATTATCAAACAATATGCTTTTGATGGTGCCAAAGCAGGGGACCGCACTTAAGAAGGTGAACTGTTTTACTACCATTACGGAAAGAGATGGTCTCAGTACCCTTACCCTGGATAAGAAAAAAGCACAGGTATTTGGCGGTTTCCTTTATGATGGGGAGGATACCTATATTTTCTTAGAGAAAACTACCTTGGCAATCGGGGCAAAGACTGTGGAACTGGATCCTCTTTCTTATGCCACTGTCAACTATCAGCAGCATGTGGAATATCACAACAGTGCTGATAACAAACATGAACTAATTGCCCTTGCCAACACGGATGTTACCGCTAAGGCAGAGAGCGGCTATGTGATTGATTTGGGAAAAGATACCATTGAAATGGGACAGGGTGAAGCAATTCTTTACTCGGCAGTAGAGACTGTAGCAAATATTGATATGGAGAAATAATTCATGAAAAAAATTTGGTTGGGTATTGGTGCGATTGTCATCATTATTCTGTTATTACTGCAAACAAGATTTACAGAATTCTTAAGACTGGACAATAGTGGATATGCTGTGGAAACCGGTAAGGTGAAGCAGCTTCTTTTAGCTGACCCTAATGAAGAAGAATTTGTGGGAGAAGATGTTCCCCTTACAGCCTTCGAAGCTTTGGAATATGTGTATCAGCGTGGTAATTCCTATTATTTAGGCGAAAAGAAAAAGACAGAAATTGACATGGATTTCCCTATGTTAATCAGCGACGGTGCAGGTGTAATGTTCACAGACAATGAAAGCATCTTATTTGACGTGGAATTTGAGGAATATGAAACCTACCGCGGATTAATGATGAGTGATAAGGTGGCATACAACCCCGGCGGAGAAAGAGCCGATGCCAATGAATACTTATTTGCACAGATGTCCAACGGTTTATACACCAACTTAACCCCCATGACCTTTGAAGATAATGGGGAACTTAGAGAAGTGACCATGAACAGTTTTATCTGTTTTAGGGAAAATTACTTCACATATATGGAACCGGTGAATGGTATTAGCGTATACCAGAGATGTAACCGGATTGCAGAAGATGATATTATCACAATTAATGAAGAAGAATATACTTACCGTGATTTGTTATTACTGTTAAATGCACTCTCTGAGAGAAAAGAGAGAACTTATCCTACTGTTTCCCCCGAGATCCCTGAGGTGGAAATCCCTGAAGTAGAGATTGCGGAAAAAGAAGAAGCAGCTCCGGATGCCTTGGTGGAAGAAGAAGTAGAAGAGTCTGAGGAGGAAGAAGAGGAAGCGGAAGCAGAAGAAGAGGAAGACGATACAAAACAGAAGGAAAAGAAACAAAGTACGTCCAAGAAGACTTCAACTGTCAAGAAGAACCCTTCCAAAAAAAGTTCTTCTTCTAAAGGAAGCAGCAAGGGAAGCAAGCAGCAGGGCAGCATGGGCGTGCGTCCTGACAGTGCAAGACCTGATAAAGTGACAGGCGATAAGGCTGAAAAACCGGTAGAAAATTATGTAAAACCCACTGTTACCGTACATGATATCAGAGCAGGGGTTTACCGTGTCATGGTGGATGTGTCGGTGGACGACCCTGCCGCCAGATTAAATACCTTAAGAAAAGTACAGTTTGAGTTTTATGAAGTGGCTGATGACGGAACGGAAACCCTGGTATACCGTACCTATACGGGTGCAGGTTCCAATAAAACAGTAGAGGGTGGTAACGGTGCCATCAAGCCGGATACCACATACCGTGTGAACGTGTACTATACCTATTACGATGAATACAATGACAGCATCGTAGAAACCCTTATGGACCTTCCCGGCGGTGGCCTTATTACTACTAGGCCCAGAAGTGAGTTAGGCAAAGTAGTATTTAAAACGGGAACAGAAGGCGGTATCAATTATATGGATATCCCTTACTATTATGATAATAAATTGGTGCTCACCTCCGTGGCATATGATCCCGATCCGGCTCTTACCGATCCGGAGGCTGTCTATGCCATTGACAACGCGGCAGGTCTCACCATAGACATAAAGGGTGTTACAGACCCTGGTTTCCAGATTAACAGCAAAGTAGATAACATGGCACTTGGGAACATTAAAAGAGGGGTACTTACCGATGTATCCTCCACTTCTGCACTGAAGCCAAACAGCTCTTACACCTATGAGATTAAGGCAAAAGACTTTGGCGGATTTGATATTGTGCTGGAAAATCATACAGGAGCTTTTGATACCTGTAAGGCCCGCCCTCAGGCAACCCTTACCATTGACAAAAACGAAATTGCAAACTTTGAGATAGATGCAGCCATGATAGATCCGGAGAATTCTGCCATCCCAGCAGAAGGAAGCTCTGACTATGATGTCTACCTTGTTATTGCCACAAAACAATACAATATGCCCGGTGGCTTTACCTGGGAGGACTGTGAAGACTATCTGGCAAACGGAAGAACATTCGCAGATGAAGAAAACGGCGTGGAAGAAGGAAAAGTCCACTATGTTTACAAATTTGCTGCAAATGAAATTGTGAAAAACGGAAAGATTGACTTATCCCAAAAGGTAAGCATTGACAGCCTTGATTTAAATACAAAATACAATGCGTATTTACTGGCAGATTTTGACTTAAATAATAAGAGAGGTCCCCAGAGACATGAGGAGGTTGCATTCTTAAAGTTTACCTCTGCATCTCTATCCTCCCTTGGAAATATCTATGTAAAAGTGGATATTGCCGACATTAACGCGCACAGTGCAATCATTGACTTTTCATTAAATGATACCAGGACTAATAAAGTCCTGACAGAACTGCTCAGCAGCGTGACCTTTAATATCACTCCTATCGGCGGTGAAAATCCGGATGCGTTTATTACCTTTAACTCTGATGATATGACGCATTTTACAGGTTGGTATGTGGACAGCAACGGCGACCGTGTCAGGGATGAAAACCTTTTGATGAGCATTAGAATGGATGAAGACTGCTTTGATGAGACATTGGGCGGTCATCCGCTTACAAGTATGACCGAGTACCAAATCGTTCCGGATATCAAGGCGACTTACCCGGCTACAAACGGTAAAGAATATGATATGAAAGTGGTGTTGACGACATCCAAGTTCAAAACCATGCGTGAGCCTGCAAAGGTCATCATTGAAAATGACCTCTTTGCAGCAGGAACGCTGCGCTTTAACGTGAAGGTGGAAGATCCGGATAATGCCATTACCGGTAATTCCGGTCACGTGGTAGTCATGAACGTATATGACTCTAACAGAAACTTCATTAAGGCAGTGCGTATTCCTAAAAATACAGAAGATTTTATTTACCAGGAGATTAAAGGACTTGATCCTGCCAAGAAGTATTTCTTAAACTTCGTGGCGGTAGAGTACAATGAAGGCTATAGTAATGCAACCTTTGAGAGTAATAAGGTAATCTATACCCATATGGTGGATCAATCCCTGGATATTTCCGGTACCTTAAAGCTGCAAAATATGGAAGCGGGTATTCAAAAGAATGAACTGGTTGCTAACACGAAAGTAACCATTAATGACCCTACCCGTATTTTAAATAAGGAATTGCCTTATTATATTTCCATTGAAAAGAATGGGGTAAATATTACAGACAGCTACGGAAGCAATAAAACCTGTATCATTGACTATGAATATGATGCCCGTCATGTGATCACCAAGGATCATCCCTATACGGTGGAAAAGGGAAATAACACCTACAAGATGACCTTGTATATCAAGTACAACGGCAATGATTTGATACTGGATACCTTAACCTTTAATTCAGAAGATGTGGTAATTGGTATTTCCTCTGCCCAGCAGTTTATGCAGGTGATGAAGGATACCGGTGGCAAGGGAAGATTTGTCATTACGGACAACATTGACCTTGGAACTACCAATACCGTATATAAGGTGAACGGAAAAGATGTAAAGCCCACCGCAGTAGTAGGTAACTTTAACGGTCAGATTGACTTCCAGGGCTATGAGCTTTCCATCAATAAAATGGGCGATGTGGCAGGTATTTTCACAAATATCGGTCCTGATGGTGAAGTTAGTAATGCGGTATTTAACTTTAAGTCTGAAAACGGAACAAGAGTATATGATGACGGTATATTGTGCAATTACAACTACGGGCATATCCATGACGTGATTGTCAATTATAAGGGCGGTTCCAATGTGGCGAACCAGTATTATGGTTTACTATGCCGTGTGAATGCATCCTCCGGTCTCATTGAACGTTTTGTAATCAATAATGCTCCGGAAGACGGATTATTCCCCTTTGTTGCCGATTATGAAGCCGGCCTTGTGGCAGCTAGCAATGTAGGTACCATCAGGGATGGATATGTGTATGGGGAAGATATCTATGGTGCTCCTTCCAAATCAAGGGGCGGTGCCTTAAATCTTGGTGGCATCGTAGGAAATAATGGTACAGTAGGTAAGCTGGAAAATGTATTTTCCCTTGTAAACGTGATAGTATCACCTCCTCAGGATGCGGGCAAAGCTAATACCCAGTATGGTGCTGTGTCAGGTGCGGCAAACGGTTCCATTTCCAATGCTTACAGCGTGGGACAGTCTAAATATACCGTACCGGATTTGGCAAACAGTGAAACCTATGATGTGGATGGTATCGGACCTGCTCTTGGTACCAACAATTCCACCAACAGAAATATTTACTATTGGAATGAACAGCAAAAGTCCTATGTAAACGGAAAGTATCAGGAACTGATTTCCCTGGAGAGCCTTCATGACTACAACTGGCAGAAGGGCGTCCTTGATTCAGCGTTTGATGTACAGCCCGTAGAAGTAGGCTTTTATCCTCAGGTTATTATGAGCGGGGAACTTCCCGAGCAGGAACTGATTCCCTTGCCGGAACGTTCCTATGCGAATTTGATTGAAATTATGTCTGCAACGGTATTATCTTATGCGGAGGATGGAAATTCTGCGGAAGTGGAATTCAGAATCAGCAACACCAGAAATGTGTTTGTGGAAGAGATTACCATTGACGGACTGACAGTGGTATTGGATCATAATTCAGCCACTTCGGCAGATGGTTATACTACCATCATAGGTACAGTATCTGAACCTACAAAGTTTGTCTCCGCCTATGAAATAACGGGAGCAAAATGCCAGTATAACAGCCGTACCCAGACAGTAGAATTTACACCTGCACCTCTTTTGATGGTGGATTTCTATCGTGACATCCACAATGCAGATGAGTGGTATGAGTATGTGGTGAAGAAACCTACGGAAAATGCAAGACTTGCAAATGATATTGACTTTGCAGGAGTACAGCCCAAGTATATCCGTGTAACTTCCAACTATACCGGAAAGTTAAATGGCGGTAAAAAAGATGGATGTACCTACGGATATAGTCTGAAAAATATTAATTTCTCCTCAGAAAAGGATGCGTTTGTATTCTCTGCCCTGTACGGAGAGATTAACGGAGTTGTGGTGGAAGGCTTAAATCTGGGAACAGCCAAAACCCAGACGCAGGATACTACAGGCTTTGTCAGAAACTTATACGGAAATGTAAAAAATGTTCACATGAAGGGTGTGGAGATTGGCGGAACAGATTATGTCGGTAGTCTGGTAAGCTATGCAAGATCCGGTTCGGTGATTCAGGATTGTACAGCTTCTAATGTTACCATTACCTATAGGGAACTTCCCAACACCAATACCACAGCTACTGTGGGTGGCTTGGTTGGTTGCTTATATGAGGCCAGATTGGAAAATTGCTATGTCCGCGACGTAGATATCACAGCCACAGACCTGCGTGGCTCCAGAGGTATCGGCGGTGTGATTGGCTATGCATATAGCTCTGTTATCGACTCGGCCTATGCAACCGGTGATATCACAGCCCGTTCCATGGATGTGGGCGGTATTGTGGGACAGTATGTAAGCGGTAGGGCACGTGCATGTATTAAGAATGTCATTGCCCGTGTGAATGTAACCTGTAACCAGAATGCAGTAGGCGGTTTGGTAGGTGAAATGCGTCTTACAGAATCACCGCTTACCGAGCAGACCAACATGACCGGTATTGCATTTGGTAACGTATTTTGTTCTAATACAGACTCAGAGGATGTGTCCTATACAGTTGGCTACATGTCCGGTCACAGGGGTACCTTCTACGGAACGGACTTCCAGCTCTTAAACGGTATTGTGGGAGCACAGAAGGATAAGAATACCTATGGTTTACTGACCTATGAACAGACTATGGATGCTTCTGTTTACACAGACGGAAGCCTGTTAAATATGGATGATTGCTATGATTATTCCGTAGTAGAAGATGGCTTTATGCCGAAGCTTTACTATGCAGACCAAAGTGGGCTTCTTCCTTTCCAGGATACTGACCAGCATATCAGTCTGGTAAAGGTTACCAACAATCTTTTGCAGGTAACTGCAATCGATGTTGATAAGGTGGCCAGAACCATATGGATGGATGTGGCAGGACCCGCAGGTTATACCATAACAGGAGTGAACATACCTCAATTAAAATATGAGGAAACATTAAACGGTATATTAACCATTCCTGAAAACGGAACTGCCAGAGTGGTAGTAAAATACCTGCAGGAGACCCAGCAGGAACACTTCCTCGACAGTTACAATTTGGTAGAGATCAGTTATCGGAAGGCAGATTCATCAGAGATAGGAAGGTCTGATTTTAGTGCCAATCCTATCCGTGTACCCCTGACTCTCTTTAAGGATATTCATAATATCCAGACATGGAATGAGGCATTTAGCGAAGAACATAACTGCGGTAACTACGAAAACTACCGCGTCACAAAGGACATTGACTTTGGCACACAGGAAAGCTATTTTACCAATGCCAAGGTGGGACGTTTGGTAGGTGTAGTAACGGGAAATGAAGGACAGAGAGCAAACTTAACCAACATTCAGATTAAAAAGAACAATGAAAACCTGATTTTCCGTTTGAACAGTGAATTAAGTAACATTAACTTTACTGATTGCTCTGTAGAAACTGCCGGCAGGGATAATGTTGGCCTAATAGGTACTTCAGCAGGCCGTATTTATGATGTGAACTTTGAAAATATCAGCATTGAAAATAAGAGTGCAACCAGAAACTACGTGGGTATTATCGGCTATCAGCAGGGCGGAACCATCGGTGAATATGATGAGACAGACCCTGAAAAGGGTAAGATTGTTGCCAGAAATATTTCCGTAGGACAGCAGTATGGCTTGGTAGGTAATGCCGGTGGTATCACAGGCTATGCAACCATGGAAACAAGCTTTGCCAATATTGAAGCAGAAAATATCAAGGTAAGAGGAACTACCCGTTTAGGCGGTATTATCGGTGCTTCCGGTAAGATTTCCATTGATGGTATCAACGCAAAGGACATCACGGTTATCGGTACCACAGAAGGACGTGTGGGTGGTATCTTAGGTGCCGGTGCTACCGGATATACATCGACAAACTCTGCTTACATGAAGAATATTACCTTAACCGGAACACCGGTATATGACGAAAACGGCAATATTATTTCTTCCAGTACCACCATTGGTATTGATGAAGCCAAGGCTGCTACCAATGCAATTTATGTAGGTGGTGTGTTCGGTTATCTGGAAGCATATGGAACCGGTCATAGCGGAACCAGTGTCAACAATAAAGAACCGATTTATGTAAATGGTATTGTAGTACAGGGATATGGCAGCCACGTAGGTGGTATCGGCGGTTATCTCTATACGATAAACAATGCCACCATTGAAAACTCGTTGATCACAACGGTAAAAGCACCTACTGCAGGAATGACTTATTTTGGTGGTATTGGTGGTAGAACCAACTATAATAACTACTACAATAAAGTAGTGAACTGTCAGGTGAAACCCACTAACTTCTCCTATGCCGGTTTGGTATCCGGATGGCAGTACAGTAGCAGTATCCATTACGCACAGGCAGAAAACAGCTCCCTGATTGCAAAGAATACCCTGGCAAACGGTGCAGAACGGCTCTACTACGGCGGAATTGCGGGATATAATGCGGCAAGTACAAACTACTGTACCGTTTATAACTGTACCATCGATGCAAGTGACGGAAATATGTCCAGAGTGGGTGGTGTGGTAGGACATTCCCAGGGAAATGTAGACAGAAGCTTCTACTATGCAGCACCTGCGGGTGCCGACGGACCTACCGCTGATGCAAAATATTATGTAAGAGGTAAAAACCTGGTAGGTGGTCTTGCCGGTGAAAACTACTATGCAAGTGGTTCCGTTACCAGAAGCTACTCCAATGCCAACGTAATCGCCACAGGAAATTATGCAGGTGGTTTATTGGGTGCTTATGAAAACGGTTACTCAAAGACAACATTAAACGGCAGCGATCGTTTCACCTATGCAGGCTGTTCCATGAAGAATAATTATTTTGCAGGTACTGTATCTGCAGAAGGCGATTATGCAGGTGGACTTATCGGACGTCTTGGTATGGCGTATGGTGACAAAGTGGCTGCAAATCATAAAGAGCTTGGCGGCAGAAATGCGTCTACAGAAATAGAAGGCGGCAAGAGCGGTAGCAGTTACGAAAGTGCTTATACAACCTATAACTTGATGCTTGCAGAGTCTGTTAAGTCAGCAGGTGATCATGTTTATGCTTTTGCCGGAAACTATGATGGCTTTGAAGGAAAAGCAAATTATAATTATAATGGTAATAGTGCCGGAGCAGATGACACTACCAAGGATAAGGCAATTTATACATACATGTATGCGGGTACCACGTTAAATGGTGTCAAATTAGATGACATGAAAAATGCAGGTGAAACCGGTTCCTACGAGGCAGCACCGGAGGGTGCAAGAAACGGCGGAACCTATCGTTATAAGCGTTTTGGAGATTATAGTGATGATAGCGGTGTAGCTAACAGAGCCAATGTGCGTATCCTTTTACCGGATGATTTGGAATATATTTTTACCACTGATGGTGATGGCGTAAAGCGCGGCGGTTACCGTGGTATGAAGTGGTTCATTTATCAAAACGGACAAAGCGGACGTGATGCAAACGGTGATATGCGAGGCGACTTGTTCCGACTGATTACCAAGGATGTTAATTACAGTAAAGCCAATATGGGAGCAGATGACACGGCGTTCTATAAGGGATATGCTTATCTCCCTCACGCAAGAATTAACAGTGCTGCAAGTGCCATCAGCGACTGGCTCACCAAATATCAGTCCACTATGAGAATGGCATTGCCTGTTCCTCAAGGCATATTTGGAGAGAGAGTAGAAACAGTTTCAAGAACCATGAGCCTGCGTGCAAGACCTATCCAGACCTATGGTGTGCTTTACCAGTCAGACGTTGATAAGATAACGGTAGAGTTTAGTGAAGACTTATTATCCGGCGGATATTTCATCCTGTATTGTGGCGGTGAAATCGTAGACCATCAGCTGATTAATAAGCGTGCATACTCATACACCTATGATTATCAGGAAGATCTGAAACTTTGCTACGGTTATGTGGATCAGGATTTATATATTGAACTGATGGAAGAAGAGGGATTAGTATACGGCGACGACTTTATGTTGGACGACATCTTTACCCCTCATATCCGTCAGGAAGAATATATGCTTGAGTTAAATGCAACTGAGTATGAAAACAGGGCATTAGAACACCATATCATGACTTATGGTGAGAAGTATTACTACATTGATGACCAAGGTATCTGGTCCGGTACCGGAAGCAGTGCATCGGTAGAGGAAACAGAAGAAGAGTCAGAAAGCAGGGAGGATGCATCAGCAACACTTCTCTCAGGTGACTTTGTAACCCTCTATAACGGAAAAGCCCTTAAGTCAAACGGTGATGTAGTGAATGCGGAAACCGGCGAAAAACTCCGCAGCGTGGCATCAGGTGTTAACTTTATTGAAGATAAAGCAATTCCGCTTCAGGTATTTGTGCCTGAGGGTGCAGATGATGTGACAGTAGAGACCTACAGCAGGTTCTGTGAAATTATTTCCGGTGACGGTATTGTGGTCCGTGAAGATCAGTACTTACAATCTGCACTGGGTGTGGGAAACATCATCGATGGAAGTCTTCCGAATGTGAAGGATGCTGTAGTCCAGTACGTGAAGAAAGATTATGTACACTGTACGATTTTAGGCAGTGATGGAATTATGTATGACATGCACAGCAAAGAAGACATAAACGCACCGGAGGACTTCAGAAGCAGTGGTATTGTTTCCATGACCAACAACTTTAACTGTACAGCACCGTTTATCCTGGTAGAATACCAAAACGGCGGTATCGTAGGTTACAACTATATGACAGGAGAGTATCTCTTTGATCATTCCATAGCTAACGTGATGGGACTTTTGGATTATGCAAAGGTATACTTTACAGGAGATAAATCAGAGCTTGCAAACATTTCCTCAACTTATGCAGCAAATGCAAAACTTGCGGAAATTGCCGGAACATCAGAACGTCTTACCAGTATGATAACCGGTGTCAGTGAAGGTTCTGAAGATGAAAATAACACAGGTGAAAATACTTTAAAGACAAAGAACCCTGACACAGCACAGAAAGCTGAGAATGGAGAGGTTACAACCAATGTAACTACGGATACTTCCTATGATGATTATGCCGCAGGTATCGATAAAGAAGGTACCAAGGACATCGAAAAGGATGCAGGCGGAAACGGAGAAAGCAGTGCAAATGTTACCAATACAGTAGGCCTTTCTGCATTAACCGAAGACGGTGATGTGAATACTACCGGAGGAAAAGGAAATGATTCCGGAAATGAGAACACCCCTACGAATACAGTGGAAGGTGATTCCACAGAATCCGGAACCGGAGATGGTGATGGTGTAAACATTGCACAAGGACAGGTGACAGCATCCGGAACCGGTAGCAGTGAACATGGTGAAGGCGACGATGAAACAGAAGGCACCAAGAAGCTTGATCTGTCAGATGAATCTGATTTAGATGATGAAGATACTGAGGGTGAAGGCGACGAAAAAGACGCAGAAGCCGAAGACACCGAAGAAGGTGAAGGCACCGGCGAAGGTGAAGGTGACGGCGAAGGTACCAAGGAAGGTGAAGGCACAAGTAAAAACACCGAAGAAGGCGAAGGCGAAAGTAAAGACACCAAAGAAACCGAAGGTGAGGACGTCAAAGATATCGGAGACGGAGATACCAAAGAAGGTGAAGGCGAAAATAACGGAGATGGTACTTCAAGTGGACTGCCGGCCCATGGAACAACCTTAGTTTCCACCGCAGGAACCCAGGTTACAATACCTTCAAGTTCTGCATCTAATAGTAACGGAACTACATCGGATATTGTATCTTCGAATAATCAGTCCTCTTCCAACACAGGAAGCGTTGAAGGAAGACAGGCTGAACTGATTACGGTTTACAATCATTCAACCGGAACCTACGAAATTGTAGATAAGGGACAGTATCTCACCAATCAGAATTACTATTCTGAAAACCAGAAGCTCAACATCCAGAATCTGAGCAGTGTATATTCAGGCTTTGCAGCAAAAGAGCCCGAAAAGAAACAGGCAAACGGACTAGGATTATATGTCTTTGTCACCCTGTGCGCACTGGGCGGAATCGGAGGAACCATCTGGTACCGTAAAAAACATAAAATGAAGTTCTAAAAAAAACCGCTGAGGCTTTGGCTTCAGCGGTTTTTCGAAAAGATAGTATTGGGATAAATCTTGCATAATGGTAGGCAATGCCGTATACTGTATATAGAGAAATAAGTGGAGGTAATTATCATGGAAGTGAGAGAATTGCGTTTACAAACAGGATTGAGCCAGAGTAAATTTGCCAAAATGTTTGATGTTCCGGTTTCTACTTTGAAAGATTGGGAACAGGAAAGAAGAAATCCTCCGGCATATGTTATAAATATGATGAGAATGATTTTACAATATAAAGGGATGCTGATCAGCCAAAGTTATGTGGAAGCATGTGATGCGAGAAGAAAGAGCGTGGAAAATGCTATGGCTATTATGTTAAGCGCTACAAATGGTCCTGACGAATTGTTTTTAGAGGTGTTGGATTCCTATATTTTTGGAAAAATAACATTGGAAGAGTTGGAAGTCAGAATTGATAGATTGGAGTATTTGGGAGCATAATATATGAGTGGTGGAAAGAATTGTTACCCGGGAAGTGATGTCCTTATTAATAAATATAACATTCGCGAAAAGGAACTTTTGGAAAAATTTGAAATACAGAAGGTGTTTGTGAAGCTGTTAGGGTTGGATGTGAAGCCTACAAGGATTGCCTATACTTATGATATGGAGCATATGATAAACATTCATAAATATTTATTTGGGGATATTTATGAATGGGCAGGAATATTCCGAAAAGAAAATTTGAATAAGAGTGAGCGTGTTTTGTCCGATGGTTCTGCGGAGTATGCAGACTACCATGAGATTGAGACTCACTTGGAGAAATTGCTGCAAGAATATGCAGATTTTGATTGGATGAAGACTACGAAAAAGGGAGATGTGGTTTTTGATTTCTTATTGGAATTATGGAGTATTCATCCTTTCAGAGAAGGAAACACCAGAACTTGCATTACATTTCTGTGGCATTATTTAAAGGGAAAAGGTGTAGATTTTCAAGTGGCGTTGCTGCGGAATAATCCGATGTATGTGAGGGATTCGTTGGTTATGGCGAATTATGACCAAAAGGAATATCTAAGAAAGATTATTTCTGATGCGTTGCAAGGTGAGGCACAGGAATCAGAGTATTCCATGGGCGAGGAGCAGGCAGGAGAGCAATATAAAATTGCAAAATCGGATTATGAAGCATTTAGAGAGAAGTATTCGATAAAGAAGGATAATAGATTGCTTAGAACAGATAATTGAAATTATTCCCATTCTGTGGTAAAATTTTCGAAGTAAACAAAAGATAAAATTTGTAAGAAGTATATTGTGATAAAGAGCGACACAGGAGGTTATGATGGAACAGTACAAGCAGGAATTTATTGAATTTATGGTAGACTGCCAGGTGCTCAAATTTGGCGAGTTTACATTAAAGAGCGGAAGAAAGTCTCCTTTCTTTATGAATGCGGGAGGGTATGTGACCGGAAGCCAGCTGATGGGACTTGGTGAATACTACGCAAAGGCCATCCATGATACATACGGTGATGATTTTGATGTTTTGTTCGGACCTGCTTACAAGGGAATTCCGATTAGCGTGGTAACTTCCATTGCCTACAGCAAATTATATGGCAAGGAAGTGCGTTACTGTTCCGACCGTAAGGAAGAGAAGGACCACGGCGCTGACAAGGGCAGCTTTCTGGGAAGTAAGCTTCAGGATGGCGACAGGGTGATTATGATTGAGGATGTGACTACCTCTGGAAAATCCATGGATGAAACCGTACCCAAGGTAAGAGGCGCAGCCAATGTAGAAATCGTTGGACTGATGGTTTCCTTAAACCGTATGGAAAAAGGACAGGGAGACAAGAGTGCACTTGAAGAAATCAAAGAGAAGTACGGATTTGACGCAAATGCCATAGTTACTATGGAAGAAGTGGTAGAATACCTGTATAATAAAGAATATAAAGGCAATATTTATATTGACGATACATTAAAAGCAGCAATTGATGCATATTATGAGCAGTATGGTGCGAAATAAGAAAGGAACGTGACAATGGGAGAAAAGATTTATAAGACCATGAACGGTAGCGGGGCATTAAGTATTGCAGTTGGTATCATAACACTTGTTGTGGGAGTTGTTTGCGGCATCCTGATGATTGTGGGCGGTGCCAGATTATTAGCAAACAAATCGAAGATTCTATTTTAAAAGACAGCGGGCATTTCTGTAAGCAGGGATGCCTTCTTTTCGTTTCGGAGAGGAAGATTTATGTTTAAGAAAAGTTATATGTTTACCAATAAGAGCCACCCGTTAAAAGGTATTATGGGGACGATTTTGGGTATTCTTTCTATTATAACATTAGTGACAGCCGTGTTTTTGTCCTACAAACAGGGTGGGGTATCCTCCGCCAGATATGGAGCAGCCGCACTGCTTGCTGTCATATTTGAAATCATAGGAATCGTATTGGGAGTATGGTGCCTTATGGAGAGGGATCATTTTAAATTGTTTCCGGTACTTGGAATTGTGCTGAATGTAGCGGGACTTATGATGTTAAGCTTAATATTATATGCAGGAGCGTATTTGAGTTGATGATTGAAGAGAGATTTTTGCTTGCACAGGAGCGAATCTGTGAAATAAAAGAGGAACATGGTCTGCCGGAAAACTTCCGGGATTATTTTGCAGCGATGGCTGAATTTGTGATGATGACGGCAGATACGTATAAATATGTAGCAGAGGGCAAATTATATCTGGCTTCCCTGGATGAACTAAAAAGGCTTAACCATAAGCTTTACGAAGATATTTTGTCGGAAAATTATGGAAACAGCTATGGAAACCCGGCATGCAGCGTGGCAAAGCTGGGAGAGGACTATGGAAAATTATTATCGGCACTTTATGCGGAACTTAGAAGTATGATTCCATGGGCATTTGAAAAACAGTTGGATGAAATGGTGATCCGCATGGAACTGTTTTTGGAAATTTACGGCGCTTTTTTATGTGCATGGGAAGAAAGTAAAGAGCTGCCGGAGTATGAAGATATCCGCAAGACGATGTATTTCTTTGTCAGTGATTATACAAGGGAATCTTTTATAAAGAAACTGGATGCGATGTTAAATCCGGAGAATGATTTTGCCCTTTCCATTATGCGCGCAAGTGACCTTAAAAGCCCGGAATATCTGTACTATTTCGGAGAGTATATTACGGACAACGAGTTAAAAACCTGGGAGCATTTAAAGAATGTACCGGAAGAAACCATTGCCCTTATGGCAAATACCTACACAGAAGGCTACCGCATCGGCTTTGAAGTGGGAAATAAGGATATTTCCAAGAAAAAAACGGTAAATATCAGATATTGTCTTGGCTTTGAGCGGATGATAAAAAGGTCGGTAGAGAATTTCGGGAAAATCGGGTTAAAACCCACGATTTACAGGGCTGCAGTCAGCCTGTTACAGGGAAAAGGATTAAACCGCATCGGCTATTATGGCGCCATTCCCAATAAGCAGTATGATTTTGACCATAAGGACGACCAGGCCCTCTTTCTGGATAAGAGGCTTTTGCAGGTGCGCCTTGAAGCATGGCAGGAGGCTTATGAAACTTATAAAGAACAGGCGGCAGTGTTCGGTGGCCCTGCAGTGGTAGAAGTTTTTGGCGAAGCGCCTGTGGACTTGAAAGAGAAAAAGGAAGCCCTGCATTTGTCCAAGACCCAACAGAAACTGGCGGTGGAATATATGTCGGCAGCAGGGGAAATCCAAAACAAGTATATCAAAGGAGAGGAGAGAAGTTTTACGATTATAGCCTTTCCCACTCCTGAAATCGGGGAAGACTATCCGGCTATTTTTGATGAAGTCATAAAGATTAATACATTGGATTACAGTCTGTATCAAAGACTGCAGCAGACAATCATTGATACCCTGGATCAGGGAAAATATGTGCTTGTGAAAGGCATGGGTGATAATAAAACAAATCTAAAGATTATGCTTCATACCCTCACCGACCTGCAAAGGCAGACCAATTTCGAAAACTGTGTAGCGGACGTAAATATCCCTGTGGGAGAGGTCTTTACTTCGCCGGTACTTACAGGTACGGAAGGGGTGCTTTTTGTAAGCCGTGTTTACTTAAATGAACTGGAGTATAAAGATATTTCCATTACTTTTAAAGACGGAATGGTGACGGATTATACCTGTGCAAACTTTGATACGGAGGAAGAAAATAAAAAGTATATCAGGGATAATGTGTTATTCCATCATGAAACGCTTCCCATGGGTGAGTTTGCCATCGGAACCAATACCACAGCTTATGTGGTAGGAAGAAAGTATGGAATTGAAGATAAGTTTCCTATTTTAATTGCAGAAAAGACAGGTCCCCATTTTGCGGTAGGTGATACCTGCTATTCCCATGCAGAGGAAGTGAGGGTTTATAATCCTGACGGAAAAGAGATCATAGCAAGGGATAATGAATGCTCCATAAAGAGAAAAGAGGATTCCTCCAAGGCTTATTTTAACTGCCATACAGATATTACCATTCCTTATGATGAACTGGGTGAGGTCAGTGTGGTAACGGCAGATGATGAGGTGATTACCATTATAGAAGAAGGACGGTTTGTACTGCCGGGATGCGAGGAACTGAACAAACCTCTGGAAGAAATGTAAATATAAGGAAAACTTAAGGAAAGATATGTGAAATAAGGTTGCATGAAATTGCAATTTTTAGTATGATGTTATAGGATAATTGGAACAAACAAAGGAGAATGATATGGCACAGGTAGGTATTGTAATGGGCAGTGATTCCGATATGCCGGTAATGGCGAAGGCTGCCGATATTTTGGAAGAACTTGGTATTACTTATGAAATGAAGATTATTTCCGCGCACAGAGAGCCGGATGTATTTTTTGAATATGCAAACACTGCAGAGGAAAAAGGATTTAAAGTAATTATTGCAGGTGCAGGTATGGCAGCACATCTGCCCGGCATGTGTGCAGCTATTTTCCCTATGCCGGTAATCGGTATTCCCATGCATACGACATCTTTGGGAGGAAGAGATTCCCTGTATTCTATCGTACAGATGCCCTCAGGTATTCCCGTTGCAACAGTAGCGATTAACGGTGGTGCAAATGCAGGACTTCTTGCAGCTAAGATTTTGGCTACATCGGATGCAGAGTTATTAAAGAAATTAAAGGCGTACACTCAGACTTTAAAAGAAAGTGTACAGAAGAAGGATGCACGCCTTGCAGAAGTAGGTTATAAAAATTATTAAAAGATAAAGAAAAATTACAGTGTAAGGAACCCTTACAGAAGGAGAGAAAAATGGATTATAAGACAGCCGGTGTGGATATTGAAGCAGGTTATGAATCAGTAGAATTAATGAAGAAGCATGTAAAAGAGACCATGCGTCCCGAAGTACTCGGTGGACTTGGCGGATTTGCAGGAGCCTTCTCCATGGATGCCATTAAAAAGATGGAGAATCCGATTTTGGTTTCAGGCACAGATGGTGTGGGAACGAAGATCCAACTTGCATTTATTATGGATAAGCATGATACCATCGGTATCGACTGTGTGGCAATGTGTGTAAATGACATTGCATGCTGCGGTGGAGAACCCTTATTCTTCCTTGACTATATTGCTTGTGGTAAAAACTTCCCTGAGAAGATTGCCACGATTGTAAAGGGCGTTGCAGAAGGCTGTAAGCAGTCCGGAGCAGCATTAATCGGTGGTGAGACTGCAGAACATCCCGGGCTTATGCCGGAAGAAGATTACGATCTTGCAGGATTTGCAGTGGGCGTAGTAGATGAAAAGGACATGATTACCGGAGAGAATATAAAGCCCGGTGATACATTAATCGGTATTGCTTCATCAGGTGTTCACAGTAACGGATTTTCATTGGTGAGAAAAGTGTTTATGATGACCAAGGAGAGCCTGGATACATATTATGAGGAACTTGGCACAACTCTCGGAGAGGCACTTCTTGCACCTACCAGAATTTATGTGAAAGCTTTAAAGAATGTAAAAGAAGCCGGTGTTACCTTAAAGGGATGTAGCCATATCACAGGTGGTGGTTTCTATGAAAATATTCCCAGAATGCTTCCCGACGGCGTACGTGCAGTTGTGAAGAAAGACAGTTATGAAGTACCTGCCATTTTTAAGTTGATGCAGAAGACAGGTAACTTAGAAGAAAAAATGATGTATAATACTTACAATATGGGACTTGGCATGATTGTGGCAGTTGACCCTGCAGACGTAGATAAGACAATGGAAGCAATTAAGGCTGCCGGAGATACCGCATATGTAGTAGGTAGTGTAGAAGCCGGAGAAAAGGGAGTAACCATATGTTAAATATTGTGGTATGTGTTTCCGGTGGAGGCACGAACTTACAGGCTATTATAGACGGTGTGAAAAGCGGTGCCATAAGGAACACTAAAATAACGGGTGTTATCAGCAATAACGCAGGAGCCTATGCACTGACAAGGGCAGAAGAAAACGGCATTCCCGCATTTTGCATCTCGCCAAAGAATTATGAGAATAGGGCAGCTTTTAACGAGGCATTTCTGGATAAATTAAAAGAATTAAATCCTGATTTAATCGTTCTTGCGGGATTCCTTGTTATCATACCGGAAGAAATGATTGCCACATACAGAGACCGGATTATCAATATCCATCCGTCACTCATTCCCTCATTTTGCGGAACGGGCTACTATGGACTGAAGGTTCATGAGGAAGCGTTAAAAAGGGGCGTAAAAGTAACCGGTGCTACAGTTCACTATGTTGATGAAGGGACAGATACCGGAACGATTATTGCACAGAAAGCAGTGGAAATAATGGACGGTGATACACCTGAGGTGTTACAGAGAAGAGTCATGGAACAGGCAGAATGGGTTATCTTGCCCAAGGCTATTGATGAAATTGCCATGAGAGAAAAATAAAAAGAGGAAGAAAACATGAAAGTATTAATCGTAGGAAGCGGCGGAAGAGAACATGCCATTGCAACTTCTGTTGCCAAGAGTAATAAGGTAGATAAAATTTACTGTGCACCGGGCAATGCCGGAATCGGTATGATTGCGGAGTGTGTTCCTATCGGAGCCATGGAATTTGATAAGCTTGTAGATTTTGCAAAAAGTGAGCAGATTGATTTAACCATTGTGGGAATGGACGATCCTTTGGTAGGCGGTCTGGTTGATGAGCTGGAAAATGCAGGTATCCGTACATTCGGACCTAGAAAGAATGCTGCAATTTTAGAAGGAAGCAAGGCATTTTCAAAGGACTTAATGAAGAAGTACAATATTCCTACTGCAGCCTATGAAAACTTTGATGATGCAGATAAAGCAATGGCCTATTTGGAAAAGGCAGATTTCCCTATTGTTCTTAAAGCAGACGGTCTTGCACTTGGAAAAGGTGTTCTCATTTGCCAGAACTTAGAGGAGGCAAAAGAGGGCGTAAAGAGCATTATGCTGGATAAACAGTTCGGCAGTGCAGGAAATACCCTGGTAATCGAAGAGTTTATGACAGGCCGTGAAGTTTCCGTTCTTTCCTATGTAGACGGAAAAACCATAAAGACCATGACATCTGCACAGGACCATAAGAGGGCAGGAGACGGTGACACCGGATTAAATACCGGCGGAATGGGAACCTTCTCCCCCAGTCCTTTTTACACGAAAGAAGTGGATGAGTTCTGCCGGAAATACATTTATCAGCCTACAGTAGATGCTATGGCTTCTGAAGGAAGAGAATTCAAAGGAATCATTTTCTTTGGACTGATGCTTACGGAAAAAGGTCCTAAAGTCCTTGAGTATAATGCAAGATTTGGTGATCCGGAAGCCCAGGTAGTGCTTCCCAGAATGAAAAATGATATAATAGAAGTAATGGAAGCTTGTATCGACGGTACATTGGATAAAGTCGATTTACAGTTTGAAGATAATGCAGCAGTATGTGTAGTTCTTGCATCTGACGGCTATCCTGTAAAATATGAGAAAGGCTTTGTGATTAAAGGCCTTGAAAAATTTGAAGGACAGGATTCTTATTTCTGTTTCCATGCGGGAACGAAAAAGACAGACGAAGGAATCGTGACAAACGGGGGACGTGTCCTTGGTATTACTGCAAAAGGCGCTGATTTGAAGCAGGCCCGTGCCAATGCTTATGCGGCTACAGAATGGGTGGAATTTGACAATAAATATATGCGTCATGATATTGGAAAAGCAATTGATGAAGCGTAAGGAATAACAGGTTGGGGTTCATAAGAGAAAGGTAAAAGGAGTAACATTAAAAATGAAAAAGGGTTTGTTTCAAAAGAAAATCTGGATAAAAGGTATGCTTGGAATTGCCACATGTGTAGCAGTATTTTGCATGTGCAGTTTTGTCAGTGAAGCTGCAACCGGTAAGGTGACAGCGGATACTGCCAAAATCAGAAAAGAGGCAAGTACAGACAGTGAGGTTGTGGGAAGCACATCAAACGGTACAACAGTAGATATAGTGGGAGCTGTGAAAGATGCTTCAGGAACTGTTTGGTATAAAGTACCTAATGGTAACAATACCTACGGATATATCAGAAGTGATCTGATTGAAACAAATGATTCCATTCAGGTATCCGAAGCACCGGCGCAGAACAGTGCATCATCTGAACCTGCAAATAAGCCGGAAGAGACAGTTCCTACATCCATTGGCGAGATGAAAGCGACAATCTCTGAAGAGAGTATCAGAGTCCGTTCCGGTGCATCTACAAAGCATGATACCGTAACATCTTTAAAACAGGGAACTGAAATTACATTAATAGGCGAAGCTACAGACAGTTCAGGCAATAAGTGGTATCAAATGACCTGTGAAAAGAATGGACGTACCATAAACGGATATGTCCGTTCTGATTTGATTGCTATAAGCGAAGTGCAGGAAGAAAATCCGGAAGGTGAGAATGGTGAAGCGGCAGAAGGTGAAAATCCGGAAGAAATCACAGAGCAGCCTCCGGCAGAACCGGCAGAGCCTGAACACAATGATTATGAAGTTGTTTATAATGAAGACCAGTATTGGTTATATAATAATATAGACAGTACCATGATGAAGGTGGAAGACCTGCTTACTGTTGTGAACACAGCAAATGAAAATAATGCTGCTTTGCAGGAACAGGTAAAAAGTAATAAGATTATTATCATCATTTTGGCAGTCATTATTGTTCTTTTAGTCATTGGAGTAACTCTTTTGATTTTCAAATTGAGAGATTTCTACTACGAAGATTATGATGAAGATTATGAGGAGGAAGAAGAACAGGCCGTGCCGCGCCGCAGAAGACCTGTTTCCGATGACAGATATGAAAGAGAAGAAAAACCCGTAAGACAGCAGCGTCCGGCCCAGGCAGGAGCCCAGCGTTCAGGACAAATGTTGCAGAGACCTTCCGGAGCAGCACCCCAGAGAAATCCCCAGGGGGCAGCACATAAGCCATCTCAAGGAACAGCGCAGAGACCGACACAGGGAAATGCACAAAAGTCCGTGTCAAAGCCTGAATTACATGCGGCGGAAAAAATGCAGCCGGAGAAAAAGGCAGCTCCGAGAAAATCCCAGAATTTCTTATTGGATGACGATGAATTTGAATTTGAATTTTTAAATATGGATGATAAAGATTTATAGGAACAAAAGATAAACGAGAGGGATAGCAATAGCTATTCCTCTTTATCACAAGAGGAGTATTGAGGAAAAATTTTGACGACTATGGAGGATGATGGAATGCAGTCAGATTATACGGCAAAAGCAAAATCAGTGCTGACATTGGCGGCAAGATGTGCATCGCGTATGAAGACAGGATATATCGGAACAGAGCATATTTTGGTGGGATTACTTAAGGAAAAAAACAATGTTGCAGCCAAAGTACTTGTGGAAAACGGTATAGAAGAAGATAAATTAATGGAAATGATCAGGGAACTGATTAAGCCGGAAACAAATGTGATTTTAAAAGAAAAAGAGGGTTATTCGCCACGGGCAGAGATTATTTTGGGGGAAGCCCACAATCTTGCAGAACGCTTTGAAAGCAATGAAGTGGGAACAGAACATATTCTTCTGGCTATTTTGAAGGAAGGGGAAAATGTAGCAGCAAGACTTTTGAAAACCATGGGGGCCCCGATTCAAAAACTTTATGTAGAGACACTTACTGCAATGGGTGAGGACCCTGCTTTATATAAGGAAGACCTTGCAAAAAAAGGAAAAAATAAGAAAAACGCAACAGCTACCTTGGAACAGTATAGCAGGGACTTGACTGCACTTGCAGCAGATGGAAAGCTTGACCCTGTCATTGGAAGGGAAAAGGAAATCAAGCGTGTTATTGAAATATTGAGCAGAAGAAACAAAAATAATCCTTGTCTGATTGGAGAGCCTGGAGTTGGCAAAACCGCAGTAGTAGAGGGGCTTGCCTTAAGAATTGTGGCAGGAGAAGTGCCTTTTACAGTGAGGGATAAACGGGTACTTACACTGGATTTGTCCGGAATGGTAGCAGGTTCAAAGTACAGGGGCGAATTTGAGGAGCGAATTAAAAAGGTCATTAAGGAAGTACAGGAAGACGGCAATATTATTTTATTCCTTGATGAGATGCATACCATTATCGGAGCAGGAGGAGCTGAGGGTGCCATTGATGCCTCCAATATATTGAAGCCTTCTCTTGCAAGAGGAGAATTGCAGTTAATTGGTGCCACCACCATAGCCGAATACCATAAGTATGTGGAAAAGGACGCTGCGCTGGAGAGACGTTTTCAGTCTGTAATGGTAGAAGAGCCTACAGAGGAAGAGGCAATTGCCATTTTGGAAGGAATTGCATCCAAATATGAAGAACATCATCAGGTTACCATTACAAAAGAGGCCATTAAAACAGCAGTGGAATTATCAAAGAGATATATTAATGACAGAAATCTGCCTGACAAAGCAATTGATGTGATGGACGAAGCTGCTGCGGCAATCCGCTTAAAGTATATGCATACTCCTGAAAAAATGAAAGATATGATGGCTGATATTATGGAAATGGATAAAGATGTAGAAAAAGCCATTATAGCCGGGAATATGGAAAAAGCTGCAACTGTCAGGAAAGAACAGGAAAAGCTAATTAAAAAATATCAGCGTATGAAAGATAGCAGTCTGAAAAAGCAGGAGAGTGAGCGCTATGAAATCGGTGAAACCGAGATTGCAGAGGTAGTATCGGCATGGACCAGAGTTCCTCTAAGTAAGTTGACTGAGAAAGAAAGTGAACGTCTTTTAAAATTAGAGGATGTGCTGCATCAGAGGGTCATTGGACAAGAGGAGGCTGTAAAGGCAGTTTCCAGAGCAATCAGACGTGGAAGAGTAGGCCTTCAAGACCCCAAACGTCCAATCGGTTCATTCCTGTTTTTAGGGCCTACAGGTGTGGGAAAAACAGAACTTTGTAAGGCACTCGCAGAAGCCATGTTTGGAAGTGAAAGTGCATTAATACGTGTAGATATGTCTGAATACATGGAAGGACATTCTGTGTCCAAGATGATAGGTTCTCCTCCCGGTTATGTGGGATTTGACGACGGAGGGCAGCTCAGCGAGAAGATTAGAAAGAATCCCTATTCCGTGGTACTGTTTGACGAAATTGAAAAGGCACATCCGGATGTGTTTAATGTGCTGTTGCAAGTTCTTGATGACGGACATATTACGGACTCCAAAGGCAGAAAAGTAAGTTTTAAAAATACAATCCTTATTATGACATCAAATGCCGGTGCCCAGAGAATTGTGGAACCTAAAAATTTGGGATTTGGCGTTGCAACGACCAAAGAGCAGGAATATGAAAAGATGAAATCCGGAGTTATGGAAGAGGTTAAAAAACTGTTTAAACCGGAATTTATTAACCGTATTGATGAAATTATGGTGTTCCACTCTCTGGATAAGGAAAATATGAAACAGATTATGTCTCTTTTGTGCAAAAATCTCTCTAAGAGATGTATGGAACAGATGCAGATTAAGCTGACGGTGAGCACCCAGTTAAAGGAGCATATTATTGAAAAATATGCAGACTACAAGATGGGGGCAAGGCCATTAAAGAGGGCAATCCAGACAGTGATAGAGGATGCACTTGCACAGGAGATACTTTCCGGACATGTAAATGCAGGAGATACTGTCTCAGCGGGCTATCGGAAAGAAAAAATTGTTTTCGAAGTGAAGTAAATTTTGGTAGCCATAAATTTAAAAATATATTATACTGATACTATACCAATGACGAAATTCAGGAGGGATACAAAAAATGGCTGTTGTAAATGAACTGCTCCGTAAAGAAGAAGGCGGTGCTATCAGTTTTGGAAATCATAAATTGGATGAAAAAGCAAAACTGGAAGACTTTGAGTGCAATGGTGATTTATATAAGGTAAAAACTTACAAGACAATGACAAAACTTGAAAGAAACGGTATGTTTGTATATGAATCTGTACCGGGAACCAGTGTCGTACAGTTCTCAGAGAGTGAAGAAGGAATTACTTTCCTGGTAGAAGGTGATGAGGATGCACAAATTACCGTAGAACTTGCAGAAGACACAGAGTATGAGGTTGTTGTCGGTGAAAGAAATATGGGGAAAATGAAAACCAATTTGGGCGGCAAGTTGAATATAAGCGTGGAACTTGCAGCAGCCGGTGAAGTAATGGTTAAAATTTTAAAATAATAAAAAATGCCTTCTGCCTGGTAAAAGGTGGAAGGTATTTTGTTCATGTAGGGGATGAAAAAATGGCAAAAGCAAAGAATAATACAATTTTTTTCTGTCAAAATTGTGGATATGAGTCTGCAAAGTGGATGGGACAATGTCCCGGCTGCAGGGAATGGAATACTTTTGTGGAAGAGACGGCAGTGACCGGACAGGGGAAATCCAAGGGAAACTCTATAGGCAGGTCACAAAACATGCAAAGTAAGCCCACAGTCCTTGCGGAGATATCCTTGCAGGAAGAAGACAGGATTACTACCAAGATAAAGGAACTGGACAGGGTCTTAGGAGGCGGTATTGTGACCGGTTCCCTTACCCTTGTGGGCGGGGATCCCGGAATCGGTAAATCCACATTGCTGTTGCAGGTATGCAGAAATTTGGCGCTGGCAGGCCGTGAAGTATTATATGTATCAGGAGAAGAATCTTTAAAGCAGATTAAACTGCGTGCAAACAGAATCGGGGAATTTAATGAGCATTTGAAACTGCTTTGTGAAACCAGCCTTCAAAGTATTGAAGAAACAATAAGGCGAAGTAAACCGGAAGTGGTTATTATCGATTCAATACAGACCATGTACCATGAGGAAGTCAGCTCGGCACCGGGAAGTGTGTCCCAGGTCCGTGAGGCAACATCCGTTCTTTTGCAGCTGGCAAAAGGACTGAATGTCTCTGTTTTTATAGTAGGACATGTGACCAAGGAAGGCACGGTGGCAGGCCCCAGAGTGCTGGAGCATATGGTAGATACCGTGCTATATTTTGAGGGGGACAGGAATGCATCCTACCGTGTACTAAGAGGGGTGAAAAACAGGTTTGGTTCTACCAATGAAATTGGTGTATTTGAAATGGCAGCCACAGGTCTTAGGGAAGTGGAAAACCCGTCAGAGTTTATGCTAAACGGAAAGCCGGAAGATGCAAGCGGTTCGGTGGTGGTATGTTCCATGGAAGGAACCAGACCCATTTTAATAGAAATACAAGCTCTTGTCTGCCATAGCAATTTTGGAATTCCAAGAAGACAGACAATAGGAACGGATTTTAACAGGGTGAATTTATTGATGGCTGTATTGGAGAAGCGGCTGGGACTTCAGATAGGTAATTGTGACGCTTATGTAAATATTGCCGGTGGCATTAAGATTCAGGAGCCTGCCATTGACCTTGGTATTGCCATGGCAATTGTCTCAAGTTATAAAAACCGTGCCATAGACAGTGGTGTGATTGCCATCGGAGAAGTAGGTCTTAGCGGAGAAGTCCGTGCAGTCAGTCAGATACAGGGACGTGTGCAGGAAGCAAAGAAACTGGGATTTACTACTTGCATTATTCCAAGCGTATGCATGGACAGTGTGAAAGAGATGAAAGGAATTAAAATAATTGGCGTGGGAAATGTGCGGGAAGCCATGGATTTGATATAAATATCAGCCAATAAATTGTAACAAAAGTGTGACATTTTTCACAAAAAAGTAAAAAATCCTTAAAAAAATATTGAAATTTCTATTCAAACAGAGAGCTTTGTGGTAATATATAAAAGGATTTGCATTTTTTGCCGTTTTATGACAAAAGGTGTAACGGAAAGGATTGGATCTTTGGCATGAATAAGAAAAAGTGGATAAAAAATATCCCGTTACTTATAATAGAGATTATTGTTTTGGTTATTGCGATTGCCTTTTTATATATTACATTAAAAACAACAAATGAAGTGCAAAAAACTATAATTAACGAAGAAGATATTGTTGTAAACGAAGAAGTAAAGCAACAGGTAAAAGAAACAGAAGAAAAAGGTGTAGAAAATAAATACACAGGAATATATAATGTGGCGTTTTTTGGCGTGGATTCCAGGGATGGAACCCTTGGAAAGGGAAACCGCAGTGATACGATTATGATTTGCTCTGTAGATATGGATAAGCACGAGGTCAGATTAGTGTCCATATACAGGGATACCTATTTAAATGTAGGAAATGATTCATACCGTAAGTGTAATGTTGCCTATGCACTGGGCGGGCCCCAGCAGGCACTCAGTATGATTAATATGAATACGGATATGTATATCACCGATTACGTGACTGTAGGCTTTGAAGGCGTTATGGAAGCGGTAGATGCACTGGGCGGCGTGGAAATAAATGTGACAGAAGCAGAAATCCCCCACTTAAACAATTATCAGATCAGTATGGTGGGAGAAAGCGAAGATAACGTTAACTTTACTGCCAAAGCAGGGGAGGATTACATTCCGGTTACAGAGCCCGGACTTCAAACTTTGAATGGTCTTCAGGCTACGGCATACTGCAGAATCAGATATATAGGTAATGACTTTGCACGTACGGAAAGACAGAGAAATGTTCTGATTGCCATGCTGGAAAAGGCGAAAGTATCTTCTGTCGGTGAACTTACCGATGCCATGAACGCGGTGCTCCCACATGTGAGTACATCGGTTGATATTGAAGATGTGGCATCTGTGCTTGGCATGGTTGGAGATTTCAAAGTGACTGTCAGCGAGGGATTTCCCTTTGACGGAATGCTGAATGGCGGAACCATTGGGTTAGAAGGCGCTTGTGTGGTTGCGACTTCCTTGGAAGATAATGTAGTGAAGTTGCATGAACTTTTGTTTGAGGATGAGGAATACGAGCCCACAAAAGAACTGAAGAGTTTTAGTGAAAAAATAATAGAAGATACACAGGATTATCTACAATACTGATAAAATGAACAAAGCATCCAACCGATGCTTTGTTTTTTTCTACCCTCCTATTTTTTCATATTCGAAACAAAAGTATTTATAATCTTTCGTCAAATTTTTTAGAATATCCCTTTTTAATAAGCTACTGTCCGAAACAAACTGTCTGAGAAACCGATATTGCAACAGTGCTAACGCTATAAAACTTTTAAGAAAAATATAATCAGCACACTTTAAAAATGTGATTAACATCTCATTCCAAAACTCGCTGACGCTCAAACATGTTGGAATGAGATGTACATAATTTAAAGTGTGCTGATTTATTTTTTACAAAAGTTTTATAAAGACGTTTAGCACTTGTTGCAATAAACGGTTTCGAGTTCTTGTTTCGGACAGTTAATAGGCATTTAAAAAGGGATATTCAAAAAATTCCGAAAGATTATAACACTTTGTGAGAATATGAAAAATTTGGAGGCAGAAAAAAACAAGCACCGGATGGATGCTTGCACATTTTGGGTAAAAAAATAACAGGGGCAGTAGGAATCGAACCCACATCGACGGTTTTGGAGACCGCTGTTCTACCTTTGAACTATGCCCCTATTTCGTGGCTTTTTCAAACCACCGAAAGTTATTATATCTTATACACTGTTATCTGTCAACAACTTTTGCGGTAGAATTTCTGACAATCAGCTCGGGACGAAGAAGCAACCGTCCGATGGGAACACGGTTAATGAGTCCGTGAAGTGCCAGATACCCACACTTTCCTAAGTCAATACGGTCCTGTCTGACACTGGTTAATGAAGTGTCTCCTTCGGAGGAAGTAGGAAGGTCATCGAAGCCGATGACACTGATATCTTCGGGAACCTTAAGCCCCAGCTTATTACATTCTCTGATAACATCATATGCAATTAAGTCGTTTCCGCAAAGAATGGCAGTGGCACCGTTTTCAAGTAGTGCAGGGAGATGTTTTTTGGTATCAACATTAGTAAAACTGTCGTTAGTAACAAGCATGCGGTCCGCGGGCAGATTATTTGCACGAAGTCCGTCCCAATAAGCCTGTTCACGAAGTTCTGAAATCATGGAATCTTTATCACCATTTAAAAAAGCGATTTTTGTATGCCCTAAACCTACCAGATGCCTGATGGCAGCTTCAATGCCCTCATAGTTATCTGTTCCAACATAGCAGGTATTGGGATTTTGAGGAATGTGATTATCTAATAGGGTGACAGGAATGGAGGATGTTTTTATCTGTTCCATCCATGGATCATTTAAAGAAAGGCACAGGGCAAAAGCACCTGAATACCCATTTTTTAACATGAAATTCTCAAATTTTTCCCGGGTTTCGAAATTAATATCCAGTGGATGGATATCAACATTCCAATTATCATGAAAGGCCGCCTGCTTAAAGCCGAGAACGATATCATAACCGAAGTTGTTATTAGATTCGTAGTCGATGTGCGCAATTAAGATAGCAAGCTTTTTGTTATCTTCCCGTTTCATGCGCTTGGTTGAGTAGCCCATCGCTACGGCGGTATCTATAATTGTCTCACGTAATTCATGACTGACGTCGCTGGCACCGTTAAGTCCTTTGGAAACTGTGCTAATGGAAATGCCTAGTTTCTCGGCAATGTCTTTAATAGTTGCCAATGTTATTCACCTCATTGATAAAATTTACTTTATAACATAGTATAACTGACGAAATGACATTTTGGCAACTGTAAATTGTGAAAAGTTATTACTATTTCATAATATAATTTCAAGAGAAGTATAAACTTATAACAAACAAGACCCCCTAGGGGTTAACACCTAGGGGGCCTTGTTTGTGTAAAAGGGGAATTCTTTCGGAATTGCTAATAAATGAAGTTGACTTCCGTTAATCAACTTCTTTGTTATTATATTGCTAAAAAAAGCGAAAATCTATAATTATATTGTCAAAAAATGCAACTATATTGCTCACAAGCAAAAAAACATACAAAGAATGTCGGGAAATGTTATTTTTTGGTGTGTACATTTCCGTTTTTTATGGTAAGATTAATTTAATAGCAAAATTATATTGGGAAGGGGCAACGTTATGGCAATTGAAAATGAAAATTTGTACAGACAGGAACGTATTCGTAAATATCGTGAAATATTTGAACCGCTTTTCCGTTATATACCTTGGCTTACTGAGAAGCAGGGGATAAATACCTCTTATCAATATCAGGATGCTGAAATGGCAGAAAATACCATGCCGATTAAGGTGTATGATTCTACTTTGCTTGCATTTGTAAAAGAGATGCAGGCTACAGAGTTAATGACACGCAATTACATTTACGCATTTTCCAGATGCCGGCTTAAGACTGTTCAGGATGAACTTGCATGGATTGACCGGTCAGAACTTGAAAACATAGAAGATATATTTGATATTATGGCTAAATATGTATTGGGTGGCATGACAAAAGGACTTCTTTGGACACAGGCAGTGGAAGATGGGGTTTTCTTAAAAGCCCTTCTTAGAATTAAAGAGTTATTGTATGTTTGGGACGGACCGCTGGCATAAACAGATAAAGCTGTAAGGGAAGCGGTCATGATATAGAGGTTTTTGGTTATATGAGTGATAAATCGGTACAGAAGAAAAAATATATTTTAGAAACAGCCAGAACTGTTTTTATGGAAAAGGGATTTAAAGATGTGACCATGAAAGATATTGTAGATGCCTGCAATATCAGCCGTGGAGGCTTATATCTATATTTTTCCTCAACCAAAGAAATTTTTCTGGAAGTATTACAGATGGAGCAGTTGGAAGCAGACGATGTTTTTGAAAAGAATATTCCGAAACAGGCAAGTCCGGCAGATATTCTCGCCCTTTTCCTGAAAGAGCAAAAAAGAGAACTTTTAAGTAAAAAACCCGGTCTTACAAAAGCCTCTTATGAGTTCTTTTTTGAAAACCGTGAAGGTGGCAAAAATAACTTTATGAAAAAACAGTTTGATTCTGCAGTGCTCGTTATCCAAAAACTCATTGAAGCCGGTGTGGATAGCGGCGAGTTTTACTGTGAGGATGCGAAGAGTGCAGCGAGCAATATTATGTATGTGCTGGAAGGTTTAAAAATTGCTGCACAGACAAGAGGGATTTCAGAAGCAGCAGTAGACCGTGAAATTTTATATGTAATGCAAGGATTAATTATAGAAGAATAAGAGTATATGAGCAGTTAATAAAGAACTTTTGCAAAATGGATGAAACTCTACAGTGCAGAAGTTCTTTTTTTGTGCGAAGTATGCATTGCAAAATAATGGAGATTCAGTATAATAAAAGTAGTGTGTTTTTTTATATTTAAATAATTTTAACGGAGGATGATTAAATTCACCATGGGAAACGTAAGACGTATCTATGTAGAAAAGAAGGCACCTTTTGCAGTAAAGGCTAAAGAACTGCAGGAAGAAATCGGAAGTTATCTGGGAATTACAGGCGTAAAGGAAGTAAGGGAATTTATCCGCTATGATGTGGAAAATATTTCTGATGAGACCTTTGAAAAAGCTTGTAGGACTGTGTTCTCAGAGCCCCCGGTAGATATTCTTTACCGCGAAGAGATTAGTGTACCCGAAAACGGAAAAGTTTTCAGTGTGGAATACTTGCCCGGACAGTTTGATCAGAGAGCGGATTCGGCGGTTCAGTGTGTACAGTTTTTGAAGGAAGATGAGAATCCCATTATTAAGACTGCTGTGACTTATCTGATTATCGGTGACGTTTCTGATGAGGAATTTGATAAAATAAAAGCTTATTGCATTAACCCTGTAGATTCCAGGGAAACAGATATGGCAGTGCCCGATACACTGGTGACAGAGTATGATGACCCGGCAGATGTAATTGTCTTTGATGGTTTTAAAGATCTTTCAGAGGAAGCACTCAGGGAATTATATGATTCTTTAGGTCTTGCAATGACGTTTAAGGACTTCTTACATATTCAAAATTATTTTGCGGGTGAGGAACATAGAGATCCCACCATGACAGAAATCAGAGTGCTTGATACTTATTGGTCAGACCATTGCCGTCATACCACGTTCTCCACAGAACTTAAAAATATTGAATTTGAAGAGGGATACTATAAAGCACCTCTTGAAACAACTTACGCCAGCTATTTAGACACCAGAGAGGAAATTTTTGCAGGTAGATCTGATAAGTTTGTATGCCTCATGGATTTAGCGCTTATGGCGATGCGTAAATTAAAGAAAGACGGCAAATTGCAGGATATGGAAGAGTCTGATGAAATTAATGCCTGTTCTGTTGTTGTGCCTGTAGAAATTGACTACGGCGATGGTGTGGAAACAGAAGAGTGGTTAGTATTCTTTAAAAACGAAACACATAACCATCCTACAGAAATTGAACCTTTTGGTGGTGCAGCTACCTGTCTTGGAGGAGCAATCCGTGATCCCCTTTCAGGAAGAGGCTATGTATATCAGGCAATGCGTGTGACCGGTGCAGCAGATCCTACGGTTCCCGTTTCCGAGACCTTAAAAGGAAAATTATCCCAGAAAAAATTGGTTAGAGGTGCAGCCAGCGGTTACTCTTCCTATGGTAATCAGATTGGTCTTGCAACCGGATATGTAAAAGAAATTTATCATCCTGATTACGTGGCTAAGAGAATGGAAATCGGTGCAGTTATGGGGGCAGCTCCCAGAAAGAACGTGATCCGTGAAAACTCCGATCCCGATGATATTATTATTCTTCTTGGCGGAAGAACCGGACGTGACGGTTGTGGTGGTGCAACAGGTTCTTCTAAGGTGCATACAGAAAGTTCTATTGAAACTTGCGGTGCAGAAGTACAGAAGGGTAATGCTCCAACAGAACGTAAGATTCAGAGACTTTTCAGAAGAGGAGAAGTCAGCAAAATTATTAAGAAATGTAACGACTTCGGTGCCGGCGGTGTATCCGTTGCTATCGGTGAACTTGCAGATGGTCTTGTAGTAGACCTTGATAAGGTGCCTAAGAAGTATGCAGGTCTTGACGGAACAGAACTTGCCATTTCCGAATCACAGGAAAGAATGGCAGTTGTAGTAGACGCAAAGGATGTAGATACATTCCTTGGCTATGCGGCAGAGGAAAACTTAGAAGCAATTCCTGTTGCAGTTGTTACAAAAGAGCCCAGATTGGTTCTGAAATGGAGAGGTAAGGAAATTGTTAATATTGCCAGAGCCTTCCTTGATACCAATGGTGCCCATCAGGAAACAAATGTAGTAGTGAACATTCCTTCTAAGGAAGATAATTATTTAAAGAAAATTTCCATTCCTGCAGTGGCACAGGCACTTGATAAGGAAGATGTAAAGGATGCATTTGTTAAGACCTTAAATGACTTAAATGTATGTTCACAAAAAGGTCTTGTAGAAATGTTTGACTCTTCCATCGGAGCAGCAAGTGTACTCATGCCTTACGGTGGTAAATATCAGCTTACAGAAACACAGACTATGGTAGCGAAGCTTCCTTCCCTCAAGGGTAAGACAGATACCGTTACTATGATGAGTTATGGATTTGATCCTTATTTATCTGCATGGAGTCCTTATCATGGAGCAGTCTATGCAGTAACAGAGTCTATGGCGAAAGTAGTGGCAACAGGTGGTGATTTTAGCAAAATCCGATTTACATTCCAGGAGTATTTCCGCAGAATGACATCTGACCCGACCCGTTGGAGTCAGCCTTTTGCAGCACTTCTTGGTGCATATGATGCACAGATAGGATATGGACTCCCGTCCATCGGTGGCAAGGATAGTATGTCCGGTACCTTCAATGATATTGATGTGCCGCCCACATTGGTATCTTTTGCAGTAGACGTAGCTAAGAATCAGGATATCATCACACCGGAATTAAAAGAAGCAGGTAATACGTTGGTTCAGTTCTGGTTTGATAAGGATGAATATGACATCCCCGTTTATGAACATGTTATGCAGACCTATAGCTTTATCACGCAGCTTATGCGTGCAGGCAAGGTGAAATCTGCTTATGCACTTGATGCGAAAGGTCTTGTGGCAGGCATCAGCAAGATGGCGTTCGGCAATAAGCTGGGTGTTTTTTACGGTGAAGAATTAAAGCCGTCTGATTTGTTTGAAAACTGTTTAGGAGATATTGTTCTTGAAATGAGCAGTGCAGATGCAGCCGCCCTTGACGCAGAAGAGTTCAATTACAGAGTAGTGGGTAAGGTGACTGCAGATGCAGCATTTACTTATGGCGATGTTGTGATTTCTATGGATGAGGCTTTAAATGCTTGGACTTCCAAATTAGAGAAGGTATTCCCTACTAAGGCAGAAAAGGGCATGCAGGAAGTAGCATCTGATGTTTATAAAGCTGACAGCATTTATGTATGTAAAAATAAGGTGGCAAAGCCTACCGTATTTATTCCGGTATTCCCAGGAACAAACTGTGAATATGATTCAACCAAAGCCTTTGAAAAAGCAGGTGCAAAGGTAATTACCAGAGTATTTAAGAATCTTACGGCAGAAGACATCAGATCTTCCGTGGAAGCTTTTGAAAAGGATATTGCGCAGGCACAGATTATTATGTTCCCCGGCGGTTTCTCAGCAGGTGATGAACCGGACGGAAGTGCAAAATTCTTTGCGACTGCTTTCCAGAATGAAAAGATGAAAGAAGCAGTTATGAAGCTCCTAAATGAAAGAGACGGTCTTGCTCTTGGTATCTGTAACGGCTTCCAGGCACTGATTAAACTTGGGCTTGTTCCTTACGGAGAAATTACCGGACAGAAGGAAGATTCACCGACCCTTACATTCAATACAATTAACCGCCATATTTCAAAGATGGTTTATACAAAGGTGGTGACAGATAAGTCTCCTTGGCTTAGGGAAGCAGCGCTTGGCGGCGTCTATGCAACACCTGCATCCCACGGAGAGGGTAGATTTGTTGCACCGAAGGAATGGATTGATAAATTATTTGTAAACGGTCAGGTGGCGACACAGTACTGCGATATAAACGGAAATGTTTCCATGGACGAGGAATGGAACATTAACGGTTCTTATGCAGCCATTGAAGGTATTACATCTCCGGATGGAAGATGCCTTGGTAAGATGGCACACGTAGAACGTATCGGAAACGGTGTTGCAATGAACATTTACGGAGAACAGGATCTGAAGATCTTTGAATCCGGTGTGGCATATTTTAAATAATTACAGGATTGGTGTAATGGTTAATAATTTAGAATATTATAAAGTATTTTATTATGTGGCAAAGTGCGGCAGTCTGACGCAGGCAGCGTCAGAACTTGCCGTTTCACAGCCTGCCGTAAGTCAGGCTATGAAACAATTGGAAGAGGCACTTAATACCAAACTGTTTACAAGGATAGCAAAGGGAGTTTTACTGACGAAAGAAGGGGAAACTCTCTTTTCCTATGTGAAGGAAGCAATTGGACAGTTGGAAGCCGGAGAAAGAAAATTGGCAGAAATGCTGGATCTTGAATATGGAGAACTCAGGATTGGTGCCAGTGATATGACACTGCGTTTTTATTTGTTACCACTTTTGGAAAGATACCACAGAGAGTATCCGCATATAAAAGTGAGCGTTACTAATGCACCCACACCGGAAACGTTGCAGCTTCTGAAGGAAAAAAAGATTGATTTCGGTGTTGTTAGTTTGCCCATTAAACAGAGCAGCGAGTTTGACTGTTATGCGGTAAAAGAAATAGAAGACTGTTTTGTTGCAGGGGAACGTTTCGCAGAATATAAAGATAAAGTGCTGGATTTGGCGGAGCTTGAGCATCTACCGATTATTTCTTTGGAGAAAGGGACAAGCACCAGAAACTATATGGATAAATTTTTAAGGGAAAATAATGTGGAACTTTTCCCGGAATTTGAGTTGGCCACCAGTGATATGATTGTACAATTTGCCGCAAGAAATCTGGGCGTAGGAAGTGTTATGAGAGAGTTTGCGGATGAATATTTGAATGCTGGAAGACTGTTTCAATTGAGGTTTAAAAAAGAAATTCCAAAGAGAGAAATTTGCGTGGTTACAGAAAATTATGCATCTATGTCAAAAGCAGCACAAAGAATGCTTACCATGATAAAAGAAAAATAGAAGGGGCAATGGCACCTTCTATTTTTCTTTTGGAGCAGATATTTCTTCGCTTTCGGGAAACAAATCCGCAATTGTCTTTTTGTTGGTGAGTTTGCCATATAAGGCAAGATAAATCCAAAGTAAAATGGGGACACCTATGGTCGCTACAAGACAAGCCGCAAACAACTTATCTGAACCGGGAAAATCCAATATAGCAACAACTAATGTGGCAACATAAAGAAATGCTAATAATATAATACAAATAATAGCAGCAATCTGCTTAGGTGTTTTTTTCATAGGAGACTCCTTTGAGTGTATTTTAAATTAGTATATCATAATTGATTGAATTTGAAAAATGTTATATTATTTTGCTTGAAAGTCGTAAAGTGTTGCACAATTTGAATGAGTGTGTTAAAATTTTGTTAAGCATGTAAAGATGTATGCCTATTTTCAGACGAGGGTGAGGATATGATAGGACTTACAAATGATTTCAATAAACAATTTAAGAATGTCATCGACATTTTAGATCCATGCATGGATGATTTCTTGTATATACTTGATTTTGAGAATGACAGTTATCAAATATCTGAAAGCGCCGTAGAGCGCTTTGCAATGTCCAATCATTGTTTTACAAATACAAAAGCGGGATTTGAAGAATTTGTATATCCGGCAGATTATGATGCGGTGATAGAAGATGTCGGCTTAGTAAAAAAAGGTGAGAAAACATTTCATAACATGCAGTACCGCTGGATAGATAAGGAAGGAAAGACTATTTGGATTAACTGCCGCGGCCGTGTGGTGGTGGATGATAATGGAAAACCTATGTATCTGGTGGGATGCATCAATGAAATCGGTAAGAAGCAAAAAGCCGATAATGTCAGTGGATTGCTGGGGGATGTGGGATTACAAAATGATCTGGCAGGAGACTATAAAGACCATAAGTCAGGATATTTCCTTAGAGTCGGAATTGATAATTTTAAAGAGGTTAATGAAAATAAGGGAATCAGTTATGGGGACATGGTGCTTCAAAAGACCGCAGAGGCCATTTCGGAGATTCGTTCACCAACGCAAAAATTATATAAAATCGTTGCTGATGAATTCATGATTACGGATTTTTCCTGCAAGGACAAGGAAGAATGCCAACGTTTTTACAAGCGGATACAGGCACGTATTATTAAGTTTATCCGGGAAAATAAGTATGAAGTTATCTATACGGTTTCGGCAGGTATTTTATACTTGGATGAAATTGAAGATAACAGTTATGATAACCTGATGAAGCTTTCTGAGTTTGCGTTAAACGAAGCTAAGGCAAGAGGAAAGAACAAATTCTATGTTTTTGACGCAAAGGATTATGAAGCATTTCTCAGGAAAAAAAAATTAATCAGAATTATGCGTCAGTCGGTTAACAATAATTACGCCGGCTTTGAAACCTATTTCCAACCGATTATGGATATCAAAAAGGGTGGACTTACTACAGCGGAGACATTGCTTCGTTTTAACTGTGAAGAAACAGGATCCATATCACCGGTAGAATTTATCCCTTTGCTGGAGGAGAGCGGACTTATCATTCCGGTAGGAAGATGGGTATTGCATCAGGCCATGGCACTTTGTAAAAAGATGCAGGACATTATTCCCGGTTTCAGGGTATCAGTAAATCTTTCTTATGTCCAGGTGATGAAAAGTAACGTGCTTAGGGATATTGTAGACGGAATTAAGGAGTACGGACTTCCCAAAGGAAGTATGCTGGTAGAGCTTACAGAGAGTGGCTTTTTGGAAATGGATACGAATTTTATCAGTTTCTGTGAGGGATTAAAAGAAAATGACATACCTCTTGCGTTAGATGATTTTGGAACGGGGTATTCTAACTTCCATTACCTGTATGATTTAAAGCCGGATACCATTAAGATAGACCGGTCGTTTACACTAAAAGCCCTACGGCATGACTATGAGTATAACCTGCTCAGATATATGGCTGATTTGGCACATGGAACGGATTTGTATTTTTGTATAGAAGGAATTGAGACAAAGGAAGAACTGGAAAAAATATGCAAGATAGATCCTGACTATATACAAGGTTTTTATTTTGGAAAACCCAGTCCTGTGGATCAATTTATGAAAAACTACATAAGTGAATAAAAAGAAAAGGTGATGTGTCAGCATCACCTTTTCTTGGTCTGTATATGTTATTGAATAAAATCTTTGATGGCATCAAAACTTTCTTTGCTGATGACATGCTCGATGCGGCATGCGTCTTCAGAAGCAATGGCTTTATCTACACCAAGACGTACAAGCCATGCAGTAAGCAACTCGTGACGCTCATAAATCATTTCGGCAATTTCGCGTCCGGAGTCGGTTAAGTAAATGAAACCTTCTTTGGTAACTGTGATGTGGTTTTTTTCGCGAAGGTTTTTCATGGCTACGCTGACGCTGGATTTTTTGAAGTTTAATTCTTCGGCAATATCCACGGAACGCACCACAGGCTTTACTTTGCTTAACATTAATATGGTTTCCAAATAGTTTTCGGCTGATTCGTTTACGTGCATACCTTCCCCATCCTTCTTACATTATTATGAATAAAAGTATAGCATAGGTGCGTACGGTTAGGCAAACGGAAATTTGCTTGGAGAATTTTGGGGAAATACGGAAAATAATACTTGACAGAGCAAAATACAAGTGTTAAACTTTAGACGAATTAGTGGTAACTAATTATTGTTCGTGTTCTGGGAGGTGAGTATGAATTTACTAAATGCAGAGGCTGAAACAGAATATATGATTAAAGATATAGAGGCAGACGATGAGGAATTGAAATCCTTTTTATTTTCCTTGGGGTGCTACAGTGGAGAACCAATTACAGTGGTGTCACATATGAAAAACAGCTGTGTGATTTCTGTGAAGGATGCCAGATACAATATTGATAATGAATTGGCAGAGGCAATTTTAATATAGTGATATGGATCACTATATTTTTTGTAGCAAGGTTAGCATAAACTAATTAAAGTTGCACATAAAATATAAGGCAAAATGATACATGCAGGAGGAGAGAAAATGAGAATTGCTTTAACAGGTAATCCAAACAGTGGGAAGACCACTATGTACAATGCGTTGACAGGAAGAACAGAACGTGTTGGAAACTGGGCAGGAGTTACGGTAGATAAGAAAGAAAGCCCGATTAAGAAAAATTTTTATGCGGGAAGTGAAGAAATAATAGCAGTAGATCTTCCCGGTGCATATTCCATGTCACCTTTTACGTCAGAGGAAAGTATTACAAGCGGCTATGTAAAGAATGAAAATCCTGATGTAATTATCAATATCGTGGATGCGACAAATTTAAGCCGTAGTTTATTCTTTACAACACAGCTTCTGGAACTTGGGATTCCCGTGGTGGTTGCCTTAAATAAGAGTGACGTAAATGAAAAGAAAGAAAACAAGATTGATGTAGCAATTCTTTCTGAAAAACTGGGTTGCCCGGTTGTGGAAACTGTTTCAACATCTGCAAATGATAACGGTCTTAAAGCAGTGGTAGAAAAAGCAGTTGAAATGTGCGGAAAAGAGCAGAAAGCTCCTTATGCGCAGGGAGAAGTAAACTTACATAATAAGGCAGAAGTGGAAGCGGCTGACAGAAAGCGCTTTGAATTTACGAACAAAATTGTAAGTGCAGTAGAAACACGTAAAGTGCTGACAAAAGAAAAAAACAAGCAGGATACTTTTGACAAAGTAATCACCAATCCGGTTATTGGAATTCTTATCTTCGCATTTATAATGTGGCTTGTATTTTACATATCCCAATCAACAGTAGGCACATGGATTGCAGATTGGTTGGTTGGTCTTATTGAGACGTTCCAGGAATGGGTTGCAGGCAAGGTGGAAAATGCCAATCCTTTCTTACAGTCACTTTTAGTTGATGGTATTATTGGTGGTGTAGGTGCCGTTGTCGGATTTTTGCCTCTTGTAATGGTTATGTATTTCCTGATTGCATTATTGGAAGACTGTGGATACATGGCCCGTGCAACAGTTGTACTTGACCCGATTTTTAAGAGAGTGGGCTTATCCGGAAAATCTGTGATTCCCATGGTAATCGGAATCGGTTGTGCCATTCCCGGTGTTATGGCCTCCCGTACCATCCGCAATGAAAGAGAACGTAGGGCTACAGCTATGCTGACCCCCTTTATGCCCTGTGGTGCAAAACTTCCTGTTATTGCATTGTTTGCAGGAGCGTTTTTTGGAGATTCTGTGTGGGTAACAGTTGCTATGTATTTTATGGGAATTCTGCTGATTCTGGTAGGTGCATTATTGGTAAAGAAGATTACAGCCAATAAGTTCAGAAAATCCTTCTTTATTATAGAACTTCCTGAATATAAACTGCCTAGCTTAAAGAGAGCATTTCTTTCTATGTGTTCCCGTGGCAAGGCATATATCATAAAAGCAGGAACTGTTATTTTAGTATGTAATACGGTAGTCCAGATTATGCAGAGTTTCAACTGGAAACTACAGGTAGTAGAAGAGGGAATGGAAAGTACATCTATTCTTGCAACCATAGCATCACCGGTATCCTATTTGCTGGTTCCAGTTGTTGGATTTGCAGCTTGGCAGCTTGCAGCAGCTGCTGTGACAGGCTTTATTGCCAAGGAAAATGTGGTAGGTACACTGGCTGTTTGCTATGGACTTACTGCCTTTATTGATACAGAAGAACTGGCCCTTATGGGAGGATCTAATGAAGTGGCAGCAGTGATGGGCTTAACCAAGGTTGCAGCACTTGCATATCTTATGTTTAACTTATATACCCCTCCTTGCTTTGCAGCACTTGGTGCCATGAATTCTGAGATGCAGAGTAAAAAATGGCTTTGGGGAGGTATTGCTCTTCAGTTTGGAACAGGCTTTACAGTTGCATTTTTGGTATTCCAGGTTGGTACATTAATTACAACAGGTGCACTTGGTGCCGGCTTTTTACCTGGTCTTTTGGCAGTGGTTGCATTTGTGGCAGTGATTGTTTGCCTGATTAAGAAGAACGAAAAAGAATTTGACAAAGAATATAAGTTAAATAAAGCGGCGTAATTAATTGAGAAAGGATATGGCAATGGCAAATTTTGTTGTACTTATCATACTTCTGGTGATTGTAGGCAGTGCAGTTTTTTACATAAGAAAAGCAAAGAAAAGTGGCGTGCAGTGTATCGGTTGCCCTGAAGCAGGCAGTTGTGCATCAAAATCAGGCTGTGGCTGTAGTTGTCATTCCAATGTACGGCAAAAATAAGAGGAAATGAAATCAGAAGAAAAGGAAATATTTATAGAGGGAATCGATTATCATGAAATTGTGGAGTGCATAGCAGGAGCCTTGGATGCAAAGGATCCATATACTGCAGGACATTCACAGAGAGTCAGCGACATGGCGCGGACAATAGCAGAAATGATGGGATTTAAGAAAGATGATATAGAAAAGATTCATATAGCAGCCCATCTGCACGATATTGGTAAAATTGGTGTGCCGGACAATGTATTAAATAAGACAGATAAATTAAATGAAGAAGAATGGCAGGCTATGAAGAGGCATCCTGTGATTGGTGCAGACATTCTCAGTAAATCAGAACATTTAAACGAACTGAAAATGATAGTACTTTGCCATCATGAACGGTTTGATGGTAAAGGGTATCCTCTTGGACTAAAAGGTGAGAAAATACCTATTGGTGCTAGGGTGATTGCAATTTGTGATTCTATAGATGCCATGACTTCTACCAGGAGCTACAGGAAGGCTCATGATTTTATCTTTTGCTATGGTGAAATAGAGAAAAATTTAGGAACCATGTATGATCCGATTATCGGAAAGTATGTACTTGAGCATTGGGAGGCAGTGACAGGACATAAACCACCCAAGGCTACTGATACGGATAACCGGAAAAAATAAAAATTTAAAAATATTACTTGCAAGGTAAAAACAGGTGTGATATTATAAAAGTGGTTAGTTGAGACTAACCACATGTGATCCACAAACTCCTAAAAATGTTTTATAATCTTAATCCTAAAAGCCGGGTGGAATACGATGCATTCCACCCGGCTTTTATATTTTTTTTGATTTCTGTACTTGTATATGGTATAATTTTCTTATCTATTACTAAAGGATAAAGGAGAGCAAAAGATGGAATACAACGAACTGCATTTTAAAAAGAGCGCTAACTTAAAAGCGATGCTTATGTGGATGGTGATTTGTATTATTTTGACCGGAGCTTATGTGATTGAATTAGTAAAAGGACAAAGAACGCCACAATATTTTATTGTATTTGAAATTTTCTGTTGGGTACCATTTTTAGTGAGTGTGCTTGTGCTTATGTTACGTGGGGCAGCCACACATTTATACCGCGAAATGATTGCTGTCGGATACATGGTATTTTTTGCGTTTGTTGTATTTACAACATCTACGAATCTGACATTCACTTATGTATTTCCCATAGCCAGTCTTTTGGCATTATATAAAAACCGTAATCTGATGATAAGGGTAGGGATTTGGAACGAAGTAATTATCATAGCTGCGTTTGTGAATTCACTGATTTCAGGCACTGTTACCGCACAGGATGTTACTTCCTTTGAAATTCAGATAGCGTCTACTGCGCTATGTTACATGAGTTTCATTTTAACTATTAATCATTTAAATAAATCGGATGGAGCAATGCTTGGTTCCGTACAAGCAAACTTAGATAGGGTGGTGCTTACCATTGAGCAGGTTAAGGATGCGAGTAACGCTGTAGTAGATGGTGTAACTGTAGTGCGTGAATTGGCAGATGAAAACAAAGAGGGTGCCAATAACGTAGTGCGCAGTATGGATCAACTTGCATCCAATAATACCGTATTACAGGAAAAAACAGGTTCCTCCCTTGAAATGACACAAAAGATTAACAATCAGGTGGAGAATGTGGCTGGATTAATCCAGGAGATGGTGACTCTCATGGATGAATCGGAAACCCATGCAAAGACAAGCTCCGGACAGCTTGCTGAAGTAGTAGAATCCACCAACGAGATGGCACAGTTATCTTCGGAAGTTGAGCGGATACTGAAAGAATTTAAGAGTCAGTTCGAAATGGTGAAGGAAGAGACCGGAACCATTGAGCAGATTACAAGTCAGACCAATCTGCTTGCACTGAATGCATCCATTGAAGCGGCAAGGGCCGGCGAAGCAGGAAAAGGTTTTGCAGTTGTTGCAGATGAAATCCGTAACTTAAGTAGCGGAACACAGAACTCTTCCAACAGTATTATGAATGCCCTTGAGCATTTGGAAGAAACAGCAGATAAGATGACAGCGTCCATCACGAAGACGCTGGAATTAATCAATTTGACACTTGAAAAGGTTACACAGGTAAACAGCAGTGTAAACAGTATTACAGAAGATACCGTAAAGCTTGGTGATAACATTCAGGTTGTTGACGCTGCTATGCGTGAAGTGGAAGACTCCAATAAGAACATGGTGGAAAACATGCAACAGGTTATTGATGTCATGGAAGTGATGACATCAAGTATCATAGATGCAGATGAAACCACCCGTGTAATGAGAAGTAAATATGAAGAGACTTCACGGAACGTGGTTAATATTGAACAGGTAGTCGGTAAACTGGTGGAAGAACTGGGTGCCGGTGGCTTTATGGGATTGAAAGATCTTAAAGAAGGCATGTATTTAACCGTTGCTGAGCTTGATGGCAATAGGCGATCTGAATATAAGGCACAGATTACAAGTGTGGATGAAAACTACATCTTGGTAGATAACCTTACAAATGGCGACAGTGTTATGGAAGTGGATAAGTCGCTTACATACAATTTGGAAATCGTGGTTGATAATGGCTTGTATGATTGGAAAGACGTAAAAGTGGTTGCGTTAAAGACTGGTGGTTACAAGTTAATTGTAGAAGGTAATCCTACCGTATTAAACAGAAGAAAGCATGCCCGTATGCCGCTTAATACTACCTGTAGTTTAAGCCTGCGTTCCTCAGAACAGGTTTACATGGGACAAATGGTAAATATTAGTGCCGGTGGCTTTGCATTTGCCACAACCGAGCAGGCATTTGCTGATGTCAGAGGAAAAATGGTTAAGGTGAAGGTAAATAACTTTGACTTGCTTGCAGACACAGAATTGGAAGGTATGATTATCAGAATTTCCGATAATGATGGTCAGTACATTTTAGGCTGTAGAATGCTGGAAGACAATAAAGCAATTGATGAGTACGTAAAAGTAAATTATAAAGAATAATAAGAAAAAGCATAATCCCATAGGATGACAGGCGAAGCGAAAGAAGCCGTTGTCCTATGGGATTTTTATTGTAAAAAAATTAAAAAAAGTGTTGACAAGGAAAGTTGTCATGCATATAATATGATTGTGACAAGGAAAATTGTCAAAAAGACAAAAATTATTGTCAGAATGACAAAATAGTTTGTCAGACAGGAGGAATGAAGGTGCCGTTATATAATCATTTAAAAGAATTCCGTGCTAAGATTGGTGTAAACCAGCAGGAGATGGGAAATCTGGTGGATGTTTCCAGGCAGACCATCAGCCAGATTGAGAGAGGGGATTATTCGCCGTCAGTGACGCTGGCGCTGAAAATAGCCAAGGTATTTAATGCCAAGGTAGAAGATATTTTCGAATATGAGAATGAGGAAGGGAAATAGGAGGAAGAGAGAAAATGAGTCAGGAACATTTGGAAAATATAAAGAAAGAAGATAAAAAACAAGGTAAAAAATATATGCTAATTTTATTGGCATCTTTTGTTGTAGGGGGTGTCGGTGGATTTTTGTCAGCAGTTCTTGCGGATGTCGGAGCTTATTACAATGTGCCGGAGATGCTCTCAAAAGCAGTCAGATATACCGGTATTTATTACAATTTAGTGGCAACTGTTCTTTTGTGCATTGTAGTGATGCTTCTTCACAAGAAGAGTAAAGCAATTTACAAAGCATGGGACGGGGAAGATGAGAATGTGATTGAAAAAGTAGAGAGATATATCACGGTGAATCTCATTATTGTAGGGATTCATTCCATTCTATATCTGATTTTTATCACCATTGGCTTTGTGGAATTACTTGGTCAAATGGAAAGTGGAATATTCTCTGCAGTTAACATTGCAGTGATGGCAGTCGGTTTTGTGATATCATCCATCTTTACAGTGAAGGCACAGCAGATACTTGTGAACTTTACCAAGGAGATTAATCCGGAGAAAAGAGGAAGTGTCTATGATTCCAAGTTCCAGAAAAAATGGCTGGAAAGCTGTGATGAAATGGAAAAAATGAAAATATATGAATGTGGTTATGCCGCGTACAAATCCATTAGCGTAACTTGTATGACATTGGATGTCCTTTGCCTTCTTGGATTTATGATGTTTGACATAGGAATAGCCCCTATCTGTGTAATAGGTGTCATTTGGATTGTCAGTGCATTGTCCTACTATATCAAAGGAATACAGCTTGAAAAAAGAAAATCTAAATAAAATGGAGAGAACAAAATGATTATTGCAGATAATCTTTGCAAAGAATTTGAGCGAAGTGTAAAAAAAGGAAAAAAAGTACAAAAGACAAAATTTCTTGCGGTAGACCATGTGTCCATCCAGGCAAAAGAAGGGGAAATCGTAGGAATCTTAGGACCTAACGGAGCCGGAAAGACAACGCTTCTTAGAATGCTTGGAATGCTTATGTCCCCTACAGAAGGAAGTGTGCAGCTAAAGAATGCATCAGGAGAAGAGCTCACTGATGACATCAAAAAGAAAGAAGCAATTGGATACTTATCCGGAAATACTAAGCTATATCCCAGATTTTCGATTAGAGAGTATCTGGCTTTCTTAGGAGAACTGTACGAGTACGGGGAAGAAGAAATAAATAAAAGAATAGAAGATATCATTGCGGTACTTAACATGGAAGAATTTGCAGACAACCGGATTGAAAAATTATCCACAGGTCAGACGCAGAGAGCCTCTATTGCGAGATGCCTGATGGCGGATCCTATGTTATATATTCTCGATGAACCTACGCTTGGACTGGACATTTTAAGCGCCGATGCGATTATTTCTTTCATGAGAAAACAGAAAGAAAACGGAAAGACAGTGTTATATTCCACGCATTATCTGGAAGAAGCAGAAGTTTTATGTGACCGCATTTATATGATCTGTAATGGACATGTGGCGGCCAGCGGCACACCGAAGGAGCTGATGTCTCAGACAGAAACAAATAACTTACGTGAGGCATTTCATGCCATCTATGATGCAGAAATGAAGGGAGAAATGGCATGAGAAGATTAAGAACTTTAGTAAAAAAAGAAATTATGGATATTTTAAGGGATAAGAAGACCTTAATTATCATGGTAATAGTACCCCTTCTGCTGTATCCGTCCATTATTATAGGAATGACGTTGGTTATGAATATGGTATTTAGCTCGCAGGAAGAGCAGGTTTACACTGTGGGCTATCCGGTTGCTGGAATCGAGGAAGAAATCATACCGGATCTTCAAAGGCTGTATGAAGAAAATGAAGAAGAACTTGTTTGCAAACTTACATTTTTAAGTGAAGAAGAACTGCAAAGCGGTCACGATGTGTGGCTGCTCGTGGAGCAAAGAGAAGACAGCCTTTATGCGGAAATAGCATATGCCTCTACGGACCAGGCTTCCAATTATGCAGAAAGTGCATTATCCGAACTATTGGATTTGTATAAAGAAGAACTTTTAAAAGAAAAGTTAAATGAAGAAGGACTGGAGGAGCAATTCTTGCAGCCCCTGGTACAGAAAAGTATAGATTCTGCAACAGAGTCGGAAAGCATGGGAATGAGCCTTGGCGGCAGTATCGGAATGCTACTTATTACAACCATATTGTTGGGTGCGTTTTATCCGGCAGTGGATATTACTACCGGCGAAAAGGAAAGAGGAACGCTGGAAACCTTACTTACCCTTCCGGTAACAAATTTCCAGATGATTATGAGTAAATACATAGCGGTGTCAATGTTTGCCTGTGCGACAGCGGTACTTTCAATTGTGGCATTGGGAGGCTCTGTACTGTTTCTGGTATTTGGAGTTTCGACGGAACTTGCCGCGGAATTCCAGGGAATTTCCGTGCAGACAGTAATCGTTCTTGTTCTTTTGTTGTTACTTGCAATGATTACCACGGCACTTTTGATTACTGCCATATGTATGTGCTTCTGTGTATTTGCAAAAAGTAATAAGGAAGCAAATAATTACATGACGCCGGTAATGCTTATTATTATGTTTGCATCCATGGTGGGAATGATACCCAGTGTAGAACTGAATTATCAGACAGCACTTATTCCCCTTGTAAATGTGTCTTTATTAATGAAACAATTGCTGGCACAGCATTTTGACTTTGCAGTGATTGGTGTAACCATTGCCGTGAATTTTGCTTATAGTATCATCATCATATGGATACTGGCCAAAATGTATGACAGTGAAAATGTATTATTCCAGGATGGATTTCAAAGCATTAGACTGTTCCAGAAGCGTTCTGAGTTTGAAAAAGGAACCGTTCCTGCAGTGGGCGATTTGGTTATGAGTATCGTTGTGATACTGCTGCTTGTTTTGTATGTGGGAAGTGCGGTTTCTGTACGCTCGACGTTTGCAGGGACGATTGTGAACCAGGTAATTATTTTTGCCGTGCCGGTGTTAGTTACATGGTACATGAAATCCAATCAAAAGGAATTGTTTAGTTTTAAGAAACCCAAAAAAGGAACCATACCCGGAAGCATAGTTCTCTATCTGGGAACCTATTGCCTTGAAATGGCAATAGCAGGAATTTTAATAAAAGCATTCCCGGCAAGTGCGGAAAATGTGAGTATGTCTTTTGAACAGCTTGCAAAGCAACCGGTGATACTTATGCTGATAGTAATGGCTCTTATGCCGGCTATCGGGGAAGAGATTTGCTTTAGAGGATTTTTATATGGAGGATTGAAAAATAAGTATGGTGTCAAATGGGCAGTTGTTTTATCAGCGATTGTTTTCGGCGCATTTCATATGAGCCTCGTAAAATTACTGCCAACAGCGATGCTGGGCGCATGCCTTGCCTATATTGTTTCTGTTTCAGGAAGTATCTATATTGGGATGGTGTTACATTTTGTAAACAATGCATTCTCCATGCTGCAGATGAAATATCCGGATGTGTTTGCTAAACTGTTTCCTGTTTTTGCAAAACCGGAACTTACCCTGGGCGATACACTGATTTTTATGGGTGTGGGATTGATTATGATTTCCATAGGAATTCCGCTTTTGAAAAAACAGAAAAATAAAACCTAAAGAAAGTCCCCGGGATTGCATTTGCGAATACCGGGGACCTTCTATAGGGGAGGATAAGTATTTCATTTATCTTGCTGTATTTGTGGCTATCTCCACATAGTCATAGTATGGCCGTAATTTTAAGGTTTATTCATAAATAAAACAAAAAATAAAATAATTTTACTTTTTAGAAAAAGTAATATATAATATCAAAAGATGCAAAAAATATCCGTATGTCGGATAAGGAGGATAAGAATTATGGCATTACTTCAGAAGTGGCGTGATATGGCCTACTCAGAAACAGCAAACAAAGGAGATTTGCAGAGAATGTGGTCTGCTTATTTCCAGCAGGAAAAAGACATTTATGCACAGCTTCTTGCAGACCCTGATAAAGAGGTAAAGGGAACTGTGAAAGAACTTGCTGAAAAATATGATGTAGATATTATGATTATGACAGGCTTTCTTGACGGAATTAATGACAGCCTTAAGAAACCCAATCCAATTGAAGAGATGGAAGAGGATACAAAGGTAAGTCTTGCATTTGAAAAAGAATTGCTCTATAAGAACATGGTAGCTGCAGGTGCAGACTGGCTTTATGAATTACCGGAATGGGAAGCAATTTTTGATGAAGAAACCAGAAAGGCTCTTTATAAAGAGCAGAAATCTTCCACAACTGTTGTAAAACCGGACAAGGTATATCCCAATGATCCTTGCCTATGCGGAAGTGGAAAGAAATATAAAAAGTGTTGCGGTAAGAATTAAAATCTGTAAGTTTTTTTGTTGGATTTGAAAATGGAGATAGAAAAATGAAGATTACATTAAAAGACGGTTCTGTAAAAGAATATGGAAACGCTATGAGCGTTTACGAAATCGCAGCAGATTTAAGTGAAGGTCTTGCCAGAGTGGCGTGTGCCGGTGAAGTAAATGGCGAAGTAGTTGACCTTCGCACCATGATTGAAAAAGACTGTGCACTGAATATATTGACAGCAAACGATCCGGAAGGCCTCCGTGTGGTAAGACATACCTGTTCTCACGTTATGGCAGAAGCAGTAAAGAGGGTTTTCCCGGATGCAAAACTTGCCATCGGACCGGCTATTGATACAGGCTATTATTATGATTTTGAGCATGCTTCATTTTCAAGGGAAGACCTTGATAAAATTGAAGCAGAAATGAAAAAGATTATCAAAGAAGGTAATAAGTTAGAGAAGTTTACCCTTCCCAGAGCAGAGGCCATCAAGTTCATGGAAGAAAAAGGTGAGCCTTATAAAGTTGAGTTAATTCAGGACTTGCCGGAAGATGCAGAGATTTCCTTCTACAGCCAGGGTGATTTTGTAGACCTTTGTGCAGGTCCCCACCTGATGAGTACCAAGGGAATCAAGGCATTTAAACTGACATCTTCCTCCGGTGCTTACTGGAGAGGCGACTCTGACAGAACTATGCTTCAGAGAATTTATGGTACAGCCTTCAATAAGAAAGAAGAATTGGCTGAGTACTTGGAATACCTTGAGAATATTAAACTTCGTGACCACAATAAGCTTGGCCGTGAAATGGAATTATTTACCACTGTCGATGTAATCGGACAGGGACTTCCCCTTTTAATGCCTAAGGGTGCTAAGATGATTCAGACCATGCAAAGATGGATTGAAGACTTAGAAGATAATGAGTGGGGATATATCAGAACCAAAACTCCGCTTATGGCTAAGAGCGATTTGTATAAGATTTCCGGACATTGGGATCATTACAAAGAAGGTATGTTTGTAATGGGTGATGAAGAAACGGATAAGGAAGTGTTTGCCCTTCGTCCCATGACATGTCCTTTCCAGTACTATGTATATAAGGCAACGCAGCATTCCTACAGGGATTTGCCTCTTCGCTACGGTGAGACATCCACACTTTTCAGAAATGAAGATTCCGGTGAAATGCATGGACTTACCAGAGTGCGTCAGTTCACCATTTCAGAAGGTCATTTAATTGTAAGACCTGATCAGATGGTAGATGAGTTTAAAAGCTGCCTTGCCCTTGCAAAGCATTGTTTGCAGACACTTGGCGTAGAAGAAGACGTAACTTATCATTTGTCCAAATGGGACCCTGATAATAAAACAAAATATATCGGGGAACCTGAGGTTTGGGAAGAGACCCAGCAGCACATGAGAGATATTATGAATGAACTGCAGATTCCTTTCGTGGAAGATGTGGGTGAAGCTGCTTTCTATGGTCCTAAGATAGATATTAATACTAAGAATGTTTACGGCAAGGAAGATACCATGATTACCATTCAGTGGGATGCCCTTCTCGCAGAACAGTTTGATATGTATTATATTGATGCAAATGGTGATAAAGTCCGTCCTTATATCATTCACAGAACATCTATGGGATGTTATGAAAGAACCCTTGCTTGGCTCATTGAAAAGTATGAAGGAAAATTCCCTACATGGCTTTGCCCTGAACAGGTAAGAGTACTTCCCATTTCTGAAAAATATGAAGAATATGCGGAAAAGGTAAAAGCAGAGCTTAAAAAGAACGGTGTACTTGTAACTGTAGATAACCGTTCCGAAAAAATCGGCTTTAAGATCCGTGAGGCAAGGTTAAATAAAGTTCCGTATATGCTTGTTGTAGGAGCACAGGAAGAAATAGACGGAACAGTTTCCGTGAGAAGCCGTTTTGCCGGTGATGAAGGCGTGAAGCCTCTTGCTGATTTTGTGGATCAGATTTGTAAAGAAATCAGAACCAAAGAAATCCGCAAAGTAGAAGACTGGGAAACAAAAAAATAAAATTTAAAAGAATAAGTAATGTATAACATGGTCATACTATCCAGTAAGAAACCGAAAGGAGAATGAATGGTATGGCCAGTTTAAATTGTGGCGTTTTAAATTGCGCGTATAATAAGGATGAATACTGCTGTAAGGGCGATATTATGGTAGGCGGCAGACATGCAGTGCAGGAAAGCGATACCTGCTGTGACAGTTTTATAGAAGCAAAAGAAGACCGTTTTACCAGTGCACTTGAACATCCAAGCAAATTTATCAGTATTGATTGTGAAGCAGTGAAATGTGTATATAACAGCAATTACAAATGTGTGGCGGAGCATGTGGATATCAAAGGATTTGGAGCAGGTAATTCCAAAGAAACTTTATGTGCTACGTTTAAAGAAAAATAGTCACATGGGCGGCAGGAGAGCAAAAGCTCCTTTGCCGCCTGTTTTTATTTTAGCCTTGAAGAAAGTAGGAGAATATGATTAAATGGTGTAAGTGGATAGGAAAAGAGAAATTTGAGGTACAAAATGAGAATACGAAAATTAGGATCAGTTTTAATAGTGGCGGTTATTTTGATGCTGGGGCTATGTGCATGTGAGCCTGAAGTAATAACCGTGGCAGACATACAAGAGGGACAGGAAGCGCAGTACATAGAAGTACAGGAATTTGTTTTGAAGGAAGTGGTGGAAGATGATGGAAAGGTACAAGTAAAGCATTGTGCGGTAGTGATTCCGTCAGATTATCATCCTTCAGAAGATGTTCCGGGTATGTATTTGAATGAGCGGGCACCTATGGAGTCTTCCAACATTTATTTTACGGTTTCCGAAGGTGAGAGTGCACAGGTTTTAGAAACATTAACAGGACAGCAATATAAAGAAGAGATAGAAAAAGCCTATGCTGAAAAGGGACAGACGGTAGAGGTATCTGTGGAGGCTTTTGAAAAGACTGATTTGGGCGGTGTTCCGGCATACAAAATACAAAGTACTTATACCGTAGATGGAACCATGGTAAAACAACTTGCGTATATAGTGCTGGCAGATAAGACGTATACCATTACTTACAGTCAGGCCCATGATGATGAGTTGATGGCAGATTTTGAGGTGTCAGGTAGTGAAATTAAATTGATAAAAAAGTTTTAAAATAAGTATTGACTTTATATAAAGTAAGTGCTATATTTATCAAGTGTGTGAAAACACTATAATCAAGCAGAGTATCCACTCTCACCCTGTGGCAAGCGGGCTTGCAGGCGTTCATAATTCTAAAAACAATATCTTTTGGTGTTTGTATCACATCCGAAAAGATGGAAGTTCTTTGGGTGAATGAAGAATTGTAGGTGGATAGTTATGCTATCCACTTTTTTGTTGTTTATATTTTTCTTATAGGGAGGGTACAACCATTAGCGAATTATTTATTAACGACCAGATTAGAGACAAAGAAGTACGTGTAATCGGAGAAGACGGCGAACAGCTTGGCATTATGTCTGCAAAGGAAGCCCTGCAACTTGCAGAGGAAGCCGGAGTAGATTTAGTAAAAATTGCACCTACAGCAAAACCGCCGGTATGTAAGATTGTAGACTATGGCAAGTACAAATATGAACAGACCAGAAGAGAAAAAGAAGCTAAGAAGAAACAGAAGGTAATCGAAATTAAGGAAATCCGTCTTTCCCCTAATATCGATACCAACGATTTGAACACCAAAATTAATGCAGCAAAGAAATTCTTGGCAAAAGGGGACAGAGTAAAAGTAACACTCCGTTTCCGTGGACGTGAAATGGCACATATGGCAAGCAGTAAGCATATTTTAGATGATTTTGCAGAGGCTCTTGCAGATGTGTGTGTAGTAGAAAAGGCACCTAAGGTAGAAGGCAGAAATATGACAATGTTTTTAACTGAGAAGCGTTAGTGCGTCAGTTGAAATAGAATTAATTCAAATATACAGGAGGAATCAGTTATGCCCAAAATGAAAACAAGCAAAGCTGCTGCAAAGCGTTTTAAAGCTACAGGAACAGGTAAATTAAAAAGAAGTAAAGCTTACAAGAGCCATATCTTAACCAAGAAGACTACAAAGAGAAAACGTAATCTCAGACAGTCTGCTATTACAGATGCAACAAACGTTAAGAATATGAAGAAGATTTTACCTTATCTGTAAGTAGATTGGTAAAGACCAGATAGTCGTAAGGAGGAAATAAGACATGGCAAGAATTAAAGGCGGTATGAACGCTAAGAAAAAACATAACAGAGTATTAAAGCTTGCAAAGGGCTACAGAGGAGCCAGAAGCAAACAGTATAGAGTAGCAAAACAGTCCGTAATGAGAGCATTAGCTTCTTCTTATGCAGGACGTAAGGAAAAGAAACGTCAGTTCAGACAGTTATGGATTGCACGTATCAATGCAGCTGCAAGATTAAACGGATTATCCTACAGCAAATTTATGTATGGTCTTAAACTTGCAGAAGTAGATATCAACAGAAAGATGCTTGCTGAAATGGCAGTAAATGATGCAGAAGGATTTGCAACATTAGCAGAACTTGCTAAGAGCAAACTTGCATAATTTGTCATAAAGAAAAACATAGTACAGAACCTTGTTAAGAAACTGACAGGGTTCTGTTTTTTTCTTTTTGGAAACACCTTTATTCTTTTATGATAAGGAAAAATATGATATGATTGTGGGTAGAATGTAATTAGATATGGAAAGAAAAAGGAAAGAGGAGTAGTGAAAATGGGAGTGCTTCAAGGATTGGAACCTGAAAAAGTTTTTTACTATTTCGAAGAAATCTGTAATATCCCCCATGGGTCAGGAAATACACAGAAGATAAGTAACTATCTGGTTTCTTTTGCAAAGGAAAGAGGACTTTATCATTACCGGGATGAAGTCGGTAATGTGATTATCATAAAGGAAGCTGCAAAAGGCTATGAAAACAGTGACCCGGTCATGATTCAGGGGCATATGGACATGGTAGCAGTGAAGAAGCCGGACTGTGATATTGATATGAAAACGCAAGGGCTGAAACTGAAAGTATCCGAAGACAAAATCTATGCTGAGGGGACCAGCCTTGGCGGAGATGATGGAATTGCAGTGGCTTACGGACTGGCACTTTTAGATGATGTAAATGCAAGGCACCCGAGAATTGAACTGGTAATTACAGTAGATGAAGAAGTAGGTATGGACGGAGCCAGAGTCATTGATCTGTCCTGCTGCAGGGCAACTACCATGATTAATATTGATTCCGAAGAGGAAGGGATTTTCTTGGCAGGTTGTGCAGGCGGAGCCAGAGTAAATTTTTCTTTGCCATATGAAGAAGAATTAACTGGTGGAATTCACTGCATCATAAAAGTAGCAGGACTGATAGGCGGACATTCCGGCGTGGAAATACACAAAGAGCGTGGAAATGCAAATGTTTTGCTGGGAAGGGTATTATTTAACCTTTCTGAAAAAATCAAATTCAGGTTGATTTCTTTGGAAGGGGGGCTTGCGGATAATGCTATCTCACGGGAAGCAAGTGCGGAGATTGTACTGACGGATGAAAATGCAATGAAGGAAGCAGAGCAGACATTGCAGGCATTCACAGAGGAGATAAACAGGGATTTGCAGAGGGAATTTGCAGAGAAAGATCCTACTGTTTTCGTAGAAACGGTCTGCGTAGAAAAAGCAGAAAAGAATGCGGTGAAGGAGGAGGATACCCGCAAGATAATTGCCTTTTTACGTGCCATTCCAAACGGCGTACAGGCCATGAGTGGTGCCATGCCCGGCTTGGTGGAAACCTCTCTTAATTTAGGGATTTTGTGCTGCAAGGAAGGGACTGCCACCATAGGAATATCAGTCAGAAGTTCGTACGAGAGTGCCAAAGAGGATTTGATTAGCCGATTGAAGGCACTTGCAGGGCTTGCGGGTGCGGATGTAAATGTGGCAGGAGACTATCCGGGATGGGCGTTTAAAACAAACTCACCCCTTCGTGAGAAGATGATAAAAATATATAGAGAGATGTATCATAAAGAGCCGGAGATACAAGCGATTCATGCAGGACTCGAGTGTGGATTATTTGCAGCAAAGATACCGGAACTTGACTGTGTGTCTATGGGACCGGATATGAAAAATATTCATACCACGGAAGAGGAACTTAGTATTTCATCCACAAAAAGAGTGTGGGAATTTTTACAAAAGCTATTGGAGGATATGAAATGAATTTAAACCGCAAGGATGTGAAGAAAATCAGAGGTCTTATATTATTTACAGCTGTCGTGATTTTAGCACTTATTAAATTTGATTTACTTTGGGAAGCATTTGTTTTCTGTATTCAAATTGTGAAACCCTTTATTTTAGGGGCAGCCATTGCCTTTGTGATTAACCTGCCCATGCGTTTTTTTGAAAATAAATTCTTTTCGGGAGAAAAGGCAAAGCCGAAAACAAAGAGAGTTTTGGATAAGTTAAAGCGTCCTGTCAGCATGGTAATGTCATATGTAGTGGTACTTTTGGTAATCGCCCTTGTAATGATAACGGTGATTCCGCAGATTGCAGCAACCATAAAGGTTCTTGCAAAAGAAATTCCTGTTTTTTTGGAAAATACAATTAATTATTTGGAAGTGATGCTTGCTGCCAATCCGGAAGTGGTAGGCTATTTAAGCAGTATCGAAATACCTCAAATAGACTGGCAAAAAACAATACAGGACATTTTCGGATTTTTGCAAAACGGAATGGGAAATGTACTCACATCTACCTTTTCTGTTGCAAGTAATATTGCCAGCGGTGCCGTTAATTTCTTTATTGCTGTAGTATTTTCCGTTTATGTACTTTCCCAGAAGGAAAAGTTGGGAAATCAGTTTGGCAGAGTGGTTAAGGCTTATACAAAGCCTGCCGTGTATGAATGGTGCATGAAGGTAGCAGGACTGTTGTATAGAAATTTCAGTCATTTTATTACAGGACAGTGCACGGAAGCTGTGATTCTTGGAGCAATGTTTATTGTTGTAATGGCAATTTTCAGATTTCCATTTGCGATCATGATAGGTGTACTCATCGCATTTACAGCACTTATTCCGGTAGTGGGTGCATTTATCGGTTGCTTTATCGGGGCATTTCTGATTCTGGTAGACAGTCCCACAAAGGCACTGGGCTTTTTGATATTATTCCTGATATTACAACAGGTAGAAGGAAACCTAATATATCCCCATGTGGTAGGTAATTCCGTAGGACTTCCGTCTATGTGGGTGCTTGCCGCAGTAACCATCGGCGGAAGTCTCATGGGTGTTGTAGGCATGCTTATTTTCATTCCTTTATTATCTACGGTTTATTTGCTATTGAAAGAAGACGTTAATCAGAGAAATAATCAAAAGGATGGAAAGGATAGAGAGAAAGGGAAAGAAGTAAAGACAACGGTAAAAAACAAAAGCGAAGGGGAATAAAGATATGAAACCATACGAACATAAAGCCCAGTATTATGAAACGGATCAGATGGGAATTGTTCATCATTCCAACTATATCCGCTGGTTTGAATCCGCCAGAATTGATTTTATGAGTCAAATAGGAGTCAGCTACAGAGGAATGGAAGAGGAGGGAATCATCAGCCCGGTTCTTTCTGTTTCCTGTGAATATAAATCCATGGTACATTTTGATGATGAGGTATTGGTAACACCTAAAGTAAAAACTTATAATGGTGTGAAATTGTCCCTTTGCTATACGATAACGGATAAAGTAACAGGTGAGGTTAGGACCACGGGAGAGAGTAGTCACTGCTTCTTAAATAAAGAAGGGCACCCGGTGTCCTTAAAAAAGGCGGCGCCCCATTTTCACATGTTATTTGAAGAATGTTTGAAATAAGCCAATTTTATTGGAGATATGGATTTGCATTCTGGGAAAAGCCGTCCATATGGCGTTTCTTTAGTGTCAGGTAAAGCTGTGCATTCGTAAGATTCCGATAAGGATTTACGAAGAAAATGCTTAAAATGCAACAGGTTAAAGTGCCAAGGATGCTCCATCCAAGGAAAGATAAATCAAGCACAAAGGAATCCCATTTATTTCCGGTCATCATTCTCTTGGTCAGTGCAAAGACTTCTTTCTTGCTGATGTCAGGGTGTTCAGCAAGAATGTAAGGGAGCATCCGGTATTCGTATGCTTTGATGATTCCTGGAATAATAAATAAAAGCGACCATAAAAAAATGTGGAGACTATAGAAAAACATAATTTTTACCACATTCATGTAAGAGTGGGAAAAGGCATAAGCAACATCATCCGCTGATGCTTCGCCGCTTTCACACAATATAAAATAACGGTGGCAGCCAACCTGTAAGGGCATAAATACAAAATAACTAAGTGCCATGGCGACTAATAAAGCAATAATAAAGATAATCAGTATAAAAATCAAAGCACTTAAAATAATCGCCATAATTTCATCAGTGAGAAAGTCATAGGAAAAACTGTCTGTGTATTCAGCGTTGGAAGAGCTGTTTGTGGAGCCACCACCACCGCCACTACTGCTTCCACTTCCGCTTACAAAGGTATAAATGAGGGAAACCAGTACAACTTTCCAATAATTAAGAGACAGTAATTCTTTTGCTCTTGTTTTAAGTTCGATTCTCGACCACATAAAGTAAATCCTCCATAGATTTATGCAAATAATTAATAACATTTTAGTTGTAAAATGCCGGGAAAGCAATAGAGAAAATGATATGTGTAAATTTTTTTGAAAATTTTAAAAATTATGCTTGCTTTTTTGTCGAAGAGCATATATAATAAGACTTGCGTTTCGGGGTGTGGCTCAGGTGGTAGAGCGCTACTTTAGGGAAGTAGAGGCCGCAAGTTCAAGTCTTGTCACTCCGACTACTAAACCTCACAAAGCCTTGTAAATAAGGTGTTTGCGGGGTTTCTTTTGTTTTAACACCATAGCATTTTAAGGGGAGGTAGGGATATGTACTACAGTAATGTCTTAGATTTAATAGGAAATACACCGCTTCTTAGTTTAGAGGAGACTACAGGATGTCATATTTTTGCGAAGGCAGAATTTTTGAATCCCGGAGGAAGCATTAAAGACAGAATTGCACTTGCGATGCTTGAGGATGCGGAAAAGAGTGGCCGTTTAAAGCCGGGTATGACAATTATAGAGCCTACATCGGGTAATACGGGAATCGGACTTGCTCTATGCGGCATCCGTAAGGGGTATAAGGTCATTATTGTTATGCCGGAGAATATGAGCGAAGAACGCAAGAAAATTATTCAGGCGTTGGGAGCGGAATTGGTACTTACCCCGCCGGAACTTAGTATTGACGGTTCTGTAAAGAAGGCAATTGAAATCGCTGAGTCTTCCGATAATTATTTTGTCCCGCAGCAGTTTATCAATCCGGCAAATCCCGGTGCACATTATAAGACAACTGCAGTAGAGATTGTGGAACAACTGGGAAAGAAAATTGATGTATTTGTATCGGGAATCGGAAGTGGCGGAACCCTTCAGGGTATTGCATCCTATTTATTGGAAAAGAATCCGGAGTGTAAAATAGTGGCTGTAGAGCCTAAGAATGTATCAGCCCTTTTGGGACATGAACCGGGTCTTCATCAAATTCAGGGAATTGGTGATGGATTTGTACCGGAAGTCCTTAATACAGATATGATTACTGATATTGTGGAAGTGACGGATGAAGAAGCGATTGCGACAGCAAGAGAACTGGCAAGAGTGCAAGGACTTCTGGTGGGAACTTCATCAGGTGCAAACGTGTTTACTGCGAAAAAGATGGCTGAAAAATATGGAAAAGATAAAGTGATTGTGACTATTTTAGCGGACAGGGCAGAAAGATACTTTAGCACTTCGCTTATTTAGTGTTTTTGCTGTGTTTTGTATTGAAATCAAAAAATATATTTCCCAAAATCAAAAAAGTGTGATAATATATAAGTGTTTAGAGTAACTGAGTAAGCAATTACTGGTTTTTTGATATTTGATAAAGTACATAAGAGATGGGAGATAGAGTATGGCAAGTGTATTAGTAGTAGATGATGCTGCTTTTATGAGAATGTCTATCAGAAAAATGCTTGAGGATAATGGACACTCGGTGGCAGGAGAAGCATCGAACGGAGTAGAAGCAATAGAGAAGTATATTGTGCTTAAGCCGGATATTGTGTTACTTGATATTTCCATGCCGGAGATGAACGGACTGGAAGCACTTAGAAGAATAAAAGAGATTGATAAAGATTCAAAGATTATCATCTGTTCAGCTATGGGACAGCAGCAGTTGCTTGCAAAGGCAGTTGAATACGGTGTGAATGATTTTATTGTAAAACCCTTTGAACCCAGCCGTCTTATGGCTGCGATAGAAAAGGTTTTAAAATAATTAAAGGTGATAGAAACAAAAGGCTTAAAAGGATGTTATTTTAAGCCTTTTTCATTTAGGGAAGCAAATAGGAATGATTGATAAAGAAAGATTTCACGTATTTAACTATGTAAAGAAAGAAGAATATTGCGGAAGTATGGACGGCATGCGTTATATGCTTAAAAAGAAAACCCAGGATACAGAGACTTTTTTGGAAGCAATTACCTGGCCGGAGCCTTACTGTTTTGCCAAAACCGAAGAAGAAAAGAAACGGAGGAATATCTTTCCTTTTTCAGCGGCAGGAGTGGAGGAAGCGGCAGATTGGCTCAATGAGCAATATAAGGCATTTTATTCTTGAAATAGTGTGTAATTATGATTTATAATGATATTAAGTTAACATAATCTTACGAGAGTGGGGGATGCGTGATGTCTGCAATTATGTTTGATGATAAGGTCTACAATAGGGAAGTGGCCTTTTGTAAAGTATATAGTATGGATAGTAAAGAAAAATTGGAGAAGATTTTTCTAAAAAATAGAATTTCATATTTTATTGAGTGGCAGGACAAATCTTTTTGGCAAAGAATGTTTGGAAGTGACGGAAGAAAGGAAAAGACGGTTTATATTATTCGGATTAATGAAGAAGATGTAGAGCGTGCAAAAGAGCTGGTACAGGGAATTGATTCCGTTAAAATACGAAAAGAAGAGCATAATTAAGAGAATCACCCCGGGTAGTCCCCGGGGTTTGCATTTATGAAAGGAAAAATATGGAACAGAAAAATAAGAAAAATAATGTTAAAGCGTGTGAGGTTTTTGGAAAATGCGGCGGATGCCAGTTTTTGGAGATGCCTTATGAGAAACAACTCAAAAAAAAGAAGCAAAGGCTTGCGGAGTTATTAAAACCCTATTGTGATGTAGATACTTTTATCGGGATGGAATGTCCGAAATACTATAGACATAAGGTAACTGCAACCTTTTCAAGGGACAGGAAAGGAAATATTATTTCGGGAACCTATAAGGAAGGAACCCACTATGTGGTTCCGGTAGAAAACTGTCTGCTGGAAAATCAAAAGGCAGATGCTATTATGAAGACCATAAGAAATTTACTGAAGTCATTTAAGATTAAAATTTATGATGAAGATAGTGGATTTGGGCTGCTTCGACATGTGCAAATCAGAGTAGGTTATGCAACAGGACAGATTATGGTGGTGCTTGTGCTTGCATCCCCCATCATGCCGTCTAAAAACAACTTTGTAAAAGCACTATTAAAAGAACATCCGGAAATTAGGACAGTGGTTGTGAACGTAAATGATAAGAGGACGAGCATGATATTGGGGGAAAAGGAACAGGTGATTTATGGTCCCGGCTATATCGAAGATGTGCTTTGCGGCATGACATTTAAGATTTCTCCAAAATCCTTTTATCAGGTAAATCCCATTCAGACGGAAAAACTGTATGGAAAAGCTATCGAGTATGCAAGTTTTACAGGAAAAGAAACTGTTCTTGATGCGTATTGCGGTACGGGAACAATTGGGATGATTGCGTCAAAAAAAGCAGGAAATGTGATTGGAGTAGAATTAAACCGGGACGCGGTAAAAGATGCAGTGCTTAATGCCAAGAAGAACGGCATTTCCAATATCCGGTTTTATCAGAAAGATGCCGGAGACTTCATGGTGCAGGTGGCAGAAAGCGGCGATAAAGTGGATGTGGTAATAATGGATCCGCCGCGCAGCGGCAGCAGTGAAAAATTTTTAGAAGCACTTTCTGTTCTTTCTCCCGGGAAGGTAGTTTATGTATCCTGTAACCCGGAAACAATGGTGAGGGATATCGAAAAATTAACAAAGAAAGGCTACCGTGTAAAAAAAGCTTGTGGCGTGGATATGTTCCCAAACACGGTGGAGATAGAAGCGGTGTGCCTTTTGTCAAAATAGAATCAGGGACAGATTATTATTTTAGGGATAGAATTTGGAAACTTAGGGCAAAAATATTAGTGGATTACCAATAAAGTGGTTGGAAAGGGTATTTTTCATGCGACGTATAGAAAAACGAATGCAAGGATGGAAATTTACCGGACCGGATGGTGTTAGGAGTGCTGTGTCGCTCCCACATACATGGAACGGAAAAGATGGTCAGGATGGAGGGAATGACTACTATCGCGGTAAATGTGTTTATGATTGCCTGATAGATAAGCCGGACTATACGGAAGAAGAATGTGTTTACTTGCAATTTCATGGGGTAAATGCAAGTGCAGACATTATATTAAACAATAAAAATGTATATCATCACGATGGGGGGTATGCGACCTTCCGCGTGAATGTGACGGATGTTTTGCAAGAAAAAAACACATTAGTAGTGGAAGTAGATAATGGTAGCAATGACTGTGTATATCCCCAAAAAGCAGATTTTACATTTTATGGTGGCATTTATAGGGATGTAGAATTTTTAATTGTAAATAAGGCCCATTTTGATTTGGATTATTATGGTGGCTGTGGCATAAAGTATGAGACAGAAATACCGGAAGAGGAAGAGTGTGCGGCAAAAATAGAAGTAGATGCGTATCTGAATGATCTTGCCCAAAAGATGGAGGCAGAAGTGATGATTACGCTCTATGACGCCGGGGGAGAGGAAGTTATATCAAAAAAGGCAATCCGGGCACAGGAAAAGATAACCGGTGCAGAGGTTATGTGGGCGGTTCTTTCCCTAAATACCGTACATTTATGGGACGGACTTAAAGACCCGTATTTGTATACTCTGAAAGCACAGCTGATCAAGGATCACGAAGTGCTTGATGAAGTTTCCTTAAATTGTGGAATTAGAAGCTTTCATTTTTCTCCCAAGGAAGGCTTTTTCTTAAATGGGCGTTCCTATCCGCTTCATGGAGTATCCAGGCATCAGGATTTTAAAGAGATTGGAAATGCCATCAGCAGAAACCGGATGGATTATGACATGGAGCTTATCAAAGAAGTGGGGGCTAATACAATCCGGCTTGCGCATTATCAGCATGACCAATATTTTTATGATTTGTGTGATAAGCACGGTATGATTGTGTGGGCAGAAATTCCTTATATATCTGAGCATATGCCGAAAGGGCGTGAGAACACTTTTTCCCAGATGAAGGAATTAATTGTACAGAATCATCATCACCCCTGTATTGTGACCTGGGGAATCTCCAATGAAATTACTATTTCTGGAAGAAAGCATAGAGCGGATATGCTTGACAACCATAAAAAACTGCAGGAACTTTGCAGGGAAATGGACCCGAAAAGACCTACTACGCTGGCATGCTTTGCCATGTGTCATCCCTTCCATCCGGTATCAAAGATAACGGATTTGGTGGGATGGAATTTATACCTTGGCTGGTATATACCGGGGTTGTTCCTGAATGACTGGTGGATTTCCTTTTATCATAAGATTTATCCCAACAGATGCTTATGCTACTCGGAATACGGGGCAGAAGGAATGCCGAATCTGCACAGCAGTAAGCCAAGACGGGGGGATAATACAGAAGAATATCAATGTAAATATCATGAGTTTATGCTGGAATGTTTTCAGAGACATCCCTATATGTGGGCAACCTATGTGTGGAACATGTTTGATTTCGCTGCAGATGCAAGAAATCAGGGCGGTGAGCCGGGTATGAACCATAAAGGGCTGGTTACTTTTGACAGAAAGATTAAAAAAGATAGCTTTTATCTGTACAAGGCATATTGGACAAAAGAGCCTTTTGTATACCTTGCAGGAAAGCGATATGAATACCGGGCAGGAGAAAAAACAGAAATTACAGTATATACCAATCAAAGAGAAGTGACGCTTTATCACAATGGTAAAAAGATAGAAACAAAGACAGGTGAATACGTTTTTAGATTCCGACTTTCTATGGAAGAGGAAAACTATGTGGAAGTAAGAAGTGGAGAATGTGTGGATAAGGCTGTAATTTATAAGACAGAACAAGAGCCTATGGAGTATAAACTGAAAAAAGGTAACAGTGCAAATTGGATGTAAAGAGAAGGAGAAGAAAGATGGGAGATAGGAAGGAGCTTAAGGAACAGAAAAAGACGTACCGCAAGGCAAGAAGAAGGGCAACCAGACCATGGAAGGCACTTACATGGATTAGCGGACCACTGGCAATTGTTTTAACCATAGTAACGATTATTGCGGGAATGTTTGACAATACAATGGCTATTTTTATTGGGGGAACATTTTGGGAACTGGAAGATGCAGATGAAGATGCACAGTATTTCAAACCGGACTTTGATACGGTAGATGAAATTGTAGCATACGGACTTGAAATTGCAGAGCAGGTGGAAGCAGAAGGTGCAACACTATTATTAAATGAAAATCAGGCACTTCCCCTGGGAAAAGGCGCAAAAGTAAGTCTGTTTTCAAATTCCATGGTAAATCCAGTGTATGGTGGCACCGGTTCGGGAAATATTGACGCCAGTACGGCACTTTCTTTTAAGGATGCTTTTAGAGAATCAGGAATTGAAGTAAACGAAACTTTGTGGAATTTTTATCTGGGCGAGGATATGGCACAGTATGAACGTGACGGTGGCGGATTTACCAGTTCTGCTGCAGTGGGCGAAGTGCCATGGAGTGTTTATACCGATGAAGTGAAAAATTCCGTAACACAATATAAAGATGCCGCAATTGTAATGTTCTCCCGTGTCGGTGGGGAAGGTGTAGACTTAAATTTTGAGGAGAACTATTTAGAGCTTAATCAGGATGAACAGGATCTTCTCGCAGGTCTTTCGGGGATGAAGGCAGCAGGAGATGTAGAAAAAATTATTGTTCTTTTAAATACAGCAAATACCTTGGAAGTGGATTTCCTTTGGGAAGATGCATACGATATTGATGCCTGCCTTTGGATTGGCGATGTAGGCATTAAAGGAACGGAAGCGGTTACAGACATGATTGCAGGTTTGGTAACACCTTCAGGAAGTCTTGCAGATACATACTGCAAGAATAACTTTACCTCTCCTGCGATGGTAAATAATATTGCAACTATGTATGAAGGTGCAGATGCACCGGCTGATGGGGGTACACTGGTACCAAGTGCCGCAAGCTATTATATGGTATATCAGGAAGGTATCTATGTAGGATACCGCTATTATGAAACGCGCTACGAAGATCATGTAATGGAAAAAGGGCATGCAGGGGAATATGCTTATGCAGATGATGTGGCATTTCCTTTTGGATACGGACTCAGCTATACCGACTTTGCATACAGTGATATGCAAGTTGCTTATAACGGAGAAACGGATCAGTTTGAAGTAACAGTAACCGTAACAAATGTGGGAGATACTTATTCCGGTAAGGAAACCATTCAGGTATATTCCCAGTCACCGTATACTGATTATGACAAAGAAAACGGTGTGGAAAAAGCATCAGTCACACTCTGCGGATTTGGAAAGACTGATATATTGGCACCGGGAGAAAGCGAAATTATCACGGTGAAAGTGGATAAAAGAGATCTTGCGTCTTATGATGCCTATGGTGCAAAAACCTATATTTTGGATGAGGGCGACTATTATCTGACTCTGGCAACAGATGCCCATAATGCCGTGAATAATATTCTGGCGGCAAAAGGATATACACCGGAAAATACAGCAGAACGTATGGATGCACCGGGAGATACAAGTCTTGTTTACAAGTGGACGCAGGATGTCTTTGATGCAGAAACTTATGCCCTATCTGCAAAGGGAACAAAAATTACAAACCAGCTGGAAATGGCAGATCCAAACCTGTATGAAGGAAGCGGAACTAAAGTTACCTATTTGACACGTAATAACTGGGTAGGTACATTCCCCACAGAGAATGTAAAAATTGCTCTTACAGATATGCTTGTATCTGATCTGCAGAATGTACAGTATGACCCGGACGATTATGAGCAGGTAGAGATGCCTGTTATGGGGGCAGATAACGACCTGAAACTTTATGATATGATGGGACTTGCCTATGACGATCCTAAGTGGGATAAACTGTTAGACCAGATGACTTATGACGAGATGGCAAAGATGGTGACCGACGGTTTCCACTGGCAGATGCCTGTAAAGTCTATTGAAGCACCCGGTACCAGGGATGAAAATGGTCCTCAGGGACTTACCGCTTCTTTGATGAAGACTTCTGACACCAAGGGTACCGCATTTACATCGGAAGATGTGATGGCAGCAACCTTCAATACTGAGCTCATGTATGAAGTGGGAAAATGCATTGCCAACGACTGTCTGTCAGCAGGGGTATCCTTCTTATACGGAACAGGTGCAAATATACACAGAACACCGTATGGCGGACGTAACTTTGAATATTATAGTGAAGACGGTTTCCTTGCGGGTGAAATTTGTGCGGCAGAGACACTTGCAATGGAAGAACGCGGTGTAGGCGTTCTTATGAAACACTTTGCATTAAATGACAGCGAGCAGCAGAGAATCGGACTTGGTGTATGGGTGCCTGAACAGGCGGCACGTGAAATTTATCTGAAAGCATATCAGGCACCGGTGGAGGATGGAAATGCAAATGGTGTAATGACTGCTTATACCAGATGGGGAGCACTTTGGTCAGGTGCAAATTATAATTTGATTACCAATATTCTCCGTAATGAATGGGGATGCGATGGTAAGATTATCACCGATAATGCATTGAATGAGTATTTAAACGTAGCAGACTTTGTGCTTGCAGGAGGAAGTATCTTTGATGCAATGCTTCCTACACAGCAAAATCAAGCCAAAGCATATAAAGATGACCCTGTCATTGTATCAGCAATCCGTGAGGCATGTCACAGAAATCTATATAAAACTGTGAACGGAAGTGCCATGAACGGTGTGGGAGAGGACACAGAAATTAAACTGGTAAATCCTACCATTGTAAACGTGACAAGAGTGATAACTTTAGTTCTTTGGATTGCATTTGCCGGTTCTCTGGCAATGTGGATGCGTAAGAGACGTCAATTTAAAAAGAGTGATAGGGCAACAAAAACAGAGGAGAATTAGAATGGGTCAGACAAAGATGGATACCGGCAATTTGAATAGGGCAAAGATGTATCAGTTGATACTTTTTCCGTTTAATAACGGTGCCACCAATGTGTATTATATTTTGACCTTGAATTTTATTGCGTACTATGCAAACGGGGTACTGGGACTTGCCATGATGTTTGCAACTACCATGGTAACGGTCATGCGTCTTTTTGATGCAGTGACTGACCCTATTATTGGTATGCTGATTGACAAAACCCAGACAAAGTTTGGCAAGTTCAGACCATTTATGGTACTTGGTAATGGTATTATGGCACTCTCAGCAGTGTTACTATATTTTGGTACCCGCCTTGTGGCAGATGATATGAGATGGCTGAAGTACACGTTGTTTGTGCTGTTTTATGCACTCTATGTAATTGGCTATACCTTTCAGACCGCATGTACCCGTTCAGGACAAACCTGCCTTACCAATGACCCCAGGCAACGACCTTTATTTACAGTTTTTAATACCATAGCAAGTTTGCTTGGTATGGGACTGGTACAGTTTCTTGCCCCTATTTTGGAAGGAAGGCTGGGGGGCTATAACAGTGCCGGATTCTTTGATTTTATGATTCCCCTTGCCATTATTGTATCCGCAGTGCTGACCCTACTATCCGTTATCGGTATTTGGGAAAAGGACAGACCGGAATTCTTTGGCGTAGGCGGCACGCAGGAAAAGGTTAAAGTGAAAGAATACATTGCTATCTTAAAAGCAAATAAAGAACTGCAGCGCCTTATGATAGCAGGAGCGGGAACAAAACTGGCCTTTTCCATCGCCACCAATATGACGGTGCTGTGTATGCTTTATGGTGCTATGATGGGAAATTATCAGGGACTGTATCTACCAATGATGATTATTGGATATGTATTTTCCGCGCCGTTCTTTTTATTGACGGTTAAGACATCCCAGAAATATGGACAAAAAGCATCACTTGTCAGGTATACGACCATCGCCCTTGTGATGTATGTGGGAGTACTGGTATTACTGGCCTTTTGGCAGCCCGGAAATGCAGCAACAATCTTGTCATTAAAAGAAATTAACATCTATACGGTTTTGTTTATTTTATTTTTTGGAGTCGGCTATGGTGCTTACTATGCAACGGCAGATATGCCCATTCCCATGGTGGCGGATTGCTCCGATTATGAAACCTATTGTTCCGGAAAATATATTCCCGGTATTATGGGAACCTTGTTTAGCCTGGTAGATAAGCTTGTCAGTGCCCTGGGGTCCACTATCGTAGGATTTGCACTTGCAATGATAGGAATTTCCACACTGCCGGACAGTACTACGCCATATGCACCGGGCATGAAAGGGGTAGTGATTGCATTGTTTTGTATTATTCCTATGCTTGCGTGGCTGGCAACGTTACTTTCAATGAAGAAATATAGTTTGACGGGAGAGCGCATGAAAGAGATTCAGGCAGTCAATCATGTGCGTAGAGAAGCAATCGCAAAAGGGATGCCCGTTAGTGAAGCCCTAAATAAGTGGAAAACCATCGCTGATTTAAGTGAGGATTTATAATTTCCACCGGGAGTTTTGCACCTTTATGAAAAGTTCTCTCTCAAAGCATATACAATCTTTCTTGATTTTTTGAACCCGCTCTTTTCACATGCTTATTAACTACCCGGCGTGCAACTTAAGCCGTTAATTGTAACACGTGCCAGGAGCCTTTTAAAGCTTTTGTAAAAAATGAATCAGCACACTTTAAATTATGTACATCTCATTCCAACATGCCTAAGCGACAGCGAGTTTTGGAATGAGATGTTTATCACATCTTTAAAGTGTGCTGATTACATTTTTCTTAAAAGTTTTATAGGCTCCGCACGGTTACAATAACGGCTTTTCGAACAGTTACGCCGGGCAGTGCATTTGTGAAAAGAGCGTTTCTAAAAAATCTACGAAAGATTGTAAAAAGCTTTTATCGCGAGAACTTTTCATAATAGTGCAAAATCTCCGGTGGAAATTAAAATCCAAAGGAGTTAGGAAGGGAAACTAATGTCCAGGAGGTCATCGAAGGGAATTTTGTTATTCACAATCTGAAGTAACCGGCAGGTGGTGTCGATTCGGGCAACCATGCCGGTTATTTTTAGGTATTCGCCGTTGTGAAAGTAAATAACGGTAGCAATCTGTCCTTTGCAAAGCAGGTGCATTTTCCTGTCAAGTTCTTCTGCCATCTCGGGAGACAAGTCTTTTTTGGGGACGGTAATATGTTCCTTGGCAGCGAGTGCTTCGGGAAGCCCTTTTAGGGCAGCGAAGGGCATAAACTGTTTTGCACGGTCAGAAACAGACATTTTATATTTGGGTTTAGATGCCACTTTTGTGTCCTCCTATCTGATGATTCCGTTCTCTGGTAGTTCCGTGTTCTTCCAAATTCATTCCTTTTAATATTGCATTTTTTCCAAATTTGTTTTTTATACTGATAACAGCCTTTTGTACTTTCCGGTTTTTCTCCAGTTCTTCTGCGTCCACAAGCAGGCTGTACTGGTGATACTCTTCAGGAATGACATTGTTACAGGTGATGGTAACTCTTCTGATGGCATAGGCGGGATTTACAATGCGCCTGTAAAGCTGCGTTATGGCAGGGATGATTAAAATATCCGCATTGGTTTCTTCATTTAAAGTGGCAGTGCCGTGGGCAGAGGGCAAATTCAACCGGTTGTCGTAGCCTACATGCAGGGTAACAGATTTGGTTACCAAATTTTTGTCCACCATATCAAGACACAAAAGATCCATCATTTCTTTGACAATCAGAATGCCCTCTTCAAACTGATAGGAGCGGGAGAGAACTTGTCCGCTGGATAGGCAATTTGTCTGCGACTTGTAGGATTTGATGTCTGCTATGGTAACAGGTTCTCTGCCATAGGCATGGTCGATTAGAAGTTCTGCATCCACACCGAAGAGATGATAAAGAAGATTCTCATCTGTATTTGCAATATCCTTCATTGTAAAAATACCGACGCCGGCAAGCCTGCTTGCAGTGCCGACGCCAACTCTCCAAAAGTCGGTTAACGGTTTATGGTTCCATAAAGATTCGCAGTATGTTTTTTCTGTCAGTTCGCCGATAAAATTTGGAGAATGCTTGGCGGTAATATCCAGTGCAACTTTTGCAAGATACAGGTTCGTGCCGATGCCACAGGTGGCACGGATAGATAGCGTATGATAAATGTCGTCGATTATTTTTTGGCCCAGTTCTGAAGCAGTCAGCTGATAAAGTGTCAGGTAATCGGTTACGTCCATAAATACTTCATCAATAGAGTAAACGTGAATATCTTCTTTGGATACATATTTAAGATAAATACTGTATATTTCCGCAGCATAGTCAATATACAGCTGCATTCTGGGTGGTGCAGCAATGTATTTTACGCTTTTTGGTATTTCAAAGATTCTACATCTGTTTTTGATGCCAAGTGCCTTCATGGCGGGGGTAATGGCAAGGCAGATGGTCTTTTCAGAGCGTTCTAAGTCAGCAACAACTAAATTGGTAGTCATGGGATCAAGCCCCAGTTTGGCACATTCTACGGAAGCGTAAAAAGACTTTAAATCAATGCACAAATAAATTCTGCTGTTCATAAGCTGTCTTTGCCTTTCATCTACATATTATCAAGGTAAAATACCAAATTGATTATAACATGCCGAACATATGTTTGCATAGTGGAAAAAATAGACAATGATTGAAAATTACGATATAATAAATAGCATATAGGGAGGGCTATTTCCGTGCGTATACAAATGAAAACAACGAAAAACAGCATAGTTATTTTATCCCTTTGTTTATTGGTATGGTTGCTATTTGCGTTCTATTTATATTATCGTGTGGAAAGTGATGCCAACAGACCGGCTGTTGAAAAAATAGAACCGGGGAAGATGGCGGAAAACATCATGGTGGAAGTTAATGACAGCAAATTTTGGTATAATGATGTTGGGCAGCAAACGCAGAGCGTAGGTGCACAGTATGATGGTGTTGTGACGAATACCGGTGACGTTGACATTTCTAAATGGGAAATGATAATTTCACTGCCGGAGGAAGGTATCATAGACAGTTTTTGGAATGGTGAATTTCAATTAGAAGAAGGCCAAATCCGCATCATTCCGGATGAAAATACGGCACTGATACCGGCAGGCCAAAGTAAAACATTTGGTTTTATCATGATATCGAGGGATATCATAGATTTTGAAAGTTTCCAATTGATTATATGCCGGCAGGTCAGATATATCGATTATCCGTTATTTTGGATACTGATTGTGACAGCTGTGGCATGGATTGCCATGGCAATCGCGGTGGTGATTGTAGATTTTAAGGTCAGATATTTCCGCGAGCAGAAGATAAAGGATGCAAATATTATTTCCCAGACCATGAAAACTTTTGCAGAGATGATTGACGCAAAGGATCCTTACACCAGAGGTCATTCTGTCCGTGTTGCTTACTATGCAAGAGAAATCGGAAGACGGCTTCGTATGAATGAGGAGGAATGTATTCAGCTTGGTTATATAGCACTTATGCATGACTGCGGAAAAGTGGGAGTGCCGGATTACGTGCTTACGAAACCGGGGAAACTGGACCCGGAGGAAAGAAAAATGATTGAAGAGCATACTGTTATTGGTGGAAAGATGTTAAGCAGTTACACAGCAATAGAAGGAATTAAGGATGGAGCACTTTATCATCATGAACGCTTTGATGGTAATGGATACCCACAGGGGATCAAAGGAAAGGAAATTCCTTTGCTAGGCAGAATTATCGGGGTGGCGGATGCATATGATGCTATGAATTCAGACAGGTGCTATAGACCGCATTTGTCAAAGGAAGAGATTTTGGATGAACTTCACAAACATACCGGAACACAGTTTGATCCGGATATTGTAAAACATATGATTGATATGATTCAAGACGGTTTTTGCGACAATAAAGAAATTGCAGAATTATAAACCATAAAATAAAAATGGTCTGTTGCCCGAAAAGGAGTGACAGACCATTTGTTTTTGCAGTTAAGAAATTACAGATTTTCCTGACATTTCTCTTCACAGTACTTGCAACGGTAGATTTCTTTTTCTTCATCGGCAAGAACAAAAATATGAGGCAGTTCCTGCTCGATGGAAGTGATACATCTGGGGTTTTTACATTTGATGATATTTTTGATTTCCTTGGGAAGAACAAGGTCCTTCTTGGAAACAATTTCACCATCTTTAATTACGTTTACGGTAATGTTATGATCAATAAAAGCAAGGACGTCAAGGTCAAGCATGTTGATATCACATTCGACCTTCAAAATATCTTTTTTTCCCATTTTATTACTCTTTGCATTTTTGATGATGGCAACGGTACAATCCTGTTTATCAAGCTGTAAGTGATGATAAACGGATAAGCTTTTGCCGGCTTTAATATGGTCTAAAACGAAACCTTCTTCGATTTTTCCTACGTTTAACATGTTGCTACCTCCTTAATCTACATGAATGTCAAGCAGTGTCAGAATCAGTGCCATACGGACATAAACACCGTACTGTACTTGTCTGAAATAAGCGGCTCTTGGGTCATCATCCACTTCTACGGAAATTTCATTTACTCTGGGGAGGGGATGTAAAATAAGCATATCTTCTTTTGCAAGTTCCATTTTTGCCTTGTCCAGAATATAGAAATCTTTTAAGCGGACATAATCTTCTTCGTTAAAGAAACGTTCCCGCTGTACTCTTGTCATATATAAGAAGTCGAGAGTTGGCATTACTTCTTCCAGACGGATTACTTCCTCGTAGGGGATGTTTTTATCTTTTAACATATCTGTGATATAATCAGGAACTTTTAACTCCACGGGAGAGATAAAGATAAACTTAATTCCTTCGTAGCGGACCAAGGCATTGATTAAAGAGTGAACGGTACGGCCGAATTTAAGGTCACCGCAAAGGCCTATGGTAAAATTGGAGAGAGTTCCTTTTAAAGAACGGATAGTAAGCAAGTCTGTAAGAGTCTGTGTGGGATGCTGATGTCCACCGTCACCGGCATTGATAACCGGAATCGTGGAACGGCTTGCCGCAACCATAGGTGCTCCTTCTTTGGGATGACGCATGGCACAGATGTCTGCAAAACAGGAGATGGTGCGGATGGTATCCGAGACACTTTCTCCTTTGGCAGCAGAAGAGGAATTTGCATCGGAAAATCCCAGAACACTTCCACCAAGGCTTAGCATAGCAGATTCAAAACTAAGGCGCGTGCGTGTGCTCGGTTCATAAAAGCAGGATGCAAGCTTTTTGCCGGCACAGGCATGTGCATACTTGTCCATGTTTTTTTCAATGTCATTTGCCAGATCAAACAGGCGGTCCAATTCCTCTGTGGTAAAATCCAGAGGACTCATCAAATGTCTCATATTATAATCTCCTTTTTGTATTTTTCCAAAAAAATCGAAGAGAAAAAATCTCTTCGACTTTGAATGATTCATGATTGATAAGATAATAAATCTTCTACAGGTTTACGTCTGGGAGCAACAGGAGCTTCATCGGCATAACCAATAGGAATAAGAGCTGTAATTTCCTGAGTTTCAGGAATGTTTAAAAGAGAAGCAACCTTTGCTTCATCAAAAATACCCATAATAACAGTGCCAAGGCCTTTTTCGTGAGCTGCAAGGCAAAAACTCTGAGCAGCAATACCGGCATCAAACATTTGCCAGGAGTCTCCTTTGACGGTGGTAAAAGAACCGTCTCTTTCATAACCGCAACGGCCTTTCACATAGGTGAGAGCAATTAACATAGGAGCATTTTCGATAATGACGCCATTGCCGGGGAACATTTCGGTACATTCTTTAGCAATGCGGTTTTTTAGTTCGCCTTCTACAGCAATGTAACGGGCAATCTGCGTATGCTTCCAACTGGGAGCATAAGAAGCTGTTTCAATGATTTCATTAAGCAGAGCATGGTTCACAGGGGTATCCTTATATTTACGGATGCTTCTGCGGCCTCTGATACAATCGTTCGCTGTCATTTTTACTCCTATCTGCCTGAAAGAAACAGGCGAATTGCATTTTTATTATCATAGCATAGAAGAACATTTCTTTCAATTGTCAAAAAGAAAAAATATTTGAAAAAAAAGGGAGAATACTTTACATGATGACCTGAAATTTAGTATACTACGAAATAGGATATTATGTGTAAGGAATTGCTGAAGGAGGAATGGTTATGGCAACAGAGTTTGTAGAGAGAAAGAGATGGCTGTTTTTTGGACTTCCATTTACTTTTACTAAATATTATGTAAAGGAAAATACGCTTACCATTAAGAGTGGATTTTTCAAAATTGTAGAAAATGACTGCTATATGTATAAAATTGTAGATGTAGAATTGACCACATCATTATTCGAAAGAATGTTTAAATTGGGAACTGTTGTATGTCATACAGGAGATACCACCCATCCCAGACTTACCCTTGTGCACATTAAAAATGCGCGGGCAATTAAGGATTTTATTTTAGAGACATCAGAAGCAGCCAGATTAAAAAGACGGACAATTAATACATTGGATATCAGTGCGGATGCAGTGGATGATTTAGACGGCATGCTGGATTCATAATTAAAAAAAGGCAGGGCGGTATGAGAACTCATACCGCTTTATCTGTATGAACAGAGTGTTTGGACTTAAAAGGACACAACAATTTTTCAAATAAAAGACCGGCCATAAACCAGTTAAAAAAATAGTCCAGGCGGATTACTTCCCGAATATGCCAACGGCTGCGTTTATAGTTCCATGGGCAGATTTCTTTTCGCATGAGGAAGCGGCCGCTTAAGTATTCACCGATAAAGATACATATGGAATAAATACTTCCCCTGACATAAAACGGAAATTTTTTTAATAGCCGGAACAAAGGAAGCAGGAAACTGGCACTTCCGTATATTGGGAACATCCAAAGGGAAGTTTCGCCTTTTAAGGTAAATTTTCTTTGCTGCAGGGAGTGAAGGGAAGTAAATAGTATTTCCAGACACCAACCTGCAAGACCACATTTTAAAAAGTTTTTAACTATTGTTTTCATCATAGTATCAGTATTTACGACAAAGGAGAAAATATACTTATGGAAGCGGCAAAAACAGAAAAAACAATGACCTATGATGAGGTTTTGGATTATATGGAGAGTCTGCAGGGATACGGTATTGTTCCGGGGCTTACCAATGTTGCTAATCTGTGTGAAAAACTGGGGAATCCACAAAATGATTTACAGTTTGTGCATATAGCAGGGACGAATGGAAAGGGCTCCACCCTTGCATTTATATCCACAATATTAAAGGAAGCTGGATATCGTGTGGGAAGATATATTTCTCCCACGATCTTCGAATATCGGGAAAGATTTCAGATAAACGGCAGAATGATTACCAAAAAAGATTTGTGCCGTCTTATGATGGAGGTAAAGGAAGCCTGTGAATGTCTTATGAAAGAAGGGAAACCGCATCCCACACCCTTTGAGGTGGAAACTGCGCTTAGTTTTTTATATTTTAAAGAGCAGAAATGTGATTTGGTAGTACTTGAAACCGGAATGGGAGGAACACTTGATGCTACCAACATCATTCAAAACACATTAGTTGCAGTGATTACCTCTGTGAGTATGGATCATATGGGGATGTTGGGAAACTCTCTTTCAGCAATTGCGGAGCAAAAAGCAGGCATTATCAAGCCCGGATGCATCGTAGTGAGTTCTATGCAACAGAGGGAAGTTCTTGAAGTATTAGAAGAAAAATGTCAGGAAACCAATGTAAGCCTTAGCGTGACAAATACAAGACAAATAAGAAGTGTAAAAAGTTCACTGGAGAGACAAAAGTTTACTTATGATACATATGAAAATTTAGAAATTCCGTTAATAGGCAGATATCAGATAAGTAATGCCGTATTGGCTGTTGAAGTAATCAGAACACTCGCAAATTGCGGGTATCCTGTTTCGGAAAAAGCAATTTATAAGGGGTTAAAAGAAACAAAATGGCCGGGGCGGTTTGATGTGCTTTGTAAAAAGCCGTTGTTTATAGCAGATGGTGCACACAACCGGGATGGAGCAATGCGCCTTGCCCAGTCTATAGAGTTTTATTTTACAAATAAGAAAATTATATATATAATGGGAATGTTGAGAGATAAGGAGCAGGAAGAGATTATTAAGATGACCCACTTTTATGCACAGCAGATATTGACTGTGCCTACAAAAGGATCAAGGGGAACATCTTCTTATGAACTGGCCTGTGTGGTAAAGAAATATCATGAGAATGTAACAGCGCTGGACAGTGTTCAGGAAGCCGTAGAACTTAGCTTTCTGATGGCAGATAAGGATACGGTAATTGTAGCATTCGGCTCTCTGTCTTATTTGGGTGAACTTATAGAGACAGTGGAAAACAGAGATAAAATCAGGAGTGATTCACATGGTAAATAAAGAAAAAATAAAGGAAGCGGTATTACTTTTATTAGAAGGAATCGGTGAAGATGTAACAAGGGAAGGACTTGCAGATACGCCGGACCGTGTAGCCAGAATGTATGAAGAAATTTACGGAGGCATGGATGAAGATGCAAAGGAGCATTTGTCCAAAACCTTTACCGCACAAAATAATGAAATGGTGATTGAAAAGGATATTGTATTTTACTCCACCTGTGAACATCACTTGATGCCTTTTTATGGAAAAGCCCATGTGGCTTATATTCCGGACGGAAAGGTAGTGGGGCTTAGCAAACTTGCAAGAACGGTAGAGGTATATGCAAGAAGACCGCAGATTCAAGAGCAGATGACAGCCCAGATAGCCGATGCCATTATGGAGCATTTAAGGCCCAAGGGAGTTATGGTGGTTTTAGAAGCAGAGCATATGTGCATGACCATGCGTGGTGTGAAGAAACCGGGAAGTCAGACAGTGACAATGGTATCCAGAGGCGTATTTACGGAAGATACGAGATTACAGGATACATTTCTTAGGGTGATTCGATAAATGAAGCGGATTAATCAAATCTTGGAACTTGATTCCTATAGGAAATATTTGAAGAAGAATGAAAAGGCAGAAGAAGACCGGAAATTCTGTCATCATGATATGGCACATTTTTTGGATGTGGCGAGAATTGCGATGATACTAAATGAAAAGGAAGACTATGGCATAGAGGAAGAGTTTATTTATGCTGCAGCCCTGCTTCACGATATCGGCAGATGGAAGCAGTATAAGGACGGAACACCGCACGAAGAAGCAAGTGCAGAATTAGCACCGGAGATTCTTGCTAAATGTGGATTTAGTCCCGAGGAGATTTCTGTCATTGTGACAGCCATCAGTCATCATCGAAACAGTAAAATCATGGATGACAAGGATTTAAACGGTCTTTTGTATCGTGCTGACAAGTTAAGCCGACCATGTTTTGCTTGTAAGGAAGAGAAAAATTGTAATTGGAAGGCAGATAAGAAAAACATGCGTCTTGTTTTATAATGACGGAAAAAGAAAGAAAAGCGGGTTGTTTTGCAAGCCGTTTTTAGGTGATAGAGTCAAAAATGAAAGAAATATTGCAAGACAGACTGTGAAGGAGGAAATGTAGAGTGAAAATTGGCAGCAAAGACTTCGATGTAAAAAATCATACTTATGTAATGGGAATCCTAAACATAACACCTGACTCCTTTTCTGATGGTGGAAACTACCTTCAGATAGATGATGCCCTCTTTCATGTGGATAAGATGATTTCGGAAGGGATGGATATCTTAGATATTGGCGGAGAGTCCACAAGGCCCGGATATGAAATGCTTTCGGAAGAGGAAGAAATTGCCAGAATCATGCCTGTTATTGAGGCAGTTAAAAGTAGATTTGAAGTTCCGGTTTCATTAGATACCTATAAAAGTAAGGTGGCAGCAGCCGGCATAAGAGCAGGCGCAGATATGATAAATGATATTTGGGGACTTAAATATGATGAGGAAATGGCTGCTGTTATTGCGGATTCGAAGGTTTCCTGCTGTCTGATGCATAACCGGAAGGAAGCGTGTTATGTTAACTTCTTAGAAGATGTGGCGGCAGACTTGGCAGAGACCATTCATATCGCAGCAAAAGCAGGGATTGCGGATGATAAGATTATTTTGGACCCGGGCGTGGGATTTGGTAAAACCTATGAGAATAATTTAGAAATCATGGGTCATATGGAAAGCCTTCATATGTTCGGATATCCCATATTACTTGGAGCCAGCAGGAAGTCTGTCATCGGATTAACTTTAGATTTACCGGTAACGGAAAGATTAGAAGGTACATTGGTAACAACTGTTATTGCAGTGATGAAAGGCTGTAGTTTTGTACGTGTTCATGATATTAAGGAAAATGTGCGGGCAATTAGGATGGCAGAAGCAATTTTGGGAAGAAGGTGAGAGGCATGGATGAAATCAGAATAGATAATCTGGAAGTGTATGCCGGTCATGGTGTTTTTGAAGAAGAAAACAAGAATGGGCAATCTTTTTTAATAAGTGCCATTTTGCATACAGATGTAAGAGATGCCGGTTTAAAAGATGATTTAACCATGTCAACCCATTACGGGGAGGTTTCCCATTTGATATATCATTACTTGCGGGAGAATACATTTAAACTGCTTGAGGCAGCTGCTGAGCATGTTGCGGAAGAGATATTACTATCATTTCCACTTGTACATGCATTGTCATTAGAAATCAAAAAACCCCAGGCACCCATTGGACTTCCTTTTGAGAGTGTTTCCGTGAAAATACATCGCGGATGGAAAAAAGCATATTTGAGTATCGGCTCAAATATGGGGGATAAACAAAAGTATTTGGAGGAAGCGATTGATAAGTTGGGGAGTGCTTCTAAAATCAGGAAGGTGAAAGTATCTGACTTTTTGGTGACAAAGCCTTACGGCTTAGTGGATCAGGATGATTTCCTAAATGCAGCAGTGGAAATTGAGACTTTATATACTCCTATGGAGCTATTGCATTTTCTTCAGAAGACAGAATTAGAGGCGGGAAGAGAGAGAAAGATTCACTGGGGACCCAGAACCTTGGATTTGGATATCCTTTTTTACGAGAATGTGATTTCCGATAGTAAGGAGCTGATGATACCACATCCCGATATGCAAAATAGAGAGTTCGTGCTAAAACCTTTGGCAGAACTGTGTCCCTATTATGTGCATCCGCTTTTGGGTAAGAGCGTAGGGCAGATGCTTAACGAGTTAAAGACGAAGTAGAGGAAGATAAAAATGGCAAAAGGAAAGAAAAAGCAACCGGTAGGTACGTGTGAGCAGTGTAATAATTATGTCTATGACGAAGATTATGAGTGCTATACCTGTGATATGAGTTTAGATGAGGATGAAATGGCAAAGTTCCTTGCGGATGAGTTCAGGGATTGCCCCTATTACCAGCCGGGAGATGAATATTTGATTGTCCGTAAGCAGATGTAAGGGAGATGAAAGAAGAAAACGCATGTGTATCAAAAGTGATACACATGCGTTTTTTGCTTATTTTAAAAGTACATTATTGTGTTAATACCGCATCTCTTGCCGCAGTAAAGGGGGTCACATGAATCATACCCTCGCAAGGAGTATGATAAATAGTAATTTCGTCAAAAAAGTCTTTGAAATACACATAGTTTGACGTCATATGAATGTCGGTGTAAACTCCTTCAGCAACTACCTCGGGATTGCTGCCGTCAAGTTTCATTCTCATCAGTGCATTGTTATCTTTTTCGTTTTTCTGGTAATAGATGTATGAGCCGCCTACATTAAAGGCATCTACTCTGTCCGTGGTTAGCATTTCCACAGTGCTGTCAGAGAGAGAATAGCGGCATAAGCTATAGTCGGAAGATAAATCCATATAGTAAATATAACCTTGATAATATACCGGATACCAGATATTTCCTTCCATAATAGCAGTGGATGAGTCCGTTCTTGTGTCAAAGGCGTAAAGATAATGATCTGTCTCGGTTCCATTGTGGTAAATGATTCCGTTATGACAGGCGGCCGGATTAATAATGCTATCGGATACCAGGATATCTTCGGACTTGTCCGTTTTGATTTTATGGAATTTGGTAAAGTCTTTATTATTATACCGCTGGTAATACAGGTAATCACCTACAAGCTGCATGGTAATGCATCCGTCTTTTACAAGACAGGTAGAATCGCTACCGTCAAGTTTGGAGCGGTAAACACCAAAGGTACGTACCATATAACCCATTCCCTTGCCGCCGTTGCCACTATCCATAAAATAGTACAAATAGTTACCGGCACCATTTATGGAGGATGTACTGCTGGAAGTAATTTTAGTAAGGCTTGTCTCATCCGTGTTCATGGAATACATACATCCATTATCGTAACTGTTTGAAAAATAAACCTTACCGTCAAGTTCCAGAAACAATCCACCATTATTTAAGTTTCCCGCAGTATTACCTGTTACGGAAATGTCATTAGACGGTATTTTTGATTGTATATTTGAGATGATAAGTGTGGTAAATAGAATAATTACTATGATACCTGTAAGTAGGAGGGGTTTTATATTTGAATTCATAATAACATCCTCGTAGATTTTTTGTATGATAACATTATAACACAGAGATTTGCTTGATAACAGCACTTATTTGGTATAAAATATATTGAGTGAAAATACAGGTACATACCGTATAAAGAGAGGAATAAAAAGATGGATTTACTGAAGCTGCGGGAGCAGATTGATGAAATTGATGCAAACATTGTAGAACTTTATGAGAAACGTATGGAAGTTTCTAAGAATGTGGCAAAGTATAAAATTGAAACAGGGAAAAAAGTTTTTGATAAGGCAAGGGAAGAAGAGAAAATCCGCAAGGTGAAATCCCTTACCCATAATGAGTTTAACAGTCACGGAATTGAAGAATTGTTTGAGCAGATTATGTCTATCAGCAGAAAACTGCAGTACCAAATGATTGCAGAAAACGGTGGGTACAATAAACTTCCGTTTATCAAAGTGGATTCTTTGGAAACAGAAAAGGCAAGAGTCGTATTTCAAGGCGCGGAAGGAGCTTATTCCCACGCAGCTATGTTAAAATATTTTGGTGATAAAGTAAACAGCTTCCATGTGGATACCTTTCGGGATGCCATGATTGCCATTGATGAGGGAAGAGCAGACTTTGCAGTGCTTCCTATTGAAAATTCAACAGCCGGAATAGTCAGCGAGATTTATGATCTTTTGGTGGAATTTGAAAATTATATTGTGGCAGAGCAGGTGATTAAAATAGAACATTGCCTGATGGCAGTGCCGGGAACCAAGATGGAAGATATCAAAACGGTATATTCCCACCCCCAGTCCCTGATGCAATCGGCAAGATACTTAAATAATCATGCATGGCAGCAGGTGAGTATGCAGAATAATGCTTTCGCTGCAAAGAAGGTGGCGGATGATCAGGATAAATCGCAGGCGGCTATCGCAAGTGAGACGGCAGCAGATCTTTACGGACTGGAGGTATTGGAAAAGGGTGTCAATCAGTCCAGTAGCAATTCCACCAGATTTATTATTGTGACAAACCAGAAAATATTTATGGAAGATGCGAAGAAGGTCAGTATTTGTTTTGAAGTAGCCCATGAAAGCGGATCCCTTTATCACATGCTTTCCCATTTTATTTATAACAATCTGAACATGAATAAGATTGAGAGCAGGCCCATTGAAGATAGAAACTGGGAATACCGTTTCTTCATTGACTTTGACGGAAATTTATCTGACAGTGCGGTGAAGAATGCCTTAAGAGGACTTAGGGAAGAAGCCAGAAACATGAAGATTTTGGGAAATTACTAAAGAACAGAGGATATGATTATGAGAGAACAGGAATTGATTGTATACAAAGATTTTGGAGAAGCCGGACAGATTTTATATGATATGGCTTTTTTGATGGAACATTATCAGGATGAATACTATAACATAGAAGATTTGGCAGGTCTTTTGTATGACTGTATTCACAGCCTTCTTGAAATGGCAGGGAATTATGGCTTTTACGGAAATCTCTGGCATTGTTATCTGACCAATCTTTTGGTGAATAACGAAAACAGTTACAGTCGTGCCTGTGAAATCCGTGGGGAAGTGGAAGGAACCATTAACAAAGCGGTATTGCATGATATTGTGATTTTTAAGGAATTTTATGATTATGATTTCACAGATATGGCAGCTAAGTTACATGTAGATTGTTTTTCGCTGATTGAAGACTATGAAAGCAGCGACAGCGAAAGCAAGGTATACAATAGCCGAATCAGAGGAAGAATCTGTTCCCTTGCAGCGAAATTTACGCAGGATCATACACCGGAAGAGATGAAAGCGACACTTACAGAGTTTTATAAAGAGTACGGTGTAGGAAAATTTGGTTTACATAAAGCGTTCCGCGTGGTGCATGATGAAAATGGTGTGCAGATTGTTCCCATTCAGAGAATTACCCATGCATACTTAGATGATTTGGTAGGCTATGAAATTCCTAAACGTAAATTAATCGAAAATACAGAAGCCTTTGTGGAGGGAAGAAGGGCAAATAACTGCCTGCTTTTCGGAGATGCAGGAACCGGGAAATCCTCCAGCATCAAAGGAATTGTAAATGAGTATTATGATAAGGGACTTCGTATTATAGAAATTTATAAGCACCAGTTCCAGGATTTAAATGAAGTTATTACACAAATTAAAAACAGAAATTACAAGTTTATCATCTATATGGATGACCTTAGTTTTGAAGACTTTGAAATTGAATATAAATATTTGAAAGCAGTGATTGAAGGCGGACTTGAGAAGAAGCCGGAAAACGTGCTGATTTATGCAACTTCCAACAGAAGACATTTAGTGAGAGAAAAATTCAGTGACAAGCAGGATCGGGATGATGATTTACATACCAATGATACGGTACAGGAAAAATTGTCATTGGTGGCAAGATTCGGTGTGACCATTTTCTTTGCTGCACCGGATAAGAAGGAGTTCCAAAATATTGTAAAGGTACTTGCAGAGCGTTATCAGATCGAAATGCCGGAAGAGGAACTGCTTTTGGAAGCAAATAAATGGGAACTTGCCCACGGCGGACTCTCAGGCAGAACCGCCCAGCAGTTTATTGATTATCTTTTGGGAAAGAGGAACTAATATGGCAGTAAAAACCTTTGCGGCGATTGATGTAGGCTCCTATGAGCTTTCCATGAAAATATTTGAAGTGGCTAAGAACCATGGAATGAAAGAGATAGACCATATCCGATACAGTATTGATATGGGAACCGAAAGCTATACTACCGGAAAACTAAGTTATGACCGTGTAGAGGAACTTTGCCGTATTTTGCGTGAGTTTGCAGATATTATGAAGACTTATCAGGTATCTGATTACGTGGCGTACGGAACCAGTGCTATTAGGGAGACTGAAAATACAGGAATCTTGTTAGACCAGATTCGTCAGCGTACCGGTATTAAAATAGGCATTTTAAGTAATTCGGAGCAGCGCTTTTTGGATTATAAATCAATCGCATTTCAGGGAGAAGGCTTCCAGAAGATTATCGAAAACGGAACAGCCATTGTAGATATCGGTGGCGGTAGTATTCAGGTGTCTTTGTTTGATAAAGATACCCTTGTTTCCACCCAGAATATGAAGCTTGGTGTGCTTCGTCTGAGAGAGAGACTTACACATTTAGATGCCAGTTTTTCCCATTATGAAGAATTGTTAACAGAGCTTGTTGACTCCCAGCTTGTAGTTTATAAGAAACTGTATTTGCGGGACAGAGAAATTAAAAATATTATCGTTGTAGATGACTATATTTCCACTTTGGTTAGAAAGAAAAGTATTAATCAAGGGAAAAGTGGCTATGCAGGCAAGGAATTGTTTAAAGATTTTCTAAAAGCATACGAAACAAAGAGTATTTCAGAACTTTCCAAAGCATGGGATATGCCGGAAGAAAACATGTATTTGCTTTATATCTCATTAGTTATGATGAAGCGGATTATGGAAACCATGGGTGCGGAGCTTATTTGGGCACCGGGCGTAACTTTAAGCGACGGTATTGCATATGAGTATGCAGAGAAGAATAAAATGATAGCATCTGCCCACGACTTTGAGCAGGATATTATTGCTTGTGCACACAGCATCAGCAAAAGATATCAGGGAAGTAAAAAGCGCAGTGAAACACTGGAACAGATTGCACTTACAATTTTCGATAGTATGAAAAAAATACATGGTCTCGGAAAGAGGGAAAGGCTTCTCTTACAGATATCCACTATTTTACATGACTGCGGAAAATATGTCAGCATGGCAAATTTAGGGGAATGCTCTTATAGTATTATCATGGCAACGGAAATCATCGGGCTTTCCCATATGGAGCGTGAAATAGTAGCCAATGTTGTAAAGTACAATCATTTGGATTTTGCATATTATGAAGAAATGAGCCGTTACAGCATGATGGATAGAGAGGCTTATTTAAAGACCGCAAAGCTTACGGCAATCTTAAGGCTGGCAAACGGTCTTGACAGAAGTCATAAGCAGAAATTTAAAAACTTTAAAACATCCCTTAAGGATAATCAGCTGGTGATTACTGTGGATACCAATGAAGACATTACTCTTGAGAGAGGATTGTTTGGTGCAAGGGCAGAGTTTTTTGAAGAAGTTTACAGTATCAGACCCATCATCAGACAAAAAAGGACGATTTAGCTGAGAAACAAACAGCATATATCGCACGGAGGTAAAGAATGAGCAAAGGCAACTATACAGATGCAAGCAATTACAGCAACAGAGAATTAAGTTGGATATTGTTTGATAAGAGGGTATTAAGCGAGGCAAAGGATAAACAGAATCCGCTTTTCGAGAGATTGAAGTTTTTGAGCATTACAGCATCTAATCTGGATGAATTCTTTATGGTAAGAGTGGCATCCTTAAAAGATATGGTAAATGCCGGATATGAAAAGCCTGACATTGCAGGGATGACGCCAAAAAAACAGTTAAAAGAAGTAAATGCGGCGACCCATGAACTGGTAGAGCAGCAGTATCATGTTTACAACCGATCTCTCCTTCCGCTTCTTAAGCAGAATGGACTACGGGTAATTGAAAAACATGAAGATTTGTCAAAAGAGGAAGCTGCATTTGTGGATAAATTTTATGAGGAAAATGTATATCCTGTTTTGACACCAATGGCAGTGGATTCTTCAAGACCTTTTCCATTGATTCGGAATAAAACTTTAAATATCGGAGCACTCGTAACAAAGAAAGGTGGCGAAGGAGAGCAGGAATTTGCCACGGTACAGGTACCCGGTGTGCTTCCAAGAATCGTGCAATTGCCGGCGGAAAATGAGAAGGAAAAAGCAGTCATCTTACTGGAAGAAGTGATTGAGCGAAACATACATAAACTGTTTCTAAACTATGATATCGTATGTGCTTATCCTTTCAGAATTATGCGAAATGCCGATTTTGCCATTGAAGAAGACGAAGCGGAAGACTTACTGAAGGAAATTGAAAAACAGCTCAAGAAAAGACAGTGGGGAGAAGCAATCCGTTTGGAGGTTGCCCAGGGAATTGATAAGAGATTACTTTCTATTATTAAGAAAGAACTTTCGATCGGTGAAGAAGATATCTATCATATTGATGGTCCTCTTGATTTGACATTCCTTATGAAGATGTACGGACTTCCGGGATTTGACCATTTGAAAGAAAAGAGCTATGCAGGACCGCAGCCGGTGGCAGCACTTCCTGAAGGCTGTGATATTTTTGAGCAGATTAGAAATGGGGATATTCTACTTCATCATCCCTATGAAAGTTTTATGCCCATTGTTGAGTTTATCAGGCAGGCGGCAAAGGATGAAAATGTACTTGCCATTAAGCAGACATTATATCGTGTCAGCGGTAATTCCCCGATTATTGCAGCACTTGCACAGGCAGCGGAAAATGGGAAGCAGGTTTCCGTTTTGGTAGAGCTTAAGGCGCGATTTGATGAAGAAAACAATATCGTATGGGCAAAGAAACTGGAGCAGGCAGGCTGCCATGTTATTTATGGTCTGGTGGGACTGAAAACCCATAGTAAGATTACTTTGGTGGTAAGAAGAGAGGAAGACGGTATCCGCAGATATGTACATTTGGGAACCGGAAACTATAATGACGCTACTGCAAAACTTTATACGGATGTGGGTCTTCTTACCTGTGCACCGTCCATCGGTGAGGACGCAACGGCAGTCTTTAACATGCTTTCCGGTTATTCTGAGCCTCTGTCATGGAATAAGTTGGCACTTGCCCCTCTATGGCTCAAGGATAGATTTCTATACCTGATTAACAGGGAAAAAGAAAATGCCATGGCAGGACGGGGCGGACATATTATTGCCAAGATTAACAGTCTGTGTGATAAGGATGTGATAGAAGCACTTTATGAAGCGGCGGCAGAGGGAGTAAAAATTGAACTCATTATCCGTGGTATTTGCTCCCTAAAAACAGGACTGCCCGGTATCGGGGACAATATTACGGTGCGTTCCATTGTAGGTAACTTCTTGGAACACAGCAGAATCTTTTATTTTGCAAATGACGGCAAACCGGAATATTATTGTGCAAGTTCCGACTGGATGCCCAGGAATTTGGAACGCCGTGTGGAAATTATGTTCCCCATAGAAAAACCGGAGCTTAGAGAAAAATTAATGCACATATTATCTACGCAGCTTAGAGATACTGTTAAGGCACATATTTTAAAGCCTGACGGCACTTATGAAAAAGTAGATAAGAGAGGAAAGGGAACCTTTATTGCCCAGAAAGCATTTTGCGAGGAAGCGGTAAAGGCAGCAAAGGAAAACGTGGAAGTAGTTAATAACAGAGTTTTCATTCCCAAAACACATCATGAATAATTTTACAAAGAAAATTATTTTGGCAAGTGCATCTCCCAGAAGAAAAGAATTGTTATCTCAAATTGGTGTTAAATTTGAGATTATAGTCAGCGATGCTGAAGAGATTACCGAAGCAAGTGAGCCTTCGCAGGTGGTAATGGACTTGTCAAAATTAAAGGCAACCGATATTTTTATAAAATTGACAGAGGAAGAAAAAAGACAATCACTGGTAATCGGTGCAGATACGGTAGTATCTCTTGAGGGACAGATTATGGGGAAACCCGGAAACGCGGAAAATGCAGTTAGGATGCTTTCCTCCCTGCAGGGGAAAACCCATCAGGTATATACAGGGGTGACACTTGTGTATTGGGAAGAAGCTTCTGATATGTGCCGGTGCCAGTCATTTTTTGAGAAGACAGATGTTACTTTATATCCCATGACAGAGGATGAGATTAAGGTTTATGTGACGACAGGAGAGCCCATGGACAAAGCAGGTGGATATGCCATTCAAGGGAAATGTGCTATTCATGTAAAAGAAATTTGCGGTGATTACAGCAATGTGGTGGGGCTTCCCATTGGAAGATTATATCAGGAAATGAAAAACACTTTTTCGGGATTTGAAATTTGGGAGGATACAAAAGAATGATTCGATTAATAGCATCGGACATTGATGGTACGCTGATTAAGGATTCAACGCCGGATATGTATCCCGAAATGTTTCAGATAATCCGCGAGTTAAAGGAAAAAGGAATTGTATTTTGCGCTGCAAGTGGCAGACAATATGCAAGCGTCCGCAGAGTTTTTCATGAAGTGGCAGATGATATTGCCTATATTGTGGAGAATGGTGCCCATATCAGATATCAGGGAAAAGATATTTCAATTACGCCTATGAGGCGGGAACATGTGGAAGGCATTATGGCTATGCTTCGTCCCTATTATGGGGAGTGCGAAACTGTCATTTCTACGGCGAAAGGAAGTCTTATTGAGAGCAAAAATCAGGAATTCCTTGATCTGCTTACCTACGGCTACCGCAATTCTTTCAGGCAGGTAGAAGATGTTCTGGCAGAGGATGAGGAAATCATTAAAATTGCCATTTATCATAAGGGAAGTATCCGTGAGCTTGGAGAAAATACACTGATTCCCGCATGGAAGGATAAAGTGAAAGCCTGCATGGCAGGAGATGAATGGGTGGATTTTATGGATGCCTCTGTAGATAAAGGAAATGCATTAAAGGTTCTGCAGAACTATTTGGGGATTGATAAGTCCCAGACCATGGCATTTGGTGATAACAATAATGATATCGGTATGATGCTTGCTGCAGGCGAAAGTTATGCGGTTGAGAATGCAGTGGAAGAGGTAAAACGGGCAGCCGGAAACATTTGCCCCGGATATGAGGACAAAGGCGTATATCATATCATTAAAAAAATGCTGGAAACATATTGACGAGAGCGTGTGTTTCATGCAATATGAAGGTAGAAGATATCAGCACGATTCAATTTGTAAGGAGGATTTTTGGCATGCATGAATTTGACGATGCTGTATTAAAATGTTTTTTGGAAAATCAGGGACAGTTATTCCCGGAAGGAGACGTAGTATCCAATTTAGAAGAAGCTGAAAGCTTTTTGGAAGAATGTTTTGCAGTAGTAGTAAATTCCGTAGATGAAGTATGGGAATACTTTGAAGAAGAAGGCATTGATATGGATGGTGCCGAAGGCGATGAAATTCTGGAAGCTGATGAAGTCTTTGATATCGGTGATGGAAGATATTTAATAGTGGAAGGATAAGAGAAATATTAAAGAAAAATAAAACCGGCAAACAACTCCGTCTGCCGGTTTTTATAATTGTTTACTGTCCGCCTTCTCCGCCGGGACCATCTTTGCGGGGGACTTCATCCGGAATAATATCCTGCGGAAGATCTTCTTTGGGGATATTTCCATCATCATATATGTTGGCAGGCTCCTGACCGCCGGGAGTAGTAGTGATTTTATCTTTTTCCATATTACACCATCCTTTCATCGCTAGGATGTGCAAAATAATTGATTTTATGCAGGAGGTACCATGTTATTCAAAAAAAAGAAATTAACATATGATAAAGACAATAAGAAACCTGTCATAAAATGCAGTATATGTAACGGAGAGCAGGTGGCAGGATTTAAAGATATCAGAACAGGTGAGTTTGAAGAGGTGATGCTAATCCGCAATGAAAAGGATTTGGCACAGTTTAAGGAAATGTATGGAATTGAAAGTGTGACAAAAGAGTATTAGGAAGGGGTGTAAAAAATGAAAATATATGATATTTCCCAAGAAGTATTTGATTGCAAGGTATATCCGGGAGATCCAAAACCGCAAAAAGAAATACTTGGTAAAATTTCCAAAGGGGATATTTGTAATCTGACAGCATTTCAGATGTGTGCCCATAATGGAACACATGTAGATGCACCCTATCATTTTTTAGAAGAAGGTAAAACCATTGATGAAATTGAGTTAAAGAAAGTGGTGGGAATGGCTTATGTGATAAAACATGATGGCGTTGTCACAGCAGAGGATGCCACCAAAATTTTAAACAGAGCAAAGCAGGCAAACCCATCTTCTGCAAAGAGAATAATAATAAAAGGGAATGCTGAAGTTTCAGAGGAAGCGGCAGCAGTATTTGCAGATGCTGGAATTTTTCTTTTGGGAAATGAATCCCAGACGGTAGGGACGGAAAATGCCCCTATGAAAGTGCATCTAAAGCTGCTTGGCGAGGAAGTGATACTTTTGGAAGGAATCCGTTTGTCAGAGGTGCCGGAGGGCGTATATTTATTAAATGCGGCACCACTTAATTTGGGTGGAGCAGACGGAGCACCGTGCAGGGCAATACTGATTGATATGGAAGAGGCATAATCTACTCAAAAAATAATTAGTTTTTTCATAAATTATACTTGCAATCTTTTGCTACATATAATAAAATAATCAAGTGCGATACGAAAAGTAACGTACATGAATAAATGGCTCGTTGGTCAAGCGGTCAAGACGCCGCCCTCTCACGGCGGAAACAGGGGTTCGATTCCCCTACGAGCTGCGCGAAGGCAATTCGAATTGTGAACAGCCCAACCCTGAAGAAGTCCTTAAACCTTAATTGTAAGGTGTTAAGGATTTTTTTGTGCATTTTGTCTCTTACAATAACATTATTATTATGCTATTCTCTTTTATATCTTTATCACATTATTTATCTTTTATTCAATGGTCGTATCGACCGTAGCGTGGCTACTGAATTCCGGTTGTATAAATGAATAAGCGGGGTGATGCGTATGAATGTTTGAATGTAACTATAATTTAAAAGATTAAAGCAAAGAGAGAAGGTAAATTACATACAGAAAGCACCATTACATATAATTGGACGGAGTTTGAAAATGAAGATTTGAAGCGTGTTTTAGCCGATACCATATTGACGATTAATGGAAAATATAGTTATCATTTGGAAGCACAAATGACGGAAGATGAAACAATCATTTTGCGAGTGTTTGATTATGGCTATGGACATGCAGGTAGAACTGCAACGGAGGAAGAAGGTGTTTATAGGTTAAAGTTCCCGGAACCTAAAATCATATATCTCTATTCGGAAAAGCATGTGCCGGATGAGTATCGGATGGAATTAGACTTTGGAATACAAGGGACATTTATGTATAAGGTGTCAACATGTAAGTTTCAGGAGATATCTACGCAAGAATTAAATGATAAGAAAATGGTGATTTTGATTCCGTTTATGCTTTTGCGTGTTCGAAAAATCATGGAAAAAGAGCGCAGTGCAAGTAATTTGAAATTGTTGAAAAAACTCATACAGAATGATATAATAAAAAGTATAAACAGAAACTTGGAAGTGGGAAATATTACAGTACAGGACGCACAAAAACTGAAAAGATATACGCATAAATTATATGAGCATATATATTCCCATTATGAAGAGATGGAGGAACTGAACGAAATGACAGATGAATCCTTAATGCTTGATATTGATATCATAGAAAAGAAACACGAAGAAGAAATGGCCCTTCTAGAGAAAGAGATGAAGGAAGTGATAGCAGAGAAAGATAAAGAGATTGAAAAGTTAAAAGCAGCATTGGAAAAGGCCGGTGCTTCGGCATAAATGCTTAAGATGACGATGATAGATAAGTAATATCTTGTTTGAGAGAGCACTTGCGGAAATAATCCGTGAGTGCTTTTTGACTGAACAGTATTTATTGATAGGATAATGTTGTGATACATGAAATATATGATATAATTATCACAATAATCATTATAATCACGGAGGTAAAAAGTATGATAAGACATATTTGCATGTTTACATTAAAAGAGGAAAATAAGGAAAACAATATTGTAGAATTTATGCAGAGAGCAGAAAGCTTAAAAGCAATTGAAGCGGTAAAAAGATTTGAAGTAGTACGCAATGTGAAAGGAACACCGGATTCCAATTATGATGTTGCCTTAATTTTTGATTTTGAATCGGTGGAAACATTGGATGAATACCAGAAATCACCCATTCATCTTAGGTTTGGTGAATTTGTGGGTACAGTTAGAGAGCAGAGAGCATGTATTGATTATGAAATTATTGAATAACGAACTGCTTGAAAATATCGATAAAGTACATACAACAGAATTAGGGATAGTAAGAATCAAAAGGAATCTTTCTTTAGATACAGATGATGTGGTTAGTTTCTGTATGGCAAAGATAAAAGAACCCCATGCAGTTATCAGCAGAAACGGTAAAAACTGGTACATTCGTGTGGATGGCATTGTAATTACTGTAAATGCATATAGTTACACAATTATTACTGCACATAAAGAAAAGAGGGTGTGCTATGAATAATGAATTTAATATGTCAGTATCACCTGTTTGTACAAAAGACGGAAAACAATATGCCTTTGTATCCTTTTCGGATGAAACCCGCTCTGCGGAAGGGCAGATACCGGAATGTACTATCATAAAAAATAACGGATTTAGTTCACAGGAAGTAGAACAGCTGGAGGATTATATGAGAAGAGAACTGCGGCAACTGAAGAAGATGGCAGCAGGAATTCGCATTCTTGATGCTTTTATGAAATAAAAGAGGTACTTGCAAAGGCAAGTACCCTAATATTATATCCTAAATTAAATCAACAAGCACATGTGCAAGTCCGTCATGATCACTATCGAATTCGGTAATGGTGGTGGCGGCATTTTTTATATCATCACTTCCGTTTACCATGGCAATCCCCATTCCGGAAGCCTCTATCATGGAGATGTCATTTTCAGCATCGCCTGCAGCCACAGAAAGATAGGGATTAATGTTAAGCAACTCACAAAGCTTTTTCACGGCAGGTCCTTTACCGGAGGCAGAGGGGAAGAATTCCAAATAATAAGGATTGGAATAGAGCATGGTAATGCCTTCTTCTTTTGCCCAGGGCAAAAGGTCGTGACGGAGTTTTTCCAAGTCATCATGCCCATGTAATTTAATGGCAAGGCACTTGCAAGCATCGCTTTCTGCCATTGTTTTTTCGTCAGGATTGTAAATAACGGGAGTTTTAATCACACGTTGGTAATATTGTAATTCTTTATCATCGCAAGGCGCAAGAATATGGGTGTCCGTATAGGTGTGAATGTGAATCCCATGTTCTGCGGCAGTTTTCATGATGTGGAGAATCTGGTGAGGCTTTAAGGAAATTTTATAAATCGTCTTTTCATTGTCACAATCCCAGATTTGTCCGCCGTTATACCCAATCAAATACATACCGGGGAAGTGTAAGTCTATAGATTCTTTTACATCTTTTACGCTGTTTAAATCCCTGCCGGAGCATAGCACCAGTTTATGCCCCGCATTTGCCCATAAGGTAAGAACTTCCCGGGTATAATCACCGATTTCCCTGTGATCACGAAGTAAAGTTCCATCAAGGTCTGTAAAAAGAATTTTGGTACGTTTTAAAACTTCCGGATTTGCTTTCATATCAGCATGTTTCTCTTTGATTTTATCTAATATTTCCTCAGGGATAAAAAGCTTGCCGTAGCCTGTTGCAAGGTCAAGACCGGGCTTGGCACTACCATGAAAATCAGAGCCACCGCTGATACACAAGTCATATTTGGCAGCAAGGGAACGCATCCGGCGCTCCTCGGAAGGAGAGTAGGTGCAGTAAACAGCTTCCAGCCCCACCAGTCCGATGTCTTTTAACGTGGCTACCAGTTTGTCTAATTTTGCACTGCTCATACCATATAAAAGGGGATGTGCCAAAATGGGAACACCGCCTGCCTTTAGTATGATTTCTACGGCACGCATAGGAGTAATCTTTTTTCTGGGTACAAAGCAGGGACAGCGGTCCCCGATATAGCGGTCAAAGGCTTCTTTCAAGCTTTTCGTATAACCGTGTTTTAGTAAGTACTCAGCATAATGGGAACGGGTAATGACACAGTCCGGAAATTCCGCGATGAGCTGTTCATACGTGACAGGCATGCCGTGCTCGGTGAGTCTTTTACACATTTCCTTATTACGGATGATACGGCCATTTACAAAGGCGGTGAGTCTACGCTTAAAAAAGTCACTGTTATAATCAATATATAGACCTACGATGTGAATGTCTTTCCCTTCGTATTCAGAGGAAAATTCAATACCGGGAATCACTTCAATGGGTTTTCCTTCAGCAGCTTTTAATGCCTCCTCAATTCCGTCTGTGGTATCATGGTCTGTAAGTGCAAAGGCAGAGAGTCCTTTTTCCAAAGCATAGTTCACAAGCTCTGTAGGAGTCATACTTCCGTCGGATTTATTAGAATGTACATGTAAGTCTACGATATTCATAAAAGTTTTATCAGCCTTTCTGCTACTATAAAATGCTTGAAAGAAAAAGCGCAAAAGTTAAGTTTTGCGCTTTTGTTCCATGTCTTAATTTTCTTCTTCGTCAGATTCCTGTTTGGTATATACGGTACGTTTTCTTGCCATTTCATCACTTGCGAGATATTCGTCGTAAGTAGTAATCTTATCAATTAAGCTTCCGTCAGGAAGGATTTCCATAATACGGTTTGCAGTGGTCTGTACAAACTGGTGGTCATGGCAGGAGAATAATGCCACGCCGGGGAATTTAATCAGACCATTGTTTAATGCCGTAATGGATTCCATGTCTAAGTGGTTGGTAGGTTCGTCAAGAACAAGACAGTTTGCACCGCTGATCATCATCTTGGATAATAAACATCTAACCTTTTCACCACCGGATAAAACTTTTACCTTCTTTACACCATCTTCTCCGGCAAAGAGCATACGTCCAAGGAAACCACGTACATATGTTACGTCCTTGATGGGAGAGTAGCCGGTAAGCCAGTCTACGATAGTGTAATCATTGTCAAATTCTTCAGTATTGTCCTTGGGGAAGTAAGCCTGGGAAGTAGTAACACCCCATTTATAGGTTCCCTCATCGGGTTCCATTTCTCCCATTAATATCTTAAATAAAGTGGTCTTTGCAAGTTCGTTGCCGCCTACAAAAGCAACTTTGTCATCGTGTCCTAAGATAAAAGTGACATTATCCAATACTTTTTCACCGTTAATGGTTTTGGAGATGCCTTCTACGGAAAGCACTTCATTGCCGATTTCCCGCTCGGGACGGAAATCAATGTAAGGATATTTACGGCTGGAGGGTTTAATTTCATCCAGTTCAATTTTTTCAAGGGCACGCTTTCTGGAAGTAGCCTGCTTGGACTTGGAAGCGTTTGCGGAGAAGCGGGAGATGAATTCCTGTAACTCTTTAATCTTTTCTTCTTTCTTCTTGTTTGCTTCTTTCATCTGTTTGATAAGAAGCTGGCTGGATTCATACCAGAAGTCATAGTTTCCGGCATATAACTGAATCTTACCATAGTCAATATCTGCTGTATGAGTACAAACTTTGTTTAAGAAGTAACGGTCATGGGATACTACAATAACCGTATTTTCGAAATCAATTAAGAATTCTTCCAGCCATGCAATAGCATCCAGGTCAAGGTGGTTGGTAGGCTCGTCGAGGAGCAGGATGTCGGGATTACCAAACAGTGCTTTTGCAAGGAGAACCTTCACCTTTTCGTTACCGTTTAAGTCGCTCATCATAGCATAGTGAAGTTCTGTGCCGATGCCAAGACCATTTAATAACATTGCTGCGTTGGACTCAGCTTCCCAACCGTCCATTTCGGCAAATTCAGCTTCTAACTCACTGGCACGGATTCCGTCTTCATCGCTGAAGTCTTCTTTGGCGTAGATGGCGTCCTTTTCCTTCATAATTTCATAAAGTCTTTTATTACCCATGATAACCACATCCATAACAGGATATTCATCATATTTAAAGTGGTCCTGCTCAAGAACGGAGAGACGCTGACCGGGGGTAATGACGATATCACCGTTTGTGGTGTCTAATTGTCCTGATAAAATTTTTAAGAAGGTGGACTTTCCGGCACCGTTTGCACCGATAAGACCATAACAGTTTCCTTCGGTAAATTTAATGTTTACTTCTTCAAAAAGGGCTTTTTTGCCCACTCTGTAAGTTACATTGTTTGCACTAATCATTCTAAAATCCTCATATTTTATTACTTATTTTATATGTTGCCTATTCCATTATACATAAAACAGACTTTTTTTCAAGCCAATTACAAAACGAGAGTAGTGCTTGAGAATAAATTCTATTTGGGCTATAATCATATAAGGCAAAAAAAGAAAAGAGAAGGGGTTACTATGAAATTAAATTACAAGAGAACGTTTTTAATCGGACTTGCATTTTTATCCATATCTGCAATGTGGCAGATGTATGACAATATTATTCCGCTTATCTTGCAGAATACATTCGGACTTGGAGAAACCATAACAGGAGTGATTATGGCGGCGGACAATGTGCTTGCATTGTTTTTACTTCCCATATTCGGTGCACTGTCTGATAAGATAGATACCAAAGCAGGTAAAAGAATGCCGTTTATCGTGGGCGGAACAGTTCTGGCTGTATTCTTTTTAATGATGCTTCCCTTTGCTGACAGGGCTGTAAATTTAGTTCTTTTTGTAACAGCTTTGTTTGCACTTTTGGTTTCTATGGGACTGTACCGTTCTCCTGCGGTTGCCCTTATGCCGGATTTAACACCGAACAAACTGAGAAGTAAGGGAAACGCAGTCATTAATCTGATGGGTGCAGTAGGCGGCGTATATACCCTGATTATGATAAAACTTTTGGTGGGTAAAGGTGACAGGCCTGATTACATGCCCTTATTTATCAGCTTGGCAGCACTTATGATTATTGCAGTAGGTGTATTAGCCATTACCATTAAAGAAAAGAAAGTAAAAGAAATTGTGGCGGCTGAAGTAAAGGCATATGAAGAGACTTCAGGTATGCAGGTAGTAACTGAGGATTCGGAAGAAACGGCTACGAAAGATGCAGGGGAAAAGAAACCTATGCCGAAGGAAGTTAAGAGAAGTATGATTTTCCTGCTTGCTTCCATTTTCTTGTGGTTTACGGCTTATAATGCGGTAACAACTGCTTTTTCGAGATATACTAAGGCTGTATGGCAGTTGGAAGGTGGTGGATTTGCGGACTGCCTTATGGTGGCGACAGTTGCAGCTATTATCAGTTATATTCCAATCGGTAATATTGCCAGTAAGGTAGGGCGTAAAAAGACCATTATGGGTGGTATTGTGTTAATGAGTATTTGTTACTTTGCTGCCATTTTTGCAGGTGCGTACCATCCGGTTATTAATGTGGCATTTGCGGCAATCGGTGTAGGTTGGGCAGCCATTAATGTAAACTCGTATCCCATGATTGTGGAGATGAGTAAAGGGTGTGATATCGGCAAGTTTACAGGTACTTATTATACATTTTCCATGACAGCCCAGATTATGACACCGATATTGTCCGGATTCTTATTAGAAAATGTCTCCTATAGAACATTATTCCCTTATGCGGTTGTTTTTTCGGTGTTGGCATTTGTGACCATGACACAGGTACATCATGGCGATGCAAGACCGGATAAAAAGGCAAGTGCCCTTGAAAATTTTGATGTAGAAGACTAAAGCATAAAAAGAAAAAAAGAGGTAGTAAAATGACAGCATTGTATGTGATATTGATTGTGATTGCGGTAATGGTAGTTCTTTATTTCCTGTCAATTAAGCCAAGAGGCAGCAAGAAAAAAGAACACAGTAAATTTACAGGTGTATATTATGCACACAGAGGACTTCATGACAACAGTGGTGATGCACCGGAAAATTCCGTGGAGGCATTTAAGAGGGCAGTGAAGAAAGGCTATGGAATTGAACTGGATGTACAGCTTTCCAAGGATGGCGTACCGGTTGTTTTTCATGACTACACACTGGAGAGAATGTGTGGCAAAGAAGGAAAGGTATATGAATATACCTATGAAGAACTGAAACAATTTTCTCTAGGTGTAAGTGATGAAAAAATTCCCCGTCTGGAAGATGTACTGAAACTGATAAACGGAAGGGTTCCTTTAATAGTAGAACTTAAAGTGGAGTGGATGGATATTACAGTATGTCCTGCCGCTGATAAACTTCTGAAAAATTATCAGGGGGTATATTGTATTGAATCTTTTAATCCGATGGTTCTTTCATGGTATCGAAGATACCGTAATGATGTCTTCAGAGGACAGCTTGCGGATGCGTTTATTAAAACAGGAGAGAAGAAAGGATTTTTATATTTAGCATTACAGAATTTGTGGTTTAACTGGATGACAAAGCCTGATTTTATAGCATATAATCATAAAAATGCAAATGTACTTTCCAGAAAACTTTGCAGAAAGTTATATCATAATTTGGCGGTGGCATGGACAATTCAAAGCCAGAAGGAACTGGATGAGGCAAAAGAAAAGTTTGATTTGTTTATATTTGACTCGTTTATTCCTAAAAAAGTCTAAAAATAACAGATAATTTACATAAAAAAGATGCATATTTTGAAGAACTATGCTATAATAAATCAAATGCAGAAGAGTTGTAGATGCAGATATATATACCATGGGCGGATGTTCATGGTATATTATTTCAGAGCGTTTTCTGCAAATAAGAGTTAAGAGGGAGATAAAACATGGCAAAATGGGTTTATTCTTTTGAAGAAGGCAGTGCCGATATGCGTAATCTTCTTGGTGGAAAAGGAGCAAATCTTGCAGAAATGACCAATTTAGGTTTACCTATTCCACAGGGATTCACAGTAACTACAGAAGCTTGTACAGATTATTATGCTCAGGGAAAGCAGATTTCTGATGAAATTAAAGAACAGATTTTTGTAGCCCTTGCTGATTTGGAAAAGAAGCAGGGTAAGAAGTTTGGGGATACAGATAGTCCGCTTCTTGTTTCCGTGCGTTCCGGTGCGAGAGCATCTATGCCCGGTATGATGGATACGATTTTAAATCTTGGTCTTACAGATGTTGCAGTAGAAGGTTTTGCTGCTAAAACCGGTAATCCGAGATTTGCATACGATTCCTACCGTCGTTTTATTCAGATGTTCTCCGATGTTGTTATGGAGATTCCGAAATCTTTCTTTGAAAGAATATTAGACGAAATCAAGGAAGCCAAGGGAGTTAAGTTCGATACGGATTTAACAGCCGAAGATTTAAAAGAAGTAATTAATCGTTTTAAGGCAATTTATAAGGATAAGATGGGAGAAGAGTTCCCCCAGGATCCCAAGGTACAGCTTATGGAAGCTGTAAAAGCAGTATTCCGTTCTTGGGATAATGAAAGAGCTATCGTTTACAGACGTATGAATGATATCCCCGGTGATTGGGGAACTGCTGTTAACGTGCAGGCTATGGTATTTGGTAATATGGGAAATACTTCCGGTACCGGTGTTGCCTTTACCCGTAATCCTTCCACAGGTGAAAAGGGTATTTACGGGGAATACTTGATTAATGCACAGGGTGAAGACGTTGTGGCAGGTATCAGAACACCTCAGCCGATTACCAGGTTGGAAGAGGATCTTCCCGAATGTTATGCAAAGTTCCTTGAAATTGCAAACAGATTGGAAAACCATTACCGTGACATGCAGGATATGGAATTTACGATTGAAGAAGGAAAATTATTCTTCTTACAGACCAGAAACGGAAAGAGAACAGCACCTGCGGCATTGCAGATTGCTTGTGATTTAGTAGATGAAGGCAAGATTACACCTGAGGAAGCAGTTCTCCGTATTGAAGCAAAATCCTTAGATCAGTTATTACATCCTACTTTTGATGCAGCGGCATTGAAAGCAGGCAAGGTAATCGGACAGGCCCTTCCTGCATCTCCCGGTGCGGCAGCAGGTAAAGTATATTTTACCGCACAGGAAGCAAAAGAGGCACATGAAAAAGGTGAGCGAGTAATTCTTGTCCGTTTGGAAACATCTCCGGAAGATATTGAAGGTATGCACGCAGCAGAAGGTATCCTTACCGTACGTGGTGGTATGACTTCTCATGCAGCAGTAGTTGCCCGTGGTATGGGAACCTGTTGTGTATCCGGATGTGGAGAAATCAACATCAGTGAAGAAGATAAAGTATTTGAGCTTGGCGGATGTAAATATCAGGAAGGCGATTATATTTCCTTAGACGGTTCTACCGGTAAGATTTATGACGGAGATATTAAGACAGTAGAAGCATCCATCAGCGGTAACTTTGAAAGAATTATGGAATGGGCAGATTCCTTCCGTAAATTAAAAGTCCGTACCAATGCGGACAACCCTGCAGATGCAGCCAATGCAATTAAATACGGTGCAGAAGGTATCGGACTTTGCCGTACAGAGCATATGTTCTTTGAACCTGACAGAATTCCTAAGATTCGCCAGATGATTCTTGCAAGAACACTGGAAGATAGAGAGAATGCATTAAATGAATTGATTCCTTATCAGAAGGGTGACTTCAAAGGAATTTATGAAGTAATGGAGGGAAGACCGGTTACCATCCGTTTCTTAGATCCCCCGTTACATGAGTTTGTTCCTACAGAACAGGCCGATATTGATGCCCTTGCTGCGAAAATGAAAATGACTTCTGATGAAGTAAAAGCCATTTGTGATTCCCTTCATGAATTCAACCCTATGATGGGTCACAGAGGATGCCGTTTGGCAGTAACTTATCCGGAAATTGCCAAGATGCAGACAAGAGCTGTTATGGAGGCTGCTATCGAAGTGAAGGAAGAAAAGGGATTTGATATTATTCCCGAAATCATGATTCCTTTGGTAGGCGAAAAGAAAGAACTTAAATTTGTGAAAGATGTAGTAGTAGCTACTGCAGAACAGGTTAAGAAAGAAAAGAATTCCGATATTAAGTACAGCGTGGGAACTATGATTGAAATTCCCAGAGCAGCCCTTCTTGCAAATGAAATTGCAGAGGAAGCAGAGTTCTTCTCCTTTGGTACAAACGACTTAACCCAGATGACTTTTGGTTTCTCCAGAGATGATGCAGGTAAGTTCTTAGATGAATATTATAAGAAGAAAATATATGAATCTGATCCCTTTGCAAGATTAGACCAAAATGGTGTAGGTCAGCTTGTCCAGATGGCAGCAGAAAAGGGTAGAGCAACAAGACCTGATATCAAACTTGGTATCTGTGGTGAACACGGCGGAGATCCTTCTTCCGTAGAGTTCTGCCATAAAGTAGGGTTGTCTTATGTATCCTGCTCACCGTTCAGAGTGCCGATTGCAAGACTGGCAGCAGCACAGGCTGCGATTAACAACAAATAATACCTATCAAGTTAGGCGTTGTTTTAAGCGAGTTTAAAAATTCAAATGACCATATCAATCTAAACGGTTGATATGGTCATTTTTTAATGCCTAGTTTTGCGGTTGAGTTTGTGGTGATACTGCGGTGTACCAGAGGGGTGTTATTGTTTTTTGAAATTGGTGGATGTAAAAAGAAAAATAGTTATTGATTAAACGCATATTATATACTATAATATAACCAAACATAAGTTCGATTATGGCATTAAGGAGAAATTAGTATGAGAGATGTATATGAATATTGTCCTAGTTTTGAAAATGATAAGTATTTGTTGAGATTGATATCAGAGGAGGATACATCAGATTTATTAAAGGTGTATTCAGATGATAAAGCAGTTCCGTTCTTTAACGGAGATAATTGTAATGGAGATGATTTTTATTACAAAACGCTCGAACGAATGGAGCAGGCAGTTGATTTCTGGATTTTTTCATATAAAGAAAGATATTTTGTTCGATGGTCAATTGTAGATAAAGACACAAAAGAGGTGGTGGGAACAATAGAATTATTCCATAGAGACGCAGATGCACATTTTTATGAGTGTGGATTATTGCGATTAGATTTACGAAGTGATTATGAAAATGCATCAGAAATAGAAAATATCATAAAGTTAATTGCTATGACCACATTTGATTTGTTTTATTGTGACAAAATTGCGACTAAAGCGATATCTGAAGCAACTGAAAGAAGAAATGCATTGTATAATTTAGGTTTTTCTGTAGCCGACAAAAAGATTGTTGGAAACGATGGGACAGTGTATGGTGATTATTTCATATTAGAAAAAGATAATGTTTAAAATTAAAATATTATTGCAATAATTTGTTTTTCTGCATATAATAATGGTGTAAACAAGTTTACATTGGGCTGGTCGAAAGACCCAGGTCCAACCTATTTGGCGGGGAGACTCCCCGCCGTTTTTTTATTTTGAGGTATTATGAGGGAATTAAGCGTTTTTGTAGATGAATCCGGGGATTTTGGTGAGTATGAAAAACATGCACCATATTACATCATAACTATGATATTGCATGACCAAAGTGTTGACATATCATCTGAAATTATAAAGTTAAATGAAGCATTAAAGAATATGGGGTATGGTAATGAACAAGCGATTCATACAGAACCACTAATTAGAAGAGAAGATCCATATCGATACTTTCAACCAAATGAAAGACGAGCTATCTTTTCAAAACTGTTTTATTTTACGCTAGAATGCGATATCAAATATAAATCTTTTGTATATAAAAAAGCAGAGTATGAGAATATATTTAAGTTAGAAGCAAGAATGGCAAGGGATTTATCGCAGTTTATTAAGGACAATCTTACATATTTTCAAAGTTTTGATAGGGTTATTTTGTACTATGATAATGGGCAACATGAACTAAACAGAATTCTTAATACCGTCTTTGCAACACAATTGGTTGAGTATGATGTGAGGAAGGTTATTCCGAATGAATATCGTTTGTTTCAAGCAGCAGATTTAATTTGTACGTTGGAACTGTTAAGAGTAAAAACGGAGCATAAGGAGTTATCAAATTCGGAACAAAGGATATTTCATTCAAAACGTGAATTGAAGAAAGATTTTCTAAAAGGGATTAAGAAAAAGGAGTTTGCATAGGAAGTATATCATGATTGTACTCGAGACTTATGCCAAGAGTATAATGTAATCTGTTATCTAACAAAAACACAGTTCATTGTTATATGATACTGTGTTTTTTATAAATAAATTTAGTTTCATAGAGGAAAGAGAGCTAAGATGAATAAAAACACAGAAAAAATAAAAGAAATATTTAATACGGCGGATAAGCTCATAGAAGATAGACCTGAACTTCTATCAATGGATGTGGATTCAATTTTTGATGAATTAGATGATGGAACAAGTGAAATGCGAAGTGTTCGATGGGGCGTAATGACACGTGCGAAGATGAGGGAAATAGAATCCTTTGCAATTAGCAATTTAATAGATTTTTTGCTGACAGTTAATGAGTGGGATTTGCTTCGGGAATATGTGGGATATATTCTTCAAAGTGAATATAACATTAGCTTAATAAATTTGTTAATAGAAGCTAGTAAAAAAGACGTTACTAATGAAATTTGTCCATTTGTTATACCTAGTTTAGAATATGAGAAAGTGTGTTCTGTTGATAAATTAGATGATATATTATGCATAATTAGAATAATTGGTAATGAGTGGAGAAAAGATCGATTTATAAGAAAATATGCGGTTTTAGTGGTTGAACAAAATCAAGAAAAAAGTATTTTAGAAAGATTCTTAATGGGTTATTCAGATGAATTAGAAAAATTAGTAGCTCAAATTGGAAGAGAGTTATTTACAAAAAGATATACTGATGCAAAGAAATGGTTAGATATATATTTTGGTGAAAAAACAAATCATTGTCTGTTGATGGGGTTAAATTTTCTCTATAATAGTTTGTTCTATGATAGTAATATCTTTGAAGAATATTATTCAATTTTGGAAAAAGAACTTAGTAATAATGTAGTTTATTGGAAAAAGATTATTCCAATTTATATTCAATACTTATTAAGTAATGATGAGAGAGTATATAAACAGCAGGTGAAAGACAAATTAATTGAGATAAAGAATGGAAGTATAGAAGAAAAGAGAATATGTGTACTAGCCATAAAATATGACGTAAGGAGTTTTCAAGATTGCGCTGATATTATGAACAGCATAATAAGTGTGTCTTTTGAGAAAGATAAGCAGATTTTAGATAGTATTGATGCTTACATAGAAGCCTTATTTGAGAGAGATGCATGTGATGCTTTAAGCAAACTGTATCAGTTATATGATATAAATAGCTATAAAGACGGAGATGGTTTTTTAGATATACTTTCCCAGACGTGTGCTTTGATGAAGCAAAAACAGAGTGAAATACTAAAAATATGGTGGCAAAAATTTTTATATGGTAATGTATCTGAGTTTAACTTATCAATAGAAATATTTAGTAAGACAATCTCCATCAACAATGTGGATGAATTTTTAGAAAGCATTGAACCATCGAGAGAAGAGTTGCTTAGTTTTTTAGAAGGCGTTTGTTTATTTACAATTGAAGATAAGAAAATTGCTAAACTGACCTATATTATTGCATCACATATTAAGGACAAAGATTTCTTCTATAAATATTGTTTAGATAATATTTATAGAAATTATGCAGGACTTTTGTTAGAATTTGCAGAAAAATATTATAGTTGCGAAGATGAGTTTAAAGTTGATCTTGCAAGAAAATTGAAAACTTATTATGAGAATATAAAAGAAAAAATAAATATGGGGTATATAGATAAAGATTTTATTCCATCTGCAGATAGGCAAGCTATTTATCGTAAAAGTCAGATTGAACGAAATCAGAAGATAAATAAAAAGGCTGAAGAGAACTCTTTCTTTGCAAATTTGTTTCCAAGTAAAAAAATGAAGTATGGAAAACGGATTGCTTTTATACAGACATTACAAAAGGGAGAAAAAAATTATAGTGTAAGTGAATATATGCAGCATACTGTTTCAGCAGAACTACCAAAATATTATATTAATAATCCTATAGAATATATAAATATGCGACTTGAGTATTTGGATAGGAGAAGAGACAATGAGACTGATAATTAAAGAATACATTTTACAACTAAAAGAAAAAGATGAATTAGATGAATTGCTGAGTGAATTATTCGTACAGAAAGGATATATAGCAGATAATCAGCCTAAAACAGGGAATAGACAATTTGGAGTAGATATACAGTTGCACAATGACAAGGAACTCCTATTGCTTGTTGTAAAGCAAGGAGATATAACTAGAGATGTATGGGACGGTAACAAAAATGCAGTTCGCCCAAGCTTAGATGAAATAAAGGATGTTGCAATTAAAGCATTAACCTATGAAGAATTACAAAAGAAAATACGAATTATTGTTGCGACAAATGGAAGAAAGGATGAAGCAACAAGAGCTAATTGGAGTGGCTATGTTAATGATAATCAAAGATGGAATCAGATTCCGATAGAAATATCTTTTATGGGTATTGATGAGATTGTAAAAGAAATTGTGGATAATTTCTTTAATGAATATCTATTTGAAGTACCGTTACATAGTGCAATGAGAAAAGCATTATACTTTGTTGGTGAAGGCGAATACAAACGTGGTTACTATGAACAAATAGTTGATTCTATAATAGGTAAAATAAAAGAGTCTGGTAGTAATAAAAAGAAATTTAACAAAGCTTGTTCTACTTTATATTTAGCGAGTCAAATGATTTGTCAATTTGCACATGATGAAGGGATTGTTAAAACAGCTATCATGGTTTCAGAGTATGTGGTTATTAGATATTGGAAATACCTTGTTGAAGCAGATAAATTAGAGAAAAAATCAGAAGTTGAATGGCTTATAAAGTTCTGCAAAAGTTATGAACGTTGGAATGAAATATATGTAGACAAGATAGCAAGAATTGCAAAAAAGGAGATAATATTACCTAATTATAATGTCGTAGAAAATAGAGTGTTATTATATGAAATTTTAGGATGTCTTTCGTCATATTGCAATTATCTTTTAGAGTTTAATTGTGGAAGGGCAAAAGATGTTCTTAATATAATAGTTGCACTTTTGAATGAATACCCATATTTTGTTTATGCTCCATATGATTCAAGTATCGGTATTATGATAATGATTTATAAGATATTTTATCATTATAATCGAATAGATGAAATTGGAGAAATAATGGAAAGACAACTTGGTGTATTAATGCGATTTTATGTGTGGCAAGGAAAATTTCCCGCCCCATCGGATTCTTTTGAAGAAGCTATGAAAATAGAAAACAAAAGTGATGAAGTAAATTATGATGTGTCAGCTTTTTGGGGATATAGTTTATTGTTAATGCACCAATTTAAGTGCATGGAATTATATGCTGTATTAAACAAATTTTTGAAGCAGAATCTTTCTAGTGTTACAAAGTGTACTTGGTTTCTTCGTAAAGATGAAGAATTAGCTTTATATAATCCATGGGCAATGAATTTAGCAGGAGAGGGGATTGAAGTGCCAGTAGAAGATGATTTCAATAAGTTTCAAAACGGGGTGAAGTTTATTTTGGAACAATATAGAGATGAAGCATTTTCATTTGATGAGTATTCTTTTTCAAGTCTAGAGATATTAATATGTCATTATTATGGATATATACCGAGGGTAAAATTTAATAAGTAAATTCTACTATGGAGATGATTATGGAAGGATATATAGAATTTTTAGAGAAAGAAGAAACAGAAAAATGGGGGAAGAAATATTACGGAGAATGGGCAGAGAATTATGAAAAATTAATGAAATCTGCAAATGGATATACAAAGGATGAGAGTTGTCTTTACAGTATAGAACAATATTGTGGATATAATTATAAGCAGATAAATAAAGGATTGCGTAATGGATTTGACACCGGTAACCCTACATATAGAATATTAGCGAATATATTAGCGATGGTTTTATGTAGTGCACCCAGAATCCCATGTGATATTGTGCTATATAGAATTATTGATATTGAAACGATGAAAATAATTCTAGATAATAATAAGCAATTTGTACAAAGCAAGGAAAATGGTTTTATAAGTGCAAGCATGTTGAAAACGATTGTTAATAGTGATGAAGAATATGCTCGAGGTGAAATCCTTTTAAAGTTATATGTACCAAAGGGAACAGTTGGAGTATATGTAAATGAAGTTACTCGCAGAAACGAAGAGGAAATTCTACTGCCCCCAGGATTATATTTAAAGATTATAGGTGAACCTTATGAAGATGTCATGAGTAAAAAAACTATTTATGAGTGTAAAGTTATAGAATATAGGTGCAATACTTATTATGGTGAGAAAGTATAATCTAATATAGAGCAATTGATAGTTGTTCTGACTGAAGGCGTGTGGTCTACCGACGGGAGGGATTTGCCCCGCCATTTTATTTCATGTATAAGAGTAGTTGATTTTTCTGGAATATAGAGTTATACTCCAACTCACTTAAGTGCAAAGACTAGTCTGAAACAAAATATGTAGGAGGACTAAATATGGACGATTACAAAAATTAGCTACGATGAAAACGGAAGAGTAAGATTAGATTCAAGGCTCGTAGTTCTAACTTTGCTAGATGAACTGTTGAAAGCACAGATTATCAATGTTTCAACATACAACCGTGCAAAACAGGAAATATTGAGGGACATGAAATCCAATCCGAAACCTCCATAGCTCACCTGTGTACTGCAGCGATACAGGCAGCTATCAGCAATAAATAATTTTTAGTTTATAAGCGGCCTTAAGGCTTTGTCTCCCCTGTTATTTAGCAGGGGAGATTTTTTATCACAAACTGTTGTAATATGGAGAAATATGGTATAATAAGATATTACATAAACGAGGTAAAAATATATGACCAATGCAAAAGATAAAAGAATAAAAAAACTAAAGAAAAAACGTATATGGCCATCTGTATTTGGACTGCTTTTTATGTTGTTTCTTTTTACCGTTATTGTAATTGCTGTCATTGCATCAGTTGGACTTGACGTATTTGACAGAAAGATGAGTGATGGAAGCAATCAGTCTGCAATGGTTGCTAAAATATATGAAGGGTATACGGAAGAAAGTGCTTCACATATTAACGAGATGGTTATGACGTATATCGGATTATCGCCGGAGATAGAGGCAGTAGGGCTTATAGACAGTGAGGGGAAAAAGGTGTGGTCCAGTCACAACGCATATCCCGATACTGAGCGTGTAACAACTTTTGAACTGCAGACCTTTGGAACGAACTTGCCAATGAAGATTGTCGTGGAAGAAGATCTGGAAGAAGTGTTTACCCTTGAAGACAATGAAGTGACAGTCAATGATGACCTTATTGAAGCATTGGGACTGTTACGGGTGTTTAGGGATAACAGTATCGTTTTAGGCAGAGAAAATAGCAATTTGGTTAGCTTTAAAATATGGTTTGTTGTTCCGGTTAATCAATTAAATGTATATGTGTTAAACAATATCAGCATTAATGTTCAGGATTTGTTTATGCTTTTGGTAAGTGTGGGCATTTTTATTCTGATTATTTTAATCTTTACAATATACTATATTATTTCTTTCTTTAGCGTGATTGCGAGTATGCGTAAAACTACCAAAATCATATATACAGATATGGTGACGGGCGGAGATAATTGGCTCCACTTTGTAAAGAAAGGGGCATCACTTTTAAAGCGTAGTAAAAGAAATGCTAAGCGATATGCTGTGCTGCATATGAGAATGCGTAAATACAGAAGTTTTTGTACATGCTTCGGTGTGCAGGAGGGAGAAGCTTTAATTGAGAAATTATATTGTACAGCAAAAAAGAAACTGAAAAGAAATGAATTGATTGCATATCATGAAAATGCTGAATTCGGAATACTGCTTACTTATACGGACAGAGCACAATTGTCTTCGAGAATTGAAATGCTTGAGAAAGAATTGAGTACAGTTTTGCCAAATATGAAGTTATATTTCGGAATCGGAGTGTGCGAAGTAAAACCCGGTGAAAGGGATGTGGAGACGTTATATAATAATGCACTGATAGCATGTGATTTATTGGGTGAGGAAGCCGAACTGCAGATTGCGTTCTTTGACGAAGAAATGAATAAACAAAAGATGTGGGAACGCAAAGTGGAAGATGAGATGGAAAGAGCCTTAACCAACAAAGAGTTTAAGGTATATTTACAACCTAAAATCAGTGCAAAACAGGAAATTCTGGCAGGTGCAGAGGCCCTGGTCAGATGGATTCATCCGGTAGATGGCTTTATTCCACCGAACCGATTTATTCCCATATTTGAACAGAATGGTTTTATTCTTAAATTAGATGACTATATGCTTGAAGAGGTGGCAAGAATACAGGCACAGTGGATTTCTGAAGGCAGAAGGATAGTGCCTATATCCGTGAATGTCTCCCGGGCACATTTCACAAGAGAAGACTTGGCAGAACACATATGTAAGATAGTGGACAAATACAAAGTTCCCCATGACGTCATCGAATTAGAATTGACGGAAAGCGCATTCTTTGACGATAAAAAAGTGCTTCTTGGCACTGTGCAAAAACTTAGAAACTTTGGCTTCATTGTATCAATGGATGACTTCGGAGCCGGCTATTCTTCCTTAAACTCCTTAAAAGAATTACAAATAGATGTGCTTAAGATAGATGCAGACTTCTTTAGAGGAGAAAATGTGGAAGAGAGAGGCATGTTGATTGTTTCCGAAGTAATTGATCTGGCAAAAAAGCTGAATATGAAAATTGTGGCGGAAGGAATTGAGAGCAGGGAGCAGGTAGACTTCCTGATAGAGCAGGAGTGTGACTTGATACAGGGATATTTTTTCGCAAAACCTATGGCTATAGAGGAGTTTGTGGAGAAATACAAAAATTAAGTTATACATAGAAGATGTGTCGGAGAAAATGTTGGAAAACACCCTATTTTTTGGTAAAATAATATTAATATAAAAAACAAAAGAGGACATTTAAATGAAATACTTAATTGTGGTAGATATGCAGAATGATTTTATTGACGGAGCATTGGGAAGCAAGGAGGCCTTGGCAATTGTTCCATATGTAAAAGAACTCATTGTTTCATTTGAAGGCAAGGTTCTTTTTACAAGAGACACACATTTTGAAAATTATATGGAGACCCAGGAAGGACGTAATCTTCCCGTGAAGCATTGCATAAAGGGTACGGATGGATGGAAAATCCGTGAGGAACTTGATACGCTTAGAAAGACAGAAGCAATTGATAAGACCACCTTTGGATCCAAGGAATTAGTATATTTGTTACAGGAGGAAAGGGAAATCGAAAGCATCATGTTTGTTGGACTTTGTACAGATATTTGTGTGATTTCCAATGTTATGTTAGTAAAGGCTTTTTACCCGGAAATTCCGCTGACTGTAGATGCCAAGGGATGTGCAGGTGTGACACCTGAAAGTCACAAAACGGCATTAGATGCCATGAAGGCAATACAGGTGAATGTTATAAATGAGTAAAAGAAGTAAACAATTGGAGTGAAGAAGGCTATGAAGCATATTTTAGTTGTTGATGATAATAAAACAAATCTTGCAGTGGCAAAAAGTGAGTTGTCGAAAAACTATCAGGTGACGCCGGTAATTTCAGGGCATCAGGCACTGCAGTTTCTGGAAAAAAGAAAAACAGATTTGATATTACTGGATATTAACATGCCGGAAATGGACGGAAGAGAAACAATGCGATGCATCCGTGAAAGGAAGGAATGGGCAAGTATCCCAATTATTTTCCTTACAGCAGACTCCTCTCCTGAGACAGAGGCACAGTGTTTATCAGACGGTGCTGATGACTTTATTGCAAAACCCTTTGTGCCCCAAGTTATGCAGAGCAGGGTAGGACGTATATTGGAACTGGCAGAACTGAGAAGTAATCTGGAAATGAAATTGGCTGAGAAAACAAAGCAGGTTGAACAGATAACTTTAAATGCCATTATGGCAATTGCAAATACGATTGAAGCAAAAGACAGATATACCAGAGGCCATTCTAACCGTGTTGCGCGTTACTGTGTAGAGATAGCTACTCGTCTTGGTATGAGCGAAGAAGAAATAAAGGCATTGAATTTCATGGCCTTGCTCCATGATATTGGGAAAATAGGCGTGCCGGATGAAATTCTTAATAAACCGATGCCGTTAGATGATGATGATTTTGAAATTGTTAAAATGCATCCTGCTATAGGTAGTGAAATCCTAAAAGATTTAACTTCAATGCCCAATATGCATATAGGTGCACTGTGTCATCATGAGCGGTATGACGGAAAGGGATATCCTTCCGGATTGAAAGGAGAAGAAATACCCATAGAGGCACGTATGATAGCAATTGCAGATTCCTATGATGCCATGTCATCTAATCGTGCATACAGAGAGGCACTTCCGCGGGAGCAAGTATTGGATGAACTGAGAAAAGGGCGGGGCACACAATTCGACCCGTCAGTACTGGATGTGTTCTTAGACATGCTGGACAAGAATTTTTTTGATTAACGGTGGAGGGCAGAGAGTGAAAAGAAAGATTTTACATATGTTTGGGAAAAAAGCAACCGAGCAGGACTTCGGAACACTGGCATTTTGTTGTTTGCTTATTACAGTTTTTTCAGCATTTATGTGCGTGCTGAATATACTGACATTCAATAAAACGCTGGCTCTTATCACAGGCGGAAATGCGATATGGTGTTTTATTAATATTATTTTCTTTTGCGTTTATAAAAGACGCAAACAGATTATTGCCGCAATGATGCTGGGCGGATACATTATGATGCTGCATTTCATGATAACAGGCGGTGTAAACGGATTCAGCCTTCTTTGGGTATTAGTGGTTCCCCAAGCCATCCAGTTTTGCTTTAATTCAAGCCAAGGTGTATACTTCAGTGTTTTCATGGGGGTAACAGTAGTGCTGTATATGTGGACACCATTACATGAAATTGGATATCCATATACGGAGACCTATTTGTCAAGATTCCCCATTGTTTATTTTTTTGTGACTTTTATCAGCAGTGCCATGCAGCACAGAATTGAGAATTACCACGAACGGCAGGAAACTTTGATTCATAATTTGCAGCATGCGAATAGTACAAAAAGCGATTTCCTGGCTAATATGTCCCACGAAATCAGAACTCCCATGAATGCAATTGTAGGAATGTGCGAGCTCATTTTGCGAGATGACATAAATGAGAATGTAAGGGAAAATTGCTTTGCCATACAAAACTCAAGCCGTTCCCTATTGGCAATTATTAACGATATATTAAACTTTTCTAAGATAGAAGCCGGAATGATAGAACTGATAGAGGATAACTTTAACATTGCTTCTACAATTAATGATGTCATCAATATGGCGATGACCAGAAAAGGTGAAAAAAATATTGAAATTATTGTAAAAGTAGATCCCACAATTCCCAAGGGGCTTGTTGGTGACGAACTTAGAATCCGCCAGGTGATGATCAATTTAGTGACCAATGCGGTAAAATTTACCAACAAGGGCTGTGTTGTGATTAATATTACACAAAACCGTCATGACTATGGAATTAATTTAAATGTTTCCATAAAGGATACGGGGATTGGCATTTCAGAGGAAAACCTGGAAAAACTGTTCACCAGCTTCCAGCAGGTTGATACAAGGAAGAACCGCACAGTGGAAGGAACAGGTCTTGGACTTGCCATTTCTAAGAGATTAATAGCCAAAATGGGTGGATTTATCAATGTGTCCAGTACATATGGAGAGGGGTCAGAGTTTAGATTTGTAGTGCCCCTTAGAATATCAGACCCGGAACCATTTATACAGGTGAAAGATGCAGAAAAGGCAAATGTAGCAGTTTATTTGGATGAAGCAAAATATAACCATCCAAAAACTGTTAAGGAATATCAGCGATTGGTACAACACTTGGGCGCGGAACTGCATGTGCAATTTACAAGATTCCATTCTGCGGATGAGATGAAAGAAGAAATAGAAAGCGGAGAGTTTACTCATTGCTTTACGGCAACGGAAGAGTATTCAAGGACCCCGGAAGTGTTTAATGAAATTGCGAAAAAGTGCCAGATGATAGTTGTTCAGGACAGATTTGATGTGCTGGATTTACCGGATGACATTAAGCACGTATTTAAACCCTTTTATGCTCTTACCTTTGCGGCTATCATGAATAATGAACGGTATGCCTTGGGCGTGAGCGGACAAGACAGGTTTGATACCAGATTTATTGCACCGGATGCCAAGGTGCTTATTGTAGATGACAATGCAATTAATTTAAAGGTTGCAGCCGGACTGATGAAGCCCTACAACATGAAAATTATTACGGTTGCAAGTGGACAGGAATCCATAGAAGCATTGCAGTCAAAGGACTATGATATCGTGTTTATGGATCATATGATGCCGGATATGGATGGCGTGGAAGCAACGGAAATCATCAGGAGTATGCAGGATGAATATTATAAGAATGTGCCTATTATTGCCCTTACCGCAAATGCTGTAAGCGGTGCAAGAGAAATGTTCTTAGACAAAGGATTTAATGATTTTCTTGCAAAGCCTATTGAAACAGCTGTCCTTGACAGAATGCTTAGGGCATGGTTGCCTAAAGAACTTCAGGTGACAACATCCATGATAATACCTGCAGAGGAAGAGAAAACGGTTAATGGAGAAGAAACGTTAGAAAAAGCCTTTGCCGGAGGCCCGGTTAATTATGAAAAAGGATTACTTTTTTCAGGGGGCGACAAAGAAAATTATTGTGATATCCTAAAGGTATATGTGCACAGTAGCAAGAAATACAAAGAATCCCTTATGGCGCACTATGAAACTCAGGATTGGGGCAATTACATCATAGAAATCCATGCATTAAAGAGCTCTTCCTTAAGTATTGGAGCCTTGGAACTTTCAGAGCAGTCCAAGAATTTGGAATTGGCTGGAAAAGACGGACGCTATGAAGATGTGTCTAAACGCCATCCTGCGGCGATGAAAATGTATGATGAAGTGGTTGAAAATATTAAGTTATATTTGCAAGAAGCCGGATATTATAAAAATGAAAACAAAGAATCGGCGGAACAAGATATAGAAGAATTATCAGTAGAGAAGTTTACAGAGTATGTTGATAAGATAAAGGCATGTTGTGAAAACTTTGAAGGTGATGAAGTTACAGAACTGGCAGAAGAATTGTGCAGATGCAAAGTGAACGGAATTTTGCTTGCGGATTATTTTGAAGATGTCAAGCAGTATGCGGAAGACTATGAGTATGAGCAGGCACTTTGTGCAATTGAAAAGGCACAGGCGTGCATTAAGGGAGAAGTATCATGAAAAAGAAATTAGGAATAACATCTGACTGTACCTGCGATATGTCAGAGGAACTGCTGGAACAATATGATGTGGAAGTAATCTACTTTTATATTAATACCGATCATGGTAGTTTTAAAGACATGCAGGAAATTACAGCATCAAATGTAGTAGAGTATTTTGCAAATGGTGGGAAGCAGATTAGTACTGTGGCACCGGCAGTCTATGAATATGCAGATTTTTTTGAAAAGATGCTTCATAAGTATGAACAGATTATTCATATTACAATTTGTGCAACACTCAGTAAATCTTACGAGAACGCGCTTGCTGCATCCCAGAGATTTGACGGACGGGTAAAGGTGTTTAACACCAATCATTTATCTACGGGAATAGCCCATTTTGTCATCCGGGCTACGGAGATGGTACGAGAGGGAAAAACGTCTGATGACATATTAGCTAATTTAGAGAATATGATAAATAAAGTGTCTACCAGTTTCATTGCAGAAAACGCAGACTACCTGTACAGAACAGGAAGGGTAAATAAATTTGTGAGATTTGCGTGCTCCACCTTTAATATTCATCCGGTATTATTTGTAAAGAACGGAAAAATAAAATTGAAAACGGTACAAATCGGAGATTATGATAAGTCAGTGCTACGGTATGTACGGAAGGAACTTTCCAGACCAGGAAAAATAGACAGAAAACGGGTATTTATTACTTACTGTACTTGCCCTATCAGAGTGTTAAATAAAATCAAAAAGCAGGTAAGAGAAATTTGTCCCTTTGATGAAGTGCTGGAGGCCACAGCTTCGGCAACGATTACCAGTAACTGCGGGGCGAATACGGTAGGTGTATTGTTTGTAAGAAAATAAGGAATCATAGGTGCTATGTTGCCTGAGAAGGTTGGAGGAAAAAATGAAATACTTAATTATTGGAGCAGGCGGGACTGGCGGATGCATGGGTGCTTATATGACACAAGCCGGAAAGGATGTAACGTTGATTGCCAGAGGGGCACATCTTAAAGCGATGCAGGAAAAGGGACTTTCTATGGAGACATCCCACAAAGGGAATTATATAGTAAATCCCATAAAAGCAACAGATATGGAGCATTACGTGGAAAAACCGGATGTTATTTTTGTTTGTGTAAAGGGGTATTCCTTGGAAGATACCATTTCCTTTATCCGTAAAGTAGCCAAGCCTGAAACGGTTGTAATTCCGGTTTTGAATATTTACGGAACCGGTGGAAAGATGCAAAAAGAACTGCCGGAACTTTTGGTGACGGACGGATGCATTTATATAGTAGGTTTGATTAAAGAACCGGGATGCATTGTGCAGAGCGGAAATTTATTCAGAGTCGTTTTCGGTGTGCGTGAAGCATCAGAATATCGCAAGGTACTTCAAGATATCAAGAAGGATTTGGAAGAGAGCGGAATAGAATGTGTACTTTCCGATAATATCCGTAAAGATGCCATGAGAAAGTTTTCTTATATTTCACCGGCTGCAGCATGCGGACAATATTACAAGGCCGGTTCAGATGACATTCAAAAACCGGGAGAGATACGTGATACGTTTATTGCATTAATTGATGAAATTATGCTTCTCTCGAAGAAGATGGGAATTGTATTTGAGGAAGATATGGTAAAAACCAACTTGGCTATTATGGATAGTCTTGCACCCAAAGTTAAGACCTCAATGCAGCGGGATGTAGAAGCAGGAAAAGTTTCAGAAATCGACGGACTTGTTTACTCTGTGGCGCGCATGGGAAAAGAATACGGAGTGGAGTTACCGGTATATCAAAAGATAACGGATGAATTGTCCAAACTCTATTCGTAATTGCTATTTTCAGAAGTTCTTGCTATACTGTTAAAGAATATTAACAAAGATTGAGAGAAAGAGAAATGAATATAATTTTACTATCCGGTGGTAGTGGAAAACGTTTATGGCCACTATCTAATGATATTAGGTCTAAACAGTTCATTAAAATATTTAAGACAAGTGATGGCGAATATGAATCCATGGTACAGAGAGTTTACAGACAGATTCTCTCCGTGGATAAAGATGCAACCGTGACCATAGCAACTTCCAAGACACAGGTTTCTTCTATTCATAACCAGCTTGGAAACGGTGTGGGGGTTTGCGTAGAACCATGTAGAAGAGATACTTTTCCGGCGATTGCTCTTGCTACCACTTATTTGCACGATGTGATGGGTGTGCCGGAGGATGAATCTGTTGTGGTATGTCCTGTGGACCCCTATGTAAACCGGGATTATTTTGAAGCAGTACAAAAACTTGGAGAACTTGCGAAAACAGGAGATGCCAATCTGGTCCTGATGGGAATTGAACCTACTTATCCCAGCGAAAAATACGGATATATTATTCCGGATGGCAAGGAAAATGTGAGCAAGGTGCAGACCTTTAAAGAAAAACCGGATGAAGAAACAGCAAAGAGCTATATTGCACAAGGGGCACTTTGGAACGGCGGTGTGTTTGCATACAAATTAAAATATGTATTACAAAAAGCACATGAACTGATTGATTATACAGATTATCATGATTTGTTCCATAAATATGAAAGCCTGAATAAAATAAGCTTTGACTACGCCGTAGTAGAAAAGGAAGACAATATTCAGGTGATGCGCTTCTCAGGAGAGTGGAAAGACTTGGGAACATGGAATACCTTGACGGAAGCAATGGAAGAGGCAAGTATTGGAGAAGCAATTTTAAATGATAAATGTGAAAATGTACATGTTATCAATGAACTTGATGTACCAATTCTTTGTATGGGACTTAAGGATGTGGTGGTATCAGCCAGCGCAGAAGGAATTTTAGTATCTGACAAAGACCAATCCAGTTATATAAAGCCTTTTGTAGATAAAATAGACCAGCAGATTATGTTTGCGGATAAGTCGTGGGGAAACTTCAGGGTGCTTGACGTGGAAGAAGAAAGTATGACGATTAAGGTTACCTTAAATCCGGGACATAGTATGAATTATCATAGCCATGCGAGAAGGGATGAAGTCTGGAATGTGATTTCCGGAAGCGGAAGAGCTGTTATTGACGGACAGAGTATGCAGGTGAAGACCGGAGATGTAATCACTATGCAGGCAGGCTGTAAGCATACAATATTTGCAGAGACAGAGCTGAAGATGATAGAAGTACAAATCGGCAGGGATATTTCCGTGCATGATAAGAAAAAACATGAGTTATAAATAATGTGAGGTATGGACAAGATGAAAATAGCAGTAGCAGGAACAGGTTATGTGGGCCTGGTGGCAGGAGTATGTTTTGCAGAAATGGGATATGACGTAACCTGCGTGGATGTAGATGAGAAGAAAGTAGAGACTATGCGTCAGGGAATCTCCCCCATCTATGAAGACGGATTGGAAGAACTGATGCAGAAGAATAATGCAAGAGGAAATCTGCATTACACAACGGATTATAAGGCTGCATATAAAGATGCAGATGCCATTTTTATCGGGGTGGGAACACCTGAGATGCCCGATGGAAGTGCAAATTTAAGTTATATTGCTACCGTTTCCAGACAGATTGCTGAAAACGTTGAGAAGGATTGCCTTGTAGTGGTGAAGTCCACAGTGCCTGTGGGAACAAACGATAAAGTAGAACAGTTTATTAAAGACTTTTTGGTGCACGATGTAAAGGTAGAGGTTGCATCCAATCCGGAATTTTTAGCACAAGGTACAGCAGTTCATGATACACTTCATGCCGCAAGAATTATCATCGGAACGGAAAGCAAAGAAGCAGAAGCACTCCTTATGAAAATATACGAACCTTTTGGTATTCCCATTGTTTCCGTAAAAAGACGTTCTGCAGAAATGATTAAATATGCAAGCAATGATTTCCTTGCACTTAAAATTTCTTATATGAATGATATTGCAAACCTTTGTGAACTGGTCGGCGCAGATATTACAGATGTAGCAAAAGGAATGTGCTATGATGAGCGAATCGGATCCAGGTTTTTAAATGCCGGAATCGGATATGGAGGCAGTTGTTTCCCGAAGGATACCAAAGCACTTAAGTTTCTTGCAAAGGAACATGGCTATCAGCTCCGTACAGTGGAAGCCTGTGTGGCAGTAAACGCAGATCAGAAAACCCGTTTGTTTGAGAAAGCAAAAGAAAGAATGATTTCTTTCAGCGGACTAAAAGTAGCGGTTCTTGGTCTTACCTTTAAAGCGGGAACGGATGATTTGAGAGAAGCGCCTTCCATCGATAACATAAAACTGCTTTTGGAAAACGGAGCAGATATTTATGCTTTTGACCCCAAAGGGGCAGACAGAGCAAAGCAGATTTTCCCGGAAGGAAAGGCAGATAGAGGAACGATGAATTATGTATCCTCGCCAAAAGAAGCGTTGGATGGTGCCAATATTTGCTTTGTGTTTACTGAGTGGAAAGAAATGAAAGAACTTACGCCTGCACAGTTTAAGGAATATATGCATACACCCCTTGTGTACGATGGACGTAATCTCTATGTACCGGAAGAAATGAAGCAGGCAGGTGTGGAATATTACAGCATAGGCAGATAGTGTTTTTGCATTTTTTAGAAAATGCTATTGATTTCTGCGAAAAACGGTGTTAATATAAAGAAGAATTAAATAATGATTACTAGAAAGTGGACTTGCAAGTCCACTTTTTTGTTGCGAGGTGAGAGAATGTCAAAGAGGGAAACCTATGAAACAAGGACAGAAGAAATACTTTTGCCGATAGTGGAAAAGTATGGCGTTGAAATCTATGACGTAGAATATGTCAAGGAAGGAAGCGACTGGTACTTGCGTGCTTACATCGACAAAGAAAAAGGCGTTAACATTAATGACTGCGAGGCAGTCAGCAGGGCACTTTCTGATGAACTGGATAAGGCAGACTTTATTGAAGATGCTTATATATTGGAAGTGAGCAGTCCCGGACTTGGGAGGACGTTAAAGAAAGATAAGCATTTACAAAAAAGTTTGGGAGAACTTGTTGAACTGAAAACTTATAAACCTATAAATGGCACAAAAGAGTTTGAAGGAACTTTAAAAGCTTTTGACGAAAAGCAACTTGTTTTGGAAACAGAAGAAGAAAAAGAACTGGTATTTGAGAGAAATGATATTGCCATGGTCAGATTGGCATTTGATTTTTAAAAATTAAGAAAGGGATAAGGGATAAAGGAAAAATGAACAAGGAATTAATGGAAGCATTGGATATTTTAGAAAAGGAGAAAGAAATCAGCAAGGAAACATTATTCGAAGCCATTGAAAATTCGCTGATTACTGCTTGCAAGAATCATTTCGGCAAATCAGACAATGTAAAAGTAGAAATTGACAGGGATACCTGTGATTTCCTTTGCTATGCGGAAAGAGAAGTTGTTTTAGAAGTAGAAGATGATTGCCTGCAGATTACCTTAGAGGATGCACAGAAAATCAAATCTGATGCAAAAGTCGGCGACATCTTAAATGTAGAGATTAAGTCTAAAGAATTTGGACGTATTGCAACACAGAATGCAAAGAATGTTATTTTACAAAAAATCAGAGAAGAAGAAAGAAGCGTTATCTATAATCAGTATTTTGAAAAAGAAAAAGATGTTGTGACAGGTATCGTTCAGCGCTATGTTGGAAAGAACATCAGTATTAATTTAGGTAAAGCTGACGGTATATTAAATGAAAGTGAGCAGGTAAAGGGAGAATACTTTAAGCCCACTGAGAGAATTAAGGTATATATTCTGGAAGTTAAGAATACACCTAAGGGACCCAGAATTTTAGTAAGCCGTACACATCCTGAACTTGTTAAGCGGTTATTTGAATCTGAAGTAACTGAAATTAAAGACGGAACAGTTGAAATTATGAGCATTGCCAGAGAAGCAGGAAGCAGAACAAAAATGGCAGTCCGTACCACAAATCCTAACGTAGATGCAGTAGGTGCCTGCGTTGGTTTAAATGGTGCGAGAGTAAATTCTATTGTAGAAGAACTTCGTGGTGAAAAGATTGACATCATTAACTGGGACGAAAACCCCGGTAACCTGATTCAGAATGCATTATCACCTGCAAAGATCGTTGCAGTATTTGCAGATCCGGATGAAAAGACTGCTAAGGTAGTTGTTCCTGATTACCAGTTATCTCTTGCAATCGGTAAAGAAGGTCAGAATGCAAGACTTGCAGCAAGACTTACCGGTTATAAGATTGACATTAAGAGCGAAACACAGGCGAAAGATGCTCTCGGATTCCGTTATGAAGATTATATGGATGAGTATGATGAGTACGAAGAGGGAGAATACGAAGAAGATTACGAGGAATATGAAGAAGCAGAAGATGGCGACCTTGTATAAGAAAGGAGCATCCTATGGCAAAAAAAATTCCCTTAAGACAATGCGTGGGCTGCGGTGAAATGAAAAGCAAAAAAGAAATGATGCGTGTTTTAAAAACGCCGGAGGAAACCATTGTGTTAGATAAGACAGGCAAGAAAAACGGCAGAGGAGCTTATCTTTGCGTGGAAAAGGAATGTCTGTTAAAGGCAAGAAAAAATAAAGGATTGGAACGGTCTTTTAAGATGAGTATTCCAAATGAAGTCTATGACAGTCTCGAAAAGGAGTTTGATGAAGAAAATGGATAAAGTCTTATCCCTTTTAGGCCTTTCTGCCAGGGGAAGAAATCTGGTGAGCGGAGAGTTTTCTACTGAAAAAGCAGTAAAAGAAGGAAAAGCAGCACTGGTTATTATCGGAACAGATGCATCTGATAATACAAAAAAGATGTTCACCAATATGTGTAATTACCGAAGCATACCGATTTATTTTTACAGTACCAAGGAAGAAATAGGTAGGGCTATCGGCAAGCAGATGAGAGCATCTGTGGCAGTGACTGATTTCGGAATGGCAGCAAATATAGAGAAACATTTGGATGCATTAAAAGAATGCGGAGGTAAATAAATGGCAAAAATGAAAGTGCATGAACTTGCAAAAGAATTGAACATACAAAGCAAAGAAGTGATTACTTTTTTGCAGGAAAAAGGATTTGAAGTAAAAGCGGCACAGTCATCAATTGAAGATGATGCAATTACCCTTGTAAAAAAGCAATTTGGTCAGGAAACTGTAAAGGCAGAAGAAAAAGCACCTGCAAAAGAACCGGTAAAGGAAGTTACTGCAAAGACAGAGGAAAATGCTACGGTTAAAGCAGAGGAAGCACCCAAAAAGAAAAAGAAAATTATTTTTGTAAGCAATCCTCATAACAGCAACATTCCCGGACAGCGTCCTTCCGGTGGCGAAAGACGCCCGATGCAAGGCCAAAACCAGGGAGGCAGACCTCAGGGACAAGGAAACCGTCCCGGTCAGGGAAGAGCCCAGGAAGCTCCCCATAAGATTATCAGACCTCTTACAGCCCCCACTGCACCGGATAATGTAAAACCGGATTTTAAAGAAAACGCAAGAAGAATGGAAAGCGAAAGAATTGCGGCTAAAAATGCAGCAGTGCAAAAAGACAACAGAGAGAACAAAGATAATGCACAAACTGCGCAGGGCTCTAAAGCACCGGCAAGGGAAGAAAGAAATAACAGAAATGAAAGAAATACAAATAATACAAGAGAACCAAGAAATGAAGGAAGGGGTAATTCCTTCGGCAATCGTCAGGGTTCTGCAAATAGCAGGAATGATTTCCGTGATGGTGGCAATAACCAGAGTGGTAACAGACCTAATCAGGGTGGTCAGCGCCCTGAAAGAGCAAATGGCGGGCAGGACAATCGATTTAAAAAAGGTGAAAAGCCCGGTAAGAGCTTTGTTTCAGAAGCACCGGTAAAGGATCTTGAAAAGCCCAGAGCAGATGAAAAGCGCAGAAGCAATCAGGACCGTGACAAGAAGTCAAGAAAAGATTTCATTTATGAAGAGGATGATGTAGCAGTAAAGGGCAAAAATAAGGCAGGAAAATTCATCAAGCCGGAGAAAAAAGTGGAAACAGTGGTTGAGGAGCAGATTAAGGTAATTACCATTCCTGAGTCACTTACCATTAAAGACCTTGCAGATAAGATGAAAATGCAGCCCTCTGTAATTATTAAAAAATTGTTCTTACAGGGACAGATTGTAACCGTTAACTCTGAAATTTCTTTTGAAGATGCTGAAAATATTGCAATCGAATATGAAATCATTTGTGAGAAGAAAGTAAAGGTTGACGTAATTGAAGAACTCTTAAAAGAAGAGGACGAGGCAGAAGAAAGCTTAGAAAACAGACCGCCTGTTATTTGTGTTATGGGTCATGTTGACCATGGTAAAACGTCCCTTCTTGATGCAATCCGTAAAACAAATGTAACGGATAAAGAAGCCGGAGGTATTACACAGCACATAGGTGCGTATACTGTAACAATAAACGGACAGACTATTACATTCCTTGATACACCGGGACATGAAGCGTTTACTGCTATGCGTATGCGTGGTGCAAATGCAACAGATATTGCTATCCTTGTTGTTGCTGCTGATGATGGTGTTATGCCCCAGACAGTGGAAGCAATCAATCATGCTAAGGCTGCAGGCATTGAAATTATTGTAGCAGTAAATAAGATTGATAAGCCCAGCGCAAACATTGATAGAGTAAAACAGGAAATGACAGAGTACGAACTCATTCCTGTAGATTGGGGCGGAAGCACAGAATTTGTACCTGTATCCGCAAAATCAGGGGAAGGTATTGAAGACCTCCTTGAAACCATTCTTCTTACTGCAGAAATCTTAGAATTGAAAGCAAATCCTGACAGAAGAGCAAGAGGTCTTGTAATCGAAGCTGAGCTTGACAAGGGCCGTGGTCCTGTTGCAACTGTACTTGTACAGAAAGGTACCTTGCATGTAGGTGACTTTATTTCAGCAGGCGCAAGTCATGGCAAAGTAAGAGCTATGGTAGACGATAAGGGAAGAAGAGTAAAAGAAGCAACTCCTTCTACACCTGTGGAAATTTTAGGTCTTTCCGATGTGCCCAGTGCAGGTGAAGTATTTATTGCACATGAAAGTGATAAGGTTGCAAAATCCTATGCAGAAACTTATTTGGCACAGAACAAAGAAAAAATGCTGGAAGAAACAAAAGCAAAAATGTCTCTTGATGATTTGTTTACCCAGATTCAGGCAGGCAATCTGAAAGAACTTAATATTATTGTAAAAGCAGACGTTCAGGGTAGTGTTGAGGCTGTAAAACAGAGCCTTATGAAGCTGTCAAATGAAGAAGTTGTGGTGAAGTGTATCCATGGAGGAGTTGGTGCAATCAACGAATCCGACGTAACACTTGCATCTGCATCAAATGCGATTATTATCGGATTTAATGTACGCCCTGATGTGACAGCAAAGACCATCGCAGAGCGTGAAGGCGTAGATGTAAAACTGTATAAGGTTATCTACCAGGCAATTGAAGATATTGAAGCAGCCATGAAGGGTATGCTTGATCCTATTTTCGAAGAAAAAGTAATCGGTCATGCAGAAGTAAGACAGATATTCAAAGCATCTGCAGTAGGTAATATCGCAGGTTCTTACGTACTTGACGGTATCTTCCAAAGAGGCTGTAAGGTTCGTATTACCAGAGAAGGTGAACAGATTTATGAAGGTGAACTTGCATCCTTAAAGCGTTTCAAAGACGATGTGAAGGAAGTAAAAGCAGGATTCGAATGTGGTCTTGTATTTGAAGGTTTTGACCGGATGCAGGAATTTGATATTGTGGAAGCTTATATTATGGTGGAGGTTCCCAGGTGAGAAAAAACAGTATGAAAAACACCCGTATTAACGGGGAGGTGCAAAGAGTGCTTGCAGAAGTAATAAGGGGTGAAATTAAGGATCCAAGGATCAGCCCCCTTACCTCTGTGGTAGCAGTTGAGGTTGCACCTGATTTAAAAACCTGTAAGGCATGGATTAGTGTATACGGGGATGAACAGGTGATTTCGGATACCTTGGCAGGACTTAAGAGTGCAGAAGGATATATCAAAAATCAGCTTGCTAAGAAAATTAATCTTCGCAATACACCGGAAATCCGTTTCATCGTTGATGAATCCATTGCTTATGGTGTAAGAATGTCGAAGCTTATTGATGATGTAATCAGCAATGACAACCGTGAAGAATAGGGAGTGTCTATGAATATTTTTGAAGAAGTAAAAGGTGCAAAGACCATTGGCATTAGTGGACATATCAGACCTGACGGAGACTGCGTAGGCTCCGTCATGGGACTGTATCTGTATTTAAAGAAGATTTGTCCAAAAGCAAAAATTCAGGTGATGCTGGAACAACCTGCTGATATTTTTTCCTGTATCGCGGGAGTTGAAGAAATAAACAGTGATTTTGAGCCGATCACAGACTGCTTTGATGTCTTTATTGCACTGGACTGCGAAAAGACAAGGCTTGGAGAAGCAGAGAAGTACTTTGACCATGCGGGAAAGAAAATAAATATTGATCACCATATAAGCAATGCTACAGGCTGCGGGGATGTTAATTTTGTTGTACCAACAGCCAGTTCTGCAAGCGAGCTGGTGTACAAGGTTTTGGAGGATAAATCCCAAATTGATGCAGAGATTGCCAAGGCACTTTACATAGGAATCATTCACGATACCGGTGTGTTCCAGTATTCCAATACCGCACCGGAAACATTGGAGATTGCAGCAAAACTGATTGCTTACGGTTTTGATTTCCCGAAACTGATTGACAGTACTTTTTATGAGAAAACATATGTACAGAATCAGATTATGGGAAGAGCACTGCTGGAAAGCATTCTATTTATGGATGGTAAATGTATTGTCAGCATGATAGATAAGAAAACCATGGCTTTTTACAATGCAGCTCCACATGACCTTGATGGAATCGTAAACCAGCTTCGAAACACAAAAGGAGTGGAGTGTGCCATATTTATGTATGAGACCGGTTCACTAGAATACAAAGTAAGTCTTCGCTCAAACGGAGAGCTTGATGTGGCAAAAGTGGCATCCTTTTTTGGAGGCGGCGGACATGTGAAAGCAGCAGGAGTTACCATGCAGGGAACTTTCCATGATATTGTCAATAATTTATCTGCACAGATTGCAAAGCAGTTATAGGAGTGTAGAAAAGTCAGGAGAAAACTATGTTCCACGGAATGATAAATGTCTATAAGGAAAAAGGCTATACATCCCATGATGTGGTTGCCAAGCTTCGTGGTATCTGTAAACAGAAAAAAATAGGACATACAGGAACCCTTGATCCGGATGCGGTGGGGGTTCTTCCTGTTTGTTTGGGAAATGCTACGAAATTATGTGATATGCTTACAGACAAGGAAAAAGAATATATTGCGGAATTTAAGCTTGGCATTACTACCGATACCCAGGATATTTCAGGGAAAGTGCTGGAAGAGAAGGAAATCCATGTATCAAAGAAGCAGGCAGAAGATACGATTATGTCTTTTATGGGGCATTATGACCAGATTCCGCCCATGTATTCCGCACTTAAAGTAAATGGAAAAAAACTTTATGAGCTTGCCCGGGAAGGGAAGGAAGTAGAGAGAAAGAGCCGTCCGGTGACGATTTTTGAAATAGAAATTATGGATGAAAAATTTCCGGAATTTATGATCCGGGTACGCTGCTCCAAGGGCACATATATTAGGACACTGTGTCATGATATTGGACAGAAACTGGGCTGCGGAGCTGTTATGACATCATTAAAAAGAACCAAGTCCGGATGTTTTTTTGTAGAAAATGCATATGGGCTTGATGAAATCCAAAAGAGAAGTGATGATGGCACATTACAGAGTATTATTATTCCGGCAGAAAAGATGTTTGAGAATCTGCTTGCAGTAGAGGCAGAAGAAAGTGCCGGAAAAGCACTTGCAAACGGTAACCAGCTTAAAAAGGGTGAATATGTGACTACAGAGGAATTGAAACCGGAGCAACAGGTAAGACTTTACCGTTATGACGGACAGTTCCAAGGGGTATACCGCTATGACGCAAGACGCAAATTATTATGCCCGGTACAGCTGTTTTTCGGGGAATAATAAGTGAGAAAGGTACAGATAGAATGCAGATTATAAGAGGGCTGACAGACTTTAAAATTGAACAGAAAAGTGCGGTGGCAATCGGGAAGTTTGATGGGATACATAAAGGGCATCAGGAGCTTCTTTCTTATGTGTTAAAACAGAAAGAAAAAGGAAGATGTGCAGTTGTATTTACTTTTGATAAGCCGGCAGGTCTCTTTTTCAAAACTGCAGGAGAAAAGGAACTTACGCCCATAGAAGAAAAAAGAAGGTTTTTTGAGAAAATGGGTATTGATATTGTCATAGAATTCCCCTTAAATAAGGAAACGGCATCCATACCGGCCGAAGCGTTTGTTAGAGACGTTGTTTCGGGAAAAATGAATGCAGCATATATTGTTGCAGGGAGTGACTTATCCTTTGGGGCAGGGGGACGTGGAAACAGCCACCTTCTAGTTGCTATGTCAAGACAGCTGGGATATGAGGTTTGTATCATCGATAAGATTTTCTGCGAGGGCAGAGAAATCAGTTCTTCCCTTGCGAGAGAAGAAGTGGAAAAAGGAAACATGGAAATTGTAGAAAAACTTCTGGGAAGAGCATATGAAATCACGGGAAGTGTACAGAACGGAAAAAGGTTAGGCCGCAAGCTTGGTATGCCCACGATCAACCTTTATCCGGGTGAGGATAAACTTTTGCCACCCAATGGGGTTTATTACTCTTATGTAACATGGGAAGACCAAAAATATAGAGGGATTACCAACGTGGGATTAAAGCCTACGGTAAATGATACGCTTTGTGTGAATGTAGAAACGTATCTGTATGATTTTGACGGTGATTTGTATGGTGAAGAAGTGACAATTTCGTTGCTGCATTACAAAAGACCTGAAATGAAATTTGAAAGTGTAGATGCACTAAAGAACCAAATGCGTAGGGATTTAGAGGATGGAATCATCTACCACAATACAAAAAGTTGACATAATTCTTCTCTCTTGTTATAATTTCGTTAATGGACTGTAACAAATTCGTAACATTTTGGAGGGCAATGTGAAGAAGATAATAAAGTACGGGCTTTGCGTATTGTTAAGTGGTGCCATGGTGATGACACCTGTAACCGTAAATGCAGCAGAGCAACCGGAGGAACTTTTGACAGCAGGAATCGGGGATTTATTTGCCGATGTCCTGACAGAAGAGGAATACAAAGAAATAGCAAAGAAGGCAGAGGGAGCCAGATGGGGATACACCAATCTGGGAATTTGCAATGTGGAAGAAAATAATTTAAATATCCGTAAAGTTCCTGATGAGGCAGGGGGACTTGTAGGTAAGTTACCTAAAAATGCCGCATGTGAAATTGTGAGCAGCGAAGATGGCTGGGCGCATATTACATCAGGTAAAGTAGACGGATATGTGAAGGAAGAATATTTACTTACAGGCTTTGCCGCCCAGCAGAAGGGAGAGGAACTTGCAAGTGCTATGGCAGTGGCATCCACTGATGCTTTAAATGTCAGGGAACAGCCCAGTACTGAGGCAGAAGTAGTAACCCAGGTAGCACAAGGGGAAACACTGGATATTGCAGAGATTCTTGATAATGGTTGGGTAAAAATATATCTGGATGATGAAGAACTATATGTATCTTCTGATTATATAGAAGTGAAATCTGATTTATCAACTGCTATTACCATGACAGAGCTGATGTATGGCGAGGGTGTCTCAGATGTAAGGGTAGATCTTTGTCAGTATGCAAAGCAGTTTTTAGGAAATCCCTATGTCTGGGGAGGAACAAGTCTTACAAAAGGGGCAGACTGCTCCGGATTTGTACTTAGCGTTTTTGCGAAATATGGTGTAACCCTTCCACACTATTCAGGTGCACAGGCAAACTGCGGCACGCAGATAACAAAAGATGAATTGCAACCGGGGGATTTGATTTTTTATGCAAAGGGTGGTACTATTAATCACGTTGCAATATACATCGGTGGCGGACAGGTAATTCATGCAAGCAGTCCCAAAACAGGAATTAAAATTTCCAAATATAATTACCGTACCCCATATAAGATGGTAAGAATATTGCAGGATGTTTAAAAGAATGCATATTTTAGGAGGAAAGTTATGAAAAAATTAGTGGCATTATTATTAACAACAGTTATGGCAATGACCATGCTTACAGCATGTGGTGCTAAAGAAGAAACCGCGGCACCTGCAACAGAAGACGCTACAGTCAGTGCAGCGTTAGCAGACGGTGTACTTACCGTAGGAACCAATGCAGAGTTCCCCCCATTTGAATATATGGGTGATGACGGACAGCCTGACGGATTTGACATGGCACTTGTAAAAGCAATTGGAGAAAAACTCGGTGTGGAAGTAAAGATTGAAAACATGGAATTTGCTTCTTTAGTAACTTCTATCGGAAGTAAGATTGACATTGCAGCTGCAGGTATGACTGTAACAGAAGAAAGAAAACAGACAGTAGACTTTACAGATACTTATTACGAAGCCGTACAGTATGTAATCCTTCCCGTGGATTCTGAAATTAAAGCAGCGGCTGACCTGGAAGGCAAAACAATTGGTGTCCAGCTTGGAACAACCGGTGATTTTATTGCATCTGATATTGCAGATACTACTGTTTCCCAGTACAATAAGGCGGTAGATGCAGTAAACGACTTAATTAACGGCAGAGTTGATTGTGTAATTATCGACAAGAACCCCGCCCTTGTATTTGAAGGAAAGTTCGAAGGTCAGGTTGTGGCAGTTGACGGTGCACAGTTTGAATTTGAAATTGAAAACTATGCTATGGCACTTCCCAAAGGAGATACCGTGCTTGCAGAACAGATTAATCAGGCAATTGCAGACCTTAAGGCTGACGGAACTTTTGATGAATTAGTAAAAACTTATATTGAAGCCGAATAAAAAATAAGGTACAATTATATAAGTGTATTATGAGAGGATAGCATATATGCTATCCTCTTTTGATGAAAGGAATAATTTATGCAGGCGTGGTTTGAAAAAATTGGCAAGATGTTTACGATGGCATTTGTGGAAGGCGACAGATGGAAATTGTACATAGAGGGTTTAGGCGTTACCCTTCAGATTGCTTTCTTTGCAGCAATTTTAGGTTTGATTATCGGTACCATAGTTGCCCTCATGAAACTTTCTACCAGAAGAAACGGAGAAAAAACTATTTGGGCACATATAGCGAATGTCTATATTGATATTATCCGAGGTACTCCCTCAGTGCTTCAACTTCTTATTATGTGGTTTATTATTATGAAAGGCTGTAAAAACGGTGTGCTGGTTGCGGTACTGTCCTTTGGTATCAACAGCGGTGCCTATGTGGCAGAGATTGTAAGAGCGGGTATTTTGGCTGTGGATAAAGGGCAGACAGAGGCCGGCAGAAGTCTTGGCTTATCCAAATCCCAAACCATGCTTTATATTGTAATACCGCAGGCGATTAAGAATGTTCTTCCGCCTATCGGAAATGAATTTATTGTATTGTTAAAGGAAACTGCAATTGTAGGTTATGTAAGTCTTACAGATTTGACCCGTGTGGCGAATCAGATTACATCCAGGACCTATGAAGCGTTTATGCCCCTAATCGGAGCGGCAGTCATTTACTTTACCATTATTAAGATATTAACTATACTGCTTGAAAGATTGGAAAGGAGGCTGCGTAAGAGTGATAACCGTTAAAGACTTACATAAAACATTTGAAGATAATCATGTTCTCCGGGGAGTGAATTACCATATTCACCAGGGAGAAAAAATTGTTGTGGTAGGACCTTCCGGTTCCGGTAAGAGTACCTTTCTGCGTTGCCTTAACTTATTAGAAACACCTACTAAGGGAGAAATATGGTTTGATGGACAGCTTATCACAGATCCAAAGGTAAATATTGATAAAGTCAGACAGCATATGGGTATGGTATTCCAGAATTTTAACTTGTTCAATAATCTTACCATTATGGACAATATTATCCTGGCACCTGTAAAACTCAAATTAAAGAGTAGGGAAGAAGCTTGCGAAGAAGCACTGGCGCTGCTTAACCGTGTAGGACTTACAGAGAAGGCTGATGCTTATCCCAGCCAGCTTTCCGGTGGACAGAAGCAGAGAATCGCCATTGTCCGTTCCCTTGCCATGAACCCTAAGGTAATGCTTTTTGATGAGCCTACTTCCGCACTGGATCCGGAAATGGTAGGAGAGGTATTGGAGGTTATGAAAGACCTCGCTGAAACAGGAATGACCATGGTAGTGGTAACTCATGAAATGGGCTTTGCCAGAGAAGTGGGAACCAAAGTCCTGTTTATGGATGAAGGCATTATCATGGAAGAAAATACGCCGGCGGATTTTTTTAGTAATCCAAAGTGTGACAGATTACAGGAATTTTTATCCAAAGTATTATAATTTTTGCTTTACATGCCAAGGGATTTGTGTTATTATCACTAGGTATGGAATTTAGCCAAGGCTCAGAGTCCGGATGACTCCAACCACATCTTAGCCTTAGGCGGTTTAAAAGATTAGGAGGAAAAAGAAATGATTTCTAAGGAAAAGAAAGCAGCAATCATGAAAGAATACGCAACATGTGCTAATGATACAGGTTCACCTGAAGTACAGATTGCAGTATTAACAGCAAGAATTCAGGAGCTTACAGCTCACTTAAAGGAACATCCGAAGGATAACCATTCCAGAAGAGGTATGTTCAAGATGGTAGGTCAGAGACGTGGTTTACTTGATTATCTTAAGAAGAAAGATATTGAAAGATACCGTTCTTTGATTGAAAGATTAGGCTTAAGAAAGTAAGAATCAATGAGGCGGAGCAGACGAAGCATTCGGATACTCCGCCTTTTAAGCAAAAATGGAATAGGAGATATTTATTGCAAAGCCATCGTCAAGAAGTAACATAATGCTTTTGCAATAGGAAAAGTATTATGTTGCTTTTTGACAGATGATACGACTATCATCGGCAGACGTTTTGCACAGTATCTCCTTTCACAATAAAAAAAGAAAAGGAGAAAAATTATGTACAAGACATTTTCAATGGAACTTGCAGGCCGTACACTCAGCGTTGATGTAAACAGAGTGGGCAAACAGGCTAACGGATGTGCTTTTATGCACTATGGTGATACCACAGTTCTTTCAACAGCAACAGCATCCGATAAGCCCAGAGAGGGAATTGATTTCTTCCCTTTAAGTGTAGAGTATGAAGAAAAACTTTACGCAGTTGGAAAAATCCCCGGAGGATTTAACAAGAGAGAAGGAAAAGCATCTGAAAACGCTATCCTTACAAGCCGTGTAATCGACAGACCTATGCGTCCCTTATTCCCTAAGGATTACAGAAATGATGTAACTTTAAACAATATGGTTATGAGTGTTGACCCTGAGTGCCGTCCCGAACTTGTGGCTATGCTCGGTGCAGCAATTGCAACCTGTATTTCCGATATTCCTTTCGATGGCCCCTGTGCGATGACACAGATGGGACTTGTTGATGGTGAACTCGTAGTGAACCCTAATCAGGAACAGTGGAAAAATGGCGACTTAAGCTTAACAGTTGCATCTACCAAAGAAAAAGTAATTATGATTGAAGCAGGTGCTAACGAAGTGCCTGAAGATAAGATGATTGAAGCTATTTACAAGGCTCATGAAATCAACCAGACAATTATTGCCTTTATCGAAAGCATTGTGGCAGAAGTTGGTAAGGCAAAACACGAATATACAAGCTGTGCAATTCCTGAAGAATTATTTGCAGCAATCAAGGAAATTGTTCCTCCCGCTGAAATGGAAGAAGCAGTTTTTACAGATGAAAAACAGGTTCGTGAAGAAAACATTAAGAATATTACAGCAAGATTAGAAGAAGCATTTGCTGAAAACGAAGAATGGCTTGCTCTTTTAGGTGAAGCAATTTACCAGTATGAAAAGAAGACAGTCCGCAAGATGATTTTAAAGGATCACAAGCGTCCTGACGGCCGTGAAATCACACAGATCCGTCCTCTTGCAGCAGAAGTGGATTTAATCCCCAGAGTACATGGTAGTGCAATGTTTACACGTGGACAGACACAGATCTGTAACGTATGTACACTTGCTCCCTTATCCGAACAGCAGAGAATTGACGGTCTTGATGAAAACGAAGTAAGCAAGCGTTATATGCATCATTATAACTTCCCTTCCTACTCTGTAGGTGAAACAAAGCCTTCCAGAGGTCCCGGAAGAAGAGAAATCGGTCACGGCGCATTGGCAGAAAAGGCACTTGTTCCTGTGCTTCCTTCTGAAGAAGAATTCCCTTATGCAATCCGTACCGTATCAGAAACATTTGAATCTAACGGTTCTACATCCATGGCTTCCACATGTGCATCCTGTATGTCACTGATGGCTGCCGGTGTTCCCATTAAGAGCATGGTTGCAGGTATTTCCTGTGGTCTTGTGACAGGAGATACAGACGATGACTTTGTACTTCTTACAGATATCCAGGGTCTTGAAGACTTCTTCGGAGATATGGACTTTAAGGTGACAGGTACAACAAAGGGTATCACAGCAATTCAGATGGATATTAAGATTCATGGTCTTACAAGACCTATCGTAGAAGGTGCTATTGCAAGATGTCGTGAAGCAAGACTCTTCATTATGGACAACTGCATGAAGCCTGCAATTGCAGAACCCAGACCGGAAGTTGGACCTTACGCGCCCAAGATTGTATCTCTTCAGATTGATCCTGAAAAGATTGGTGATGTTGTAGGCCAGCGTGGTAAGACAATCAATGAAATCATTGCACGTACCGGCGTTAAGATTGATATAACAGATGATGGTATGGTATCTGTTTGCGGTACTGACGCAGCAATGATGGATAAGGCAATCGAATATATTAAGACTATTGTAACAGATTATCAGGAAGGACAGATTTTCAAGGGTATCGTAGTAAGCATTAAAGAATTTGGTGCTTTTGTAGAATTTGCTCCCGGTAAGGAAGGTATGGTTCATATTTCCAAGATTGCGAAAGAAAGAATTAACCATGTAGAAGATGTTCTTACACTTGGTGACAAGGTAACTGTTGTATGCCTTGGAAAAGACAAGATGGGAAGAATGAGCTTCTCCATGAAAGACGTTGCACAGCAGTAATATCAAAATAGAAAGAGAACAGCTTAGGCTGTTCTTTTTTTATGCTCAAAAACAGTCATATCTGAAAACCAATTTCATATATTGAGATAAGAGGCTATGAGGAGGGAAGCAGATATGAAAGAACAGGAAGTATTAAATATTTTTCCGCAAGAATTAAGGAAGCGATTTCAGTATGTCGTACAAAAGTCGGATAAGCTTCAGGAAATCAGGCTGTGTGTAAATCAACCGGCAAGAGTTTTGCTGGAATACGAAGAGTTTTTTCTGTGCAGAACAGGTGAACTGAGTAAAATTATCGGTAACAGCAGTTGGTACATATCCATAAGTGAGATGGAAGCAATTCTTGATCATATCTGCAGTTATTCCAGATATGCCTATGAAGAAGAAATCGGACAAGGATTTATTACTGTGCCGGGTGGTCATAGAGTAGGACTTTCGGGGCAGGTAATCTTAGGCGAAGATGCAAAAGTCAAAAACATAAAATATATAAGATGCATGAATATCAGGATAGCCCATGAGGTAAAAGGAGCGGCGGATACACTTATTCCACTTATTTACGAAAACGGAAGGTTGTGTAATACTCTTTTGGTTGCACCTCCGGGTTGCGGAAAGACTACCATGCTACGGGATTTAATAAGGCAGATATCAGATGGCAGTTCATGGGCAGAAGGCAGGCAAGTGGCAGTGGTAGATGAACGTTCTGAAATTGCCGGCTCCTTTATGGGAATTCCGGGAAATGATATGGGAATCAGAACCGATGTACTGGACGGATGTCCCAAAGTGCAGGGAATGATGATGCTTCTTCGTTCTATGGCGCCACAAGTGATTGCAGTAGACGAAGTTGGAGGAAAAGAAGACAGACAAGCCATACAAAATATCCTCCGGTGTGGATGTAATGTGATTGCCACCATGCATGGGAGTTCCATGGAAGAGGTAAAAAGCCGGGGAATAGATGAGAGCATGTTTGAGAGGTTTGCTTTTTTGGGAAAAAGGAAAGGAAAATGCGTCCTTTTGAAAGTGCATAAATCTATGGGAGAAAAAATATATGATTAAATTGTTCGGTATCATTTTACTGTTAGGTGGAAGTACAGGATTTGCTTTTTGTTTATGTCAGGATAGAAGAGAACATTTATTTTTGCTGAAAGAAATGAGACTTTTTTTTTCTCTTGTGCAAGAGGAAATCCGATATTCAGGACTTCCTGTTACGGAAATTATAAAAAATGTGAACACAAAAATCAGTGGACCTTACTATAATGCGCTAAGTAATGTTATGGAAAAATTATCTTGGGAAGAGGGGAATCATTTGAAGGATGTATGGAAAGGGGAGATGGAAAAGGTGATGGAGCATACACCACTTTCCCGGCAAGAAAAAGAACTGTTTATCAGATTTCCGGATTCTCTAGGGATGCCGGAAAAAGACGGACAAGCGAATGCTTTGGCAGGGTATATGAGGGAGCTTGATGGTTGGATACAGGAATTGGAACAAGAAGAAAAAAGTAAAAATAAAGTAATTATGAGTATGGGAATGGCAACAGGAATCTTGTTGTCCGTTTTACTGCTTTGAACAGATATGGAGGAACTATGGAAGTAAGTCTGATTTTTAAAATAGCTGCAGTGGGGATTTTGATAACCATTTTAAGTCAGGTATTAAAACATAGCGGAAGAGAGGAACATGCTTTTTTAATCAGTCTGGCCGGATTGATTCTGGTACTCACATGGATATTGCCATATATTTATGACTTGTTTGTGATGATACAGGATTTGTTTGCTATGTAAGAATGGAAGGAAACATATATGGAAGTAGTGAAGATCGGAATATTAGGTGTGGCAGGTGTAATGCTTGCACTTCAGTTTAAGAGTATCAGGCCGGAAATTAGTGTATATATTGGATTGGCAATAGGACTGATTATTTTTGTGTATACGGTTGATGGGCTGTTTGAACTGATAGAGAGAATGGAGACTCTTCAAAAATACATGGAGACCGGCGGTTCTTATTTTAAATTGTTGTTTAAAGCAGTGGGAGTTACCTATATTTGTGAATTTGCGGCGTCCATATGCAAAGATGCAGGCTATGGGACGGTGGCAGGACAAATTGAAATTTTCGGGAAACTGACAGTTCTTTTTATGGGGATGCCGGTCCTTATGTCGATTATTGAAAATATCAGTACCATAGCAGGATAGAATATGAGAAATAAATGGACAAGTTTTTTGACGAAATGTTTTTTTACGGTTTTCCTTATAGGTATGTCAGGTTTATTTTGCCCGGCTTCTGTACAGGCTAAGGCCGAGGAGGAGACTGAAGATATAGATAAGTATTTATGGGCACAGATGGAAGACTACGATTTAAAGGAAATAGAAAATGGATTTAGGGGATTGTTCCCGGGAATATCAGTTGATATGGATGAAATCCTTTCTTTTATTATGAAAGGGGAATTGATAGAGGCGGGAAAAGTTTTTCTCGGGAGCATCTGGGAAGGGATTACAGGAGAACTAACCAGCGTAAAGGAAGTCCTGGTAAGTATTCTGATTATAGGAATTGTTTCGGCGCTATTTGCTAATTTTTCGGACCTTTTTTCGGGGAAACAGGTAGCACAGGTGGGATTCTATTTTTTATATCTGCTACTTATGGCAGTACTTACCAGAGCGTTTGCTGCGGCGGCAGAATTTGCAATTCTTGCCATGGAGAATACGGTTTTGTTTGTAAAAATGTTTATTCCTACATGGTTTATTGCAGTGGGAACCGCAAGTGGCAGTGCCACGGCAATGTTTTATTATCAGGTCATGCTGGTGGTTGTTTATCTTGTGGAAAGTTTTTTACTGAAAGTGCTTGTGCCCTTTGTCTACAGTTATGTGGTTTTAGCTCTTTTAAACGGAATATGGGCGGAAGAAAGACTTTCCCTTTTATTGGACTTGTTGAAAAAAACAATTATTTTTAGTCAGAAGCTGGCTATGGGAAGCATTACGGGACTAAGTTTGGTACAATCCGTCATTTTACCGGTTTTGGACGGACTAAAGATAACAGCGCTCAGAAAGGCAGTTTCCGCTATTCCGGGCATTGGCGGAATGGCGGAAGGCGTGACGGAGCTGGTGATCGGCTCGGCAGTTTTAATCAAAAACAGTCTGGGTATTTTACTGTTTATGCTTCTTGTTGTTGCCTGTGTCATTCCTATGGCAAAACTTTTTTTAATAGGTGGAATTATCAAGATAGGTGCAGCTGTATCAGGAATTGTTAGCGATAAGAGAATTTCCGGATGTGCAGACCGGGTGGGAGAGGGATTGTTTCTGCTACTCAGATGCCTGTTTACCTGTGTTGTGCTGTTCTTGATTGTAATAGCAGTGGTTTCACATTCACTTAAGTGAAAGAAAGGAATGAGTTTTATGCTGTCGATAGTAAAAGAAGTAGGTATTTTTGTGGTGATAGCACAGGCGATCCTATATTTTGTGCCAAGTGAAAATTATGCAAAATATGTAAAAGTGCTAATCGGAATTATGATGGTAGCAAAACTCATTTCCCCTATTTTTTCGATGCTTTCGGGAGAGGGAATTACAGAGTTTGATTATAGGGGAGAGGCATTTTGGGAAAGTATGGAAAAAACAAAAATAAGAGAGATGGAGGGGATGACGGAAGAAAAGATATACGAAAATATCAGGAAAGAAATGAAAGAGAAACTGAATAATAATCCCATGGATGGTTATGTGGTTGAGGATGTTTACATAGAAGAAACAAAAGATGGAACGGGAAAGATAACAATTCTTGTCCAAAATGAGGGGGCGGAAAAAAAAGGTGTAGGAGAGGAAGTGCTTAGAAAGCATTACCAGGAACTTCTAAAGACCGAATATATCAATCTGCAAATAAAATAGTAGAAAGGGTAAAGGGAGTGAAAAAACTAAAAAAAGAAAACTTTATAGTAATACTTTTAATGGGAGTGTTACTTATGGTAATTGTTTGGCCCGTGCCGGATAAGAAAAGCGAGACAAAACAAGAAATGTCCTATTTATCGGACGGGGCAAATGGTATGCTTGATATAACCGCTAATAATAAGGAAATGAGCACGAAGAAAGTATTTCCCACATCATCTGAACAAGAGCAGTGGGGCAGTTATACAGAGTTTTTGGAAAGCACCTTAGAGGAGGTACTTTTAACAATGGAAGGAGCAGGAAAAGTAAAAGTGATGATTACTTTGGAGGATTCAGGAGAAACAGTGGTGGAGAAAGATATCACCACGGGACTTGATTCTTCTACCCAGGTGGATGCTGATGGGGCAAGCCATAATACCGGTAGTAATGAAAAGACAGGTGAGACTGTATATGTAAACGGTGATGGGGAATCTGTTCCTTATGTGCGGCAGGTGTTAAGTCCTAAAGTAAAAGGTGTTTTGGTTTCTGCCCAGGGCGGAGGAAATCAGACGGTGAATAAAAATATTACAGAAGCAATTCAGGCATTATTCGGAATAGAAGCACATAAAATAAAAATAATTAAAATGAGTTCTGAGTAAAGGAGATGCAGAATTGAAAAATATGATGAAAAAGAATCAAATCATGATTACAGCTCTGGCAATTATGATTGCAGTAGCGGGATACCTGAATTTTGCGGGAGAACAAATTACAGATGAAGAAATTATGACAACAGGAACAGACAATGCCGTTAGCAGTATAGAAGACAGTACATACGAGGATTTGGATGTGGCTACCTTGTTTGAGATTTCTGATGAAGATATGGAACAGGCAGAAAACGGGGATATTGCCAGTTTAGATACAGAGATTATTACAGAACAGGAAAACTATTTAGATGAATCCATGGAAGAAGTGCTTGGTGATATGACAGAGGAAATGGTGACAGAAACGATGAGTGATGAGATGCAGTCTGCTGCAAGTGAGCAGATTTCTGAGGCGGAAACACCCGGTGAGGCGGTGTTTACAGCTACCACTAATTTGGATGCATCCTCAGGTGCAAAGCTTTTAAAAGAACAGACAAGAGCGAAAAATAAAGAAACATTACTGGAAATCATTAACAATGTAAACATTAGTGAAGAACAGAAACAGGAAGCCATTGACAATATGATTTCTCTTACAGATATTGCTGAAAAAGAAACAGCTGCCGAAATTTTGCTGGAAGCAAAGGGATTTGATGATGTGGTGGTAAGTATTGCGGATGACGCTGTGGATGTGGTTGTAAACGCATCGGAACTGACAGAAGCACAGCGTGCACAGATTGAGGATATTGTTGTGCGTAAAACGGGAATTGCACCGGAAAATATTGTAATCAGCACTATTACAGAATAGCAAAATGTGGTATTCTATTACAGAGATGATAACAAACAGAAAGGAACACAGGAATGAAAAGAGTTTTTTTAATTGTGCTTGACAGTGTGGGAATCGGAGCAATGATGGATGCTGACAAATTTGGCGATGTGGGGACAAATACCTTACGCTCGGCGATGTCAAGCTCCTATTTCCATATGCCGAATATGGAAAAGCTGGGATTATTTCATATTGACGGAATAGATTTTAAAGAATCGGGAGAAAAGCCGATAGCATTACACGCGAGAATGACAGAAGCCTCAAAGGGGAAAGATACTACCATAGGACATTGGGAGATTGCCGGACTAGTATCGGAAAATCCGTTGCCGGTATATCCGGACGGCTTTCCGGAAGAGGTGCTTGCACCTTTTAGAGAGATGACAGGAAGGGGTGTTTTGTGTAATGCACCCTATTCAGGCACCGAAGTAATTAAGGATTATGGTGATGAACACGTTAAAACAGGAGATCTGATTGTGTATACATCAGCGGACAGCGTGTTCCAGATCGCTGCACATGAAGATGTTGTACCGGTGGAAACTTTATATGAATATTGTGAAATGGCGAGAAAAATTCTGGTAGGAAAGCATGGCGTGGGAAGAGTCATTGCACGTCCCTTCGTGGGTGAATCAGGAAATTATAAACGGACACCAAGAAGACATGACTTTTCCATTTTACCTCCAAAGCAAACTATGTTGGACGTGTTAAAAGCGGCCGGCAAGGATGTAATCGGAGTTGGCAAAATCAGAGATATTTTTGCGGGAAAAGGTCTTACTTCGTACGTGTATACTTCCGGAAATACAGAAGGAATTGAAAAAACTTTAGAATATTTAAAACAGGATTTTGACGGACTTTGTTTTGTGAATCTTGTAGATTTTGATATGCTTTACGGACATCGTAACGATATTGACGGATATGCCAAGGCACTTGCACAGTTTGATGCCGCACTTCCGGAAATTATGGCATCTATGAGAGATGAGGATGTGCTTATGATTACTGCTGACCATGGCTGTGATCCAGGCTATACATGTTCGACAGATCATTCCAGAGAATATACACCATTTCTGATGTACGGAAAAGAGGTACCCCCTGTCAATAAGGGAACGAGAGAAACCTTTGCAGATATAGGGGCAACTGTGTTAAAATACTTAGGTGTGTCCGGAGATATTGCCGGAACACCCCTATATTAAAATAATATAGGAATATTTTTTTGGAGGAAAGATACGTGGGCAACTTGGAAAAGGAAATAAACAGAAGACGAACTTTCGCAATTATATCCCATCCGGATGCGGGAAAAACAACTTTGACAGAAAAGTTTTTATTATACGGAGGAGCCATTAATCTGGCAGGAAGTGTAAAAGGAAAGGCTACCGCCAGACATGCGGTATCTGACTGGATGGAGATTGAAAAGGAGAGAGGTATCTCGGTTACATCATCAGTGCTACAGTTTGAATATGATGGATTTTGCATCAATATTCTGGATACACCGGGACACCAGGACTTCTCGGAAGATACCTATAGAACTTTGATGGCAGCGGACTCCGCGGTGATGGTAATTGATGCATCAAAGGGTGTGGAGGCACAGACCAGAAAGCTTTTTAAAGTATGTGTCATGCGTAAGATTCCCATTTTTACCTTTATCAACAAAATGGATCGAGATGCCAATGACACATTTGAACTTTTAGATGAGATTGAGAAGGAACTTGGGATTGCTACTTGTCCTGTAAACTGGCCTATCGGTTCCGGAAAAGGATTTAAAGGAGTATATGACCGGGATGAAAAATGTGTAATTACTTTTTCTGATACGGAGAAAGGAACAAAGGAAGGCGAAACGAGAGTGATTCCTGTCAGTGACGAAGCTGCTCTTTCTGATGCTATAGGAGCGGATGCCATGGGAACTTTGAATGATGAAATAGAGTTGTTAGACGGTGCCAGTGCGGAATTTGATTTGGAACAAGTACAGGCAGGAGATTTAACTCCGGTATTTTTTGGCTCCGCACTTACAAACTTTGGTGTAGAGTTCTTTTTACAGCACTTTTTGGAAATGACAACAACTCCTCTCCCCAGAAAGTCTGATGCAGGCTTAATTGCGCCTGCCGAAAACGATTTTTCAGCATTTGTATTTAAGATACAGGCGAATATGAATAAAGCGCACAGGGACAGAATCGCATTTATGCGTATCTGCTCCGGAAAATATGAAGCCAGCATGGAAGTAAAGCATGTGCAGGGGGGGAAGGTTATGCGCCTTTCACAGCCCCAGCAGATTATGGCAAGTGAGCGTAAGATTTTGGAAGAAGCATATGCGGGAGACATAATCGGTGTATTTGATCCCGGTGTATTTTCAATTGGTGACACACTATGTATGCCCAAGGAACAGTTTAAGTATGAAGGTATCCCTACTTTCGCACCTGAACATTTTGCCAGGGTGAGACAGATGGATACCATGAAAAGAAAGCAGTTTGTGAAGGGAATTACACAGATTGCCCAAGAAGGAGCTATCCAGATTTTTCAGGAATTTAACACCGGTATGGAAGAAATTATTGTAGGTGTAGTCGGCGTGCTGCAGTTTGATGTTCTCAAATACCGTCTGGAAAATGAATATAATGTGGAAATCAAATTAGAACCGTTGCCTTACGAGCATATCCGCTGGATTGAAAATAAGGAAGAAATTGATTTAAATAAGCTGACTGGAACTTCAGACATGAAGAAAATAAAGGATTTGAAAGGCAATCCCTTATTACTCTTTATTAATGCATGGAGCGTGGGAATGACGTTAGATCGTAATGAAGGACTTGTACTTTCGGAATTTGGACGTGATTAAATGAAAAAATATTTATGGTTGCCTATTTTAATATTGACTGTTTTGCTTGGTGGCTGTGACTTTATTTTACCGGAAGAAGAAAATAGTTCCATGCCATTCCTTCCTCAGGAAGAAAAGGTAGAGAACATTCCGGTTTACCCTGAGTTATCCCCCCAGAAAATAGAAAATTTAAAACAAAACCAAATAGGCAGTTTTTACTATGAACAATTAGATACTGAAGGGAAAACACTTTATGTAGAAATTCTTGACATTCTGGAAAAGCAGGAGCAAGAGATTGCATTGTCCTGCCTGGATACAGACAAGATTGAAAAAGTGTTTCAATATGTCTTAAATGATCATCCGGAAATCTTTTACGTAGACGGTTATACCTTTACCAGATATGCGCTGGGTGAGGAGATAAAAAAGATTACGTTTTCAGGAACTTACCTGATGGACAAGGCACAGATTGAAGCCTGTGAACTTCAGATAAAAAATTATGTAAATGACTGTCTTGCAGGAATTACCCCATACATGGATGAGTATGAAAAGGTTAAATACATCTATGAATATCTTATAGAGCGGACAGAATATGATGCATCAGCACCGGATAACCAAAACATATGCTCTGTGTTTATCTATGGGAGAAGTGTATGCCAGGGGTATGCAAAGGCAACACAGTATCTGCTAAAAAAGGCAGGAATTGATAATACCCTTGTTATGGGAAGAGTTTCCGGGGGAGAAGGACATGCATGGAACCTTGTGAATATCGGAAACAATTATTATTTTGTGGATACCACATGGGGAGATGCATCCTATCAGATGGTAGAGGGAAGTGATGCGGATGTATCGGCTACCATTCCTCCCATTAATTACGACTATCTATGTGTTACTACAAAGCAGCTGGAACAGACGCATACATTGGATGATAAGGAGTTAATTCCTACATGTATTGCAATGACTGATAACTATTATGTCAGGGAAGGCTTGTATTTCTCAGAAGTAGATAAAGACAGATTAAAAAGTCTTTTTGAAAATGCATATGAGAATGAAAACACTTATGTGACGCTTAAATGTGCGACCTTGGAAATATACGAAGAAATGTTGACATATTTAATAAAGGAACAAGGAATTTTTGAATACTTAAAAACAGAGACGGGAGCAGTGTCCTATGCAGACAATAAAGCACAAAGAAGTATAAGTTTTTGGTTATAGATTATTATTGATAATTCTTTGTTTTAGACTATGCAAAAAGATTAATTTTTGATATGATTTAGTTGTGTATTCACAAACAGAAGAAACAAAAGGAAGGAAATTATCATGGAAAAAACAATAGAACAAAACACATATGTATTACAGGAAGATGACGGTATCGGAACCGTTAAAATTGCAGATGATGTAGTTGCGATCATTGCAGGATTGGCAGCAACAGAAGTAAAAGGTGTTGTTTCCATGGCGGGCAATGTTACAAACGAACTGATGAGTAAGATGGGCGTGAAAAAACTTTCCAAGGGAGTGAAAGTGGAGGTAATCGGTAAGAGCGTAAAGATTGATCTGGCATTAGTAGTAGAATATGGCTACAATATTCCTGCTGTTTCACAGAAAGTCCAGGAAAAGGTGAAATCTACCATTGAAAACATGACAGGGCTGGATGCCACAGATGTGAATGTAAGAATTGCAGGCGTAGAAATGCCTCAATAATGATACCAAGGAAGACGGATGTAAACACATGAGTAGAAGAGAACTTAGAGAACAGATATTTAAGCTGTTGTTTCGTGTAGAATTTAACCAAAAAGAAGAGATGTCCCAGCAGGCAACTTTCTTTTTTGAAGAGGAGGAAAATACGGCTGATGAGAAAGAAGCTGTATATATTTCCGAAAAAGTAGATAAGATTGTTGAAAAACTTGAAGAGATTGATGCCACATTAAATGAAAAGGTGGAAGGATGGGATACCGGCAGAATGGGTAAGGTTGATTTGACCATTCTAAGACTTGCGGTTTATGAGATTTTATTCGATGAAACAATTCCCACCGGAGTAGCCATTAATGAAGCTGTAGAACTTGCAAAGAAGTTTGGACAGGATTCTTCGCCGGCGTTTGTAAACGGAGTATTGGCTAAATTTGCTTAAGGCAGGAGTATGACATGAAGAATGTATATACAGTCGGCCAGATAAATTCATATATTAAAAATATGTTTACCCAGGATTTTTTACTGCAGGACTTATCTGTAAAGGGAGAAGTCAGTAACTGCAAATATCATTCTTCCGGGCATATATATTTTACGTTGAAAGATATGAAAGGAACGATTTCCTGCGTGATGTTTGCAGGAAGTCGTTCCGGTCTTGCATTTCGGCTAATGGAAGGCATGCAGGTGATTGTAAGAGGTACGGTTGATGTCTATGAGCGTGACGGAAAGTATCAGATGTATGCGAAAGAAATCACCCAGGATGGCGCCGGAGCTCTTTTTGAAAAATTTGAAAAATTAAAAAGAGAATTAAAAGAGCAGGGAATGTTTGATGCCTGCTATAAAAAGGAAATTCCCTCTTACTGTAAAACACTGGGTGTAGTAACAGCACCTACCGGAGCTGCAGTAAGAGATATTATTAATATAGCAACCAGACGAAATCCTTATGTTCAAATTATTTTGTATCCTGCTTTGGTACAAGGGGAAGGTGCGCCGCAGAGTATTGTAAACGGTATTCGTGCACTGGAGCATATGGGGGTTGATGTAATGATTGTAGGAAGAGGCGGAGGTTCCATTGAAGATTTATGGGCATTCAATGATGAGAGCGTGGCTCAGGCTGTCTTTGACTGCAGTGTGCCAATTATCTCTGCAGTAGGACATGAAACAGATACTACCATTATAGATTATGTGGCAGATTTGCGGGCACCAACACCGTCCGCGGCAGCAGAACTTGCAGTTTTCGATGTGATGCTAACCCTTCAAAGCCTGAAGGAAACAGAATATACCATGCAAAGAATTATGCGTGGGAAAGTGGAATGGCAGAGAGCACGTTACAAAACCTGTGAAGCGAAAATACGAATGAATTCTCCCATGGGAAAGATCCGGGAGAAAAAGACATGGCTGCTTAGGCAGGAAGAAAAAGTAAGTGATGCCATGAAAGCACGGATAATGAATAACCGTCACAGGCTGGATATTTATATAGAAAAGATAAAAGGACTTTCCCCTCTTGAAAAGTTAAATCAAGGCTTTTCATATGTGACAGACAAGAGCGGAAAGACAGTAAAAAGCATTCATCAGGTGGAAGAAGGAGATCATCTTCAGATTTTTATGCGGGATGGTATGATAGATTCCAGAGTTGTAAAAAAGAAGGACATGGATCTGATGAATAAGGAGGAAAATCATGACAGATAAGAAAAAAGATTTTAATCTGGAAGAGGCATTTTCCATGCTGGATAAAACAGTGGAGAAACTTGAAAAAGAGGACATTTCCCTTGAAGAATCTTTTGCAGAATATCAAAAGGGAGTTGAACTGCTCAAATTGTGTAATGACGCAATTGACCGGGTAGAGAAAAAAGTTTTGATGCTGAACGAAAAGGGTGAACTAAATGAGTTTTAAAGAAGAATTACAAAATAGGGTAAATCATATAGAAGAGGTTATTTCTGCGTTCCTGCCGGAAGAGACCGGGTATCAGAAAACCGTTCTTGAAGCAATGAACTACAGCGTTATGGCAGGCGGAAAAAGGCTCCGTCCCATGTTGATGGAAGAGTGTTTTAAACTTTTCGGGGGTCAGGGAGAAATCATAAAGCCTTTTATGGCAGCTTTGGAGATGATTCACAATTATTCCCTTGTGCATGATGATTTGCCGGCCATGGATAATGACGAATACCGCAGGGGACGTAAGACCACATGGACGGTTTACGGAGATGGCATGGCTGTACTTGCAGGAGATGGTTTACTGAATCTTGCGTATGAAACTGCTGCTAAAGGATTTGATATGGTGAAAGATGCAGATGGCTACAGACGCATGGCAGGTGCAATGCAGATTCTTGGAAGGAAAGCCGGCGTTTACGGTATGATTGGTGGGCAGACTGCCGATATAGAAGCAGAAGACGGAAAGAGTCTTTTGACAGAAGAGGTACTTTTGTTTATCCATGAAAACAAGACTGCAGCGCTGATTCAGGCTGCTATGATGATTGGGGCTATTCTTGCCGGTGCAGGAGAAGAGGATGTGGCACTGATGGAGCGTGTGGCATATAATATCGGCATTGCATTTCAAATTCAGGATGATATCCTTGATGTGACAAGTACCACGGAAGTGCTTGGAAAGCCGGTTGGAAGTGATGAAAAGAATCATAAACTTACTTATGTGACACTAAAAGGACTTGATGCTTCCAGGTGTGAAGTAGAAAGATTATCCAAGGAGGCAATGAAGATTTTGGCTGACCTGCAAAGGAAAGAAGGAAACATTGCCAATGCATTCTTGATAGAATTGGTGGAATCTTTAATAACAAGAGAAAAATAGGGGATTTTAGGAAAAGAAGGATATAGATATGTTACTTGACAATATAAAAAAGGAAAATGACATTAAAAATATAAAACCGGACCTCTATCCGCAGCTTGCTGAGGAAATCCGGCAGTTTTTAATTGAGAAGATATCAAAGACCGGTGGACACCTGGGCTCTAATCTTGGTGCAGTAGAATTAACAATGGCGCTTCACCTGGCATTTAGACTTCCGGAAGATAAGATTGTCTGGGACGTAGGACATCAGTCATATACACATAAATTACTTACCGGAAGACGCGAAGGGTTTGAAAATCTCCGGAAATATCATGGCATGAGCGGTTTTCCCAAACGAAAAGAAAGCGACTGCGACTGCTTTGATACGGGACACAGTTCCACATCCATTTCTGCAGGACTTGGTCTTGTAAAGGCAAGGGATATACAAAATCAAAACCATAGTGTAATTTCTGTTATTGGTGATGGTTCCCTTACCGGAGGCATGGCATATGAGGCACTGAATAATGCAGCCAAGTTAGAGACTAATTTTATTATTGTTTTAAATGATAATAATATGTCTATTTCAGAAAATGTAGGTGGTGTATCCAAATATCTGAATAATATCCGTACAGCAGATACTTATCTTGATATCAAAGAGGGCATTTATAACACGTTAATGGATATTCCCAAGTATGGCGGTAAAGTGATACGTGGAATCCGTAATGCCAAGAGCAGTTTCAAGCATCTGATTGTTCCCGGTATGTTTTTTGAAGACATGGGAATCACTTACTTAGGACCTGTTGACGGGCATGATATTCCAGCCATGCTCCGCATGTTCCAGGAAGCAAAGCGCGTGAGAAATGCAGTACTTGTCCATGTAATTACACAGAAAGGAAAAGGGTATGCACCGGCAGAACGTCATCCGGCAAGATTTCATGGTGCAGAGCCTTTTGACATAGAAACAGGTATCCCTTCCAAACCCAGAAATGTGGCAAATTATACCGATATTTTTTCCACGGTAATGACCAAACTTGGAGCAAGGGATGAAAAGGTAGTTGCCATTACAGCAGCTATGCCGGACGGAACAGGACTTAAGAGATTTAGGAATATGTATCCCGACAGATTTTTTGACGTGGGAATTGCAGAAGAGCATGCGGTAACTTTTGCAGCAGGTCTTGCAGCCGGAGGATTAAAACCGGTAGTTGCCATTTATTCATCCTTCCTGCAAAGAGCATATGATCAGATTATTCATGATGTATGTATCCAGAATTTGCCTGTTGTGTTTGCAATTGACAGGGCAGGTCTCGTGGGAAGTGACGGCGAGACACATCAGGGTATTTTCGATTTATCATATTTATCATCCATACCAAACATGCATGTGATGGCGCCTAAAAATAAATGGGAGCTTTCCGATATGCTGAAGTTTGCGCTTGGGCTTAACGCCCCTGTTGCTATCCGCTATCCAAGAGGAGAAGCATATGCAGGACTTGAGGAATTCAGGGCACCCATAGAACTTGGCAAGGCAGAGGCCATTTATGCGGAAGGTGAAATCTGTCTTCTTGCCATAGGCAGTATGGTAAAAGAAGCAGAAGCGGTAAGAGAAAGCTTAAAGGAAGCAGGATATAAGTGCAGTTTGATCAACAGCCGTTTTGTAAAACCGATAGATGAAGATGCCGTATATTGGGCGGCAAAGAATCATAAGCTAGTAGTTACCTTGGAAGAAAATGTTGCCAGTGGCGGCTACGGGGAAAAAGTCAGAGAGTATATGGATACCCTTGACTTTGATGTTAAATTATTAAATATTACAATTCCCGATGAATATGTAGAACACGGAAATGTAGATCTCTTAAAGCAGGAAATCGGAATTGACGAAGAGAGCATTGTAAGCAGAATTATATTAGAGATGGAAGCAATAAAATAATGAAGGAACGTTTAGATGTTATTTTAGTACAAGAGGGGTATGCAGCCTCCCGCGAAAAAGCCAAGGCTATTATTATGTCAGGAAATGTGTTCGTGGATGGGCAGCGTGAAGATAAAGCAGGAACCACTTTCGATCTTACCAAGGTTAAATTGGAAGTCAGGGGAAGCACAATGCCTTATGTGAGCAGAGGCGGGCTCAAACTGGAAAAGGCAATGAAGCACTTTGACTTAAGCCTTACAGAAAAAGTGTGTATGGATATCGGGGCTTCCACCGGGGGCTTTACCGATTGCATGCTTCAAAACGGGGCAAAGAAGGTGTATTCCGTAGATGTAGGACACGGTCAGCTTGATTGGAAGTTAAGGTGTGATGAGCGCGTGGTCTGCATGGAAAAAACAAATTTCCGTTATATGGTGCCGGGAGATATTGAGGATGTTCTGGATTTTGCATCTGTGGATGTTTCTTTTATTTCACTTACCAAGATACTGATTCCGGCAAGAGCGCTTCTTCGGGCAGGCGGTGAAATGGTATGTCTTATTAAACCGCAGTTTGAAGCAGGGAAGGAGAAGGTTGGTAAAAAAGGTGTCGTGAGAGAACCGGAGATTCATGTAGAAGTAATCCGGAAAGTAATTGATTTTGCTGATTATATCGGATTTGACATTCTTCATTTAGATTTTTCCCCCATTAAAGGACCGGAAGGAAATATCGAATATCTGGTACATCTTTCCAAAAACGATGAAAAGACATTATCTACCGCAGAAATTACGGAAAGTGCGGCCGAGGAAGAATTGAAATTAATTACAGAAAATAAGAGCGGCTATTCAAACAACACACAAATGAAGAAAGTAATCGAAGAAACAGTAAGTATGGCGCATCAGCATCTATAAGCGAAAGGTACAGGTAATAGAAGTGGAGCATTTTTATATTATTACCAATCAGACAAAAGATCCGCAGTTTAAAGTGACGGACAAAGTGAAAGATTATCTTATGGGAAGAGGAATAAAATGCACTCTTTCAAAGGAAGAGCATGCTGATATTAGTCACGTACCACAAGATATTGACCTTGTGATTGTTCTTGGAGGAGATGGAACACTTCTCCGTGCGGCAAATGAACTGGCTCTAAAGGAAGTTCCTTTTTTGGGAATCAACTTAGGAAATTTGGGTTTTTTGGCAGAAGTAAATAAGGACGATATTGAAAATGCACTTTCTAAGCTTCTGGATGGAAATTATGAAATAGAAAGACGCATGATGTTAGACGGGCACAGCTACGAAGGCATAAGTGAAAAAGACTGTTCCGGTGCATTAAATGATATTGTTATTACGCGTAAAGGTTCTCTTCAGATTATTAAGTTTAGCATCAGTGTTAACGGACAATTTTTACATAGGTATCAGGCGGACGGCATGATTGTAGCAACACCTACAGGGTCAACCGGATACAATCTTTCGGCAGGCGGTCCCATAGTGGACCCGAAAGCGGAGATGATAGTAATAACACCGGTATGTCCGCACTCTATGCAGAACCGTAGTATTGTACTTTCTCCGGATGATGAGATAACCATTGAGGTGGAAGCAAGCCATAAAGGAGAAAGACAGGAAGTAGAAGCAATCTTTGATGGTAATCACAAGGTGACTTTATGTACCGGAGATAGGATTATTATCAGACGTTCCGAAAAGACAACAGGAATTGTGAAGTTAAATAAAGTAAGCTTTTTAGAGAGACTACAGGAAAAGATGTGTGATTAGTAAGTACAGGAAAGGTATTTAGCACATGAAAAAGAGCAGACACCGTAAAATAAAAGAATTAGTAGAACAATTCGAAATCGAAACCCAGGAAGAGTTAGCTGATATGCTTCGTGAAAGCGGATATGCCGTAACTCAGGCTACAGTTTCCAGAGATATCCGGGAGTTGAAACTTTCAAAAGTACCTATGGGTGACGGTAGACAGAAGTATACCATTCTGATTCACAGTGACCATTATCTGAGTGATAAATATATCCGTGTACTTCGTGACGGATTTGTTTCCATGGATATGGCACAGAATATTCTTGTGATTAAGACGGTTGCCGGAATGGCAATGGCAGTTGCAGCTGCAGTAGATGCCATGAAATTAAAGGAAATTGTAGGTTCTATTGCAGGTGACGACACGATTATGGTGGCAGTTAGGACAGTGGAAGATACAAAGTGTGTTATGGATACCATACGTGGTGTACTGGAGGAATAGCCGACATTACACAGGAGGATAAAGAGAATGCTTGAGAGTTTACATGTAAAAAATCTGGCATTAATTGATGAGGCCGAGGTGGAATTTGCCCAAGGCCTTAATATACTTACGGGAGAAACCGGTGCAGGTAAATCCATTATTATTGGTTCCGTCAACTTAGCATTGGGTGCAAAGGCAGACAAAGATTACATCCGTGCCGGCGCAGAGTATGCTTTGGTGGAACTTGTTTTTTCACTAGATGAAAAACAGAAAAAAGCATTGATAGATATGGACCTTACAGTAGAGGAAGACAACACATTAATTCTGCAAAGAAAAATTGCAGCATCCAGAAGTACTTGTAAGGTGAATGGAGAGACTGTAAGCAGTGGACAGCTAAAGACACTTGCTGCAGTGCTTCTTGACATGTACGGGCAGCATGAGCACCAGACTTTATTAAAGCCTGCAAAACATAAAGAACTGTTAGATTTCTATGCAGGTGAAGACATCGCTACATGGAAAAAACAGTTAAAAGAGATTTATACAGAATATAAGAATGCAGTAGCAGAACTTTCAAAAAACAAAGTTAGCGACGAAGAACGTAAGAGAGAAGCAGATCTTCTTACATTTGAGGTAAACGAACTAGAAACAGCAGGCATTAAGCAGGGCGAAGATGAGGCACTGGAAAAATCTTACCGCAAAATGACTAACGCGAAAAGAATTAAAGAAGCAGTTTATATAGCCCATGGTCTGACCGGTTATGACAATGGCGGCAGTGCAGGAGATGCAATCGGACGTGCCATGAGAGAACTTAGAAGCGTGGCAGGGTATGAAGAGGATGCCGAAGAACTTTGCAAACAACTTGGAGAAATTGATAATCTGTTAAATGATTTCAACAGATCCCTTGCAGATTATAGAGAAAGTTTAGAATTTGATGAAGAAGAATTTGTTCAGACAGAAGAGCGTTTAAATGTAATCAACCGTTTGAAAGATAAATACGGAAATTCATACGAACAAATTATGCAGGCTCTTGCCAATAAATCCGAAAGATTAGAACAATTAGAAAATTACGAAGAATATTTGAGGCAATTAGAAGAAAAACTAAACACAGAAAAAGAAAAAATTCTTATTCTGTGTAAGAAGATTTCTGATGCAAGAGGACAGGCGGCAACAAAACTTACAAAGAAATTGACGGAAGCATTAATTGATTTGAATTTTTTAGATGTTAATTTTGAAATTTGTGTAACGCCGGATAAAGAGAAGATTTCCGATGATGGTTATGACCATATAGAATTTTTAATCTCTACTAATCCCGGCGAAGCAAAGAAACCACTACAGCAAATAGCGAGCGGCGGTGAACTTTCCAGAATCATGCTTGCATTTAAGAGCGTCTTTGCAGATGAGGAAGGAACCAATACCTTGATTTTTGATGAAATCGATACAGGTATCAGTGGAAGAACAGCGTGGAAGGTTTCCGAAAAACTGGGACAGCTATCAGCTAGACACCAGATTATTTGCATTACACATTTGCCGCAGATTGCAGCCATGGCGGACACACATTTTTTGATTGAAAAGCAAGTGATAAATGACAGAACCGTAACCGGAATACATAGATTGCCTGAAGAAGAAAGTCTTACAGAGATGGCCAGACTTCTTGGTAGCGGCAATGTAACGGAAGCGGTACTTGGCAATGCCAGAGAAATGAAAGAAATGGCAAGAAATGTAAAGTAAAAAACAGAAAATGGTTTATTAAAACAGGAGATTTTTCACATACTAAAAGAGACATGCAATATGTCTCTTTTTTTCTTGCAGGAAATAGAGAGTATATATTGGTTGTTTTCATAAGAAGAAAAAGGGTGTGAAAAATTGGAAAGAAATGAAATTGACTGTAACGGCAGACTGTTACTTTACAGGAAAATATTATATATTTCGCTTATACTCAGTGTTTGTCTGACTTTTATTTCCGCCTACTATACATTGTGGAACCGTGTGCCGTCTACCATCATGGTGAGAGCAGGAATGCTGGAAACCCTTGATTTTAATTTGCCGGCATCTGGGGAGATGTATCGTGAGGAGGCCATAGAAGCAAGTGGTCAGGCACAAACATATGGTAGTCTGCAGGAAAGAAGTGTCCGTATTGATTTCAGTAATCCGGTTACAGTAAAGGCAAATCAAGTTGATAATTATAAGTTAAGTCTTAAATTATTCGGTATTATTCCACTGAAAGATGTAGATGTAAAAATTATACAGGATGTAAAGTTAAAACCCGCAGGAATTCCCATAGGAATCTATGTGAAAACACAAGGAGTTTTAGTTGTTGGTGTAGGAGACTTTGAGGGGGAGCAGGGACAAACCCATGAGCCGGCAAAATATGTTTTGCAGGCGGGTGACTACATTTTAGAAATGAACGAAGAAGAAGTAGCGGGGAAAAAACAGCTGATAGAAAAGATAAGTCACAGTGAGGGACAGGAGATTGTTTTTAAAATAAAAAGAGACGGAGAAGTATTCGAAGTAAGTGCCACGCCCCAGACGAACAGAAACGGGGAATATAAGATGGGCATCTGGGTGAGAGATAATGCACAAGGTGTCGGGACTATGACTTATATTGATGAAAATTCCTGTTTTGGTGCTTTGGGACACGGCATTAATGATGTGGATACCAGCACACTAATGGAGCTTTCTAACGGGACTCTATATCATACTGAGATAATCGGAATTACAAAAGGTCAAAACGGTTCTCCCGGCGAACTTACCGGATTTATAGAATATGATGATGACAATATCATGGGGACTATCACAGCAAACACTGTAAAAGGAATCTTTGGAGTGTGCTCAGAAGATGTAACAAGGTCAAACGGCTATGATTACATGCCCATTGGATTAAAGCAGGAAATCAAACAGGGACCTGCACAAATCATATCATCTTTAGGTGGTAAGGCAGAAACATTTGATGTAGAAATCACGGAAATCCGTCTGGAGAATGATGACATTAACCGGGGGATTGTTCTGGAGATTACCGATCCCGACTTGCTTGCTGTGACAGGTGGAATTGTACAGGGAATGAGTGGCAGTCCCATTATCCAGGATGGGAAGATTATCGGTGCGGTGACACATGTTCTGGTAAATGATCCGACTAGAGGGTATGGAATTTTTATTGAAAATATGCTGGAGCATTGAGTCCGTGCGGTGGGACGAGAAAAAGACTTCTGGAAAGCTTGCTTGCCATGAAGTCTTTTTCGATGTACCAACATACGGCGAAAGCCGTACATGAGCAAGAAGCGAAGCGGATTGCGAATGCCGCACGGTTATGACTGGACTATATGGTGATAGCTGTATACATTTACATATTTTAATATTCAGTTAATGTTAATCAATTTTTCCTGTAAGATTTTTGGGATATCATATGCCTAGAAAATCAAAAAGGAGAATTTAAAATGAAAAAATCACTTGCAATGTTTATCGTTATTTTGATACTGGTTATGACAATACCTAAAAATGTGTATGCATCAGGACAAACCACACCTTCTGGAATAGCTTATGATGACATAGGTACAGAGATAGATGCCTATGTAGAAGAATACGAGGCAGGACTGGTATCTGTAGGTACCTGCGTCTTTGATGAGTCAGGAATTATCTATGAAGGCTACTACGGATACTCTGATATGGAAAACGGAATTCTTGCAGATGAAGAGACTGTATACGAATGGGGAAGCACCTCAAAGCTTCTTGTGTGGGTATCTGTTATGCAGTTAAAAGAGCAAGGCAAACTTGATTTTGAAACAGATATCAGAGAATATCTTCCGGAAGGCTTTCTTACCAAACTTCAGTATGAAGATGAAACGATTACAATGCTCAACCTGATGAATCATGATGCCGGTTTTCAGGAGTCTATGTATGAAAACCAGCTGGCAACGGAAGATGAGCTTTATGGTAGCCTTGAGGAAGCGGTAAAGGCATGTGAGTGTTATCAGGCTTATCATGTGGGTGAGCATACAGCATATTCCAACTGGGGGACAGCACTTGCAGCATTTATTGTGGAACGTGTTAGTGGAATGTCTTATGTGGATTATGTGAATGATAATATTTTTAAACCATTGGGCATGGAGAATACATCCATTGGTATGCACATAGAAGATAATGCTTGGGTAAGAAAACAGAGAGAAAAGTTAAAATGTTACGAAAGATATGCGCAGGAAGAATATAATGCGGATTATGGAGTGTGCCATTCCTGGGTACAACTTTATCCTGCAGGTGCTGCAATAGGAACTACAAGTGATTTGGCTAAATTTGCTCAGGGGTTTGTAGCGACTGATTGCCCGTTTTTTGAAAGTAATGAAACAAGAAATGAAATGTTTTCGGCAACTTCCTTTCATGGAGACAGTGATATTGCTGAGAATTGTCACGGATTGTGGGTAGAACAGTTTAAGGTTCCTACATTGGGACATAGTGGTAATACAGGTGGCTGTACAGCGAATCTTCAGTTTGATCCGGAAAGTGGACTTGGAATCGTAGTACTTACAAATGAACCGGGTGAAACTATGTTTTCGACGGGACTTGTGGGTTTGTTGTTTGGTGATGTAAGAGATAGTGAACTGGTAAGAAACAATCCGATAAAAGAACATTATGACATAAGTGGAACTTATGTACCCAGAAGAACTATTGTAAGCGGATACGGAAGTGCTTTACAATATTCATATGGATGCTTCTTTGCAACCAAGACGGAGGATCCTGATGTATTTGATATGCCTCTTACCGGTGGAATGCAAATGATCCATATTGGTGATCATATGTGGCTTCAAAAATCAGAAAATGGTGCATATTTTTTTACTTATGAAAGTGTTGATTCAGATGGTAATCGGCAATTTGAAATGATGAGCACGGATATGTTTCAGAATAATCATCATATTTATGGAATTATTGTGTATTTTGGTTTTGCTGTATTTGGAATTGTTTGTTTACTCATTTTATTGATCAAAGGCTTAACTTTACTGATACGTAAAATTAGAAAAAAGGAAAAAACATTGACTAAAGCTGACAAGCAAATTACCTTACAGCAGGTAATACAGGGCATATCCGGTGTGATTCTGTTCTGTTTGATTAGCGTATTAGGTGTCAAAGGATATGCATTTGCTGTATTTTCCTGTATCATGGTGGTCATTCTTGCGTTGGTAAGTTTGGTGAATGGAATAATTCTTTTTAAGAATACGTGGAGAGACAAAGAGATTGGAAAATGGAAAAAAACAAAGCAGTATATCTGGGTGGCTCTTATGTTTGGATATGTGGCTGTGATTATATGGTTTCAGTTATATGATTTTGTACATATTTAATGTTGTACTTTACGCATATATGGACATTAAAAATTAGGTGTTTTATAATGTTTATATAAGATAGAAAGCAGAGGTGTCCTATGGCAAATATATTGATTGCAGATGATGAAAAAGAAATTGTTCGGTTGCTTCGTATGTATATTGAGGCAAATGATAATATTGTGTTTGAAGCAAATGACGGACAGGAAGCGTTGCGGATTTTAGATAAGGAAAATATTGATCTTGCCATTGTGGACATTATGATGCCTAAGAAAAATGGTTATGAAATTATTAAGGAAATCCGAAAGGAAAGGTACATTCCAATTCTTGTGATTTCTGCTAAAGTGGAGTTATCTGACCGAGTATTCGGCATGGATTTAGGAGCAGATGATTACATTACCAAACCTTTTGAACCTTTGGAAGTGGCTGCTAAGGTGAGAGCTCACCTGCGTAGAGCGGGAGCACAGGCCGCCGTTACAGAAGAAGTAGAAAACATTAAAGTGGGTAATATGCTTTTGAATTGTGATGAATGTGTAGTTATTAATAACGGAGTTACGCAGGAGCTTACAAAAGCTGAGTTTAAGGTGTTGGAACTTTTTATGAAGCATCCTAAAAGAGTTTTTACAAAGGAACAAATTTATGAGTATGCCTGGGGGGATGATTATGTGGTGGATGACAATACTATACGCGTAATCATTAGCCGTTTGCGTGACAAGGTTGGCAATGATACCATTAAAACCATTCGCGGATTAGGGTATAGATTGGAGATTCATGAATAAAGTGAAAAAGAAAGTAGTGTTATATTTTATATTGTGTTTGGTTGGTTGCTTGGTAGTGGAAGGTATCATTTTAGGTATTATGGATGCTTTGCTAATGTCATTAAGTTCGCCAAATGACAATATGGTGTTGATTATAATTGGCGTTTTTTTGATATTATCATTGATGAATATTGTGGCTGGTGCCTACCTTTTTTATCGTCTGACCGGTAAAACCTGGCAAAAAGAAAGTCAACGTCAAATGAATGAACGAAATATGCTATATTCCTGCATTGCTCATGATTTAAAAACACCTATGACTTCTGTGCAGGGCTTTGCAACAGCTTTAAAGGAAGGTAAGGTAAAAC
>JAGBBV010000014.1 GCA_017938315.1 Lachnospiraceae bacterium
AAAGCTTTTGTAAAAAATCAATCAGCAGACTTTAAAAAATGTATAGCTCATTCCAACTGTTCGAAGCGAAGCAAGTTTTGGAATGAGCTATTTATTACATCTTTAAAGTCTGCTGATTAGATTTTTCTAAAAAGTTTTATAGGCGTTAGCACTGTTGCAACGACGATTTTTCAGACATTTGTTCCGGACAGCAGCATTTATGAAAAAGACATTTCTAAAAAATCTAACGAAAGATTCTAAAAAGCTTTTACAACGCAAAATAAATCGTCGGAGATTTTTCTATATACCTAGTAACAGGGTCGCTACCTTGAAGTATACCAGTAGGGATATGATATCTACGATAGTTGTGATGAAAGGACTTGCCATAACAGCCGGGTCAAAGCCTACTTTCTTTGCCAGCATCGGAAGTACACAACCCACCAGCTTTGCTGCCAGAATTGTCATTACCAGTGTAATACAAATGACTACTGCTACAAGAATATCTATTCCATCAAACCATATCAGTTTTGCAAAGTTGGCAATTGCTAAAGTAAGACCGCAAAGCATTGCAACCCGGACTTCTTTCCAGATTACTTTATAAGCATCCTTAAACTCTATTTCCTGAAGAGACAATCCACGGATAATGGTAACGCTGGACTGCTCGCCTGCATTACCGCCGGAACTCATGAGCATAGGAATATAGGCAATAAGTACCGCGCATTTTTGAAGTGCATCTTCAAAGGTTGTAAGGATGCTTCCTGAAAAGGTAGCTGATATCATCAAAAGAAGCAGCCACGGCATACGTTTCTTCCATGTCTCCCAGACACCGGTCTTCATATACGGTTTGTCGGAAGGCATCACAGCAGCCATCATTTCCATATCTTCTGTGGCCTCTTCCTGCAGGATATCCACAACGTCATCGACAGTGATAATACCTACGAGTCGCTCCTCATTATCCACTACAGGCATGGCAATGAAATCGTATTTCTGGAACTGCCTGGCAACCTCTTCCTGGTCCATCAATGTATTGATATAAACTACATTCTCATGCATGATATCACCGATTACGGCATCTGAAGGACTGATAAGCAAATATCTAAGGGCAACTGTACCGACCAGTTTACGCGTGGCATCCAATACATAGCAAATATTAATGGTTTCACTGTCAAGCCCTACCTTCCTGATACGGGCCACAGCATCTTCCACCGTCATATTCTCTTTTAAATCTACATATTCCACCGTCATAATACTTCCGGCAGAATCTTCCGGGTACTGAAGAAGATGGTTGATATCTCTTCTCGTCTCCGGACTTGCACTGGCAAGCAGTTTTTTCACTACATTTGCAGGCATCTCTTCCAAAAGGTCCGTAGCATCATCGGCCATCAGATTATCAATGATCCCTCCCGCTTCTTTGACAGAAAGTCTGGTGATAATGTATTGCTGGCTCTCCACTTCCAAGTATGAAAAAACATCTGCCGCCATGCTTTTGGGCAAAATACGAAAAATTTTAAGCAGTTCCTCTTCCTCCATCTCATCCATAACTGCCGCAATATCTGCTGTATTCATGTCGGCAATTTTCTGGCGGAGGCTGGTGTACTGCTTTGTTTCCAGTAATTCTCTGATTACTTCTACATCTCTAATTTCTTCCATAGCAGTTCTCCTTTATGTGTGATTTTTATGATCCGCCCATGGGGAGGTATATCGGTACTGCCTGTCTGTATACTATTCTTCATAAAAACCACCACCTTTCAAAACTGCTTTCTTAACACTAAATTAACTTTAGTCCCATAGAAAAAATTTGTCAATGAATTTTACTTCTCATCTTCTCTATAATACCCTTTTTCCGTAATTTCCATTACAGCTCTCGCTGCAGTACTTTCCGTGAGTTCTTTTATAAGTGCATCTGCTTTTTCTTCCGGTATCTGCACCATAAGTGACACCTTGTCAGTATAATCTGAAGAAATAATCGGAATTTCCTTATTTCCAAGCAAGTGCTGTATCTTTCCTAAATCCGTATAATCGGTCTCAATTCTAATGGTCGCTCCGTAACGCATGGTCGCTGTTTTACACGCGGCAATACCTGCCTGGGCTGCCTGGGTATAGGCCCTCACCAATCCTCCTGTACCAAGAAGTGTTCCTCCAAAGTATCTGGTAACAACCACTGCCACATTGGTAAGACCTGCACCAAGGAGAACTTCCAGTATGGGCTTTCCTGCAGTACCGCTTGGCTCACCATCATCACTGCATCTGGTCAGTTCCTTGTTTCTACCTATAATAAATGCAGGACAATTGTGTCTTGCATCATAGTATTTCTTCTTTACAGATTCAATAAATGCTGTGGCTTCTTCTTCACTTTCTACCGGTGCCACAGTCGCAATAAAACGGGACTTCTTTTCTTCTATTTCTCCCTGTCCGCCTCCGCAGACAATCCGATAAGGCAGTCTCTTCTGCTTCTGCTCATTATTTTCCATATGTATCCTCAAATTTCTTTATAATTATGTGAATCAACTTTTCATTTCTGGGCAGGAAAATACCTGCTACCGGTCCTACCAGTGCCGCACAGATAATGGTACCGATACCTACTGCACCTCCCATTAAAAAACCTGCAACCACAAAACAGATATCAACAATAATGCGGACAATGCCAAAGGGTTTCCTTATCTTGTCACTGATTACCACTGCCACCAGATCATTAGGTCCCGTTCCGGAATCTGATTTAATAACAATCGTCATGCCATAGGCCAGTATCACACATCCAAGACCAAGCACAAGTATCCTCATGATAAAAGGATTTCCCGCATGAATTATATTTCCTAAGAGCCATGTAAAAAAATCGATAATCGGCCCACCGCAGACCATGCAGATTACAGTTCCGATTTTCACATAACTTTTATCCACAATTAGCAAGACTACAATAATGAGAAGACTTACTGCCACATGAGTATAGCCATGCGTCAATATTTCAAAGCCTGTAATTGACACGATTGTCCGAAACAATCCCTGTATGAGCACATTAAACGGATCTGCTCCCAAATCTGCAAGCAAAAATAATGTTACTCCCAAATGTGCAATTACCAAACCAATAAATAATATGATTACTCTTAATATTGTTTCTTTTAATGTTCTCTTTTGCATCGTATTCTTCCTTTAAAATATCATATAGTACTATTTAATATCTGCTTTCTTGCAAATGTCTTGCAAGCAGCATTTATCACAATAGGGCTTAGTCCGCGCCGTACACACTTCTCTTCCGTGAAATACCAGTCTGTGGCAAAAGTCATTGCCTTCCATTGGTGGAATTATCTTCCACAACGCCATCTCTACTTTCTTAGGTTCTTTCACCCCATCTACAAGTCCCATCCGGTTTACTAACCTGATGCAATGGGTGTCTGTTACAATAGCCGGTTTGCCAAAAACATCTCCCATAATCAGGTTTGCACTTTTTCTCCCCACGCCTGGAAGAGCCAGAAGTTTATCAAAATCATCCGGCACCCGGCCGTTATACTCATCCCGTAACATTTTCATGCAGGCACTGATATCCCTTGCCTTGCTTCGTCCAAGTCCGCATGGCCTGACAATTTTTTCAATTTCATCTACATCTGCCTCGGCAAGAGCTGATACCGTAGGAAACTTCTCGTATAACTTGGGTACAATCTCATTTACCCTGGCATCCGTACACTGTGCCGCAAGACGTACACTGACAAGCAACTTCCACGCTTCACTATATTCCAGAGAGCAGCCGGCATCCGGATATTCTTTTTTCAGTCTTTCAATGATTTCTATTGCAAGTTTTTGTTTTGCCGTCATTCTTCCCATATATTTTCTCCTAAAAAAACAACCATTTCTATTATACTTGTTTTTCTGTCATACTTCCAGACATTCCTGCAAATTTATAATTCCTGTTTTTGCTATCGTATAAAAGTGTATCTAATTGTGAACAATTCTTAATAAAGAATAAAAAACCTTTATTTCAGTTTCACATTTTGGTATACTCTCTTTGTATGAAAAAAAATGAGAGTACAATTATTATGGAGGCATATAAATGAACTACAGTAAAAAGGGAATTCGTGAAAAACAGAAAGCCCTACATGCTAACGGAACCAAGTGGAGCCGCAAATTTCTGCTGGCCCTGCTGAATTTGTCCCTTTTAGGTGTCCTTGCTTTTGCCATTATCGGTGCAAGTATGGGAATCGGTGTTTTTAAAGGAATTATTGACACATCCCCCAGTATAGAAAACATTGATGTTACTCCTACCGGATTTTCTACTTTTGTATATGATCTTGAAGGAAACCAAATCGGAAAATTAATTGCTGCCGACTCCAATCGTATTCCTGTGGCACAGGATATGATTCCCGAAGATTTGGCACATGCTTTTGTAGCAATTGAAGATGAACGTTTCTATGAACATAATGGTATTGATATCAAAGGTATCATCCGTGCTGCCTATGTAGGTATTTCCAATGGTTTTCATTTCTCCGAGGGTGCAAGTACCATTACCCAGCAGCTTCTGAAAAACAATGTTTTTACCGGTTGGACATCGGAAGGTAGCTTTGTAGAAAGTTTAAAGCGTAAAATCCAGGAACAATATCTTGCCATTGAACTGAGTAAGACCATGTCCAAGGATGAAGTTCTTGTAAATTACATGAACACCATTAACTTAGGTCAAAACACTTTGGGAGTCCAGGCTGCTTCCCTCAGATATTTTAACAAGTCTGTTAATACACTTACTCTTTCAGAATGTGCGGTCATTGCCGGAATTACCCAAAATCCGTCCCGGTTTAATCCGATTTCACATCCCGATGAAAATGCCAAAAGACGTACCAAGGTTCTGGGAAATATGCTTGAACAAGGGTACATCACTCAGGCTGAATACGATGCAGCAATGGCAGATGATGTTTATTCCCGCATTCAGACAGTTAACGCAGAAGTAGAACAGGATTCAGTTAATACATACTTTGTAGACGCATTAACTGATGATATTATGGAAGACTTAATGGCCACCGGACGCTACACGGAAACTCAGGCATATACACTTCTTTACAGTGGTGGATTAAAGATATATGCAACACAGGACCCTAATGTCCAGGCTATTTGTGATGAAGTATTTTCCAACGAAGAGAATTATCCTGAGGGAACCAGATGGCAGCTTAGTTACGAGCTTACCATAAAAAAAGAAAACGGTGACTTCCAAAATTTCAGTACAGAAATGTACAGGGCATATTTTAAAGAGCAAAACGCTTCCTTTAATCTTTTATATTCTTCTCACGATGAGGCATATGCCGCTATCGAAGAATATAAAGTTGCCGTGCTGGAAGACGGAGATGAAGTGTTTGACGAAAACATTACCCTGACCCCCCAGCCCCAAGTTTCCATTGTAGTGCAGGATCACAGCACCGGCTATGTGGTAGCTATGGTTGGCGGACGGGGACAGAAGGAAGGTAGCCGTACCTTAAACCGTGCCACAGACACCAAGCGTCAGCCCGGTTCCACCTTTAAAATTGTAGGCGTCTATGCACCGGCTCTTGACAGTGCAGGTCTTACCCTTGCCACCGTTCAAAACGATGCACCATTCAACTATGATGAAGGCAGACCGGTAAACAACTGGTGGGGTGATGAATATAAAGGACTTCAGTCTATCAGACAGGGTATTATTGAGTCCATGAACATCATTGCCGTTAAGAACTTAACACAAATTACTCCCCAGCTTGGTTTTGATTACCTTAGAAACTTTGGATTTACCACACTGGTAGAACGTGAAGAAATTACCACCAACGGTAAAACCCAGATTTTCTCCGATATTCAGCAGTCCCTTGCTTTGGGTGGCGTTACCCGCGGTGTTACCAATGAAGAATTAACTGCAGCCTATGCAGCCATTGCAAACGGCGGTACTTATATTAAACCCAAACTCTATACGAAAGTAATTGACCATGAAGGCAATGTGATTTTAGACAATACACAACCACAATCCAGACAGGTTATTAAAGAAACTACTGCATGGCTTCTTACAGATGCCATGGTAGATGTTGTTACCGCTACAGGTGGTACCGGTACTTCAGTAAACTTCGGAAACATGGCTATTGCCGGAAAAACAGGTACTACATCCGATTATAATGATGTTTGGTTCTCAGGATACACCCCATACTATACCGCATCAGTATGGACCGGTTATGATAATAATACGAAGCTTAGAAAAGATAATGGCGAACGAAATCTGGCTAAGAAATTGTGGCGTGCTGCAATGGCTAAAATTCATGAAGAATTGCCCAGTAAGTCTTTTGAAATGCCCATTAACGGCGGTATCGTAACTGCAACAGTATGTTCCAAATCCGGAAAGCTTCCCATTCCCGGTGTTTGTGACGGAACACTTACCACTGAATACTTCGCAGAGGGAACTGTTCCCACAGATACCTGTAATGTACACTATCAGGGTATGATTTGCCAGTACAGCAATCCACAGCTTCCGGCCTGTGAAACCTGTCCCTTTAAGGTTAACGGTATCTTAGAGATGACACCTATCGAGCATCCTTCCCTTCAGCAGGGAACGCAAACCGCTCTTATGGGCAACGTCGAAGAAGGAGTACCGCCTATTGCTACCACTACCATAACTCAGGAAGTGATGAATGAAGACGGAACCATCTCCACGATTACTGTCCCTCAGGCTCAAACTAATTATTGTATGCACAATCCGGAATTTATGGCACAGCCCGGTGTAGAAGGTGTTATCAATCAGCAAAGAGCCGAAATCAATGCAATGATTGCAGCTGCTCAAGCTGCGGCAGCACAAAATCCGCCGCCTGCTGAGCCGGCAGCACCTGTAACAGAAGGTGTTACACCACCTGCCCAATAACACAATAAATAAAAGTGCACTTCACTATGAAGTGCACTTTTCTATTTTGTCGTTTCTTCTATCAATCTCTTATGTGCCCACTTGCCTGATAAATATCGGATAAAGGATATCAGGTAATTGGTTGCCCAACCTATGGGGACTGCAATCCATACCGCCTGTACACCGATAACTCCTGCCATACCAAAGGCAAATGTTACTCTGATAGTTAAATTAATCAGATTAGCCATGGTAAAGACAAGTACATCTCCCGCTCCCCTGAGCACACCATCCGTAATCGCTTTAAGTCCAATAAAGACAAAGAAAAATGCAATAAACGATAGGTATCTGTTTCCTGTTTCAAAAGCTACAGCGTCGTTTCCTCTTTCCATAAAAATATCAATAATCGGCTCATGAAAAACTGTAAGCAAAATACATATAAATATGGCAAACGCCGCTACGATTTTCATTCCCGCCACATAACCCTGTTTTACACGTTCCGGTTTTCCTGCGCCTAAATTCTGTGCCGTAAAAGTAGAAACGGCATTTCCGGTTGCTATCATAGGAACAATACAAATCGATTCAATCCGCGTTCCCGCTGTATATCCTGCAAGTACTGCAGAACCAAATCCATTTACAACCGACTGCACAAGAAGCATCCCCACAGACACAATGGACTGCTGTAGCATAGATGGAAGCGCTACCTTAAGCATATTTCCAAGAAGGCTAAAATCAAATAACTGCTCTCCTCTTTTACGGCTACTCTCATAGGTTCTTAGTTGTCTTAAAAGTATTAGAAATGATACTACTGCAGCCAGTCCTTGTGCAAATACCGTTGCAATTGCAACACCTGCCACTCCCATCTTAAATACACATACCAGTATCAAATCCATCACAATATTTAGTAAAGAAGAAAAAATAAGCAGATAAAGTGGTGTTTTGGAATTACCCAAAGCGTTAAATGTAGCAGAAAGTATGTTATACATAAACAAAAACGGTAATCCAATAAAATAAATCTCCAAATACAGCATTGCATCCTGCATAATATTTGAAGGCGTATTCAGTGCTGTAAGAATTGCCTTATTACCCACCAGTCCCACAGTGCCAAGTATCACGCTCAATATCAGGAAACTCATCAGTGCCGTATAAACAGAAGTTTTCATCCTTCCATAATTTTTAGCTCCCAGATACTGGGATGTAATGACCGATGTCCCGATACCACCACCAATAGCAATCATAATAAACACTGTGGTAAGTGCATAGGAAGCGCCTACTGCCGCGAGTGCATCTTCTCCCACAAACCGCCCTACTATAACTGAATCCACAGTTGTGTAAAACTGTTGGAATAAGTTCCCCAAAATCATAGGTACTGCAAAGAAAAATAGTGCTTTTCCCGGATGGTCTTTTATCATATTATTTTTTTGCACAATACTATTTCCTTTCCGCATCATTTTTTCTGGACATATAGCACATTCCCTAGTATTGTTCCCAGAAAATGATGTTTCATATAACTATCATATTCTTTTACACTGATAAAATATTTCTTCCCCCAGGAGGATATCTTATAGTACTCTTCATTATCCAAGGATACAATGGCTGTCACCATAACATAGTGTGCATTAGTCCTGCATGCCACTTTACACTCCATATCATCTGCCTCATACAAATTCAAAAGATCATCTTTGTCTTTTTTTAGGACCATTTGCGGAATACACAAAACAACCGGAATGTCATTGGACAACATTTCTATGATTCTGGCATGCATTTTATTTCCCTTAAGTCCCCATTTGGCCCTAAAATGCATCTTGTTTCTTTTCATTATTTTATTAAAGCATTTTGCCATACCGATGCCGCTGATACCGATATTATGACGGATGCCTCCATAGAAATCATACAACCTGTCAAAATATCCCACATATTGTTCCTCATGAATATTGGTATGTGCGGCTAAGTAAAGACACAGATCAAGCAGTGCAATCAAACCGCAGCCGCTTTGCTGTTTTATCCCTTTGTCGCTGTCCATTTCCCGTTTTGCAAAAAAGTTCTGATTACCTCCGTAAGTAACTTCCTTCCCTTGTCTTCTTTGCACTTTTATATAGTCTCTTCTTAGAGATATTTGCTCTTTCATATTTCTTTTTTCCTCTAACTATTTATGCAAAAAATCTGTTTCTTCTTTTTCTATTATAATTTATTTTCTCCCATTGACAACCCACTATTTACTATGCTAAAATAGGCTTCGTTGGTGTGAAAGCATCATAGGCTGCTGTGGCTCAGTCGGTAGAGCGTCGCATTGGTAGTGCGGAGGTCACGGGTCCGATTCCCGTCAGCAGCTCGTAAAAAAACTCGCAAATATAATGTTTGCGAGTTTTTTATTATCCAATTACTTCATAAAATTCCTTACAGATTCCGTCACACATGGTTTTTCTAAGTTCATCCCGTTGCTTATCCTGCATTAAAATTGTCTTTTTAAGAAGCATGCCGTAGCAAACCATTTTGGATAGAAGGCATATAATCAAATACTCAACCTTCTCTTCCGATGGCATCTTATCTTCACCACACTCGTCAATAATCAGTTTTCTGACCATATCACGCAGTATAAAACCATGCTGTGTCTGCGTCTCCTCCAGCATCTGCATCTTTTTCCCCAGTAGGGAATTATCTGTCATGGCATGAATCAGCCGGAACACACAATTAGACTCCGCGATTTCTTTTTCCACTACATGAAGCGTAAACATCATTTTTTCATATAAACCATTTTCCTTTTGCATCTCTTCATAAAGCCCATTGCAAAACTGCTCTACATGATAGAAAATGGCTTTTGCAATCATCTCATCCTTATCGGAAAAATATTCATATGCTGTTCCCTTGCCGATTCCTGCTTTTGATGTAATTTCTGCTACCGTCAGGGTACTTAAATCTGCACCCTGACCAAACAGCTCTATTATTGCCTCATAAATTGCCTTCTTTTTAGGCGAAAGTTCTTTAGTATTCTCCATCTACACCCTCATTTGCCGCCAACGCAGCTTTCTTACTTCTTACTCTTCTTTTTTTCTTTTTCACTTCATCATTTTTCATGAAGATATCATAAATACAAGGAATAACTATCAATGTCATTAAAGTACCGAAAATCAGACCTCCGATTGTTACAACGGACATGGGTTTTGACAAATCAGCCCCCATATCATCGCTGAAAGCCATGGTGCTAAGCGCCAAAATCGTAGTTAGTGCCGTCATAAGAACAGGGCGCATTCTGGTTCTTCCTGCTTCCATAATAGCCTCTCTCTTTTTCATTCCCCCAGCCCGTAACTGATTAATATAATCAACGAGTACAATACCGTTATTTACGATAATACCGGAAAGCATAACAAAACCGATTACTGCTATAACGCTCACTTCACTGCCGCTAACCATCAGTCCCATAAATCCGCCTGTAAAAGCAAGGGGAATGGTAAACATGATAATAAACGGCGATAAAAGTGACTGGAACTGTGCTACCATGATTAAATACATGAATACCAGGGCCAAAATAAGCATCAGCATCAGCTGTTCCATAGCATCCATAATCATTTCATTTTCTCCTGCCATCTCCAGCTTATATCCGCTCGGCACTTCATAATCTTTTAATGCCTCTTCCACGTCCGCTGATACAAGTCCAACATTATATCCATCTGCTATGGAAGCAGATACAGCGAAATATCTCGTCTGGTCAGAACGGTTAATAGCCTTTGGAGACTGGGTGTTTTCAAAGGTTGCTATATCAGCAAGCTTGATTACCTCCTTGTGTCCATCCTTATCTGTTCTGGTTAATTCCATATTGCTTACCAAGTCTCGGGTAAGCTCCATATCACCGCCATGTTGCACATATACGTCATATTCTTTTATTTCTGTGGTTAAGGTTGTGGCACTGGTTGCCTCTGCCAGCTTTGGCTGAATCTGCCCAAATATTTCTGCAACAGTAAGTCCATGCTCAATTGCCTTATTTCTGTCAATGATAATGCGAAGTTCTCCTGTAGAATCCTCTAAACCGTCAGATACATCTTTAGTTCCTTCTACTGTCGATACAATGGCCGCAACTTCCTTTGCAATCTTCTGCAAAGTGTCTATCTCACGACCCTCTACCTGAATGGTAATACCGCTTCCCCCAAGTGCACTCATATCCATATTGGAAGTCTGGATATTGATTTCTGCCTGCTTATTTTCCTTAATATCTGCAAGCATTGTATCAATTTCAGCTGCAATCTCTTTATTATCACGTTCTTTTTCCTCTGACAGGGTAATGTAAACCGTGGTGGAATTTGTTGCCGCGTCTCCACCTCCGGTAAGCATTGATGCGGAGGAAGAACTTGCCATAGCACCTACATCCGTCACTTCCTCTACCATAAGAAGTTTTTTAACTATCTCATCGCTAACTGCTGCAGTATCGGAAAGAGGCGTATCCTTTGGCAGAGTAAGTGTTAATGTCATCTGCGTGCTGTCCATCTCCGGCATAAAAGCTGTTCCTTTTGCAATGGCTCCCATAGCACTAAGTACCAACGATGCAATAACAATCAAGATTACAACGGGCTTAAACCTAAGTGACCATGCCAGAATTTTTTCATACACCTTCATCATAGCACAAAAGAATTTACTTTCTTTTTGTGGCTTAGCTGTTCTCATGGTTTTTGACGCCATAGCCGGAACTACTGTAAGTGCCACTATGAGGGATGCAAGAAGTGAATAACCAATGGTCAGTCCCATATCTACAAACAGCTGTCTGGTAATACCTTCGGTAAACACAATGGGCAGAAATACGCAGACTGTTGTAAGGGTTGATGCAAAGATTGCGCCTGCTACTTCGCCTGCTCCTTCTATCGCTGCCTCTTTTGCGGAATAACCTTCATTCTTTAATCGATAAATATTTTCGATTACTACGATGGAGTTATCCACAAGCATACCGATTCCCAGTGCCAGACCGGAAAGGGATATTACATTCAAAGTCACTCCACTAAAATACATACAGACAATTGCCGTAACCAAACTGATAGGAATGGAGCAGGCAACCACTGCCGTAGGTCTTAAATCCTTTAAGAATATAATCAGGATAATAATCGCTAAGGCACCACCAAAAAGAATATTATTGATAATGGAATCCATAACCAAATCAATAAAGATGCCTTGATCCATCAAAGTAATTAAAATCAGATTTTCGTCTTCTTCCTGTAATTCCTTAAACTTTTCAAGTATCTTGTCAGATACGTCTCCTGTGGAATATCCTGTCTGCTTTTGCAGGGAAACCATAATACCCGGCTGTCCGTTTACATTGGCATAGATGTCAGCAGAGTTATCTGTCATAAAAACATCTGCTACATCACCAAGGGTAATAATATCTACTCCCTCCATCTCCGGATTAATGAGAGGCATGTTTTTCAATGTTTCCACATCTGCAGGTTTATCGCCTACACGCACCAGATAATCAATTCCATCCTCAGTCACATAGCCTGCAGGCATGGAAAAGTTTTGTGCTGCAAGAAGCCCTTTTACTGTTTCCACTGTCAGTATGCCATGCATATCAGCCTGGTCATAGGCATCTGTTCTTGCCTGTTCCAGTTCTTCTTCCCCATCTATAATCTGCTGCAGGGCATCAGCAAGCTGTTCTTCTGAATCAGCAAGCTGCTCCAAACCGGATTCTATCTGCTCCCATCCGGCATCAATCTGTTTTTCCGTGGCATCAAGCTGTGTCTCTGCCGTGGTTATCTGGGCCTCTCCCAAGGTAATGATTGTCTGGGCGTTTGCCATTTCAATTGCTGCTGTAAGGTTACCGGCATAGAGTTCAGTGAGTCCTTCGTCTAATTTAGCTATGTTGGATTCTATGCCCGAAAGAGCCCCCTGTAGCTGCTGTTTATATGCATCAATGCCAAGTCCTATAGTTTCCGCATTAATTGCATTTTCCAGATCTTCTATAGTTTTTGTAACACTATCTTTCTGGGCAATGGTTCCTTGCATCGTTGCAATGGTCTTTGCCAATGCAACCTGGGCATCACCTACCGTATGAAGTCCTTCTTCCGGCCAATTATCTTCCAGAATAAGTTCAATACTTGCCGGCAATCCCGGTGCGACTCCTTCAATGTCCGAATATGGCGAATCTTGCCCAAGAACATTAGTAGTTACTAATGCATTCAAACTATCCGAAACCGTCTGCACTCCCGGCAAACTTGCTTCCAATGCAGGAATTGTCTCATCCACTAATTTCTTATACTGCTCTAATGTTTTTTTTGACGTATCTAAAGCAGTCATCTGGGAAGTAATATCAATTTTTGCAGCTTCCAAATCTGCCTTGGCAGTAAGTAATTCCGTCTCCGTCTCAGCAAGCTTATTAGTTGCTTCTTCTTTCTTATCTTTTAGCTCCTTCTTGCCATCTTCCAGTTCTGTCTTCTTCTCTGCAAGCTCTGCCCGGCCATCAGCCAATTCTTTTTTTCCGTCTTCTAATTCTTGCTTACTTTCATCCAATTCTGTCTGACTGTCTGTAAGTTCCTGTTTAGAAGTCTCAATATCGGCCTTGGCCTCTTCAAGTTCTGCCTGTCCGTCTAAAATTTCCTGTCTTCCTTCTGCAAGTTCATCCTCTGCATCTTTCATTTCCCCATCAATGTAGCCGAAAACCTGCTCATTGATTAAATCAATCTTATCTTCACGGATAATGACATGGACACTTTCTTCAAGTAAACCGGTTGCACTTGCCGATGCCACACCTTCAATACTTTCAAGTTCGGGAATAATTGTGTTCTGCGTCAATTCACTGACCTCTGCCGAAGTCATTCCTGTATATCCTACTGCTGCTATCATAACCGGCAACATATCAGGATTTAGTTTCATAATAATGGGACTGCCGATAGCATCATCCCAATAACTTTCTATCTGATCTAAACTCTCACGTATTTCTAAGGATACTGCATTCATATCCGCTGATTGTGCAAACTCTAAAATAACCATAGAATAACTTTCACCGGAAACCGAACTGATTCCCTCTACGTTACTTATGGTCGCCATGGATGCTTCCACCGGTTTAGTCACTACCATCTCAACCGTTTCAGGGCTTGCCCCCGGGTATGTAGTCATAACAATTACATATGGTAAGCTGATATTGGGCAATAAATCCGTAGTCATTTTCATAAATGACACAACACCCAAAACAATCACCAATACCACTGCCACCAAAACAGTATATGGCTTCTTAACACTGAATCTTCCTAACATCTTTTTTGCACCTTTACTTTCTGTCAAAATATGCCTTGCAAAAAACCGACCGACTGGTCGGCCGATACCAAAAAAAGTATATTGACAAACATTTCACTTGTCAATATACTTCTCTCTTTCTTTATATATATTTTATATTTCCTACCTTATAATCTGCTTTTTCAACTTTGTTTTAATTCTTTGAAGCGCATTGTCTGTAGATTTTTCGTCTTTGCCAAGGACCTTTGCAATCTGAGTATACTTCATGCCTGTTATATATAAATCAAGAACCTGCTTCTCAAAACTACTCAGTTCCCTTTCTATGGTTTTCTCAATCAGTTCTACATTTTCCTTATCTATCAGAACGTCTTCCGGATTTTTGTCAACCTGGGACATCAGGGAATCAATTAATTCACGCTCTTCGCCCTCCCCCTTTTCTCCGAAACTTGCATATAAAGAAATATACGTATTGAGGGGTGCATGCTTTTGTCTTCCCGCAGCCTGGACAGCCGTATACATCTGTCTGGATACACATAAATCTGCAAAGGTAAAGAAACTGGCATCTCTTCCGCTGTCATAATCCCTGATTGCTTTAAAGAGTCCAATCATACCTTCCTGAATCAAATCGTCTCTATCCGCTCCTAAAATATACATGGAACCGGCTTTACTGCGAACCAGATTTTTATATTTATCCATAATATAGTCTGTTATTTGCTTTTCTCCGTCACGAAGCCGTACTATCAACTCTTCGTCCGTAAATTGTCCGTAATCCCCGTTCATTTTTTTGCCCTTATATCTATTTTATTCTTCCTTCTCTGCATATATACCAACAATCTGTGCTGCTATATGTTCGGCAAGCAACTGATATCCGGATGCATTTCCATGTACGCCGTCCGGCATAAAGTTATGGATAATTGCAGCATCATGGGTATCCAAAAAGTTGGTGTGATACAAATCTATATAATTCACCCCATATTCCAGTGCAAGTTTTTCCATCATATCCGTAAACATTGACTGTGGAAGCAATGCTTCGTTTTTCTTGCGGAGCATATCATGAAGCACATTGGAAAGTGGTGTAATAAGCACAATCTCTGCCTCCGGATAGTTTTCTTTTAATCCACGAAGCAGTTCATCCAAATCCCCTGCAAAGGTTCGCGGCATGCGTTCCTCTAAAGTTCCCAGTTCTTTTCTTGTAGCGCAAAATCCGTCATTGGTGCCACCCATTACTATGATTAAATCCGTGTCATTAGGGATTTCCCGATATCTGTCTACAAATGCCTGATCCCAATATCTTCCTACCGAAGAACCGCCAATTCCCAAGTTTACAACCTCTGCTGCACCTAATGTCTGTTGCAGGAAATACGGATATGTCATTTGTTCATATCCTTCTTCATGAATCAAATTAGTAGCTGCTGTAAGGCTGTCTCCCAGACATGCTATCTTAACATTGGAAAAGTCATACTGATTACCGGCGATAATTTCCCTGTCGGCAGCATTCATCTTAATCGTTGCTTCATAGGAAGCACAAACTTCTTTTCCTATCAAATCGTTTCCGGACACCGTTACGACATTTCCCGTTACAGTATTTCCCGATACACTATTTTCTGAGATACTATTTTCGGACACACTGTTTTCCGACACACTACTTTTCGGTGCATTGTTTTCTGATACACTACTTTCCGGCACACTATTTTCTGATATGGTTTCTTCCACTGCAGTATTTTCTGATACTGTATTTTCCGCTGCAGTCCCTTCGGACATACTGCCCGACTTACTTTCATCAGCAGTTTCTTCACTTAGCTCCACGCTATCTTCCAAAGGCCATCCGGAAACGGAAACCTCTGCTTCCTTCTCTACAGTTTCCTCCGCTACAGATTCCTGCACCGTCTTTATTTCTACATAATTCAGTTCATTTTCCTCAATATAGGCTAGAAGCTGTTCCGGATTTTGGGAAAGGGTCTGAATGGTTTCCTGCATTGCTTCCACATCCGCCTTTGCCTGCTCATAAGCAGCCACTCTCCCTTTTTCCCATTTTATATCTTTATAGTATTCATAGCCTTTATCGATTCCCACTGCAATGAGCATGATTGCCACCATAGCAATCAGCATTAGCATAAATTTATTAATACCATTCATAATTTAACCTTAACGCATCCTCTGACGGACAATTTCATATGCCAATACACCGGCTGCCACGGAAGCATTCAGTGAATCGATGTCCCCCTTCATGGGAATGGATGCCACCATATCACATTTTTCTTTCACAAGACGGCCAACGCCTTCTCCTTCATTTCCGATGACAAGACCGATAGGTCCTTTTAAATCCAGGTCATACATTTTCGTGCCACCCATATCTGCACACACAAACCAGAGTCCTTGCTTTTTCAAATCTTCTATGGTCTTTGCAAGGTTTGTCACCTTTGCCACAGGCGTATAATTAAGTGCTCCTGCAGAAGTTCTTGCCACAGTCGCTGTAAGGCCCACTGCACGGTTTTTGGGAATAATCACCCCATGTGCACCGGCAAGGTTTGCCGTTCTTATGATGGCTCCCAAATTGTGCGGGTCCTCAATATTGTCCAATAAAAACAGAAAAGGGGCTTCTCCCTTTTTCTCTGCCAAAGCAAACATGTCCTCTATTTCCGCATACTTATAGGCAGCGGCTACAGCAATAACCCCCTGATGCTTTCCGGTTTCGGATAACTGGTCAAGGCGCTCCTTTGTCACATATTTAATCATGGTATCATGCTTTTTGGCTTCTCTCTTGATGGTCATAACAGGACCATCCTGACAACCGTCGAGCACATAAACTTTGTCAATTTCTTTTCCAGAACGAAATGCTTCGATAACTGCATTTCTTCCTTCAATAGTAAATTCATTATATCCTGTTTTTAACTCTGTTCTGTTTTCTTCCATATTTTCATCCCTACAACGTCATGTTTAATTTATGTAAGCCAATTTGTATCAATTCCAAAATCCGTTCTGTTCTATCCTGTAAATACAAATATCCCATCAGTGCTTCCAGTCCTGTCGCTTTCCGGTAATCTCCTATGGATGCATTTTTAGCACTGGTATAGGATTTGGCATTTCTGCCTCTTTTATACACCGCCATCTCTTCATCCGTCAGTTCCGGCATCAGGGCTTCTATCATGGCAGCCTGGGTTTCTGCCTTTACATACTTTACTGTCTTATGGTGCAACTTGTTTGCAGGTTCATTCCCGCGTTCTACCACTACTGTCCGGATAATCAGGTCAAAAATACTGTCCCCGATGTAAGCAAGTGTAAGAGGTGAATACGTCCTGATATCCACCTCTTTTAATGCAAACTTCTGTTTTATCTGTTCTAACAAACTTATGCTCTTTTCCATTTTACTCCTTCTCGAGTATCTTCCAAGATAATGCCTTTACTTAAAAGTTCGTCTCTGATTTCATCTGCACGGGCAAAGTTCTTTTCTTTTCTTGCTGCCTGTCTTTCTGCAATCAGTGCTTCAATGTCAGCATCCAGCATTTCTTCTTTCTTTTCCACAATAAGGCCACAGATATCGGAAAGCATGATGATTTCTGCCTTCAGTGCTTCTAAGAATTCCTTGCTGCTTTCTGCACTTGTATTGGTATTTATAAACTTTACAAGTTCAAAAATAGCAGAGATTGCATCAGCAGTGTTAAAATCATCATCCATTGCTTCATCAAACTTTGTAACAAAGTCTTCTGCTTCCTTTAGAAGTGCCTTTTCTTCCTCATTCATTGTAGCAGATGCTGCGTTTTCAAGCAAATAGTTCAAATTGCTGACACTGGTTACAATTCTTTCATAACCGTTTGCAGCTGCTTCCATAAGGTCTGCGCTGAAATTAAGCTGACTTCTGTAATGTGCGGAAAGCATGAAGAAACGAAGAACCTGCAAATCATACTTTTCACTGATATCTCTTACAGTAAAGAAGTTGCCTGCAGACTTTGACATCTTCTTGTTATCAATATTTAAGAATGCGTTGTGCATCCAGTATTTTGCAAACTGTTTTCCATTTGCCGCCTCAGACTGGGCAATCTCATTTTCATGATGCGGGAATACCAGGTCTTCTCCGCCTGCATGAATATCGATTTCTTCACCAAGATATTTCTTACTCATTACGGAGCATTCAATATGCCATCCGGGACGTCCGTTACACCAGGGTGACTCCCAATAAGGTTCTCCTTCTTTTTTCGGTTTCCAGAGAACAAAATCAAGGGAATCTTCTTTCTGGTCTTCGCCTGTTACAAGTAGGGAACGGTTTCCTCCTTGGAGATCATCCAAATTCTTATGAGACAGTTTTCCGTATTCTTTAAAGCTTCTGGTGCGGAAATAAACAGTACCGTCCGCTGCCACATAAGCATGGCCTTTTTCAATTAAAGTTCCAATCATATCAAGCATGCCGCAAATTTCTTCTGTTGCTTTGGGATGTGTTGTGGCTGCTTTTACATTCATTGCCTCCATATCTTTCTTGCACTCTGCAATATACCGCTCGGAAATGACGGAAGCATCCACGCCTTCTTCGATTGCTTTCTTGATAATCTTATCGTCTACATCCGTAAAGTTAGAAACATAGTTTACTTCATAGCCCTTATGCTCCATGTATCGTCTTACGGTATCAAATACAATCATGGGACGTGCATTTCCGATATGAATTAAATTGTATACGGTAGGTCCGCATACATACATTTTTACCTTGCCTTCCTCTATAGGAATAAATTCTTCTTTTTTCTTTGATAATGTGTTGTAAATTTTCATGTTTTCCTCCTTCATGCAGCGCATGCTATTTGCCTTCTTTTTCGCTTATCTGTCTCTTGCTGTCATTCGTCCTGCTTGCTGTCTCTGGTTAAATTTCTCATCTGTTGTTCTAATTCAAGAATCCGATTAGTCATTTCTGAATTACTATGCTGCAGAGCTGTAAGTTCTTCCATAACAGGATCGGGCAAATGTATCTGATCCAATTCCTCCTGCGGAAGATTTTGCTTCAGACGCTTTACGATACGTCCCGGAACACCGACTACCGTAGAGCCGGGTGGTACATCGGAAAGCACTACACTTCCGGCTCCGATTTTACAATTATCCCCTATGGTACAGGAACCAAGTACCTTCGCACCTGCTCCAATCATGATATTGTTTCCTAAGGTAGGATGTCGCTTTCCTTGTTCCTTACCGGTACCACCAAGTGTTACTCCCTGATACAGGGTTACGTTATCACCGATAATGGTGGTTTCTCCTATGATAACACCGTTTCCGTGATCAATAAAGAATCCTTTTCCAATCTGTGCACCTGGATGGATTTCAATTCCGGTTTTCCGCACAGCTCTCTGGGACACCCATCTTGCCAGGAAATAATGCTTCTTTGTATATAGTCTGTGAGCAAACCGGTAATGCAACATCACCTTAAAACTTGGATACAGAAAAACTTCCATAGTGGAATGGATTGCTGCATCGCGCTCTTTAATCAAGGCAATTTCTTCCTTCAAATGCTTCAAAAATCCCACTGGCTTCACTCCTTTAAAAAATAAAAAACTCCGTCCCTGTTAGAGACGAAGTTATCCGCGGTTCCACTCTATTAGAGGTACTGTACCTCCACTTTCACTCACGTAACGTGTGAATACGTGTTTCGCTACTTGATACAGGCATCACTGTGTTTCTTTGCCCGGTTCCACAAACCATTTTTCACGAAACCTGCTCCCGGACGCACTTCCATTTTAAACGCTTTAGGAATGCTTTCAGCCGGTGGCAATCCCTCTCTGTAAATGCGGCATCTTACGATGCGAAAAAATGTACTCTTTCCGTTCTTTGCATTTAAAATCATTATAAAAATCTTTACACTATCAGAATATGCAAAAGAAGTGTATTTGTCAACAAAAAAAGGATTTATTTTTCAATCATAATTTCCATGTGTTCTGTCATTGTATGAATTACTTCTTTGATTAACAACGGCAAAAATGGCTTAGTAATATATTCATCACATCCCAATTCAGCTAAATCTGCGGATATGTCAAGTGTTTTATCTCCGCTTATCAGTACCACCGGCATCTGATGCTTTACACGGATTCGTTTCAATGTTTCCAAGCCATTCATATCCGGCATCCAAACGTCAAGTAAAATCATATCAAAATTCTGTTCATCTAATATATCCAGTGCTTCCTGTCCGCTTGTTACCGCAACAATTTCATACATGGGTTCATCCCGCATAATATGTGCAATCAACTTATTATTCATTGTGTCATCATCTACAACAAGAATTCTGCGATGCATGGATTCAATTTGTTTCATGGCATATCCGGTATCCTCATCTATCATCTGAATCATTACATCTGCAATATAGGGATCAAACTGTGTTCCCTTACATCTTTCTATTTCTGCCCTGACAGCGCTCTGAGGCAATGCATTACGATAACTTCGGTTGCTTGCCATAGCATCGTAGGAATCTGCCACTCCAAGGATTCTTGCCACCTCCGGAATAGTTTCCCCTTTCAAACCATTGGGATATCCTTTCCCGTCATACCGCTCATGATGATACTTCGCTGCAATCGCAATAAACCCATCATCAGAAACAGATTCCAAAATCCGGTATCCGGATATCGGATGAAGTTTGATAATATTAAACTCTTCATCCGTAAGTTTACCTGGTTTATTAATAATATCTGCCGGCACCCGTATTTTCCCAATATCATGTAGTAAACCCGCTTGATAAATCTTTTGCTGTTCTTCTATACTCTTTCCCATTTTAGCTGCTATCATCTGGGCATATTTTGCTACACGCTTTGAATGACCGCTTGTATAACGGTCTTTGGCATCCACAGCATCACTGAGTGCAGTAATTGTTTGGATATATAATTTTCTTCTTTTTTCCTGTTGATTTCTAAGTTCAACAGTCTGCTCCTCTATCTTTTGTTCCAGCTCTGTTTGGAATTTCTCCATTTCCAAATTGGTTCTTATCTTATTCATTTCATCAGAAAGAACCTGTATCACCGTTACTACCAGCAAAAGAATCAAGCCAATGCACATGTACACACCGATGACATAATGCTTTCTCGTATAAAATCCGACTATTTCCATGATACTAAAAAGCAGAAATATCAACATTCCCCATGCAGACATGGCATACTCTTTAACTCTCTTTGTTATTAAATCAATAATAACTGTGGAAAAAGCAACCAGCATACCTAAAATTAACCATATATGGGAAAAGACAAGCGTTTCATAAAATTCTGCAATTCCGGCTACATGCAAAATCATGTTAACCGTTGCTTGTCCAAATACAAGTATTTCCACAATTATATATGCTTTATGATACCTATTCCTTTGTATTTCATTAAAATATAACGCAACAAATCCACAGACCAGTTCAATCAATATATATGCCAAAAACGCACTGTAGGACGGTCTTTGGAATATCAACTGCCGGATTTCAGATTCACTAAAAATCCACAGACCAATAATTATAATTGACTGTCCCAAATAAAAAATTGCCTTTCCGTCTCTAATGGTTTTGCGTAAAACAAAATAACTTCCAATGGCTACAACACCTACTATAACCGCCAGAATTGTGGCTACCGTTACCGGTATATTTCTGCGGCATATGGAAAACCATGCATTGTTTCCATATCCCAGAATCACTTCATTTAATTTTGTATGTGTACTGATTGTCAGTTCAATACCGATTACTTTCCCGGCATCCTGTTCTTTTAAATCTGCTACAATGTACGCACTGGGTATGTAAGAGCCCACATGCTCAAGTTCATCTCCGGTATAACTTTCGCGTAATTTTCCGTCAATGTAAATTCTGGTTTCCTGCATGGAAGATCGGACAAAGACATCCATGCCATCGGTTACGTAATCAGGAAGGGTATTTTCCAGCAAAACTTTTTCGCCACGTTCACATAACACTTCATTCGGCAGGGATATTTCTGTTATTTCATCCCCGCACTTAAGCATCCATCCCTCATTATACTTAATTGTGTCAAATTGCCCTATATTTGCCTCTGCCTCTGTCGGTTTTCCAAATACACCAATAGCAAAAAACATAATTGCTATGCCAAGCAACAGATTTGCCAAAATTTGAATATAGTACCCTAGCTTCTTCATAGTAAATTTGTCCCCACCCTATGTTTGTCTTTTGTTACTTATTTTCCAATATTTTACCAAGCATACTTACTCTGTTAAAGGGAAATGAAAAATAATAACCATCCGCAAAGTCATCTGTAAGTGCCATCATCTCCTTGGCAAGCATAATCCCCGCCTGTTCGCCTTCTTCCCTGGTCATATCCCCGCGATAGCGTGCAAGCACTTCGTCTGTGACATCAATACCGGTCATTTCGTTCTTCATAAACATAGCATTTTTCAAGCTGACAAAGGGCATAATACCACAAAGAATTCTTGCTCCTGTTTCTTTCTTGATTCTTCTAAGACGCTCTGCACTCTCTTTCGTTGAAACCGGCTGGGTCAGAAAGAAAGTGGCTCCTGCTGCCATTTTTTTCTTCACACGGCTGATTTCTATCTCTATGTTTCTTCTCCCTTGATTAATGGCACCACCGTAGCATATAGGGTGATTTCCAAACTGTTCTTCATTCATATCATTCATGATATGCATAAGTCCCACAGCATCGAAATTAAATACACTTTTTACACTGCTGCGTGCCATACTTGGAATAGGATCACCGGTAACTACTAAGAAATTATGTATTTTATTAATATGTGCACCTAACAGCTGGGAACGCATGGCAATGGCATTCTTATCCCTGCAACAGATATGGGGCATAACGCACATTCCGGTTTCTCTTGCCACCTTCTCAGCCATTAAAATGGAGTCCGCCCTGGTTCTTCCCGAAGGTGAATCAGGAAAAGTCAGCACATCCACTCCACTTTTCTGTAATAAATGTGCCGCATCCATTAAATTCTCGTCATCGCTTCCAAGGGGCGGTGCTAATTCAACGGCAATCAACTTTTTGCCCTCTTTTCCGGCAAAAAAACTATTATCCTCTTTAACAACCGGCAATGCCGTCACTGACACAGCCTCTACTTCTCTTTTTTCTTGTCTGAAAGAAATTTTTTCTTTCATTTTGCGTATGTATTCCGGTGTGGTGCCACAGCATCCACCGATAATATCTGCACCGTCCCGTGCAATATCATTTACCTTTTCCACAAAGTAATCTACATTGCGGTGGTCAAAAATCATACGGTTGCTGACCACATGGGGATAGCCCGCATTAGGCAGGGCTGTTATAAAGTGCTTTCCTGACAATTGTAATTTCGACATAATCTGCTGCATATGTCCCGGACCGATTCCGCAGTTAAATCCGATTGCATCAATGTCCTCTATGCTTTCCGTACTTTGCATTAATTTTCTGGCACTTAATCCGGACTGGCTATATCCAAACTGATTCACTGAAAACTGCACAATGATAAAAGCCTTATCCCCGATTAATCTGATTGCTTCACGGATATCCTCCAAATCAGAAAAGGTTTCAAACACAAACAGTTTTGCCCCCTCTGCTAAAAAGGTGCGGCATATATTTACATATTCTTCAGAAATCCGTTCTCTTTCCACTTGACCATAATGGGAAATCTGACCGATATCTGCTGCCACATAGACGTCGGAGACTCCCACAGCTTTCTTTGCAAGCCGGTATCCCTCTGCCAAGGTCTTTGCTACTTCTTCCCATGTCATATCCATAGAAAGGGAATTAACAGCAAAGGTGTTTGTTCTGATAATCTGGGCGCCTGCTTCAATGTACTCCCTGTGGATTCTAAGGACTCTCTCCGGATATTTGATATTGGCAAGCTCCGGCAATTCTCCGGTATCATACAGTCCTGCATAATAGGTTCCGAATGCACCATCCATTAAGAGTTTCTGTTTCTTTATTTTATTAATAAGTTCTTGCTTCCCCTGTTGTATCATCACTTTACCGGCTTTCTTTATGCTCTGCTGCATCCACTGCATCCTGCACACTTGTTATTCTGTTCTGTTACATCCTCGCTCCCCACACCCACAGGGCTTGTAAGAAGGCAGATAGCCTGGGATGAAATTCCTTCTCCTGTTCCTGTAAACCCAAGTCCTTCTTCTGTAGTAGCCTTTACATTTACCTGTCTTACATCAATGCTAAGAGCTTTTGCAATATTGGCACGCATTGTATCAATATGAGAACGCATCTTTGGTGCCTGTGCGATGATTGTTGCATCTATATTTTCAATAAAAAATAAATTTTCTTCCAAAAGTTTTCCTACCTGCACAAGTAAATCCATAGATGAAATACCCTTATAGGCAGGGTCCGTATCCGGAAAATGTTTTCCGATATCTCCAAGGGCTGCTGCCCCTAAAAGAGCATCCATGATTGCATGTAAAAGAACATCTGCATCAGAATGGCCAAGAAGTCCCTTTTCATAAGGAATTTCCACGCCACCGATAATCATCTTACGTCCTTCCACCAATTTATGAACATCATATCCCATTCCGATTCTCATATTATCATTTCCTTTCTTAGTGTATAAACCCGTCTATCTATATGATTAATGAAAATATCTGTCACTCTATTAATTATTATAGCATATAATATCAGCAATCAAACTTTTTAGGAAAACAATTTGAAAAAAATCTTAATTGCCGGTTATCCTGACCTGACTAAAAATTATGAAAATGCACTTGCCTGCCTTGGGGCAGAGTGTACTACTTCCCTGCATGTTCCGGACATTTTCTGTTATGACGGACTTATCTTGCCCGGTGGCGGAGACATTGACCCCAAACTGTTTGGACAGCTAAATCAAGGCTCCCGCAAAATTGACCCTATGCTTGACAGGCTACAAATGGCCATCCTTCATGAGTTTGTCATCTATCAAAAGCCCATTCTCGGCATCTGTAAAGGTATGCAGCTAATCAACATCTTTTTCGGCGGTGATATCTATCAGCATTTATCTGCTTATAAGTCCCATCAATATGAAGAAAAAGATCAAATTCATGAAACATATGCTAAAGAAGACAGCCTTTTATATCATCTTTACGGTGAACGTTTCACTGTCAACAGTGCCCATCACCAAGGGGTACATTCTCCGGGACGAAATATCCAATATATCCAGCACTGTCCTGATGGTGTGGTGGAAGGCCTTTCTCATGCCTATCTTCCTATTGTAGGAGTGCAATGGCATCCGGAGCGTATGTGCTTTGCACATAAAAGGGAAGATACTGCAGATGGTTCTCTTCTTCTTGCCTCTTTCCTTAATTATTTTCATCAAGTTTAAGTACTAATGCCAGCCTTTTCCGAAACACCATAACCAGACAAATTTTGATGGCATCCGGGATTACAAAAGGCAATACACAGGTAATAAGCACTGTTGATACTGCTGTCTGCCCTCCACTTTGCCCATAGAAACAAACAAACCATGCGGTTCCAAATACATAGCAAATCAAAATACCAATGACCATGGACAGTGCAAGTACCACATTCCTTTTCCCAAATATTCTTTCCATAAGCCACATAAATAATGCAGCGAGCAAAAAGCCCAGCATATAGCCACCGGTTATATCAAAGAGTCTCCCGACTCCGCCCATGAAACCGGAAAAAACAGGAAGCCCAGCGGCCCCCATAAGCAAATAGAGTACTACCGCTAATGTTCCTCTTTTCCCCCCAAGTACAGCCACTGCCAAAAATACAGCAAAGGTCTGCATGGTAAAAGGGACAGCTGTCGGAACGGATATCCATGAGCATATCACAATAAGCACCGAAAACAGTGCCACGTAAGTCATATCAATTGTCTTCATCCCCCTGCTGCCTGTTTCTTTCATTTCATATTCCTCTTCTTATCTGTTCTTCAATAAACCGGACATCTTCCGGCCTTATATATCCCACCTTGTGATAGGAAAATCCAAGTTTCGTCTCCATCACCTGATAGCCCCGCTGCAAATACTCCCCGAACCCGTAGTAAACTGCTGCAGTATCCGTAAGCACTTCATTCTTTAATGTATCTGAAAAATGAACGCCCTGATAAAGTAAATATAAATGCATCACTTCATGGGCAAGCACCGCTGTAATCACCTCAGGCGTGTAAAACTCATGAAGCTGTAAGTTTATAGTGGTAAAGGCACCGTTGGTGGCAATATTTCCGGCATACTCCTTGGTATAGTCATCCTGAAACTGCAACCGTATATATTGCCCGTCTATCCCTACATGGGCTGCAATGTCACAAAGCAAACTCCTAAGAGTTTCTTCGTTATGCAAATCATTTGTAAGCTCACGCATCAAATGCTCCGGTGCCTTGTAAGGTTCACCCGGTGTTTTTTCTCTTTTTTTTAGTAGTGCAAGTGCTTCCGTAATCTGGTTTCTGTCTACTTTGGAAAGAGCACTTGCCGGAACCGGTGCTTCCTTTAGCACAAACCGCTTAAATAGAAAATATACAAATCCGATTACGGTAAGTATTTCAAAAAACGTATTCAAAGAAAATGACATACTCTCTCCCTATGTTACTGTGCATCAATCTTTGCCTTCAAATCCTCCAGATACATCCATCTGTCCATCTTTTCATCCAGCATCTGCTGTGTTTTTTCTTTCTCTGTCGTATACTCATTTAGTTTTATAAAGTCTGTCGCTGATTGTAGTATCTTACCTTCCAGCATTTCAATTTTTTCTTCCAAAGCGGCAATCTCATCCTCAATGACTTCATATTCCCGCTGCTCCTTATAAGAAAATTTCAGTTTTGTAGAAGGGCTCTTCCAATCTTTCTTAGAGGCTCCTGTCCCTTGTGTTTGTTTTTCCGGTACTGCCGGCTCTCCCGCTGAAACTTTCCCGCGATAATCGGTATAACCACCCTCGTACTGTTTTATCTGTCCATTTTCTTCAAAAGCGAAAATCCTTCTTACCACACGGTCTAAAAAATATCTGTCATGGGATACCACAATCACAATTCCCGGAAAGCGGTCCAAATAATCTTCCAAAACAGTGAGTGTGGCAATATCTAAATCGTTGGTAGGCTCATCCAGAATAAGAACATTAGGTGCCCCCATTAAAACTTTCAGCAAATTTAGTCTGCGTCTCTCACCACCGGAAAGTTTCTTTAAAAGCCCATACTGGTCTTTTCCCTCAAACAAAAACCTCTCAAGCATCTGGGAGGCAGAAACACTTCCATCCTCTGTCTGCACATATTCCGCCACATCTTTGATATAGTCAATCACCTTTTGATCCGGTGGCATTTCTGTCTCTCCGATTTCCTGTGCATAGTATCCGATTTTCACAGTCTGTCCGATGACAATTTCTCCATGATCCGGCTTGCACTCCCCGGTAATCATTTTCATCAGCGTGGACTTACCACTGCCGTTTTTACCCACAAACCCAATTCTGTCATCCTTTAAAAATATATAGGTAAAATCTTTTAATAACACCTTATCGCCAAAACTTTTACTGATTCCGGTAAGTTCTACCGTAGTCTTCCCCAGACGGGAGGCCACGGACTGTAATTCCACTTTTGAATCAAACACCGGGGCATCTGCACTTTTTAATTCTTCATATCTCTCAAGCCTCGCCTTTTGCTTAGTGGTCCTGGCTCTGGCACCTCTCTTTACCCACTCTAATTCTTTCCGCAAAATAGACTGACGTTTTCTTTCTGAGGCAAGCATATCTTCTTCCCTTGCCGCTTTTAGTTCCAGATATCCCGAATAATTGGCCTGATAGGAATAAATCTTTCCTTTGTCTATTTCAATAATCCTATCAGAAACACTGTCCAGAAAATAACGGTCGTGGGTTACCATCAAAATGGCACCACTTCGTTTCTTTAATTGTTCTTCCAGCCAGTCTGCCATATCGGCATCCAAATGGTTAGTAGGTTCGTCAAGTATCAGCAAATCAGAGGGGGCAAGAAGTGCTGCCACAAGTGCTAACCTCTTCCTCTCACCACCTGATAATACGCCACATTTAGCATCAAAATCCGTAACACCTAATCTTGTCAGCATGGACTTTGCTTCCACTTCTAGTGCCCCTGCGTCCTCGTAGCCGGTGCTGCTCTCACTCCTTTTTTTCAATACCGCTTCCAATACAGTTTCCTCTTCCCCAAACTGCGGAAGCTGGGGCAGGTAACTGACTACCACATGACTTGCAAAGGTCACTGTTCCCTCGTCCGTATCCTCAAATCCTGCTATGATTTTTAAAAGCGTGGATTTTCCGGTACCGTTGATACCGATAATCCCAACTTTCTCCCCATCCTGCATAAAAAAAGAGGTTTCATCAAAAAGTTTTCTCTCACCGTATGCCTTTGTCATATTCTCTATGGATAAAATTGTCATTGTAAAATCCTGCCTTTCGAACAAATACAGTATACACATTTTTATCTCCCTGCTCAATAGGAATTATGCCGTCCTTCTTATGCATTTTCTCATACTAAAAGGGAAATACTACCATGAAATCCCTTAAAATAACAGGAGGAGTGTTATGTGCACAGCAATCACTTATCACACCAAAGACCATTACTTCGGCCGCAATTTGGATTTGGAATATTCTTATGAGGAAAGCATCACCATTGCGTCGCGGAATTTTCCTCTTCACTTTCGTGAAGTCCCCACGCAAAAAAAGCACTACGCCATAATTGGTATGGCATATGTAAAGGATAACTATCCGCTCTACTATGATGCCACAAATGAAAAAGGGCTTTCCATGGCAGGCCTGAACTTCCCTGATAATGCCTATTATCCGGAAATAAAGGAAGGCAAAGAAAATGTATCTCCCTTTGAACTGATTCCATACCTGCTGGGCCAATGTGCCACTGTATGGGAAGCCAAAGAGCTTCTTGCAAAAATAAACCTTGCCGCCATTGCTTTTTCCGATGAGCTTCCCTTATCGCCCCTACACTGGCTGCTTGCAGATGAGAAGGAAGCTGTTACCTTGGAAGCAACAAAGGAAGGGTTATCGGTCTATGAAAACCCTGTAGGTGTTTTGACCAACAATCCTCCCTTTCCTATACAAATGTTTCATTTAAACAACTATCTGTCTTTATCCGTGAAGCCGCCCTATAACACCTTCTCTGATAAACTCCATCTGGAAAGCTACAGCCGCGGCATGGGTGCCTTAGGCCTTCCCGGCGATTTATCCTCCTCATCACGGTTTGTCCGTGCTGCCTTTACAAAACTTAATTCTGTAAGTGGCTCATCAGAATCTGAAAGCCTGAGCCAGTTTTTCCATATTTTAAACAGCGTAAGCCATTCCCGTGGCCTTGTGGAAATAAAGGACCGAGAATACGAAATTACGGTGTATTCTTCCTGTTGTAATACCACCAAAGGCATCTATTATTATACTACCTACGAAAACAGCCAGATAACCGGCATTGATATGCATATGGAAGATATTAACAGTAACAAGTTAATCTCTTATCCACTGCTTACCGGGCAAAGGATTTATATGCAAAATAATCATGTCTGATTTTCAGTATTATTCCAGATAAAAGTTCATGGCAAGCATCAGGCAAAAGCCAACCAAAAGTGCATAGGTTGCGCCTCTCTCGCTTCCATGGGCATGGGTTTCGGGAATCATTTCATCACTGATAACGTAGAGCATGGTTCCTCCTGCAAATGCCAAGGCAAATGGTAAAATGGCAGACGATACGCTGACTGCAAAAAAACCAAGAAGTGTACCCAGCACTTCTATCACGCCGGTTGCAAGAGCCGCCACAAAGGTTCTTCCATGGCTCATTCCCGCTGCCAACATGGGCCCGATAATTACCATACCTTCAGGGATGTTTTGGAGTGCAATACCACCTGCAATCAAAAGTGCTTCCGAAACGTCTCCCGTTCCAAAGCCCACACCCGCTGCAATTCCTTCCGGCAAATTATGGATGGCGATTGCCATCACAAACAAAAGTACTTTGTTAAGCTGCTCTGTTTTATCGGGATGAGTTTCCTGATCCACCCCTGCCAGCTTGTGTAAATGAGGTACTACTTTGTCTATCACATTCAGGCAAAGTGCACCGCAAAAAATTCCTATTACCGTCATAGGCAAAGCAAATGCGCTCTCACCTCCATATTCTAATGAAGGCAGTATCAAGCCTATGATAGCGGCAGCAAGCATCACGCCCGCTGCAAAAGCAAGAACAATATCACTAAACTTATGTGAAATTTTCTTAAATGCAAAACCACCCAGTGCACCGATTACTGTCGCACCACCTACCCCGAGGGCTGTTAATAAAACCATTTGCATATGTTAGTTCCTCATTACTTTCTATATTAATCACGATATAAACACAGTGTAACAAACCTAAAAGAACCCTGCAAGCAAAAAACTTACAGGGTTCCCTTCTCCTATTTTTCAAATAAGAATTTTTCATCTAAGGATACTTTAAAATCCTTGGCTAAATTTCTGAAATCCGTTGGTGTAATCGTCTGCAGCTTATCCGGTCTCATGGACAGCATTTTCACAAGGATTTCTGCTGATTTTTCCACTGTATGCATGAGTCCGAAGGTCAAATCAAAATCTTCTCCTGCTGCAAACATACCGTGATGTGCCCAAACGGCTACATCATACTTCTTCATCAGCTTGCTGGTTTCCACAGCGATATCCCTGCCCCCCGGCACCATCCAAGGCACCACACCGATACCGTCGGGAAAGACAACGGGGCATTCCGTTGCCATTTCCCACAGTTCTCTGGTGAACACTTCATCTTTTAATGGGAGGACAAAGGTAAGTGCTATCACATTTGTGGTATGCGCATGATAAATCACACGGTATTTTCCACCTGTTTCTTCTTTTTTCACTTCATGATTCATTAAATGGGAGGGAAGTTCTGATGTAGGTCTTCCTCCATTTACAAGGCCCCATACAATACGGTAATTTTCGCCTTTTTTATCAAGCTCTATCATACAAATTGAATCTTCCGGTTTAATGGTTACATTGCGGAAGAATTTGCCGCTTCCTGTCACCAAAAAATATTCTCCCGCAAGCCCCGGTACGGATGTGCCGATAGGTTGCCATTCCTGCGTCACAAAATTTTCCTTTACGCTTTCTGCTTCCTGCATCTTTACTCTATAGGATAAATTGCCGCCATTTCTCTCATGCCAGCCCTGTTCCCATCCGTCATTTGCCATTCTGATAAATCCCTGTACAAATTCTGCGTCTAAAAATTTCATTTTTCCTCCATTCTACTGCCTTATCTCTTAGACAATACTTCTTCTTCGTATTTTACAATTGCCTCAAACCAGCTTTTGTCTGCAATGACTCCGCACTGTCTACAGTATTCTTCCCATACATCACCGAACGGATAGGTTTTGATATCCTCCTGAAGGACCATAAGCTCTGTCATTCTATTTTCATCCTGCATTTTTTTAAACTCTGCGTGAGGCATACAAAGAGCTGAAAGTAATGCTTTTTGCCAGCTCCTAAATCCTACCGTCCAAGCGGAAACTCTGTTAATACCTGCATCAAAATAATCAAGAGCCATGTACACACGTGAAAGGGCATCGCATCTTACAATTTCCTTTGCCATCTCCCTGGTTTCGTCGTCAAATAATACCACATGATCGCTGTCCCAGCGCACAGGTCTTGTAATATGTAATGCAATTTCCGGGAAATAGCATAAAAGTGCCGGAATCTTATCGGATACCACCTCTGTGGGATGGTAATGCCCATTATCCATAAGGGGTAGGCATCCTTCGTGGGTTGCCGCAAAAGTAAGGGTAAACTCTGCGCTTCCTGCAGTATAGGATTCCACGCCAATTCCAAATACCTTTGACTCTACACAGGGCTTTACCAGTTTCTTATCATAAGGTTCTGATAAAATCTGTTCAATGGAGTCTTTGTAGCGCATTCTCGGTCCCATACGGTCAGCCGGAATATCTTTATAGCCGTCTCCTATCCAAATATTCATCACGCAGGGCACACCGGTCTCTTTTGCAAAATATTCAGAAATACGGACGCATGCCTTGCCGTGGTCAATCCAGAATTTTCTGGTTTCTTCATCAGGGCTTGAAAGTGTCAGTCCGTCTTTTACTTTATCATGGGAGAAGAAGGTGGGATTAAAGTCAATTCCCATATTTCTCTCTTTGGCAAATGCCACCCACTTAGCAAAATGCTTCGGCTCTATTTTATCCCTGTCTGCAAACTCACCCTCCTCAAAGATAGCATAGCTTGCATGTAAGTTCAGTTTTTTCTTACCCGGCATCAGTTTTAATGCCATGTCCATATCCTGCATTAGCTCTTCCGGTGTTCTTGCTTTACCCGGATAATCACCGGTAGTCTGGATGCCTCCGGTAAGGGGGCCATCATGGTCAAAGCCGGTCACATCATCTCCCTGCCAGCAGTGCAGAGAAACCGGAATTTCTTTTAATTTTGCAATGGCTGCGTCTGTATCAACGCCTGCTGCCGCATATATCAGTTTTGCTGATTCATATCTTTCTTTCTGGTTCATAATTCCCTCTTTCCATGCTAAAAGCATTGATATTCTTTGATTTCAAAGGATTCAAAAATACATTTTCTTGCATCCTTTAAATTTACAAATTCACCTGACGTAATCATCTGTGCTGCCAAATTCCCGATTGCTGTGGCTTCTGTAGGTCCTGCATATACCGTAACATTTGCTGCTTTTGCGGTTAAACGGTTTAAATAATCGGCATTAGAGCCTCCGCCTACAATATGGATGCTGTTATATTTCTTCCCGGCTATCTCTTCCAGTTCTTTTTTCGTATCTGCATAGCATTTCGCAAGACTATTGTAGATAACCGCTGCCACATCGGCAATTCCTCTTGGTTCTTCCTGCCCTGACTCCCGGCAGGCAGCCCTTACCTCCTCTGTCATATTGACAGGGGCAAGAAATCGGTCATCATTGCACTCTACTATGGACGTAATCTTACTGTAAGATGCCATCTCACAGATTTCGCCAAAGGAGAGCTCATCACATATTTCTTTCTTAGCTGACTGTATCATCCACAATCCCATAATATTTTTCAAATAGCGGAACCTGTAGTCATATCCGCCCTCATTGGTCAGATTTCTAAGTCTGCTTTCCTCACTGCAATTTGCTTCTTTTAGTTCTGTTCCCATCAGTGACCATGTACCGGAGCTGATATAAAGTACATCTTCTTCGTTGGAGGGAACTGCCATGACCGCTGATGCCGTATCATGAGTCGCCGGTACTACAACCTTACACTTAAAACCAACTTCCTCTGCCAGATCTTCTTTCAAATCACCAAGTATCGTTCCGGGCAACACCAATTCCGGAAAAATTGAGGTAGGATATCCTAAACTTTCAATTAATTCATAGTCCCAGTCCTTTGTCACAGGACTAACAAGCTGTGTGGTAGTTGCATTTGTGTATTCTGTTACTGCCACACCTGTAAGCAGGTAATGAAAGTAATCGGGAAGAAGGAGCATCTTGGATGCTTTTCTTAGCAACTCCGGTTTTTTCTTCTTCAAAGCCATAAGCTGATAAATGGTGTTAAAAATCTGCTTTTGGATTCCTGTCCGCTCATATAATTTTTCTTGGGAGATTATCTTGTAAACTTCCTCATCCATGTCTTTTGTTCTGTTATCACGATATGCCACAACATCTCCTAAGCACATACCGTCCTTATCAAGAAGTGCAAAATCTACTGCCCATGTATCAATTCCCATGGACACCGGTATCTTCCCCAGCTTTTTGCACTTTTTCATACCTTTTTTTATCTCTTTAAACAGCCGGTCTGCGTCCCAACGCTTTTCACCGAAAAAGCTTCTCATTTCATTAGAGAAACGGTAAATCTCCTCCAAAACAATTTTACCGTTTTCCTTATGTGCCAAGATATGTCTGCCACCGGAAGCGCCGATATCAATTGCCAAATAATATCTCTCCATGTTAACCCAACCCTTTCCTGTAAAATACCATACTCCTATTGTTTATTTTACGCTGATTAAAAGGCATAAAAAAAGAACACCTTTTGTCAAAAAAAGTGTCCTTATTTGCAATATGCTTTTTATTCTTGAACCCGATATTTCCGCGGTGTTGTCCCGTACTGCTTTTGAAAAATCCGATGAAAATAACTTAAATTGTCATATCCTACCGACAGACCGATATCCATTACCGACAGGGAAGTATTTTTCAATAAATAGGCTGCCTGATTCAGTCTCTTTTCCTGTACCAGCTCCGTGTAATTTCTGCCGCTTAATTTTTTAATTTCTTTTGACAGCCAGTACACATCATGGTTTAGATACTTTGCAAGTTCCTTCAGTTCGCCGTCCCGATAATTTTCTTCCACATAGCCAAGGACTTCTATCATAAGCTTAGACGATTGGTTTTCCGAATTGGTATTCATTTTGTCCATGTGATTCATCAGTTGCAAAAATAAAAGTCCCATAGTCGCCTGATTGATACTCCGCCTATTGGGCTGTTTATTCCAGATACTCCAAATAAGGTTTTCCAATAGGTTTTGTATGGGTAACACATCTGAAACCTGAAAATGCATATAGCAGGTTTCCTCATTCTTTCCTGTCAGGCATCCTATCACAAAATCACGAAGAAGGTTTCTCTCCTCTCCAATCATCTTTAAGCTATAGTCAAAGAACTCCGGCAAAATGATGAAATTTACTGCGATGTCTTCTTTCGAAGCCGGATAAATCTCCTGCTTTGCTCTCTGATTTAAAAAAAGAAGTTCTCCTTCTTTTAACACCACATCCTCACCGTCAATTACATGGCGGGTACTGCCTGCGCACATGTAAATTACTTCTATGTAATTGTGGCTGTGAATGGGAAAATGCACAAAACGTGTATGCGGACGCACTTGTATCAGTTTTCCCTCATCCAGCAGTTTCTTTGCATCGATAATGTTCTCTTCCTTTTCACCGGATGATTCATCCATATATATTTCACGGCGGATTCCCTTGCTGCCATCTAAAATCTGCTGCTCTTCCGGTGTTATTTTTTTCAGTTCTTCATATAGTTCTTTGGTGATCAATGTTCTCTCCGTAAAATGACTTATTTTGTTTTCTAAGTTTCATTCTACTTTTCTTCAAATCATGCGTCAAGACTCTGCACAAAAAACCCTCGAAAGCACTGCTTTCAAGGGTTTTACTTCGTAGCGAGAGAGAGACTTGAACTCTCAACCTCCCGGGTATGAACCGGACGCTCTAGCCAGTTGAGCCATCTCGCCATATTCTGTTAAACCGCTCTCGCGGTAGTGGGACCTACAGGGCTCGAACCTGTGACCCTCTGCTTGTAAGGCAGATGCTCTCCCAGCTGAGCTAAGATCCCAAGGGTCTGCGTGTCGGGCATCTCACCCGAACCACTTTGCTAGTATACTATTAATAGACACTGCTTGTCAAGTTATTTTGTAAACTTTTTTCTAACTTTTTTGTATCTTTTGTTTAGCTACATTTTCATGCGTTTTTTCAAACCGGAGCCGTAAATTTCACTTACGGTTCCGGTTTTATGATTCCTTTATCTTATGGCCAGTTTTCTCTTACGGCTTAGCACATATGCCATCACCACAAGAAGTCCAAGCAAAAGACTTCCGTTCAGAAAGCCGATTAAATTTAACATTGCTATATCACTTCCTACATCCATAGGAATCTCCGGTCCATAAGAAAATAGTGATGCAATATAGTTAATCAGTCCATTGGCAAGATAGATACCCGCCAACACATAAATGAGCATAGGTTTTGTTTTCTTACTACTTCCGAAAAATCTGATGCATACTGCCAAAAAGAATATGTCAAGCACACACGCAATGGCCAGAGTATGAAGCGGAAATGCATCATCTGCATGAAACAGACAAATAACTGCTGACCATAAGCCGGCACCAAAAAATATCACCGCCAGATACATGGTTACTTTTGGAGTCAGCTTATCTGTTATTGCCGCATAGAGTGCATATCCTAATATCATTGCCATCAAAACACTTTTGGTTAATTCCGTAGGTGATGAAATCATAATTCCATCCGGTAGCAAATTTTCAATCATATAGAAGCTAACATGGATCAGTGTACACATGAGTGTTAATGCAATCATTGCTATCTGTAGTCTCTTGGCCACAAGGGAATCCATAATGGCACTCTTCTCTACATATAATTTCATATCATCATCTGAAAGCAAATCATCTAATGACACTCCTAAGTACTGGGCCATTTTCTTTGCGGTCATTAAATCCGGATACCGGGAACCCCCTTCCCATCTGGATATTGCCTGCCTGGTTACATATAATTGTTCTGCTAGGGTTTGTTGTGTAATTCCTTTTTCTTCTCGTACTCTTTTTAAGTTTTCGCCAAATTCTGCCATAAACAATTTTCCTTTCCTTTTTCAATTGCTGCAGCATCTTTATTGTAACTGCATTTCAAAATTTAGGAAAGCACCACCCTATATTTTTTTGTTGACACTGTGTCAACAGGAAAAAAAGCCGGAAGCATCACCGCTTCCGGCTCCTAATTCTACATTCTCACATAAGAAAGCTGGTCTTCAATTTCATCAATGGCCTTGTCAAAGGTAAATTTAATCTGCTTCGCCTTAAGTCCATTCTGTGCAAAGTACAGGCGGAATACTGCGTTCTTATTGTGAATAATAACTTTCTTTTGTCTGGTATCCCATTTACCTGCTGTACCGTTGAAGGTAAACACTGCCATAGGCACACTTTGGTAAAACAAGGTCATGGGAATCTGTGCAAGTTCTCCCAAATCGGATTTTGCGGTAATCTCTACTTTGAATCCTCCGATTTGTTCCATCAAAAGGTCTAAGGCAAACACAACGCTCTCTCCTTTTTTACCTTCCGCATCCTCAAGATTAATAATAATTTCATCTTTTACAGGATAGTAAGGAACTTCCTCAGTCTGCATACAAGCTTCCGCTTCTTTTCCAATCATCTCTACCTCACAGCCTTCTCCCACAAAGCGTTCAAATGCCTGTGTGTTCATGAGAAAGCCACAGATATTCATTGCATTTCTCTGAAGTTCTCCTCTGGTAAGTGTTCCTGCTTCCAAGGAAGATAAGGTGTTGTCACCTGTGCTGTTTGTGGCTGCATCCCCACACACCATATACAAATCATTCTGGGCACGTGCCATAGCTGCAAAGTTATTTAAGGTCGCTTCGCCGCCCTCGTCATTAATTTTTGCCCACCAGTCAGTCATGACAATACCTTCAAATCCCCATTCATTACGCAAAATGGTGGTATTTAAGTCATAATTTCCTGCTGTCCAAATACCGTTTACAGGACAATATGTGGTCATAATAGAATCTTCGCCGCCTTCTTTTACAGCAATTTCAAAACCTTTTAAGTAAATTTCGCGAAGAGCTCTTTCTGAAGCAATGGTATCTACAAAATGGCGTTTTGTTTCCTGGTTGTTTCCGCAAAAATGCTTTGCAGTTCCGGTAACACCGGCGCTTTGCAGACCTCTTACCATGGCCGCCGCCATCTTACCTGTCAAAAAAGGATCTTCCGAAAAGTATTCAAAGTTACGTCCGTTTAAAGGATGCCTGTGAATATTCATACCCGGACCCAACAGATTTTCCACTTTATTTTTTATCATTTCAATACCGGTAAAAGCATATAACTCTTCCACCAGTTTTTCATTAAAGCTACACGCAAGAAGTGTTCCGTTAGGAAGACTAAATGCCCTCATTCCACTGTCAAGACGCATGCCGGAGGGTCCGTCGGAACAGCATCCGCAAGGAATACCAAAGGCCTCAAGGCTCTTTGAAACACCGCCAAAAGCCGCCGCTGTTCCGGCTGTTACCTTGGGACTTCCCATTCCTTCTCCTCTGATGATGCTGGATAAGTCATCATCACTAAACTGTGCCACAAAAGCTTCCATGGAAACTTTGCCGGCCTTTACATCCGCCAGCTTATATCCTTTGTCTCCAGTAAAAGGAATCTCTGCAGGCAAATTCTCCAAACGCTTTTGGGCAGGATTTTTATCGCGCAGAGGCACATCCTCCATCACAAAAGAAAAACTGCCATCTTCGTTTTGTTTCGGTTTCATACGTCTAAACTTTGTAACCGGAGCAAGAGCCTGCGAAAGCTGCTCTATCAGTTCCGTCTCTTCAATTGTCAAAGCACCGGCCTTTTGCGCACATCTTACATCAGTACCTGCATAAAATACATATTCTCCCTCTTCCAGTACATAGGAAGAGGCATATCCCGTAGCACCTGTTTCATCATAGGAAGCCACCATATAAAAGGGAACTATAATTTCAAGCGTTTCCTCTTCTCCGGGCTTTAAGTTTCCTGTTTTAGCAAATCCTACCAGGCTTCTAAGGGGCTTTCCAAGCTTGCCCTGAGGTGCCTTAGCATAAACTTGTACCACTTCTTTTCCTGTATAGTTTCCAATGTTTTTTACAACACAGGTCACGCCGATTTGCTCGGCGCTGACTTCAAATTCTTTGATCTCTACCAAAAAGTCAGTGTAGGAAAGACCAAATCCAAAAGGATATCTCACCTTGTCTTTTGCGGCAGTTTCAAAATAGCGATAGCCCACATAAATATCTTCTTCGTAGAAATTTCTGTCAAGGTTTCCAAAATTCTTATGGGAGGGATAATCCTCCAGGCTATAGGCAATGGTGTCAGTCAATTTACCGCAGGGGGATATTTCTCCCAGAAGTACATCCGCTGTTCCATAGCCACCTATCATACCGCCTTGCCATGCATATAAAACAGCATCGGGGTTAAATTTATCCACGAAAGACATATCAATGATATTGCCTACATTTAAAACCACAGCAACTTTGGAGAAATAGCGGCGGACTACATCCATCATTTTTTCTTCATTTTCTGTCAAAAGATAGGAGCCGGGGTGGTTTAAATTATCCTGGTCCTCACCTGCAGTTCTGCCGATGATGATGATTGCCACTTCAGATTCATCTGCCGCTTCTTTGACAAGCTCATCATCCAGTTCCATCTCCGGCTGTGACCAAGGTTCATTTCCCCAACCGATTCCCTCGTCAAAGGGATGTTCTCTCTCCCATTCTTCATATGTATTCATTAATTTTTCGTTGATTTTTACTTTACCGGATTCTAATAAGGCATCCAAAATTCCCGTTACCTTATTTACATTTACCATTCCCCCTGAACCGGTTCCGCTTTTGTAGTAGTTAGTCTGGATTCTTCCAAACACAGCTACCTTTGCACCTTCTGCCAAAGGAAGTACATTATGGTCATTTTTAACCAGCACCTGTCCCTCTGACACGGCACTTCTTGCTTTTGCAATATAGTCATCAAAATTAAGCATCATTTTACTCATAAGAAAACCCTCCGTTTATAAAAATATTATACTTGCTATCTCTTAATACATATAGACCTCATTTTGCACAATTAATAGGTCAATATTGACATTTTTTTCTTTTTTCCCTTATAATTGTGTTGTATAACTATCTTTTTTTGACTTTTTGATAGGAGTTTTTCATTATGAACCGGTATTCGTATGAAATCGTAAAGGATGATAGCAGACTAAAACTATTTTTTCAGCTTATGTATGCAGAAACTTTTTATTCGCCCATGCATTGGCACAGTCATCTGGAAGTAATATTTGTTCTGGATGGGTATATGACAGTCTATGTCAATGAAAAAAAATATACATTGAAAAAAGATGACATCTTTCTAGTAAACTCCAAGGAAATCCATGCTGCCAGATCATCCGGAAAAGTAAATTACATTTTATTACAAATCCCCTATGACTATCTATCCGGTGCAATCAGTCAGATGTCCTTACTCCAGTTTCAGGCTTACTATCCTTCTATCACGACTACCGCTACGCAAAAAAAACTTCGGGAATGTCTCTTTAATATGCTTGAAATTTATTCTGCGCAGGAAGATGGATATGCCCTTGCATTTTCCGGCGAGCTATTCCATTTTTTACATATTTTGTATAAACATCATTCCAAACGCATTACCTGGGAAAGCAAAGAAAAAGAAAACAGAAATTTGGAAAAGATAGAAGAAATCACTCATTATGTAAAGGCAAACTATCAAAAAGACATATCCCTTTCAGAAGTGGCCGATTTACTAAATATCAGCCCCGAATACTTTTGCCGTATGTTTAAAAAACATACCGGACAGACATTTATGGAATACCTAAATGCTGTCCGGATGATGTATTTTTATCAGGATTTAATTGAGACAAACTACAGTATTAACGATTTGCTTGAGCGCAATGGCATCCATAACTATAAAGTCTTTATCCGTATGTTTAAAGACACTTATAAAACCACTCCGCATAAATTACGCAAAGAACTGTCTGCAAATGCCCTATGATTCGGCGGTTTCTTCTTTTACAGGTTTTCCCTTTTTTCGGTTATTCCACAAAAGGGCAAGTGCCGCTGCTACTATAAAGATAGAAATGAACTGGGATGTGGAAAGTACTCCCACTTCACCCCTGTTATCACTTCTGAACATTTCGATAACAAAACGGCCCACACCGTAAAGAAGCATATAAATAAAACCTGTATCTCCGATATGCTTTCTTCTTTTATAATGCCAAAGAAGTGCAAGCATAATTCCAAAATCACCGGCAGAAGAAAAAAGCTGTGTGGGAAGTAATTTCACACCGGCCGGTGCAATGCTTCCTACCGGAAAAACCACCCCAAGTGCGGAGTCTGTCTCTCTTCCGTAGCAACAGCCGGCCATAAAGCATCCGATTCTACCGAAGGCTTGTGCCACTGCAACAGACGGAGCAAGCAAGTCAAAATATTCCAAAAATTGATAACCCTTGCGCCTGCAATATACCATAGCAGCCAGTACACCTGCTGTAATCCCGCCATAAACTACAAATCCTTCCGTGCCAAGCACGCTCATGGGATCAGCCAGAAATGCTTTCCATTCTACTATTACATATAAAACTTTTGCACCGAGCCAACCGACCAACAGACCAGCAAGTGCTATATCAATAACCGCATCTTCTTTTAGCCCGTATTTCTTTGCACGCTTCATGCCCATGATAATGCAAATCAGTATTCCAATCCCAATCATAAGCCCATAACCATAAATCGTTACAGGACCTATGGAAAATAATTCATTCTTCAAGTCCACTTCCTCCGCGTTATATAACTTCCTGACATATTATAACTGCTGGCGCTGGCCTGCAGCAATACAGCATACTTTATTACCAAGCTTATACCACAAATCTGTTTCTGCGGGATTGTGAATCACTTTTCCATCTGATGACACCATAAGTTCACGGAATGCTTTTTCATATTCCATCACTTCCATGTTGGTCGCAAACCAGATTTCCTCTTCCTGCTCTTTCATCTTTTTGCAAAAGTCTTCTATCATCTGCCAACTGTCCTTCTGGGCAAATTCATAGCTGTGTCCCCAAAGATAAAACAGCTTCGCTTCATAGGATTCGTCTTTTAAAAATTCCTCTGTAATTTCAAGGAAACGGGGTGACTCATGATGACAAGTGGGGTCCCATTCCAAATAGTCCTGAGGAAATTCAAACTTTTCTGTGCTACGCACCGTTCTCGCATATACAATTCCGCAGTTAGCAAGCATGTCCTCCACTATCTCATTAAATGTACCATAAGGATAAGCAAATCCTGTCACTTTCTCCCCTACGATTCTTTCCAGATTTTCTCTGTCTTTTAAAACCTCACTGGTTCCCATTCCCGTAGATATTTCTGTTAAGGACGGGTGGGTCAATGTATGGGATGCTACCTCATGCCCGCTGTATAATTCTTTTACTTCACGTTCCTCAATTCTGGTAAAATCTGTAAAAACACCATTACTCATCTTCTTTTCTTCCACGCCGAAAATTCCGGAGTTTAAGTTGAACGTACATTTTATCCCGTAAGCGTTGAGTATCTTTACAAATCTTCTGTCATGAATGGTTCCATCATCATAGCTTAAGGTCAGTGCCTTTCTTTTTCCGTCTTTAAATAGCATCATCGGTTTCATTTCCATTTCTAGTAGCCCTTCTTTCCGTCTAGTGATTCGTCATTGCTAATCCAGTCTGTTACTTCTACCATGCGGTAGTTATCTTTATCATCGCGCACATATACCTTTTCGATTCCGGCATTGATAATCATTCTCTTACACATGGAACAACTGTTGGAATTCGGTATGTACTCTCCGGTCTTTGCGTCTGTTCCCGCGAGATACATGGCACTTCCAAGCATTTTGTCGCGGGATGCGCTGATAATGGCATTGGCCTCCGCATGGACGCTTCTGCAAAGCTCATACCTCTCTCCTCGGGGAATATTCATCTCCTCCCTGATGCAGGAGCCTACATCACTACAATTTTTTCTTCCTCTGGGTGCCCCTACATATCCTGTAGAAATAACCTCATCATTCTTCACGATAACTGCCCCATAATTTCTTCTAAGGCAAGTGCCTCTCTGGGAAACACTTTCCGCTAAGTCTAAATAATAATTTACTTTATCTCTTCTATCCTTCATTTGTATCCCCACCTTTATCGTAATGTAACGCCTTCAAGCTGTGCCTGGTTTCTGACATAAGCTGCTGCCTGCATATAGCTTGCATGGTCCGGCAGATGCTCTACGAACAATGTGGCATCCTTGCCAAGCCACTCAACCAGCTTTACTACCTTCCTATAGTCTACGCATCCCTTTCCGGGCATTGTTTCTTCGATGACACAGGGAAGTGTATCTGACATGTTTACATCTTTTCCGTGTACGCTCTTAATATAAGGTGCAAGGAGCTTAAAGCAATGCTCGATAAAGGCATCTCTCTTCACAAAGCGTTCCGGACAATTAATCATATTGGTAAAATCAAGATGTACTGCAAATTCTTTTCTATCCACATCCTTAATCAGCTGCAGATATTCTTCCGGCGAGGTAGGCACCATCCACGGCATGGGTTCAACTGTATAAAAAGTTTTCACCGGCTTTACATCATCAATAATTTCCCTTACCGTATCTACCAACAGCGCATAGGTATCTTTTTCGTAATTTTCCATGCAGAAACCGTCCCACTTAGGTCCAGGACTTCCTGCCACATTGACGCAACAGTTTGCACCCATCTCTTCCGCATGACGGAGTTGCTTTTTACAGTAGGCAATTGCCTCACGGCGCACCTTTTCATCCTTGGAAAGAGGATTGTTCCACACACCCACTTCCCCAACTACTAAATTATGTTCCTTAATACAAGCAAGGTATGCTTCCTTTTCTGCCTTAGACGCATCGGCTCCCACCGGTGCAAGCACGGCACCATAACCAAGCTCCTTTACAATCGCATACCATTCATCCGGATTACTGTACGGTTTTTCAACTGCTCCTCCGATTCTCATATGTGTTCCTCCTAACCCCAAAACATTTGATTATCCTGTACCCCTATCTTTTACAATAACATATATACTGTGGCCACCGAAACCACGATTTGAATGATTGCAAAGCGGAATACGGTCTGTGTATTAGACCAACCCTTAACTTTTCTGACATGATCGTGAATCGGTGTTCTTGTATTTTTTAAAATGTATATTTTAAATACACGGATTAAGGATACTTTTAAAAGTCCCAAACCTCCGTCTAAAATCAGCATAATCGCCACCGGGATATAAAGCAGTGGGCTTCCTGTCTTCAATATGGCAATACTGATGAAAATTCCCATTGCCCTTGAGCCTGCATCTCCCATCATTAGACGGCTGGGTGTGGCGTTGTACCACAAATAGCCCAAAATACAGATTACAAATAATAAAATTACATAAGAAAAGTCTTCCGGCATTCCCTTAATACTGTCAATTACATAAATGGTCATCAGCGTGATAATTGTCAGCGTTCCGGAAAGTCCGTCCACACCATCTGCACAGTTAGTCACATTGATGGATGTCCAAACCAAAATCACCGCTAAAATAACAAACAGTACAGGAGGCAAGGTTACTTCCATTCCAAGGCTTGCTATGGTAATGGTACTGGAATTATAATTTAGGAAGGTAAGGGCAAGAACCATTGCCACTACCAAATCTAAAATTCCCTTTTTCCATTCTCCCCAGGGTTTATCAGATGCATCGTCCATATATCCGGTGAGCATTTCCGCAGCTACCAGAATCAGGTAAATTCCTACCTCTTTATTCATAGGTGCAAAGATGAGTGCTGTGACTGTAAATACCAAAATAAAAATAATCCCTGCTCCTCTTGGTTTGCCGGCTGATAATTTTCCGTCATGGGCAAATTCCCTTCCGGCATCTTTCGGCAAATATGGGCTCAGCTTTGTAAGCAAAAGGCATGTCCCTGCAAATGCAACTAATAATCCCAGTGCTGCAAGCATTGGTGTATTTGCGCTCATTAAATAATGTATCATTTCCGCTCTCTCCTAGTTTCTGATAAAGTTTGTCCACTTTTCCCGCTCTGCCGCAGGCGCTTTTATTCCCGTAGCCGCACCTGCCTCAATACATTTTAGTATCCATGCCATGTTTCTGCCAAGGTTACGCATGGTCTGAAGCCCTTCCTCATCACAAAGCACATCCTCAGGCTTACTTCCGTGCACCATATTCCAATAGGTTGACCCCACGGTAAGCATCTGTCTGATACTAAAGTATTTGTTCAAATCATCTAAAGAAACCGTTGTTCCTGCACGCCTTGCTGATACCACTGCCGCAGCCGGCTTATGGGCAAAGCAGTCACCTGCATAAAACATCCGGTCTAACATACTCATTAAGTTGCCGTTTGGTGAGGCAAAATATACGGGAGAACCGATAATTAAGCCATCTGCACTCTCCATTTTTGCAATCACTTCATTCACCAAATCATCATCAAAGACGCATCTCTTTGTACTTTTGCAACCACCACAGCCGATACAGCCTCTGATGGCCTTATTTCCGATTTGTATCATTTCTGTTTCAATATTGTTTTCATTTAAAATCTTCTCAACTTCTGAAAGTGCCGTATAAGTACATCCCTTTGCATTGGGACTTCCATTAATTAATAGAACCTTCATGATACCCTCTCCTTATTCTATGCCCAAGGCATCTTTTGCAAGTCTGTCTGCCATATCGTTATATTTATTGTTTGAATGGCCTGCCACCTTTACAAACTTAATCTTTATCTGCTTACTTACTTCATCAAAAAAAGCTTTGTATGCCTTAGTTCCCTCTTTATTGGTTTTCCATTCTCCCAAAGGCCACTTGGCAATCCCCTCATAGTCATGATAAATGGCTATCTTGGGTATTCCTTTATCAAGGGCATAGCGCATAGCTGCTTCGGCGCCCTTAATCTCACCTGCTACATTGTGCATGGACGATAGCTCCTTATCGTCATATTTACAGGAAAAACATTCCTCTGACTCTCCCTGTAATACTACCATTCCATAGGAAAACTCCTGTGTGGCAACATTGTAACTTCCGTCCACATAAATAGCCACGTAATCACCGGCATCTTCTGTCATATTTCCACCATTCATGTAATTTTGTGCTTCCTGCAAAGTAGGAAAACTTTTATATTCCGCTCCGGAAAACCCGTGCGTATTTGCTTTACATTCATCCCATGTGCGGTAGATACCCGGGGTAAGCCCCTTCCTTACCGCATAAAATTTTTCAGCCATAGCTTTGCTTACTCCATATTTGTAAAAGAATCCCGAATTCCGGGATTCTTCTTATTGTTATTTTACATTCTCTCCGGTGCGGAAAATCCTAACAAATCAATGCAGGTTTCAAGCACATCCCTTGCAAGCACAAGAAGGGCAATATAGCCTTTCTTTTTCGCATCATCTTCCTCAGAAAGAATCTTTGTCTCATGGTAAAACTTATTAAAGGCGTTTGCCAAATCATAGATATAAGCACATACCTTATGCGGTGCTGTCTCCGCACAAGCAGTTTCCATCACTGCATTAAATTTAGTAAGTTCCAGCATCAGTGCTTTTTCGGATTCACTTCCTGCAAGTCCGAAGGTTGCGTCTTCTGCAATACTTCCGCCCTGTTCTTTATATTTGTTCAAAATCGATTTGATACGTACAATCGTATATAAAATATACGGACCTGTGTCTCCCTCAAAGGAAGTGAATTTATCAATATCGAAAATATAATCTTTAGAAGCCTGGTTAGACAAATCGCCATACTTAATTGCGGAAAGCGCAACTATGCTTGCGGTTTCCCTTGCTTCCTCTTCGGAAACATCCCTGTTATCCGTAATCTTACGGTACATCTCATCATTAATTTCCTTAATCAGGACTTCCAGACGCATAACACCGCCTTCACGGGTCTTAAAAGGCTTTCCATCCTTTCCGTTCATGGTTCCGAATCCAATATGAATCATTTCTGTTTCCGGTTTTACCAATTTCGTTTTTCTTGCACAGCGGAATACCTGTTCAAAATGAAGTGCCTGACGCTTGTCCGTGAGATAAATCATTAAGTCAGGGTCATAGTCTTTCATACGCTCCATGATGGTTGCCAAGTCCGTTGTGGTATATAGAGCAGCACCATCAGACTTTAAGATCATGCAAGGAGGAAGCTCTTTGGTGTCAGTTTCTTCCTTTACATCTACAACAAGTGCACCTTCACTCATGTATGCAAAGCCATCTGCTTTCATCTTTTCAGCCATACCCGGAATCACATCATGAACATCAGATTCTCCCTTCCAAAGTTCAAAGTCTACATTCAGATTGGCATAATTCTTCTTAAGATCAGGAACCGAAATATCCATGATATGCTTCCAAAGTGCACGATGTCCCCGCACTCCTGACTGAAGTTTAAATGTTGCATCCAGTGCTCTTTCCTTATATGCTTCATCTTCTTTTGACTTTGCAGAAGCAGTAGGATAAATTTCCCCTAAGTCTGCAATGGTAAAAGGTGCTTCCTCCGGATATTCGCCTTCATAATTTTCATCGAAATACACCAAATCCGGTTGACGTTCCTTAAGTTCTGTGATAATAAGCCCCATCTGAAGTCCCCAATCACCTAAATGGATGTCTCCGATGATGTCATGTCCGGCATAACGGACAATTCTCTTAATGCTTTCACCGATAATAGCAGAACGCAAATGGCCAACATGCAACGGTTTAGCTACATTGGGTCCGCCGTAGTCAATAATCACTTTCTTTGGATTTTCCGGCATTTCCATACCAAACTTATCTTCTGTACGCATACCGGACAGATACTCTGTAATAAAAGATTCCTTTACTTTACAGTTTAAGAATCCCGGTGCCACTGCCGTCACTTCTGAAAAAACCGTACTTCCTGAAAGTCTTTCCGCCACTTCATTTGCAATCATAATGGGTGCTTTCTTATATAATTTTGCACCTGCCATAGCACCATTACACTGATATTCACAAAGGTCAGGACGATTTGACAAGGTTACCTTTCCAAGTTCTCTGTCATAACCGGCCGCCTCAAATGTCTGTTTCATTTCTTCTGAAATTAAATCAAGAAATTTTTTCATGTTCTCCCTCGTTTCTGTTATGCTTATACAGTTTTTATCCTAACACTATAATTTGTTTTGTGCAAGGCTTTCCCGTTCCATCTTAGAATAAATACAGCCGCAATAATCCTGTCTGTACAAGTCAAACTCCTTAGACAATTCAATGGAACGTTTATAACCGTTTTTCTTCTTAAAATCTGATGGCAAAAATGCCACTCCCAGTTCTCTTTCCAGCTTCTCTCCAATTTCATTAATCTTCCCTGCATTCTTTAAGGGGCTGATGGTGAGAGTGGTGGTAAAATAGTCTGCCCCATTCTCTTTTGCCCGGCGTGCAGTTTCCCGAAGCCGTAATTCATAGCACACAAAACAACGTTCGCCGCCCTCCTTACACGCTTCCATTCCTTTCACACTGTCAAAAAACAAGTTTTTTTCATAGTCACCTTCTATAATTTCTATAGGATAAGCAGATGAATCTGCTGTTCCCCGGTCATTCATTGCCTCAATCAACCGTTTCTGCTCTTCCACGCGCTTAAAATATTCCTCATCTTCTGTGATATTTGGATTGTAATAAAATACTGTTATCCTGAAAAAACGGCATAAATATTCCAGCACATAACTGCTGCAGGGTGCACAGCAACTGTGCAAAAAAAGACTCTTCCCTTTATTAGAAGAATCACTCATTAACTTTTCCAGTTCCAATGAATAGTTTCTGTTCATAAGACACCTCTCAATATCCTTTATCATAATTAACCGGGACTACCATTGTCAATAATGAATAGGCAAAAAAATGGAACCTATAACTTATCATCAAGTTATTAGTTCCATTTTTGCATTGCATCTATTTTTTTCTATAAATAATATCTTCCCGTCCGGGTCCATTTGATATCATAGTAATCGGATATCCTATCTGTTTTTCAATAAACTCAACATAATTTCTGCAGTTCTCCGGTAAATCTTCATACTCCTTAATACCACGGATGTCACATTTCCAACCGGGAAGAACCTCAAGCACAGGCTTTGCTTTATTTAATTTTACTGTCACAGGAAAATCAGTTGTTACTTCCCCGTCAATCTCATACCCTACACAAACAGGAATTTCATCCAAATATCCAAGCACATCTAACACTGTAAATGCTACATCTGTAGTACCCTGTAATCTGCATCCGTATTTTGACGCCACACAGTCAAACCATCCCATACGCCTGGGGCGTCCTGTAGTTGCACCATACTCACCGCCATCTCCGCCTCTGCGGCGAAGTTCATCTGCTTCATCGCCAAATATCTCTGATACAAATGCTCCCGCTCCAACTGCGGAAGAATATGCTTTGCATACAGTAATTATTTGTTTTATTTCATAGGGAGGGATTCCCACGCCGATAGCACCGTAGGCTGCCAGCGTGGAGGAGGAGGTAACCATGGGATAAATCCCATGGTCAGGATCTTTTAAGGTTCCTAATTGTCCTTCCAACAAAATCGTTTTTTCTTCTTTCATGGCTTTTTCAAGATAAACAGAAACATCGCACACATATGGCTTTACCATTTCGCGATATTCCCGCAATGTTTCAAGAAGCCCGGAAGGACTGATTAGAGGTTTATGATACATATGCTCAAACATGATATTTTTTTGCTCGCATACTCTCTCTACTTTTTCTTTCAAAATTCCGTCATCAAAAAGTTCACTTACCTGAAAACCGATTTTTGCATATTTATCTGAATAAAAAGGGGCAATTCCCGATTTTGTGGAACCGAAGGATTTACCACCAAGTCTCTCTTCTTCATATTCATCCAATAAAATGTGATAAGGCATAACAATCTGTGCCCTGTCGGAAACCAAAAGCTTCGGCATGGGCACATTTCTGCCTGCGAGTGATTGCAGTTCATGAAACAGCACAGGAATGTTTAAGGCTACACCATTTCCGATAATGTTCGTCACGTGCCGGTGAAAGACACCTGACGGCAAAGTATGCAGTGCGAATTTTCCATATTCATTGACAATGGTGTGTCCTGCATTTGCACCGCCTTGGAATCTCACAATAATATCTGCATCTTTGGCAAGCATATCCGTAATTTTACCCTTGCCTTCATCGCCCCAGTTTGCACCGACTACTGCTTTTACCATATCAATCACTCCTTTATCAAGCTGTGCATTCGTAAAATTCCCCTTTTTCACATAGACACACTTGATATGAAAGAATTCCCATAAAAAAACAGGCCTGTAAAGACCTGTCTTTTTGCTCTTTACATTATGATTATATAATGCGCTTAACCATAAGTAAAATCAATATTTCTTATTTTTATTATAAGATTTGTTTATATTATTTAAAAAGTCCATCAAAGAAATGCGCACCGGCTTTTTCAAGTGCCTCTACTGCTTTCTGTAAATCAGAAGGTTTGATAGCAATCGCTGCTTCATCGGTGGTTGTACAAAGAGCATACATATACTCAATGTTAATTCCTGCCTCGTACAAAATATGTAATGTCTCCTGAAGTGCACCAATCTTATGAGGAAGGGTTACTGCCACGATATCACTTAAGGTTGCAGAAAAACCTTTTGCTTTCAGTGCATCTTTTCCTCTTTCAGGCTCTTCCACCAAAATACGGAGCATACCGTAATCACTGGTATCTGCAAGGCTTAAAGAAATAATATTAATCTTTTCTTCTTTTAAGGTATTGAGAACTTCTTCCAATCTACCCTCTCTGTTTTCAAGAAATACGGATAACTGTTTAATTGTCATAATTATTTCCTCCCTTCTATACCAGTTTACGTTTATCAATTACATGCACTGCCTTACCCATACTTCTTTCAATTGTTCTGGGCTCTACCAATTTTACTTTTACGGCAAGACCGATTGCCTGCTGAATAGTATGTGCAATTTTCTTTGTAAGATTTTCAAGTTCCTTGATTTCGTCAGAGAAGAAGCGTTCTTCCACTTCCACCTGAACCTCAAGGGTATCTAAGTTGTTCACACGGTCAACAATCATCATGTAATGAGGTGTTGTTTCGCCCATTTCAAGAAGAGCTGCTTCCACCTGTGAAGGGAATACGTTTACGCCACGGATAATAAGCATATCATCGGAACGGCCTTTGAATCTGCTGATTCTTGCAAGGGTTCTTCCACATTCACATTTATCATAGCTGATGCTGGTAAGGTCTTTGGTCCTGTATCTGATAAGGGGAATTCCTTCCTTGGTAAGTGTAGTAAATACAAGTTCACCGGTTTCTCCTGCTCCGATAGGTCTAAGTGTTTCAGGGTCAATGATTTCCGGAAGGAAATGATCTTCATATACATGAAGTCCCTTGTGATACTGACAGTCACAGGCAACACCTGGTCCCATGATTTCGGAAAGCCCGTAAATATCATGTGCACTGATATGCAACTTCTCTTCAATCTGCAGTCTCATCTGCTCTGTCCAAGGTTCTGCCCCACAGATCGCAGCCTTTAACTTAATGTTTTCAATATCGCCATCTGCTTCCAAAGTCTCCGCAATATGTAATAAATAGGACGGGGTACATGCAATTCCAGTTACGCCAAAGTCTTTCATCATTGTAGTAAGCTTTTTAGTATTACCGGTAGACATGGGAACAACGGTTGCTCCCAAATGTTCTGCTCCATAGTGGGCACCAAGGCCGCCCGTGAAAAGACCGTATCCATATGCTACCTGGATTGTGTCTCCTCTGCCGATGCCTGCCATAGTAAGTGCTCTTGCCACACACTCTGACCAAATTTCAATATCTTTTCTAGTGTAACCTACTACCGTCGCTTTACCAGTAGTACCACTGGATGCGTGGATACGCACAATTTCGGACTGGGGTGCTGCAAACAGCCCAAAAGGATAAGTATCTCTAAGGTCATCCTTTGTAGTATAGGGAAGTTTGTCAATATCCTCAATTCCGCGGATGTCTCCGGGCTCCACCCCTGCCTGCTGCATTTTCTTGCGATAATATTCCACGTTATGATAAACACGGTTTACCGCCTTTACCAGTCTCTTACTTTGCAGAGCAGTCATTTCATCTCTGCTCATACATTCTTTTGCTTCATTCCAAATCACTGTCATAACCCTCCTGTCGTATGAATATTATTGTAAATTCCAGCCGGCTTCAAAAGCCTTAGTGTTGATTTCAATTGTCTTAGGAGGAACGGTTGCTTCAATTACCTTAATCCATTCTTCCTTGGCAAAATCCATCTGCTTTGCAGCCACACCTACGATAATGGTGTTAAACACTCTTGCATTACCGATTTCCTTTGCAAGCTTCTGCGCGTCTAATGCAATTACATTATGGTTTTCTTTTAAGGTTTCAATAATTCCTTCAGGATACTGTGCAAGTCCTGCGGATACTGTCATGGGGTCCATACGGATATCATTAACAATCAATACACCGTCTTTTTTGAGGAAATGAGCATAACGAAGTGCTTCCAGTCTTTCAAAGGCAATCAGCACGTCTGCACATCCTTCTTCTACAATAGGCTCTGCCACTTTATCACCATAACGCACATATGTAACAACGCTGCCTCCTCGCTGTGCCATACCATGCACCTCGGAGATTTTTACGTCATAGCCTGCGGCTCTGGTAATACCGCCTAAAATACGGCTGGTAAGAAGGGTTCCCTGTCCTCCTACACCTACAATCATAATATTCTTGGTTTCCATCTTGTTCCCTCCCTATTTATTCTCTATCAGGCTGATGGCACCAAACTTACAATTACTCATGCAAAGTCCACAACCATTACACATTGTTTCATCAATTACTGCAGTTCCGTCTTCTGCCCTCTTAATGGCAGGACATCCTGCTGCTAAGCACATACCGCACTTTTTACACTTTTCAGGGTCAACCACACATTTGCCCTTGGGTACAAAGGTTTTCAGCAATGCACACTGAGACTTGGTGATAATAACAGACACTTCCTCTCTCTGGGTTTCCTGTTTTACCAATCTCTCAATTTCATCTAAGTCAAAGGCATCTACTTCATATACATGCTCAATTCCCATTGCCTTGCAAAGGTTATAAAGATTAATCATATAAGTAGTATCACCCATCAAGGTCTTACCGGTTGCTGCATGCTCCTGATGACCGGTCATTCCTGTAGTGGAATTATCCAAAATCATAACTGTTCCGGTACCTTTGTTATAAACCATATTCATCAGGGAGTTTACGCCTGTATGTAAAAAGGTGGAATCACCGATTACGGCAACCCAGTTTTTGATATAATCTTTGCCTTTTGCTTTTTCCATACCGTGAAGATTGGAAATACTTGCTCCCATACAAAGAGTTGTTTCAACAACTCCAAGAGGTGCAACTGCTCCAAGAGTGTAGCATCCAATGTCTCCTGCTGCATGGATTTTTAATTTCTTAAGCACAGAGTATACGCTTCTGTGAGGACATCCGGGACAAAGAATAGGGGGTCTTGCCGGTACCTGTTCCGGTGCCTGTGCTGCTGTATCAACACCTAAAATTGCTTTTTTAAGCATATTGGCACTGTACTCACCCTGTACGGTAAAGATTTCCTTACCGATTGCTTTGATTCCCCATGATTTCACCTGTTCTTCTATCACCGGCTCCAGTTCTTCCACGATGTAAAGAGTCTCTACCTTGGAAGCAAATTCTTCAATCAGCTTCTTGGGAAGGGGATGCACCAGACCAAGCTTAAGAACTGATGCTTCGGGAAGTGCTTCTTTTACATACTGATAAGGAATACCACTGGTAATCACACCAATCTTGGTTCCGTTATATTCTACTTTATTAATGTCAAGTGTATTGGCATCCTCTGCCATTCTTTTTAAACGTTCTTCTACCACAAGGTGACGCTTAATGGCGTTACCGGGCATCATTACGTTCTTGGCAATATTCTTTTCATAAGGCTTGTCAGGAAGATCCACTCTCTCTTCCAGATTTACAATTCCCTGGGAATGTGCAAGTCTTGTTGTCTCCCTGAAAATAATGGGCGTATCATACTCTTCAGAAAGTTCAAAAGCTCTCTTAATAAATACTCTTGCCTCTTCACTGTCAGAAGGTTCAATCACAGGCACCATTGCTGCCCTTGCCACCATACGGGAATCCTGTTCGTTCTGGGAACTATAAAGTCCCGGATCGTCTGCTGCCACAAGGACAAGACCACCATTTACACCACAATAAGAAACGGTATATAACGGATCGGATGCAACGTTCACACCTACATGCTTCATGGAAACAAGTGCACGCACACCACTCATTGATGCACCCACAGCCACTTCCATAGCCACCTTTTCATTGGGTGACCATTCTGCATAAATATCATCCTGATACTTAATTATATTTTCACTGATTTCGGTACTGGGAGTTCCCGGATAGGCTGCAGACACCTTGACACCTGCTTCGTAGGCACCTCTGGCAATGGCTGCGTTTCCCAGCATTACAACTTTCTCTCCTGCTAATTCTTTACTCACTCTTAATCCACCTTTCGTATCCTAAAAAAATTTTCCAATTTTTATCATAACACAAATTGCTTTTCAATGAAAATATTTTATAATAAAAATGTAAAAAATTATTATAAAAACCGCAAAGGAGGTTCTATATCATGAGCAGCGACACACGGCCTTTAAAAAAAATAGAGGAATCATGGACGGAGCAGATTCATCTGCTTCGCTATGAAGATATTAATGGGGAGAATCGGTTGTTTGGAGGAAAACTGGTCTCCTGGATTGATGAGGTGGGCGGCATTGTTGCCAAACGCCATGCCGGCATGAAGGTAACCACCGCTTCTATTGATAACCTGCGTTTTAAGGAACCGGCACATCTTGATGACTTAATTGTCATTATCGGATATGTCACCTATGTGGGGAATACTTCCATGGAAGTAAGGGTAGATACTTATCTTGAAGAGAAAGACGGCACACGCCGCGCTATCAATCGGGCATATCTTTCTTTAGTGGGTCTGGATGATAATGGATGTCCTAAGCAAATTCCTTATGGGATAAGGGTTGAGACAGAGTCACAAAAAGGTGACTATGAAGGAGCCCTAAAAAGAATGGAACTTCGAAGAATACGCCAGACGGAAGGGTTTTAAAAAGAGGCTGTGAAAATATTTCACAGCCTCTCATACTTTATCTTATTACTTTACTTCTACAATCCATCCTTCGGGAGCTTTAATGGTTCCCATCTGGATTCCTGTCAATGTTTCGTATAACTTCTTGGTAATAGGTCCCATTTCGGTCATGCCGCTGGGCAGGCAAATTTCTTTGCCATGGTCAACAATCTTTCCTACGGGAGAGATAACTGCTGCGGTACCGCAAAGGCCACATTCTGCCATATCCTTTACTTCTTCTAACGGAATTACTCTCTCTTCTGCTTCCAGTCCAAGATATTCCTGTGCAACCTGAATTAAGGAACGTCTGGTGATAGAAGGTAAAATGCTCTTTGACTTAGGTGTTACTACCTTACCATCTTTGGTAACAAAGAGGAAGTTTGCTCCGCCTGTTTCTTCTACATATGTTTTGGTTGCTGCATCCAGATACATATTTTCATCGTATCCCTGTTTATGTGCATCAACAATTGCGTGTAAACTCATTGCATAGTTAAGACCTGCTTTGATATGTCCTGTTCCATTGGGTGCTGCACGGTCAAAGTCACACACTCTGATGGTAAGGGGCTTTACGCCGCCTTTAAAATAAGGTCCTACCGGCGTAGTAAGTACACGGAACTGATATTCTTCCGCAGGTTTTACACCGATAACAGGGTTGCTTCCGAACATATAAGGACGAACATAAAGGGTAGCTCCGCTTCCATAAGGGGGAACATATGCTTCGTTCGCTTTAATAGTCTTAAGAACTGCTTCTACAAATTTATCCTGAGGGAATACAGGCATTTCGAGACGAGCCGCACTCTGTGCCATTCTCTCCGCGTTTAAGTCAGGGCGGAAAGTAACAATCTTACCGTCTGCTGTTGTGTAAGCCTTCATTCCTTCAAAAACGGTCTGCGCATACTGTAATACGCCTGCACATTCGTTAATGACGACGTTAGCATCCTCTGTCAATATGCCCTCGTCCCAGGCGCCATTTTTAAAATTGGATACGAATCGGTAATCTGTTTGTACATAGCCGAATCCGAGATTAGCCCAATCGATGTTTTTCTTTTCCATAGTTTTGCGCTCCTTTTTGTATTTTAGTGTATTAAAGTATTGAAATTCTTTTCTATTATTATCCTTTTTTCTTAAAAAGTCAATAGCCTGTCACATCTGACAGGCTATTATTTCTATTTCTTTTTTTCATATTTAAGAAAGTGATACGTCAAATCAAAGTATACCTGCTCATCACTATCTGCGGTAATCTCCCATTCCGGCATCTTGTCCAGATTGGGGAAATATGCATCCGCTTCATAAGCATGATCAATCTTGGTTACATGAGCTACATTGCAGTAGGGAAGCATCTGTTTATAAATGCTGTCACCACCAATGATATATACATCTTCATCGTTATATTTTTTAAGTTCTTCCAAAAGTTCTTCCACGCTGTGAACTACAATGGCATCCTTTACTTTATAGTTTTGATTGGTTGACATAATAATATTTGTTCTATTTTTAAGAGGCATTCCCTGGGGAAATGTTTCCAATGTCTTCCTTCCGAGAACCACTACTTTTCCGGTAGTTTCTTCCCTAAAAAATTTATGGTCTGCGGGAATTCTCACCAAAAGCTCATTTTTATTTCCAATAGCCCAATTTTCATCTACTGCAACAATTAAATTCATGTTCTTATCCTCTCTAAATAGCAATCGGTATATTTAAAATCTGCTCTCCGGTTACATAATTTTCTACTTTTACGTCATTTCTTGTAAACTGATAGAAATCCTTAATCTCCGGATTTAACCAAAAGGTAGGTGCATCCAGACATGGTCTGCTGATCAATTCTTCAATAATAGATACGTGGCGGTCATAGATATGTGCATCCGCAATTACATGTACAAGTTCACCTACATTCATGTCACACACCTGGGCAAGCATATGTACAAGCACTGCATACTGTACCACATTCCAGTTATTTGCCGCAAGCACATCCTGGGAACGCTGGTTCAAAATCGCGTTCAGTGTCAGCTTATCTTCCCCTTTTTTTTGTGTTACATTAAAGGTCATGCTGTAGGCACAGGGGTACAAATTCATTTCGTGTAAATCCTGATGCACGTAAATATTTGTCATGATACGACGGCTGAAAGGATTGTTCTTTAAATCATAAATAACCCTGTCCACCTGGTCCATCATACCTTCTTTATATTGGTGCTTTACACCAAGCTGATAACCATATGCTTTACCGATAGAACCATCCTCATCTGCCCATTCATCCCAGATATGGCTGTGCAAATCATGAATATTGTTGGACTTTTGCTGCCAGATCCAAAGCATTTCGTCGGTGGCACTTTTCAGTGCTGTCTTTCTCAGGGTAAGAATGGGAAATTCTTTTGCCAAATCGTAACGGTTTACCACGCCGAACTTCTTGATGGTGTATGCCGGCGTTCCGTCCTCCCAACGGGGCCTTACCTTCTCCCCTTCCGTACTGGTTCCGTTTGTAAGAATATCTTTACACATATCGATAAAGATTTTATCTGCCATACTCATAGTAATAGTTTCCTTTCATGCTAGTCCCATTTATCACAAAGGGAATTAATCTGATCTGCAAATTTGGCCAGGTCTTTATTGGCACCACCTTCGTTTTTACGGATAACTGCCATAAGTCTCTGACCTGCTGCCACAAGTCTGCTAAATACATCGGATACAGGTTTGGCTTTCTTCTTCACGTAAACAGGCATTGCTTCGTATTCCAGTTTGCCGGATGCCAGATTAAATTCCGTTCCGCTGTAAGGCGCATAAGCTTTAATACCATGCTCTACCTGTAAACATTCTGCAAAAGACTTACACACTTCATCCTCACCATGCACTACAAATACCTTACGGGGTTTCTCTTCAAATCCTTCAATCCATTCAATCAGACCATTCTTATCCGCATGACCTGATAAGCCTGTCAGCGTACGGATGGTAGCACGCACTTCTATCGGCTCTCCAAACAGTTTTACTTCGTCAACACCTTCCACCAAAATTCTTCCCAAAGTGCCAACAGACTGATAGCCTACAAACAAAACCGTACTCTCCGGTCTCCAAAGATTGTGTTTCAAATGATGACGGACACGTCCTGCATCACACATACCGGAGGCTGAAATAATTACCTTCGGCGTAGTCTCAAAGTTAATAGCTTTTGATTCGTCACTGGTAATGGATAGCCTCAGTCCCGGGAAAGAAATCGGATTAATTCCTTTCTTTACCAGTTCCATGGCTTCCTCATCAAAACAGATGCCTTCATTCTTATGGAAGATACCGGTTGCCTCCACTGCCAGAGGGCTGTCTACATAAACAGGAAAATCCTCATGACGCTGTATAAGCCTATCTTCTTTAATTTTTCTGATAAAGTAAAGCATTTCCTGGGTTCTTCCCACTGCAAACGAAGGAATGACTACATTTCCACCTCTATCAAAAGTCTCTTGTAAGATTTCTGTAAGTTCTTTAATATAGTCCGGTCTTTCTGCGGAATGTAGCCTGTCCCCGTAGGTAGATTCCATCACCACATAATCCGCATCTTTTGTAAATGCCGGATCGCGGAGAAGGGGTTGATTTTTATTTCCAATGTCACCGGAAAAAACTATCTTCTTGCTGACATTTTCCTCTGTCAGCCAAACTTCAATACTGGAAGAACCAAGAAGATGACCGATGTCCGTAAAACGGATTTTAACTCCGTCGCATATTTCTATTATCTCGTCATAAGGACAAGGTACAATTCTCTTAATGGCATCGTCTGCATTTTCCATATTAAACAGGGGCTCGTGAGGCTCTACATTACTGCTTCTCTTCGCCTTACGGTTCTTCCACTCCGCTTCCTGCATCTGAATATGTGCACAGTCACGAAGCATAATGCTACACAAATCGGCAGTAGCTACCGTAGAGAAAATTTTGCCCTTAAATCCTCTTGCGGAAAGCAGTGGTAACATGCCGGAATGATCCACATGGGCATGGGTTAAAAACACATAATCTATGAGTGCTTCTGCCACCGGGAGCGGTTTATTCTCAAGCACATTGATGCCCTGCTCCATACCGTAATCCACAAGAATATGCTTACCGCATGCATTTAGATAGTGGCAGCTTCCTGTTACCTCGTGTGCCGCACCGATAAACGTAAGTTTCATAGCAATTCCTCCCCTGTATCTTGATTTTTTGACAAAATGTTATTTTACATAAACAAATTATACCATAGCCGAATAAAATATAGCAAATAATTCACAAGGACTTATCATGATTCTTTCATTCACAGAATTTTTATTACTTATCTTTGCACTTTCACTGGATACCTATACAGCCGGTATTTCTTACAGCATGGGCAAAGTACGCGTATCATTCCTATCCCTTCTGCTTATCTCTGCTGTTTCCGGGTTTATGCTCACCTTATCCTTTACCATGGGCAAATTCATTATTCCGTTTATACCATCTTCCTATTTAAAATTCTTCTCCTTCTTTCTCCTGTTTCTCCTTGCCTTATATAAGCTTTATGATGCCTTTTCAGAAAAGCTTACATCTCCCGGGCCTTTGACCACAAACTCCATTTCCCGCAAGGTAAATACGAAAGACCTTCATATCCTCTCCCCCCGTGAAGCAATTTATTTGTCCCTGCTTTTATCCATTGACAGTTTATCTGCCGGGATCGGTAGTATGGCACCACTAATTCCTGTTATACTGATTTTCTTATTATCCGCTTTCATGCATTTTTGCGCCCTTTATCTTGGTCTTATCACCGGCAGGTTTATTTCATACAAGTCCTCTTCAAACTTTTCCTTCCTCTCAGCCATACTGCTCTTTTTGCTCGCATTTTTCAGACTTCTTTGAATTTGCTGCAATCCGGTTTTCCAGATTATCCTGAAGAATCAGTACTTCATGAATGACAAGGGGCATACATGATAGAATAAATAATCTTCCCCATTCCGCAAAGGTTAGTCTGCTTGTACCGAAGATTTGTACAAAATAAGGAATTTCCGTCACCAGCACCTGTAAAAATATTCCAACAGCACCTGCAAAAAGCATATAACAGTTATCCAAATGTTTCATCTTAAATAAGGATTTGTTTACGTCCCTCATACCGATGGCATGTAACAGCTGGCTCATTCCAAGTACGGTAAATGCATGAGTCTGTGCTCTGCTAAGCACAGCTTTTATTCCCAGCATCTTTTCCATATTACCGATTGTCACCGGCAGATTTTCTCTCATCAGTTCTTCGTAGGGCACTGTCAAAAAAGCAAGCAGGCTGATTACTCCAATTACCACTCCGTAGCACAGCATGCAGGTAAGTCCGCCGCCTGAAAACATGCTCTCATTGCTTTTTCTTGGCTTTTCCCTCATCAGGGCATCACCATCATTTTTATCCACTCCGAGAGCAAGTGCCGGCAAGGAATCCGTAATCAGATTTACCCATAAAATATGACTTGCTTTTAAAGGTGCCGGAAAACCGGCAAGCACCGCCACCAACATAGTGAGAATTTCTCCAAAATTAGAAGATAGGAGAAAAAGAATCGTTTTTCTGATATTCTCATATATTCCTCTACCTTCTTTCATCGCCTTTTCTATGGTTGCGAAATTGTCATCTACAAGCACCAAATCTGCTGCTGCTCTTGCCACATCCGTCCCTTCTTTTCCCATGGCAATCCCCACATCTGCTGCTTTTAAGGAGGGAGCATCATTAATGCCGTCTCCCGTCATAGCCACGATTTTACCCTTTGCACGCTGGGCTTCCACAATGCGTACTTTGTGCTGTGGCGAAACTCTCGCATAGACATGTATTTTATCCACTTCCCGGGCAAACTCCTCCTGTGAGAGTGCATCAATCTGCGTGCCGGTCATACATTCTTCCCTGCTCTCTGCTATTCCCAGCTGCTTTGCAATGGCAAATGCGGTATCCACATGATCTCCGGTAATCATAACCGTTTCCACATGGGCATTTTTAAAATTCTCTACTGCCTCCCTTGCCTCGTCCCTGGGCGGATCAATCATCCCCACAAGTCCTAAAAAAGTCATGTTTTTTTCATCCGTAAGTTCCCCATCACTTTTCATGGAAACAGCAAGTACACGCAGGGCAAGTCCTGCCATTTCCGAAATGGCATCCTTTACTTTTTTCTTCTCCCTTGCTGTAAATGCCACTTCTTTGTTCTGTGACCACATGTGGTCACAAAGGGTCAACATCTCATCCGCAGCTCCTTTGCAAAAGGATACTTTTTTTCCGTTATCCATGTGCACCGTAGTCATTCTCTTACGCTCTGAATCAAAGGCTCTCTCATCCACCCTTGGGCATTCTTTCTCCACCCGTTCTTTCGCATATCCGAAATCAAACGCCATATCAAGAAATGCAAGTTCCGTAGGATCTCCGATACGGTTTTCTCCAATAACGGCATCATTGCATAAAGTACATGCTTTCAAAAAAAGTTCATGTCTCTTTCCATCCAGTTCATCTACTGTTATCCTCTTCCCGTCTATGTAGCACTCCTTGACAGTCATCTTATTTTTGGTAAGTGTACCTGTCTTATCGGAACAAACTACATTTACAGCCCCTAATGTTTCCACACTGGGAAGCTTCCTTACAATGGTATTTACTTTCACCATACGGGAAACACTAAGGGCAAGTACTATGGTCACTACAGCAGGAAGCCCTTCCGGTACCGCCGCCACTGCAAGTGAGATTGCTGTGAGAAGCATTTCCCCTACATTTCTTTTCTGCCATAGTGCTACCAAAAACAGGAACACACAAATTCCTACTGCCGCCATGCTAAGTACTTTCCCCAAATCTGCAAGACGTTTTTGTAAGGGCGTAAGCTCATTTCCTCCGGACTCTATCATGTCTGCAATTTTACCGATTTCTGTATTCATTCCCGTTGCCGTGACAATCCCCTCGCCTCTTCCATAAGTGACGGAAGTTGTCATAAATGCCATGTTTACACAATCTCCTAATCCATGTCCTATTTCTGTCATTTGTTCTGATGACTTTTCAGTTGGAACGGATTCTCCTGTAAGAGCTGATTCTTCTATCTTTAAATTAACAGCTTGTACTAATCTGATATCTGCAGGAACCGCCCTGCCTGCCTCTAAATACACAATGTCTCCGGGAACAAGTTCTTCGCTGGGAACTTCTTTTTCCTTACCGTCCCTTTTAACAAGCGCCTTGGGGCTTGTAAGTTTTTTCAGTGCATCAATGGCACGCCTTGCCTTTCCCTCCTGAATTCCGCCAACAACAGCGTTTAATATAATTACCGCTCCAATAATTCCCGCATCACTGACTTCTCCCAAAAACAATGATACAGCAATGGCAGCCATTAAAATATAGATCAGCGGATCATTTAGCTGTTCGAAAAAAAGTTGTACCAATCCTTTTTCCTTTTCTTCTTTTAACCTGTTTTCTCCGTATTTTTCCAGCCTTGCTTTTGCCTCTGCATCTGATAAACCTCTTTTCACATCCGCATCTAAGCTGATTTCTGTTTCCGCCACACTCTTTAAACTATACATAAAAATCCCTCCTGTCCTATGATTTTATATGCATGGACAAGAGGGATTATTCTTTTTATTTGTACAAGCCTGACTGCTGTTTTTAAATCAGCCTGTAGCCGGCACATAATTATCTACATAACTGTAATCACACCAAACGCACTTGTAAGTGGTAAAACCACTGGAATTGCTTGTAGGTGAAGTAATAATTGCCTTATAGTTGTGATTCTGGGAATCAAGATCAATTAATTCCGCATAACTGCTTCCGCATGTACATACAAAGGAACGGATTCCTTTCTCACTACAAGTAGACTCTTTCAGCACATAAGAGGTATAGCTGTGCTGATGAGCTGTTGCAGCAGGAGTAGCACTTGGTCCGGCTGAAGCAGAAGGTGCTGCTGATGCAGAAGGTGCCACTGTGGCAGAGGGCTTCGCACTGGCCGATGCAGACGCTGAAGGGGTTGCTGATGCAGAAGGGGTTGCCGAAAGGGCATTTACCGGTCTTGAATCCAGTACCACACCACACACATTACAAGTACGCTGCTCTCTTCCCAGCATAGTCGTAGTGGGCTGCTCAGCTATGGTCCAGTCCGTTGCGATATGTCCCAGTGCCGAAGTCGGCTCCGTATAAAAACTACCGCAAGTACAACTATATCGCTTAAGTCCTGCCAAAACACAACTGGGTTCTCTCACTACACTTGAAGTATAAACATGTACATGTTTCTCATCTTCATCTGTATTTCCATCGCCGTCTTTATCTTCGTAAAGAATCACTTCCTGTGCTATCACTTCATCACAGTAAATGCACTTCTTTACTTTGAGTCCATCCTCTTCTTTCGTTGCTTCCCTTACAAGCTTCCATTCATCTTCCACATGACCTGTAGAGGAAATATCTACATAATAGTAATCACCGCAATCGCAGGTATACAAAAGTCGTCCTGCCTGATAGCAGGTCGCTTTTTGCTCCACCTCTTCTTCATAATCATGCACATGATTAGGATCAAAACTCTCTGCCTCAATCCGGGAAGGTGTAGTCACAGGCACTGCTTCCGGTTCATTCTGTAGATTATTTTCCGCATCTTCCAAAATCACTTCCTTTGCCGGACTCATTTTTGCTTCTGCTACTTCCTCACCTGATTTTGCTCCGGATAGCGAATATCCAATAACACCTATGGTTGCCAGGCAGGCAATTACAGCCAATATTCCTAAAACTCCCGTAAGAAATTTTCCAATTCCACCCATTTTCTATCTCCGTTACTTATCTTTTGCACAATGCAATCACTTATAGTAAGTATAGCACATCTGCTGACATTGAAAAAGGTAAATTTATACTTTGCTAAAAACGATGTCCGCCGCCACCGCCGCTACGGCCACCGCCACCGCCGCCACTGCGGCCACCACCGCCACTGCTACCGCTGCTTTGAGGGGAATAGGTTCTGGTGGTATTTACATGCTCTGTGTTTATATTTGTAAATTCATATTTATGTCTTGTTGCATCCAAAAGTTCTTTTTTTCCCGGTTTTGCACTTAAGGACATTGCTTTCACCACGAAATAGTTAATCATAAGGGCAATCACCGCGGCAAGGATTGCATTGCTGATATATTTCATTGGCCGTGCAATTTTATATCCTTCAAGCAAAGTAAGTGCTTGGGAAAATGCTTCATATGCGCAAGCAAAGTAGTTGCCATCGGAAGCGTAAGTATAAACGTTGTCCGTAATGGTATCCGCATCATCACTTCTTATCACATCATAGATATCACCATCACAGTAAATCCAGATATTGCGGTTGTCCATATCAATCATAAATACGATACCGGACCTGCTGCCAAAAAGAGTGCTGTAGTAATTTTCAATGTATCTTTCTGTTGTGGTATCATTTTCATCGATGGTCTTAAATGCCACATTACCATAGACCGCAATATCTTCCATTGTAAAAGATAACATGTCCTCTTCTTCATCTGTCAATAAATCTGCGTCATCTTCTATGATTACATCATACAAAACATTACCGGAATCCTCTGCAGCATGCGCCTTACTATCCATACCAAGCAGGCACGATACGGCACATAGACATATGATGACTGTCACACCTATTTTCTTTCTTAATCTATGCACGGTCATCACCTCCCTTTCTGTCAAACTGGGGAAGTCTGCGCATTACCAGTCTGTTATAGTTGCTGATTACATCCATCATATTAAACAGTACCGCCACAAGTGCAAGCACCGCTCCTAAGTAATAATAACTATCTGAAACGGGATTTATCAGGCGGATGACCACCGCAATCCCCACCATTATCATAGAAACAATAAATCCGGGGGTTTTCCTGATATCTCCTGTTTTTTTACATTTCTTAATTCCTATAACACCACAAATCACTGTTCCGGTGAGAATTAAGGGCCATACCAAAACTACCATGGCATATAAAAACATAATTCCCAGTTGGCCAAACACTACCATAAACCAAATCATAGTTATCCAATGTTTTTTTAGAAAATCCTTAACAGAGAATGTTTTTTTATTTTTCTTCTTTTTATCATTCCCTTCCTCATAGAGGCTTTCTTCATCCGCTATTTTTTCCTGCATTCCCAAATCATCAATGAAATGTTCTTTTTTGTAAATATCGTTTAGTTCTTTAGCATATAAGGCTGCCGATCCCAGCGCCAAAAGGCATCCAATCATCATTAATGTCGTAGGCTTTATGGTCAGGAATAAATTTAATAGAACAAAAATAATTACCGCCAATATCAAAGATGTAAACATGTACTTTTTCATGTCAATGGGCAAATCCACAGCCACTTTTCCGGTTTGGCCGTTCACCGCAGCATAGGCTACCCTGTCTTTATTTCTGTAAGACAAAAACCACACAGGATACATGGTTCTGTCTGTGGTTCTGCAAACAGTACCAAGTTTTGAACGCAGGTTATTTTTGTTTTTTCCCGAATCTACATCATAACCTTTAAACTTCGGTTCCTTACAAATCCGCTCAAAGCTGTTTTCTTCTGCCAACCCCATGACTTCTTCTAAATAGACATCTTCCTCTACGTCTGCTGTATCTGCATAAAATCCGGATAAATAGGACGGGGTAAACTTCACCAATTCCTTGGCATCAAAGGGAGCCAGTGTTTCACTTAAGTTGTCATAAAAATTAGCTGATGCGTCCTTGGAATATCCAAGATAAAGAGCATTTAAGTCTCCTGTTAAATGATAATGTTCCGTTATCACATAATCTCCGGACCTGTGACTCTTCTTCCCATTCAATGTAACATGCTGATTTTGGGAAAGCTGATAAGTCCAATAGGGCATATATATCCCACGGAAACTTTCAATATGCTTCGCATCCTTTAGTTCATCCGGCACAAAAAAAGCAAAACGCATCTTCTTTTCATATGCCTTTTTGCAGTCTTCCTTTGTCTTCTTAAAAGGAATAATATACTGCGGTCTTTTTTCTTTACTGATGCGGCTTGACAAGATGGTAGAGGCTCCGCAAAAGCTACAAAAAGATGCTGCCTCATTATCCCCGGAAAATATTTCACCACCACATTGAGGACATGTAAAAACAGTGGTTTCAAAGTAGTCTGTTTCAACGGCATCTGTCTCTTTATCCACATCGTATGGTCTCATATGGGTATCACAAAAGCTGCAGGCTAACTGCTGCGATGTGATATCAAATTTCAAATTGCCTCCGCAATTCGGACATTCATACATAATTTCATCCTCTTTTGTTCTTTATATTCTACCCTAATATACTATTTTATCGGAAAATAAACCGTGTACGCATCATACCCCACATCTTTAATCGGGATAAAACGTATGGCGTCCTGCTGTCCTGTGGTGACAAAGCTGTCTTTCCAGCTCCCCCATTCCCTCTCATTGCTGTGTTTTAATATATCACCGGGATTTTCTTTATCTGCTGTAAGCGTCTTTTCACTGTCACAAAGTCCTACCAGCGCAAGTGGTCCGTAGGTAAATGCCACTTTCTTTTCATCGCCTTCAAGGGATACCGCCTTTACGGATTTAAGGAGTTTAAGTCCTATTGTGTCACCGTCTTTCAAGGACTGTTCTATGACTAAAAATTCTCCCGGCCTCCCTGTCTTAGCATACGCTTCTCCGTTGATGGTCACTTGCACGTTTTCTTTGACCCATTCCGGAATCCTAAAGTGAAGCTTAAGTTCTACAGGGTCTTTTGTATGAATTGCAAAGTAAACCATTTTTACATCCGGATGCTCTGCCACCTTAGCGGTCACATCGCTGATAGCCTGTCTTGCAGGTGATGTACTGGATAAATGAAAGCTTCCTGACAAGGTATCTTCCTTCTGTTCTATAGTAACCTTTTCACCATTTATATCAAATTCTGCCGTAGAATCGAAGTACTGACAAATATAAAGTTCTTCCTCCTGGCGGTAATACATATATCTGTTAAGTACTGCATTGGCCTGCACCACAGTGCCATGGCAACAAAAGAAATCAGAGGTTTTACTTGCCCATCCTTTCTTTCCACCTGCACGCATAGGAAGGAAATAGGTGAGTAGCCCTTCCTCCGGATGACCGCTGTTTTGTCCATGGGAATCACTACTCTTCCAATAAGACTGTGCCATAATTCCGTTATATAAATTCTTTTCTATGTATTGTGCATACTTTGGCTCTTTGGTCCATTCAAAGAGAAATCCCGCAAGACGCATCATGTTATAAACCGTACAATGCTCCTGGTTTTTATCCCCAAGGCGGGATGCCATGTTATGCTTAGGTGTCCATACCTCACCGCAGGTCTGTCCGCCTGTCACAAAGCTTCCTCTGCTTGTAACCGCACATTCCCAATAGGCTTCTGCTATTTTCCTCCACCTTTCATCTCCGGTGACCTCATATGCCCTTGCACAGCCAAGGACCTCCGGAATGGTCGTATTGGCATGCATGTTTGTAAGGGGATCTTCTCCTGCAAGAAGCTTATCAAAGAGTCTTCCCCGATAATATGTTTCTAACAGTTTCTTATATTTATACTTTCCTGTAATCTCCAGCATATCTGCCCAAACTTCCAGCATACCGCCGGTCTCAAAATCCAGCACATCATCAAAAGCTTCTTTTGTAAAGGATTCACTGTACTTTAAAAACCAGTCTGCAAAAGCATCCGCAATCTTTAAGGCTTTATCGTAATGGCAATACCGGTACACATCAATCAGTCCCATAAATGTTTTATGTACTGTATAATGAGGTGCCCAGACATTCTTACCACGACCAATCCATGTGAAATATTTCTCGGGAATGGAAGCTACCCATTCACCGCCGTTATCTATCTGGCAAAGCTCCAATTCATCTACAATATTCTGTGCTTTTCCAAGAAGCTCCCTATCTCCCGTTCTGTCATACTCAAGGGCTGCTGCAGAGAGCCAATGTCCCAAAAAATGTCCCCTGAGCTGACAGGTAGGAAACTCCCAGCCGCCGTGAATATCTTTGGGCAGCGCCCCATAATTTTCGGTAGGTCTTCCTGCCTCCAGTCTGTAATTTAGTAACAGCTTGTCACTGTCAAGTGACAGCAAATATTTCTTGTTTTCTGCTGCCCGTCTAAGAAGCACGGTATCTGATATCTGTACATTCTTACCTCTTAATTCTTTCATGGTATCCCTCCAAATATATCCTATTTTCTATTGCTACCCAATTACCCAATGATTTCATATTGCATCCATTCGTATTTCAGACGGCTTCCTTCTGTAATTTCTGCCGGAAGCAAGGCCCTCGCCACTAATTTTATTTCCGCACTGTCAATGTCCGTTCTCTTTAAATTAGCATAGTCCCCATCAATACTGACAACAATATATTCAAATGTATTCATCTTTTGCTTCTCCTTTTCTGATCTATTTAATCTTTCATTTACTATGATAACATTTCTGAATTCATGTTGCATTCTTTGCAGTTTACGCACTTCCACAAACTGAAAGTCATCTCTTAGACAACACAATCTTTCTCCACAATGAAGTCAAGTAAACTACTAGGAATATTATCACTCCTACAACAATTACCCTAATCAATATACTGTTATTTGTAATAAATACCCCTGTAAAAAAGGCAATAAATACTGAGAAAATTAATGTTATCAACGTACATATAACTATTCTTGCCTTTCTTGACAATTTATGTTGTTCTATTAGCTCAGTACCTCCATCTAACACAATCTGTAATAATATCTCCAACAAATCATCCAGCATTTTAATCCTCCAACTTCAAAGTTTCTGTTCCCTACAAATTGAAATTTATCATAATTCAATCATTTGTATGCATATACAATTTCATCATTAGTAGTATTAATACCTCCTGCTTTTTCATAGCATCTACAAGCAGAGATATTACTCTTATTCGTTATCAAAAACATTTTCCTACAACCGATATTTTTAGAATGAGAATTAATATATTTCACCAATTCCGTTCCATAGCCATGATTCTGATATTCTTCCATTATATCAATAGCATGTAAATAAAAATCTTTTATTCCATTTGGCTTAACCAATACATATCCAAATGCAAAACCAACTATAATGTCATTTTCTTTAGCAATA
>JAGBBV010000015.1 GCA_017938315.1 Lachnospiraceae bacterium
TAGAAAAATCTAATCAGCAGACTTTAAAGATGTAATAAATAGCTCATTCCAAAACTTGCTTCGCTTCGAACAGTTGGAATGAGCTATACATTTTTTAAAGTCTGCTGATTGATTTTTTACAAAAGCTTTTAAAAGGCGTTTAAGCACAAGTTGCAATTAAGCGGTTTTGAGTTCTTGTGACGGACAGCTAATAGGCATATGAAAAAGATATTTCAAAAAATCCCGAAAGATGATATAAGCTTTCTAAACGCAAAATAAATCGTCGGAGATTTTTTAGAGACTAGTTACCGGAGCGCATAGCGGCTCTTTTACGCATCGTAGGGTCAAGTATTTTTTTGCGGATACGAAGGGACGTAGGAGTTACCTCAAGCAGTTCGTCAGTATCAATAAATTCCAGTGCCTGCTCTAAACTGAGAACCTTGGGTGGTGTCAGTCTTAAGGCTTCGTCTGCGCTGGAGGAACGGGTGTTGGTAAGCTGCTTTTTCTTACAAACATTCAGTTCAATATCTTCGCCGCGTCCGTTTTGTCCTACAACCATACCGGAATATACTTTTTCACCGGGACCGATAAAGAGGGTTCCCCTTTCCTGGGCATTATAAAGCCCGTAGGTGATGGCTTCCCCTGCCTCGAAGGCGATGAGAGAGCCTTGTTTTCTATATTGGATATCTCCCTTATAAGGACCATAACCGTCAAAAATACTGTTCATGATACCATTTCCCTTGGTATCTGTCATAAATTCTCCACGATAACCGATTAAACCTCTGGAGGGAATGGAAAACTCAAGACGGGTATAGCCGCCGGAGGCAGCTCCCATGTTCTGAAGTTCCCCTTTTCTTTGACTCAACTTTTCAATAACAGAACCGGAAAATTCTTCTGGAACATCAATGTAGCAAAGTTCCATAGGCTCCAGTTTCTTTCCTTTTTCATCTTCTTTATAAAGAACCTCTGCTTTGCTGACAGCAAATTCATAACCTTCCCGGCGCATATTTTCAATTAATACAGAAAGGTGCAGTTCACCTCTGCCGGAAACCTTAAACGCTTCTGTAGTATCGGTTTCTTCTACGCGTAGCGAAACATCGGTGTTTAACTCACGGAATAAACGGTCCCTAAGATGCCTGCTGGTAACATATTTTCCTTCCTGCCCTGCGAGAGGGGAGTCATTAACAATAAAATGCATGGCAATGGTGGGCTCCGATATTTTTTGGAAGGGGATGGGATTTACATTGTCAGGTGCACATAATGTATCTCCGATATGAATGTCAGCAATACCGGAAATAGCTACAATAGAGCCAATGCCTGCCTGTGTGACTTCTACCTTATTTAAACCATCAAATTCATAGAGTTTGCTGATTTTCACTTTTTTTTGTTTGTCAGGTTCATGGTGGTTGACAATGACTACTTCCTGATTGACCTTGACAATGCCGTTGTCTACTTTTCCCACACCGATTCTTCCTACATACTCATTATAATCAATGGTACTGATTAAAATCTGACATCCTGCATCGGGATCACCTTCCGGAGCGGGAATATAGTCTAAAATGGTTTCAAATAGGGGCACCATGTTTGTCCCCTGCTCATTGACATCTAGGGAAGCAATTCCGGATTTGGCAGATGCAAAGATAAAGGGACAATCAAGCTGCTCTTCACTGGCATCCAATTCGATAAATAATTCCAGCACTTCGTCAATAACTTCATTGGGACGGGCTTCCGGTCTGTCTATTTTATTGATGCAGACAATAACAGGAAGCTTTAGTTCCAGTGCTTTGCGGAGAACGAATTTTGTCTGTGGCATGGCACCTTCGAAGGCATCTACCACAAGGACAACACCGTTTACCATTTTAAGGACACGTTCTACTTCTCCACCGAAGTCAGCATGCCCGGGGGTATCGATAATGTTGATTTTCGTATTTTTATATGTGACTGCAGTGTTTTTGGAAAGGATGGTGATACCGCGTTCCCTTTCTATATCGCCGGAGTCCATAACGCGTTCAGCCACATCCTGATTGGCACGGAAAACACCGCTTTGCTTTAGTAACTCGTCGACCAATGTGGTTTTACCGTGGTCTACATGGGCAATAATTGCAATATTTCTTACATCTTCTCTTTTTTGTTTCATATAAAAGCCTTTCTGAATCTGTGATTACTCAAAACTGTATTAGTATAGCACCAACAGCCTTTTTTTGTAAAGACAGACAGCGTAAATAACCGTGAAAAGCCGCCACAAAAAACAAAAATCCAAATTTTTTCGACAAAAATTGACAAATTCGGGGAAAAGCGTGCGATAAATGACAGTTCTTTATTCCATAAAAAAGTGATATACATATCTCATACAGGAAAAAATTCTTAAAGTGTAAGAAGGGAGAACAACAATGACAGATAAGGTAATTGAAAACAACCAGGTGGTAATTATGGGGGAAATCGTAAGTGATTTCGTATTCAGCCACGAGATTTTTGGGGAAGGCTTTTACATGGTAGATGTAAAAGTGGCACGTCTAAGCGATTCAAATGACATCATTCCGTTAATGGTATCCGAGCGTCTTTTAAATGTGGATGCAGATTATAAAGGAAGCAACATTATGGTGACGGGCCAATTCCGATCCTACAACAGACATGAAGAAAGAAAAAATAAATTGGTACTTTCTGTGTTTGCAAGAGAAATTGAGTTTGTGGATGAGATTGAAGAGAGTGCAAAATCAAATCAGATTTATTTAGACGGATATATTTGTAAGGAGCCTATTTACCGAAAAACACCTCTCGGAAGAGAAATCGCAGATTTGCTTCTTGCCGTAAACAGACCTTATGGAAAGAGTGATTATATTCCTTGTATCTGCTGGGGAAGAAATGCCAGATATGCAAACAATTTTCATGTAGGAACCAGATGTGAAATTTGGGGCAGAATCCAGAGTAGGGAATATATGAAAAAGCTCTCAGAAGAAGAGGTGGAAAAAAGAATAGCTTATGAAGTATCTGTGAGCAAACTGGAACTCTCCGAAAATTATGATGAAGATTCTATCCGTGCATAAAGTGAGGGAATATTGATTTTTAAACACTTCTGTGATATGATAAGCAACGTACTTTTGAAATTTTCATGAGGTGTTTTATATGAAGCAGGGATATGTACATATTTACAGCGGAGACGGACATGGAAAGTCACCGGCAGCTCTGGGAAAAGCAGTAATGTCTGCTGCAGCAGGAGAAAAAGTTGTAATCATTCAGTTTTTGAAGGAAAAGGGAGTCAGTGAATCCGAGTTTATAAGCAGATTAGAGCCGGAAGTTAAAATATTCCGTTTTGAAAAGTCAGAAGTGAATTTTGATGAGCTTTCCGAAGAAAAGAAAACAGAGGAAATTATCAATATTAAAAACGGACTTAATTTTGCCAAGAAGGTTCTGACTACAGGTGAATGTGATCTTCTTATTTTGGATGAAGTGTTGGGCCTTATAGATAATAACATCATTTCAGCAGAAGATTTAAAAAATCTTCTTAGCGTAAGGGATGAACAAACTGATGTGATTATGACAGGAATCTCCATGAGCGACGAAGTATGTGTGCTGGCGGATGAAGTGTCTAAAATAGAAACAATGAAGTTTAAACGTTGGGAAAATATATAGTTTATTATAAGGAGCAAATCGTTGGATTTGCTCCTTATTTTGGGGGCAGTGACATTTTTACCACTGACCATTTTTTTACACTTGACGAATACCCCTAGGGGGTATAAATTATAATAAGAGATTAAGAATCATAAGACATAGGTGAAGAAGGAATATATACATGATGCATGAAAAGAAAAAACACACGCCGAGAAGCGACGAGCAACAAAAACTTTTACAAAACAGATTAAGCCGAATGATAGGCCAGCTAAATGGTATCAGCAGAATGCTTGAAGAAAACAGGTATTGCGGAGATGTCTTAACGCAGGTGGCTGCAGTGGAAAGTGCCCTTCAAAGTTTTGGATATATTATTTTGCAGGAGCATTTGGAAAGTTGTGTGACGGAAGGCATACGACAAGGAAATGAGAATATGATGGGAGAAGTCATTGACCTTGTGAAAAAACTGAAATAAATCAGTGCCAAGAGAGGAAAAGACAGAATGAAAAAGGAAAAATACGCAGTTACGGGTATGACATGTTCAGCCTGCTCTTCCCATGTGGAAAAGAGTGTGGGCAAACTTAAGGGAATGCAGAAAGTTACAGTGAATCTTCTGACAAACAGCATGCAGGTGGAATATGATGAAAGCATTTGTAGCAAAGAGAAGATAATAGAAGCCGTGGAAAATGGCGGGTATGGTGCAAGGCCTATGACAGAGGGGACCGGGGAAAGTGAGCATAAGGGAAACAGAAATACCCAAGCCTTGCAGGAAAGCAAAGATATGAAAAGAAGGCTGATAATATCAATTGTCTTTATGATATTATTGATGGCTGTTTCTATGCACCACATGTTTTTTATGTGGTTTCAAATTCCCATGCCGGCTGTTATTCATAATTTGTTTCATGGGAATGAAAATGCCATTACCTTTGCTTTCACCCAATTTTTGCTGACACTTCCTATTATATATATGAACAGGAAGTTCTTTCAGGTGGGATTTAAGGCATTATGGCATTTAAGTCCGAATATGGACAGCTTAGTTGCTGTGGGTTCCGGCGGAGCTCTTTTGTATGGTGTCTTTGCCATTTACCGTATGGGATATGGATTAGGATACGGGGATATGGAACTGGTGAGTGATTATGTATCTAACTTATATTTTGAGTCATCCGGGATGATTTTGACCCTGGTCACAGTGGGAAAATATTTAGAAACCCGTTCTAAAGGTAAAACAGGTGAAGCCATAGAGAAACTGATGGACTTATCACCCAAAACGGCAATTCTTCTTAAAAATGGAGAGGAGAACGAAGTTCCAACAGAATTTATACAGAAGGATGATTTGTTTGTGGTAAAACCGGGAAGCCTGATTCCTGTTGATGGTGTTGTAATAGAAGGCACATCCGGTGTAAATGAGGCTGCCATTACGGGCGAGAGTATTCCCGTAGAAAAGGGAGTGGGTGACAAGGTAATTTCAGCTACAATGAATAAGGCTGGAAGATTGATTTGTAAGGCTGTGAAAGTGGGAGAAGATACCACACTGTCACAGATTATTAAGCTAGTAGAAGAAGCATCTGCTTCTAAAGCACCGATTGCAAAACTGGCAGATAAGATTGCCGGAGTTTTTGTTCCTGCAGTTATGGTAATTGCTATGGTCACTTTTGTGATATGGATGTATGCAGGCGGGGAGTTTGAGATGGCAATGCAATGTGCCATTTCTGTCTTGGTGATATCCTGTCCCTGTGCTCTTGGCCTTGCCACGCCGGTAGCTATTATGGTGGGAACCGGTGTGGGAGCAAAGCATGGTATACTGATTAAATCCGGTGATGCACTTCAGGCGGCCCGGGATGTGGATACGGTTGTACTGGATAAGACAGGAACCATTACGGAGGGTGAGCCAAAACTGACGGATATTTTCGGTTATGAAAAAGGTGTTGGGACAGATGAGATACTTGCACTGATAGCTGCTTTAGAAAAGCCCAGTGAGCATCCCCTTGCAGAGGCCATTGTGCGGGAGGCAGAAAAGAATAAAATTAGGATTCCTAAGGTGGAAGACTTTCAGGCGGTATTCGGTAAGGGCGTGATGGGAGTCTATGAAAAAGAACGGCTTTTAGCCGGTAACCGTAAGTTTATGGAAGAGAACAAAATTATGCTGCAGCAGGAACATCTGCAGGCCATAGAAGAACTGGCACTGGAAGGGAAAACACCACTTTTATTTGCCAGAAACGAACATCTTTCTGCGATTGTCGCAGTTGCGGATACGGTTAAAAGCTCTTCAAAAAAAGCAATCAGAGAATTCCGTAATAGGAAAATAGATGTAGTTATGTTAACCGGTGACAACAGTAATACAGCAGAGGCGGTTAGGAAAAAACTTAATATTGACCGGGTAATTGCGGAGGTTTTGCCGGAGGATAAAGAAAAGGAAATCAGAAGACTACAGGCAGAAGGCCGTAAGGTTGCCATGATAGGGGACGGTATTAACGATGCACCGGCGCTTGCGGCGGCAGATGTAGGGATAGCAATAGGCGCAGGGACAGATGTTGCCATTGACAGTGCAGATATTATTTTAATGAAGAGCGTATTGACAGATGCCATTACGGCGATTGACCTAAGTAAAGCAGTCATTCAAAACATTAAACAGAATCTGTTTTGGGCATTCTTTTATAATGCAATCTGTATTCCCCTGGCAGCAGGGGCTTTTTACCCGATGCTTGGTATTAGGTTAAGTCCCATGATTGGTGCCGCTGCAATGAGCATGAGTAGTTTGTTTGTGGTAGGAAATGCACTCAGATTAAGGAAATTCAAGGCAACAGAAAAGAAAAACATTCATAAGGAAATGCATAAGGAGGAAAAAGAAATGAAGAAAACCATGATAATTGAAGGGATGATGTGCGGACATTGCACAGGAAGGGTTCAAAAAAACTTGGAAGCCATAGAAGGAGTAGCAAATGTAACCATGAGTCTGGAAAATAAGAGCGCAGAGCTTGTTTTAAATGCAGAAGTGGCAGATGAGATATTGAAAAACGCAGTGACGGAAGCAGGGTATGAAGTGTTGGAAATAAAATAGGAACATAAAATCGGTGCCATTTTGGTTGATGGCACCGATTTTTTATAAAGCTCTTTTGACAGAGATGGCTTTCATAGGGCACATTTCCTGACAACAAAAACAGGAGATGCAACCTTTCTTCTTAAATACGGCTTTTTTGTTCTTTATATTAATGATATGTGCAGGACAGCTCTCTGCACATTTGCCGCAACCGACACATAAGTCTTTGTGTACCTGTGGATAAGATTTTAGAACTTTTGCTGCTATTTTAGCAAAGTATTTTCCCAGTTTTCCGGGAAGAACGCCGGAGAAATCAAGGTTTTTGGTATCAGGCACCTGAAAGGGAGTTAAGTTTTCAGGGATAGAATCACCATGCAGGTGTATATCCGAAGGGTTAGCAAGACCTAAGTCAACGGCTTGCCTGATCATTTCGATTTCCATAGGCTCAAGTCCCATCAATCCGGCTGCAAAATAATCCTGAGTATAAAAATCCCGTGCGGCCATAATCATATGAAGGGGATGGGAAGTTCCGCCGGTAGGGCCGTTCCCTTCCATGGCATCAATGGCATCTATAATGGTTAGATTTGGCTTTACCGTTTGTGCCAGTTCTAAAAGCATGCGGGAAAAATCTTTAATATCGGGCCACCGGTAATGCATTTGCGGCTTCTCAAGCCCTGGAATGACACCAAAGAGATTTTTAATCCCACCGGAGTATCCTGTCATGGCATGGGTTTTTAGTTTACATATATTAATGATATAATCTGCCTCTGCAATTGGCGTGATAACGGAAAATGAGCGGTTATAAAAATCTTCTTTTGTGTGAATGGTTTTTGAACTGAAATCCATATTTAACGCCAAATCCGGTTCCAGTTGTTTCATGCCACAAGTAGTGTAAATGGCGTTCATGTGCTCTGCATTATACAGACCACCGGAACTTTCGGCTAGAGTAATGTCTGTAATTTGATGCTCTCTAAGCCAGCGGACCACAGCTTTGATTACAAGAGGATGAGTGGTTACAGGAAACTCAGGACTTTTAGCAGTTACAAGATTGGGCTTTATGGCAACCTTTAGTCCGGGTTTCATATCACCGGCAACGCCAAGTGCTTCAAAAGAGTTGCAAATAGCCTGATAAATAAGTGATTCATCATATGTGCTGACATGATACAGTGTTTGTAACATAAATAACCTTCCTTATATGTAGTGTCAGGTTATTTTAACATAAATAATATTATTTGAAAACGGGTAGTATGTTGTGATAAAATAAAGACGTGTAAGAAGGAGGTCCTGGAGATGAAGGTTTATATTTGTGATGATTCCAAGAGTGATTTGTTGCGATTGCAAAGGTACATACAGAAATATGCCCAGGAAGAAAATTTGCAAATAGAGACAGAAGAATTTACAACAGCAAAAGAAATGCTTATGGCACATAATGCAGCGAAGGAAAAACCTGTGCTTTTATTTTTGGACATTTACATGAGCCAGATAGACGGAATGGAAGCGGCCAAGAAACTTCGTAAAGCAGGGATTAAGACAAGTATTCTGTTTACCACATCTTCAGGTGAACATGCGATGGAGGCATTTATGGTCCATGCAGACGGATATTTACAAAAGCCCTATGATTATGAAATGTTTTGTCATGCCATGAGTAAGGTCAGCGGCCAGTTTCAAAGGGAGTACAAGACAATTGATGTCCGGATAGACCGTATGAACCGGAAGTTTCAATTAAAGGATATCTGCTTTGCAGAAACAGATAATCATGGCATACAGATTTACTGTATGGACAATGTATATCGGACCAACCTTAGTATGGAAGGATTTAAAGAGCAGATAGGAGATGAACCGGCATTTGTTTCTTGTGGACGCAGTTTTATCATTAATCTTGCCTATGTGGAAGAAATAGATGCGGAGATGATTTACATGAAAAATAAGGAAATGATTCCTATTCCGGTCCGTCTTCGCAAACAAATGAAAGAAAAGTATCAGGAATATTTGCAAAATAAATAAAAACCTGCGGCTTTCTGCCGTAGGTTTTTTAGAAGGGATAAAGAAATATGGAAGAGAAAGAAGGTTTGGCATATTTAAGAGAACATGGAATTGATGCAGACGCCGGCATGCGGTATGCAGATACGTGTTATGAATTTTATGGACAGCTAATTTCTATTTTTATAGAGGAATATCAGGAAAAAAGAGAAACGGCAGAGAAAGAAGCAAAAAAGGAAGGCCGTGAATATACCGTGTTGGTGCATGGATTGAAAAACAATGCCAAGGCATTAGGTGCATTTTCCCTGTCAGAACTTGCGTATGAACATGAAAAAGCTTCCAAGGCAGGGGACGGGATTTATATTTTGGAACACCTTGAAGAGCTCCTTACAGAGTGGAAAAAAACGGTTGAAATTTTCAAAAAAATCAACAATTAGGAAAAAAAAACGACAATTAGGAAGAAACGGTTGTTAAAAAAAAGCATAGACGATATGTTATACCCAGATAAACAAAAAACACTTTTTCAGAAGGAATTAGGAGAGAAGAAATGAGAAAAAACAATCTGGGAAACACAATCGTAAAGAAGGCAATCACATGGGCAATGGTGGTAGCAGTAGCGGGAACTTCCATAGGAGGAAATGCCGGTACTTTGACAGTTTATGCATCAGAACAATCTGAAGTAGTAACAGAAGTACCTGATATGCTTAAGGAAGATGTAAGAGCAGCTGTAGATGCGGCAGCAGAAGCAACAGAAGAAGCCCAGGCAGCAGCAAATACTGCAACAGAAGCAGTAGAATCTATTGAAAACATTAATATTGCCCCGGCACAGAGTGATCTTTCAGATGCAAAAGAAAGCATGACAGAAACCACTACAAAAGCAAATAATGCAGCAACAGATGCAGGTGTTGCAAAAGATACAGCAACCGGTCAGGCAACTGCAGCCAAAGAAGACTTAACGGAAGCAGAAACAATTGTAGCGGAATCCGGGACTAAGGTAGCAGAAGAACAGGCAAAGGTAGATGCAGCAGCCCAGGCAGTAACTGATTTGGCAGAAGGCAAAACAGAAGAAGTTAAGAAAGCGGTTGCGGAAAAAGCAGAGGCAGCACAGATAGCAGCAAACGAAGCAAAAGCAGCATTGGAAGAAGCACTTTTGAAAGATAACGCAGCAGCAGCCCAGACTGAAGTAGATAAAGTAAATGAGGCAGCACAGAAGGCAGCACAGGCAGTAGGTGATGCAGAAGCAATCGTGGAAGCTGCTCAGGCGGAATTAGATACGAAGAAGGCAGAATTTGAAGCAGTAAAAGAAGCAGCTAAGGAAGTGGAAGCAGGTTATGAAGAAAAACTTGCGGCAAAGCAGAAAGAAATAGCAGATTTGGAAGCACTTTTAGCAGATGCAGAAAATAAATATGCGGGAGCGGTAGAAGCAGCTAAGGCAGCAGAGACAGCAGCGACAGAAGCCCAGGCGCTTGCAGCAGATGCAAACAATAAAATCCAGACAGAAAGCCAGACGGCGTCTGAGGCAGCAACAAGCGCAACCCAGGCAAGCACAACAGCAAGCAACAAGGCAGATCTTGCAGAAGAAAAAGCAGAAGCAGTAGCAAATATGCATGTGACACCTGCGCAGAAAGAAGTAGATGCAGCCCAGGCAGTAGCAGATGAAAAAGAAACGAAGTACAATGTAGCAGTCACACAGGAAACAGCAGATAAAGAAGCAGCAGATAAAGCATACAATCAAACAGTAAGCAATGCAGCAACAGCAAAGGCTAGTGCATACAGCAACGCAGAAACGGAACGTGCTGATAAAAAAGTACAGATTGAAGCGGATTCCAAATATGCTAAAAATATAAACGAAGCAACACAAAATTATAATAGTAAAAAACATGAACAGTATTGGTTCTTTGGTTGGCACTGCTACTCAGATTGTGACAAGTGTGCAGCATACGATGAATTAAAGGCAGCACAAGGAGCAAAGAAGAACGATCTTGATGCGGTTGATAAAGCATATAATGACGCAGTAGCAGCTGCAGATAAAGCATATAATGACGCAGTTACAAAGGCAGAAACAGCAAAGTCAAATGCATATAGCACAGCAGAAAACAATACATTAGCAGCCCAGAATGAAATGAATGCGGCAAAGGTAATCGTAGAGGAAAAAAGAATTCCGTTAGACAAAGAAAAAGGAACCCGTGATGCCATACTTTCCGCAATGACAGATGATGTGGAAGCTAACCAGACAGTCATTGATACAGTAAGTGCACAACTGGGAACAGAAGGCGCACAATACCTTGAATATATGAATGACTTGAATGCTTACATCTGGGCAACAGAAGAGAGAAACGGCAGCTGGTTGTGGGAAGGCTCATGGTGGAGTGGAGAAGACTTAAAGACTAAAATCGAAACGAAATATGGCGATGGTTTCTGGGAAGATTTATGGAATATTATTGCAATTGATAAAGTAAAGAATGAGTTAACAGACAGCAAGGCAACAGCAGAGAGATTGGTGAAAGAGTTACAGGAAAAGGAAGCAACCTTACAGTCCAAACAGTCAGCAGTTGAGGCGGCAAAGGCGGCAACAACAGCAGCAGACGCAGCCCAGACAGCAGCAACAAAGGCAACGGCAGTTGCAAATGCAGCAGAAGCAGCTCAGACAGCAAAAAACGAAGTTGATGCAGCAGTTGCAAATGTAACAACAAAGAAAGCAGAAGTAGAAGCGTTAAAGGCACAGTTAGAAGCAGCCAGAAAGGATTATAACGCAGCAAATGAAGCAGCAAAAGCACTTGCTACAGCAAAGTTGGAACTGACAGAAGCAGAAGCAGAAGTAAAAGCAGCCCAGGCTAAATTTGATGAAACACAGAAAAATTTACAAGAAGCAAAGGCAGCACAGACAGCAGCAGAAAACTATGCAAAATGGGCAAATGCATTGGTAGAAACGCAATACACAAGTGCATTTGCACAGGCAACAATAGACGAAAATGGCAATAAAGTAGCCAGTGCAGAAAATTTAAAAAATTATGATTTAACAGACAAAGAAGTAGTGAGCAGACCGACTACAGACTTCATACCGGTATCAGGAAAAGAGAGCATAGAAGTTCCTTATCAGGTATACAGAGCATTTGTAGAAGCAATGTATGAACTTTCCTATGATACAATTAAAAATGCAAATCAGGGTAAGGGTATTTCCACCGGTGATACAACGATGAACGTTCTTTATTGGAATGTAGATGAAAACGGACAGTTGACAGGTGAATATTTTACAACAGTAGAAGAACTTACAAGTGGAAGATATTTTGTAGCTTATGTATTTAAGAGCCAGAGTGATGGATATCATTTAGATGGTGTGATGTATGATTACACAGCACCCACAGTAGACCCTACACCTGAAGATCCTACACCTGTAGATCCTACACCTGTAGATCCCACACCCGGGGATGATACACCGGTAATCATCGAAGATGGCCCTGTAGCACTTGCAGATGCACCTGCAGTACTTGGTGCAAACAGAGCAGCAGAAGCACCTGCAGTACTTGGCGCAAGAAGAGATGACTACTATGGAGTACTTGGTGAAAGAAGAAATCCTGCAACAGGCGATAGCTTATCCCTTATGCTTTGGGCAGTATCTTCTGTAGCAGCAACAGGAGTAGCTTCCGTAGCAGGAACTAAGATTTTCAAGAGAAGAAAAAAAGATAATTAATCATTGATATAATCTCCAAATTCTTTATCTGAACGGAATCGTTCCCCGCAGGCGTGCAGGGAACGATTCTGATAATTATAGAAGAAACAAAATAGAATGCAGAATGTGAGAAGTGATTGGTAGAGGAAAGTATTGTGGAAAACGTATTAACAAAAATGAAAAAAATTCTCATGGTAGAAGATGAGATTATGAATATTGCCTTAGGAAAACATGCGCTTTCCGGTAAATATGAGGTAACTAGTGCTACATCGGGAGAGGAAGCGTTGCAATTTCTTGAGGAAGAAATTCCGGATATGCTATTGTTAGACATAGGATTACCCGGCATTGATGGGTTGGAAGTGGCAAGAATCATGAAAGAAGACGAACGCTTCAAGGAAATTCCCATTGTTTTTCTGACAGCAGATACGGAGCCGGAAACAGAGGCGAAATGTCTTGAGATAGGAGCAGATGACTTTATTATCAAACCTTTTGTACCTATTGTTATGCAAAGGCGCATCGGAAGAATTTTTGAATTGCGGGATTTGAGGGATGCATTAGAAGTACAATTGGTGCAAAAAGAAAAACAAATTGCGGATGTTACCAAAATTTCTATAACAGATTCCTTGACAGGTGTTTTTAACAGAAGTTATATTGAACATAAGATCACAGAACTGATTTCTGAAAATCATGTAGGTACCATGTTCATTATGGACATTGACAATTTTAAAAAGGTCAATGATACCCTGGGACATATTGCAGGAGATAAGACACTGCAGCTTTTTGCGGATATTTTGAGGGAAAATACCAGGAGAATAGATGTGGTGGGAAGACTTGGCGGTGATGAGTTTGTCATTTTCTTTATGGATATGACAACCCGTGAGATTGCCCTGGAAAAGGCACGGTCCATAATCAACACATTTTGGGAAAAATTCAGGAATACTTATGCGTTGGAAGAGGTCTCTATTTCCATAGGGATTGCTTCTTGTCCGACAGATGGAAAAACCTTTGAAGCCTTATATAAGAATGCTGATAAAGCCCTTTATTATATCAAGAATAAAGGAAAGAATTCCTACCATTTCTTTGAAGATGAAAAGAATGGTTATTTTGAACTTTGCAGCACGACAGTTGACTTAAACAATGTCCGTGACATGATTGAAGGAAATACGGACATGAAAAAAGGTGCATTTCAGGTATCCTATGGTGAATTCAGAAATATATACGACTTTGTTCTCCGGTGCGTGGAAAGAAAGCAACAGATGGTACAGACGGTGTTACTGACTCTCTGTGTAAAGGATGAGACGGAGTTTTTGCTGGAAGAAGTTGAAAAGGCCATGAGAGATTTACAGATGGCAATAAAGGATTCTTTAAGAGCAGTGGATGTAGGGACGGAATACAGTAGCCGGCAGTATGTATTACTATTAATGGATGCCGATACCACAAGCGGAATGATGGTAGTAGAGCGCGTGATCCGGAAATTCTATGAAAATTATGGACAAGATAAAATTGAACTGACATATGATATTCAGGCAATGCGTCCGGGGATAAAATAAGGAGCCGATATGAAAAGATTTTCCTTTATAGCAGGAATAATGGTTACAGTGATTATATTGGGTATTTTTCTGATTTCAACAGATGATGGGGAAACAGAAATTACGAGAGATGTAACGAAAGTGGGTCTGATATTAAACGGCAGTAAAATGGATGACAATTGGGGAGAATCTCACTATCAAGGATTGATTTCTTGCGAAGAATCATTAAATTTACAGGTTGTCTGTATGGAAAATGTGCCGCAAGACGACGAATGCCTAAATACAATTGAAAGTCTTATTCAGGATGGATGCAGGATTATTATTTGTAATTCTTTTGGATTTGGCGAATATGTTTCACAGATGGCGGAAAAGTATCCGGACATTTATTTTTTTCATGCCACGGGTACAGAGCAAGGCGATAATCTGGTTACTTATTTTGGAAGAATATATCAGATGCGATACCTAAGCGGTATCGTGGCAGGTATGCAGACAGGAACTGATAAGATTGGCTATGTAGCAGCATTTCCCATAGATGAAGTAAACAGAGGAATTAATGCTTTTACGCTGGGAGTACGTGCGGTCAATAAAGATGCAGAAGTTTATGTACAATGGAGCGGATCGTGGACTGATGAAACCATGAATAGAGAAGCAACGCAGAAACTGCTGCAAGCACATGAGATTGATGTTGTCGCCATGCATACCGATTCTAATGAACCTTTAAAGGTGGCAGAAGAACAGAAAATATGGTCTATCGGTTACAATATTGATAACAGTGAATTGTATCCGGACTCTTATCTGACGGCACCAATCTGGCGCTGGGAAAACTTTTATGAGCCTCATATCCTGTCCTGCTTACAGGATAAATTCATAGGAAAACATTATTGGCTGGGTGTGGAAAGCAATTTGATTTCACTCGCTCCGTTTACATCCAATGTAAGGCCGGGGATTGATGCGGTAGTACAGCAGGAACTGTTAAAGCTTCAAAGCGGAAACTATGATGTTTTCTATGGACCGATAGAAGATAATACGGGAAAGATACGGGTTCCGGAGAATGAAAGTATGTCAGATTACTCTATGCTGAATGAATTTGACTGGTACGTGAAGGGAGTTGTCCTGAATGAAGAATAAAAACTGGCATCATATTTTTTTGCTGATATCCGGCACATTTGTGCTTATACTTATTTTTGTAATTATAATTTTATTTGGAAGAAAAAAAGAAAATGAGATTGTTGTAGGGTTTATTATGTCCGGGGAAAAAACGGAAAGCGGCTGGAATGAGATGCAGTATAAGGCCATAAAAAAAGTGGCAGATTCCTCTGATATTAGCTTGATATGTAAAGAAAATATTGCAGAATTTTCAGGAGAATGCAAGCAGGCAGTAGAGGAACTTGTGGAAGACGGTGCAGGTATGATTATTCTGTCCAGTTATGGATACTCAGAAGAACTTAAAGATATTGTTGCTGAGTATCCGGAGATTGTTTTCTATGGGAATTCTTCCGAATATCATGCGCCCAATATGACTTCTTACTTTGCAAGAATGTATCAGGTAAGATATCTGTCCGGGATTATTGCCGGAATGAAAACAAAAAGTGATGTAATCGGCTATGTGGCAGCGATGCCCAATAATGAAGTAAACAGGGGAATCAATGCATTTACACTGGGTGTACAGAGCGTGAATGAAAATGCAAGTGTTTATGTTTATTGGACAGGCGCATGGGACGACAAGGAGAAGGAGATGTCGGCTGTGCACACATTGATTGAGCAGACAGGTGCGGATGTTTTTACCTATCACCAAAATCAAAATTATGTGATACAGGCAGCTGAAGAAGCCGGTGTTTATTCCATAGGCTACCACAAACCTTACATTAATTATTCAGAAAAACATTTGACCTCTGCAGTTTTTGACTGGTATCCCGTTTACAAGGAATTATTAACGGAATATAGAAGAAACCAGGGGAATTCCCAGGATAATTATTGGATAGGCATCGAAAAAGAAGCAGTATATCTGTCCGATTATTCGTCGGAAGTGACAAGGGAAATACGTCATGAAGTTGAAAGGGCAAGGGAAGAAATTCTTTCCGGAAAGGATGTTTTTTCAGGGGTGATATATGATACGGAAGGAAACCTACAATGTGGCGAAAACGAGATGATTAGCGACGAACAATTGCTGGAAGAACATAATTGGTTTGTAGAGGGCGTAAAATTTTATGATGAAGAAAGTCAGTAAAAAACAATTAATAAGTGTACTTGCTTTTGTTTTATTGATAGGAAGTATTGGTGTACTGATGCATTTTAAAATGCATAGTATTGTGAATGAATATATGGAGAAGAAGGTGGCGACGCAGGCAGAATCCATTGCCGGGATTTACAATGCAAAATTGACTATGGAATTGAGCCGTTTGCAAAGCATTGCATCTTATGTTGAGTGGGAGCAGCTTGATGAAGAAAGCTTAGCCAGAATAAAAAGGGCTTTGGAGCAATTTTCAGAAGGTGTGTCTTACGGTATTGTGGGTGTAGGCGGCAATACCATATACGGAGAGAAAATAGAGTATGCTGCTTTTCCCAGTATACAGGATGCGTTTCGCGGAAACAGCGGGGTCTGCTATGACAAAGAAAGGGGGATGCTGCTTAGTACTCCTATCTTTCATGACAAAAATATCAAGTATGTTTTATATGAATTGTTTTCATCAGAGCTGGTGGATTCTTCTGTCGTGATGAATAGTTATTCAGATGAAGAGCGGGTGATTATTGCCTCAAAAAGCGGACAGTCTATTTATTCCATGGAGGATGAAGAGTATATCAGTTTATTTGAGTCTAAGCAGGCGGAGAAAGCATTTAAAGAGATCCGGCTAAACATGGATACATCTGTTTCTGCGGCAGCACATGAAGGTTCCTATTTTTATTTTGTATCAGAAATTGAAAAAACAGATTTGTATATAGTAGGGGTAGTTCCAAGCGAAGTGGTAACCGAAGGCATCGATGGTATTTTTACACTTGTACTATGGGTGTTTGGCTTGCTTTTGGTACTTTTTGGAATTATCATATTCTATTTCTTCAGTGCACAGGAGAAAGCAAGAGAAAGCGAAGAACTCCGTTCGGCCAAGGAAGTTGCGGAAATGGCGAACCGGGCAAAGAATGATTTCATGGCTAATATGTCACATGAAATCAGGACACCCATTAATGCCATATCCGGAATGAACGAAATGATTTTGCGGGAATGCAAGGATGACAATATCAGGCAATATGCCTTGAGTATTAAACAGGCAGGACATACACTTCTTACACTGGTAAACGATATTTTGGACTTTGCCAAAATAGAAGCAGGAAAGATGGAAATTGTAGAAGAAAAATACGATTTGGATTCTATGCTAAGTGATGTCCTTAGTATGGTACAGGAACTTGCGGATAAGAAAGCACTTTCCGTAGAGGTGGATGTATATTCCGAAACACCCAATCAGCTTTATGGCGATTCGTTGAAAATCCATCAGATTATTTTAAACCTGTTAAGCAATGCAGTAAAGTATACACAAAAAGGAACAATTTCCTTAAAAGTAGAAAGCTTTGCACAGGATAATGATGTTGTTTTATTGACAATTTCTGTAGCGGATACCGGTATGGGAATTAAAAAAGAAGATGCCGGCCGGCTCTTTGAAGGCTTTGAACGTCTTGATATTAAGGGCAACCGTCATATCCAGGGAACCGGACTTGGTCTTGCCATTACGGACCGTTTGATTAAGCAGATGAACGGAACCATTAAAGTAGAAAGTGTTTTTGGAGAAGGTTCTGTCTTTACCATTACATTATTCCAAAAGATTGTCGGGGATGAAGTGATTGGTGACTTTAACAGCCGCTATTTAAAGGGAAGGGTGGATGTGGCAACTTATCGCGAAAGCTTCACTGCACCGGAAGCATCTATTTTGGTGGTTGATGATAATGAAATCAACCTGTCCGTAGTAGAAAATCTCTTGAAAAAGACAAAGATGGAAGTGGTTCTTTGCAAAAGCGGTATAGAGAGTCTTTTATTAATGAAAAAGCAGGCATTTGATGTGATTTTAATGGACCACATGATGCCGGAAATGGATGGAATAGAAACCCTGAAGCGTTCCAAAATGATGGTGGACAGCATGTGCCTTAATACACCTGTTGTTGCACTGACGGCAAACGTTATGCCCGGAATCCGCGACGTATACCTAAAAGAGGGATTTGACGATTATCTGGGCAAGCCAATTGAAGGAAAACAGTTGGAAGAGATGCTGATGAAGCATTTACCGCCGGCAAAAGTTTATAAAACCTGTCTGCAGGAAGAACAGAAAACTGAGCCAGTTGAAAAAAAGCAGGATAGCGGTGAAGAAAATTATCTGCAGGTTTCCGTTGGAATGCAGTACTGCGGTAATAGTGAAGAGGTATACCGAGAAATGCTGAAGATGTTCTGTGACCTGAAGGAAAAGAAACAGATACAGATAGAAGAAAGCTTTCAGTCACAGGATTATGAAAAGTATGCGGTGTATGTACATGCCTTGAAGTCCTCGTCTCTAAGCATTGGCGGAAAAGTGGTTTCAGCTATGGCTGCCAAGCAGGAAAAAGCTGCAAAGCAGGGCGAGTATGGGTATGTAAAGGAAAATCATGAGGAAGTCATGAAACTTTACGAACTTACGGTACAAGAAGCGAGAGCCTATTTAGGGGAATCTTCTTGACAAATGCAAAAAAGCCGACTAAGATGATAATAATTAAAGAGAAAAGGCGTTGAAGAAGAGGAGTACATATTACCCCACCGTCAGAGAGTAAACCCTGTAGAGTAGTCTATAGTGCTGTGAGGTTTTCGGTAGAGGAATAAGGAAGGTAGCTTTGGAGCCGGAATGCTGAACGATTGATTTTTAGTAGGTGTTCACGAATTATCCCCGTTACAGGATAGGATTTTAAGCAAAAATATTTGCTGAAATCATTGAGTGATAAATGAAGGTGGTACCGCGTATATAACGCCCTTCACAGATGATACGTCTGTGAAGGGTATTTTTTTGTTCATCACAGCGTACCGATTGAAAAATAGAAAAGGAGATTAGCAAACATGAGCAAAGAACTCGCAAAGACTTATGATCCGCAAGGGATTGAAGACAGACTTTATGAAAAGTGGCTTGAAAAGAAATACTTCCATGCGGAAGTAGATCATTCCAAAACACCCTTTACCATTGTAATCCCGCCCCCAAATATTACGGGACAGCTTCACATGGGACATGCCCTTGACAATACCATGCAGGATATCTTAATCCGTTACAAGAGAATGCAGGGATATAATGCCCTATGGCAGCCGGGTACAGACCATGCAAGTATTGCTACAGAGGTTAAGATTATCGAAAAGATGAAGGAAGAAGGCATCTCCAAGGAAGATCTTGGCAGAGAAGGCTTTCTTGAAAGAGCATGGGACTGGAAGAGAGAGTACGGCGGACGTATCATCAGTCAACTTAAAAAGCTTGGCTCCTCCTGTGATTGGGACAGAGAACGCTTTACCATGGACGAAGGCTGTAACAAAGCAGTAACAGAAGTGTTCTGCAAGATGCATGAAAAAGGCTGGATTTACAAGGGAAGCCGTATCATTAACTGGTGTCCTGTTTGTAATACTTCTATTTCTGATGCAGAGGTAGAGTATCAGGAACAGGCAGGTCATTTCTGGCATATCAAATATCCCATGATTGAAGATGACGGCAGTGTAAGCACCACACGCTTTATCGAGTTTGCAACAACCAGACCGGAAACTATGCTGGGGGATACTGCGGTAGCAGTAAATCCTGAGGATGACAGATATAAGGATATGATTGGTAAGAAGCTGATGCTTCCTATTATCAACAGAGAGCTTCCCGTTGTTGCGGATTCTTATGTTGATATGGAATTCGGTACCGGTGTTGTGAAGATTACACCCGCCCATGACCCTAACGACTTCGAAGTAGGAAAACGTCATAACTTACCCGAAATTAATATTATGAACGATGATGCTACCATTAATCAGAATGGCGGCAAGTTCTGCGGTATGGACCGTTATGAAGCAAGAAAAGCAATTGTAAAAGAACTTGACGAAATGGGGCTTCTTGTCCGTATTGAAGACTACAGCCATAACGTTGGTACTCATGACAGATGTAAGACTACCATTGAACCCATGATTAAACAGCAGTGGTTCGTTAAGATGGATGAACTGATTAAACCCGCAGTAGAGGCAGTAAAATCAGGAGATATTCAGTTAATTCCTAAGCGTATGGAAAAGACCTACTTTAACTGGACGGACAATATCCGTGACTGGTGTATTTCAAGGCAGCTCTGGTGGGGACACAGAATTCCTGCATATTACTGTTCTTGCGGTGAAATCGTTGTTTCCGCAGATGCACCTGAAAAGTGTCCTAAGTGTGGAAACACTCATTTAGAGCAGGATCCCGATACCTTAGACACATGGTTTTCATCAGCACTTTGGCCTTTCTCTACATTGGGATGGCCGGAGATGACAGAAGATTTGAAATACTTCTATCCTACAGATGTATTGGTAACCGGATATGATATTATTTTCTTCTGGGTTATCCGTATGATTTTCTCAGGCTTTGAGCAGATGGGAGAAAGACCGTTTAAGACTGTATTGTTCCATGGATTGGTAAGAGACTCCCAGGGACGTAAAATGAGTAAGTCCTTAGGAAACGGTATTGATCCTCTTGAAATTATTGAGCAGTATGGTGCCGATGCACTTCGTCTGACACTGATTACCGGTAATGCACCGGGTAATGATATGCGTTTCTACTATGAGAGAGTAGAGGCAAGCAGAAACTTTGCGAACAAGATTTGGAACGCTTCCCGATTCATTATGATGAACATGCCTGAGGACGGATTAAATGTTACAAATCCCGCACTTGAGCCTGTTGACAAGTGGATTCTTTCCAAGTTAAATACACTTGCCAAAGATGTGACCGACAATATGGACAGCTTCGAACTTGGTATTGCGGTTCAGAAGGTTTATGACTTTATCTGGGATGAGTTCTGTGACTGGTATATCGAGATGGTAAAACCCCGTCTTTACAACTCTGACAATCAGGCAAGCAAAGACGCAGCTCTTTGGACCTTAAAGACGGTACTGATTGATGCCCTTAAATTATTGCATCCTTATATGCCTTTTATTACAGAGGAAATCTTCTGTACACTTCAGTCCGAAGAGGAATCCATTATGATTTCCAAGTGGCCTGAGTATCAGGATGAGAGGAACTTTGCAAAGGAAGAAAAAGACATTGAAATCATCAAGGAAGCGGTAAGAGGTATCCGTAACGTCCGTACGGAAATGAACGTTGCACCCAGCAGAAAAGCCTTTGTTTATGTAGTAAGTGAAAACGAAGACATTATCAATGCATTTACGGAAGGTAAGCTGTTCTTTGCATCCCTTGCCTATGCATCTGAGGTTTCTGTTCAGAAGGATAAAGCAGGTATTGCAGAAGATGCGGTATCCGTTGTGATTGCTAACGCAACCCTTTATATTCCTTTTGCAGAGTTGGTTGACCTTGCACAGGAAATCGAGCGTCTTGAAAAGGAAGAGAAAAAACTTATGGGTGAGCTTGCCCGTGTAAACGGTATGTTAAATAATGAGAAGTTCATGTCCAAGGCGCCGGAAGCAAAGGTGGCTGAGGAGAGAGCGAAACTTGAAAAATATACCCAGATGATGGAGCAGGTAAAAGAAAGACTTGCACAGCTGAAGAAGTAGAAAATAAGAATATATAAAGAGGTAAATGCTTATGTACGGAAAATATCCGGCTTGAGAGTTTACCTCTTTTGTCTTTTGTATTATTGACATTTTAAAAGTAGTTGAATACACTTAAATAGTGAATTATCAAAGATGACGTGCGAGTCGCACATTCGGACAATGTCTGTCAAGATTTCATTACAGAAAATTATAACTTGATAAAAGTCTCAGAGGTTTATTGACAATATGGCATATTTGCCATAAAATAAACATGGAGACGGAACGGAGAGAAAACGGATGTCTCGATTTACAGTATTATTTTATGAAGATTTGAATGGTAATAAACCAGTAGAAAAATTTTTATTACAATTAGATAAGAAAATGCGAGCAAAAGTGTTGGGGCTTTTAGAAATCCTGCAGGAGAATGGTTATCAACTGCGTGAACCTTATAGCAAGCATCTTGAAGATGGAATATTTGAATTACGTGGGAAATTTGGAAGTGATATTAGCAGAGTGTTATATTTTTTTTATAATAACGGAGAAATAATATTAACTAATGGTTTTATTAAGAAAACAAATAAGACACCGCGTAATGAAATTGAAACAGCAAAAAAGAGAAGAATGGATTTTGGGAATAGGAGGGGGAAAAGTGAAAACGTTAAATGACTTTTTAGATGAACAATTGCAGGATTCAGAGTTTAGAGAAGAGTATGAAAAAATCCAACCTGAGATAGAAATTATTAAGGCATTGGTTAAAGCAAGAATTTCACAAAATATGACACAACAGGAATTGGCAGAGAAAACCGGAATTAATCAAGCTGATATTAGTAAGATTGAAAACGGAAATAGAAATCCGTCATTAAAACTATTACAGAAACTTGCAGATGGTATGGATATGATATTGAAAGTTGAATTTGTTCCCAAACCATTGAAAAGGTAGTAATTTGCTCTTTTATCTGTTAAAATGTCACTGTATGCATTCAGTCACACATTGGTAGTCATACAGAAGATTGACAAGAAAATCAAAGGAGCCTGCAGTTTATGTTGGCAGATGTTAATTATAATAAAATAGAACAGTATATTTTGGATATTCCAAAGTTTGCCGGTAAGCATACTTTGGAGGACACACGTAAGCTCTTGGGAAAAGCGGTGGGAAGTCCGATACACAGCAAAGTAATTCATATCGCAGGCACAAACGGAAAAGGCTCCGTTTGTGCTTATTTGCGTTCCATTCTAATGCAAAGCGGTTGTAGTGTAGGGATGTTCACTTCACCACATTTGGAATCAATGCGGGAGAGAATTTGCCTTGGAGAAGAAATGATTTCAAAAGAGGACTTTACAAATGCTTTTGACAAGGTAATCCGGGCATGGAAAGAATTGACAAGAGAAGAGGATGAAGAAGAAAAGAATAGACTGCATCCTTCTTTTTTTGAATTCGTATTTTTGATGGCAATGGTTTATTTTGATGAAAAAGCGCCGGATTATATTATTTTGGAAACAGGACTGGGCGGAAGACTTGATGCGACAAACTGTATTGAAAAGCCAGTAGCCAGTGTTATTACGGAAATCGGATTTGACCATATGCAATATTTAGGTGATACCCTAAAAGAGATTGCCATGGAAAAAGCCGGAATTATAAAACCCGGTGTTCCCGTAGTTTTTTTTGATAAAAGAATAGAAGTGACAGATATTTTAAAAGATTGTGCGAAAAAAGTACAATCAGAGGCAAACATCGTCGAAAAAAACAGTATTTTGAAAGTGAATATCGATAATAAAACCATTGATTTTTCGTTTCATAGTGGTTATTATAAATATGATAGTCTTTTTCTTGACACAACAGCACTGTATCAGACAGAAAATGCTTCGCTTGCAATAGTGACAGCTGAGATTTTGAAGAAGACGGATAAAAGAATTACGACAGATAGTATCAGGCAAGGATTAAGAGAGGCTCATTGGCCGGGGCGGATGGAAGAAATTTTACCCGGAGTATATTTGGATGGGGCTCATAACGAGGACGGAATAGAAGCATTTTTAAGTACAGTCAGAGAAAGCAGACTTCAAGGAAAGAAGTATTTACTTTTTGGAGTGGTGGCTGACAAGCAGTATGAAAAAATGATAAAAATGATAGCAGAGGAAGGACTGTTTACAGAAGTGGCAGTGACGACCCTTAGCTCAGACAGAAGTACGTCCATAGATAGATTAAGGGAAATATGGGAGCAATATGACGTTTGTTGCAGTTTCCATTCGGATGCAGAGGAAGCGTTTCGCTATTTGATGAGAGTAAGGAAACCTACGGATATCGTCTATATTGCAGGTTCGCTTTATCTGGTAGGACAGATAAGATCCCTGGTAAGGAGAATATCAGATGATTGATTTTGAAGAGGAATTAAAGAAATTTCATCCCAGTTTAGAGGTGGAAGATGCGGCGGAAGCCATTTATAACGAAGATTTGACCGATATGGCTGATATATTAATAAAGATGGTTGCAAAGACAAAGACGGAAGAATAGGAGAACGGCATGGTATGTTATAACTGTGGATGCCGTTTGTCAGAACACGATTTTTGTACAGGCTGTGGAGCAGATGTGGGCCTTTACAAAAAAATCATCTATATGTCCAACCGTTTTTATAATGATGGATTAGACAAAGCATCCGTAAGAGATTTGTCGGGAGCAATTACAAGCTTGCGGCAGAGTTTAAAATTTAATAAAAACAATATTGATGCACGTAACCTCTTAGGACTCGTGTATTTTGAAATGGGAGAAACTGTTTCTGCTTTAAGCGAATGGGTTATCAGCAAAAATTTGCGTCCCAAAAAGAATATAGCTGATGATTATATTGATATGTTGCAAAATAACCAATCAAGATTGGACGCTATTAATCAGACGATTAAGAAATATAATCAGGCACTTGCTTATTGCTATCAGGATAGCCAGGACTTGGCGGTGATACAGCTCAAAAAAGTTCTTTCTTATAATCCGAAATATATAAAAGCCCATCAACTTTTAGCACTTTTATATATTAATATGGAGGAATGGGAAAAGGCAAAACGTGAATTGCAGAAATGTAGCCAGATAGATACGGGTAATACGATTACCTTAAGATATTTAAAAGAAGTGGAACATATGCTGATGCCTGAAGAACCGGTGAAAAATGCACCAAAGAAGAAGGCTCATTCCGAGGATGTCATCAGATATCAAAGCGGTAATGAAACCATTATTCAACCGGTAAATGCATATGAAAAGAAAGGCGTGACTTCCCTTCTTAATTTGGGAATCGGACTTCTGATTGGTATCGCTATTGCATGGTTTCTCATTTTGCCGGCACAGATCCAGAATGCAAAAGCAGACATTAATGATGACTTGCGGGTAGTAAGTGAACAGTCAGATGCTAAGACGGCAACAATTGATGAACTTAGGCAACAGGTGCAAAGTCTGACTGATGAAAATGCTCAGCTGACAGAAGATTTATCTTCCTATCAGGGTACTGACGGAGCACTGAAGGCGACAGACGGACTTATGATGGCTGTGGGTGCATATCTTGCTAATCCGGAAGATATTGCAACAATTGCCCTTTATATGGAGACGTTAGAGACAGAAGAAGAGGTTGTAAACAGAACAGCATCCTTTGATACTTTAAAGGAAAACTTCCTTACTCTTGTAGGCATGAACCTTGCAACATATTACTATGATTTGGGATATGAAAGCTATCGTGATGATGACTATGAGGCGGCAATTCCAAATCTGGAAAGAGCCTACAAGTATGATGTAACCAATGGAGATGCCCTGTTTTACCTTGGAAACTGCTACAGACGGACGGGTGATAATGATAAGGCAAAGGAAATATATGCAAAAGTGATTGATGATTTCCCCGGAACAGAAAAGGCAAGAAGTTCCGAAACCCATTTGGCAGAGATTAATAATGAAAATTAAATAGACAGTAACGAATACAAAAGAGAACATGGAGACATGTTCTCTTTTTTTGATAGAAAGGGGAAAATATGGAAGAGGATTTTAAAGTAATTGACAACTACCTAATGGTAAAGATGCCGGAGGAGGTGGATCATCATAAGTCCGGTGTTATAAGCAAAACTGCAGATAAGTATATAATTAATACAGGTGTGGGCAATGTTGTGTTTGATTTTGAAGATACCAGATTCATGGATAGCTCCGGAATTGGAATTATTCTTGGGAGGTATAAAAAAATAGCTTGCTTTGGCGGAAAAGTATTTGCAATAAATGCTGACAGCAGAATCAAACGGACATTGATGATTTGTGGTTTACATAAAGTGATTGAAATATTGGAGTGAAAAGGAGAATGAGAATGGAAGCAGAAAAAGTGCTGAAAGAAACAGTGAGGAGCAAAAAGGAACTAAAAAATGAAATGAGACTGGAATTTGATGCGGTTTCTGAAAATGAAGCATTTGCCAGAGTGGCTGTAGCAGCCTTTGTGACACCTCTAAATCCTACTATGGAGGAGATTTCAGATATAAAAACAGCCATATCAGAGGCTGTTACAAACGCCATTATACATGGCTACGATACTGAGAGCGGATATGTGGAAGGTGAGAGAAAAGTATACATACATTGTTTGGTCTTACATGATGTATTGCATGTAGAAGTTATCGATGAAGGAAAGGGAATTGAGAATATTGAGCAGGCAATGGAGCCACTATTTACTACAAAACCCGAAATGGACAGGTCAGGGATGGGATTTGCTTTTATGGAAGCATTTATGGATGACCTTGAAGTGATTTCCGAGCCGGGAATGGGAACGACTGTACTTATGAAGAAAAAACTGGGAACATCGTCATGGATACAATGTGAGGAGTAGATATGGCGGAAATAACAGTACTAATCAGGCAGGCACAGGAAGGAGAAAAAGAAGCAAGAGAAGTACTGATAGAACAGAACCTTGGTCTGGTGCATCATATTGTAAAACGATTTGCAGGCCGGGGCTATGAAGCAGAAGATTTATTTCAAATAGGTGTAATTGGCCTTATGAAAGCAGTGGACAAGTTTGATATTGCGTATGATGTTAAGTTTTCTACTTATGCGGTTCCCCTTATAACGGGAGAAATAAAAAGATTTATAAGGGATGACGGAATGGTGAAAGTATCAAGAACCTTAAAAGAAAACGCGGTTAAGGTAAAATATGTGCAGGAAAAGCTGAGTAAGTTATATGGCAGGGAACCGTCGTTAGAAGAAGTGTCGAGAGAAACTTTGCTGCCAACTGAAGAAATCTTATTATGTATGGAAGCAAATATTCCTGTTGAATCTATTTATAAAACAGTATATCAGAGCGATGGAAGTGAAATCTGCATGGTAGATCAGCTTACAGATGATAGAAAGAATGAACAGGAAAAACTTCTTAACCATCTGCTGATAAGACAGCTTTTAGACGGGCTTTCAGAAAAGGAACAACAAATCATTATACTGCGGTACTATAAGGAAAAGACCCAGACAGAAGTAGCAAGGATGCTGGGGATTAGTCAGGTACAGGTTAGCAGGATGGAAAAGAAGATTTTACTGTATATGAGAGAAAAAATAGTGAATGACAATTAGTTGACATAATTATATCACTATAGTAAAGTAAAATTAGGTAAAATTCAAATAATCTGCTAAAAAACAGAGGAAATACGAATGAAAAAGTGTAAATTTACAATTCTGAGTTTATGGATGGCAGGCGTTCTGTTTTGTAACAGTATGTCTGCTTTTGCTACGGAAAAAACAGGGGAAGAAAATGTAAAAGGGGAAAACATAATCACGGAATTTGCTGAGGTGGAAGAATCATATTTTGAACTTTCCGTAAGGCCATCATTAGATGAAGTGCTTAAAATGTTTCCGGATACACTTACGGTAATCATAGAGGAAGAAGAAAAAGAACTTTCCGTGACATGGGAATGTACGGATGATTATGAAGAAACCAATTATGATATGTACGAGTTTACGCCGGTGTGGGATGAGGACGAATATGTCCTGGCAGATTCGGTCAACAGGTACTGGGGAATCCCTTGCATGCTTATAGTTGTTCCGGTGGAAATGACGGAAGAAGAAAAGGCATATCTGGAAGAGGCAAGAGAGAAACTTGAGGATATTCTTGCAGAAGAAACCGTACTTGCCCTTGTTTATCTGTGTGATGAGTATGAATTAAGAGAAGAAGCGAATGCTAATAGCGATGCCATAGTAGATTTACAGACAGGTACAACAGTAGAGATAAAAGATGTAGCAATAGACGGTATGCGTAATATCTGGTACGAAGTTTCCTGCGTACTGGGAAATGATACTTATACCGGATACATAGAAAAAAATCACCTTGCCTATTCTAATGAGTCGTTTAAAAATTGGGAGGCAGAGTATCTTTCTGCATATGGTATGCAGATGGTTACTTATGGACTGTCTTATCAGGATATAGAACAATTCCCTGAGTCCTATCAGGAAGACCTCATAAAGCTGAAAAGAGCCCATCCTAACTGGGTATTTGTAAGACAAAATACCAACCTGAACTGGCAGAGTGTGATAAATGCGCAGAACTCAAATGTTAGAAGTCTGATTAGTTCTTCCATGGCCAGCGCTTATAAGGGAGAAAACTATGGAGACGGATGGCACTATGCATCTGAAGCGGCCATTAAATATTATATGGATCCGAGAAATTTCTTAGATGAAACTGCGATTTTCCAGTTTGAACTCTTGACATTTAATGCTTCTTATCATACAAAGAGTGCCGTGCAGAATATTTTAGACAATACATTTATGTCCGGTAATATTCCGGATGACAGCAAAACATATGCACAGGCATTTTATGAAATAGGTTCTTCATTGGGAGTAAGTCCGTTTCATTTGGCAAGCCGTGTCTATCAGGAGCAGGGAAAAGGTACATCTTCCCTTATTTCAGGAAAATATGAGGGATACCAGGGGTATTATAATTACTTTAATGTAGGCGCATCTGGGAAAACAACAACTGAAATAGTTGTTTCAGGATTGGAATATGCCAAAAGTAAAAATTGGAATACCAGATATAAGTCGCTGAGTGGAGGTGCCTCTGTTTTATCAGCAGGTTATATTTTGAAAAAGCAAGATACACTATACCTGCAAAAATTTAATGTGGACGGAACCTATCATGGTTTATACAACCACCAATATATGCAAAATGTACGGGCTCCTTACACAGAATCAATCAAAACAAAAGCGGCTTATGCGAGTGCAGGAGCAATTGATAACGAGTTTGTGTTCAGAATACCGGTGTATAATAATATGCCTGCCACAGCGTGCCCGATTCCCACATCAGTAAGCACAGCTACACCGACGCCGACGAAGTCGCCTACACCAACACCGACACAGTCGCCGACGGCAAGTCCGACACAGACTCCGACGGCGAGTCCGACAGCGACACCGACAAAGTCACCGACAGCGACACCGACGACAAGCCCAACGGCGACACCGACAAAGTCACCCACGGAAAGCCCCACAGCTACGCCGACAAAGTCGCCGACAGCAAGCCCCACAGCTACGCCAACAAAGGAACCTACGGCGAGCCCTACAGCTACGCCAACAAAGGAACCCACGGCAAGCCCAACGGCAACGCCAACGGAAAGTCCGACAGCGACACCGACAAAGTCACCGACGACAAGCCCAACGGCAACGCCGACAAAGTCGCCGACAGCAAGCCCGACGGCAAGTCCGACGGCAAGTCCGACAGCGACACCGACAAAGTCACCGACGACAAGCCCAACGGCAACGCCGACTAAGTCGCCGACAGCGACGCCAACAGCAAGCCCGACAGCGACACCGACTCAGTCGCCGACAGCAAGCCCGACGGCAAGTCCGACAGAGGCACCGACTAAGTCGCCGACAGCAAGCCCGACGGCAAGTCCGACAGAGGCACCGACTAAGTCGCCGACAGCAAGCCCCACAGCTACTCCAACAAAGGAACCTACGGCAAGCCCCACAGCTACTCCAACAAAGGAACCTACAGTAAGTCCGACGCAGTCACCTAAGAAGACATCTGAAAATCAGTCACAGGGTGAACAATTAATTACAATATTGCCGCAACCGACACAAGAGCCGCAGACTACTGTAAAGGAAACTGAGAAGCCGCAAGAAACTACGGAACCGCAGCTAGTACAGCAGCCTCAAGAAACGATGCAGCAAAGTACAGAAACAGCGAGCACTGCGATACCTGAAGTTACTCCAAAGGCGGAGCAGACAGGAACAGTTGCTATGGAGATGGAAGAAAACACTAAGGTATATGCACAAACATTAGAAAAAATAAGAGAAGATAAGACAGAAGTACTTCTGACGATGAGTGAGAATGTAGCATGGACCATAGACGGAAGTCAAATGATGGAAGGACCTCTTGAGGATATGGACTTTGGAGTAACCCTTGGCGAGAGTGAAATACCGGCTCAGAAGGTTACAGAACTGCTTGCTGGAGAAAGCAGATATGTAGAAATGTCACTTGCTCATGAAGGTGCATTTGGATTTGATGCGATACTTACAATCAAACTGGAGGAAGCAAAAGCCGGAGAATATGCAAATCTTTTCTACTACAATGAAACCACAGATGAATTTGAGTTTATGTGTGCGGTACTTGTAAATGATAATCATGAAGCTGTCTTTGGATTTAAACATGCATCTGATTATGTTATAATTATCAGTGAGCATACCATGGAAGAGCGTGTGGAAGTGATGCTGGAAGAACGTAAACAGGAAGAATTACAGAAGAAGGCTGAAAAAATGGCAGCAATAGAGGAGAGAGAAGCACCTACCAAGAAGCCGGAAAAAGCACTTTTAGTAATTGCTCTTATTCTGATTGCAAGTATGATTGCAGTAAGTGGTATTTATCTATTAATAAGCAGAAAGAAGTAAGGCGGATATGTTACAAAATAGCGATTATCCATATTTATATGAAACACATTTGCACACCTGCACAAGTAGCAGGTGTGCAAAGAATACCCCAATTGAAATGATGAAAGCTTGCAAGGAAGCAGGATATACAGGAGCCATTATTACGGAACACAACTGGTATGGAAATCATTGTGTAGATGAAGAATTGGCATGGGCAGATTGGATAACAGTTTTTTGCAAAAGCTATGATGAAGCAAAAATATGGGGTGAAGAAAATGATTTTGATGTTTTCTTTGGATATGAAGCCTTCTATGGCGGAGCTGAGTTTTTAATTTATGGTGTGAATAAAGAATGGCTGATAGCACATCCTGAAATAAAAGATGCTTCCACAAGTGAGCAATATAAACTGATTCATGAAGCTGGCGGAATTATAGTGCAGGCTCATCCGTTCCGCGAAGCTTCCTATATACCTGAAGTACGATTGTTTCCGGAATGGGTAGATGGTGTGGAAGGAATTAATGCAGCACATTCAAATAGGAAAAGTGGTAATGCAGGGCATGAACAATGGGATGAAAAGGCGATAGCGTATGCAAAGAAACATCGTCTTCCCATGACTGCCGGTTCGGATGTGCACAGTACCAATATTTTTGGTGGCGGAATGGCTTTTAAACGAAGGTTGCATTCCATACAGGATTTTTGTAAAGCTATTAGGGAAGATGATTATCTGTTGACCAATGGAGATGATTGGTTTAATAAACAGGGAGAAAATTTGTGAAGGAATTTTAGTAAGGGATGAACCTATGGGTTTGTCCCTTTTTTTATGTTGGATTAAAGTGTCCTTGACATGGGGTACACTTTAAATAAATCAATTTGATTATAACGGATGGGATGTGTGTAGTAGACGAAACCATCACCTTAATAACATTGAGCCTGATACAGGCTCTTTTTTCAATGCAAGAAACGCCTTACTATGCTATAATAGAAACTGTGCCATAACATGAAGGAAAATAGCATTGTAGTAAGCAGGACGGGGGAATGAAATGAAGTTTTTGCATACGGCAGATCTCCACATCGGTAAAGTAGTAAATGATTTTTCCATGTTGGAGGATCAGAGATATATATTGAAACAAATAAGTGAGATTGCAAAAGCACAAGAGGTAGATGCGGTTTTGCTTGCAGGTGATATTTATGATAGGGCAATTCCTGCAGGGGAGGCAGTGCTCTTATTAGATGAATTCCTGACCGGACTTTCCGGGGAAGGCATATGGGTTTTTATGATTAGCGGAAATCATGATTCACCTGAGCGTCTTAGTTTTTTGCAAAATTTGCTTTCCGGGCAGAAGATTGGAATCGGAGGAGTTTACAAGGATAAATTGCCAGTTTTCCGGCTGAACACAGGAGAGGAAAAAAACGAAATTGTGTTGCTTCCCTATGTGAAACCTTCCCAGGTGAATGCCAGAACTTCTGAAGAAACAGTTGAAAAACTTTTGCGGAAATATTGGGAAGAGGCCGATAAAGACGAGAACATACAAAGGCTTTTGATAACACATTACTTCGTAACACATAAGGGGGCAGAACCGGATATGTCAGACAGTGAAACAACGGTTCATGTAGGTGGTCTTGATAATGTGGAGGCCTCCTTGTTTGAAGGTTTTGATTATGTAGCACTTGGACATATACACAAGATGCAGCAGATAGGAGATATGTCGGTATATTATGCAGGTTCCCCTCTCAAATATTCCTTTGGGGAAGTAAACACCAAAAAGGCTGTTTACTGTGTGGAACTGGAGAAAAACCATCCGGCAGAGGTGAAAGAAATACCGCTACGTCCAATGCGAGAGATGCGGAAAGTAAAGGGGACACTGCAAGAAATATTGGATCAGGCAATGACAGAAGGGGATATGAGAAAGGATTATATACAGGCAATCCTGACAGATGAGAATGAATTGATTGATCCCATAGATACGCTTCGCACGGTTTATCCCAATATTATGCAAATTGTTAAGGAAGAAAAGGGAACAGATAAAAATGCATCTTTTCAGAGCGTTGTTATCAAGCAAAAGGATCCGGTTACACTGTTTGAAGATTTCTATGAATTGGTGAAGGACGAAAAACTTAAGGAGAAGGAAAAGGAACTTATTATTGATGTGATGAAGAGCATTTCTTCCCGTGAAAGATAAGAGAAAGGAAAGTATTATATGAAGCCCATAAAGCTGACCCTTTGCGGGTGGGGACCTTATAAAGATAAGCAGGAAATCGATTTTGAAAAATTTAATAACAGAGGGCTTTTCTTGATTACAGGTGCCACCGGTGCCGGAAAAACCACAATTTTTGACGGAATCGCATATGCTTTGTATGGAAACATGAGCGGCATGGTAAGGGAAAAAAGTAGTGTGAGAAGTGATTTTGCAAAAGCCGACACACCTACCTATGTGGAGCTTTCCATGACACATGCAGGTGAACAGTATCATATATACAGAAACCCGGAGTACTTGCGCCCCAAAAAAAGGAAAACGGCTTCGCAGGATATGACCAAAGAAAAGGAGAGGGCTGTTCTTACGCTTCCCACAGGGGAAACTGTGGAAGGCAGCAGTGAAGTGAACCGGAAAATACAGGAGCTGCTTCGTTTAGATTACAGGCAGTTTAAACAGTTATCCTTAATTGCCCAAGGCGAATTTGCAAAAATGTTAACGGCAACTTCATCAGAAAAGACGCGTATTTTCAGAGAAATATTTAATACAGAAATCTATGAAAAAATGACAAGCGAATTGCGGCTTAGGTCTGGCACATTGTATAAGCAGGTCATGGAATATCGCCATAAAATGGAAGAGGACGTCAGTTTTTTTATGCCGGGGAATGAACATAAGCAGGCATGGCAAGAATTGGTAGGTGAAAAGAACTACCGGTATGAGCAGGTGATAGACTTCTTAAACATTGCAAATAAGCAGCAGGAAGCGGAGAATATTATTTTAAAACAAGAGGTTCTGAAAGCGGAAAAACAGGCAGAAGAAGCGGCTGCTTTATATACAGAATGTGAAAGAATAACGGAATTGTTTGATAAACTTGAAAAAGAACAGATACGCAAAGAATCACTTGCCTTAAGGGAAAAAGAGGTGGCAATCCTCGCGGAAAAGTTAAAACAGGCAGAAAAAGCCTTGGTGGTATACAGGAATGAGCAGGAGTGGAAAATGCTCCTGTTACAGTTGCAGGAAATGAAAAAGGCTACCGCAAATCTGAAGGAGGAAATCAAAGACTTACAACAAAAGCAAAATAAAGAGAAAGAACTATATGAAAAACGGGAATTGCTGGAAAATGCTTATGAGGAAGAAGAAAAGAATCAGGAAGCGAAAAGACAAAAGGAACAGTGCGACTGCTTATTTGTTGAGCAGAGGGAAAGATTAAGCAGACTTCAGCAAGCATTTTTGGATGCAGAACAAAAGGAAACTGAAGCAAAGAGGGAATATGAAAGTGCCGATAGGACATACCGCCATGCCGTGGCGGGGATATTGGCATCGGAACTTACGCCGGGAATGCCATGTCCGGTATGCGGTTCTACAGAGCATCCGCAAAAAGCAGGACTTTCAGAAAATATGCCTACCAAGGCCGAAGTAGATGCAAAGAAGAAAGTATTTGAAAGATGCCGGATGGAAAGTGAACGTATTCACCTTGATACAGCTGTCTGTAAAGACAAAACGGATGCCATAAAAGCAGAGTGTCAAAAGTGGGATAATGAAATTATAAGATATACGGAAAATAGAGAAAAAAGAGATCCCTTCGTAGCCGTGACAATAGATACGTTTTCAAAGAAACAGTATGCGGAGAAGAAAACACAGTATCAGGAAATAAGTGTAAGATTGCAGGAAAAGAGTAAATTGTTGATAAAGCAGGAAGAGGAAGTGCAAATAAAGACAAGCACAAGCGATGGGGCAAAAAAACAATTTATGGAAATGCTGGCAGAAAAGAATTTTGGTGATGAAGCAGAATATAGGCTGGCTTTTTTGGAAGAAGAAGAGATAAACCGTATCAGGGAAGAAATTTTTGCACACAGGGAAGAGGTGCAGGTAAATGAGCAGCTGATTGCCCATATACAAAAGCAGCTGGAAGGAAAAGAAAAGCCAGATGCTTTGGCAGTAAAAGAAGCTTTGGAAGAAGCAAAAGAAAAACGGGATGTCATCCGGGAACAGTATGTAGAGAAGACACATTATGAGAGAGACATCAAACGGCTGATGGTGTCTCTTAAGGAAAAATTAGTCCGGGAAAAACAGCTGGAAGAAGAATATGGTATGATAAAAAAACTTGAGGACGCGGCATCGGGAAATAACAGACTCCGCCTGGTTTTTGAACAATATGTGCTTGCTGCTTATTTTGAGGAAATATTAAAGGCAGCCAACATAAGATTAAGGACCATGAGCATGGGGCGCTATGAGCTGAAACGTGCCGAGAGTGTGGGAGACGGACGGACAAAAGACAGCTTGGAAATGGAAGTATATGACTATTACACAGGAAAGTACCGCTCAGTAAAAACACTGTCAGGGGGAGAAACCTTTAAAACATCGCTAGCCCTTGCACTTGGAATGAGCGATATTGTACAAACCCTTTCGGGGGGATTGCGCGTAGAGGCATTATTTATCGATGAAGGCTTTGGAAGCCTTGACAGTGAATCCCTAGAGCAGGCTTGTCTGACGTTGCAATCACTTGTAGAAAAGGACAGGTTGATTGGAATCATTTCCCATGTTCCGGAACTTTCTGAGAGAATTAATAATCAAATCAGAATTAGAAAAACTAATGTGGGAAGTGATATCGAAGTTGTGGTATCATAGTGTTAAAAGGTAACAGAAAATGAAAAAAGGATTTATGGAAATGCGAAAAAAAAGTGTTATTGTGGCTATGATGTGCCTTGCATGCCTGCTGGCCGGATGCGGTAAAAATACAAATGTGGAAAAAGTTGTGCTGACTGCAGGTTTTCAGGCAGATGAAGTATTCCGTATAGAGGACATATCCTGTAGCAAAACAGAAATCATGCTTTTGCTTACAAACACGCAAAATCAATACAAAAGCGTTTACGGAGAAGAAATTTTGGAAAAAGACTTTAACGGAATCACGCTGGAAGAACAAATAAAAGAAAATATTTTGGCGCAGATTTCCCAAATAAAGACAATGAATTTGCTTGCCCGGGAACAAAACGTCAACCTTGATGAAGAAGAAATAGAAAAGGTGAAGGAAGCTGCAGAGGCGTATTATGCGTCACTAAACGAAACTGAAAAAGAGAAAATGCAACTGTCACAGGAGATAGTGGAAAACCTGTATTATGAGTATGCACTTGCACAAAAGGTGTACCGGTATATCATTAGGGATATTAATCCCGAGATAAGTGATGATGAGGCAAGAACGGTGACGGTTCAGCATATTCTGTTTAAAACCTATGAAGTGGATGGTACCGGACAGAAAGTAGATTATTCGGAGGACGCAAAGGCAGATACTTATATGCAGGCACAGGAAGTTCTAAGGATTGCAAAGTCTGAAGACGGCGATTTTGAACAATTAATGGTAGATTACAGCGACAGTGAGGAGGGGACAATTTCCTTCGGAAAGGGGGAGATGGAAACCGCCTTTGAAGAGATTGCGTTCAATCTTGAAACCGGTGAAATAAGTGAAATTATTGAAACATCTTACGGATATCATATCATAAAATGCATGAATACTTTTAACAGGGAAGAGACTGATGCAAATAAGATAAAAATAGTGGAAAAAAGAAGGCAGGAAGTGTTTGGGCAGGAATATGAAACCTATGCACAGACACTTACCAAGAAACTGAATGAAGATTTATGGGATGATATTACGCTATTTCGGGAAGAAGCAATAACAACCCGGAATTTCTACGAAATTTATGAAGAATACATTCAAAAATAAAAAGAATAATGTCTTTTTATAAAAATTTAATAATTTGAAAAACCTTGAAAAATCAAGCTTTTCAGCCTAAAATTAGCACTCTAAACAGAAGAGTGCTAATTTTGCCTTGACATTTAAAGACTGTGGAATTAGACTTGTTTATGTCAGATGAATTTTAATATAATTTATACAGAAGGAGTGATTAACGTGGCAGAGAAACACGGCAGTTTATCAATTAACAGTGAAAACATATTTCCGATTATTAAGAAATGGTTGTATTCAGACCATGATATTTTTTACAGAGAGTTAATCTCTAACGGATGTGATGCGATTACCAAGTTAAAGAAACTTGATATGATGGGGGAATATTCTCTTCCGGAAGGATATAAGGCGAAGATTCAGGTGGTGGTTAATCCTGAACAGAAAACACTGAAGTTTATAGATAACGGTGTTGGTATGACGGCGGATGAAGTAGAGGAATATATCAATCAGATTGCTTTTTCCGGTGCCACCGATTTTATTGAAAAATATAAAGATAAGACTAATGAAGATCAGATTATCGGGCATTTTGGATTAGGATTTTATTCAGCATTTATGGTGGCTGATGAAGTGCACATCGATACATTGTCATGGCAGAGTGGTGCCACTGCAGTTCATTGGGAATGCGACGGTGGTACAGAGTTTGATATGAAGGACGGAGATAGAACAGAAGTGGGTACTACTATTACCCTTTTCCTAAATGAGGATGTTCTTGAATTCTGTAACGAGTATAAAGCAAGAGAAGTGATTAAGAAATATTGTTCCTTCATGCCCACAGAGATTTATCTTTCAAAAGAAAATGAAACCGATGAGGAAAAAAAGGAAGAACTGTTAAACGAAACACTTCCTCTCTGGGCAAAGCATCCCAATGAATGTACGAAGGAAGAATATCTTGAATTTTACCGTAAAGTATTTCAGGATTACAAAGAGCCGTTATTCTGGATTCATTTAAATATGGATTATCCATTTAATTTAAAGGGAATTTTGTATTTCCCCAAGATTAACATGGAGTATGAATCCATTGAAGGTGTCATCAAATTATATAATAATCAGGTGTTTATTGCAGATAACATCAAGGAAGTAATTCCGGAATTTTTAATGCTTTTAAAAGGTGTGATTGATTGTCCGGATTTACCCCTTAACGTATCAAGAAGTGCACTTCAGAACGATGGATTTGTAAAGAAAATATCTGATTATATTTCCAAGAAGGTGGCTGATAAGCTGGCCGGAATGTGTAAGACAGAAAAGGAAGAATATGATAAATACTGGGATGATATCAGTCCCTTTATCAAGTTTGGCTGCTTAAAGGACGACAAGTTCTGTGAAAAGATGACAGACTATATCTTGTTTAAGAATCTTGATGGCAAGTACATGACATTGCCTGAGTGCCTTGAGGTGAATAAGACAGATCCTGACGAAGAAGAAGAAAATACCGATGAGCAGGCGGCAGAAGTACTTGATGCAGATGGTAATATTGTGACGGATGAAGAAACTGCTTCTGAAGAAGCAAAAGAAAAGATTATTTATTATGTAACCGATGAAAAACAGCAAAGTCAGTATATCAATATGTTCAGAGCAGCAAAGATGGATGCTGTTATTCTGACACATAATATAGATCAGCCTTTTGTTTCCCAATTGGAAGCAAAGAATGAAGGCATTAAATTCCAGAGAATTGATGCAGATCTTACCGAAACTTTTAAAGCCAAAACAAGCAAAAAGGTGGAAAAAGAATTCGAGGCAGCGGCTGAAAATATCGGAAAGGTTATGAAAAAAGCAATTAAAAAGGACAAAATTGCCATCAAGGTAGAGAAATTAAAGAACAAAAAGATTTCTTCCATGATTACCCTTTCCGAAGAAAGCAGAAGAATGCAGGATATGATGAAGATGTATTCCATGCCCGGAATGGATATGGGAGATTTTGGCAAGGAAGGTGAAACACTTATTTTAAATGCAAACCACCCCCTTGTACAGTATGTTATGGAACATACGGAAGGTGATAATGTGGGTATGATTTGCGAACAGCTTTACGATTTGGCGCTCATTCAGCATGCACCCCTTGAACCGGAGGCGATGAGCAAGTTTGTGGCGAGAACCAACGATATCATGTTATTACTTACAAAGTAAAAGACAAAAGAGTGACAGGATAGAATACCTTTGCATATGTTAAAAGTAAATGCATATGCAGGGGTATTTTTATGTTTGAAAAAAATCTGCGAAGTACACAGAGAGATAATACAGATTTAGGAAAACTTCAAATCAACGTCACATCATCCATAGGCCTGATTCCAATACAGGATGCAACAGTTACCATATCCTATACCGGTGTGCCTGATACAACAATAGAGAGGATAAGTACAGATTCTTCAGGGCAGACTCAAGTGATAGATTTGCCGGCACCACCCATTGAATACAGTGTGGAACCATCAAGTGAGATGCCTTATTCCGAATATAATATTCAGGTAGAAGCACCGGGGTATGAAACCGTTAATATAACAGGAACGGAAATTCTGCCTGATGTAACAGCACTGCAACCGATTTCCATGAATCCTCTTGCACGAACACAAGTGCCGGAGGAAACCATTGTGATTCCGGAACATACATTATACGGAGAATATCCGCCTAAAATTCCGGAGGATGAAATTAAGCCTATGGATGAGAGCGGAGAAATTGTTTTAAGCAGAGTGGTGATACCGGAGTTTGTGGTAGTACATGATGGTGCACCTCAGGATTCTACGGCACAAAACTATTATGTGAGATATAGGGATTATATTAAAAATGTGGTATCTTCTGAGATATATGCTACATGGGATGAAAATGCCATATATGCCAATACGCTGGTGATTATGTCATTTACATTAAACAGGGTGTATACGGAATGGTATCGAAGTAAAGGGTATAATTTTACAATAACGTCTTCCACTGCTTATGATCAAAAATGGATTTACGGTAGAAATATATATGATAACGTAGGAAGAATAGTGGATTCCATATTTGCAAACTATTTGTCAAGACCGGGTGTAAGGCAGCCTATTTTTACATCCTATTGTGACGGACAGCGGGTGACCTGTGACGGACTGAGCCAATGGGGGTCGCAGTACCTGGCAAATGAAGGATATACGCCTATAGAGATTATCAGATATTATTATGGAAATGATATGTACATTAATTCGGCAGACAGTATTTCAGGTGTTCCTTCTTCTTGGCCCGGATATGATTTGACAATCGGATCTTCAGGAGATAAAGTGAGGCAATTGCAGCAACAGCTTAACAGAATAGCAAGAAATTATCCGGCAATTCCTACTATATCGGCAGATGGAATTTATGGGGCAAGAACAGCAGAGGCAGTAAGGACATTTCAAAGGGTGTTTAATTTGCCCCAGACAGGTATAACGGACTATCCCACATGGTATAGTATTTCGAATATTTATGTAGGAGTATCCAGAATTGCAGAACCGTAAGAAATTGCAAAATTTATGAGATAGTCCGTTGCAGAAAAGGTTTGAATAATGGTATACTATAAGTAATTGAGTTTTATTTCAGAAACACAAGAAATATTCGGAGGAATACAAAAGGTGCACAGCGCAGTAGAGAAAATCCTGGCAGGAGAATTTAATCAGAATATGCATTCTTTGGATTTTTCGGTTCCGAGGATTGAGTTTTCCGTTCATCCCGGTGAAAAACATGAGGGTAGTTTTCTTATTATTGGACCGGACAATTTGCTCACTGAAGGTAATGTGTTTACTAACAGACTTCGTATGAAATGTCTGACGGAGAGGTTTTCCGGTGTGCAGGAGGAAATTGGTTATTGTTTTGATGCTGTGAACATGGAAGAAGGAGAAACGGTCAAAGGGGAATTTTGTATTGTCTCAAACAGGGGAGAATATATGATTCCCTTTGAAGTAACTGTGCGGGCAGAAAGTCTGACATCAAGTCTGGGAGATATCAGGAATTTATTTCACTTTACAAATCTGGCAAGGACCAATTGGGACGAAGCCGTAAAACTTTTTTACACAAAGGAGTTTACACAGATATTTAAAGGCACCGATAAACAGTATTATGCTGTTTATAAGGGGCTTTCTCAGGGTGTGAAAAGTGAGCAGAATGTAGAAGAATTTTTGCTTGAGATTAATAAAAAACAAGAGATTGATTTTATATTGGAAGAAGAGGAAATCCGCATTCCGGACCCAAGGGACGATGCAGAGTACAAAATAGTGCTTAACAGAAATGGATGGGGATTTTCCAAGTTGCAGGTAGATGTTAGCGGGGACTTTATCATCATAGAGAAAACCATGCTCTGTGATGATGACTTTTTGGGCAATTATGCAAGATTACCCTTTTATATTGCAAAAGAAAAATTGCACGGCGGAAAGAATTATGCAGAAATACATATCCACAATGCGTATTTTTCAAAGACAGTTAAAGTAATTGTACATAGTCAGGGTATAAAAACAAGGGTTCCTGGAGTCCGTATACGGAAGAAACATTTAGTCATGGAACTGATGCAGTACTATGAAGGTTTTAGAACTAAGAAGATTAATGCCCAATTATGGATGAAGGAAACAGCAGGTATTTTAGAGCGTCTTTCCGAGACGGACGAGAGGGATATCCATACCAAATTGTTTCAGGCACAATTGTTGATTACACAGGAAAGGTTTAATGAAGCAAAATGGCTGTTAGACCAAATAAAAGACTATGTGGATGCAGATGAACCGGCAGTATATTGCTATTATTTATATTTAATTACACTTATTATTACAGATGAAGAATTTGTGGAGGAAACAGCAGCACAGGTAGAGCGGATTTTTGTGCAAAACTCGGACAATTGGAGAATAGCATGGCTTCTGCTTTATCTGTCAGATGAATATACCAAAAGCCCTTCCCGTAAGTGGGTATTTTTGGAGGAACAGTTTAAAAAAGGATGTAGCAGCCCTGTTTTGTATCTGGAAGCGTATAACCTGATTATGCAGAATCCAACTTTACTCATGAGATTGGAAAGTTTTGAAAAACAGGTGCTTACCTATGCGGCCAAAAAAGAAATTATTACACCTGTAATTGCACAACAGGTTGTATATTTAGCTGCAAGAGAAAAGGAATATTCCGACAGTGTGTTTTTCTTGTTGGAAAAATGCTATGATGTAGTGCCGGAAGATGAAACCCTGCAGGTGATATGTACTCTTTTAATCAAGGGGAATCTTGCGGGAGAAAAGCAATTTAAATGGTACGCCTTGGGAATCGAGAGTAAACTCCGTATTACCAGATTATATGAATATTACATGATGTCATGTGCCATGAGCGATGATATGGAAATACCTAAAATTGTATTGATGTATTTTGCTTTTGACAGCAGCCTTGACAGCTTGCATAATTCATATCTATATGCATATATCAATACACACAAGAATGATTTTTCGGAATTATATGATAGCTATAGGTCTCAGATAGAGCGTTTTGTGATAACCCAAGCTATGCAGGGAAAAAATAACAAATGGCTGGCATCTTTATATCGTAGCGTGCTCACGCCGGCACTTATGACGCCGGAGATTGCAAGCGGTCTTTCAAAAGCATTGTTTGTGCATCAGATTAAAATAAAGAGATCGGATATTCAGAAGGTTATTCTTGTTTATGAAAAAAGACAGAGCGAAATTGTAATTCCCATCTACGGAAAAGAGATATATACACCAATATATAGTTCGGATGTGCGCGTGCTATTAGAAGATGGTATGGGTAACCGTTATTGTAGGGAATCTGATTATCAAATGGATAAACTGATGATTCCTGATAAAATTTTGCACATGGCGGAACCTTATTTGACAGGGAATCTGGACATTGCATTTTGGCTTTGTGAAAATGGACGCAGCATAGCACCTGTGAGTCACGAAAATGTTTCACAGATGAAATTGGTGGTTGATGCTGATATATTAAGCGACTCCTTGCAAAAGGAAATGCGTCTTAGATTATTGCACTATTTTTATGACAATGATTATATTGAAGAATTGGACATCTTTTTAAATCGACTTATGTATCATCAAATTTCCAGCGCAGATTTTGCTCAAGTGGTACGTTTTCTTGTTGTCAGAGGAATGCATGAAAAAGCCTACGAGTGGATTAGATTAAGTGGTGGGGAAGGAATTGATGCGAAGCTGACCATGAGACTTTGCAGCCAGATAATTGCAGTGGAAGAAGGATGCGCGGACGAGGTGCTGTCTAATTTGACATTTCGTGCATTCAGTGCCGGAAAATACGACGAAAATGTACTTAATTATTTGGTGAAATATTATTCCGGAACTTTAAAGGAAATGAGGGATGTTTGGAAAGCAGCCCGTGCTTTTGGTGTAGACACTTATGAGATATGTAACCGTATGTTGGTGCAGATGCTTTACACAGGAGCGTATATTGGTGAAAAGATAGAAGTGTTTAAAGATTTTATTGCCGGTGGAGGCAGATGCGATGTGGAACTGGCATTTCTGGCACAAAGCTGCTTTGATTATTTTGTGGGCGAGAAGATTACGGATGACTATATTATGCAAGAACTGCAGAGAGTCATAGAAAGAGAAGAAGAAATTCCTTTGGTTTGTAAACTTGCCTATACCAAATACTACTCCGAGAATAAACAGTCAATTAATGAGAAGATATCTGTACATTTGGTAGTATTCTTAAGAGAACTTCTTGCAGAAAAAATGTATTTTCCGTATTTTAAAGAGTATTGTGACAGCATTGGATTTATGAGGTGTTTTGCGGACAAGACCATGATACAGTATAAGCTGGAAGAAGGCGATAGTGCCGTTATTCACTACCTCATGGAAGAAGAAGGAAGCAGCCGTGGAGAGTATGCACAGGAAGAAATGGAAGACATGTTTTACGGTATTTGTGTGAAGCAATTTGTTTTGTTTTTTGGGGAAAGATTGCAGTACTACATTACCGAAAACAGCACAGGAGCAGAAATTCTTACAGGTAGTGGTACATTGGGACGCAGCGATACCGACAGGGAGCAGAAGGAAAGTAAATATAGCTTAATCAATGATATTGCTATCGGAAGGGCGCTTAGGGATGACAATACCGTAGAACGCTTACTGCATGAATATTATGAAAAAGAATTTATCGTGAAGGAGCTATTCCATATTTTATAATCCATGGAAGAAGCTGCTAAGCGGAAGTATGGGGTTAAAGTAATGAGTATGTTTGCCGGGCAAAGAGAACAGACCGAAAAAAAGAATATTGGAAAAATTATGGTAGGATATGATTTGGGAAAAACATCATCCCAAATCAGTTACTGTACGCCCGATGCATCTCTTGCTGAAACAGTTTCCAGCGTGGCGGGAACAGAGCAGTTTAATATTCCCACGGTTCTGTGTAAACGAAACGGTGTAAACCAGTGGTATTACGGAAAAGAAGCTTTAAAGTATGCACAAAGCGGGGAAGGTGTCATTGTAGAAGACCTTTTGACATTGGCAGTAAACGGTGAGGATGTGCTGGTAGAAGAAGAATGCTATGATCCGGTGGCTTTGCTTACGCTTTTTGTAAAAAGAAGTTTATCATTGCTTAATATGCAGGTGCCTCTAAAAAATATGGAAGCCATTATGTTTACAGTGGAAGATTTGTCACCCAGAATGGTAGATGTCTTATCAAAAGTGGCGGCAGGTCTGCAACTTAAGATAAAAAATATATATTTCCAAAGTTATGTAGAAAGTTTTTATTATTATGTTTTGCATCAACCTGCAGAATTATGGAAAAATAAAGTTCTGATTTTTGACTATAACCATGACATGAAAAGTTATTGCTTTGAGTGTAACAAAAAAACTGTCCCCCAGGTAGTTTTTATTACAGGAAAACAATACCCTATTATGCCAAGGGTAACGTTTCCGGAAGAACCTGAAGCGCAAGAGGCATTCAAAAGAGAGATGGATGAGAAATTCATAAGGATTGTGGAGGGCGAAGTATCTGAGGATATGATCTCTACGGTTTATTTGCTGGGTGATGGATTTAAAGGGAACTGGACAACCCAGTCGCTTAAGATGATTTGCAGGAACAGAAGAGTTTTTCAAGGAAATAATTTATACAGTAAGGGCGCCTGTTACGGAGCGGTTGAGCGCATATCGCCCAGTGAAGCGGGGAAAGAGCATGTGTTCCTTGGGAAAGATAAACTTAAGGCTAATATAGGAATGAAAGTGCTCAGACAGGGTGAAGATTCCTATTTTGCTGTTTTAGATGCGGGCACCAACTGGTATGAAGCAAAAGCGGATTATGAAGTGATTTTGGATAATGATAATGTTCTTGAGTTTTTGATAACACCGTTAACAGGTGAAAAATTGATAAACCGGCAGATTATTTTGGAAGGATTACCGGAGAGACCTAAGCGATGTACAAGGCTGCGGATACAGATTGAAATGACAACTGTAAATCAGGCATCACTAACAATAGAGGATTTGGGATTTGGTGAAATCTTCCAAAGCAGTGGTAAAGGATGGAGTCAGACCATAAGTTTGTCTGATAAATAATAAGAAAAAGGAAAGGAGATAGCAGTGGGAAAAGTTTTATTATGTACCGGTGAGTATGCAAAGAAGCCATATTATTTTGAAAATGTATGTGTGAATGTCTATTGTATAGAAGAACTCTGCTGTCTGCTTGCGGCCAATCCTTTTATGATTGATGTAAGTATTATGGATAAAAGTCTGGCAGAATGGATTGAGACAGAATGCGGACTAAAAGATTTAGGGCGTGAGTTGTTATTGCTACTTAGGAGAGGAATGCAGCCGGGAATCTTTGTAGATACCATAATGGATTATGTAAAATACAATGAAGTTTTGGAAAGAAAGAAAATTAAAGATACACTTACGGACAGCGCAGGGCTGTCGGAATGTGAGCGGAAAAAGAAGCAGGGGGATTTCTTACTTCAAAACGGAAAATACCAGATGGCTATTACAGAGTATGACAAAATTTTAAGAGAACTGGAAGATGGGCAGGAGAATTTTGGAGCCGGTATTTACCATAATATGGGTGTGGCATACAGTAAACTCTTTAGATTTGAGAGTGCTGCTAAGTATTTAAAGAAAGCTTATGAACTTGGCGGCAATAAAGAATCAGGCATACAGTATCTGATTGCAAAAAGGGAAACAATGAGCGAGAGTGAATATATTTCTTTTCTTGCTGAGAATGGGCAATACTATGAACTTTCATTGGAAGTTGAGGCGCGGTATAAAGAAGTAGAGACACAGTTTGAAGCGACCAGGGAAAGCAGAATGATATCGGCACTATCCATTTACAAAGAGGAAGGTAATACGGCTTCCTACTATGAAGAAATTGACAGAGTAATTACCGGATTAAAAGAAACTTACAGGGGAATTGTTGTCAGTTGATTGACCGGGAACAATAGAACAACCGGTGAAAGGGAAAGCAAAGGCGAATGGGAATTATAAAGAAATTTCTGACATGGAAAAAGAATAGGGAAAATCCGCTTTATGAAATAGATGATTGGAATGAGATTGTCTATGACAGGGATGACTTGCAGATTGATGATAAAAGTCAGAGAGAGGACTATATAAAAGGCTGTCTTGAGCAGATTGCGGAGGCATCCAAAGAACTGGAAACATTACAGTTTGAATACAATATGGTTACATCCCACTTAAAGGACATGGAAGAGATTGAAGTGTTGCCGGAAGAGGAAAAAGAATTACTGCGGGAATGTGCCAAAAAGATAGAGCATTTGGAAAAGCAACAGTCCGGTTACAAGTCGCGTAAAACCAGAATGGATGAAAGCAAATACCGGCAAATGGAACGAATGGAAGAAGAGGTCCAGGAAGGCTGTAAGAAATTAAATGATGCCGAGGAATATCAAGATTTGATTAAACGTGACCTAAGAAGGTTAGATGCGGAAAAGCAGGCTTATTTATATAGAAGAAGAGAACTGGTACATGTCCTGGAAGATACAAGAGCTATGGCGATTGTCTGTAGTACGGCGGTTGTAGTGTGTATTTTAGCGCTTATGGTGATGCAGTTTGGATTTGAAATTAATGCAAAGCTTGGTTACCTGGCGGCAGCAGCACTAGGTGCACTTGCAATCACTCTCATTTTTGTAAAACATAATAATGCGATATCAGAGCTTTCCCGTGTGGAAAAAGGAATCAGCAGACTGATTCAGTTACAGAACACAGTTAAGATCCGATATGTGAACAATACCAATTTACTGGATTATTTATATTTAAAATATAATGTTTCCAGTGCAGGTGAGCTTAGCGAGCATTGGAAGCAATATATTACCGAAAAAGAAGAACGGGAAAAGTACAAACAGGCTGAAAAGGAGCTTGACCGTCATCAACAGGATTTGCTTCATGAATTGCGCAGATATCAGGTGAAGGATCCTATGGTGTGGCTTCATCAGATACCGGCTCTTCTTGACAAGAAAGAAATGGTAGAAATCAGGCATAATCTGATTATCAGAAGACAGTCACTTCGAAGGAGAATGGATTATAATAAAGAAGTGATTGCAGCAAAAGCACAGGCGGAAATCAAAGATTTAGTGGAAAAGTACCCGAGATATGCACGGGAAATTTTAGATATTGTGGATGACTATGAAAAAGATTTTTCTTAACCATATTCTAATCCCTTGACGAAATAAAATTGCCGTGTTAGCATGATAATCGTACAGAATATACTTTAATGTGTTAATAGAATGTTGTGGTAAAGAGGAGAAAAGTATGAAAAAATTTATGGCTATAGGGTTGTCTGTAGTGATGATAATGGGACTTCTTACAGGTTGCGGAAGCAAAAAAGAAGCAGAAGCACAACCTGCTGAAGAAACAAAAACATTTACAGTAGGTTTTGACGCGGAATTTCCGCCATACGGATATATGGATGAGAATGGTGAATATACCGGCTTTGATTTAGAGCTTGCACAGGAAGTTTGCGTGCGTAACGGTTGGGAACTTGTAAAACAGCCTATTGATTGGGATGCTAAGGATATGGAACTGTCATCAGGAGCCATTGATTGTATCTGGAACGGATTTACCATTAACGGACGTGAAGATGCCTATACATGGAGTGTTCCCTATGTAGATAACAGCCAGGTGTTTGTGGTAGCAAAGGAGTCCGGCATTACTACATTTGCAGACCTTTCCGGAAAGACAGTAGGTGTCCAGAAGGATTCTTCCGCACTTGCCGCACTTGAGGGAGACGGAGCTGACCTTGCAGCTACTTTTGCAGATTTAATCCAGTATGCGGATTACAATACAGGTTTTATGGATTTGGAAATGGGAGCCATTGATGCCATTGCAATTGATATCGGTGTAGCAGATTATCAGATTGCATCCAGAGGTGACGCATTTGTAAAATTAGAAGAAAAATTGGCAACCGAGCAATATGGCATTGGTTTTCTTCTTGGTAATGATGAACTGAAAAATCAAGTAGAAAAGACACTTCTTGAAATGGCAGAAGATGGAAAGTTTGGAGAAGTTGCAGAAAAATATGGATTGACAGACAGTGTGTGTCTGGGAAAATAGTATAACCGGGGAACCGGTTCATAGGTAATCGACAATAAGGCAGAGATTTTTTTCTGCCTTATTACTTTGCAGACGGAGGATGAGATGAGTATTACAGTAATGCTGACACAATTGGGACAGGGAATGATAGTGACTACGGAGATTTTTTTTCTTACACTTTTGTTTTCCTTACCACTGGGACTGATTATTTCCTTTGGCCGTATGGCTAAAAACCCGGTTATTAATTTGTTGAGTAAATTTTATATTTCCGTTATGCGTGGAACACCGTTAATGCTTCAGCTTATCGTGGTGTATTTTGCACCTTATTATGTGTTTGGAATCAGAGTGTCAAATGCCTATCGTTTTCCAGCAGTCATTATTGCATTTTCACTCAACTATGCAGCTTATTTCGCTGAGATTTACCGTTCCGGTATAGAGTCTATGCCGGTAGGGCAGTATGAGGCCGCAAAGGTGCTGGGATATAACAAAGCACAAACATTTTTTAAGATTATCCTACCGCAGGTGATTAAGAGAATACTGCCGCCTGTAACAAATGAAACAATCACACTTGTGAAGGATACATCTCTAGCATTTGTTCTTGCTTATGCGGAAATGTTTACAATGGCAAAGCAGATTGCGGCAGCAGAGACAAACATTATGCCTTTGATGATAGCAGGCGTGTTTTATTATGTTTTTAATCTGGTGGTGGCAGCCGTTATGGAGCGGATTGAACGGGCAATGGGTTATTACCGCTAATGAATGTTTAAAAGGTAAAAACAGAGAGAAAGGATATCGGCTGTAGGAATGAAAGATAAAATTTTATTAAATATTAATCATATGCGTAAGGACTTTGGGGAAGTAGAAGTGATTAAAGATATCTCACTTTCCGTAAAAGAGGGGGAAGTGGTTTCTGTTATCGGGCCTTCCGGTTCAGGAAAGTCTACCTTGCTCCGCTGTGCAACCATGTTAGAGAAGATGGATGGCGGAGAACTGATTTATCTTGATGAAAAAGCAGTGTGGGAAGAGAATGGGAAGTGTGTTTACGCTTCAAAAGCAAAGATGAAAGAAATCCATAAGCATTTCGGACTTGTCTTTCAGAACTTTAATTTATTTCCTCATTACAGTGTGATGAAAAACATTATAGATGCTCCTATGACAGTGGAAAAGATTTCCAAGGAGGAGGCTGTACAAAGAGCAAACAAGCTTCTCATGCAGTTGGGGCTTGCAGATAAAGCGGATGCATATCCCTATCAGCTTTCGGGTGGACAGCAGCAGAGGGTTTCCATTGCAAGAGCATTGGCACTTCAGCCGAAGATTCTGTTTTTTGATGAGCCTACGTCGGCACTTGACCCGGAACTTACAGGGGAGGTCTTAAAAGTTATAAAAGAATTGGCAAAAGAGCATATGACAATGATTATTGTGACACATGAAATGCAGTTTGCCAGGGAACTTTCCGACCGGATTATTTTTATGGAACAGGGAGTAATTCAGGCAGAGGGAACACCGGATGAAATATTCCATTCAGACAATGAACGAGTGCGTGAATTTATCGGTAAATTTCAATCGTAATAAAATAGTATGAGTGAAAGGAAAAATATGAGGACAGACAGATATATCAGCCCCTTGTCAGAGAGATATGCAAGTAAGGAAATGCAATATATTTTTTCACAGGATATGAAATTCCGTACCTGGCGGAAATTGTGGATTGCTCTTGCTGAAACAGAAATGGAATTGGGACTTTCCAGAGAGGGGAAACCTGTTATTACCAAAGAGCAGATCGATGAACTGAAAAGTCATGCAGAAGATATTAATTATGATGTGGCAAGAGAAAGAGAAAAGATAGTCCGTCATGACGTGATGAGCCATGTCTACGCTTATGGACAGCAATGCCCAAAAGCAGCCGGAATTATCCACTTGGGGGCGACTAGCTGTTATGTAGGTGATAATACCGATATTATTGTAATGGCACAGGCACTGAAGCTGGTGAAGAAGAAACTGGTAAATGTCATTGCAAAGCTAGCCGGTTTTGCGGACAAGTATAAGGAACAGCCTACGCTGGCATTTACCCATTTTCAGCCGGCACAACCTACTACTGTAGGGAAAAGGGCAACCTTGTGGATGCAGGAGTTCTGTCTGGATTTAGAAGATTTGGATTATGTGCTTTCGGGTATGAAGCTTCTCGGTTCCAAGGGAACTACAGGAACCCAAGCCTCGTTTCTGGAGCTTTTTGACGGTGACCATGAAACCATTGATAAAATTGATCCCATGATTGCAAAAAAAATGGGATTTACAGAATGTTATCCCGTTTCGGGACAAACTTATTCCAGAAAAGTGGATACCAGAGTACTGAATGTACTTGCAGGCATAGCAGCCAGTGCACATAAGATGTCCAATGATATCCGTTTGCTGCAACATTTAAAAGAAGTGGAAGAGCCTTTTGAAAAAAGCCAGATTGGATCTTCTGCCATGGCGTATAAAAGAAATCCCATGCGGAGCGAACGGATTGCATCTCTTGCCAGATATGTCATGATTGACGCTTTAAATCCGGCAATTACTTCGGCCACCCAGTGGTTTGAAAGAACCTTGGATGATTCGGCAAACAAGAGAATTTCCATACCGGAAGGATTTTTGGCTATTGACGGCATTTTGGATTTGTGCTTGAATGTAGTGGATGGTCTCGTGGTTTATCCAAAAGTAATTGAGAAGAGACTTTACAGCGAACTTCCGTTTATGGCAACCGAGAATATTATGATGGATGCTGTAAAAAAAGGTGGAGACAGACAGGAACTGCATGAAAAAATCAGGGAACTTTCCATGGAAGCAGGAATGAATGTAAAGGTGGAAGGCAAAGAGAACAATTTGCTGGAGCTGATTGCGGATGCCCCTGAATTTTGCATGCCCTTAGAGGATTTGTTAAAGACAATGGAACCATCCAGGTATACCGGGCGTTCCAAAGAACAGGTGGAAACGTTTCTTGCAAATGTAATAAAACCTATTATAGAAGAAAATGCGGAACTTCTAGGAGTGGAAACAGAAATTAATGTATAATTGTGCATAGAAAAAATAGTTAGGAGGACAACGGAGTTGGGTGGATTTTTTGGCGTGGCATCAAAAAAAGATTGTGTTTTTGATTTGTTCTTTGGAACAGATTACCATTCCCATTTAGGAACCAGACGGGCGGGAATGGCAGTTTATAGTAAGGAAAAAGGCTTTGACAGAGCCATTCATAATATTGAAAATTCTCCGTTTCGTACAAAGTTTGATAAAGATGTAAATGAAATGACAGGTAATATGGGTATCGGATGTATTTCCGACTATGAACCCCAGCCCCTTTTGGTACGTTCCCACCACGGAACATATGCGATTATGACTGTGGGCAAGATTAACAATATGGATGATATTGTGAAGAAGATTTTCAGCATGGGACATTCCCATTTTCTGGAAATGAGCGGTGGTGATATCAATGCCACGGAACTTGTGGCTGCCATTATCAATCAAAAGGATAATTTAATAGAAGGGCTTACTTATGCCCAGGAAATTATTGAAGGCTCCATGACCGTTGTGCTTCTTACAAACAAGGGGATTTATGCGGCGAGAGATAAAATGGGCAGAACGCCGGTAGCAGTAGGAAAAAAAGAAGATGCTTATTGTGTTTGTTTTGAAAGTTTTGCTTATTTAAATCTTGGATATGAGCCGGTAAGGGAATTAGGTCCCGGTGAGATTGTGGTCATAACACCGGAGGAGATGAGAACACTTGTAAATCCGGGAAAGGATATGAAAATATGTACTTTCCTTTGGGTGTATTATGGTTACCCTTCTTCTTCCTACGAAGGTATCAGCGTAGAACAGATGCGCTATAATTGTGGTAGTCTGTTGGCAAAAAGAGATGATGTGAAGCCTGATATTGTGGCGGGAGTACCGGATTCCGGTATTGCTCATGCAATCGGGTACTCTAATGAGTCCGGCATTCCATTTTCCAGGCCGTTTATCAAATATACACCCACATGGCCCCGTTCTTTCATGCCGACTATACAAAGTCAGCGAAATCTGATTGCGAAGATGAAATTGATACCGGTACATGATTTAATTCAGGATAAGAGTTTGCTTCTTATTGATGATTCCATAGTAAGAGGAACACAGCTTGGTGAGACTACGGAATTCCTATATCAGAGCGGAGCAAAAGAAGTGCATATCAGACCTGCATGTCCGCCTATCTTGTACGGATGTAAATATTTGAATTTCTCACGTTCTACTTCAGAGATGGATTTGATTACCAGAAGAACCATCAAGGAGATGGAAGGAGATGGAAAGAATGTAAACTTAAGCGCTTATTCCAATCCGGAAACTCCGGAGTATCAGGAAATGGTAAAGAGAATCGGCGTAAAGCTTAACTTTACAACACTCCGTTACCACAGACTGGATGATATGATTGAAGCTGTGGGTATTGACAGGAGTAAACTTTGCACTTACTGTTGGGACGGTAAAGAAGATTAAATAGGAAATAAAACGAATTTAGAAAAGAACCGTTGACAATTACGGTTCTTTTTTATATACTTTTATGGAGCAAAGCGTTAAAACTTTAAATCGTATTAGTGGAAAGTAAAGGAACAGATGAGATGACAATTGTAGATGTATTGGAACAAAACAGCAGAAGTTACGGCGATGAGGTGTGCCTGGTAGAAATTAATCCTGAGGTAAAAGAAATCCGTCGTGTGACATGGAAGGAATATGAACTTATGGAGCCCAGCCCCATGACTCATTACAGAAGAGAGATTACATGGAGGGTTTTTGATGAAAAGGCTAACCGTTTTGCAAACTTATTGATAGAAAGAGGGATTAAGAAAGGCGATAAGGTGGCGATTCTTTTGATGAACGGGCTTGAGTGGCTGCCTATTTATTTCGGAATCTTAAAGACCGGTGCTCTTGCGGTTCCCTTGAATTTCCGTTATGCCTCCGATGAGATTGAATATTGTGTGAATTTGGCAGAGGTAGATATTTTGGTATTCGGACCGGAATTTATCGGACGTGTGGAAGAAATTGCAGATTCTGTCAGCAAGAACAGACTTCTTTTCTATGTGGGAGATAATTGTCCCAGTTTTGCAGAGGATTACAATGCACTCACAAGCAACTGCTCCAGTGTGGCTCCGAAGGTTTCCCTCGCAGAAAGTGACAATGCAGCAATTTACTTTTCTTCGGGAACAACAGGATTCCCTAAAGCAATTTTACATAATCATGAAAGTTTGATTCATTCCTGCAGAGTGGAGCAGAATCATCACAGCCAGAGCAGGGATGATGTGTTCCTGTGTATTCCGCCCCTTTATCATACAGGAGCGAAGATGCACTGGTTTGGCTCCCTTTTGTCAGGAAGTAAGGCGGTTCTCTTAAAGGGAACCAAGCCCGAATACATATTAGATGCTGTTTCCAAGGAAAAATGTACCATTGTTTGGCTCTTGGTTCCCTGGGCACAGGATATTTTAGAAGCAATTGACAGCGGAAGATTAAAATTAGAAGATTACGAGCTGTCCCAGTGGCGGTTGATGCACATCGGTGCGCAGCCTGTTCCCCCCAGTTTGATTAAGCATTGGAAATCTTATTTTCCTGAGCATTTATATGATACAAACTACGGTCTTAGTGAATCCATCGGTCCCGGATGTGTACATCTTGGGGTAGAGAATATCCATAAAGTGGGTGCAATCGGAAAACCCGGTTTTGGCTGGCAGGTTAAGATTGTAGATGAACAGAGAAATGAAGTGGCCAAAGGGGATGTGGGTGAACTTGCAGTAAAAGGCCCCGGAGTCATGACCTGTTATTATAATGACGAAAAGGCAACAGATGAAGTGATGGGAGACGGATGGCTCTTTACCGGCGATATGGCAATGGAAGATGAAGATGGTTTTATTTTCCTGGTAGACCGTAAAAAGGATGTTATTATCAGTGGTGGCGAAAATATTTATCCGGTACAGATAGAAGATTTCCTTCGCAATAATGGTAAGATTCATGATGTGGCTGTTATCGGTATTCCTGATAAGCGTCTTGGTGAGACAACACTTGCCGTAATAGAGTTGAAGCCGGATGTAGAGTGTACGGAAGAAGAAATCGAAGAATTTTGTAAGAGACTTCCCCGCTATAAGCGTCCTCATAAAGTGATATTTGCGGATATTCCAAGAAATCCTACCGGAAAAATTGAAAAGCCGAAGCTCCGTGAAAAATATTGTGGTGCAAGACTCGTAGAGGCACAGAATAAAGGCTAAGGACATAAAAATAGGAGGCTGCTATGATTATTAAAATTTTAATGTTGGTTATTTTCTTTGGCATGATGATTGGGATCGGGTTTTATTGCAGAAAGCATGCAACCGATGTAAACGGATTCGTTTTAGGCGGTAGAAGCGTAGGACCGTGGCTTACCGCATTTGCTTATGGAACATCTTACTTTTCCGCAGTTATATTTGTGGGATATGCAGGACAGTTTGGATGGAAATACGGAATTGCATCCACTTGGATAGGGATTGGAAATGCACTGCTTGGATCTATGCTTGCGTGGGTGATATTGGGCAGAAGAACCCGTATCATGACCCAGCATCTTGACAGTGCAACCATGCCGGAATTTTTCGGTAAGAGATTTGACTCGAAGGGATTAAAAATTTGTGCATCTATTATTGTATTCATTTTTATGATTCCCTATACAGCATCTTTGTATAATGGTCTTTCCAGATTATTCGGAATGGCATTTGATATTGATTATACAGTTTGTATTATTGTTATGGCACTCCTTACAGGCGTATATGTAATTGCCGGTGGATATATGGCTACCGCAATCAATGACTTTGTGCAGGGAATTATTATGCTGGTTGGTATTGTGGTTGTAATTGCGGCCGTGCTCAATTCAAACGGTGGATTTATGGAGGCAGTAAACAGCCTTGCCATGGTTTCTGATGAGACAGTAACAACCCAACCCGGTGCGTTTGCATCTTTCTTCGGGCCTGACCCTATTAATCTGCTCGGAGTTGTCATTCTTACATCTTTGGGAACATGGGGTCTGCCGCAGATGGTTCAGAAATTTTATGCAATCAAGAGTGAAAAATCTATCAAAAAAGGAACCATTATCTCTACGTTTTTTGCAATTGTAGTAGCAGGCGGTTGCTATTTCCTTGGTGGATTTGGAAGATTATATTCCGATAAGGTAGATATTGCAGCAGAAGGATATGACTCTATTATTCCTGCCATGCTTTCTGATCTGTCACCGGCATTAATCGGACTTGTGGTTATTTTAGTGTTATCCGCATCCATGTCCACACTGTCTTCCCTGGTGATGGCATCCTCATCCACACTTACCCTTGATGTATTAAAGGGGCATGTGTTTAAGGAAATGAATGAGAAGAAACAGGTATTTACCATGAGAATATTAATTGTGGTATTTATTGCAATTTCTGTTGTGCTGGCTATTGTACAATATAAGAGTAATGTGACATTTATTGCACAGCTTATGGGTGTTTCATGGGGAGCCCTTGCAGGAGCTTTCCTGGCACCGTTCCTGTATGGATTGTATTTTAAAAAGACGACCAAGATTTCCTGTTATGTAAGTTTTATCTTTGGTGCAGGACTTATGGTAGCAAATATGCTTTTTAGAAGCAGCTTTCCAGTGCTCTTACAGTCTCCTATCAATGCAGGTGCATTTGCAATGATTGCAGGCCTTGTGATTGTACCGGTAGTGAGTCTGTTTACAGCAAAACCGGAGGCAAAACTGATAGAGGATACGTTTGCATGTTATAACAAAAAAATAGAAGTGCCTCAAAAACAATCTTTAAGCGAATAAATCTGATGATAAACTGTCTCTCTTCGGAGTGTATCCGAGGAGAGGCAGTTTTGTTAAAAAGATACTTTCTATTTTGTGAATAATGTTGTATAATGCACTTACAGACATTTCAAAAGACAAATCGTGATATAAATCCCACCACAACGATAGAATGAAAAATGTTTACTATAAAGACGTTTTGAAACATAATGAATGGAGGCTATTATGAGAGAAAAGTATGAGTCTTTGGCACTTGCTGATTTGAAAGCAGTTGCAAAAGCGAGAGGACTTAAAGGTACTTCTACTATGAAAAAATCGGAATTGGTTGAACTTATGCTGGCAGCAGATGAAAAAGATAAATCTGAAGGGAAAGCGGTGCAACCGAAATCTGTTGTAATAAACAGACCTTCTGAGAAAAGCACTGAGGATGTAAAAACAAATATAGACAGGGACACTGTAAAAGATGACAGCAAAGCTGATGAGGACAAGTATCCCGCAGAACTTGACAGTGGTATCTCTGCCCACGGAATTTTGGAAGTAATGCCCGATGGCTACGGATTTATCCGTTGTGAAAATTATCTTCCCGGTGAGAGGGATGTTTATGTGGCACCCAGCCAGATTAGAAGATTTGGGTTAAAAACAGGTGATATATTGGAAGGGAACACCAGAGTGAAGACTCAGGGTGAAAAATTTGCAGCACTCCTTTTCGTAAAAAGTATTAACGGATATACACCGGAAGAGGCCGCAAAGAGACGAAACTTTGAAGATATGACACCAATATTTCCTAACGAGAGACTTCATTTGGAAATGCCCGGTGCCAGCGTAGCGATGCGGGTGATGGATTTAATCAGTCCTGTGGGAAAGGGACAGCGTGGTATGATTGTTTCTCCTCCTAAAGCAGGTAAAACAACACTCCTTAAAGATGTTGCCAAGTCTATTAAGAGGAATGCACCGGAAGTACATCTGATTATTCTTCTGATTGATGAAAGACCGGAAGAAGTTACGGATATTAAGGAAGCAATTGAAGGACCTAATGTTGAGGTTATTTATTCCACTTTTGATGAGTTGCCGGAACATCACAAGAGAGTTTCCGAGATGGTAATCGAAAGAGGAAAACGATTGGTTGAGCATAATAAAGATGTTATGATTTTGATTGATAGCATTACAAGACTTACCCGTGCTTATAACCAAACAGTTCCCCCCAGTGGACGTACCTTATCAGGTGGTCTTGATCCGGCAGCACTTCACATGCCCAAGCGTTTTTTTGGTGCTGCAAGAAATATGAGAGAAGGGGGCTCCCTTACCATCCTTGCAACAGCACTTGTGGATACCGGAAGCAAGATGGATGATGTAGTGTATGAAGAGTTTAAGGGAACCGGTAATATGGAGCTTGTACTTGACCGTAAGCTTTCCGAAAAGAGAGTGTTCCCGGCAATTGATATTCCCAAGTCCGGCACCAGAAGAGAGGATTTACTGCTTTCCCAGGATGAACTGGAGGCAATCAACATTATCAGAAAGGCTCTTAACGGCTTGAAACCGGAAGAAGCAGTGGATAAGATCCTCGACATGTTTGCAAGAACCAGAAATAATCAGGAATTTGTAAACATGGTGAAAAAAATGAAATTTATATAAGAAAAGTGCTTGCATACTGAGATAAGCTATGTTACAATTAAAAAGCTGTTTCGATTGAAGCAGTATGGATGAGAACGAATACAAGAACATAGTTTTTATAGAGAGGTGAAAAAATGAAAGAAGGAATTCATCCTGAGTACTATCAGGCAACTGTAACTTGCAACTGCGGTAACACATTTGTAACAGGTTCAACCAAGAAAGATATTCACGTTGAAGTTTGTTCTAAGTGCCATTCATTCTACACAGGTCAGCAGAAGGCTGCTAGAGCTGATGGACGTATTGATAAGTTCAACAGAAAGTATGGTGTAGAAAGCAAATAAGTATGTACAAAAAGGTTGAGGTGTTATATCTCAACCTTTTCTTCATTGATACAGGAGGTACCACATGAGAAGGAAAAAGAGACGTTGTCATTATTCCGGAATCGGCGGACAAGCGGTTTTGGAAGGCGTGATGATGAAAAATAAAGATGATTACGCAGTGGCTATCCGTAAGCCAAATGGAGAAATTGACATAGAAGTTGATGTTTTTAGGGGAACGCTTCATGGCAAGAAAATTACAAAAATTCCATTTATCAGAGGCGTATTTAACTTTATTGATTCCATGAGACTTGGCATGAAAACCATTAATCATTCAGCATCTTTTTGCGACGATGAGGAAGTGAAGGAAACAGTGGTAGATAAAGCACTGGATAAACTGTCAGGTGGTAAAGGGGAGAAAATTATGACTGCCTTTGTCACCATTTTGTCTGTTGCATTGGCAGTGGGACTTTTTATTTTATTGCCCTATTTTCTTTCTTCCATGTTAGATGATTATGTGAGAAATGCGTCTTTGCTGGCACTGATTGAGGGTGCCATCCGAATTGTGATTTTTTTGGTGTATATCGTTGCAATCAGTTTGATGAAAGATATCCACAGGTTATATCAGTATCATGGTGCAGAACATAAATGCATTAATTGTATTGAAAAAGGACGCCCTCTTACTGTGCATAATGTAATGAGAAGTTCCAGGATCCATAAGCGTTGCGGGACCAGCTTTATGTTCCTGGTAGTATTTGTAAGTATCATTTTGTTTTTCTTTATCAGGGTAGATAATCCCGCATACAGAATTTTATTTAGAGTTGCACTGATTCCGGTGATTGCAGGAATTTCGTATGAAATTATCCGTTTGGCAGGCAGAAGTAATAATTTCCTTGTGTTATTGATATCAGCACCGGGACTGCTTCTTCAGAAACTTACCACAAAAGAACCTGATGAGAGTATGGTAGAAGTTGCAATCGCGTCGGTGGAAGCCATTTTTGACTGGAAAGCATTTCTAAAAAATGAGTTTGGATATGAAGTAGATGAGTCCTGGATGCAGGATGAAGCAGGTGAAGAGAGCAGTGAAGAATAATTCATACCGTGAATTGTATCAGTGGGGCTGTGAGGAACTTGCGATAGCTAAGATAGAAGAGGCCGCGCTGGATGCAAGACTTTTGTTGGAAGAGGTATGCCATACTGACAGGAACTATCTCCTTGTACATGGCGACAATCCTGTTTTAGAGGAGCAAAGTCTTTCATATACTGCATATATTGGGCAGAGAAAAAAGCATATACCACTTCAATATATTTTAGGATATCAGGAATTTATGGGACTTCGTTTCAAGGTAAGTCCGGATGTCTTGATTCCGAGACAGGACACTGAGGTGCTGGTGGAAGAGGTGATGCGCTATCTTCATGACGGGATGCGTATCTTAGATATGTGTACCGGCAGCGGATGCATTTTACTAAGTCTTTTACAGTATTCCAATGACTGCATAGGAGTTGGTTGCGATATATCAGATAAGGCACTGGCTGTCGCAAAAGAAAATGCAAGAGTGCTGAATAAAGAAGCAACATTTATTCAAAGTGATTTGTTTGAGAAAATAGACGGGAAATTTGATATCATTGTTTCTAACCCGCCGTACATTCCTACAAGTGTTATTGATACACTGATGCCGGAAGTAAAGGAACATGAGCCTTTTGGGGCTTTGGACGGCAAAGAAGACGGACTTTTCTTCTATAAGAAGATCGTTTTGCGGTCAGTAGATTATTTGCAGCCGGGCGGTATGCTCTTTTTTGAAATCGGCTGTGAGCAGGCAGAAGCTGTGTCGGAATGTATGAGAGAAGCCGGATATAGGGATATTACTGTGTGTAAGGATCTTGCCGGTCTTGACCGGGTAGTGTACGGAACTAAAAATATATTTTAGATAGTGTCTAATGGGCACAGAAATGAGGGAAAAATGTTTGACAGATTAGAGGATATTTTAATTCATTTTGAGGAAATTATGAATGAATTAAATGAGCCTGACGTGACAGCAAATCAGGAGCGGTTCAGATCACTTATGAAAGAACAAAGTGACTTAACACCGCTTGTGGAAGCATATAAAGAATATAAGAAGTGCAAGCAGGATGTGGAAGATTCACTTGCCATGCTGGAAACAGAATCTGATGATGATATGAAGGAAATGCTTAAGGAAGAATTAAACGGCGGAAAGAAGCGGATTGAAGAACTTGAGCAGGAATTAAAGATTCTTTTATTACCCAAGGACCCTAACGATGACAAAAACGTTATCGTGGAAATAAGAGCAGGTGCAGGTGGTGACGAGGCAGCTCTTTTTGCGGCAGAAATGTATCGTCTTTATGTGCATTATGCGGAAGGTCAGCGCTGGAAAGTAGAAACCATGAACGTGGACGAAATCGGAATCGGCGGCATGAAGGAAGTAAACTTTATGATTTCCGGACAGGGTGCTTATTCCAAACTGAAATATGAAAGTGGTGTGCATCGTGTGCAGCGTGTTCCCGAAACGGAATCCGGCGGACGTATCCATACTTCCACTATCAGTGTGGCTGTAATGCCGGAAGTAGATGATGACATTGATATTGTGATTGATGATAAAGATATCCGTATTGACGTAATGCGTGCATCCGGTAACGGTGGACAGTGCGTTAATACCACAGACTCAGCGGTTCGTCTGACTCATTATCCCACAGGAATTGTGGTGTACAGCCAGACAGAGAAGTCTCAGCTTCAGAATAAGGCGAAAGCATTCGCCCTGCTGAAAGCAAAGCTCTATGATATTGAGCAGCAGCAAAGACATGATGCGGAAGCAGAACTTAGAAGAAGCCAGATTGGTACCGGTGACCGTTCCGAGAAAATCCGTACCTATAACTTCCCTCAGGGCCGTGTGACCGACCACAGAATCGGTCTTACCCTTTACAAGCTTGATAAGATTATGAATGGAGATATCCAGGAAATCATCGATGGCTGCATTTCCGCAGATCAGGCAGCGAAGCTCGCAAAGATGAACGAATAGCACGAACGCAGATTAAATATAAGGAGACACAGACAGCTTGCTGGATTGTGGCTCCTTATTTTAATCTATGTGAGTCAAACGAACACCGAGGAAATGCGAAGCATTTTCGAAGGTGGGCGTTCGTGCTATTCGTAACGTGATACTAGGTGAGATAGTGCGAGAAATTGTTGAGTTGAAAAAATGAAGTGCTTTGCCTTGACTTTAAGTAGTTAAGGTAAGGCATTTTTTTGTGCAGTAATATTGGTGAGTTTGAACTGGGGATTTAGGAGGACTATGCCATCCTCTTAAATAAATACTTGTCACATAACAATTGTTATGTTAGAATGAATGCAACGTAGGAGATGGCTTATGTATGAAGAAAATAGCGATGTAAAACGAAGACTAATAGAAATAGGCAGAAAAGAGTTTTTAGAGTATGGGTACTTGAAAGCATCTATGAGAAATATTAGTTCTGCAGCAAATGTCACGACCGGAGCAATTTATTTTTTCTTTCACAGCAAGGAAGATTTTTTTAGAGCAATATTGAATGAGACTGCTACTGAGTGGAAGAAACACCTACAAGATTATTCAGAAAGTGAGATTAGTGGAACCAAAACAAGTGCTGAAAACGACAGGGAGTTGATTTCATTTCTATTTACTCACAAAGAAGAGGTGAGAATCTTGTTTGAGAAATCAGCAGGTACAGTATACGAAACGTATAGAGAGGAATTGTGCGAGATACTGGAAGAAGCGTTCCTCGAATTTTATAGGCGTTTAGGTGGAAAAGATGAGGATGCAGCAATTGTAAAAATTGTAGTGCGTATGAGGTTGCAAGGATATTCGGAATTATTACATGGAGATTATACTATGGAACAGGCAATGAGATATGCTGAACTATTGGCTTTTTATGGGGACAGTGGTTTTGCCGGAATGATGAAACAATATAACGATATGTTAGAAGGCTCAGTCGTATAGACTGGGCTTTTTAAATAACGAAATTTAACAAATGTTATGTAATAAGGAGGAAATGATATGTTATTTACTGAATTTGGTCAAAAGGAAAAACAACCGGTGCTTTTGCTGCATGGTATGATGCAGGATTGGCATACGGAGTATGAAATGCTAAAAGACCTAGAAGAACATTATTTACTTATTATTCCTGCACAAGACGGTTTCTATGAAGGAAGTGAGGATTTTACATCATTTGCAGACCAAGCGAGACAAATTGAAGAGTATGTACAAGCAAATTACGGTGGTAAAGTAATCGGAGCTTATGGTTGTTCTCAAGGCGGACTTATGCTGACAGAACTGCTAACTAGAAATAAAATCGATTTGGGAACTGTGATAATGGATGGATGTTATGTAGCACATCAAGGAAAAATTTCCGGATGGGTAACATATAAGATGTTTTGTAAGTTTAAGAATACAGGAAAATTTCCTGCGCTTATTATGGTTACTATGAAGCTAATGGGCTTGAAAGCAGAGGATTTAGGAATGATGGATTCTCTTTATATGAAAGCTAGTGACGAAACTGTAAAGAGAAATTTCATAGAAAATTATACATATCGTACCCGCCGTGAAATTACGAAAAATGAAACAATGGTGCATATGTGGTGTGGAAGCAAAGAACCGTATGCAATTAAATCCTATAAGGAATTAAAGAAGTATTTAAAAAATTACCAAGAAGAGATTATGGATGGCTTGGGGCATGGAGAGTTTTTAATGAAGCATTCAAAAGAATGCTGTGAAAAAATACATAGAGCAATTCAAGTAAAAGAAACGTAAAAATTCAGTTAGCCGAAAAGATAAAGTTAATTTGCAATATCAAGAATACCAGGCTAAGATACCACACACTATAAGAGAAAGGTGGTATTACGAGAGATGGAATTAAGCAAATTTGAGAACTTGGATATTACGGTTAAAATTACGATAAAACATATTGAAAAAGGGTATAATTATGGCATAATTAATCCATAGTTAGGAGGTGTTATTTATGCCACAAATTATTCCAATTAAAGATTTAAAGAATACATCCGAGATTTCTGATATGTGTCACAGAGCAGAAGAACCTATCTATATTACTAAAAATGGTTATGGCGATATGGTTATTATGAGTATGGAGATTTATGAGTCAGCCATGAAGCAGCTTGCTATGTATAGAGATATAGAAATTTCTGAAAAACAGAATGAAGTAGGTCAGGTAAAAGATGCCAGAACAGCACTCAGGGAAACGAGGGCAAAGTATGGATTATAAATTAGTTATTTCAGAGCATGCAGATGAATTACTTGATAATTTAGTATATTACTTGTTATATCGGCTGAAAAGTGAGCAGGCTGCGAGACATCTGTTAGATGGCATTGGTGGTATTTATGATGGACTACATTGTTATTTTTGTTGTAAGAGAAGATACTGTAAATGTTGTTGGTGTTTTTCATCAATTGGAAAAATATCAAAGCAAGTTATAGTGAAACAAAGGTAATATTATAGATGTAGAGACTTATTATACAAGCTTCCTTCCGGCTTCATAAGCTCTGTCAAGTAGTTCCTTAGGAATTTCATAATCCTGGGCAGTATTTCCGTAAACCAGCAGACTTTCTATCACATCCCAACCGTAGAGCTCAAAGAATCCATTTGCAGATTTGATTGCATCAGAGAAAAGACTGCTGTCAGGGTTTGCCTGGGCGTAAACAGTCACTACCTTTTTCCCGGGAAAGCGTGGGACAAATGCATCCCCGACCATAGGATACATACGGTCTATCCATTGCTTTGCCTGTCCGTTTACAGAACCAAAATATATGGGAAAGCCGGCAACTATGCCGTCAGCGTTTTTGATATCATCATACATGGGATATAAATGATCTTTGATAGCACATTTTTCATGACTACGGCAATAAAAGCAGCCTTGACAGCCTTTGATTCCGTCTTCATTAAGATTGTAGATAACAATTTCTCCGCTTGCGGATTTGACTCCGTCTAAAACGTGGTTTACAAGTTGCGTCGTATAGCCGTTTTCTCTGGGACTGCTTAAAAAGGCAAGTATCTTACCCATGACCAATTCTCCTTTGCACGATTGTGATGACTTGTTTCATGTATATAATTATATAATCATTTTATCATACTTTACAATTCCCTTCCATCTGGTGTAAGATGTTCAATGTACAATGAATAAACGGAGGAGAAATACTATGACTACAATCGGTATCATGGCACTTTTTTTAGGGGGATATTCCTTGTTAATGTTGAGGAAAGTTGAAGATAAGAGAAGGATTTTTTATAATATGAACGCATATGTAGGGGCGATTCTTCTTATTATAGTAGGATGTTGTGCATTACTTCGGTCAGCAGACATGGAAGAACCATTAAAACAAATGTTACTTATGCTTTTTGCAATGGCACTGAGCGTAATTTTTATATTATATGGACTTGTGTTGGTTGCATTGCCTGTTTTCTTTGGAAAGCAGGTTGAAGCAAAACTGTTGCAGTATAACATAAAGCTGGAAAAAAATTATCACGGACTTTTTGAATATATCGTTGATGGAAAACGCTTTGAGGCAGAATCGGAAAAATTAAAAAAGGGCAAGAGAAAAAATTACGAAGAAGGAAAAAACTATCCCATTTGGGTGAATTCCAAATATCCTGAGATGTGTAGATTAAATCGCTACACGGAATGTATTATTGGTGTAATTTATCTGATAGCAGGCGTGGCATTATTTATCATGTCTACATCACAGATGTAATGAGCGGAGAATAGACAGTATGAGAATTGTTAATTTAGTGGAAAATACAAAAGGCAGCAAAGGCTGCCTTTTTGAGCATGGATTATCCTTTTATATAGAAAGCGGCGGACATAAACTTTTGGTAGATACCGGTGCCACAGATTTGTTTATGAAGAATGCACAAATACTGGGCGTAGATCTTTCGCAAATCCAGAAACTTGTTTTGAGCCACGGACATTATGATCATTCCGGCGGTATTCTTACTTTTGCCCAAATTAACAGTAAAGCGGATATTTACATGCAGAGAACTGCAATTGGGGAATATTATCATAAAGAAGAAAATGAGGAGCGCTACATAGGGATTGATAGAGACATCCCCACACTTCCGCAGGTAAAGTTCCTGAATGGAAATGCGAAACTGGCAGACGGAGTGACTATTTTCTGTGATGTACAGGGAAGAAAACTGTGGCCGGATGGAAATACGGTACTGAAAGAAAAACGTGATGGAGAGTTTGTGCAGGATGAGTTTGCACATGAACAGTACCTTGTTTTGGAAGAAAACGGAAAACGTGTGCTCATTTCCGGCTGTGCACATAACGGTATACTCAATATTCTTGAAAGGTTTGAGGAATTATATACAGGAGTGCCTGATGCAGTTTTCAGCGGATTTCATATGAAAAAGAAGAATGGATATACCCAAGAAGATTATAAATTGATTGCTCAAGTGGCAAAGGAACTGAAAAAAATCCCCACCATGTTCTATACCGGTCACTGCACGGGAGAGGAACCTTATCTCCTCATGAAAGAAATCATGGGCGCGCAACTGACATATATACACAGCGGGGATGAAATTATTCTATAACATCTGACTCGGGTAAGTGTGAGTCGAATACTTTCCTGTAATAATAAGAATACAGTAAGGCCATTGTGGAAAAACCACAAAAGACAAATACGCTGAAAACAGGAATCAATAGGAAATTATAGAAATCAACTAATATAAGGATAAATAAATGTAAACATAAAACAACAATCGTGGTGGGCAGATGTCCTAAGCTGAGCAAAAACGCATTTTTCACCTGTTGCTTTAGCGGGGCATCGAAAAAGGAAAGTAGCGGAAACATATATAAATAGCCGCATAGGAAAGCGATGATAAGGCAAAGAACAGGATATTTAAGGTAGTAATATTCGGGTGGTAATATATTATTTACAATATATAAATCTGCAATAAGAAAAGCGCCAATAAGGAAGCAGGGAATCCAAAGCAGGGTTGCCTGCTTAAAATTTGATTTAAAAGCAGATAAAAATCCCTTTATAATGTAACATTCCTCATTTCTTAGCATTTTTAATGTAATAGAATACATGGCAGTGATGGATGCGCCAATCGTAAAAATAGGAAGGCAACAAACCATAAACAGCAAGTTTAATATAATTAAATCACATAGTCTGGTTAAAAAGCGTGTAACCGGATTGTCCGGAGAAAAGAAATTCATAATATGCTCCTTTTGTAAAAATATAGTTGTTATTAAAGTATAACGGAAAAAGAGCGTAAAATCAATGGATTCCACAATCTACGCCAAATAAAATTATACAAAAAAACCAAAAATAACTATGTAAACTGTGCAAAATGAACAGATTAAAACTTAAAATAGAAAAGTAATATGAATAAAACAAAACAATGATTTTTAAGAAAAAGTAGCAGATTGCATAAGAATAGCAATATTTGAGTAACTAATAGCAATATTTGGGCAGAAAAAAGTGTAGAACTACTATATTATTATTTAATGTAGGTAATAACTACATATACTTTATTTTAAAGGGAGGAAACGAGTAATGAAAAAGAAATTACTTAGCGTAGTGCTCTCCGTAGCAATGGTAGCAACATTATTAGTTGGTTGCGGCGGAAGCGCAGAAACAACAGCACCTGCAGAATCAGCACCTGCAGAAGAAGCAGCA
>JAGBBV010000016.1 GCA_017938315.1 Lachnospiraceae bacterium
CAAATTGGAATTTGATTAGATGTTTTACAGGTGCTGTTACATATTAAAAAGTTGCATTATGTAATGCAGAATCAACAGAATATTTCCAATAATTATAACACTCCATACTATCCAGTAAATTAACTTTCTGAGTATCGTTGTTTGCTTCGTATGTTCTTTTTGTTTGAATTCTAAGTACAATGCTCATGTGCCATAAAGTAACACACTGATAAATGCAGACAGCCAACCTCTATTCCGTATAAAATGGCATATATGGCATTTCAAATATGTGGTTCAGAAGTAGAAGAAAACTGAAAACAGTATTCCACAATTTGAAAGGATAGAGGTAATTGAGCATGGAAAAAACAGTATATATCACAGAGGAAGAACGGGAAAAGTGTCGCAAAGTGATTGATGTGTTTGAGGAACTGTACGAAATAGAGGACGAAGATATTTTGTTGGTTGATGTTGGTAGGTATGGCTTTGTTAAACTGCAATGCTATACAGCGTCACATGGCTTTGAGGAGCTTGACACCTATACAGACAGTAACAGCTTATTTGAGGGGCTTTGGGAGGAATGGCTTAGTCTAAATGTATTTTTGCTTGCGAGAGAAATGCAGTTAGCTGATGTTCTTTATGATGATTTATTCAACAATCTTCCAAAGGAAAAACAGTCAGAGCTTACCGGGAGAAAAGACTACTTTGCAAAAAAGGCGGGTATCACTCTGTAAAATGAATTTTGCAGAAAGGAAACGCTCTATGTAGTGGATAAAAAAAGATTAGAATGGCTCTGTATATAATAACATACAGGGCTTTTCTTTTCCGAACCAACGACCAAAAGACAAACATTGTGGAAATGTGCATAACAGGCTATGGAATCATGGATAACTCTATCCACAGCACATGGAAAAGCTAAAGTGCAGCTTTCCCACGTCCTGCAAACAGAGTTACCCACAATTCCATGATACAGTCAGTTATACACATTACGCACAATGCCGACTACTACGGAATCCAACTCATTTTTTCACAGAACAAGATTTGCTTTTACAGAAAGAGATTATAGGTTGGAATGGAGATACGGGAGCCTGCATAGAGCACAGTGGAAAAGTTGAAGAAACTGATTGAGGAAGAATTTGTCGGGCTTGTGTTTCTGTCTGCTGAAGATATGGAGTAATAGCAAATTGGGACATAGTGGTATAACTGCTTTGTCCCAATTTTTTTATTGTTTTAATTACACGTCCGTATTAGAATTGATATGCTTGCAGAAATCAAATATCTAACATACTTCTTCCCACTGTAATAATACCATACAAATTTTATAAATACAAGACTGTTTATATAAGCTGACACATGCTAAACTAGCCTAGCAATGTTTCAGTAAAATTTTCTTTCATTTTTCAAGGAGGTCATAATCATTATGGGGAATAATCAGACAGAAAAAGCGTTTGAAGAAAAAAGATTAGCACAAACAATCTCTTTAGCCGAGGAACAATTAAAGCAGGCAAAAGAAGCGGCAGACAAAAAGAAATCAGAAATTATCGAAGCCAAAAAAGATGTGCGTGAAAATACAGAACACGGTATTACATCACTGTATACATCGGACGGTTTCGAGGCACTTGTTGAATTAAGCCAATATATCAATCCTGTAACAGACAAAATTATAGATTACGAAGAAGAAGAACATAAAATACTTCTGTTAGAAAAGATGATTAAATCGCCCTATTTTGCCCGAATTGATTTTAAATTTGATGATGAGGACGAATTTGAAAAAATATACATTGGACGTTCTTCTCTACGAAAAAACAGCTATCAAGAGATGTATGTTTATGATTGGAGATCGCCGATTGCCAGTATTTTCTATCGTTTTATGACCGGCGAAGCGTTTTATGACGCTCCATGTGGACGAGTAACAGGCGAACTCAATTTGAAACGCCAATATGAAATAAAAAACGGAAAACTGGAATATTTCTTTGATTCAGATGTTCAGATTGTTGATGAATTTTTAAGGCAATTACTGTCACAAAACACTACTGCTAAAATGAAAGCGATTGTTGAAACAATTCAGCATGAACAGGACGTGGTTATTAGAGATATGGAAAATGACCTGCTAATGGTACAGGGTGTAGCGGGAAGTGGAAAAACCTCTATTGCTCTCCACCGGGCTGCTTATCTTATGTATCAAGGTTTACAAACAAAGCTGTCCGCAAATAACATTATGATTATTTCCCCAAATTCTATATTCGAGCAATATATTTCAAATGTATTGCCCGAATTGGGAGAAGATAATGTTATTTCTTCCGTGTTTGAAGATATACTTAGTGCGTTATTAATTGGCAGGAAAATTCAGTCAAGAAATGATTTTTTAGAAAACCTGATTGTCAATTCAAAATACAAGGAAATTTCAAGAAATAGTATAGAATTTAAAACGTCAAGTTTTTTTAGGGAAATTTTAGACCAATTTCTCATTGATATACCCCGCCAGTGGATAGAATTTGAAGATGTTTATTATGAGGGAAAATGCGTTGTAAGCAGGCAAATTCTAAAAGATAAAATATTAGGAAGAACAGAAACACCATTAGGCATAAAATTAGAACAATTAGAAGATTATATTTTAGAACAAATATTTGGAACAGGAAAAGGGCGGGGGCATAAAGAAGAAAAAAATCTAATCAAGCAGGAAATACAGAAATTTATAAAAATTGACATTGTTGAATTATATAAAATATTATTTAGCAATGAAGCCTATTTTTATAGCCTGCTGCAAAATAGCAATCTGTCACAAGGCATAAAAAGTATATGGGAATATACTAGGGAAAATTTGGAAGCAGACAGATTGTATTATGATGACGCAATAGCAATCGCTTATTTGTATTTAAAAATATACGGAACAAATAAATATAAAAATATTAAGCAGGTAGTCATTGATGAAGCACAGGACTACTACCCTCTCCAATATGAAATATTTAATTTGCTATTTTCTAATGCCAAATTTACTATTTTAGGAGATATGAAACAGACTCTTGCCAAAAAAGAAGATATTTCTTTCTACGAACAAATTCAAAAAATATTGAACAAGAAAAAATCTTCTCTTATTATGTTGGATAAAAGTTTCCGTTGTACGAATGAAATTTTAAATTTTAGTTTAAAGTTCATTGAAAAAAGTTCACAGATAAAAAGTTTTAATCGGAATGGCGATAGCCCAAAAGTATATATTGCTGATAATTCCGAAATCTTCATTGATGAAATTGTTAAGGAAATAAATCTATGCCAGGAGAAAGGGTTTCAGTCGATATGCTTAATTTGTAAAACCGAAAAAAATTCAATCTATCTATTTAATAAAATTAAACACAAACTTGATATTCAGTTAATCAAAAATGGGAGCGTATCAGATTTACAAGGCGTGTTTATCTTACCAGTATATATGTCAAAGGGATTAGAATTTGATGCTGTCTTAATTTGTGATGCAGACAGCCAAAACTACCATGATGAAGATGATAAAAACCTCTTATATGTTGCCTGCACAAGAGCACTTCACAAACTTAGCTTATTTTGTGAAAATGAGGTTAGCCCGCTGATATAGATAAATTTACAATATATTGAATTGCCAAAATGCCAAACGCAGCGTAGGCGCAAATGAACAAAATGATAATAATTAGACAGACCACCTATTCTCTTAATGACATTAAATTGACATTACGCTCTCTATGATATATATTTGTTGCTTACTGTCAAAAAACACGACAGAAAAATATAGTTTAAATTCAACGGATAAAAGGGGTAATGAACATGGGAAAATTACTACTACTGACACTTAACGAACAAGAGGAAACAGCGATTGACAAAATCATATCGGCAATATCTAATTATATGCGACTTGAACCCATGCAGCTTACACCCGTTTCCGTGTTATCTTTTCCGGGATTGGAAATAAGGCAGAGCCAACGCCGGGTATTTCAAGACGGGGAGGAAGTCAATCTAACACGTCTTGAATATAATGCCCTTGTATTCCTTGCTTCCAATCCCGGCATTGTCCTCACAAGGACACAGATATTTGAAGCCGTTTGGAACATGGAAAGCGATACTTGCCATTCAAGTGTTGCCAACGTGATTTACAACCTGCGGAAAAAGATAGAGCCGGACAGCCGCAAGCCCACCTACATAAAGACCGTTTTAGGCATAGGCTACAAGTTTGCTTCCGGGGAATAACAACAGAACAACCGCCGCCCACCACAGCGACATACCATGACAGGAAATCAAGAAAAGGTTTCCTGTTTTTTTGCGCCAAAAAACGTGCTGATTTTCCAGCTTTGTCGAAAAGTTTTCTCAAAAAGTTTCCCAAAACTTTGCCATATCTTCATTTCTCTGCGTAGTAAGGAGTAGAAGGGGAAGTTTACGCCGTTTTCTTAGAGCAAGATTCTACCACAGTACCAAATTTCGCCTATCGGCTCATTTTGTCCTGCGGGAATCTTGTTGGGGTTGCCACCCCAAGCCCGCCTTTTGCGGCTTGCGCCGCTTTGAAAAATCCCCGGAAAATTTTTTCGGATTTTTCAAAAAACACTTCCGCTTATGCCCCTGTTTTTCTCCTATTAGTGAAAGGGCAAAGCATTACAAAAAGAAAGGAGGTCTACGACCATGAAAAGATATAACACACCCCACCGCCACCGGGTAATCAAGACACGCTTGACCGAGGAAGAATACGCCGAGTTTTCCGAGCGTGTCACGCTCTGCCAAATGAGCCAGTCCGAATATATCCGGCAGGCACTGATTAAGTCACGCATACGCCCGGTCATTACCGTTTCCCCGGTCAATGATGAACTGCTTTCTGCTGTTGGGAAGCTCACAGCCGAGTACGGGAAAATCGGCGGCAACTTGAATCAGATTGCCCGCTGTCTGAACGAGTACGGCGCACCCTATAACACACTCTCCAATGAGGTACGCGCCGCCATAGCGGAGCTTGCCGCCTTGAAGTTTGAAGTCTTGCAGAAAGTAGATGAAGCCGTTGGCAACGTTCAAACATATCAGCTCTAAAAATGCCGACTACGGGGCGGCTGAACAGTACCTAACCTTTGAGCATGACGAGTTTACCATGAAGCCCACCCGTGATGAAAACGGGCAGATTGTTCCGAGGACAGGCTATCTCATTTCCTCTCTGAATTGCGGTGATGAAGATTTTGCAATCTATTCTCGTATGCAGAACACTTCAGAAAATTATTGAGTAAATAACAAATATTATTCGTCACCATTGCTTTTGTTTCGTCGGTTACTTGGAACGGACTTGCATCCCAGCACCAATCTCCGTCAAGAAATACGCTATTCGGTAAATCCTGTTTGAGCTGTTGGCACACAGTTGTTTTTCCAACTCCCATAGTGCCACCAATCATATATAAAGTTTTCATCATTCACACCTACAAATTC
>JAGBBV010000017.1 GCA_017938315.1 Lachnospiraceae bacterium
GAAAGGATTTGAGAACTTCCACTTTCACTCATTACGACACACTTACACAAGCAATCTGTTAGCAAACGGAGCACCGCCGAAGGATGTGCAGGAGCTCTTGGGACATTCCGCAGTAAGTACCACAATGAATATTTACGCCCACGCTACAAGGGAAGCCAAAAAGAATTCAGCAAGGCTTCTTGATAAGGTAGTAGGGAACGATTAAGACGAAAACAACACTTTTTCCCTTATAGCTTCCTAACAAGGGAAAAAATAAGGGAAAAGTGCAAATTACATAGATGTTGATGGGCAGGAAAGCCCGTAAATACTGGAAAGTTGAGAAAATACACGAGAAATTTTGAAGTTGATGGAGAGAAAGCAAATGAATGATAAAACGATGAAAAATCTACAGACGTATATTGGAAAACGGAGTTTGGGTCAATCAGATGCAGAAGTAATAGAGCATATACAAAAGGTAGAAGCAAAAGAGGAAATAAGTCAAGAAGAGTGGAAAAAGTTGGCTTATCCAAGTTGTGCAAACTCAGATGTAGAGATATTGAAATATATATTCGGCAAAGTTACAGACACTAGTATGGCAAAAGAGCTGATTTTACATACAGTAAGATTTAGACAAAAATCAATAGAATATCAACTTAAGCAAGCACAGGTTGTAAAAATACTTTTGGAGTATATTGGCGACTTTGAAAAAGAAAGAATTTTGAATGAAGCGTTGGTTAATGCTGCTTGGTTTGGCGAATATGAAGTAATAAAGTTATTGATAGAAGAAGGGGCAAAACCTGACTATGTTTGTTCAAATGGTAAGAATATACTTGAATTATCCCAAAACGCGGTTGAAAAATTTGGAGATAATAGGGGATATGATTATATAGTGTCAAAGTTAAGGTGAATTGTTTTATTAAGAAAATTTCAGGTTTATGGAGCATTTAGCATGCCGACATATCGCATGCATAAACTCCCATTTAGGAATACGTTTCCTAAATGGGAGTATTTTTTTGAATTTAGACTTGTCATATTTATGCGATAAATAACGTACTTTAAGAAGACGTTTTGACAAATTATGAAGTTAAGAATGGTTATAATGGGGTAGTACCAAAGAAAAGGAGGTGACAATTGCAAAACGTACTATATATTGACAGTATCTTTTTGATAAATTTCGTAATGGATTTATATCTCCTGACACTTACTGCGAAAACTTTAAAGAAGTCTGCCACATTCTTAAGACTTTTGTCAGCAAGTTTCATAGGAGCCTTCGGATATTGTCTTGTGATTGTATTTTTGCAGATTCCGTATACATATCAAATTGTTTTTGGGATGTTACCCATAACCATAATAATGCTGAAAGTCAGTTGTAGTGTAAAAGGGATAAGAGAACTGATTTATGGAGCGGGATATCTGTTTGCTTATGCATTTTGCCTTGGAGGGTTTTTATTGTTTTTAAGGAACAGATATTCCTTTATGGAAAGACATGAGAATTCTGTGTGGCTCATTTTATTTGCGGGGTATGTGGGGTTTAGGCTATGTATGTTCGGAATCAGCAAAGTAAAAGAAAAAAAGGAAAATCATTTTTGCACGGTGAAGATAAAAGGCGATGAAGAGATGCTCACGGTTTACGGCTTGATTGATACGGGAAATGGTCTTACAGATCCCCTCAGTGGAAAACCGGTTGCCATTTTGGAGGAAGAAATATGGCAGAAAATGCAGTGGGCAAAAAAAGCTGATAAATATAAAGTGATTCCTTTTCACAGTATCGGAAAGGAACACGGTATTCTGGAAGGCTATGAAATAGAAGGCCTTCAAATTGAATATGAAGAGGAAAAAAAGGAATTAAGCCGGGTGCTTGTGGCGGTATATAAAGGGAAATTATCGGTAAAAGGGGAATATAGGATTATTTTACCGCCACAGTGGCTTGCCTCCTGACAGCAGTTTGTGATTGCATTGCATCAGAAACTGTATGAAATATAAGCAATGCAGAAAAGAGGAAAAAATATGGTTTTTAAAGTAGCAATACCGGGGAAAGTACAGTTTAAATTATATAGAAGAGAGCCCGGATTATTATTATCAAAGCAGGGGGATATTCATTACATAGGAGGTACGGAAGTGTTGCCGCCGCCTCTGGAAGCGGAAAAAGAAAATGCAGTCATCAGTGATTTGGGAACAGAATATAGCGATGAGGCAAAAGCCATATTAATAGAGCACAATTTGCGACTGGTTGTATATATTGCAAAGAAGTTTGATAATACCGGAGTGGGTGTGGAGGATTTAATATCCATAGGAACAATCGGACTTATCAAATCCATTAATACGTTTAATCCGGATAAAAATATCAAACTGGCCACCTATGCCTCCAGATGTATTGAAAATGAAATATTAATGTATTTGAGAAGAAATAACAAAACGAAAATGGAAGTGTCCATTGATGAACCACTGAATGTAGACTGGGATGGAAATGAACTTTTGCTTTCCGATATTTTGGGAACGGATGAGGATGTTATATACAAAGATATTGAAAGCGAAGTAGAAAGAAAACTGCTTATGAAGGCAATCAGCAAACTTTCTGAGAGGGAGAGGACCATTGTGAACCTCCGGTTTGGGTTTGGTTCACCGGACGGAAGGGAACTTACCCAAAAGGAAGTTGCAGAACTCCTTGGAATTTCACAGTCATACATATCAAGACTGGAAAAAAAGATTATGAAACGTCTAAAGAAGGAATTAGATAAGGACAGCTATTAGGCTGTCCTTTCCTTATGCACTTAAATAATTTTTCATAACTTTCAAAGCGTTCTTTTCCAGTCTGCTGACCTGAGCCTGTGAAATGCCAATCATATCGGCTACTTCCATTTGTGTTTTTCCCTCAAAGAAACGTAAGGATATGATTTCCGATTCTCTTTCGTTTAGACGCTTCATTGCTTCACTTAAAGATATGTGTTCTACCCAATTTTCTTCTTTATTTTTTTTGTCGCTGATTTGATCCATAACATAAAGAGTATCACCACCGTCTGTAAATACCGGTTCGTAAAGACTCATGGGATTTTGAATGGCATCCAGTGCATAGACAATGTCTTCTTTTGAAATTCCGATTTCGTCTGCAATCTCTGTAATGGTTGGTTCCTTCATGTTACGTTTAATCAGATTCTCCTTGGCATAGATTGCTTTGTATGCAGTATCTTTTAACGAACGGCTTACACGGATGGAATTATTATCCCTAAGAAACCGTCTTATTTCACCGATGATCATGGGAACTGCATAGGTGGAAAACTTGACATTAAGGGTGGAGTCGAAATTGTCAATAGCCTTGATAAGACCGATACAACCAATTTGAAATAAATCATCTACATTTTCATTGCTGGAAGAAAAGCGTTTAATTACGCTTAACACCAATCTTAGGTTTCCTTCAATATATTTTTCACGGGCAGCTAAGTCACCCTCATCTATACGGGCAAAAAGTTCCTCTTTTTCCGCTGCTTTCAGTAGTGGTAATTTGGCTGTGTTAACACCGCATATTTCAACTTTTCCCTGTGCCATGTTTATACCTCGCATCTTCGTTTTTTTGCTCAGTAAAATCATGCACAAAAGAGTGGAAAAATATTCATGTGATTTGGTTTTTCAGAAACCTTTTTGAAGAATACGGCATATAGTAATACATAGGAAGGGTAAGGGAGAGAAAGACATGCTTTTTTCGGAACTAAAATGTAAAGATGTTATAAACTTGCGTGACTGTAAACGTTTGGGGAAAGTTTCAGATATAGAGTTTGATGAGTGTAGTGGAAAGATTTGCAAGATTATTGTGCCAAGCAAATGTAAGTTTAATAATTTATTCAGCACGGAACCCAATTATTGTATTCCCATAAGAGACATTAAACAAATAGGTCCGGATATCATAATTGTAGATATTTGCACATAGGCAAAAAGGTTGACATAATTATCGACACAGAATATAATAGTATTGTTATCAAAATAATGATATTATAAGCACACAAAGTAGGGGGAAAACATATGAAATGTCCATATTGTGGTCACGAAAATACCAGAGTAATCGATTCCAGACCGGCGGAAGAAAATAATTCCATCAGAAGAAGAAGAGCTTGTGATGAGTGTGATAAGCGATTTACTACATATGAAAAGATAGAGACCATACCACTGATTATTATTAAGAAGGACGATAACAGAGAAACCTATGACCGCTCTAAGATTGAAGCGGGGGTTCTCCGTGCCTGTCATAAGAGACCGATTAGTGCAAACCAGATTAATCAGTTAGTTGACGAGGTAGAGACTGAGATTTTTAATATGGAAGAGAAGGAAATTCCCAGCCGCGTAATTGGTGAGATTGTAATGAATAAGTTAAAAGATTTGGAGGCAGTTGCTTACGTAAGATTTGCATCTGTTTACAGGGAATTTAAAGATATCAATACATTTATGGATGAACTGAAAAAGGTACTGAAATAAGCATAGGCTTAAGGAGACAGAAAAATGGCAGTAGGAACCGGAATGGGAACCGGACTTGGAAACGGTAATAATAAAAAAACAGTGACGCAGAAGGAAGCAATGGCTTCATTGACGCAGGAAGAGAGAGAGAAAGTTGCAAAAGCAAAATTCCCCATGGAATTAGCCAATGCACTTCGCCTGTTATTTATAGTTGTTGCAGTAATGGGACTTCTGTTTATTTTCTTTGGAGGTAAATTCTGGGAAGGAATCGGATGGTTTGAGAGTGCCAAACAGAGTGTTTACAATTTCCTTCTTTGGGATATTTTACTTATGGTATTGGCTACTTTTGCAAAAGTATTTTTTGTGGCACGATATAATCATGTTGTGAAAAACTTATAATTTACTATTGCAATTTTAGTGAATATTGTATACAATGAGTCAGGCATGAAAAATGCTAAAACTAAATATAGAATCAGAGAAAGGAATCTGAAACATGAAAAGAAAAGGATTAAAAAGCCTTCTTATGATTTTCGTGTTAACGACACTTGCTATTGCACTGACAGGATGTTCAGGCGATAAGGAAGCAGAGAATTCTTCTCAGATTACCATCGGTATTCCTCAGGATGTTGAGGAAAGTCTTGACCCCCACAAGATGGTGGCGGCAGGAACAAAAGAGGTATTGTTTAACTTATTCGAAGGATTGGTTAAACCGGATAGCGATGGTAGTTTAATCCCTGCTGTGGCAAGTGCCTACGAAGAATCAGAAGGCGGCAAGGTGTATACCTTTACATTGCGTGAAGGTGTAAAATTCCATGACGGAAGCTTGGTAACGGCGGAGGATGTAAAATTTTCAATTGACAAATGCGCCGATACCAGTAACGGAGGACCACTGGTAGAGGCGTTTTCTAATATTGAGAGCGTTACCATAAAGGATGCGTCTACCGTTGTGATTACTCTTAAGGAGGCAGATACAGAATTCTTGGCATACATGACAACTGCCATTATTCCTGCATCCAATACAGCGGCAGATACAAACCCAATCGGTACGGGACCTTATAAGTTTGTATCACGTTCCCCACAGGAAAATTTCATTATGGAGAAATTCGATGAATATTGGGGTGAGGGTGCAAACATTGAGCACGTAACTTTCAAAATTTGTGCAAATGCAGACTCCATCGTTATGGATTTAGAGGGCGGTTCCATTGACATGTTCCCCAGAGTGACAGCGACTCAGGCGGCAGAATTATCCGATAATTTCGAAGTTCTGGAAGGAACCATGAATTTAGTGCAGGCACTTTACTTAAATAATGCCGTAGCACCTTTTGATGATGTGAGAGTGCGTCAGGCATTATGCTATGCAATCAGTCCCCAGGAAATCATGACTATTATTTCCGACGGAAAAGGAACAGAGCTTGGAAGTTCCATGTTCCCTGCATTCGGTAAGTATTTTATGAAAGAACTGAATGATACGTACAATCAGGATACCGAGAAAGCAAAGGCATTACTTGCAGAAGCAGGATATCCTGATGGTTTTAGCTTTACCATTACGGTACCGTCCAACTATCAGCCTCATATTGATACGGCACAGGTGCTTGTGGAACAGTTTAAAGCAATCGGCGTAACAGCTGAGATTCAGTTGATTGAATGGGACAGCTGGCTCAGCGATGTTTACCAGAACAGAGAGTTCCAGTCCACTGTAGTAGGTGTGGATGCAAGTAATCTGACAGGTGCAGCACTTCTGCAGAGATTTGTAAGCGACTCATCCAAGAACTTTATTAATTTTAATAATGCAGATTACGATACAGCACTTGCAAATGCAATCGCAAGTACCGATGATGCAGAAAAAACAAAATATTATAAAGAATGTCAGACCATTCTTTCCACAGATGCGGCAAACGTTTATATTCAGGATTTACCTGAGTTTGTTGCAATCAACAAGAAATATACAGGGTATGAATTTTATCCGATTTATGTACAGGATATTGCAAAATTAAAGCTCGCAGATGAGCAGTAACAACCTTTAGGAGGACAAAGAGATGAAATATGCAGGTAAAAAGGTAATTACCATGATAATAACCTTGTTTGCAGTGACTCTCTTTGTCTTTCTTGCTTTTCATTTTATTTCAGGAGATCCTGCTACATCAATGCTTGGCACGGAGGCGACACCGGAGAGGGTGGAAGCACTTAGGGAAGAGATGGGATTAAATGATCCGGTGCTTTTGCAGTATGGCAGATGGGCGCTTAACTTTTTAAAAGGGGATATGGGAATCTCCTATAGTTACCGGATGAGCGTAAGTGAGATGGTGGCAGACAAAATACCGGTAACCGTAACATTGACAATTCTTGCATTCCTGATGATGGTAGTGATTGCAATTCCTCTGGGAATTTATACTGCCAAGCATGTGGGAGGCGTTATTGATAGAATTATTTATATGATCAATCAGGTGATTATGGCATTTCCGCCTTTTTTTGCAGGAATCCTGATCACACTGGTTTTTGGCAGAATTTTGAAACTTTTTACGCCGGGGGGATATGTTTCGTATCAGAAAGATTTCTTCGGCTTTGTGGGGTACTTAATTTTCCCGGCATTTGCCATAGCACTGCCCAAAGCGGCTATGGCAGTAAAGCTTCTTCGCAGCTCTGTTATCAGTGAGTCGAAGCTTGACTATGTGAGGACTGCATACAGCAGGGGAAACAGTACGAAAGCAGTTTTATATAAACATGTACTTAAGAATGCTTTGATACCGGTTATCACATTCCTCGGAATGGCGTTGGCAGATATGATAGCAGGCAGCATTATTATAGAGCAGGTTTTCAGCATTCCGGGACTTGGAAGAATTTTACTGACCTCCATTTCCAACAGGGATTATCCGGTTGTCATGGCGGTGATTGTATGTATTTCACTACTTGTTTTGGTAGTAAATATGGTGGTAGATATTATTTACGGACTTGTAGATCCTAGAATTTCCATTGAATAAAGGATGGCGGAACTGATTGTGATTAGAAACGGAAAGAAAAATTACAACTTAATAGTTGGAAGCATTATTACGGGATTTATTCTTTTGCTGATTTTGGTCGGTACTTTTTATACACCCTACGATCCGGATGCCATGGATGCGGCGTCGAAGTTTGCAGGCGTGTCTTTAAAGCATCCTATGGGCTGCGATAATTTTGGCCGTGACATTTTTTCCAGGGTTTTGGAAGGAAGCAGAACCACATTTATCGTTGCGGCAGGGACCGTATTTATCGGCACCTTTTTTGGAATTATTATGGGAGCCCTGACAGGATACTATGGCGGAATTGTGGATGAGATATTAATGCGTTTTAATGATGCAATGTTTGCATTTCCCAGTATCTTGCTTGCCCTTTTGTTTATCAGTTTGTTTGGAAGTGGTAAATATCAGGTGATATTGGCACTTGGAATTGCGTTTATTCCAAGCTTTGCCAGAATTGTGAGAAGCGAATTTATTAAATGTAAAAATATGGACTATGTAAAAAACGCAAAATTGCAGGGAGCAAGTAACATCAGAATTATGTTTGTGCACATACTTCCTAACACCGTGACAGTGCTTCTTTCTGCTATTATGATTGGCTTTAACAATGCGGTTCTGGCAGAAGCGGGAATGAGCTTTTTAGGAATTGGTGTACAGCCCCCCGATGCAAGTCTTGGCAGAATGCTTTCCGAGGCACAGACTTATTTGTTCAGTGCACCCACTTATGCAATTTTTCCCGGGCTTATCATTATATTAATGGTGCTTGGATTTAGTCTTTTGGGTGATGGACTAAAGAGTGAGGAATAAATTTTATGGACGAAAAACATCTTTTAAAAGTCACAGATTTAAATATAGAGTTTCATGACCATATTGTTCCGGAAACAGTTGTTTATGATTTTGACCTTACCTTAGATGAAGGTGATATTGTAGGTTTAGTGGGAGAATCCGGCTCAGGGAAATCTATGAGTGCCCTTGCCATTGCAGGACTTCTTAGCCGTAAAGATATGAAAAAACGTGGCGAGATTCTCTTTGAGGGTGTAGATTTACTTACCTGTGAGAGAAGTACTTTAAGGGATATCCAGGGAAATGATATCAGTGTGATTTTTCAGGAACCCATGACATCATTAAACCCGGTAAAAAAAATCGGCTGGCAGGTAGAGGAATCCTTGCGGATTCACACGGATATGACAAAAGAGGAGCGATATCAAAAAGTAATTCAAATGCTTGAAGATGTAGAACTGGACAATCCGGAGCAGGTATACAATCAGTATCCCCATGAATTATCCGGTGGTATGCGCCAGCGTGTCATGATTGCAGCAGCGATGATTTGTGCACCTAAAATTTTAATCGCCGATGAACCTACAACTGCACTTGATGTGACCATTCAGGCACAAATTGTAAAACTGTTAAAACGGATTAACAAGGAAAAGAAAACAGCCATTATATTTATTTCCCACGATTTAAGCCTGGTAAAACAGATTTGTGAAAGAGTCCTTGTTATGCAGGGAGGCTATATTGTGGAAAGCGGGCTGACAGAAGACATTTTTAATAATCCGCAGAAAGAATACACGAAGAAACTGATTGAGGCGATTCCTAAGGTAGACAGAAATAAAAAGGGTTAAAAAATGGCAGAAAAAATACTTGAGGTTTCCGATTTATGCGTTTCATATGAATGTGCACGGAAAACTCCTTTTGAAAAGAAAAAAAGCATACAGGTATTAAAAGAAGTTTCTTTTTCAATGGAAAAAGGTGAAATACTGGGGCTTGTAGGGGAAAGCGGCAGTGGAAAAACCACTCTTGCAAGGGCTATTCTCGGTATGATTCCCTACGAGGGTACTATTATTAAAACGATAGAAAATCCTCAAATGGTTTTCCAGGATCCCTATGGCTCTTTAAATCCGTCCAAAAAGGTTGGATGGATATTAGAGGAACCTCTTAGATTAAAAGGCGGCTATACAGATGAAGAGCGCCATGAAAAAGTGGTTGCCATGCTTCATATGGTTGGACTTGATGAAAAATTTATGGACAGATATCCAAGACAGCTTTCAGGAGGACAAAGACAGCGTGTTTGCATTGCGGGTGCACTCATGCTGGAGCCAAAGCTACTGATTGCAGATGAACCGGTTTCAGCCCTTGACGTAACCATACAGGCACAAATATTGGAGCTGCTTCAAAGGATCCATAAAGAAATGGACTTATCAATTATATTTATTTCCCATGATTTGCGTGTGGTATATCAGATGTGCGATACTGTGATGATTATGAAGGACGGACAGATAGTGGAAAGGGGAACTGTGGAAGAGGTTTATTTTAATCATAAGAGTGAATATACCGGTAATTTATTACAATCCGCAGGAATTGACATAAATAGCTAAAGTATTACAATAAAGTTCCGATATATAGTTTGTTAACATAATTATTTGAGAAAGGAGTGAGATAATGGGAATTGAATTTATGTCAGGTTTTGGACAGGTTTCACCGTATTATTCAAGAGCATATGAAATTCCTACTGTCACTCCGGAAGAAGTAAGAAGTCAGGATGAGCAGAGATTATCGGAAACAGATTTGCTGCAACAGGGAGCCGTAGCGGTTAAGCGGGAAGAGACTGCACCCGATAACAGAAGCAAGGCGGCTAACCTTGAAAATGTTTCCCTCACATTTAATAAAGAAGAAAGTTTTGATTATCTGGGAAGCGAAAGTAACTTGCTTAATCTGGATATGCAGAAAGCAATTTCAGATATGAAAAAGGATTCCATTTTACAGGAATATCAGTATTTTGTGGGAAACTCACAGGATTTTATGATGAATCCGGAAGACGGAGTGTTTTTCCAAAAATAAAGAATATATAAATACAGACCTTATGAAACACCTTGCATAATTGCAGGGTGTTTTGCTATACTTAAGCGTGGAAATAATGATGCATAGCCATGAAAAGGAGATTGTTATGCTACAAAGTTTTTATCCCGACTGTTATATGTCATCAGCGTATGACATTGATTTTGAAAAATATTATGAAAACGGCTACAGAGGAATTATTTTTGATATAGATAACACACTGGTTTGCCATGGTGCACCGGCAGATGAAAGAAGTATTGCACTTATTTTTGGCTTGAAAGAGATGGGGTACAAGATTATGCTTCTTTCCAATAATAAGGAACCCCGCGTAAAGATGTTTAACGATGCAGTGCAGGTTTCCTACATTTATAAAGCAGGAAAGCCCGGCCGCGCCGGCTATCTTAAGGCTATGGAAATCATGCATACAGACAAAGAAAATACGTTGTTTGTAGGAGACCAGTTATTTACGGATGTATGGGGGGCTAAGAGGACAGGCATTTATTCTATTTTAACGAAGCCCATAGATCCTAAGGAAGAAATTCAGATTGTATTAAAGCGATATTTAGAAAAGATTGTACTTTTCTTTTATAAAAAAAGATGCAAGAGAGAGGGGAAATAATGGAAATCAATGGACATACAAGGCTGTGTGGTTTGATTGGAAATCCCGTGGAACATACACTGTCTCCGGCTATACATAATACCCTGGCAGAAAAATTGGGACATAATCTTGTCTATGTTCCTTTTCATGTGGAGAAAGGATATACGGATGATGCTGTTAAGGGTGCATTTGGTTTAAATATTCTGGGGCTGAATGTAACGGTTCCGTATAAGAGTGATGTGATTGGATCCCTAGTGGCAGTGGATGAGCTGGCAGAAAAAATCGGTGCGGTGAATACACTTGTAAGATGCGAAAAGGGATACAAGGGATATAATACCGATATTTTAGGACTGTACAGAGCTATGTGTAGTGAAGGAATTAAAATAGAGGGCGAACAGATTGTTTTGCTGGGAGCAGGCGGCGCTGCAAGGGCTGTAGCATTCCTCTGTGCTGAAAAGGGAGCAGAGAAAGTGTATCTTTTAAACCGTTCTTTAGAGAAAGCACAGGCAGTTGCAGAGGAAGTAAACAGCATCTGTGGCAGGGAATGCATTTCCCCAATGATAACAGCAGATTATGAAAAATTGCCGGATAGGAAGTACCTTGCTATTCAGGGAACCAGTGTGGGATTACATCCGGATTCAGACAAAGCAGTAATTGAAGATGCCGGGTTCTATCAGAAAATCCATACAGGATATGACCTGATATATAAACCTGCAGAAACCAAATTCATGAAGCTTGTAAAGGAAAACGGCGGATGTGCCTACAATGGTCTTAAGATGCTTCTTTATCAGGCAGTTATTGCGTACGAATATTGGAATGACGTGCAGGTACCTGAGAGCGTTGCAGAGGATATTTATGAAGTGCTAAAAAGCAGAGTGGCAGTTTAGTGCCGGGTACGAAAGGCAAAGATTTATGGACAAAAAAGATAATATCATACTAATCGGGTTTATGGGATGCGGGAAATCCACTGTGGGTATCAGGCTTTCCTATGCACTTAGGAGAACCATCATTGATACAGATAAGCTGATTGAAAAGGAACAAGGCATGACCATTTCCCAAATATTTGCGGATCGGGGAGAGGCTGCATTTAGACAGATGGAAACAGACTGCATCCGTAAATTAATAAATGAGGCGGAGGGTCAAATCATTTCTACCGGTGGCGGACTTCCCATGAAAGAAGAAAACCACAGACTGCTAAAAGAGCTGGGAAGGGTCTATTATCTGAAGGTCACCAAAGAAACGGTATATGAGAGATTGAAGGATGATACGACAAGACCTCTTCTTCAGGGAGATAATCCCCAGGGAAAAATCGAGGAGTTATTAAATAAAAGAGCACCCCTTTATGAAGCCTGTGCCGATTATGTGATTGATGTTTCAGAGAAAAGTTTTGATGAGATTATAGAAGAGTTCAAAGAAAGGGAGAGTGTCTAATATGAAGATTTTAATTATTAACGGACCAAATCTGAACTTTTTAGGTATTCGCGAAAAGCATATCTACGGAAATCAGGATTATGATTACTTGCTTCAGATGATTGCCGATAAGGGAAAGGAATGTAACTGCCAGATAGAAGTGTTCCAGAGCAATCATGAAGGCGCAATTATAGACAGAATTCAGGATGCTTATTTTGACGGTACGGAAGGCATTGTGATTAATCCCGGTGCCTATACCCATTACAGTTATGCCATTCACGATGCCCTTGCCAGTATCACGATTCCTAAGGTGGAAGTCCATATTTCCGATATCACAAAAAGAGAAGAATTCCGGAAAATTTCAGTGACGGCACCGGCCTGTGATAAGCAGATTTACGGACATGGACTTCCCGGTTATCTGGAAGCCGTGGACTTTCTTTTGGAAAAAAATACAATCAAGTGAAGAAAATAGTTGAAAAATATCACTATTTATATTAAACTGATAAGGAATTATAACGTGAATATTTTTAGGAGGAGTATTTTATGATTTCTGCAGGTGATTTCAGAAATGGTATTACTATTGAGTTAGATAATAATGTTTACCAGATTATTGAGTTCCAGCACGTAAAACCCGGTAAAGGAGCTGCGTTTGTAAGAACCAAACTGAAAAACATTAAGAGTGGCGGCGTAGTGGAGAAAACTTTCAGACCTACTGAAAAGTGTCCACAGGCACGAATTGATAGAAAAGATATGCAGTATCTGTATTCAGACGGAGAACTGTATAACTTCATGGATGTTGAAACATATGATCAGATTGCATTAAATGCAGACTCTGTAGGTGATGCACTGAAATTTGTAAAAGAAAATGAAATGGTTAAGGTATGTTCCCATAACGGAGGCGTATTCGCTATTGAACCCCCTCTGTTTGTAGAACTTGATATCACAGAAACAGAACCCGGATTTAAGGGAGATACAGCAACAGGTGCAACAAAGCCTGCTATCGTAGAAACCGGTGCTACTGTATATGTTCCTTTATTTGTAGAAATCGGTGATAAGATTAAAATTGATACCAGAACCGGTGAATACTTATCCAGAGTATAATAAACACATCCGTTAAATAGCCTGAAAGACAATGATTTATTTCATTGTCTTTTTTTATCTGAAAATCTGAAAATTAGTCTAATAAGAGAGGTATTTATGAGCACATCTATGAACTTTGAATTATTCAAGGAATCTGTTATTCAAATAGTGAAAGAAAAATTAGGGGAGGAGTACCGGGTTCTTGCGGATGATGTAATAAAGAATAATGGTATTGTCCTTACAGGAATTATTATTCAGGAACCGGATAATAACACATCTCCCACGATATATATCAACAGTTTTTATGAGGACTATCTAAGAGGGGTATCCATAATGAAAATTACAGATGCAATCTGTGAAGTTTTTTCGCAAAACAGGCATATAAGATCGGTGGATATGTCACACTTTACAAACTACGAAGAAGCAAGAAAACAAATTGCTTATAAGCTTGTCCATTATGACAAAAACAGAAAATTATTGGAAAATATTCCTCACAGACAATTTTATAATTTGGCCGTAGTGTTTTATTATATCGCGATGGAAGAACCATTTTTCGGAAAAGCATCCATTATGATAACCAATGCACATTTAAGACATTGGAATATTGATGAGCAGACTTTATACCGGGATGCCGAGGTAAACACACCCAATATACTCCCGGCACAGATAGAAAATATTGAAGAAGTAATGCTGGGACTTCTGAAAAAGCAGGTAAAGGATGAGAAACATGCAGAGGATTTATGGGAACAAATACATGCAAAGATTAAAGGAGAATCTGATACCATTCCAATGTATGTACTGAGTAATACCAGCAGGTGCCAAGGTGCTGCCTGCATGCTCTATCCGGAAGTTTTAAAAAATTTTGCAAACAAAATAAAAAAAGATTTATTTATTCTTCCCAGTTCCATACATGAGGTTATCATCCTGCCCGCTATGCCGGATATGAAGGAAGAAGAATTATTATCCATGGTAACTGAGATAAATGCCACACAGGTAGAGGAAAGTGAAGTGCTTGCCGATTCCATATATTGTTATTTTAGGGAAAAAGATTCCTTAGAATATCTGTGTTAACAGGACATGCACACAAATCCTTCACAGTTTTTTCATACCGTCAGACTAGACATTCTTTATGGCTTATGATATTATATTCAAGGTGATGTAACAAAATTGTAATAATTTGCACCTGTAGTCTAACGGATAGAACGAAGGCCTCCGACGCCTTTAATGCAGGTTCGATTCCTGTCGGGTGCATTTTACATCACCTTGAATAAAAGGAAAGAAAGGTGAGTTATGAAACATACGAACAAATCGCATATGCCGAAAGAACTATTCGTAACAGTGAAAGACTGGATTATGGATCATACCAAGATAGTAATGCCCATTGTTCTTGTTGTTTGTGTACTCATTACCGTATTTGTTGCAGTAAGCGCTAATCAGAAAAAGAATATTACAGAAGAGGCGCAAACGATTGCTACTGCAGTTGCACAAGAGACTTCCACACCGGAAATAAATCAGGAAGAGATTTCATACGCGTTGGAAGAAAATGCATATCAGGATGTCAACAGTGTTATTAAAAATTATTATACAGCGCAGGCAGAGGGAGATATGGAAACAATCTCTGCACTCAACACTTATTTAAATGACATTGAAAAAATACGTGTAGAAGAAATGAGTAAGTATATTGAATCTTACCCGTCAATTAATGTCTATACCAAGCCCGGACTTACAGAAAACAGTTTTGTGGCCTATGTATATTCAGAGGTTAAGTTTGAGGATGCCACAAAGAATCTTCCCGGCATGCAGACTTATTACATTGAAAAAGGGGAAGACGGAAAATTAACGTTAAGTGACGGTACCTATGATGATGAGGTATGGAATTATATTAAAGAAGTGACATTGCAGGACGATGTTGTTGATTTGAACAATAAAGTAGTTGTAGAATACAATGAACTTCTTGCCGGCGATGAAGAATTAAATGAATTCATTGCCTATTTAAAAGAAAAAATTAATGAAGATGTGGGTGAAATCCTTGCGGAAGCAGAAAGTCCTGTGGAGGAGCCTATAGAGGTGGCAGAAGCAGAGCCGGAAGCAGAGGCAGAAGAAGCTCCTGAAATCGTGATTATACAGAAGGTACGGACCACAGATGTAGTAAACATCAGATCCTCAGACAGTGAGACTGCAGACAAACTTGACAAAGCACAGGTTGGTCAGGAATTTACTTTGATTGAGGAAAAAGGAAACGGTTGGAGCAAGATAGATTATAAAGGAAAAGAAGCTTATATTAAAAGCGATTATCTGGAACTGGTATCTGAAGAGGAAGCCAGTGCATCTGAAACAGTGAGCGGTACAGTGACTGTTCTTGAAAATGTCAGAGTGCGTAGTGGTGCAAATACCAATTCTGAAATCCTTGGAACTGCCTACACCGGAGAAAAGTTAGACTTAATTATGAAACAGGCTGACGGCTGGACCAAGGTTAAATACAAAGGTGAAACAGCCTATGTAAAATCTGATTATGTAGAATAAAAGAACAAATAATGGGAATGATAAAACAGAGCGGAACTATCCGCTCTGTTTTTTTAATGCATCAGACATGGACAGGAGAGAGAAATTATGAGAAAAGATGATGTCAGGGTATTGCAGGGAGTACAAAAAAATACAGATATGGCAATCAAAGCAATTCATGCCATCACTCCAAGGGTGTATGACGATGATTTGGCACTTCAGATTGCAAGACAGGGGATGAAATATTCAGAGATCAATAATAAGGCAACAGCAAAACTGATTGAAGCAAAAGCAGAAAGCTATAAGAGCACCGGTTTTCAGGATATGATGCTTCACAGTGCGGTGAAAGGAAATACCATGTTTAATACCAGCACAAGCCATATTGCGGAGCTGATGATACAGGGAAGCAACCGTGGCCTTACAGATATGTGGAAAACCATCAATCATCACGAAAATGCCGGAAACATGACTATGGAAATCGCAAAGGAATTAATGGATTTTGAGGAAAAGAATATCGAGCGATTAAAAAAGTATTTATAGGGTGTCGAAAAATGATAAAAATTTTTTTATTTTTTTGCATAAAGTATCTTGTGATTTTGAAAAGAACAGTATATAATACAAAAGTAGCATTTTTGTATACAATTATACAAACAAAGAAAGAAACAAACCCAAAGGAGGACATATTGTATGTCATATGTTGATGAAGTATTTCAGATGGTAGTTGAGAAGAACCCTGCCCAGCCCGAGTTCCATCAGGCTGTAAAAGAGGTTTTAGATTCCCTCAGAGTGGTAATTGAGGCAAATGAAGAAGAGTACAAGAGAGATGCACTCTTAGAAAGACTCGTTACACCTGAAAGACAGTTATTGTTCAGAGTTCCCTGGGTAGATGATAAGGGACAGGTACAGGTAAACAATGCATACCGTGTACAGTTTAACAGTGCTATCGGACCTTACAAGGGCGGTATCAGATTACATCCCAGTGTAAACCTTGGTATCATTAAATTCCTTGGCTTTGAACAGATTTTCAAGAACTCCTTAACAGGACTTCCCATCGGTGGCGGTAAAGGTGGTTCTGACTTCGATCCTAAGGGTAAATCAGATAGAGAAGTAATGGCATTCTGCCAGAGCTTTATCACCGAATTACATAAATATATCGGTGCAGATACAGACGTTCCTGCCGGTGATATCGGTACAGGTGCAAGAGAAATCGGTTACATGTACGGACAGTACAAGAGACTTACAGGTCTTTACGAAGGTGTTCTTACAGGTAAGGGATTATCCTACGGTGGTTCCCTTGCAAGAAAGGAAGCTACGGGATACGGTCTGTTATATTTAACATCAGAAATGTTAAAGTGCAACGGCATGGATATCGCAGGAAAGACAGTTGCAATTTCCGGTTCCGGTAATGTTGCAATCTATGCTTGCCAGAAGGCACAGCAGTTAGGTGCAAAGGTTGTTACTGTTTCTGACTCCACAGGTTGGATTTATGATGCAGAAGGAATCGACCTTGATCTTCTTAGAGAAGTAAAAGAAGTAAAACGTGCAAGATTAACAGAATACGCAGCAGCAAGACCTTCCGCAGAATATCATGATAAGGCAAAAGAAGGAAACAATCAGTGGATTGTTAAGGTTGACGTGGCTCTTCCTTGTGCAACCCAGAACGAACTTAACCTTGAAGATGCTAAGAACCTTGTTGCAAACGGTGTAATTGCAGTAGCAGAAGGTGCTAACATGCCTACTACAGCAGATGCTACAGAATACTTACAGGAAAAAGGCGTTCTCTTCGCACCCGGTAAGGCTGCAAACGCAGGTGGTGTAGCTACATCCGCTCTTGAAATGAGCCAGAACTCCGAAAGACTTAGCTGGACCTTTGAAGAAGTTGACAGCAAACTTCAGACCATCATGGTTAACATTTTCCACAACCTGGATGACGCTGCTAAGAAGTACGGTATGGAAGGCAACTATGTTGCCGGTGCTAACATTGCCGGATTCCTTAAAGTAGCAGAGGCTATGACAGCACAGGGTATTGTGTAAGGTAAAAAGTTACAAAATGGCGATATAAAAATTGTATATAATGAATGAAAAAAGTGCTTCGTAAATGGATTTACGGAGCATTTTTTGCGTGAAAACGGGTAAAATAATGCTGATTTTTAGTAGTTAAAATTTGTGAGTTACAAGTGAGCGACAGGTGAGCGACAAATGTTGCGGGGAGTTAAGAAAATGTGAGGTGTGAAATCAAAAACGTTGATGTGGAGTAAAATATATGCTAAATTTTTTTTTTATGATAGAATAGTGTTATAGTAGATTTGACATAAAAAGAAGATGAATTTAATTGTGAGTAGTAGAGGTATTGAAATAAAAAAAGAGGTTGACCTTTTCGTACGGGCGAAGCCTCAATACTAAAGGTGTTACCTCTTATATCCATATATAATATTCTTAATTTATTTAAATTATATACATAAAAAATGTGAAAGTCAAGGGGAATAGCAGAATATGTTAAAAGAACAGAATGATGAACATTTAAGACAAAAGGGAGTAAGAGAAGAAGTTATTCCATTTTACCAAATTTGGCAAGAATTAGTGAACGAAAAGACGTTGGACATTTATCAGTATAGAATATTGACATCTTTAAGTGCTTTAGAAGAGTTGGCAGAGGTTTTGAAAAAAACAATATCAGGGATTTTTACAAATGATGCAAATGTAGAATCGTGTAGAGAAGAAACACTATATATATTAAATTCCGATACGATTATAGAAAAATATTATAAGGCAATAGGGAATAGGTTAAAGTTTAGTTTAGGACTGAAACCTAAAACAGATGCTGAAAAGACTCGTTTGCTTACACAGGTAAAATATGCAATTAATGAGATGGCATCTACATATGAAGAGAATGCAATGGAAGAATTAAAAAATAGTATTGTTGCTAGAGAGATGAGAGACATTGATTTTTACGCAAATATAGTTGCTAGTCAAGCTGCTCATAATGGTTGGTCTACACAAGCCTTAAATGATTTGTTGCGTTTCTTCAGAGAAGAGAAAGAATTCGATGAGCAATGGGAATTATTTAAGGGAACAATTTTGAATAATGAAAAAAAGAGTCACGACGTATTGATACATATTCCGTTTAGAAATCAAAGAAACGGGGATAATTCAGATACATTAGGAATATTAGAAAATTTGGGATTAGATATATGTACATATGAACAGTTAACCGGAGAGTATTCTACAATTAGCGATATTACAAGTTTGTTAAATGCAGAGAAAAGATATTTTCGAGTGAATGTTTCTGCATTTGATGTTTATTCGGCGGCACATATAGCAATTAGAAAAATATCTGATTTATTAAATATGGCTAGTTTTTATAATTTAGTAAGTGCGTGGAATTTATCATCTGTATCAATCGTAGTAATTAATAAAGTGAACAAGTATCATAAAGCATTTAATGCGGAGCAATTATATAGAACGTATGATTATCTAGATAGTTCAAGTAAGGTTTTTGAATATACAAAAAATATATTTATCGATGATAATAAAATGCCTTTAAGAGAAAAACTGACAGGTGCTTTTGGGTATGCCAATATAAGTAGAGCATCTTTGTTTCAAGAAGAGAAGTATATGAATTTATGGGTGGCGTTAGAATCTCTTGCAAGAACAAGAATGTATGCAGATATTATTTCAAATGTAAAGCAGACAGTTCCTGCGGCAATGTCATTGAGATATATCTATAGAATTGTGCGTAATTATATAGAAGATTGCATTCGATGTAGAGTGGTATTTGATTTTCCGAAACATCCTATTGATATGAAGCAAGAGACGAAGCAGAAATTGGTTAAAGAAACAATAGAAGTGTTTAGAGACCCAGAACTATATAATCTGCTTTTACAGAAATGTGAGGTTAATTCTTTATTGCAATACAGAACCGAAAAATTACATAGTATTTTAGTTGACAGCAAAGTACTTAAAACTAAAGTGAAAAATCATCATGATCGTGTAGAATGGCAAATACAACGTTTATATAGGATTAGAAATGAAATTGTGCATTCGGCATTACAAAATGAAACCTCTTTGATTACGTATATAGAGCATTTATATGATTATCTCTCAATATATATTACAGAAATAGTAACATGCATGTCAGAAGGAAAAGAAGGGACCTTAGAAGAGTCTCTTGCAGTAATCAAAGATAATTATGATGTTTTTATTGCATTAATTGATCAAAATGAGCAGTTTCTAATAGAAGAGAAAGTTGTAAAGACTGGAGTAATAAATTTGATTTAGGAGGAGAATGTGAATAGGAACAATGGATAAATCAATTGATAATATCAAAAAAAACTGGAACGACTTATATAGTATTATGTTAACAACAATTATGCTTTCAGCAGGCGTAAATTTGTTGGTATTAGGAATAGGAAATATAATAGGCAATACTAGTAATGTCATATATATTGTAGTAGGTGTATTGCTTATTATATGCCCTTTAATAATCATTTTTGTCACTGGATTCAAGAAATCTAATAGAGATTATTTAATAAGTGCTGCTGTAACTTATGATAAAAATTCTAAGGAACTTATAAAAATAAAAGATTATAAATTAATGGAAGACCTTTGCAGACATATGAAGTCGGCAACGAATGAAGATGAAAATATAAAAGCTATGTGGGAAAAAGATGTACTAGGTATCGGTGGTATACTGGAACATCCAACTAATAAAGAACAATTTGTTAAGGTATCAAGGTCGGCTGTTATTTTGAATCAATTGATTGAATATTTACTTTTAAAAAAGTTAGGATTGGTAACATCTGCTTATTTTAATAAGCCGGAGTTCAACAAAACAAAGATTATTCAAGTTGAACGTTCAGATATTAATGAATTTGTTGCTAATAATGTTTTTATAAATTTATTTACTAAGCCGACATATGAGAGAGTTGCCTTTGATAATGAGGTTGTTGAAAAAAATGTCGTTTATTGTTATGGGAAAAATAATGCGATTTATGATAGATTTGAACTTTTACTACCACAGAAAAGTAAGATTAGTAGGAGCAATAATACAGTGATGATTAAGCATCCATACTTTAGGCTGAAGATCACACCAGCATTTACGGGGTTTGGGGAGGTGCTGCCCAGAGGATTTGAAGAACGATATATGAAATGTAGACCAGGAATAGGGAGCTATAAAGTGTGGATGGGGATTGAATTAAGATTCACATGGAGGGCTATGTTTATGAATAAAGAGCAATATTATGGGTGGATTGATGAGTACATTGAGACATTAAACGAATATGCATCTTTTCAACATTTTAAAGAATTAATTCAATGGGATATGATGAATGCTATTTTGTCATGCATAGATTTGCCAAAGTAAGTGCTATATATTTTATGAATGGTTCACTATTTTCAATTGTCGTTAACAATAACCGAAAATAGAAGTCGAGATGAAATCAAACATATTTATCTTATATATGTCAACATGACTTATATTTTGAA
>JAGBBV010000018.1 GCA_017938315.1 Lachnospiraceae bacterium
AAATCATTTTATTCGATATGGATTTTATGGAACATCTACTAGAAAAATTGCAGAAGAAGCAGGAATAAGTTCAGGTTTGATGTTTCACTATTTTCCAAATAAATTAGCTCTTTATGAAACATTGGTAGAAATAGGATGTGAGAAACTAACGATTGACAGTGGAGATGGTGAGTCGCCATTGATATTCTTTGAAAGACAAGTTGAATGGTTTTTATCCGTTGCAACACAAAATAATTTTGCAGCGAAAATGTTTGTTTTTATGGGGCTGGTAGCTATCAATGCAAAAGATGTGTCTGAACGTGCAGCTCAAATGATACAGGAACATGATGTGGAGGCACTGAGCGTTCCCTACATAATCAAAGGTCAGGAAATGGGGATTATTAGACCAGGAGACCCACTGACACTCTCAGTCCTATTTTATAGTAGTATTCAGGGATTTGCAGAAGTTTTGGCTAATAGAGAAAATTTAGCAATTCCGAAAAAGGAATGGTTTCTGGCAATATTAAAAAATGATAATATGGAGGAACGATAGGATATGTTAGATAAAATTAGAAAATTTGATTTAAAGAAGGCAGGCTATGCTGGATGTATAATAGGATTGTTCAATATTATGGTTCATATGTTTGTGATATTTCAAATCATCCCATACACATGGGTAAATGGCGGACGGACGGAATCTTTGGTTGCGGCACAAGAAATTTCTGTGTCGAGTATTGGTATGACGGTGATTAATATTTTAATTGCATTAGTGGCAACTCAGATTATACCTATAAAACTTAATCGAATTGCAGGAATTACATTATCGGCATTTCTCATTCTTACACTTCCGTTTAGTTTTATCGGAATTATTCAACAGTTTCTTGGGACAATGTTCGAAAAGATTGTGATGAGTGTAGTTACTATTATAGGATTTTGTTTCGAGATACGAGTTGCTTTTGAGAAAAGGTGGTAATAGGAGGTAGACAAATGATAGCGATTATTGGTGCAATTTTGATGTTAGTCGTAATTACAATAAGCATTCTCTTGCTTTGTGGATTGCCTTTAGGAGAACTGACGATGGGGGGACAATATAGAGTTTTTCCGAAAAAAATGAAAATGCTGTTAGTAACACAGCTTGTACTACAGATATTTTTTGTTATTATTATTTTGCAGATGGGCGGGTATATACCACTATGGTTTTCATATAACGTTACACAAATCATTTGTATTATAATGGCAGTATATCTTTCGTTAAATACAGTTGTAAATTTTATTTCAAAAAGCAAAAAAGAGAAATATATAATAACACCGCTTTCGTTTGTAACTGCAATTTGTTTTTGGATAACTGCGTTATAAATATACGGAAATTTTTAAAAAATGAAAACAAAGGAAACTTTTAGTTTAACGCAGAATTATGTTTTAATTTATAAAGATACTATGCTTAATGTGTAGTATCTTTTTCTCTGCCAGCTATATGTAACAAAAAAGAGCAGGGTATGTATTTTCTACATACGCTACTCTTTAAGTCATCTTATCTAAATGACATTGCCCCAAGGGGCTTTTTATTTTTTGACTGTTTAGTTGCCTAATCTTTCTGGATATAATCCTTTATGGTCAGCACCTCCATAGGCAATGCTACCATCGCTTAGAACAGTGGGTCTGTCAGCGTAAACGACATCTGCACGAATGTAGTAAGTATCAACATAGAATGCATAAGTTCCCATATCGTGCCAGACGCGTCTTTCAACGGTGAATGGATTAGGAACACCCGCAGATGCATTTCCGCCACCACCACTGCCACCAGTGGTTTGCTGAACTTCTACTTTTTCACCGTCGGTATTTGGCAGGTTTCTAACATTAACAGTCTGGGTTGCGTACATGGTAGCGGATATATCTGTATAGGTATATACTACCTGCGGTTCGGGTATAGGTTCTGCTGTTGGTTCAGAAGTTGCTTCTGGCACTTCAGCCTCGGGTGCAATTTCTTCACTTGGATCCTCTGCCTTTTCAGGTGTTGGCGATTCTGTTTCCACTGGAGTTGCAGTCGCTTCAACGGACTGTTCTGGTGAGGTTTCTTCTGTTATAGTTGTCTGGGCGGCTTCGGTTTTTTCAGAGTTTGCACTTTCTGCGCCACAACCGGCACATACAAAAATCAGCATAGCACAGAGTAAAAATCCCAAAAGTTTTTTCTTTATGTCATTGTTCTCCTTCGTATGGACTGTATCATAAGTTGTCTATGTAATCTTATCATATAAAGCGGTACAAGGTCAAAAATAGGAAAAATTTCATGAATTGTAAAAGTACCGTTACTTGATATAATAGATATGGGAAAATTAGAAGTTTGCAAAGGAGCAATTTGGATGAAGTATGCGTACGATAAGGGTTTTAAAAAATCTGCGGTCAATATACCGTTCTGCAGTTTGATTTGCAAATTGACGCATAAACCATTGGAAAAGATGCTGGAGAAAGTGAAAATTCCAAAGGAAGTTATTGTCAATCATATTCTGATAAAAGGCTACCGAGAGGAACAGATTAGTATAAAAGAAATTGTGCCGGAGAATCCCGGGGATAGTGCAATATTAGTGTTACATGGAGGCGGTTTTGGGTACAAAACAGCACCAAGCCAGTTACTACATGCATGTCATTATGCATCAAAATTGCAATGTCGTGCCTATCTTCCGGATTATCATTTGCTACCGGAATATCCTTTTCCGGCAGCCTATGAAGACGCTATGGCTACCTATCAATATATAGTAACGCATGCTTCAGAACTTGCAATTAATCCGGAAAAAATCGTTGTGTTAGGAGATAGTGCCGGTGGGACACTCGCTGCAAATGTGTGTAATATGGCAGAGAAAAAAGGCTTGCCGATACCGTATTGTCAGGTATTAATTTATCCAGCAACCGATAACGCTATGACGAGTGAATCTATGAAACAATTCCCGGATACGCCCATGTGGAATGCAAAAAATAATAAAAAAATGTGGAATATGTATTTAAAAAATGCTACAGATGAAGAAATAAGCGTTGCTGTTCCAATGAAAAATCCATTACCGGAAACACTTCCGCCTACCTACATTGAAACAGCAGAATTTGACTGCTTGCATGATGAGGCAATTGCTTATGTGAAACATATTCAAGGAATAGCAAAAAGAATAGAAGTAAATGAGACAAAAGGAACGGTTCATGGATATGATACAGTATTGAAGCATCCAATTACACTGGAGAACATAGAGAAACGAATTAATTTTATGGAAAAGTGCCTAGATAATTAGGAAAAAACAAAGATGTAAAGTCCGGTTGCGGAATTGTAAAGTGTATGTACTGGTGTTTCAAGATGAAATGCATAACAATAAAATCATCAAACCCAAGGGAGGATTTTATATGAAATTTGCAGACAAGATATTAATGCTTAGAAAAAGCAGGGGAATGTCCCAGGAAGAATTGGCAGAGAAACTAAATGTTTCAAGGCAGGCAATTTCACGCTGGGAAATGGGAACTGCACAGCCTGATGTGCAAAATGTATTGCAGATCAGTAAATTGTTTGGAGTAACAGCAGATTATCTGATTAACGATGAGTATGAGAGTGATGAGGAGATTCCCTGTGTCAAAGAACTACGCACTCATTTTAACGAAAAAATTACAAAGAGTGGGCGTGATTTCAGGGTTATTGGATGTCTATGGATGATAGCTGCATTTTGTTTCTTGATGGCATTTATCGAGGGAAATGATTATGCGATAATTTGTGTTTTTATAGATATAGTACTGGCATTTAAATGCTTTTATAATTATAGGAGGATGCATTCAAATTAATGCGGTTGTAATTCAGTACGTATTTTTAGTAAAATCCAAAGATACTATGCTTAATGTGTAGTATCTTTTTTGGTGGAAAAAATAAGGAGATTTGATATAATTAATTTTGAAAGTTTAATGTTACGGAAGAAAAAACATAAAAATTTTTTAAATGAATTAAGGGGATAAAATGGACAAAGAATTAGTTTTTGAAGTATTAGGTATCAAAGCGACAAATAGTGAGGAAGAAATCAGAGGTGCTTATAGAGAACTGTTGAAACAGACAAACCCGGAGGACGATGCGGAAGGGTTTAAGCGTTTAAGACAGGCTTATGAAGAAGCACTCAAACTAATATCAGAAGGACAGCAGGAACGGGCGGAAGAGGATGATGCATTTAAGAATGAAGTAGATTTTTGGATTGATAAGGTAGACGGGCTTTATCAGGACGTATTGGAGCGTCGCAAGCCAAAGCTATGGCAGAAACTTCTGGAAGATCCGGTTTGTGAAGGACTTGATACATCTTTAGAGGCGCGGGAAAAGTTTTTGATATTTTTGATGGACCATATCCATTTACCTCATGAAATATGGAAAATAATAGAAGAAACCTTTGATATTAAAAAAGATTTAGAATCTTTGCAAGATAAGTTTCCGTCTAATTTCTTAAGTTATGTCCGATATTATATCGATAATCCTACATTTATTCCCTATGAAATGTTTGAATATAGGGATTCATATAGAGAAATAGGTAATGGGGATGGATACATAGATAAATATTTGGAAATTAAGAAACAGCTTGACCGCGAAGAGGTAGAAGGCTGTATGCAGGCACTTGAGGATTTGAAGGTATACTATATTTATCATCCTTTTGAAGATGTGGAAAAGCTTCGTGTTCTGGCGATGGAAGATACGTGCAGGGAAGGGGCTTCATTAGCTACAAAGCTGTTAGGGAAGTATCCTGATTCTGATTATGTGATGTTGCATGCAGGCCGAATATTATGGGGAATTGGTGAAAAAGAGAAAGCCTACAGTTTGTGGAAAACTATTTTAGAAAAAGAGCCGGAGTATTATCTTGCAAAATATTTTTGTGTAATGCATTTGATGGAAAAGCAAAGTTATTATGAAGTACGGGAGTTGTTACTAGAGTTATTATCTGTCAATGGTAGAGATGAAGAGTTGCTGGGATGGATTAAAACCGTAAATAATGCTTTGATAGAAGAGTTTCGGGCGATTTTGGCATCCGGAAAGGAGGATGTACGCCTTAGCAAAGAAGAAATGCAGTATAAGTTGGCTTGGTGTCTTTTTCAAAATGAAAGAATGGAAGAAGCGGAGAAACTACTTCCCACTTTGTCAAACGACGGAGAGAATGAATATCATTATTATCATTTTTACGGACAGTTATTATATAGGTTAGAACGTTATGAAGAAGCAATTCCATATATAAAAAGATGGGCCGAAATGTGTACCGGACTTACTGATGATGGCACGAAGGAAACACAGAAGCGCATCAAGAGACAGGCTTTGGCACATGCAAAGTTGAGTTATTGCTATTATCAGATTGGAAAAAATGAAGAAGGTCAGGCAGAAGCACAGCTTGCAGTGGATATGGCAGCGGACAGAGAGGAGCTTTTGGAAAATTTGCATTATCAGGCAGGACAGTTGCTTGAGATTAAAGAATATGAAAAAGCAGTTGATGTGTGTGACCGTTTATTAGAAGAGGATGATGGATATTATCCGGCTTATCTTACCAGACAGGAAGCCAGCTATCATATGCGAAGGGCACAGCAGGTAATTGACGATTATTATAATGCCATAAATATTTATCCCGGATATTATAAACCGTATTTGCTGGCGGCAGAGGTTTTCTTTATCTATGACCAGTATGAGGACGCAAAGGGTGTAATTGATCGTGCGAAGGAAAATCAGGTGGAATTTTCCATGAAGATGAAGCTTTATGAAGCAAAAATTTTAAGGTCGTTAGCAACCTCGTCAGAAGAAAGAGCATACCCAAGAGAAATTCTGAAACAGTTATCGGAAGAGTTGCATGAAGCAGAGCATGATATTGAAGATGTATCAGAAGTAGTATATGAACAAGGCCTTCTTTGCTGGGATGATGATAGAACGGACGAAGCAATTACATATATTAGACAGGCAATAGAGCAAAACCCTGAAAGAAAACAGTACAATCTTGTTTGTGGGCATATCTATTTGGAGGCGCAAAGGTATGAAGAGGCTTTGCAGGAATACAAGGAAGCAGAAATAGCTTATGAAGATCAACCCATCCTTTATTATAGCAGAGGATGCGTATACAATGGACTGGATAATGATGAAGCTTCAATTGATAATTTTAAAAAAGTATTAGAGCTGGATGAAACATACCGGGATACGAATGACAAATTATATAGTCTGTACAGAAAAATTTATAGGAGATACAATTCTAAGCAGGATTTTGCAACAGCACTTTATTATATTAATAAGGAAATTGAAATCAGAGAAAATGATGCAAATCTTTTTCACAGGGCGGTACTGTATGACGATGCAATGAAAATGGAACTTGCAATAAAAGATTATGAGAAGTCATTGGAGTATGCCCCGGATGATCCGATAACATGGAGTAATATGGGATTTTCTTATCGTGCAGTGGGAAAATATAAAGAAGCAATTCGGTGCTTTCAAAAGTCAAAGGAACTTATGGACAGTGCAGACAGTGATGTCAGACCGTATTACCAGATATCTAAATGCTATCTTTCATTAGGAAATTATGAAAGAGCGATAGAAGCATGTAAAGAAGGAATTGAAATATTCCCCAATGACAGCGATTTTTGGGAGCAGCTTGGGCTTATATACGAAAAGCAGGGAAAATACAAAGACGCTTTAAAGGCATATAAGAAAATGAAAGGTCTGAGTAACGACTACTATTCTGATATGGCGGATGTTTGGGAAGCCATGGGAGAACAGGAGAAGGCCGTTCAGATTATGGAAGAAGGTATTCGGGAGGTTGAAGATGATAAAAAAGCAGAATGTTATTCTCAGCTTGGAGACCTCTACAATGACAGATTGGAATATGGAAAAGCAGCACAGTACTATTTAAAATCAGCAACATTGCTATCAGAACCGATAGAGATTTTTGAAAAGAAAAGGTATGCTGCCAGATGCTATTACATGCTGGGTGAATATGAAAAGGCAAAGGAATGTGCGCGGGAAGCAATGGATTCTTTTCATCAGGCGGAAAGAGATGAAGAAAATTACTTGGCGTTTACGGCATATGCTCCTGCAAGATATGGTGTTATGGGTTGGATTCATTTATGTCTGGGAAACAGAGAAAAGGCAGAAGAATATTTTTGTGAAATGGAAAAGCTACAGCCATGTCGGTTCTGTGATTATAAAAAATGTCATGAAAGCACATTGTGGATGGCATTATTGTATGAAAGCGTAGGCGATTATGAAAAAGCCATTCAGTTGTATGAAGAAACATTACAAAGAAAACCGGATGACAACCATGCCAAGAATGCATTGAAAAATTTACGGAGGAAACTATGATTGTAGGAATTGACCTTGGGACCACAAACAGTCTGGTAGCCTATTATACCGAAGATGGTCCTCAAATTATACCGAATAGGTTAGGCAGGCGTCTGACCCCTTCGGTTGTTAGTATGGATGAGGATGAGCAGATTTACGTGGGGGATTTGGCCGTGGAGAGAAATCTGCTTTATCCCGGAAGTGGAGCAAGTGTTTTTAAAAGAGATATGGGTAGTCAGAAAAAATTTCAATTGCTTCACAAAACCTTTACGGCAGAGGAGTTATCTTCCTTTGTTCTTCGAGCACTTAAAGAGGATGCGGAGCATTACTTGGGAGAAGAAGTGACAGAGGCTGTTATCAGCGTACCGGCGTATTTTAATGATGCCAGAAGGCGTGCGACCAAAAGAGCCGGAGAGCTTGCGGGACTAAAGGTAGAGAGAATTATCAGTGAGCCTACGGCAGCAGCGATTGCTTATGGGCTTTATCAAAATAAAGAGCATTCACGTTTTTTGGTATTTGATTTAGGCGGCGGTACTTTTGATGTGTCCATTTTGGAGCATTTTGATACAATCCTCGAGGTTCGGGCTGTAGCGGGTGATAATTTCCTTGGCGGGGAAGATTTCACAGCGGTGATTGAAGATATGTTTTTTGAAAAATATCCGCAGTTTAATCCCGTAATAATAAATGAAAAAACTATGCGTCATATTCACAAGCAGGCCGAACTTTGTAAAATGGGATTTGCAGACAATAAAAAAAGTATTATGACCTGCAAAATAGGAGAAGAAGTTTTTTCGCTTACAGTAGAATTGTCACAATATGAAGCGGCATGTGAGGATCTTCTGGATAAGATTCGTCAGCCTGTAAAGCGTAGTCTTTCAGACGCACATATCAGGCTATCAGATATTGATAAAGTAGTTTTGGTAGGTGGTGCTACCAAAAGTCCTGTAATTCGCAGATTTGTAAGCAAATTGTTCAGGGCTTTGCCTGATACTAATATTAATCCGGATGAAGCAGTTGCTATGGGTGCAGCAATTCAGGGGGCGATGAAAGAGCGAAAGGATTCTATAAAAGAAATTATTTTAACGGATGTTTGTCCTTTTACTCTCGGTACAGAAGTTGTAAAGGAATGGGAGCAGGGATATTTTGAAAATGGTGTTTTTTGTCCTATAATTGAGAGAAATACAGTAATCCCTGCCAGCAGGACGGAACGATTATACACAGTTCATGACAATCAAACGAAAATCAGAGTAAATGTGCTTCAGGGAGAAAGTCGTTTTGCAGCTAATAACCTGCCACTGGGTGAACTAATGATAGAAGTACCTGCTGCAAAGGCAGGAGAGGAAGCTGTGGATGTAACCTATACCTATGATATTAATTCTATTTTAGAGGTAGAGGTAAAGGTAGTGTCAACACAGAAGAAAGAGAAGCAAATATTTTGCGGAAGTAATGTTGATATGACAGAGGAAGAAATTAAAGAACGTTTTGATACGTTGTCTTATTTAAAAATTCATCCAAGAGACAGAGAAGAAAATAAATATCTGCTTCTGAGAGGAGAAAGGATATACGAAGAAAGCCTGGGAGAAAAGCGTCAGTATTTGCAAACCGCATTGCATAAATATGAGAAGGCATTGGATACTTATGATCCGGGAGTCATAGAGGAAGCAAAGAAAGAGTTTAAAGATTTTTTGGAGGAACTGGAGGACTTCTAGTGCAGAAGAATATTGTATTTGAAGATGAACATATTATAGTGGCGTACAAGCCCGCAGGGATTGCCACGCAGACGGCACGCTTAGGACAGCAGGACATGGTAAGTGAGCTGAAGAATTATCTGGCACGCAAGCCGGAGAACAAAGGAAAAGGAGAACCCTACCTTGGCCTTGTACACAGATTAGACCAGCCTGTTGCCGGAATTTTAGCTTTTGCTAAAACGAAGCAGGCAGCAGCGTCCCTAAGTAAGCAGATTACAGAGGGGACATTTCATAAATACTATTATGCCATTGTATATGGAAGATTGAAGAATGAGAATGGAACGTTAAACGATTATCTCTACAAGGACGGAAAAACCAATATGTCTTTGGTGGTAAAAAAAGATTTTCCCGAAGCCAAGGAAGCGAGGCTTTTCTATCAGCAAAAGCAAACACTAATGGTGCTTGAGGCACAGCAGGAAGCATCTCTTGTGGAAATTGAACTTTTTACGGGAAGACATCATCAGATCCGTGTGCAGATGGCCAATGCAGATATGCCCCTTCTTGGTGACAGTAAATACGGGACTGAAGAAAGCAAAGAATTCAGTAGAGAGATTGGATGTAGAAATGTAGCGCTTTGTGCATGTAAATTAGTTTTTAAACATCCTGCTACGAACAAAGAGGTTTGTTTTGAAAAACAGCCGGAAGAGGAAATTTTTAAGCCTTTTTTATCATAAAAAAATGTAAATTACCCATACTACCTTTAAAAAGCGGTAGGATGGGTAATTTTTTATGGAAAAAAAGATGTTATCGGAAAATGGAAAAAAATATTTAATGATTCTTGCCGTTATACTAGGTGTCTATTTATTCATGAAGTATATCTCTCCTGTGGTTTCCCCATTTATTATAGCCTTTTTCTTAGCCGGATTTCTTAGCCGGTTGGCAGGTAAACTGCCGATGAAAGTAAAGAAGCCTTTTTTGGCAGGAACCATGCTGCTTTTATTTGTAATATTAATTTTTATTTTAATCGGTAGTGTTTTTGTGGGGATTTGGAATAAAGGTGGTGAACTGGCAGGGCAGCTTACTATTTTACAAAATGATATGTACCTGCTATTGGGTGACTGTTGTGACCGATTGGAACAAAGCTTTGGTGTAGACGGAGAAGCTATAGAAGATTATGTGCTTCAGCAGATTAATCTTTTTGCAGAAAATATGGATGTCAATATATTTCCGGTGGTTATGAATAAGTCAGTGGGATATATGAAAAACATTGTAGGAGTAGCGGCATACTTGGGAATCACTGTGGTTGCCGTGTTTTTACTTTTGAAGGACTACGAAAAAATCGTCCGTTGGATGATGGGAAATGAAGATTTAGACGGCATCTGGGAAATTGCCGATAAGGTGATCCAGTATATTAAAACCCATATCAAAGCACAGGGAACAATTCTTCTTATTATCAGTATTTTATGTGCGGGGGTACTTAGCCTGCTTGGATTAAAAGGCAGTATTTTATATGGAATTCTTACCGGGATTATGGATTTACTGCCGTTTATCGGAACAGGAATTATGCTGATACCCCTCGCCCTGTTCCAATTGCTAAAGGCAAACTATATCCATGCGGCTGCCATCTTCCTTTTGTACGGGGGATGTGTTTTGATCAGGGAGTTTTTAGAGCCGAAGCTGATTGGAAATAAAGTAGGAATCTGGCCGGTGGGAATTCTGTTTGCAGTATTTGTTGGAATACAGCTATTCGGGGTGTTTGGGATTATCAAAGGGCCTATTGGCTTTGTCATTATCTGCGAGACCTGCCGTTATTTATTTGAAAAAAAGGAGCCGTAATATTTACGGCAGGTTAAAAAATGATATAATGAACAAAGTAGAAAAGAATGCTGATATAAGGCAGGAAGACAGATGAAAAAAAAGGCAGGGAGTATTTTTACAACTGCATATCTGGTGATTATGTTTTGTGTATATCCTTTTTATATAGAGAACGGGTATATCAACATAGGTGAGGCAAAAAATCATTTCTTTTTGTGCGTGACCATGGCGGCATGCGTTGTGTTTACAATTTTGTGTGTTGCAAGGTGCATAAGCGGGATTATGGACAAGCGAAGGAATGGGCAGCACCTGATGATTGACTTTAACAAAGTATCCGGGATAGATTTGCTGGTGCTTCTTTTTGCAACGCAGATTTTCTTATCCTATGTTTCTTCAAATTATAAAGATATAACGCTTTGGGGAGAAGAGGGATGGTATATGGGACTTGTACCCTTACTTCTTCTGTGTGGCATCTATTTTTTTATCTCCCGTTTATGGCAGGGTGATGTACACTTGGCATACCTGATTATGGGAGCGTCAGCGGTGGTGTTTCTCCTGGGAATTTGTAACCGCTATTCCTTTTATCCAATCAGCCTTGCAGGTAGCCAGCCGGGATTTATCTCTACCTTGGGAAATATTAATTGGTTTTGCGGATTTTTATCCGTAGTGGCACCTATTGGGATAGGAATGTTTGTGATAGAGGACCATGTGTGGAAAAAGGCGGCAGCAGGTCTGTATGCTGTGATTACCTTTATGACCGGGTTTGTACAGGGAAGTGACAGTATATTTTTATGGTATTTTGCAGTTTTTTTCCTGCTACTTTGGATTGCTGTGGGAAAAAAAGAATATGTAAGAAACTTTTTTCTGCTCCTTACTTTATTTGGACTATCGGCACAGATGGTAAAAGTGCTTGGATTGTTTGCCGTGGATAATTATAACCATAGCGCGGAGGGACTTTGCGGATATTTTATGAGTAGCAGCATTTCCTTGTGGATAACCGGAATGGGTTTGGCAGGCTTTCTTCTTACGGGAAGAAACACAGAAGGAAAAAAAGAAATAGGACAGGGCGGAGCAAAGAAAGCAAAGGGCATTCTACTGGGAAGTGTGGTAGTAATTTTGCTAACATGGCTTATCATGTCAGTTATTCACACGAAGTCGGGAATTTCTTTTTTGCAGGGAAGAAGCCTGTTTATGTTAGATGGCAATTGGGGACATGGAAGAGGAACTGCCTTTTTAGCAGGAATAAAAACCTTTGTGGAATTACCCCCATTACAGAAGTTATTTGGGGTAGGACCGGATGGCTTTGCATCTGCGGTCTACGGATTGCCGGAAATAGCGATTATGCTTCGTAGGGCTTTCGGCGAAGCAAGACTTACCAATGCACATAATGAAATCATAACGGGACTTATCAATACAGGAATTTTTGGAGTTTTGCCATATGTAAGTTTGTTATTTACAGCAGTAAGCAAGTTTATAAAAAAGGGCAGAGAGCAGAGGGAGCTATATTTGCTTGCACTTTGTATCTTCGGCTATTTTATTCACAACATGGTAAGTTTCGCACAGGTACTTAATATTCCCTTCCTCTTTATGATTTTGGGAATGGGAGAAGCGATTTGCAGAAAGCAAAAAAACCTTTAAAATCAGTTGACTTTATGAAATATTGCTTTTATAATCAGAGCATATTCAAATAGTGAGACGAAGCGAAGAAGAGGACTAGTACAGATAGGAACCTTCCAGAGAGAAAATCCCCTGTTTTATATAGGGAGCTGAAAGATTTTTAAGCGGAATATTTGGAACCTGCCTCGGAGCTCTGTATGTAAGGCGAAGCCGAAGTACAGCGTAGCACCGGCGATAACGGTAAGAAAAGAGAATGTGTATGCATTAATTAGGGTGGTACCGCCGGATTCCGGTCCCTTGTGGGGTGGAAGGCGAACCGCCCTTTTGTGATTATTAGAGTTTGAAAAGGAGAGAGAAAAATGGCTGACAAGAAATTAGTAGAAGCAATCACATCCATGAACGAAGACTTTGCGCAGTGGTACACAGATGTGGTTAAAAAAGCAGAACTCATTGACTATTCCAACGTAAAAGGATGTATGGTAATTAAGCCTGCAGGATATGCTATTTGGGAAAATATCCAGAGACAGCTTGATGACAGATTCAAAGCAACAGGTGTTGAGAATGTATATATGCCCATGTTTATCCCTGAAAGTTTACTTCAGAAGGAAAAAGATCATGTAGAAGGATTTGCACCCGAAGTGGCATGGGTAACTCATGGCGGACTTAATCCCTTACAGGAGAGAATGTGTGTAAGACCTACGTCCGAAACACTTTTCTGTGATTTTTATAAGGGAGATATCCAGTCTTATCGTGACCTTCCCAAGGTTTACAACCAGTGGTGTAGCGTGGTTCGTTGGGAAAAAGAAACAAGACCATTTCTGCGTTCCAGAGAATTCCTTTGGCAGGAAGGACATACGGCTCATGCGACTGCAGAGGAAGCAGAGGCAAGAACAGAGCAGATGTTAAACGTTTATGCTGATTTCTGCGAAGAAGTACTTGCTATCCCTGTCGTAAAGGGACGTAAAACAGACAAAGAAAAATTTGCAGGAGCAGAAGCTACTTATACCATCGAAGCACTGATGCATGATGGTAAAGCTCTTCAGTCCGGAACCAGCCATAACTTTGGCGACGGCTTTGCAAAAGCATTTGGAATTCAGTTTACAGACAAAGATAATAAATTAAAATATGTACATCAGACATCATGGGGTATGTCTACCAGAATTATCGGTGCTATTATTATGGTGCATGGTGATGATTCCGGTCTGGTACTTCCTCCTATGATTGCGCCTACTCAGGTGATGATTATTCCCATCCAGCAGAAGAAGGAAGGGGTACTTGACAAGGCCTATGAGCTTCGTGATAAACTTAGCAACTTCCGTGTAAAAGTAGATGATTCCGACAAGAGTCCCGGCTGGAAGTTCTCTGAGCAGGAAATGCGCGGAATTCCTATGCGTGTGGAAATCGGACCTAAGGATATTGAAGCAGGCAAGTGTGTAATTTGCCGCCGTGATAATGGCGAAAAGATTGAAGTTGCGTTAGATGAGTTAGAAGAAACCGTAGCAAAACTTCTTCCTCAGATTCAGGCAGATATGCTTGCAAAAGCAAAAGCCCACGTGGAAGAAAATACCTTTGTTGCAACCAATAAAGAAGAATTTGTTAAGACCTTCGCTGAAAAATCCGGCTTTGTAAAAGCAATGTGGTGCGGCGAGAGAGAATGTGAAGAAAAGATTAAAGAAGATATGTCAGTAACAAGCCGTTGTATGCCTTTTACCCAGGAATGTTTATCCGAAAATTGTGTATACTGCGGAAAACCTGCAAAGAAAATGGTATATTGGGGCAGAGCTTACTAAGCTCTGCCGCATAGGTGCACATAAGTGCGGGCATGGGAATATAAAGGATGATGAAACATGCACAGTACAACCGTAATACAATTACCCGAAAAGGTTAAATACATTATAGACACTATTATGGAGGCCGGCTACGAAGCATATGCTGTAGGCGGCTGTATTCGTGATTCTATTTTAGGCAGAATCCCTGACGATTGGGATATCACTACCTCAGCATCGCCCTATCAGGTAAAGGAACTCTTTCCACGAACCTTGGATACCGGATTAAAACACGGCACCGTAACGGTCATGATGGATAAAGAAGGGTTTGAAGTAACTACCTACCGTATTGACGGAGAGTATGAAGACAGTCGGCATCCCAAGGAGGTTACGTTTACCTCCAATCTGGTAGAAGATTTAAAACGGCGTGACTTTACCATCAATGCCATGGCGTACAATGAAAAAGACGGACTGATAGATGTCTTTGAAGGCATGGAAGATATCCGGAGAAAGATGATTCGCTGTGTGGGAAGCCCCATGGAGCGCTTTACGGAAGATGCTCTTCGAATGATGCGTGCGGTACGCTTTTCGGCCCAGCTTGGCTATGCCATTGAAGAAGAAACTGCAAAAGCAATTAGTGTTCTTGCAGCCAATCTTAAGAAAATCAGTGCAGAGCGCATTCAGGTGGAATTGGTAAAGCTGGTAACTTCACCGAACCCCGATTTTTTGAGAATAGCTTATGAAACCGGTATTACAGCAGTCATTTTGCCGGAGTTTGATGCCTGTATGAAGACAGAACAAAATAATCCTCATCACTGCTACAGTGTAGGAGAACACACCTTAAAAGCAATGATGTCTGTGAAGGCAGATAAGGTACTTAGGCTTTCACTTTTGTTCCATGATATGGGAAAGCCCCAAAGACTTACCATAGACGAAGCAGGTATTTCGCATTTTTACGGTCATCCGGTATTATCGGAAGAAATGGCGGGAAAAATACTGCACCGGCTCAAATTTGACAATGATACGATTTACATGGTAAAGAAACTTGTTTTGTACCATGATTATGAGACCCAGGCTATGCCTGTGAAAGTGCGGCGTGCCATTATGAAAATCGGAGAAGATGTTTTTCCGTTATTATTTGATGTGAAACGTGCAGATATTGAAGCACAGAGTGATTATAAGAGAGAAGAAAAACTGCAAAAGCTATGTGCTGTCAAAGCAGTATATGAGCAGGTATTAGAAGAAAAGCAGTGTGTTTCCTTAAAAACGCTTGCCGTTAGCGGAAGGGATTTAATGGAACAGGCAGGTATGTCTTCCGGAAAAGAATTGGGAGAAATGCTAAAGATGCTTTTGGAAGTTGTAGTGGAAGATCCGTCTTTGAATAAAAAGGAAGTGCTGATTTCAAAGGCAAAAGAAATTTTGAAAAATAGTAAGTAATACTTTTGAAGACACCCTCATAAGATTAGATATGAATTGTATGGGGGTAACGAATGTGAATGACAGATGTGTCAGCTTGCTTGAAAATTATGAATTAGAATTGCTTCGCACCTCTAAGGGACGCGGAGCAATTCTTTGTGAAACGAATCAGGGAACCATGATTTTGAAGGAGTATATGGGTCACAAGGAAAAAAGTATTTTTCAAGATGAGGTCCTTTCCATGATCAGGGAGAATGGTTTCTTACAGATAGAGTCCATTATCAAGAATAAAGAGGGGGAGATTCTGACTACAGATGTAGATGGCGCCTCTTATATAGTAAAGACATATTTTGAAGGAAGAGAATGTAATGTAAGGGATGGCAGGGAATGTCACCTTGCAATGGAAACCCTTGCCCGGTTTCATAAAGCATCAGTGGTAAACAAGGAATTACCTTTTGAAGGAAAATGCTTTACCATAGAGCAGGAATTTGAGAAACATAATAAAGAGCTTAAGAGAGCAAAAAAATTTTTAAAAGAAAAAAGTCAGAAGACAGATTTTGAGATATGCCTGCAAAAATGCTACGATTATTTTCTGGATATTGCCTTGTCGGTGGCGGAGGATTTTGAAAAGTATAAGGACGATGTGAAAAGCAAGGTGAAACTTATCTGCCACGGAGACTTCCAACATCATAATCTGCTACTGTCCGGAGATAAGATGAATGTTATTAATTTGGAAAAGTGTATGCAGGACAGCCCGGCAAAAGATATCTGCCTGTTTTTGAGAAAACTGCTTGAAAAGAACAATTGGCAAAGGGAAAACGGCTTTACTCTTTTGGGTGCTTATGAAAAAGAAAATGCTCTTGCCAGGGAAGATTATTTGCAATTATATTACCGTTTGGCTTACCCCGAAAAGTTCTGGAAAATTGTCAATTTTTACTATAACTCCGGAAAAGCATGGATTCCCGGGAAAAATTATGAGAAATTATTAAAATTAAATGAACAGGAAGAGCAAAAAAATCTTTTTTTACAAGACTACAAGAAAAAATATGATATAATGTAATACAGGCAGAAGAAAAACAAGCGACGCGAAGCGGCATTTGTTTTTCCTGCCGTGTTAACGAGCATGCCGCCGCGCAAGCGGCAAATGAGCACGAAGTGCGTGCATGCGAGTTTAATGTTTGAAGAAAAACAAGCAGAGCGAGAGCACGAAGTGCGTGCATGTCGACGCGAAGCATTGAGGGTTTACATATGAAAAAGAGATGGAATTCTAAAAATAGCATAAAGCTTTTGATCATCAGCATGTGCCTCTTATTGACAGGTTGCGGAACGATAGGTCTGGCAAGAGAGGCAACCTTTGAAAGTGCTTATGAAAATGTACCTGAAGAGGAACCGGTTAATATATTCACATCCGCTTCTTATGGAGTGATACAAGATGTAAATACTGAAGATTTTGCAGTAACGCTCTATCTGGTAGACAGAAAAGAAGAGAGAACGCTTTTTTATGACACAGCTACTACCGTGCAGGACAGATACGGAAGTTCACTCACTATGGAGCAGCTTGCACTGGGAGAAGTAGTGGATATTACTTACAATAGTGAACTGGAAAAACTGGGAAGTGTGATGCTTTCGCAGGACGGCTTTTCTTACGATGGAATTAGTAATTATAGCTTTGACGAAGAGAAAAGAACTGTACAAATTATTGGAGAGACTTTTGAACTTAGCAGTAATCCGATTGTTTTTTCCGGTGATCAAAAGGTAGAAATCAATCAGATTCTAAAAGGAGATATCATTTCCTTTAAAGGAATCGGCAGGGAAATTGTCAGCATAACTGTAAATAATGGTCATGGATATCTACATCTTACAAATCATGAGGCGTTGATAGGGGGATGGATTGAGATTGGCCAGACCAGTATTTACAGGATAGAAGAGAACATGCTTCTTACCGTGCCGGAAGGCGATTACAGAGTCCGTCTGACAGCAGATAATATGGAAGAGTATCGGGATATTACCATTGAAAGAAATAAGGAAACAACCATAGATTTGGAAAGTATCGCCGTGGACAAGCCGGAGACGGGAATGGTGTCTTTTTCTGTATTTCCACGGGAAGCACAGGTATTTATCAATGATGACGAGATAGATCCTTCTTATACGTTGCGCATGCCTTTGGGCATTTATAAAGTAACGGTAACCGCTGAAGACTATGATTCAAAATCTGAATATTTTGAGGTGACAGAGGGAAAAACTACGGTAAAGATAAGTCTAAACGAAGCAGAGGAGATTAGCGTATCCGGTAATAAAGCCGAAGAAAATGGAGCGACCATTACCATTCAAATGCCTGAGGGAGCTGAAGTATATCAAGATAACCTCTACATGGGTATAGCACCGCTCACATATGTAAAAACAGCGGGAACACATAGCATCACATTAAGAAAGCCGGGATATGTGACCAGCAGTTACCAGATTGTGATAGCGGATGATGACAAAGATGTGTATTATTCATTCCCTAATTTAGAGCCTGAAAAAGAAAGCAGTACGGTAAGTGGAAACAGCACATCAGAGACATCCAAAAAAGCAAATGAGGCGGCTGCTACACCGTCACCCACCGTCAGCGGAAACAATGCTACATCTACCGGCTCACAGGAAACTGTCAGCGGCAACGGACAAACTGTCAGCGGAAACAACTAAAAACCTTGAAAATCCGCACAAAATAAGCAAAAACACCTTGACAAATATAGCCAAAAACGATATATATTAATATAGGCGTTTCAAATGAGACAACCAATATAAAAAATTTAACACTCAGAGATTAGAGGAGGAGTTCATCATGAACAAAACAGAATTAGTAGCAGCTATGGCTGATCAGGCTGGATTATCTAAGAAAGATGCAGAAAAGGCTTTAAAGGCTTTCACAGACGTTGTAGCAGAAGAATTAAAGAAAGACGGAAAGGTTCAGTTAGTTGGATTTGGTACTTTCGAAGTATCCAAGAGAGCAGCTAGAGAAGGAAGAAACCCTCAGACAGGTAAGACAATGCCTATCGCAGCTTCCAAAGCTCCTAAATTCAAAGCTGGTAAAGCTTTAAAGGATATGCTTAACGCATAAGTAGATAATATGGCGGGACCTGCATGTGATGCAGGTCCTTTTTTACTGTATAGGAAGGCAGGAAAAATGAGATTAGATAAATATTTAAAGGTTTCAAGATTGATTAAAAGAAGAACCGTGGCTAATGAAGCATGTGATGCAGGAAGAGTTATGATTAATGACAAGCCGGCCAAGGCTTCTGCAGAAGTAAAAACAGGAGATATTATTACCATTGCCTTTGGTAATAAAGACGTGAAAGTAGAAGTACTTGATGTGCAGGAAACAGTAAGAAAAGAGGAAGCAAAAGAACTCTTTCGATATTTATAGAATATATTCTTTTCTGTTTTAATATATTTTTCTAAGGAAAAATATTAGGAGAACAGGATGGAAGAATTAAATAATGTGAATAAGCGTGCCCATAAGATGGTGTTGTCTAACAGAAGGACATGTAATTTGACAGGAGTAAATGATGTGCTTTCTTTTGACGTAAACGAAATTATTTTAGAAACAGATTTAGGCATGCTTATGATTAAAGGCAATGAACTCCATGTTAACCGCCTTACGTTAGATAAAGGTGAAGTGGACATAGAAGGCAGAGTAGACAGCTTTACCTATTCTGAGCAGATGAGTGCTGCAGCTAAGGGGGAATCCCTGTTAACGCGCCTGTTTCGGTAAATGCTTATGAGTCAGGATATCGTAAAGGAGCTTGTATTTCTTTCCCACTCATTTTTGATGGGTGTTATTATTACATTGGTATATGACGGCTTTCTGATTATGCGAAACCTTATGAAACATAATATGTTTGCCATTTCCCTGGAGGATTTGCTGTTTTGGATTTTTTGTGCCATTAGTGTCTTTGGGATGCTGTATGAGGAAAATAACGGAACGCTTAGGTGGTTTGCAGTAGGAGGAGCTTTTCTGGGAATGCTGATTTATAAAAAGACTGTCAGCAATCTGATAATCAATGTTATTTTGGGTATATTGGAGAAGATAAGTTCTGTTTTATCACGCATATTTCGTATTCTGGTAAAACCGCTGAAACATTTGGCGGGACATGGGAAGAAAGGATGCGAAAAGGTTGCAGGAAAAAGGAATGAGCTTTCTAAATATGCCAAAAATAAGTTGACGTCATGTAAGAAAATACTTAAAATAATATTATGTAAACGATAGTGCAAAAGGAGCGGACTATGGCAAGAAAAGCAGCCTACCGTAAAAAGCGGCAGAACCGATTCGGTATGTTTCTCGTATCTATTGTTGTAATAATGCTTTTGGTTGTTGTTGCGGTAAAGAGTAATGAACTGAAAGAAAAAAAAGATTATTATGTGCAAAAGGAGCAACAATTGCAGGAGCAGATTGCAGAAGAAGAGAAGCGTGCAGAAGAAATAGCAGATTACGAAAAATATACACAGACTAAGAAATATATTGAAGATGTGGCGAAGGATAAACTTGGTCTGGTATACGAAGGGGAAATAGTATTAAAAGATGAAAATCACTGACAGACATGATACGGATGGTATTGTGTCTGTTGTTTTTTGTAGATAAATTACATGGGTTTGCTATGTGTTTTTGACAAATACTGTTTGTCTTTTTTTGTATAATAGGCGATACCGTTTAGTAAGCGTAAGCAGATTATAGAAGAAGGGGAAAAAATAGTATGAAAAAAAACTCGTTAGGCAAAATGGATTCTTTTGATTGTATATTACCGGATTACGGCAGAAGAAAATTATTAACTTATGCCGATTCCATTAAGGAACTTGCGGATACTTTCCGGGAAACAGAGCAGGGAGAAATAAAAGAAAATACGGCAAGGACGGAAGATAGAAAAGATTATTTGTGGCAGCGAAAGCTTGCTGAAAACAGAAACCTCATGGCAGGACACTTGAACGACATGGCTCAGATTATGACGAAAGTAGCGAAGGAGTCAAGAAAATGCGAGCCTATGAGTGCAAGGCGCTTTAAACAGATTGCACATGCCTTCAAAGAAGTTGGAATCCAGATAAAAAATCTTTACCTGATTGAAAATGAAAAAGAGAGAATGGAGGTTTGTGCATGCCTGAAAAGCATAAAAAAGGATACCCTTTCAGCGGAAGAAATTGGGGATTTATTATCAGTTCTTTTAAACATCAGACTGGAGAGCGTAAATGACAATCATTTTTTTGTGGGCCCACAGTGGCAAAGCTTTTATTATGTGCAGGAGTCAGAATATCATGTGCTGACAGGCGTAGCCAAGGCAGTAAAAGAAACGGAAACAATATCGGGTGATAACTACGCATGCTTTGAAACAAGGGACGGAAATTTGACAGCAGTAATATCCGACGGAATGGGTTCAGGGGAGAAAGCATGTAGGGACAGCTCTATGGTAGTAGATCTGACAGAAAAATTTTTAGAGGCAGGTTTTCAGGCAGAGACAGCTATTCAAATGATTAACAGTACGTTGCTTTCAGGCGAAGAAAATGCAAATATGTCTACGCTGGATTTGTGTAGTATTGACTTATACAGTGGAGAATGCCGTTTTGTAAAGGTAGGAAGTGCATGCTCATATATTAAAAGACAGCACTTGGTTGACCGCATTTCGGCAGGCAATCTTCCTATGGGTATTTTTCAAAAGCCTGATATGGAAACCATAAGAAGAACCTTGGCAGACGGTGACTATATTATTATGTTTTCCGACGGAATAACGGATGCTTTGTCCCAGGGAATAGGGGAGGAGATTCTTGCAGAGGTTATCGGTGGCTGTAACCTGATGAACCCGGGTGAGATTGCCAACTACATTATGAACTTCTGCATTCATCAAAGCAAAGGGCATATACGGGATGATATGACAGTACTGGTAATCGGTATATGGAAAAAAGAAGAGGAATAAGGCTTTATTTTTAAGGTACTTTGGGCTATAGTAATAGTATGATTGAAAAAGTATTTCGCTATATCCAAAAGTATCAAATGATTAAAGAAGGAGATACCATAGTTGCCGGGATTTCAGGAGGCGCAGATTCTGTATGCCTCCTTTTTGTGCTGACAGAAATACGTAAAAGAATACCATTTCACCTTGCTGTTGTCCATGTAAACCATGGTATCCGCATGGAAGCAAAGGAAGATGCGGAATATGTGAGGCTACTTTGTGCAAAGCAGAAAATACCTTTTTATTTGAAAGAAGCAGATGTAAAGGTTTATGCAAAGGAGCAGGGATTATCCGAGGAAGAAGCAGGCAGAATCATACGTTATAGGGCATTTGAGGAAGTGCTTTTGAAAGAAAGGGATAACGAAGGCGGAAAGATTGCCGTTGCACATAACAGTAATGACTGCGCAGAAACTATGTTATTTAATCTTTTCAGGGGAACCGGTCTTAAGGGTCTTATAGGAATTAAACCGGTAAACGGAAATATTATCAGACCTATTCTTTGTCTGGAACGGAAAGAAATAGAAGAATATCTTGCAAATAGAAAATTGAAGTATTGTCATGATTATACCAATGATGGGGACGGTTATACCAGAAATAAAATCAGACACCATATTTTGCCCTATGCGGAGGAAGAGGTTTGCAGCCATGTGGTAGAACACATGACGCTGACAGCAACACATCTGGATGGTGCACAGGAATATATACAAAAGCAGACGTATCTTGCAAGAAAACGGTGTTGCGAAGATGTCGGAGAAATCGCTATCAGGATAACTGATTTTATGAAGGAAGATGAATACTTGCAGGGGCAAATACTACTTTCTTTGCTTGAAGAAATCAGTCCCGGTAGAAAAGACATTACCGCCGCGCATATTTCACAAATAAAAGATTTGATTCATAAAGACGGAAGCAAAGAAATTGATTTGCCCTACGGCATTAAGGTTTGTAAAGTCTATGATGTGGTAACAATAAAAAGAGAACCGCTGAAAAAGAACGGAGTGCCAGATGAGACCAAGATAGTACAGGAATATGTTTTGGAGGGACATGGAAAGCTGTCGGTACCGGGACTTGGAATGGTGGAATTTACAGTGTTTCCATATAATAAAAATGAAAATATTCCCCAAAAGACATATACGAAATGGTTTGATTATGGTAAAATAAAGCAGTCTGTGTTGCTTCGAAAAAGGCAGCAGGGCGATTATCTGACGATAAACAATCAGATGAGTAAAAAGTCACTTCAGGATTATTTGGTGAATGAGAAAGTTCCGAAGGCTGACAGAAATTATATTTATGTACTGGCAGATGCATCCCATATCATGTGGGTACCCGGGCATAGAATCAGTGAGTATTATAAAGTAACAGAAAATACGGAAAGAGTTTTGCAGGTAAAGATAGTGCAGAATTTGACACAGGAAGAAAGGAGTCATGAAAATGGCTGAGAAAGTAAAAGTATTATTGACTGAAGAAGAAGTAGATGCAAAGATTCAGGCTATCGGAGAACAGATTAGTAAGGACTATGAAGGAAAACAGGTTCACTTGGTATGTGTACTTAAGGGCGGTAGCTTCTTTATGTGCGAATTGGCTAAGAGAATTACTGTTCCGGTATCTATTGACTTTATGTCCGTATCCAGCTACGGAAGCGAGACAAAGTCAAGTGGCGTTGTAAAGATTGTAAAGGATTTAGATGAACCTTTACTTGGTAAAGATGTCATTGTTATAGAAGATATTGTGGATTCCGGAAGAACATTGAGTTATCTGATGGAAATGTTAAAGGACAGAAAGCCTGCAAGCCTTCGTCTTTGTACATTGCTTGACAAGCCGGATAGAAGAGTGGTAGATGTAAATGTTGATTATCTGGGATTCCAGATTCCGGACGAGTTCGTAGTGGGATATGGTCTTGATTATGACCAGAAGTACAGAAATCTTCCTTATATCGGAATTGTAGAATTTGAATAGAAAAGAAAGGTTTGCGTAAATTTTTATGAAAAATCGTGGTGTTAACTTGTATTTTATCCTCATTTTGGGGCTGCTTCTTATGGTCATATGGACCAGTATGCTGAATGTAGGACAGATAGAGTATACCAAGGGCTTACTGTTATCTGACTTAGAGCAGGGAAATGTAACTACAGCATATATCCAGCCTAACCGGGAAACGCCTACAGGCGAAGTGGAGGTCATACTTGAGGATGGAAGACATAAGACCCTGTATGTAACAGATGTAAACGAAGTAGAAAATTTACTTGCATCTTATGATATCGACCCTCAGGTACAGAAGGTTGAAGAAGAAAACTGGTTTTTGACCAGCGTATTTCCTGTTCTCCTCGCCGTTATTGTCATGGTATTTTTCTTTGTGATGATGAATAATCAAAATGCCGGCGGTAGCAGTAAAATGATGAACTTCGGTAAAAGCCGTGCCAAGCTTTCCATGGGTGAAGGAAAAGTGACGTTAAACGACGTGGCAGGTCTTCGCGAAGAAAAAGAAGAGCTGGAAGAAATTGTTGAATTTTTAAAAGAACCCGGTAAGTTTACAAAAGTGGGAGCAAGAATCCCCAAGGGCGTGCTTCTTGAAGGTGCACCCGGTACCGGTAAAACTTTGCTTGCAAAGGCAATCGCGGGAGAAGCAGGGGTTCCCTTCTTTAGCATTTCCGGTTCTGATTTCGTGGAAATGTTTGTCGGTGTAGGTGCTTCCCGTGTCAGGGATTTATTTGAAGAAGCAAAGAAGCATGCACCTTGTATTGTTTTTATTGATGAGATTGATGCGGTGGCCAGACGTCGCGGTACCGGTATGGGCGGTGGCCATGATGAAAGAGAGCAGACGTTAAATCAGTTACTCGTAGAGATGGACGGTTTTGGTGTCAACGAAGGAATTATTGTGATGGCAGCTACCAACCGTGTAGATATTTTAGACCCTGCTATTATGCGTCCGGGACGTTTTGACAGAAAAATTAGCGTAAACAGACCTGATGTAGGTGGCAGAGAAGAAATTTTGAAAGTCCACGCCAAGAACAAGCCTTTGGCAGAAGATGTGGATTTAAAACAGATTGCACAGACAACTGCGGGATTTACAGGAGCAGATCTTGAAAACCTTTTAAATGAAGCATCTATCGGTGCAGCGAAGGATGACAGGGCATTTGTAAAACAGGAAGATATTAAAAAAGCATTCATTAAAGTGGGAATCGGTGCAGAAAAGAAGAGCCGTATTATCTCTGACAAGGAAAAGAAGATTACGGCTTACCATGAAGCAGGCCATGCGATTTTATTCCATGTGCTTCCCGATGTGGGACCTGTATATACTGTTTCCATTATCCCTACAGGCCTTGGGGCAGCGGGATATACCATGCCTCTTCCCGAAAAAGATGAGATGTTTATTACCAAGGGACAGATGCTTCAGGATATTATGGTTTCTTTAGGCGGACGTATTGCAGAGGAGATTATTTTCGGTGATATCACTACGGGAGCATCCAGCGATATTAAAAAGGCCACCAAGGCAGCCAGAAACATGGTTACCAGATATGGAATGTCTGAAAATATCGGTGTGATTGACTACGGCAGTGACGATGATGAAGTGTTCATCGGAAGAGATTTGGCACATGCCAAAAATCATAGTGAATTAGTGGCAGGGGAAATTGATAAGGAAATTAAGAACATTATCGATGACTGCTATAAGAAAGCAAAAGATATTATTACGGAAAACATGGATATTCTTCATAAGTGTGCTGATCTTTTAATTGAAAAAGAGAAGATTGGACGCGAAGAATTTGAAGCGCTGTTTGAAAACGGCGAGTGAAAGGAAGTCTTTTTTCATGGCGAAAAGAGTAGCAATTATTACGGCCAGAGGCGGCAGTAAAAGAATTCCAAGAAAAAATGTAAAGGAATTTTTGGGGAAACCCATTTTACTATATTCCATTGAAGCGGCATTAGAGTCCGGGATGTTCGATGAGGTGATGGTTTCCACGGAAGATGCGGAAATAGCACAGCTGGCAGAAAAGGCAGGGGCAAAGGTTCCCTTCTTTAGAAGTGAAAATACAGCCGGTGACTATGCCACTACGACGGATGTAATTGAGGAAGTACTTGCGGCGTATAAGGATAGAGGCATGGAATTTGAGTATGCCTGCTGTATCTATCCCACAGCACCCTTTGTCACGGCAGATTGCTTGTGTGAAGCCATGACCACCTTAGAAATTAGTGGTGCAGACAGTTTGATTCCGGTGGTCCGCTTCAGCTTCCCACCCCAGAGAGCAGTCATAATAAATGACGGAAAAATGCAGTTTAAATGGCCGGAGAATATGTTTGCAAGAAGTCAGGACTTAGAACCTTTTTATCATGACTGCGGACAGTTTTACTGTATTAAGACAGAGAGTTTTTTACGGGAAAAGAAGTTATTTATGTCTGACACTTTGGCTTATGAAAGGCCGGAAAGTGAAGTGCAGGATATTGACACCATGGAAGACTGGAAACTAGCAGAACTTAAGTATCGTATGCTGATGCAAAAGGATAGGTAGAGCGGATGAAGACAGTGAAGATTAATAACCGGATTATAGGTGACGGACATCCGGCTTACATTATTGCAGAGATGTCCGGAAATCATGCAGGCAGTATAGAGAGAGCAAAAGAAATTATCCGTGCAGCAAAAGAAGCAGGTGCGGATTGTATTAAGATACAAACTTACACTCCTGATACCATTACCATAGATTGTAATAATGAATATTTCCACATTGAAAAGGGAACTTGGGAAGGGGAAAATCTTTACAGTCTTTACGGAAAAGCATATACCCCTTGGGAATGGCAGAAGGAACTTAAAGAAGAGGCAGATATAGTAGGTATTGATTTTTTGTCCACACCGTTTGATAATACGGCAGTTGATTTTTTGGAAGAAATGGGACTTTCCTTTTATAAAATTGCTTCTTTTGAAATGGTAGATATTCCGCTGATTGAGTATATAGCATCAAAAGGGAAACCGATTATTATGTCAACCGGAATGGCAAGTTTAGAAGAAATAAATGAGGCGGTAGAAGCTGTTTACAGAACCGGAAACAAAGATTTGGTGTTGATGAAGTGTTCCAGTGCATACCCTGCTAATCCCGGTGATATGAATTTGAGCACCATTGCTGACTTGAAAGCGCGTTTTGATTTACCTGTAGGGTTGTCTGATCATTCCATGGGTTCCATGAGCGCAACTTTAGCGATGGCGTTTGGTGCGAATGTGATAGAGAAGCATTTTTGTATCAGCAGGGAAATTGAAAATCCGGATTCTTCATTTTCTATGACCCCCAGGGAATTTAGAAGAATGGTAAACGCCGTTCGCCGGGCAGAGGCAGCGGTGGGAATTCCTACATACGGCGTCAGCAAGCAGGAGGAGTCTAATGTTATCTTCCGACGCTCCTTATTTGTAGTAAAAGACATGCAGCCGGGAGAAGAATTTACCAAAGAGAATGTGCGCAGTATCCGTCCCGGATATGGTATCAAACCTAAATATATGAATGAAATTTTAGGAAAGAAATGTAACCAGGCGATTAAAAGAGGTACGCCTCTTTCTTTTGATATGATACAGTAGGCTTTAATCAGATGGCAGCCGGATAACAGGAGGCAGCAATGATTTATGTAAGGGCTGACGGCAATAGCAAAATAGGCATGGGTCATGTCATGCGGTGTATTGCGATAAGTAATGAGATAAAAGAACTTGGCGGGGAAGTCGCTTTTATCCTTGCGGATGAGGAAGTGGAAGCGCAGCTTGCAGACCAGGGATTTCAGACAATCGTATTACATACAGATTATAGTGACATGGAGGCAGAACTTGGCAGGCTTTATGAGGTGTTACCAGAAGGCAGCAGTATCCTTGTAGACAGCTATTTCGTCACGGAAAATTATTTAGGGAAACTGAAAGAAAAAGCAACCGTTTTCTATTTGGATGACGTGAATGCATTTGATTATCCTGTAGATTGCATTATTAACGGAAATATTTATGGAAATGAAGTTACTTATGGGGCACCAAAAGTGCTGGCAGGTTGTAAATATGCCCCTCTTAGAAGGGAATACCGTATGATGCGCGATAAATGCAATCCAGAATATTTGCTGATTACCACAGGAAGCAGTGACCCCTATTCCATAACAAAACAACTTATGGAAGCAGTGTTACACGAGCCGGAGTTATGCAGGATGGAAATCCGTATAGTTTGCGGAAAGTACAACAAAGATTATGAAACCTTAAAGGCATTGGAGAAACAATATGCAAATATAAAGGTATTGCAAAATGTTTCCGACATGTGGAATATCATGAGCGGTGCCATGGCAGCGGTAACGGCAGCCGGAAGCACCATGACAGAATTAAGTTGCTTAGGTGTTCCCACAATATGTTTTTCTTTTGTGGATAACCAAAAGCGTGTGGCGGCAACTTATGCACAAAAAGGATTTGTTCATTTTAGCGGAGATTATCAGGAGCAGGGAGAGGAAATGATTCTGCAGCTTTGCAAGGCACTTAAAGAGCTTGTCCGGGATGAAAAGCTTAGAAATCAATACTCTGAAAAGGTTCTTGATTTGGTGGATGGATTAGGAAGCTATCGCATTGCAAAAGAGATCATTGCAATGAATAATGACTGAATTTGGTGAAAATGCACAAAAACATACTTTGCAAATTGTAATATTTGTGAAAAGTAAGTATTTACGCATATAGTGGGTTATGATATTATACTACTTGTAACCCCCCCAATACATTATATAGTTTTTTGCTATACCCCATAAGAAAGAAATACCTTCTCTAAAAAGAACAGTCACGTACTGTTCTTTTTACTTTGTAGAAATATAGATGGAGATAATGCAATGTTTACACAGTTGGATCCAATTAACAGAACAGAGCGGGAGAGACAATATATTTCCGAGATGCGCCCTATCATTAAATTGAAAGCATTGTTTAGTGATACCACACAGGATTATGTAACGCCGTGTGAGCCCAATCCGTATTCAGAGGTGACGATACGTTTTCGAAGTGCCATTAACAACATTGACAGGGTTTGTTTAATCAGTAACGGAACGAAGTATTTGATGGCAAAAGAAAGCTGTGATGAAGAATTTGACTATTTTGCATGCAGTGTAGAACTGGAAAATCAAGAGTTTGCCTATTATTTTGAAGTACAGGTGGGTCAGGTTTCCTGCTTGTATGATACCAGAGGTGTGGTAAAGGAAGCCATGCCGGAATACCAATTCAGAATCATTCCCGGGTTTAAGACACCTGCATGGGCAAAGGGCGCGGTAATGTACCAGATTTATGTGGATCGTTTTTATAATGGTGACCCTTCTAACGATGTGCTTACGGGAGAATATCAATATATTAATGACAAAACCGTCCGAGTAGAGGATTGGTATAAGTACCCTGCAGCAATGGGTGTCCGGGAATTTTACGGCGGAGACTTACAGGGAGTGCTCGACAAGATGGATTACCTGCAGGATTTGGGAATTGATGTTATTTATTTCAATCCTTTATTTGTATCTCCCTCCAACCATAAATACGATATTCAGGATTATGACTATATTGATCCTCATTTTGGAAAATTTGTAAGTGATGAGGGTGAGCTTCTTGCTCCGGAGCAGAAGGAAAACCGGTTTGCCACCAGATATATTGACAGGGTAACCAATAAGGCAAATTTGGAGTCCGCAAATGAACTCTTTGCCAAGGTGGTGGAAGAAGCCCATAAGAGAGGAATACGCGTAATCTTAGATGGGGTGTTTAACCATTGCGGTTCCTTTAACAAGTGGATGGATAAAGAACGCATTTATGAAAATGCATCCGGTTACGAAAAGGGCGCTTTTGTGGCAAAGGAAAGTCCGTACCATGATTATTTTCAATTTTTCAATGAGAATGCTTGGCCTTATAACGGAAATTATGACGGTTGGTGGGGACATGATACCTTACCCAAGCTGAACTATGAAAAATCAAGAGAGCTTTATGAATATGTGCTTCGTATTGGCGCGAAGTGGGTTTCACCTCCGTACAATGCAGATGGGTGGAGACTGGATGTGGCTGCAGATTTAGGCCACAGTCCGGAATTTAATCATGCCTTTTGGCAGGATTTTAGAAGGGCAGTCAGAGAAGCCAATCCTGATGCCATTGTGCTGGCTGAGCATTATGGCAGTCCCAGAGCATGGCTTAACGGCAAGGAATGGGATACCGTAATGAACTATGATGCCTTTATGGAGCCGGTAACATGGTTCCTTACAGGGATGCAAAAGCATAGTGACGATTACAGAGGTGACATGTACGGCAATGCAGATAACTTTATCGGTGCCATGCGTCATCATATGGCAAACTTTACTACACCGTCCCTGCACATTGCCATGAATGAGCTGTCTAATCATGACCATTCCCGCTTCCTTACAAGAACTAACAAAAAGGTAGGACGTACCAACACCTTAGGCCCGGAAGCAGCAGATAGGGATGTAAACAAAGCAGTGATGCGCGAGGCAGTTGTGATGCAGATGACATGGCCTGGTGCCCCCACGATTTATTACGGGGATGAAGCCGGTTTATGCGGATTTACTGATCCCGATAACAGAAGGACTTATCCTTGGGGTAGAGAGGACCATGAACTGATTCGTTTCCACAAAGAAATGATCCGTATCCATAAGGAAAACAAAGAAATTCTTACAGGTTCTTTTAGATACCTACTGGGTGAATATAATATTCTTGCCTATGGACGTTTCAATAAGCAGGCGCAGACTATTGTTGTGATAAATAACAATGAGCATGAAGTAGAAAAGGAATTTTCAGTGTGGTATTTGGGCATTCCAAAGGAAGGCAAATTAGAGAGACTAATGCTGACACATAAGGATGGATTTACTACAGAGCCTTTTGAATATGAAATGAAAGCGGGTAAGGTAACTATAAAATTGCCACCTACTTCTGCCATTGTATTACACCATGGCGTCGCTGCTTTAAAAGAGGATGGCGATGCAGGAAAACGACGAAAAAATTCCTTGCTTTTTAGATAGTGGTATGATATATTCTTATAATGTGAGAAGCGGAAGCCTCTCACATTATTCAGGATAAGAAATTTCTTATTACTGTATGGATGGATTCCCGAGTGGCCAAAGGGGACAGACTGTAAATCTGCTGCAAATTGCTTCGGTGGTTCGAATCCACCTCCATCCATCGCTTCAATTTTATAAGCGTCCGCTGGTGTGGCGGAATAGGCAGACGCAAGGGACTTAAAATCCCTCGGGGGCAACCCCGTGCCGGTTCAAGTCCGGCCACCAGCATGAAAGGAATACGTGAATCGTATTCCTTTTTTCGTGTTTAGAAATTTATAGCAAAACATTTTAAATTATAAGAAAAAAAGTTATAATTTTAGTAGGGAAAAAGAAGATTTTCTGAAGATATTTCAGAACGGAGGTATTTATGGAAAAAGAGAAGATGAAGTGGATCCGGGTACGGCTTGACGGTGAAGGTGGCAGAGCGATGGAAGCAGAGCAGTTAAAATCTATCTATGCAACTGATATGGAATTTGAGCCGGATGAAAGAAGGCAGCGCATTTTAGAAGATGGTGTGGTGGAGCTTGCAGTATCTAAGCTCCCTTATATGATACATGCCAAAATAAATCTGCCTCTTTACGGGAATATTTGGGTTATGGCACATAATGAAGGAAAGGGATATACAGAGGATTTTGTGGATTTTGTGACAGAGGCTATCCGCTCTTATCTGTATGATGCACACCGCTATGGCAAAGAAGTGGATCTTTCCGTGGAAACAAGAGCACATATATTAGCAGCAGAGGAATACATGCATCTTGCCAATCGCGGGAAAGACACGCCGGAAAACAGACTATATGCGCTTTCACATGCCATTTACGCAGCAGAAGGTGCTCTCTATGAGTCATCTGCTAAGAAGTTATCTGCAAATAAGCGGAAGGATTTGAAACTTGGTTGTAACTTCTTCGGGTATACATCACCGAACAGCCGCTACGCAAAGTTCTTTAAAGAAATTTTCGACTTTGCTACGCTACCTTTTTATACCTACAAGACGGTGCCGGAAAAGGGAAAATATGATTATGACTATATTGACCATGCGTTAGGATTTTTAAAAGAAAATAATATTACAGCCAAGGGACATCCCCTTTGGTTCGGACATAGAGAAGTAAATTCTGATTGGCTAAAAAAGCTTTCCTATGAGGAATTAAAAGAACAGGCAAGAGATATTGCGCTACATCATGTTTCTTCTTATGCTGATAGTATTACAGTCTGGGATGCTATGAACGAAGCACACGACTGGGCCAATTGTTTTGAACTAAACCAGGAACAACTGATAGAGTTGACCCGTATTTGTTGTGATGCATTAAAGGAGGCAAATCCCCATGCGGTTTCTATCGTAAATGTTTGTCTTCCTTTTGCAGAGTATGTAGCCGGCAGATATAATTGCTATGGCTCCTTGCCGGAGCACTTACGCTCTCCTTTGGCATATTTAAAAAAGCTTCTTGAAGAAGGAATTGAATTTGATGTTGTGGGAATCCAGCTATATTTCCCTGCCAGAGATATGGTGGCGGTTGACAGACTGCTAGATGCTTTTAAAGCACTTGGCAAACCGATACATATTACAGAAATGGGTGTAAACGGGGGCCTACGTGGACAGGGGGTAGGGAACGGACGAAATAACTGGTCACAGCTTGACATGTCAGAAGGAACCTGGCATGGTGGATGGAATGAAAGAACTCAGGCAGAGTGGATGGAAACTTTTTACACCATAGCAGCTGCAAGAACTGAAATTCAGGCACTTACATGGTGGGATTTTAAAGAACCTTCTTTTTCGGGTAACGGTGCATTTTTATATGAAGATGATAACCCAAGAGAAATCTTTTTTAGGCTAAAAGCGTGGAAGGAGAAATACAGTCTTTAATTAAGACAATAGTTGATTAAAAATAATCGCCTAAAGTTTTCTGAGGACTGAGGCGATTATTTTTGTGTTTCTCATAAGTTGACTATTAACATTTGATAGATTAGACTTATAGAAGAACTAATTACGAAGAACAAAAAGGAGATCAAGCAGGAAATGAGGCAACAGGCAAAGGATATAAAACGGACAGCAGTAATTGTGGCACTGCTTTTGCTGTTAGGTGTCTGTGTAATGTTTTACGGGCAATGGCGGGGAACATGGAAAGACACTTTGGATGTATGTGCAACTACACTATGGACATTGCCGGTATTTGCCGTTTTGATTGGTATGGCGCATCATGCAGCAGGCAAGGGCATGAGCGGTAAAGAATATGTAAGGCAGATGTTTTGCGGAAAGCCGGTATCAGGAAGCAGAAGCGCCTATTTGGATTATACCCGCATATTTGCCGCAGCAATGGTAATTCTCACCCATGCCTGCTCCATGCAGACGGGGGAGGACGTGGCAGCGTGGAGAACGAATCTGCTGCTTACTTGCGAAGGGATTGGACTGGTATGTAATCCCCTTTATGTAATGATTTCCGGTGCACTTTTATTATCAGCAGAAAAAGAGGAAGGCTTCGGAGAATTCTACTTTAGAAGATTTGTGAAAGTAGCACTTCCTATGGTGGTTTATTATGTAATCTTCATGTGTATGGCAGGCGAGATGAGCCTGATACCGCCCAAAAATATTGGAAAGGGAGCATTACAGATTTTAGCGGGAGAATCCGGGATTGTACCCCATTACTGGCTTATTTACACTCTACTCTCACTCTATATCCTGGCACCCTTTGCACGGATTATGGTAAAGAATTTGCAGGATAAAGGAATTACGGTTTTGTTTTTCCTGATAATACTGGAAGAAATACTAGTGACATATTTGCCGTTGGCAGGTGTGGAAATTGGATTTGCGATGACATTTGCCGGTTGGGAAGGTGTTTTCCTGTTAGGATATATTCTTACAACGCGCAGGACAAAATGGATGGAATATGTTGTATTAATTGGTGGCGCGGTGTCTGCTGTTGCGATTCCGGTAGCCCTGATTTTAGATTATTCTTTAAAGAATTATGTATGTAATACGGCACCGACCATGGTTCTTTTAGCGGCGGCGATTTTGGTGGGTGCATCAAAGATGGAATCTGTATTAAAGAATAAGCTTTCTTCTGTAGTGCTGACCTTATCCAAATACAGTTATTCTATTATATTAGTGCACTGGTATGGCTTGTTTGTAGTGACCTGGGGAAAAATCGGTATACAGCCATTGCGCTTTGGATGCGTAGGAGGAATCGTACTGACAGTACTGACCGGAGTAACCGTTTGCTTTATCATGGGATTTTTGGCAGACAATACCATTGTTTTGGTGGTGCAATATATCGCTAACGCGATAGGAAAGATTGTGCGTAGGGATAAGAGAGATGAAAATTATTGATATGACATGTCCCAGATGTGGGGCATCCATGAAGCCCGGTGCAGATAAGAAAAGCGCAGCCTGTGAATACTGCGGATATCATATGATAATTGTGCAGGAAAAGACTGCAAAAGAAACACATACACGGACTGAAACTGTAAAAAAGAAAAAACTAAGTGGCGGTAAAATTGCCCTGATCGTAATTGGGATAATTGTATTGATCCAAGTGGCAGCAGCGATGGCAGGAAACCTGGTGAAACCACAAGTAAATCCCTTTGATTGTATTGATGTATCCTTCCGCGGAAGTGACGGAAAAGGTGAAATTGTAATAGATTTAAAAAGTGCTCCGGGAATTGATCTAAACAGAATAGACTTTGACATTTCAAAAGAAGACCGTTTGTACCAAGGTGAAACCATAAGCATTTACGCTACAAGCGAAGACTATCGTTTGTCAGAAAAGGAAAAGAACTACATAGTGGAAGGGCTGGATGAATACCTAAAGAATCTGGAGGATATTCCGGAGGAGATTTTGGAAATTATTCATGTAAAAGCAGAGTCAGGCCTTGACTTAAATCTCGACAGAAGCAAAAAAATGGGTGTATTTCAAAGTTTAAAGCCGGTAAAACTTTTTTTGCAAACAGATGGTAAGCAAACGAATCATTTATATGATGTGTTTGAAGCGACCTTTATGACATCCGGTGGAGAAAAAATATGTTATGTCATGGTTTGCTTTAATGATGTCATTATGGGAAAAGGTGAAAAAACATATATAAATATGTCGGGAGGAATGTTTCAAGGAAAAATCACACAGGTCGAGGGTAGTCTGTGGATTACGGCATATGATTCTTTGGAAGAAATTCGCGCGGAGCTACTTTCAAATAGGGAAAGTTACATGGATCTTAAAGAATTGGATTTAAATTTATAGAAAAAAGGGAAATGCTGATAAACTGCATTTCCCTTTTTGGTATTTCTGTTATTTCATGGAACTTAAATCATACATATCCAAATATTCTTTCGTATTTTCACACATTTCCACAAATAATTTGCGGGCATCCTCTTCGCTGCAGGTAACCAGAGGATCATTTGCAAAGGCACAGAAAATTTTGTTTAAATCCCTTTCGGCAATTCCCTCAGAAACAAGTTCCTGTTCCTTGCAGATACGGGATACCAGAGGATAAATCTCACTTGGTATAGGACCGGCATGCACAGGAGTTAAACTGTTTGCCCTAAATACTGCATTGGTTTCTACCACAGCACCTATGGGAAGATTGGGAATCTGTCCCTGATTAGGTATGTTTACATTGGTAACAAGTTCGCAAAGACCGAGAAGTGCGCGGATTTGGGAAACGCCCTCTTCGCCGGTTAAGTCAATAGAAATCTCCTCTTCGCCGGAACGTAGGCGGGCACTTTTTTCAAGACGCTTTTTTAAATCTTCCTTACGCCAGTCTACGGTAGTAAGCCCGAAACACATTTCTTTTACGCGGTCCGGGTTTTCTAAGTACCAGCTGCCTTCACAAAATTCTGCCAGATGTCTGTCACCGGCAGCAGCGATATACCCGAATTTAAGGAAAAGATCCATTTTTACTTTATCTGCACTGGCAAAGCTGTTATTCATCCAGTTATTATCCACGTTGGCATCGCCGCTTATATATCCGGTTTCAACGTATTTTTCACAAAACTTTTTATAGTAGGGAAATAAATCGATATTGCGGTAAGTAGCTGCGGTAAGCCATGTAAAATGGTTGACCGCCACAGGATTTACCTTTATTTCCTGTCGTTCTACCCCTTTGACATCAAACATTTCTTCCACCATGCGGACCAAAAACTTCTGGGTACCGAATACTTCATGGCAGCATCCAAAAGCTCTGATTTTAGGGAAAACCCGGTAAAGTGTTTTGACACATAAGGTCATGGGGTTGGTGTAGTTAATTACCCATGCCTTTGGACAAAGCTCTTTAATTTTCCTTCCGAAAAATTCATACATGGGAACCGTACGCATGGCACGCAGAATACCACCGGGACCGGAGGTGTCTCCAACAGATTGATAAATGCCGTATTTTTCGGGAGCATGGACATCTGACTGCATTTCGTCAAAGGTGCCGGGAAGAATGGAAAGTACCACAAAGTCGGCACCAGAAAGGGCATCGTCAATAGTTTCTACTGCATGATAGTGCCAAACAGATTTGGCACCTTTGGCAGAGTTATATTTATTTCCGATGATTTCATTGTGCTGTGCGGCTTCTAAGTCAATATCATAAAGATAAACATCACCGTTTATGTCGTCACAGGAAACTAAATCGCTCATAAGTCCCCATGCCCATCCCCGGGAACCGCCGCCGATATATGCTATTTTTATTTCAGAAACCTTGTTGTTTTCGTAAAGCATACAATACTCCTTAAATGGCTTGGTTATTTACTTTCTTTTGCAGGCTGCTTGGGCTGTCCGTAATAAATAATACCCATAGCACCGGGACCTGAGTGTGTACCGATGCTGGGGCTGATATCATTAATAATAATGTTGGTAAAAGGAGTTTCTTCTTTTACCATTTGGGCAACAGAGAGAGCCTCTTCATAGCAATTTCCGTGTACAATGCCTACCGGCAAAGTGTAATCGGTATTTTCGCTCATAGTGGCCTTCATACGTTCAATCAATGTGCGGAGAGATTTCTTTCTGCCACGTGCAGTACCGTCAGAGGAAAGTGCACCTGCATCATTGACATAGAGAAAAGGCTTTAAGTTTAATGCACTGCCAATTACAGCAGTGGCTTTGCCTACACGGCCTCCTCGTTGAAGGTGAAATAAATCATCTACTGTAAACTGTACATTAATATGATTTTTAAATTCTTCAAGTGCAGAAACAACATCATCGTAAGATTTACCGTTATCTTTTAATGTATTGGCATAGATTACCATAATAGATTCTCCCAAGGAAACATTTAAGGAATCTATCACAGTAATTTTTGCATCGGGATATTCTTCGGCTAACTCATTTGCTACCATACAAACATTATTGTAACTGCCGCTTAAAGCGGACGAAAATGCAATGTGGATGATATCGGATCCACTGTTCAAAATAGCGCGGAACTTGTCTTCAATAACAGCAGGATTGTTGGCCTGTGACTGAGGAAGCTCCCCGTTTTTCATGCGCTCATAAAATTCTGCAGGCGGCATATGTAGTTCGTCGCCGTAAACCGTATCACCAAAAGAATAATATTGAGGGATAATGGTTGTATTAAATATTTCAATGTATTCCTTGGGCAAATCAGAATTGGAATCTGTAGTAATGCAATAATTTCTCATAAGAATAACCTTTCTTTTGTAAAATAAAATATTTTGATTGTCAAACTATTTTAGATTATATCACGATATATGCATCAGTGCAACGAATTAAACAGTGGAAATTTCATTGCGATAATGATATAGTTTGGGAGTATAGACACAAATTAAAAAGGGCATGCGCAAAGAATATGAAAACAGGAAAATCACATAAAAAATTTTCTAAAACAATGATGCTTCATTATATAAAATTAGGTTACCGGTCCGCATTATTTCTTGTGGCGCTGATTTTCTATATCATAAACAGGATAAACCGCACCGGTTCTTTGTTTGGCGGAATGGAACACAATCATGTGATTCTCAGCATTATCTGGTGTGTATTTGCAGTGGAAATGCTATTGCGCTTTTTCCCCTCTAAGTTAGAAAGTATGGGATGCCAAAAACAGTTTGCCCGCAATTATAAATCCACAAACGCTACAGTTTCAGAGGCAGAATTATTATCGCCGGCAAAAACAGCGCTTGTTGCCGGAGCATGGCTTGTGCTGAACGGTTTAATAGGAGTATTGTATTTTTTCCATATTATTGATGCCGGAATTTTATTGTTAATTAGTCTTGCATACTCCGTGTGTGACATGATTTGTATTTTGTTTTTCTGCCCGTTCCAGACATGGTTTATGAAGAACAGGTGCTGCACCACCTGCCGCATTTATAATTGGGACTTTGCCATGATGTTTACACCCCTTATTTTTGTGAAAAATATGTATGCGTGGAGCCTTGTAGCATTATCCCTTGCACTGCTTATTAAGTGGGAAGTGCTGCTTCATTGTCATCCGGAGCGTTTTGCAGAGAATACCAATTGCAGTTTATCCTGTGCGAATTGTCAGGAAAAGTTGTGTCATCATAAAACACAGCTTCAGAAGTTCATTAGAAAGAATGTAGATTTGTTGAAAAAGTAATATAAAATCAGTATAGTAATAGTAGTAATACTTTGAGGTTTTGAGGAAACATGAAAGATAAAAAACAAAAGAACAGCAGTATTATATGGATATTGCTGTCAACTATTCTACTAATTATCATAACGGCAATAACAGGTATCAGCCTCTTTCGGGTATATATGGGAAACTTTACGGAAGTGGAAGATGTTAAGTCATATGATAAATATTATGTCATGATCACAGAGGATAGAAAGTCCTCATTTTGGCAATCTGTTTATGCAGGAGCGTACGAAGCGGGATTGTCAGAAAATACATATGTGGATATGCTTGGAGACAATCTTACCAGTGATTACAGCAGGGAAGATCTAATGAATATTGCCATTTCTTCCGAGGTAGACGGAATCATTGTAGCTGCCGATGAGAGTGAACAGATGTCTGCACTGATTGATGAAGCTGCTATTAAGGGGATTCCGGTTGTTACCTTGGTTGGAGATAATACCCATAGTAACAGATGTAGTTTTGTGGGTGTAGGCGGCTATAATGTGGGAACGGAGTATGGTCAGCAGGTTCTACAGATTATCAAAGAAAGCGAAGCAAAGCCCAAGACAAAGGTTTCAGTCCTGGTAAATGCAAATGCCCTGGATTCCGGACAGAATATTATTTGCTCCGGTATACAGGATACCCTTGACCGGGCAAAGGAAGAGGGAAAAGAAATAGAGATGACGTTGGTGTCTGTTGACAATACCAACGCTTTTTCTGTAGAAGAATCCATCCGTGATATTTTCATGGAAGAAGATATACCGGATATCATTATATGTTTGAATGAACTGAATACTACCTGTGTTTATCAGGCAGTTGTAGATTACAATAAAGTAGGAGAAGTATCGATACTCGGATACTATGATTCAGAAACAATTATCAAGGCAATTGACAGAAACGTTATATACGCAACGGTTTCCATTGATACAAAACAGATGGGTGAATTTTGTGTCAATGCTTTGAGCGAATATCATGAACTTGGTTATACCAGTCAGTATTTCACTGCGGACATTGAACTGATTAAAAAAGCCAATGTTCATAAATATCTGGAAGGCGGTGAGGACAATGAGTAAGTTTAAAAGCCTTCCCCTTCAAGGAAAAATCAGTATTATTTACATATTTGCCAATTTGTTGGTACTGATAGTCAATGTACTGCTCCTTGTGGGTATAAACAGTATGTCTCATGAAATGGATATGGTTTATCAGGACAACCTTCACCTGAACGAGATGGTACTTGCATTAGAGGACGTACAGGACAGTATGACAGATTATCTGAATGCGAAAACCAGTGACTCCTTGGAGAACTATTACAGAAGTGAGCAGAACTACCGGGATATGATTCAGGAATTAAATGATGAAGTGACCGGGCTTAGCTTTTCCCGAATGGAACGGAACATTAAAAACATGTCTGAAAACTATCTGGAGACAGTGTCACAAACAGTAGAAGCAAAGCGTGGCCGCAATGTGGAGAAGTATAGAATCAGATACGAAAATGCAACGCAGCTTTATGAGTATATCAATACTTATATAGGAAGTCTGAATAATGAGCAATTTATGCATAACTCAGAAAACTATAACAAACTTTCAGAAGCCTTCCGCTTTTTTGAAACCGTCAGCGTGATTGTAATTTGTGTGGTTATGTTGGCAAATGTAAGTATTATTATCCGGCTTGCAGGGGAGATTATCAGTCCCCTTAAAAAGCTTTCCGGATTGGCGGATGAGGTGGCAAAGGGCAATTTTGACATAGAACTTTTAGAAGTACAGTCCCAAGATGAAATCGGTGTCGTAACAGGTGCTTTTAACCAGATGGTAATCAGTATAAGAAGATATATTGAGAGGATCCGGGAAAGTATGGAAGTGGAAAGAGCCTTAAAGGAGAAGGAACTCTTAATGGAAACCCACTTAAAGGATGCCCAGCTTAAATACCTGCAGGCCCAGATTAATCCCCATTTTCTTTTTAATACGCTAAATGCCGGTGCCCAGCTTGCCATGATGGAAGGTGCAGACCGGACCTACGAATATGTACAGAATATGGCGGAGTTCTTTCGTTATAATGTTAAAAAAGGTGACGAAACGGTTACGATTCGGGATGAGATAGAGTTGGTAGATAATTATATCTACATTTTAAACGTAAGGTTTTCCGGAGACATACACTATGAAAAAGAAATAGATGAATCTTTGCTGAATGTGTATATGCCCAGTATGATGTTACAGCCTATTGTGGAAAACTGTGTCAATCACGGAATCCGTGAAATGGGAGGGGACGGTAAAATTTGGCTTTCCGTATATCGCATAGATGATACGGCCTGTATCAGTGTCCGCGACAACGGAAAAGGTGTAAGTAAAGAGACTATTCAAAAGATTTTAAGCGGTACTTACAGGGACGAAGAACTGGCAGCAGGTTCCAACGGAATCGGTATGGATAATGTAATTGCAAGACTGAAGCTTTTTACGGGAACCGATGATGTAATCAGTATTATCAGTGAAGGAAAGGACCTGGGAACGGAAGTAATTCTTTATCTGCAGATAAAGGAACGGGAGGAAGAACATGTATAAGGTTATGCTCGCAGATGACGAGGGAATTGTGATTGATTCCATGAAGTTTATTATAGAAAAAGAATTCGGTGATGAATGTGTGATTGAGTATGCCAAAACCGGAAGAAGCGTGATAGAACTTGCGGAAAAGTTCCGCCCTGATATTGCCATCATGGATATTCAGATGCCGGGAATCAACGGAATCGAAGCCATGAAAGAAATCAGACAAAGCAACAGCAACGTAATTTTCATTGTAATATCTGCGTATGATAAGTTTGATTATGCCACAGAAGCAATCAGGCTCGGTGTACTTGAGTACTTAACAAAACCTATGGAGAGAACCAAACTGGTCACAGTTCTTCGAAAGGCAATGGACATTGTTGAAAAAGAGCGTGTCAGAAGAAGCAATGATTTAATGATAAAAGAAAAATTGGAAACCGTGGTTCCTATTATAGAGAGCGGTTTGATTTATAATATCTTGCTTCGGGAGCATTTTGAAGAAGACATTGAAAACTATAAAACAATGCTTGGAATAGAGCAGGATTATGCCTATATGATAGCAGTAGTATGCGGGGATGAGCAGGAAGGTAATCATATGACCAATGCAGTGGGAAGCAGTGTCCGGATGCAAAAGCACTATCAGGAAGTAAGGGAATCCTTAAAAGAATATTTCCAGTGTATTGTAGGAACTGTTATGGCAAATAAACTGGCTGTTTTGGTGCCCTGCGGGGAAGGACACCTGGAATACAATGAAAGAATTGAACTGATAGAAAAAGCAAGGGAACTGGTAAGAAAACTGCGTAGGAAAACAGACATCAGTTTCCGGATTGGTATTGGTAAAGCACGGGAGCTGCAGAATCTCTCTGAATCTTATAGTGAAGCTTTAAATTCTTTGCTAATTACAACAGGAAGTGTAGCCCATGCAGATGACTTGCCGATAGGATGTGATTACGAAGAAGACTACCCTGTTCATTTGGAAAAAAAGTTGTTTGAAGAGGTAGAAAAAGGTGATGTAAACAATGCATTAATATCAGCCGGTTCCTTTTTTGACTGGATGGCAGAGACAAGTCCAAGCAGCCTCATGGAAATTAGGACGAAGGTGCTTGAATTTGTTTTGTGGGCAGAGCATTTGGCATATGATAAAGGCGGCATGACTTACCAGTTTCATTCCAGGCAGGATTATTTGCCAGCCCTTATGGGGATGACGCAGCTCTCTCAGATGAAAGTTTGGTTTATCGATAAAATTATGGAATCCTGTCGTAATGTACTGAGTAAACGTGCCGAAAAATCAAATAGTGTGATTGAGACGGCGAAAGAATATATCAAAAATAACTTTAATAAAGATATCTCATTGGATGATGTATCCCGTGTGGTAGACATCAGCCCCTACTACTTTAGTAAAATCTTTAAAGAAGATACCGGAGAAAATTTTATTGAATATTTAACGGCAATCAGAATGCAGAAAGCAAAGGAACTACTTGGAACAACAGAGTATTCCATGAAGGAAATCTGTTCCATGGTAGGATATTCAGACCCAAATTATTTCAGCAGATCCTTTAAGAAAAATGTGGGCGTTACACCTACGGAGTACAAGGAAGGTAAGGGAGAAGAATGAGAGGGAAAGGAATACTGTTAAGCCTGTTGTTATGCTTTTCCATGCTTGCGGTTTCTTGTAAACCTGTAGAAACCATTGGAGAGGAAAGCAGTGCAAGAGAGGAAGGAAAAATCCAAATTGGAATGAGCTTTGACTCTTTTGTTATTGAGAGATGGCAAAGAGACAGGGACGTATTTGTATCTACGGCGAAAGAAAAGGGCGCGGAAGTAAATGTGCAGAACGCTAACGGCGACGTAGAAGAGCAAAAAAAACAAATAGAATATTTTATCCAAAAAGGGATGGATGTCATTGTCATTATCTGTGTAGATTCCCAGGAATTGAATGAATCTGTAAAGAAAGCAAAAGAAAAGGGCATCAAGGTTATTGCTTATGACAGATTAATCACAGATGCAGATGTAGACCTTTACATTTCCTTTGACAATGAAATGGTAGGAACCATGATGGGCGAAGCCTTTGTGGAAAACGGACTGGCAGGAGGAAATGTGCTAATGCTTGGCGGTCCTTTGGCAGATAACAATGTATCCCTTGTAGAAAATGGATTTAAGGCTGTTATGGAAGAAAATGAAGTTACCATTCTTGATTCCTTTCATGCGGAAGGCTGGCGGGCAGAGCTTGCGGCGGAATATATCTATAATAATGTAGATACAGTGGCACTGGCAGATGCCATTATGTGTGGAAATGATGATGTGGCCAGCAAAGTAGTACATGCTCTTTCCGAAAAGAGACTGGCCGGAGATGTCCCGGTTGTAGGACAGGATGCGGACCTGGAGGCCTGCCAGAGAATTGTGGAAGAAACACAGGTTATGACAGTGTATAAACCGGTAGAAAAGCTGGCAAAACGCGCAGCTGAGTGTGCGGTACTACTTGCGAAAGGTGAGGAAATTTCCGGTGAGGACGTAACCATGATAGACAATGGGGAGTACAGGGTTCCCTATGTAGGACTTGAGCCTATCAGCGTTACGAAGGAGAATATTAATGAAGTCATTATTAACAGTGGCTTTCATTTGAAAGAAGATGTTTATCTGAATGTGCCGGACAAAATGCCTTAAACAGCATGTTATTAAATAGAATAGGAAAAAATTGTGACAGGAATCGTGTTTTTGCGCAAAAATGTGCTAACACGATTCCGTTTTTATGTTTACCAAAGATAAAAATTTGAAGAAGGTCGTAAATTATTCCTATAGAATTCGTGTTATGATGCCATTGTAAACAAAATCAATCAGTATTCAGGGAGGTAAATAAGAAAATGAAGAAAAAATTACTGAGTATGATTCTTGCAGTTGCTATGGTAGCAACCATGTTAGTAGGATGCGGTGGCGCTTCTTCTTCTAACAAAGTAGGTGTGGCAATGCCTACAAAGGATTTACAGAGATGGAACCAGGACGGTGCCAACATGAAAAAAGAATTAGAAGCAGCTGGTTACGAAGTTGACCTTCAGTATGCATCTAATGACATCGCTACACAGGTTTCCCAGATTGAAAACATGATTAACTCCGGTTGTAAAGTATTAGTTATTGCTTCTATCGATGGTGATTCTCTCGGAACAGTATTAGAGCAGGCTAAAGAAAAAGGTATTCCTGTTATCGCATATGACCGTTTGATTATGAACTCTGATGCAGTTTCTTACTATGCTACATTTGATAACTACATGGTAGGTTCTATCCAGGGTCAGTACATCAAAGATCAGTTAGATCTTGACAATGCAGCAGGTCCTTTCAATATCGAATTAACAACTGGTGACCCCGGTGACAACAACGCTAAATTCTTCTTCAACGGTGCTATGGACGTTCTTAATCCTTACATCGAATCAGGTAAGTTAGTAGTTAAATCCGGTCAGGTTGATTTCGCAGAAGTAGCTACAGCTAACTGGGCAACAGATGCAGCTCAGTCCAGAATGGAAGCTATCATCGCTGCTAACTATGCAGACGGAACAACTCTTGATGCTTGTATGTGTTCTAACGACTCTACAGCACTTGGTGTTGCTAACGCTCTTGAAGCTAACTACACAGGCGAATGGCCTATCATCACAGGTCAGGACTGTGATATCGCAAGCGTTAAGAATATCCTTGCCGGAAAACAGTCTATGTCTATCTTCAAAGATACACGTACATTAGCTTCTCAGGTAGTTAAAATGGTTGACGCTATCATGAAGGGTACAGAGGCACCTGTTAATGATAAAGAAACATATAACAATGGAACAGGTATCATTCCTTCCTTCCTTTGCGAACCTGTATTTGCTGATATTAACAATTACAAGACTCTGTTAATCGATTCCGGTTACTATACAGAAGATCAGCTTAAATAAGCAGAAAAACAAATAAAATATAATGATGTGCAGGCGGGACAAAACCCGCCTGCTATATCGTAAAGAAAATGAAAGATTATGAAAAAATTTATTGGTTAAATGTTGCAGAATAGTTGATAGGGAGGGATACACTTGGCGAAGATATTACTGGAAATGAAAAATATAACCAAAACATTCCCCGGCGTTAAGGCACTTGACAATGTAAATTTGCAGGTAGAAGAAGGAGAAATTCATGCTCTTGTTGGTGAAAACGGTGCAGGCAAATCTACATTGATGAATGTTCTGAGCGGAATATATCCATATGGTACCTATGAAGGTGATATTGTTTATGATGGTGAAATATGTCAATTTAATACCATTAAAGACAGTGAAGAAAAGGGTATCGTTATTATTCATCAGGAATTAGCACTCATTCCTTACATGACGATTGGTGAAAATATGTTCCTCGGAAATGAAAGAGGAAGTAAGTTTAAAATTAATTGGAACGAAACTAATGACCTTGCAGCAGAGTATTTAAAGACCGTAGGTCTTAAGGAGATGCCGCAGGTTTTGATTAAAGATATAGGTGTAGGTAAACAACAGCTTGTTGAAATTGCAAAGGCACTTGCAAAGAAGGCAAAACTGCTCATTCTGGATGAGCCTACCGCATCCTTAAATGAAGATGATTCCAAGGCTTTACTGGAATTGCTTCTTAAATTAAAAAAAGAAGGATTAACATCCATTATTATTTCTCATAAGTTAAACGAAATTTCTTATGTGGCAGATAAAATTACCGTTATCCGTGACGGCTCTACAATTGAAACACTTGATAAGATGACCGATGATATTTCAGAAGGACGTATTATCAAGGGCATGGTAGGTAGAGAATTGTCTGACCGGTTCCCGAAAAGGGAAAAGAAATGCTTGACCGATGAGGTAATGATGGAGGTTAAGAACTGGAGCGTATATCATCCGCTTTACATGGAGAGAAAGGTAGTTGACGACGTCAGCATACATGTAAAGAAAGGTGAAGTGCTTGGCATTTCCGGACTTATGGGAGCCGGACGTACAGAACTTGCAATGAGTCTTTTTGGAAAAAGTTATGGCCGTGATATTAGCGGAGAGATTGTTATCAAGGGCCAGAAAGTAGAGCTGAACTCTGTTCAGGATGCCATCAAACATAAGCTGGCTTATGTAACTGAAGACAGAAAAGGAAACGGACTTATTTTAAGTAATCCCATTAAGATTAATACCACGTTAGCAAATCTGGGTGCTGTCAGCAATCATTCTATTATAGATAAGGATAAAGAGTATGCGGCAGCAGTAGAATACAAAGAAAAGCTGAAAACAAAATGTCCTACCGTAGAACAGAATGTAGGAAATTTAAGTGGTGGAAACCAGCAAAAGGTTCTGCTTGCAAAATGGATGTTTGCTGAGCCGGACATCTTGATTTTGGATGAACCTACCAGAGGTATTGATGTAGGTGCAAAATACGAAATTTATTGTATTATCAATCAGTTGGTAGCAGAGGGTAAATCTGTTATCATGATTTCATCTGAAATGCCGGAAATCCTTGGTATGTGTGACAGAATTTATGTCATGAACGAAGGAAAAATGGTGGGAGAACTTTCCGGTGAGGAAGCTACCCAAGAAATTATCATGTCACATATTTTAAAAGCTGACAGTAAAGGAGAATAGGTATGAATAAAGCAAAATCCTTAGAATTTATTAAAAAGTATACCATGATTATTGTGTTGATTGTGGTTACGGTATTTTTCGCATGGCAGACAAACGGTAATATTCTGTTACCCATGAGTATTAGTAGTTTGATTTCTCAGAATGCATATGTGTTTATTCTTGCAACCGGTATGTTACTCTGTATATTGACAGGTGGTAACATTGACCTTTCCGTAGGTTCTGTAGTTTGCTTCGTCGGTGCAATCGGTGCAGTGCTTATGGTTGAAATGAACGTAAATATGTGGGTTGCCATTCTTGTAATGATTTTAGTGGGTACTCTGATTGGTGCTTTTCAGGGATTTTGGATTGCGTTTGTAAGAATCCCGCCTTTTATTGTTACATTGGCAGGCATGCTTGCATTTAGAGGATTAAGTAACGTAGTATTGGATGGTATGACAGTTTCCATTAAAGAATGTACAGCGTTTGTTAATCTCTTTGGTGGTGGTGCAGACTGTTATATTCCTGATTTCTTTGGAAATGGTCCTATAAATATAACTTGTATTCTTGCAGGTGTTGTGGCTGCAGTGATTTATGTATTAATGCAGTTTAAAGGTAGAGCGACTAAAGTGAAAAAAGGTTATGAGGTAGAAAAATTTGGCGTAATGATAGCCAGAGTAATTGTGATAGTTGCAGTAATTATAGCATTATCCATCAGCCTTGCAATGCATAAGGGTATTCCCAGTGTACTAATTTGGGTATTGGTAGTAATCATGGTTTACGGATATATTACATCTAACACAACAGTAGGACGCTACTTCTATGCAGTAGGTGGAAACGAGAAAGCGACAAGACTTTCCGGTATCAATACAGATAAAGTATATTTCTTAGCATATACTAACATGGGATTTTTAGCAGCTCTTGCAGGTATGGTAACAATTGCACGTTTGACTTCTGCACAGCCTACCTACGGACAGAACTATGAAATGGATGCTATCGGATCCTGCTTCATTGGTGGTGCTTCTGCATACGGTGGTATTGGTACAGTTCCCGGTGTTATCATTGGTGCAGTACTCATGGGTATCATTAACCTTGGTATGTCTCTTATGGGAGTAGACCAGAACTGGCAGAAGGTAGTTAAAGGACTTGTTCTGTTAGCAGCAGTTATCTTCGACGTAGTTTCTAAACGTGGTGGAAAATTAATGGCGAAAAATTAATTTCTATATATCAAGTCAAGAGAAGGACCCGGAGTTTTCCGGGTTCTTTTTTTAATGATAAGTTTTATGCATTTTTAAGGTGCATAAATCTGTGAAATGTAGTATAGTTAAATAGATTTGAGGGTATTTTTACACAAGGAGGATGGATATGGCATTTGTGATTATTACAGACTCAGCGTCTGATGTATCGGAAAGCTTGATTAAAGAATATAATTTACATGTGATTCCTACACCGGTTACCATAGACGGAAAGGATTACTTTGACGGAGTGACTGTTTTTCCGGATAAGTTCTATGAACTTCAAGCAGAGGGCAGTCATGAAATAAAAACATACCACATTAATCAATTTATGTTTCATCAGAACTTTCTCCCTTATGCGGAACGCGGTGATGAAGTTTTATATATTTGTTTTTCCACAGGAATTGCGGGTACTTTTAATGCGGCTACCCTTGCCTATGAGCAGGTGCAGGAAGAATATCCGGATTTCAAAATGACGATTTTGGACACAAAGTGTGCATCTGTGGGATACGGTCTTGTGGTTGCAAAACTTCTTAAAATGCAAAAAGAGGGCGCATCAAAAGAACTGTTACTTGAGGCGGCACAGTATTTCTGTGAACATATGGAACATGCGGTTACGGTTGTGGAACTTGACTATTTGTTTAAGGGTGGAAGACTCAGTAAGACTTCTTTCCTTGCAGGAACTGTTTTGGATATTAAACCAATCATTATTGTGGATGAAAACGGTTCATTAAAGGCTGTGGAAAAAGTGCGTGGATGGAAAAAAGCACAGAAGAGAATTCTCGACATGGTAGGAGAGAAGGGCAAGAATTTAAGTGAGCAGATGGTAGGAATCTGTTATGGAACGGATAAAGAGTCTTATGACTATATAAAAGAGCAGCTGACAGAGCGTTACGGAATTACAAAATTTGTGGAAGAGAGAGTTGGCTGTGCTATCGGAGCCCATACCGGCCCCGGCATTTTGGGGATTACGTTCTTAAATGAAACGGATGAAAAATACGAGAAGTATTTGAAATAGGAGAGTATTATGCTTGAAGTAAAGAACCTGGTTTTTCGCCCCATAGATAATGGTGTGGAGAAAAGTATTATTGACGATATCAGTTTTACGGTGGCAGACGGTGAAATGATTGTAATTACCGGTCCCAACGGCGGAGGAAAGTCTACCATGGCAAAACTCCTTATGGGAATTGAAAAACCTGACAGTGGCCAGATTTTATTAGACGGTGTGGACATCACAAAACTTACCATTGCAGAGCGCGCTAATGCAGGAATCGGGTTTGCCTTCCAACAGCCGCCACGCTTTAAAGGGATGACAGTAGAGAGGCTGTTGTCATTAGCAGCAGGATGTGAACTTCCTGAAAAGAAATGTTGTGATTTATTAAGCAACGTAGGGCTTTGTGCCAGAGAGTATTTAAAAAGGGAAGTAGACAATACGCTATCCGGCGGCGAGATGAAGCGATTGGAAATAGCTTCCGTACTGGCAAAAGAGCATAACCTTTTTATTTTTGATGAGCCGGAAGCGGGCATTGATTTGTGGAGTTTTTCTATGTTGGTGAAACAGTTCGAACAGCTTCACAGTAACCATAAGGAGAGTCTTATTTTGATTTCTCATCAGGAAAGAATTATTCAGATGGCAGACCGCATTATGGTGATTAAAGACGGAAAGATTGCCAAAATGGGAGCAAAGGAGCAAGTGTTCCCGGGGCTTATGCATCATGAGGGTGGATGCCGTTGTCAGGGACCACCTTGTGTATAATTTATGACAGAAAGGGAAATAAAAGTGGCAGAAATCGATCAGGTAACACAATCCATTTTAGAAAAAATAGACGATGCCGGATTTGGAAAAGAAGGCGCATATAATTTAAGATATAACGGATATTCCCTGTGTCACGGAAATACCAAAAATATTACGATTAAAAGAAAAGAAGACGGAAAAGGTATGGAAGTGCATATCAGCGGGGAGACAAAGGGCGAGCAGGTACATATTCCTGTTGTTGTGGCAACTTCCGGTATTACAGATGAGGTATATAATGATTTTTACATTGAAGATGGTGCAGATGTAACCATTGTGGCAGGCTGTGGTATTCATAACAGTGGATGCAATGATTCCAGACACGATGGCATCCATACTTTTCATGTGGGACGAGGTGCCAATGTAAGATACGAAGAGAAGCATTATGGGGAAGGAGAAGGAACCGGAGCCAGAATTTTAAATCCGAAAACAAAGATAATTTTGGCTGAGGAAGCTGTATTTACTTTGGATTCTGTTCAAATAGAAGGCGTTGATTCCACCAAACGGGAAACAGAAGTTATTTTAGGTGCAGGCAGTAAGCTGTTTGTCATGGAAAAACTGATGACTCATGATGAGCAGGTGGCTGTTTCTGACATGGAAGTCCGGATGGAGGGCGAGGAATCGTCAGCACAGATTATTTCCAGATCGGTTGCAAAAGGAAAATCCGTGCAAAAGTTCCATCCCAAAGCAATCGGATGTGCACCATGCCATGCTCACATCCAGTGCGATTCCATTATTATGGACAATGCACAGGTTTGTTCCATTCCGGAAATTGATGCAAAGCATATTGATGCGGCAATTATTCACGAAGCGGCAATCGGAAGAATCAATAACGAACAAATGATTAAACTGAACACATTTGGGCTTGATGATGAAGCGGCGGAAGCGGTGATTATTGAAAATTTCCTGAATTAAAGGATAAAAGTTTATGAAGAAATTATTGGTTTATTTAAAAGAATATAAAAAAGAAACTGTACTGGGGCCTCTGTTTAAATTACTGGAGGCTTCTTTTGAACTTATCGTGCCTCTTGTGGTAGCGTCTATGATTGACATAGGAATTGCAAATGAGGATAAGGGATATATTTTAAAAATGTGTCTGATATTAGCACTCCTTGGCTTTGTTGGTCTGGTGTGTGCAGTGACGGCACAGTTTTTTGCGGCAAAAGCAGCGGTAGGGTTTGCTACAAAACTTAGGTACGGTTTGTTTGCACATATTCAGACACTCTCCTTTTCTAAGATGGATAGAGAAGGAACATCTACACTTATTACAAGGCTAACCAGTGATATTAATCAAGTACAGAATGGGGTTAATTTAGTGCTCCGGCTATTTTTGCGTTCGCCCTTTATTGTATTTGGTGCAATGATCATGGCCTTTACCGTAGATGTGAAAGCAGCAGTTGTTTTTGTGGTAGTTATTCCGCTTTTGTCTGCTGTTGTCTTCGGTATCATGCTACTTAGCATTCCCTTGTTTAAAAAGGTACAGGAAAACCTGGATAAAGTGCTTGGAATTACAAGAGAAAATCTTACCGGCGTAAGGGTAATCCGTGCATTTGGACAGGAAACCGGGGAAATTAAAAAGTTTGACGAACAAACGGATGAGTTGAAAAGGATACAGGAACTTTCCGGGAAAGTTTCTGCCCTTATGAATCCCCTTACCTATGTCATAGTAAATGGGGGATTAATGGTTCTTATTTATATTGGTGCAATCCGGGTGGAAGCAGGAGTGCTCAGCCAAGGACAGGTGGTTGCCCTTATCAATTATATGTCCCAGATATTGGTCGAACTTGTAAAGTTGGCGAATCTGATTATTACCGTAACCAAAGCGGTGGCTTGTGGAAACCGCATACAAAGTATTTTGGAAATACAGGAGGGAATGGAGCAGAAAGAAACGGTGGATACCAAGGATGGGGAAAAGGCAGACAATAAAGTGGAGTTTGAACATGTGAGTCTGGGATACCATGAAGGCGGTGAAGAGGCGCTTACGGATATTCACTTTATGGCAAAAAAAGGAGAAACAATCGGAATCATCGGAGGTACCGGCAGCGGAAAATCCTCATTGGTAAATCTCATTCCCCGCTTTTATGATGTGACAGCGGGAGCTGTAAAAATAGATGGCAAGGATGTGAGAGACTATAATCTTACAGAGCTTCGCGATAAAATCGGTGTGGTAATGCAAAAAGCAGTATTATTTAAAGGAACCATTCGGGATAATCTGCTTTGGGGAAATGAAAATGCTACAGATGAAGAACTTTGGGAAGCCCTTTCCATTGCTCAGGCGAAAGAGTTTGTGGAAAAGAAAGAGAACATGCTTGATGAGATGATAACCCAGGAAGGAAGAAATCTGTCCGGCGGACAAAAACAGCGGCTATCCATTGCGAGAGCCCTGGTAAAAAAACCGGAAATTTTAATATTAGATGATAGTGCATCTGCGTTAGATTATGCAACAGATGCAGCCCTTCGGAAGACACTGAAAGAAATGCCCGGAGATACAACGGTATTTATTGTGGCACAGAGAGCATCTTCCCTTATGCATGCAGATAAAATTATTGTTTTGGATGATGGAGAAGTACAAGAGATAGGAACACATGAGGAGCTTTTAAAAAACTGCGAGGTATATCAGGAAATCTATTACAGTCAGTTTGGTGATGGAAAGTAAAGTTTGAGGTAGAAAATGAAAACGCAGACAACTAAAATAAATCAAAAAGAAACACTGGGAAAGGTGCTTACTTATATCAGACCTCATGGCTTCTTGCTAATTTTAACCATAGTGATGGCGCTTCTTAGCGTTCTTTTGACCTTGTATTTACCGATTCTTACTGGGGATGCGGTTGATATCATTGCAGAATTTGTAACAGGAGAAGCAGATAATTCCTTTTTGTGGGGAGAAATCAGGCATATTTTGGCCGCCATGGCAGTGATAATTGCAGCAACTGCTGCCACCCAGTGGATTATGAACATTTGTAACAATAAAATTGTGTATAACATCACGCAGGATGTAAGAAAAAAAGCCTTCCGGAAAATAGAGGCGCTACCGCTTAAATATTTGGATGTGCATTCCCACGGGGATATTGTGAGCAGAGTGGTGGCAGACGTGGATCAGTTTGCAGACGGCTTGCTGATAGGGTTTACACAGTTGTTTACAGGGGTTGTTACTATTTTGGGAACGCTCATCTTTATGCTCTCTGTGGATATAAAAATTACGGCAGTAGTGGTGATTATTACGCCGGTTTCTTTGTTTGTTGCAAGTTTTATTGCAAAGAAAACCTTCAGTATGTTTAAACTCCAGTCAGAAACAAGGGGAGAACAGACGGCGCTGATTAATGAAATGATTGGAAATCAAAAGGTTGTACAGGCCTTTAACCGGGAAGATGAGGTACTTAAGACCTTCGAAGAAATCAATGAACGGTTAGAAAAATGTTCTCTGCGGGCAATCTTCTTTTCCTCACTTACAAATCCATGCACAAGGTTTGTAAATAGTCTTGTGTATATGGGCGTAGGACTCACAGGTGCTTTTTCCGTGCTGGGCGGTGGGTTGTCAGTAGGACAACTTACGGTTTTTTTGTCCTATGCAAATCAATATACAAAACCGTTTAATGAAATATCCGGTGTTATTACAGAACTGCAAAATGCCCTTGCCTGTGCGGACCGTATTTTTGAATTGATTGATGAAAAAGTTGTGGAGGCAGATGAAGCTGACGCTGTTGAGCTGAAAGATATTGAAGGAAGAGTGAAACTGGAAAATGTCGCCTTCTCTTATGTGCCGGAGAAAAAATTAATCGAAAATTTGAATTTACAGGTAAACCCGGGGCAGAGAATTGCAATTGTAGGTCCCACCGGTTGCGGTAAGACGACGATTATTAATCTGCTTATGCGGTTTTATGATGTGAACAAAGGAAGCATATCTGTAGATGGCAAAGACATACGTGACATTACAAGAAAGTCTCTTAGGGGCTCTTACGGGATGGTTTTGCAGGATACTTGGCTGAAAAGAGGAACCGTTAAGGACAATATAGTAGTCGGCAAACCCGATGCAACAGAGGAAGAAGTGATTGCAGCAGCAAAAGCATCACATGCACATAGCTTTATAAAAAGATTGCCTGATGGATATAACACGGTAATCGGAGAGGACGGAGGCAGCTTATCGGGCGGGCAAAAACAGTTGTTATGTATAACGCGCGTTATGCTAAGCCTTCCGCCCATGTTGATTCTTGATGAGGCAACGTCTTCCATTGACACGCGTACGGAAATAAAAATACAGCAGGCGTTTGCTGCAATGATGGAGGGAAGAACCAGCTTTATCGTGGCACACAGATTGTCCACCATTAAAAGTGCAGATGTTATTTTGGTTATGAAGGACGGAAATATCATCGAGCAGGGAAATCACGTGCAGTTATTGGAAAAGGGAGGCTTTTATGCACAGCTATATAATAGTCAGTTTGCAGTGACATAAACAAAGAAATAAAAAAATAGTAATTTCGTACAATAATATGGTAAAAAGCTCCTTTTTATGGTAAAATAAAAGCGTTTTGAAAAAGGAGAATGTGGAATTGAAAACATATAGGAAAACAAGGGAATTAATTGGGAAAAAATTACTAATTATAACAGACTGGCTGGAGCATACGTCTGCTTTTTTGGCGATTCGCCAGGGAATGATTATGCTGTTGCCTTTGCTCATTATCAGTACGCTGGATCTGCTGTTTATGAAAGCACCGATTCCAATCTGGCAGAAGTTTATCACAGAAGCCTTCGGCGGAAGAATTATTGAACTTTTTGAGTTTACATATCATGCCATAACAGGAAACTTTGCAATTCTTTTTGCGACGTCAACGAGTATTAGTTATGCGCTTTTGAAGCGGAAGGAAATGAAAAAAAAGACAAGCTATATCGATGCTTTGTTTGTTACGCTCATTACATTGACTTCCCTGTGTATTCATTTTGAGTTTCATAAGGACTTACTCTATCTGGATCAGTTCAGCAATAAAAATATGCTTACGGCTCTTTTGGTTTCTCTGATTTCCGGAAAGTTTTATTTTCTGATTAAGGAACAGATGAATGCCCATTTATATAAGCGTACGGTGAAAGAAGACAATTTCTTTATTGATATGTTGGAAGGAATTACAACGTCCGGCTTGATTATTGTATTCTTTTTTATAGTTGATTGTTTTATGGAGACATTTTTAGGAATTGCCAACATACAGGAACTGGTAAATATTATTGTTTCAAAAATAATTTTTATGTCGGACATTCCATGGCTTCAGGGTGTAGGAGTGTTATTCTTCACACAAATTATGTGGTTTTTCGGAATCCATGGCACATATGCGATGGAAAATGTAGTGCTGGAAAACTTTTCAGGAATTGGTTCCGAGATCTACAACGAAACATTTCAGAATGTATTTTTAAATATCGGAGGAAGTGGCTCAGGCTTATGTCTGGCTATTGCAATTATTATATTTTCCAAAAAGAAAAACATAAGAAATGTTGCTATGTTGGCAACACCCAGCCTTATGTTTAATGTAAGTGAAATTATGCTATTCGGACTTCCGGTTATTTTCAATCCAATTTTTTTAATTCCGTTTTTACTTGTACCGCTTATTCATTATTTTATTTCTTATATTGCTATTTATGCCGGAATTGTACCGCAGGTAACACAGCAGGTAGATTGGGTGACTCCCCTTTTTGTGAACAGCTACAGGGCTTGTGATTCCTATAAGGGAATTATTCTACAGCTTTTTTGTATTGCTGTGGGGGTGTGTATCTATAAGCCCTTTGTGGAACTGTTTGGAGTCCAGCAGGAAAAATATATTAAATTTAAAATACAAGAACTTACTTTTGAATATAAAAAGCAGGAAGAAGTAACAGCATTTACATGCTTAACGGAAAGAGAAGACGAAATCGGAAGCACGGCAAGAGCTTTGGCGGCAGATCTTGAGAAAGCGATTAAAAACAGAGAACTGTATATGCTATATCAGCCGCAAATAGATTGCTCAGATGTCTGTACCGGTGCAGAAGCGCTTCTCAGGTGGGAGCATCCTATCGCAGGATTTATCTATCCGCCGCTCATCATACAGTTGGCAAAGGAAAAATGTCTTCTCAGCAAATTGGAAGAATACATTTTTGATACCGTGGCAGGTGCCATTAAAGAAATTGAAAAGGATGTTGATTCCGAATTTAAGGTGACAGTGAATATTACCGGAAAATCGCTGGAATGGGACGGATTTGAAGAATGTCTGCAAAATTGCGTAGAGAGACATGGCATTTCTACAAATCAGATGTGGCTGGAAATAACGGAAAGTGATGCACTTTCTTCATCCAATGATATTCTTGAAAAGTTAAAGAAATTAAAAGATAAGGGGTTCAAATTCCTAATTGATGATTTTGGGATGGGACATACCTCCATGCTTTATCTGCAAACAAGTTATTTTGACGTAGTAAAACTGGATGGCTCTCTGACCAGAGATGTATTAGAAAACGAAAGAAACATGGAAATTATTGCATCAATTGTCCACTTGGGACGTTCCTTACATTTTGCAACAGTTGCAGAGTATGTTGAAACCCGTGAACAGAGAGGAAAGCTGGAAGTAATCGGGTGTGATGCTTTCCAGGGCTATTTGTACAGTGAGCCTATTCATTTAAATGCATTGATTAACTGGATGCAGGTTCATAACGCATAAAAGAATAATGCCATATAAGGAGGACTGTACCATGGCAAAATTATACATTAATGAACATGTAAAAAAAGGACACATTAATCCGGAGATTTACGGCCATTTTGCAGAGCATTTGGGAAGATGTATTTACGAAGGCTTGTATGTTGGAGAAGATTCCAAAATCCCTAATGTAAACGGGATGCGTAAGGACGTTGTGGAAGCCCTGAAAGAAATGGGTGTATCGGTTCTCCGTTGGCCCGGAGGATGCTTTGCGGATGAATATCATTGGAAAGATGGTATTGGACCTAAAAAAGACAGAAAGAAAATGGTCAATACAAACTGGGGCGGTGTGACAGAAGATAACAGTTTCGGTACCCATGAATTTTTTGAACTTTGTAAGCAGCTTGGATGTAAAACATATGTGAACGGTAACGTGGGAAGCGGAAGCGTTCAGGAAATGTCAGAGTGGATAGAATATATCACTTTTGACGGTGTTTCACCTATGGCAGATTTGCGAAAAGCAAATGGTCATGAGGAGGCATGGAAGCTTGACTATTTTGGTGTCGGTAATGAAAACTGGGGTTGTGGCGGAAATATGACACCGGAATACTATGGCAATGAGTATCGCAGATATCAGACCTATGTGCGCCAATATAAAAAGGATGCACCGGTTAGGAAGATTTGCTGCGGTGCAAATTCTGCAGACTATGAGTGGACCGAGACGGTGCTTAAGACCTGCTTTGCATTCCCGCATCATGAAACGGGATTCATGGATGGACTTTCCCTTCATTATTACACTGTGCCGGGAGATACATGGGAGAATAAGGGAAGCGCTACAGATTTTACAGATAAGGAATGGTATAAGACCCTTGCGAAAGCAAAAAAAATAGAAGAACTCATTGAGCGCCATGGGGCAATTATGGATACTTTTGATCCCGAAAAGAAAATCGGTATGATGGTAGACGAATGGGGTTGCTGGTTTGATGTAGAGCCGGGTACCAATCCGGGATTTTTGTATCAGCAAAATACCATGAGGGATGCTTTAGTTGCAGGCTTAAGCCTGAATATTTTCAATAAGCATTGTGACCGTGTAAAAATGGCGTGTATTGCACAGATGGTAAATGTTCTTCAGGCAGTTGCCCTTACAGAAGGTGCGAAGATGATTCTGACACCTACCTACCATGTGTTCCATATGTATAAGGCGCATCAGGACGGTGAACTGCTTCAAAGCGAATTATCAGATAATGCATTAATCGGTATAGAGGAAGACTATCAGGTTCCGATGCTTAGTGAATCCGTATCTGTGAATGAGGACGGAACAATTACAGTGACATTAAATAATCTTTCTTTGGATAGAGGCGAAGATGTAGAGATTTCTTTCAGGGATTTAATCCCTGCATCAATAGAAGGCGTTATTTTGAAAGGCGACATGCACGATTATAACAGCTTCGAAGAACCATCTAAGGTAAAAGAAGAAAGCTTTGAGGCCTATGAGATAAACGGTCATAGTGTAACAGTGAATGTTCCGGCATGTAGTGTGCTTAGTCTTAAAATCAAAGGATAAAAAATGGATTCAAAAAATTTCAGAGTATGTAAAAGATGCCTGACGAGAGACATGATAGGTCAGGAAGCATATTTCCAGAATATGTATGATTACATAGAAAATTTAGATGAAATTGTAAAAGTAAATCAGCCGCTTTATGAAAAGCGGCTGATGGTTTGTAAAGATTGTGATTTGCTGACAGACGGTATGTGTAAGGCATGCGGATGCTATGTGGAAATGCGTGCCGCCATGAAGAAAAATGCCTGTCCTTATGAAAAATGGCTTGCCTATAACGAATAAACGGGCAGCAAAAAAGCGGGTGATGGGAATCGAACTCAGTACTTAAAAATAACTTTTTATGGATTCTCAACACTTCCGCTAAAAATCAATGATTTTTCATTATATCAAATTCAGAAAGGAGCGTCTTTGCACTTCATTTTGAATTTGGTATCAACTTTGGTATCACTTTTGAAGTAGTACCTCTCATTGACAGTGGATATTATATAAATATATAATGATAAAGTCAAGAACAAATTTTACTTATGAGGAAAATGCTATGAAGAAACTACTACTAATCAGCATATTTTCTTTGACAATATGCTTAACAGCTTGTGGAAATAATGCTGTTGTCGAAGAGACTACAACCGTTGAAACTACTGAATCTGTTGCAGAAACTTTGGAAGAAACCAAAGAACCCGAATCAACTGTTGAACCAACCTTCGAAGCAACTACTGAACCAACAGCAGAACCTACAACAGAACCTATTGAAGAAGAAACTATTATTGAAGAATCTACAACAACAGTACCAGAAACAGTTATTGAAACTCCAAATTCAGAATCAGAAGCAACTGATACTTCTAAAAGCATTCCTGATACAAGTAATATAAATTATGAGTTACCTTACATTGTTAATGGTATTGATATTAGAAGTGGTGACAATGATGGGGATGGAATAACAGATAATCACGGAAATACTTGGTACGATGGTCAGGTATTCACGGCATCGAACGGAACTAAGGTCCGAATTGCTGATGGATTTGATGTAAATGCTTTAGTTCCTCATTGGGATGCTATCTTTGTTGATGGAACAGAAAATGCTGAACCAGGTAGTCCTTATATGGTTGCTATCAATGAATATCTAGGTACAGCTGATAAATCTGCTATTAGCCCAAGTGATTTACCACAGGTAAATACTCCTTCTTCTGTGCAGACTACATTTAATAAAGACGATGCTTCTTTCCAAGCATATAAAGCTTCTTTTGACCCATTATGGCAAATTCAAAATACAGGTAGCGTGGGTGGTTTAAGTATGTTACAAGCCTTTGATAATAATCATGATGGTGTAGCTGATGGAGTTGGTCTTTTAGATGCGAAAGCTTCATTAGGATATATGTGGCAGATGAATTATGATGCTTCAAATGGTTACTGGAAATTAGAAATTTATTCTAATTATACTGCTCTTATTTGGAATAGTATTCATAATTCCATTAGAATGATTACACCAGATGCTGATGCTATTTATGATGCTATTTATCAATCTTATTATAATGATAATCAAGTTTCCGACAATCCTGATACTTGGTTTAATTATGGAAGTACTTCACTAAAAGGGTATGTAGAAGGTAATGTTGTGTACTATTGCATTAAGTAAAGAAAGAGAAGTTAGCAGAAATGCTAGCTTCTTTTCTTTTTATAGATATTCTTTTCTTTCCATATAATATTATATCCAACGAAAAGGGGGCATTTATGAAAAGTCTAAATGAACAATATCTTGAATTAGAAAAGTGGTACAAGAGACAGGAAAGAAAGACCTTCCTAAAATACTACATAATCAACCTATTCAAGAAATAGAACTTAGTAGAACGTCAAAGGTAGTTGCTCGAACACCTTTGACGTTGTTTTTTTGTGTGGAGATTGTACTATACAAACATAACTACATATTGAAAGAGTGAAGATAATAGTTAATAGGCTCTATAAATACTATCTATGGTCTGGCAAGCCTAAATAGAAAATCAGCTCGGGGCATATGAATTTCCGCTTATAGTATGTCTCGTCATTGGGGTGGATTACGCAAACCCAAATAAAAAAATCTCGGTAAGGTGGCAAGGACGATTGTGGAGTGCAGTAAAGTGTTGGTAAGTTATGGCACGCTTTATTCTTACTGCAACCATTCCTTTATGAATGGAAATTCAAGCGGTTCTCCGAATACTCAGACTAACTGTGACGGATAGAACAGGTAAAAACCTGTTCAACCTCTTAAAAGTTTTGTTCATAGTATTCCATTGAGTAGGGTTTTTCCGTTTTTTATGCAGTGGGAAAACTCTGCCCAAAGCCTAAATCTTCAGCTCTGGATAGTGCATTGGAGGTGAGTGTCATAAACAGAGAAAAATATAAACAAAAGTTTGGAACAACTAAACCAGATGGCAAGACCTTAAATAAAACCTGTTGGTACAGGGATTGCGGTTACTGTCACAAGTACAAAACCAAATGCTTTGGTTGTCACACGAATGATTGAACCAGATAAAATTATAACCTGTTATCCATAACCTTATAATAAAGTATATCAACAGTTTGTATTGATACTGCGTTGAGCCTTTACAAACTTTAACATAAATACAAAGGGAAGGAACACTCAAAAGGGGGAATTGAGACAGGAGCTTTTTTTAAAGCAAAATGTGGGGAATAAACAGAAACAGGCTTGTCCTGTTGCTGGTTATTCCCAAAGAGAAACAAATTGGTTTAGCTACTCTTTCCAGAAGCAAAAAGGTGGTGTAGAAATCTGCTTATGCAGACTGAACCAAAGCAAAGGAGTGATATTTATAAATATAAAACAGGAAATCAATGAAAGTAAGCAAAGAGTCCAGAAGCTACAAAACCAAATATCTAACTGCTTCGACTTAGAGCTAAAAAGACATCTGGAATATGAACTTAAACAGGAATCACTGAAACTTGAAAGTTACATACTGCTTTTGGAGCTTGCACACAAGGCAGGTAGTTCTGTATGAGCAGAAAGACCTCATTCAAAGAGCAGATGTTTCGAGCCTTAAATGCTTTAAACTGTTACGGACAATCAAAATATCAAGCTAAACAGGAAAGCTACAAGCAAGGAAACAAAGGCAGGGTTAAAGGCATATATAGCAAAAAGACAATGCAGGACTATAAACAGGTTGCGGAACAGTTCCAGAGTTGGAGCAAAATCAAAGGCTACAACTTCAAGAGCCTTGCAGATGTGTCTGATAGTCATATCCTGCAATACCTGACAGAGAGACAGGCACAGGGTAAATCCTCTTGGACAATCAGTAGAGACCTTTCTGCTTTAAACAAAATATTTAACAAGAGTATCACTAAAAAGGATTCTGGTCTTAGAAGCAGAAAGAACTCTGACATTAAGAACAACAGAGGTTTCGGAAATAACTACCGTTCTTCTATTTATAAGAAGAATAAGGAACTGATAGACTTTATATCTTCTACTGGTATCAGAAGGCAAAGTATTACTGTTATCAATCCTTCTAATGCAATTAGAGATAAAGAAGGTACGGTAATCGGTTTTTCGGTTATTGAAAAAGGTGGTAAGCATAGGAACTGTTATGTTATTAAAAGTAAACAGGACGCTGTTACTTCCTTTGTAAATAAGCACCAATCCCAGAAGGGAAACCAACCATTCTGGACTAAGGTAGATAAAAACCTTAATACCCATTGGTATCGTGCAGAATATGCAAAAACCCTATACAATGACCTGATAACTGCAAACAATCACAGACAGGACTATTTTGAGGGTTACAGAGATACCTTCGTCAATTCCCAAAGATTAGAACAGGCAACAGACGGACACGGACAGACAACAAAGGGATATGATACAGAAGCCTTAGCTGTTGTTAGTCAGAACTTGGGGCATAACAGGATTGATGTGGTGTATTCTAACTACTTGAGCAGATTTTAATGTTAGACCAAAGGAAGCAGGCATACACGAAGTGGATGAGCATCTTTTTTGCGTACCTGCTGACTGCGGTAGGGTCGTAAGACCAAAATAAGTAATAAACAGGGGAAAACTGTCTATTATATAATATCAATAGACAAACGCCGTACAAGTTCGGCAGAGAAGGAATAAGTATAAAAGCCCCTGAACATTCACAGTGATGTTCGGGGACTTTTTGGTTTATCATATTTTTTTTGAAATTGCAAGTAATCTCATATAAAATATTTCACAAAAATCTTCTTGTTGGTTTACATAATGTTTGTGCAATATTTTTCTTCCGTTTTATGGTAAAAAAATATTGATATGATATAATAATAATATAAGGAAATTCAACCTTATATCTAATATTGGGAATTAAGGATAATTCTCAGAACATTTCTAGCGTAACGAACCTAACTT
>JAGBBV010000004.1 GCA_017938315.1 Lachnospiraceae bacterium
GTTTTGCCGAAGCGGCGGGGTCTTGTAAATAAGTTTACTTTACCCTTTTTATCTATAATATCTTTAATTATCAATGTCTTATCAACATAATACAAGCCATTTGAAATAAGTTCCTGAAAACTGTCATATCCAATTGGTAACTGCTTCTCCATAATCATGCATGGCTCCTTTCCCTTTTCTAAATATGCCTGGCTTTAATCTCCAATGAATACATGTTTTCCTTCAAACGCAAAACCGTACTTATGGATACGCTCCGGCGCAATGCCCTTTGCCAAAAGTTTCTGTTCATACTGTCTGGCTTCTATCTGTGCAAGCGCCGCCTTGACAGTATCCTGCAATGTTGCTTCTTCGCTATTATCATGTACCTTAAACTCCAAAATATAGGCATCCTCATCGGGCTTTAACGGCTCCAGCATCACATCATATCTGCCAAAACCGCTTTCCCGATTGGAGGTAAGCTCATACTTTCCGGTAAGCTCCACAAGAAGTCCCAGCACAAAGCCATGATAAAAGCGCTCCGGCTGTGTGGCAGAAGGGCTATTGCCTGTGTCAAAATAGCTGAACACCGTTAATGCAACCTGATTCATATACAGATTCATTTCCCTGACATCACAGCGCAGCAGTGCCTTAATAAAGTCATTATAATCGTCCTCTGCCTGTACAAACCAACCGCTGACCATACTCTGAAACATCACCTGCACCTCATAGTTGGTCAAAGCCAGTTCATATTGCGGTTTTTCTGTAACCGGTACATCGCCTGCAACCTGATAACGGATTACCTTCAGGTAACCGCTTGCCAGAAGCAGGCTCCAAACTGCCGCCGCACTGCCGTTCAGTTGGTTGTATACAATCTGCTCGTCAATCGGCGTAATCAGATGCCCACCCTTTAACAGCCCTTCAAAGGACTGCTTGATATTTCGCTTCCCTTCCCGAATCAGTTTACCAACAAGGCTGTTAGAGCTGCTGTTAGCCCAATAAGTCGTTAGATTTTTCTTATCTAAAAAATTTAAAATAGACCATGGATTATAAATATCACTCTCATTGCCAAAAATAAAACCATCATACCATTTTTTCACATCTGCTTTTTTATCTGCAAGAGCACATTCCTCCAGTGCGGAAAATACTTCTGTTTCTTTGAAGCCAAAGATTGCTGCATATTTATTTGACGTAGTCGTTACTACCTCAAGATTATTCAAATCAGAAAAAATTGATTCTTTACTAACCCGTGTAATCCCGGTCATAATTCCTCTTTCAAGCGCCGGATTAGTCTTAAAAGCAGAGTTGAACAAGCTCCTGGTAAAGCTGACAAGCTCTTCCCAATATCCATGTACATAAGCTTCCTGCATCGGTGTATCATACTCGTCCAGTAAAATAATCACTCTTTTCTTATAATAACGATATAGAAAATCAGACAGTTTGTTCAACGCCAGCGTTGCGACACTATCCTCCATATCCAAGGAAATGCGGTCAAAATAATCTCTGTCCTTATCCGTAAGAGCCTGACTGTCTCTTAAGAAGTCATACTGCACATATACATCTGTGAGCACCTGACAGATTTTATTCCTCGCCGCTTCGTAGTTGTTCTCCTTAATATTGGCAAAGGACAAGCTGATAACCGGATATGTGCCCTGCAGCTTCCGATATTTTTCCTCGTTCCAAATCGACAAGCCTTCAAATAAGCTTCCCTTGTCTGCATTTTTAACCGAAAAGAAATAATCCAGCATACTCATGGTAAGCGTCTTGCCAAAACGGCGCGGTCTGGTAATCAGCGTCACATCATCGCCGCTTTCCCACCATTCCTTGATAAAATGGGTTTTATCAATGTAAAAATAATTATTACTTATGATTTTTTCAAAATCCTGAATGCCGATTGCGACAGTTCTTCCCATAAGCGCCCTCCCTATATTTTTCAATGAAACGACAGTAAAAGCCAAAGGCTTTATCCAATCAAGACCTCTTTCCCCTTAAAAGCAAATCCATACTTACGAATCTGTTCTTTTTTCATGCCTTTCTCAAGAAGCACTGTCTCGTATTGCTTTTCCTCAATTTGTGCAAGTGCTGATGCTACCGTATCCTCCAATGTCTTTTCCTCATACGCATCATAAACTTTAAATTCTAAAATAATCGCAGCGTCCTCCGCTTTGATTGGTTCCAGCATAATATCATATCGTCCATAGCCGCTTTCCCGGTTTGATGTTACTGTATATCTGCCGCGAAGCTCTACTAAAAGTCCTAATACGAAGCCATGGTAAAAACGCTCCGGTTCACTTCCTGAGGGCTGGTTTCCGCTGTCAAAATAACTGATTGTTGCAAGTGCCACCTTATTCATATAAATATTCATCAGCTTTTTGTCATCATTTAGAAGTGCCTGAATAAACCGATTATAATCCCCCTTTGAGCGGCCGGAAAACCAGCTTTTCACCATAAGCTCAAACATCATGCGCACTTCAAGGTTCGTTAACGCCAGCTCATATCTGATGCCTCCAAGATGCATCATCATATCTGTCTGATCGACGGACAGAACTTTCAAATACCCACTGGCAAGGAGCAGGCTCCATATTGCATCTTCGTTTTCATCCAGCTGGTTATATACAATCTGTTCATCGATGGTAGTAGTCAGTGTTTCTCCCTGAATCAAGAGTTCAAAATCCTGCTTAATGTCCTGACTTCCTTCCCGAATCAGTTTTCCCACAAGGCTGTTAGAGCTTGTATTAGCCCAGTAGGTTCCAATCTTTCCCGTATCTAAAAAATTGATAATTGACCATGGATTATAAATGTCCTTCTGCTCACCAAATACAAATCCATCATACCATCGCTTAACCTCAGTTTTCCGATTACTGAAACCGCACTCATCAAGAGCAGCAAAAACCTCCTCTTCCGTAAATCCAAAAGCAGCGGCATATTCATCAGACGTTGTAGTAACCACCTTCAGATTATTTAAGTCTGAAAAAACACTCTCCTTACTAACCCTTGTAATCCCAGTCATAATTGCACGTGCCATACTGGGATTTGTCTTAAACGCAGCATTAAAAAGGCTTCTTGTAAAGGAAACCAATTCCTCCCAGTAGCCATGTACATATGCTTCCTGCATTGGGGTGTCATATTCATCTAAAAGAATAATCACTTTTTTGCCGTAATAACGATACAGAAAAGCAGACAGATTAAAAAGAGCCGCCGTTGCAACATACTCCGGCATATCCATAGAAACTGACCGGTAGAATTGTTTTTCAGTCTCCGACAGGCAATCACCCTCTGTTACAAAGCGGTATTTCGAATACAGTTCAACAAGAATCTGATTCATTTTCATTCTCGTATTAAAATAATCTTTTTCTTTCACATTTGCGAAAGACAAGCTAATGACCGGATAGGTTCCCTGCAGTTCCCGATATGTTTCGTCCTCCCAGATAGAGAGTCCTTCAAACAAATCTCCCCGATTTGCATAAGAAACCGAGAAAAACTGCTCCAGCATACTCATCGTAAGCGTCTTGCCAAAACGGCGCGGACGCGTGATTAATGTCACATCATCACCGCTCTCCCACCACTCTTTGATGAAGGAGGTCTTATCTACATAAAAATAATGATTCTCTATTATTTTGTCAAAACTTTGTATTCCGATTGCAACAGTTCTTCCCATACTCCCTGACACGACCTTTCCAAGTCAAAATATAAATCCGCCACACTAATGTATTATCATAAGTATAGCGGATTATTTACAGAAACGCAATTTTTAACTATGATTTCGTTGTAATCTTGTAATTTGTTCAGTACAGCACTACGCACTTGCTGCGGAGTGTGTGAGAATGCATAAATTGCATTAGGCATCAAGGCACCACGAAATGGTTTTGCGTTTCCAATGAGCCCTCAAAGGTTCCCTTCTCTATATATTCCCTGACAACCGCCGGCATCCCTCCAAAATAGTTTGATGCAAACCGTCTGATGGATTCTATTTTTCATGAAAAAACAATGGAGTTGCAAAAAAATGGGCGAATTATTTTAATTTTATCACAAATATATAGTGAATTTAAAATCATAGCAAACAATAAAATGAGTTATTCGGGTACAGCAGTTCATGCTGCGATTTTTTCTAAAAATAACACTCCTCGCAAAGCAATCGAAAATATTACTTAAATCATCCCCTGAAAGTTCTTCCCTATCTTCGCAATAAATCCAAGTACATCTTCCTTCATTGCCTCAGGGAAAGCGGTCAGAACCGGCGCCGTCTCAAAGCTCAGCACGCCTTTAAATCCGATTGCCTTAAGTCCTCTGACAAAGCCATCCCAGTCTGTTGATGTCTGATTCTCTCTTGTCTTTGTAAAAGTAAATGGTATCTGATGCAAATCTCCAATCCCGTCATTATCATGAATATGCAGTACCTTCAGCCTGTGACCTAATATCGTGATGAACTTCTCCATATCCAGTCCCATCAGATTTGCATGACCTGTATCGAAGCAGAAGCCTAAGACCTCTGCCCCATAGTGGGCATTCATTCTGTCAATGCGCTCTGCAGCCTTATGGGCATCACAGCAAGGGCCTTCTATCAAACGCCCCTTGACGCTGTCATACAGATTTTCTATGCATATGGTAATGCCATACTCCTTCGCCATCGGCGCAATGGAGTTAATGAAATCTTCCGTCCGTTCCCACTCTGCGTCCTCCGAACCCAGAAGCCGCGCCAGCTTAAAGCCATGAATCACAATATATGGGCACTTAAAGAATGCACATACCTTCATGCTCTTGGGAGCCACCACATTTCTTAAATACGCATTCAACTCCTTCGTGCCATTTGGCACATAATTTGGATACGGCATATGCATCTGATTTATATAAATACCTGCATCTCCTGCCGCCTTCTTATGGGGTGCAAAAAAGTGCTCCAGTTCGAAATCTGACTGGTCAAAAAAACTGTTCAGCTCGCCATTATATAAAGCTTTGTTCATAAGATACGAATTCAGGCTGAAATCCGCGCAGGAAAATCCTGCCCTCTTTAACATCGCAAAGCCTTCTGCCGGTTTTTCGTCACACACCACGTTTTTTGTCTGTACGCCAATTTTCAACAATTTCTCTGCCTCCCACAATTTCGCTCACTTTCAAAATCTGAAAACGGCAAGTATTCATCATTATAATACTCGATCCTATTCTGAATCCCCATCTTCCGAAGCTGTTCCTCAATTTCCCTGTAATATACATTGCATATAAAAACAGCACAGTCTTTGGGAATATTTCTTAACTCCTCAGGATTTTTCACTTCAATACCATCAGCCACAGTTCCCCATAAGTCCGGGTTATTATCGCAGGTAAACAAAGGCGGATATTCCTTGCCATAATGCTTCATGTAATTGCTGAACATCTTTCCCGCGCCAAACATGACACGTTTGTCATATTTCTTAATTGTATGCTCCATGGATATCTGCCAGGAAAAATAATCCACCACTTTCTTGATAAAAATATCAAAATCAGCTCTCAGCAAATGAGAATATGCTCCGGAAGTATCACGGAAATCAAAAATCAACTGTCCATCAAAATCCATCTTTCTTAATCCCCGAATAACTCCCAGCCAGTCCATTTGACTTTCTGCATCATTTTGTCTAATGACCACTGCCTTTACCCGCCCTTGAAGCAGATGCATAAATTCACAAAAATTCTGTCCTACAAGACTGCAGATTCTAATATCAATACACAATCCAAACTTGTTGTTCCCTGCCTTGCCATTTAATTCGTCCACAAATTCAGCCAGTCGATACGGATCACTAAAAGTTCCTCTTACCAAATGACCATTATATTCACTGTAATGATTCGGTATTAATATACTAATTCCTTCTGCTAAATTATCTGTAAGAGAAAGATAGAAATCTGCATTCTTTTTCCATTCTTCCTCTGTCTCCATCTTCTTTATCAAAGGTTCAACGATGATATACCTGCATTCCGCTTTGATGCATGCCAGTATACTTTGCTTTGATATCTCATACACCAGCCATTCAAGATCAGCTCTTTTCGTATCCCATGGCAATGATGGCGCTGCTCCGACCGTATTTTTCATATGCAGCTCACGGCATTGCGATATGAACTTGTCGGCATTCTCCACAAGTCTTTCCGGAAATACAGAAGCAAAACAGCCATCCGGATATTCGTCCATCGTCTCCATTACTTCTTCCCGATGCTCCAGCTCATATGAAGGACAATATAACTTTAAATCTAATGCAATATTATCAAACCCTGCACCTGCAAGCCTGTCAAGCGCTTTCGATCTTTTCTTTTCCGGAGCCCCATCCGGCATATATACAACATCCATCTATTGCATCTCCTCATGTTTCTTAAGTTTCTTTTTTAACTGTGTAGAACTTACTGACTGCGTATATGGAAAAAACACAATATCGGAACCATGCTGCTGCAGATATGTCTTCTGTGACAGCCAAGTGGGATTATTTTCATAGTCACTTCCCGAAAACTGCACATCAAAATGATACCTCCGAAATGCATCTTCTGTTGATGGCCTGTCTATCGGAATTTCCACTGCCTCATCCACGTATCGACAGGACTGTACGATTTCCAATCGCTCTTCAAACGAAATCACCGGCATTGTCTTTTTTTCCCGCATTACCTGCTCATCCGAAACAACACCGACAATCAGATATCTGCATTGTTCTTTGGCCCTCTTAAACATATTTAAATGCCCGATGTGAAACAAGTCAAAGACACCAGCTATATACCCCACATTATATTTTTTCTGAGCTGCCTTATCATCCGCATCTGCCAATACCAGTTCCTTTCTTGGCAGTTCATACTCCAACATTGGATTAAAGATTGCGATTTCTCTGACTCCCATATCAAGAAGCTGGTCTAACACTTCCTGATAATCTTTGATACAGATAAATACTTTGCAGGGTACCTCTATTGTCTGAAGCACCTCAGGTGAAAAAATTTCATATCCCTCAAAATGTCTGCCCCACTTTTCCCGTGCATTATCTATCAGCCCGGCAATCTCATAAACGCTTCCATACTTATCTAAAAAACGCTTGGTATATCTCCCGGAGCCAAATAAATATATTTTTTTACCGTAGGTGTTCTTAAATATGCTGCTAAAATACTTATCATAATTTTCCTGGGAATAGTTCATCCTCTGCCTGTTGGCATTAACAACATAATAATCACGTCTGCAGGATTTATGATAGATGGACAATTCCTTTTCATTTCTGAGCGGAGCCAAAAATTTCCACGCAAACTTGCGCCACTCGGCTGCATGTTCCTTCAAGCCAAAATGCTCAAGCATGTCATTCATTGGGTAAATCTGCTCAAAGCCGGATTGTTTCATATATATTGTATCAATTGTCCTTAGCAGAATCGCTTTTGCAGGAAAGTTGTCAACATAGCTTTCCTGATCATAGAACAAAAACTTTCCATCATCATAGAAACAATTCAAGGCAACCAAATCCGCATAGCCTCTTTTCAATATGATTCCAATCTCGTCCTTTTGTTCCTCAGAGCCTTCTGCTAACATTCTCCATTTTTCCCGTGTGGGATCATCCTCTTTTCTGTTTTCCCATCCGGGTTCAAACTGTTCCCAATTCATATTCCGGTAATCAACATGCTCAGAAGATACTTTAATGTATTCCCAAAAGCATTCCAGTTCCTTAAGTAATGCCTGTACATCTTCTCTGAACAATTTTCTAAAATGTGCCAGCGCAGTCTCACTTTCGATGTAAGGCATTTGAATGGAATTATCTTTCAACACCACATTTACCATCGGAACATGGTGTTCTTTTAAATATTCATTATTTTCATACAACTGCCTGACAACACTTTGTCCTTCCGGAAACAATGGCTTTTTCACAACTGTTCCATCTTTCTTCAGAATTGTTGCCAGCGCATTTTGATGTCCTCTGTCAGTAGAGACCGTAATCTGGTTATATTTTCTCTCTGTGTCTTCCAATGTACACTCAATGAAGAAGCCGTTAGCCATCCCATGCAAGAGCCCGTTTGCACTCAAATCATCATACAAACGCTCTTCTTCCAAAAAAACAGTATCCGGTGATTTATACTGTGGAAAAATCCTGATATCCAGATTTTCTCTCGGAACATAATCATCTGCAATAATGATCTGCGGTCTGCTCAGACTTGGAAAAACAGAGAAGAATTTGTATTTTAGCTCCTCCCGGGTTAGAAATTCTTTGATTTCATCTTTTGAGTATTCCCTTCCCCCCACCAATTCCTGCGCCTTCTTTGAAAAGCGCACGTAGTTCTCTATTCCGTCAAATATCCGATTTGAATAATAATCTTTTTCCCCACAAAAGTGTTTGATTGCCAGCCTGTTTTCTGCAAATAAGAGGAGTACTCCATCTGGTTTTAAATGCGACTTTAATACATGCAGAGTATGTTTCGGAATCGGACTTCTATCAATCACACCGGCTCCAACAATATAGTCGTACTGTTTTATCAATGTATTTATCCTGTCAAGCTCCACTGTGTCAGCTTCCGGAAATACCTCTGATAAAATATCATACTCTTCTGCTCCGCACAAAATAAACAATTTATCTGAAGTATCCCTAAATTCATACCAGCGTATTAACCCTTGCGGCATTTCTCTGATTAAACTATCTGCATTATTCATTCTGTCTAACTCCCCAGCACATCATTCATCCGTTTTCGTAATCTGTCATCTACTCTAAGAATTTTAGAAAAACCAAGTTTTTTTGCTTTTCTAAGCATAGGTAACTGCTTGTTTTCTGCAACTGCAACGATTAAAAGAAGCTGCTCCTTAAGCTCTGTGACCAACTGAATCGGGCGCAGCGTCTCTGTCCCTTCCGACACAACAAATCCCTCGATTATATCTTTTAATCCCAGCTTACATAAATAGGCATATACTCTTTGACCGTATGTGCCTGCTCCATATATGATTATCCTGTCCTGTTTCCCTAAATAGTCCTCAAGATATTCCGCATAAATTTCCTTCTGAACCGTATAGCTGTTCAGCTCCTGAATCTCTACATCGCGCACCGAATTCCAGAAAAACTGTTCTGTGTCCTTTAAAATATTCGTAATTATATTCCAATAATCATCCGTCCAGTACTCTGGTTTCAGCTCATCTGTTTCCTGTATTCTGAGCAGTTCTTTTCTAAATTCCTGATAAAAAGCTGACTTCAGCGCAACATGCAGTCGATTATAGTTCCAGTAATATGCCCGAAACATAAAAGCATTTCTGACACCGACATAATAAGTATCTTTTATTTCCTTTTGACACATATATCGGTCAATCTCATGAATCTCATCACAGACAAAGAATATTTTATTATTAGAGTTGACCGATGAACCGGCATTATCGATCCGATAATAATAATATGCATCATCTGTCAGAATCATCTTTTGTGCCATCATCATTGCCTTAAAATAAAAGGAAGTATCCTGATAAGATGCCCCTGGTGTCTCCAAAAATCTGATATGATTTTCCTGCAGAAAATCCTTTCTATAAACAGCAGACCAGATATTGCAGGGAATTGCAAATAACTTCTTGCATTCCTTTGATGTTATCACTCTTTCACACATTTGGGACTCAAACAAGCTTACTTTCGCCGCCTGTTCGTTTTCAACCGCATAATGGGCAGACTTTACAATGTCTATACCGTCATCTGATGTAATCCGTGACATCAGGCGCTCATACATATCCGATGAGATGTAATCATCGCTCTCTACGATTCCGATATATTCTCCACTTGCTTTTTCTAATGCAAGGTTCATACTGCAGCCATATCCTGAATTTGCCTTGTGAATGACCTTGATTCGTTCATCCGCTGCTGCAATACTGTCCAATATTTCAGGCGAAGAATCATTTGACCCGTCGTTAATACATATCACTTCAATATCCGTATAAGTCTGATTGATGATGCTTTCCAAACACTGTTTCAGATATTTTTCTACGTTATATACCGGTACCAGAATCGATAATCTCGCCATATGCCCTCCTACTCACTATCCTCCAATACATCATTCAAAGAAACAATCGGAAATTCTATACCATTTCTCCTTAACGTATGGTATATATCCTCAAAAAAGTATACTGCAGTAACTACTATAACATCTACCGCAGGTAATTTGTCCGTCGGCTTATAGACTGGTATTTCTGCTGAAATCCGATCTGCATTGCGGTCAATCACATAACACAATTCATTTTCTGTGTCAGTAAGTTCTTCTATCAGCAGTTTCCCAATATCAGAAACACCATATACCGCTATCTTTCTATAGCCTTTTTCTTCAAAAAATCGAGACAGCTTCTTCCCACTATGAATCTCTCTTATCCATCTGGTCAGAAGCTTATTGTTTTTCTTCGTTCTGTTCAGCCTAAAATTTGCAGAATCCCTCTCCTTTTTTAATTTTAAAATATCTTCTCTTAAATCAATACCATATTTATATGCTAACATGACTTTTCTTGTCAATTCATCGGCATATGCAATTTCCCTGATATATTTATCATCTATCCGTTCTAAAATTCCTTTTAGAATATTCTCATATTCTTTTATTTCATTTTCTTCCAGTACCGCTTTATTTACTTCCTCCTGAAATCTCACCTGTACTGCATTCATAATAAAATACTGGCACATTGGTGCAAAATATCCGCAGTATTTCATAGACTGCTCATAAATTCCATCAAAAAGAAGTGTCAGATCCTCCAAATAATAGCGTTTCGCCTTACCATATAATTGGTTTGATGCGGAACTTTGGTCTTTCCTTACCCTATAATAGAACTTAACATCCTCTGTAAGCATTCCGTATTTCTTCTTATTCAAAATTATGGTATTAATAAAAGCGGAATCTTCCCAACATTTCTGTTTTTCATTAAAAGGAAATTTTTCCGCTGCATCTCTTTTGACCAGACAATTGGAACCCAGACTCCTGATTGCCCGATAATCCTGATCAATATCAATTATTCTATCTTCTACAACGTTCTGATTTAACGGATGCGAACCTTCTCTTGCCTCAAAATACCACACATTAGAAGATACTGCATCAATTTCATTGTCATTTTCCTCCAGGAAGTCAGCCATTCTCTGGTATGCATTATCAGACCACATATCATCTGAATCAAGGAAATTCACGTATTTCCCTACTGCATATTTTAATCCGGTATTTCTTGCCACACTGACACCGCTATTTTTTTCCAGCTTTATGTATTTCACGTTCTCAGGATATTGCACGCGGTATTTTTCACATAGAATACCGCTGTTATCCGTGGAGCAGTCATTCACAAGAATGAGCTGAATGTTCTCCTCAAATCCTATGCTTTGTCTCAATATACACTCCACTGTCTCTGAAAGATATTTTTCCGTGTTATATACCGGAATAATTGTTGAAATCTTAAATGTTTTATCCATCACCGGCACAATTACAGACATGATGCATTACTCCTCTATTAAATTTGAAATAAATTCTGCTGCCCGTTCACTTGCATGACCATCCTCATGAACACCATATTTGTTCAGAAATGAGTCTACCTTCTGCTCGTATTCCTTTTGTTCAAAATTCATAATATTCTCCACCAACTCTTCATTCGTCTCTGCAATTGAGAATGGCAATGTATCATAATCAATAAGTAAATCATATTCTTTATCTATGTACTCTTGTCGATCTGTCGCAAATAAAAAAACTGGTTTTTTTACAAATGCCGGTTCAAACATAATGCTGGAATAATCTGAAATCAATATATCACATGCAGAGCATAATTCTTCGCTGTCCTCATAATCACTTGCATCAATTACATACTCCGGTTTTACTATATTGATACTCTCTTTCGCTACTGCCGGATGCAGACGCAGAAAAATATACCATTCTCCCCCAAAGCGAGACTCTAATGAATCTTTCAACTGCGCGTAATCTATTTCTATATTTCTTACTTCCGCAAAATGTCCTGACATATCTTTGCTTTGATATCGGTATGTCGGTGCATATACTAAAAATTTCTTGCTACAGGAAACATTGAACTTCTTACAAACTTTTTCTCTCAAAATATCTCGATGAAACATAGCATCTGTCCTCGGTGAACCTGCTTTTATAAATTCTTTATGAAAGCCAAATCCCCGACTGCATGATTCTTCATCAAATTTACTTCCTGTTATCATATAATCCATACAATGACCATTATATTTCCATAATTCCACATCCTCTGAAATATCTGTAATCGTAGAAGCATCCAAATAAAATTTCTTCAAAGTAATACTTGCCCAATGTTTGGTATGAATATAAATCTGACCCTCGCGTTTACGCAAATATCCCTGAATAATTGTATTTATAACCCAAATGTGCGCAGTCTCCATCTCATAAATATATTTTTTCCAATGACAAGCAGAAACCAATCGGACTCCACTAGGAATCTCTACATTAGAATTATTCACAATCCATACAATATCAATATCTTTCCTAAGCTTTAGGAGCTGCTCTGTAATATACTTTCCATGATCGGAATAGGTTCCGAATGCTTTAAATACAATTTTTTTCTGCTGAATTGGAAGCCGACAGCAGCTATCTGCAAATTTTGCTCTTTCCTTCTCCAGGTCATAAGACTTTTCATCATAATCATTTCCAAGTTTTATCCGATAATTAGCCTCCATGATTAACATGATAAATATATTATGGATTCTGAGTTTCTCAAGCTGTCTTACGATTTCTTCATAATAATTAATACTCGCTACCAATATGACAAGACTTCCGGGATCATAATTTTCCAGTGACTTAATATCTGAAACAATCAGTTTTTCCTCCTTGGTCATAAATCCTTCCAGAATCAAATCCCCCACTTTTATCCCTTGCTTTTTCACATCATTATCTATAACGCCTGTTAATCGTTCTGCGTCCGGATATTTTCTCCAATAATAGGAAAAACAAGCACCGGCGCCAAACAGAAATACTTTTTTCCCTTTTCTTGCCTGCTCGAACTGTTCCCATGTCTGATGATTAAGTTTTTCAATAGAACTAATGTGTTTCTTCTTCTCTATTGCCCTTGCGATAATATCCATTCCTGTCTCCTAAGAAGCTCATTCCAAAATTCTGTATGTGCCTTCGTCTGGCACTTTGGATAAACTGTATCATGTGCCAATCTTCCCATAGTTTTCAATCTTTCCCTATGACAAGCCAGATACTTGATTTTCTTTGAAATGCCTTCATAATCTCCAATGTCAACTGTATAGCCATTTTGATCATCCATAATGTCTTCTCGTGTTCCTGAAGTCCTAGTGGCAATGGGCACTGCACCATTTGCCATAGCCTCCAATTGCGAGATGCTTCTTCCTTCATAATCAGCTACATTTACATAAATATCCTGTTTTTGCCAAAATTGATATATTTCCGAACGGTCAATTCTCCCCCAAAAAGTAACTCTTCCTTCCAAATCATTTTCTCGAACATATTCCTTCAGCATGTTAAGTGCAAGACCATCTCCCGCAATATTAAAATGATAATTTACTTTTTCATCTTCCAGACATGCTATTACCTTTTGCATCAAATCCATTCTCTTTTGTGGAATTTCAATACGTCCTGCATATCCAACCTGAATCGGTTTTGAGCTGTCTTCTGAATATGTACGTTCCAATCTCTCAACACACTCTACAGGGCAGGTCATTGAATGAACTATTTCTTGTGGAATTCCTCTGGCAATAAGTGCCTGCTGTATATCCTGGCTCACACAAACATATTCGTCTATGTATTCCTTATATGTCATATAATTATTATAAATCCTTTCACTTCCACCATGAATTACAGAAATAATTCTTATCTCATCAGGCAAATTATATTTTATTATACCTGCAACATATAACACTATATCCGGCTGACTTGATATGATTGTGCATGGCAGATGTGATGACAAATATTTTAAAATATTGAAAATTGTTGAGTCTTCAAATAGATGATAATGATCAATATCAATTTTGTCTATGTGCGATTCTAATTCTTTGTCTATGGCATACTGCCCACAATCAGATAAGATTCTAACGTTCGTTTCACCACTCTTTGAAAGCTGCATGCACAATCCCTTGGTCCATTCTTCGATACCTCCAAGAACAAGACCTTTATAACAATCAAATATAATTGTTTGTCTGGCATTGTCTTTTGTCTTTTTTTGCTCAATGCATTGCCTAACACGATACATTTCCTGATATGCATACCTAATCAAATCAAAATAACAAATCTCATTTATCAAACCATATTTTTCTTTAATACTTTTACGAATTTCTTCTGCCGCAGTTTTGTCTGCTATCGTAATGCATATTGGCACATTTTTTACGTTCTGAAGAACTTCCGGCGGATAAATTCTATATCCATCAATATAGCTTCCCCATTTTGACGGATTACTATCAATAATATATTGAATAGTTATACTTCCTTGTTGTATATATTCTAATAAATGACTACACCTTCTACCTGAGCCATATAAAGTTACATTCTTCACAAAATCCCTTCTTCGTCATCTATTTTACAATGTATATTATATAGGATAATCCCAAATTATTTTTTTCTCAGGAACTCCCATTACTTTAAGTTGAAATTTAATGTCATATGCTTTCTTTATATCGGCAACTGCTATAATAATATAATCATATGTTATTTTATTAATACATTCAATTTCCTGAACTTCCTTCATTCCTAACTGACTACAATTTTTATCTACCCATGCTATAATTGTTAGTTCTTTGATATTTAATAATTGTTCATGATATATTTTTCCTACTTTTCCTGCTCCATACAAAATAATCTTAGCATTTTTTTTCAGTTTTAAATCGGGTAGCCTGTATTCATTCATAAAGGACTTACCTGTCGAAATCATTGTCTGCCGGTTCAAAATTCCCATAATACATTTTAATAAGTCTTCTCTTAATACGGTATCACATTCATGTTTTTTAAATAGGGTAATACTGTAATTATAAAATAAATGCATTTGCAAAAATATATCTTCTTGAAAGGTGTGAGAGTAGCTTTCGATATTCTCCTCATAATGATAATATGCATCGTGTACAATACAAATACATCTTGCATTTAATGCACACCAAAATGTCATAGAATAATCTTCCCCATAATGCATATCGTCATCAATAGTAGATAATGCTTCTTTTGCGAATTCAAAAGAATATAGTTTTCCACTTAAAGAGGCAATTAAACCGTTTCCTTTATTTTTCTTACTAAATATAATATCTTCAGTAATGTCTTTTGGATTATTATATACGCCTTCTGTAATATGATTCTTCAAGACACATAATCCTTCTTTTCGATCCTCATAGATATTTGACATTACAACATCAGCCTTGCTTTTTATTACTTCTAATAGTAAGGCCTCAATACAGTTTGGTTCAATCCAGTCATCTGCATCAACAAATGTTACATATTTTCCTCTTGCCATTGACATTCCTGTCTTTCTAGCCGCTGTATTTCCCTTATTCAATTGATATATATATGTAATTCTCTGATCCTTGTCACGATATTTTTCACATATTTTTTTTGAATTGTCAGTCGATCCATCATCTATCAATATGATATCCAAATTATAATATGTTTGAGATAAAACACTTTCTAAACATCTTTCTAAATATTTGTCTGCATTAAATATTGGTATTATTATACTAACTAGCTGATTCATTCTTTATTCCTTTTTATGTATTTAATCGCTAATGTCACCAAATGTATGTTGTACATTGCATACATTCAATAATTCAACATATTGTCTACTAAGCTCCTTATACTTTGTATAAAACTTATCATCATAATGACAATTTGCCATCAATTCCTCTAATGATATTGATTTATTAACATCATCCGGCATAACATACGGCAAATTCATAGCCTCAATTAATTCTTTTGTCCTAGCATCATGCATAATCCAAAGTGCAGGAATATCATTTATCAGTGCCATCATATTACCATGAAATCTGCTTCCTACGGAAAAAGAGAAATCACCCTTTCTCAAAAAATCTGACCATTCATTTGCTGTAAAGAAAATATTTCCATATTTTTTTATGTACTCCTTTAATTCACCCGGTTGAATTATACTTAATCCTGGAAATTTTTGTTCAATATGCCTCTGCTCAATATCTTTATCTTCCCAGATAGATAATGGCATATCTGCCATTGCCTGCATCATAAATAATATCTTTCTATTATAGCCATACTTGATTATCTTGTGTTCAGATGTTCTTCCAGGGGTAACATTAATTATAGGTTTGCTTAATGTTGGCTCTCTCAATTTCCAAACACCACTATTTTTTCTGTATGGTTCATAAAAAGAAGGGCAACCAATTACTTTCCAGTTATGAATATGTAACATATCTAAGCATTCACCTGTAATATTTCCCCTTACACCAATATACCTGCTATGTTCACTTAAAATATGCAACGCCCGAATTGTATCTTGTCCTAGGCGCGAAACAAAATCAGTCAATCTATCATCTATATTCATTTGAATGCCTATACCCAATGTTAGCAAATTAACATCAGTATTTTCTAAAGGCAAAAATGTTCTTCTTAAAACTCGACCATCTGAGTTTATCCAATTAGAAGCTGGTAACACAAAAACAAATTTTTCTTTATCTTCCCACTCCTGAATCTTATAGCAATCTACTTCCAAATTAGTGTCTAATTGATTCTGTATCGCATCTGCAAAACACGCATTTCCTGTATTAGCACCGCATAATCTAACGCCCTCTTCGCCCTGTACATGCTTCCGTTCTATTAATGGTGCTATCGTATTTACTAATACCGGTTTCATGTTTACTAAATCTCCCTTCCTATTTGCTAATTCCTCTTATACAACTTCGATATATCAATTATGTGCATATTTTTATTTCCTATTTTAACTAATTGATCTAATATATCGGAATAATCAATTGCTGCTATCAAAATACTTCCCTTCCACTTTTCCAATATATTAGGGGTATCAACTTTTATTTCATCAATATATGTATCCTTTTTACTTATATCATTATCTATAATAAAAACAATTTTAATTCCACATCTATTAATTTTCTTCACAAATTTCTGTCCTATTTTTCCCGCACCAAAAATGCACAAATTATCATTTAATATTTCTGATTCCAAGGCCTCCTTAACTATAATATCTTCTTGAGCATAGATAGACTTCAGAAGGGCAGAATTATATGCCCTATTTATCAATTTAATATATTTTTCCGGTTCTGGGCACTTGTCGATATAGCTAAGTGACACCTTTTTTACTTCTTCTACACACTCTATCTGTCTTTTGGTTGTCAAACCACCTCTTCGGAAATTTGTTAATACTTTATCTATGTACTTAAACTTTACCCCTGCCAGATAAAATCGGAATATCATTTCATAATCAGCTACGATAGGATAATTCAAGTTAAATGTTCCATACTTATCATAAATGCATTTTCTTACAAACACTGTCGGGTGTGGAATCATACGATACCAAATATCGTCTATTTTATCAGGCAAACTTATCATCTGTACTGCTCCATCATATCCAATGATATTCATTCTTGCATAGATAATATCTGTATCATCTTGAAAATTATTTACAATAGTTACTAATGTGTCCCTTTCGTACCAATCATCTCCATTTACGATGCCAATTATATCCCCAGTTGCTTGTGCAATACCCTTATTCATTGCATCATAAAGTCCATTATCTTTTTCATGTATAAGAACACTTATCCTATTTTTATACTTACAAATCTTCTCCCATGTTCCATCCGTAGACATCCCATCTACCATAATATACTCAATATTATCATAAGTTTGATTCAAAACACTATTAATTGTTTGTTCAATCGTATTTACAACATTAAATGTAACTGTAATAATGCTAACTTTAACATTTTCCATTCTATTATTAACAGCTCCTTGCTTTTTATATATTCTTCAGTCCCACAAATTGTTTAGAACCCTGTTCCAAAATTTTATATGAGTGCTCATTTGTGCTTTATTCAAAATCACATCATAAGATTTTTGTCCGAATTTTCCTAATCTATCTCTATGCGTAGATAATTCATATATTCTATCAGCCATCTCCTCATAATTACCTATTTCTACAATGTAGCCATTTTCACCATCTGAAATATCTTCTCTAACTCCAGATGTTGCTGTAACCACTGGAACAGCACCATTTGCCATTGCTTCCATAATTGAAATACTCCTGCCTTCAAAATCTGCAATGTTAACACATACATCTATTGCTTGCCAGAAATCTGGTATTTCTGACCTATCAATCTTTCCAAGACATATTATCTTGTTATTTAATTTTCGTTCTTCAATAAAATTGCAGACATCCTGTAGAGCACTTCCTTCCCCTGCGATCTTCAAAACATAATTGACCTTTTTTTTCTCCAATGAATCTATCATCTTTAGCAATAGATCCATTCTTTTTTGAGAAATCTCTATTCTTCCTGCATACCCCAATCTTATAGGATTCATTGGATTCGTTGAATACTCACGAACTAATTCTTTACTACATTGAACGGGGCATGTCATATGCAAAACTTTTTCTTGATTAATACCTCGCGATACTAATTCTTGTCCTATATCCATAGAAACCCCTATATATAAATCTGTACATTCTCTAAAATCTATATAATCTGCATATACTCTATCATTACTATTGTGTACCACCGATATAATATTAATTAATTCAGGATAAATATTCTTAATTAAGTATGCTGCTACCATTATTTCATTTGTTGTACATGTCACAACATGGCATGGCAATTTAGACAACATCACATCAATAATATTATTTATACTGTCTAAAGAAAATCTTTCTTGATGATTAATATTCGCATATAAAATATGTCCCACCAAATCTAAAGGGACATTATATTTTCCATTATCCGAAATAATATAAGTTTTATCATTTCCACTTTTCAACAAATTTGCACAAATATCCATAGTCCATGCTTCTACACCACCTAATATTAATCCATTATAACAATCAAACAACGTACTTTTTTTTTCATGTATCAAATCTGTTCTCGCCAAAATCCTCTCTTTTATTTGGCTATTATTTTTTAACAATTCCAGTATAAGAAAATTATACCTAATCTCGTTCTCAGGTTTTAATCCATAAACAATACATAACAATTCTTTAACAGATGTTGCCGTAACTTCATCAGCTATAGTAATACAAAACTTATTCTTCGCGTATTTCAAAAGAATACTAGGAGCATGTATTACATATCCCTCAATTTTAGTATCCCACTTATCCACATTATTATCTACCACCAATGCTTCTGTATATTTCAAACATTTTAGCAATTTGCAAATTACCCTGCATCTTTTTCCTGCGCCAAACAAAACTAAATAATTCATATGTAACGTTACTCCCCAATTTTTGTATTATCTATCTGTTCTGCTACTGGTACCGGATAATTCACTGCATTCATCCCATGACATCTTCGGCACATATCCAAATATCCTTTCTCAGAAAATCCTAAATTAAATTCAAGTAATTCCTTTTTATAATCTTCACCTATAAGCTTATCTAAATCCAAATAATCTTCCTTTCCTTCGTGTATGTTCAAATTGTCAGATACACTGCGAGCCATCACACAAAAGTATAACTTGTTTCCTCTAACTTCCCTACATGGTGTAAGGCAATTGTCAAAAGCTTGAATTAATCCTTCTTCATTCATTTCCCTATCAAAATACTCAAATCCATAATCAATCCAGCTTCCATCTTCTGGAGCTAGATTGTACTTAATTCCATATTCCTCTAATGCATCTATTAATTTATTATAAGACTCTTTTAATCTCGGAATCGCCTTTGAATAATTTGATATGCGAAAAAGAATATTATACTTTCTGCATGCTTCAAGTACCTCTTTTGTAGGAAAAATGGTTCCATTTGTTGTAATGCAAAATACTGCCATTTGTCTTCGATACCTTTCCCCAATGTATGTAATCACATCTGAAAGATTTCTATATAAAAGCGGCTCTCCACCAATTAATACAAATTCATTTATAAAATCTATCTTTGAAAAAAAAGAATCTGCACTTTTATATGCTTCAAAAAGTGTCATATCTTCTGCTGTACTCTTAACATTGTAACAAGCATGTGCGCACTTCTTACATTTTAATGAACATCGTTCTGTAAGTGTAATCTGTGCTAATCTCATAAATGTTTTATCAAAGCAATATGTAGCTATACTCGGAAGTATTTTATCGTTAAACTCCTCATAAAAAAAATAGTCTTTTTTGTGTTCCAAGTTGAAATTATTTAGTTGCTTTCCTATTTCACCAGAATACTTTTTTGAAGTAGCTATAACAATTGCTACTTTACTATTTTTTTCTAAATACTCTTTTAGGGACAAAATAGGTTTGCCAATCAAAAATGTACCATGTAGTATCGCATTATTATCTATATATCCTCCCAGAAGTCCAAATGCATTAAGACAAATTCCCATTGTCTTTCCCAACTGCCCTGCACCAAAAACAAACACCCTTTCATGAAATCCTTGCGGTATTTTAGTCACATAATCATCAAATTCATGTCTTTTCCTTCTCCACTTCATTTACAATTCCCCTCTCCCCTGCATCTCTATTTTAATATAAAAGTTGGAGTTTCCCATATTATTTTATCTTCACTAATTCCTGCATTTACTAAATTTTGTTGGATTTTATTAGCAGCATCTTTATTTTTAACAGCAATGACTAGCAAATCAAATTTTAATGATGAAAGTCTTTGTACATTTTCAACCTTTCTGGAAGCAAAATTATATTTATCATAATTTTTATCAATCCATGCTACCACCTTACAATTACTAAAACAGCTAATTTGAGCATAATACCCTTGTCCAACTGTGCCAGCACCATAAATTACAACTTTTTTTCCACATAACATATTTGGTTTTGGATAGATATATTTAACCATTGGAATATCTTGGTTTATTCTTTCATTCATTTTTCCCCATAGTCTAAACAAATACCATCTTTCCAACAAATAAAATGTATTACTTGAACAAGAATAATGTTCCAGTATACTTCTCATACAAGTATACAAACTTGTCTCTTGTACAATTTTATTTATATTTTGCATATGTGTTATAGAATCTTCTCGTATGGAATAGTAATAATATGCTTGATTCAAAAGTGATATTTTCCTACACCTAAACATACATTCCAACGTAGCAATCGAATCTTCACCTACTGCCTGTCCATCCGGAACTATTTCATAAGCATCTTTTATAATATTAGAACAGAACAATTTTGTACAAAGAGTTGCCCCCATCCGTTTACTGCTATCAATATTTAGAAAGTACTCATTTACATTTTTGTCTATATCATCAATTCTTATAACATCATTAGCAAGGCAATCACAAGCATTACCATTTATAATTATTCCTGAATAGACAAAATCAGCTTCAGTTTCTTCTAAATTATCACATAACTTTTCAAACATATCCAATGCGATATAATCATCTCCATCTACAAAACCAATATATTTACCACTAGCTATTCTCAATCCTGCTTTCCTTGCTGTAACTAATCCACCATTTTGTTTATGTATCACTTTTATACGAGAATCTATTTGCAAAAACTTATCGCAAATAATTCCAGAATTATCAGTGGAACCATCATCAACAAGTATTACTTCTATATTTTTTATTGACTGGTTAATTATGCTTAAGATACATTTTTCTAAATATTGAGAAACATTGTACACTGGAACAATAATACTAACTAAAGGCAACTCATTATTCATCTAATCATTTCCCCTTCACAATATATTTGATTAATCCAATCAATAAACTCCCTCACAGCCCCATTTCCACCAGAAGATTCTGTAATACATTCTGAGATTTCTTTTATTTTACTAACAGCATCTCTCGGGCAACCTCGAAGTCCAACCATTTGCATACACTCATAGTCATTCATATCATCTCCAATGTACGCTGTCTCACTTAAATCAATCCTTTCTTGTGCAAGTATTTTTACCATATCTTCTATTTTATTTTTACTTCCTTGCACAACGTTTTTGATTCCAAGCTCTTTGCACCTATTAAGCACAATTTGTGATGTTCTGCCAGTTATAATAATTGGTATTATGCCCATTTGGGGTAGCATATTATGAATTGCATATCCATCTTTTACATCAAAACGCTTCATTACTTCCCCTTTTTCTCCCATGTAGATTCCTCCATCTGTTAATGTACCATCTACATCCATTACCAATGCTTTTATTTTCATATCTAAAACCCTACAAGCATTACACTGATTCCATCACCTATCGGTAATGCACTATATTTACCTTTCTTTTCTGATATAAATCTGTCTACCGCCTCTTTAGGTCCCCTAAAATTATCTGCAAAATAGTCATGAATTAGAATTACACCATTTTTAATCATTTTATCTTCAAAATATACTAATCCATTGTATGTAGGCTCATATAAATCAAGATCAAGATTCACGAAACAAAATCTTTCGTTAATGCCTTTTGCTGTATCCGGAAAATATCCTTTATAAATTCTACAGTTGTCTTTATATTGCATTTTTGATAAAACTAAATCTTCTGATGTATTTGAGTAATCTCCCACTTTTGCTTCTGACATGTTCAATTCTTTTTCTATATCTTTAGAATTAAAACCTTCAAATGTATCAAAAAGATAGAGTTTCCTATTCGAATAATAACTATTGATATATTTTGCAAAATCTCCCTCAAAAACACCAGCTTCAGCAACACAAACATTTTCATCTAAGTCTTTTTGCATTAAAGCCAGCTTTTCCAAAAAAACTCTTCGACTTTCCAAAGGAGCTGTCACAAAACTATCATCTATCATATTTTCTTCAATTCCTAATTCATCTAATTGTTTCTTTATACTATCCAATCCCGGTGCAGAGGTTATAACAACTTTATCATACTCTAGTTTTAAGCACTCATTAACTTCATAGATTTGTATTGAATTAATACTCCCCCCCCGTATCTTTGTACTATCATTATCAGTAAATCCTACTATTTTATATTTTTTTGAAATTTGTTCAAATAATCTAATTGCACCACCACCAGCACCAAAACAAATTGCTTTTTGCATATCATGTATCCTCCTCATTCATATAGACTTGGTGTAATTATTCTTACATCTATTAAGCCTTTTACCTTATTTTTATATATTTCATATAACTTCTTTACTTCTCTATTTGTATCCTTTACAGATAACCTTCCATTTGTATTCGGAAAACTATTGTTTACATAATTATTCTGTTCTCCTATTAATCCATCAAAGCCTGCCAAATTTATCTTTGATACTTTAATTTTCTTTAACAAATTCAGCAGCATTATTGTACTATTATCATAAAGGATACTATCTTCAACAATAAGTGATGCATAATCCACCATAATTGTATCTTTCACATGATCATGCATGCTTGACACAAGAATGCATTTTTCTCTTTCAATACTTTTACATACCTTTCCCCAATGAATTGGATTAGCATAAAAATGGTAATCACACTTAATGTGTTCTGGAATAAAATTCACACTGACTACTATTGGATTATTCTCTCTAATAAAAGAACAAATAGTTTCCTGATATGTGTTAACAGTTCTGCCAGGAGCAATTATTAATACTTCTCTTCCTTCAAATTCTTCTGTGAGCTTTTTTAAGGATTCCTTATCATCATATTGATTTTCATTATATTCTCTATAAATCCGCTGTATGTTTTCATAATCATATCTCTGTCTTGTAGCTTCATCTATACCAGAAATAATATATTTTATATCTTTACTATTAAGCCTATACTTATTAGTGAGATAAATTATATTGTTTGGATGTGACTTATATATTCCTGCCATAAATGCTGGTATTGAATATCCCCATTCATATTGCTGTTTTAATGGTTCCAAGTATCGGTCTATTGTATCCAATATTTTATCTAAATTATAATCATAATTCTTTTTCCTATTTAAATAGTTTACAATCAATTCGGTATTAAGATTTCCTGCACATTTTCCCATTCCATTTAATGTTGCATCTAAAATAACCTTTCTTCTCCCCTCTGCCAATCGTACTATCTCCTGCGAAAATGCAAATGATGACTGAAAGTTATTATGGGAGTGAATATCAATACAAATATCTTTATTTAAATTGAAATCAACCAGATTGTAATAATGAGTCATATCGTCTAAATACATTGCACCATATGTATCTACAATCCCATAACTATATGGTTCAATTTCATTGATCATATCTATTAAATTCAATAAGTCCTTATCTGAATAAGCTAACGAATTTACACCTTGTACAAATAATTTATAACCTTGATTTTTAACCTTTATAAGTGCTTTTTTTATATCATCTAGCTGCGTCTCAAATTGTTTTTTGGTAAATCCAACTCTAATTCCCGTAATAGAATCACCTGAACATTTTTCCAACTTATCAAAATCATACATATTGAAATCAATAAATGCAACATACATTGTATTCTTTTCATTTTGTTCTGGTAAAAATCTACTTATCTGATGCACTTCAGTAAAAAATGTTGAATCCCCTCTATAGTCTACTAACTCATGGGAACGTAAAAAACCTACTTCTACAATATCAATACCAGAGTCCGTCAAATCTCTTGTCATATTGCCTATTGTCGCATCATCAAATTTGCAATCAATAATTCTTCCACCATCTCTTAAAGTACAATCCAATACCTGAACATTTTTCATCATATGATGCCTTTCATTTTGTAATATTGTGCAACTACTTTCGCAAATTCAAAATCTTCGGCAGTATCAATATCTACTGCTTCAAATTGATTAATCACATACATATATGGATTCTTGCCAATTCTTTGATGCATTTGGGTAAATACTTCCTTTCTAAATATAAAGAACGCTCCCGTTTCCATATATATTGGTTCTAGATTTTGTGTTGTAACAATGTCTTGCATGTTATAATTAAATGGTTTCCCATGATACCAACAATAATCCTGAATGCATGTACAGCTAAATGCAGAATCATATCCTTCATATAAGACTTTATCCAATGCCCTTTGTATTGATTCAGCTTTCGTAAATGGCTGTGTTACATGTGTCAATACATAAACATCTGCATCTACATCTCTAATAAAATAATCTATGATTTCAAGTCCTTTTACCTGAAATCCATCAAGATAACTATCTCTCTTTAAAAATTTTAATCCATCTGGTATGTACTGTTTTATTCTTTCATCGCTGCAATATACATATTTTTCGTGTATACTTTCTACCTCTTTTATAGTATTAAAAATGTAATCACAGAGAGGTCTTCCTTCTAACTCCATTAAATTTTTCCCTGGAAGCCTTTGATTATTTAGTTTAATTGGAATAAATGAAACCACTTTCTCCATTGTTTTTACCCCTATTTTTCCAAATATAATACAATATAGTCAGCTAATCCTTTTTCACTGCATTGGCTTTTCCACACATTGTCTAGTGTCTCTGTGATAAATTCATCACTTACTGCCGTTCCTGGTCCTTTATCCTTTATCCATCCCATCATATTTCCAATGCCATATCTTTGAAAGTATTTAATATTAACTTTAGAAAAGCCTTCTTGTTCTGCAATCAATTTCAGGTTTTTTTCTGAAAAAATCCAAAGATGCTGAGTGCTAAATAATAATTTTTTTTCGTAAATATCCCCTAGTAGCTTTCTCATTATGGGTGCATCTGTTGGTGTTCCTATTATTGCTTTTCCGCCTTCTTTTAACAACATATATATATCTTTGATAAATCCTTTCGGATCTTCCACATGTTCAATTACATCAAACGATGTTATAACATCCATTTGCTTTTCGTATTTATCTAATGCATCTAACATATATCCATAAGTTTGAAACCCTTTTTTATCCATAATTGCCCTATATGTCTCAGATGGTTCAACAGCAATTACTTCTTTTGATACACCTTTCAAAAAGTCAAGAAAAGCTCCACAACCGCATCCAATATCAGCTACTACTTTATTCCTATAAATATCAGTTCCTGTATATATAAGCTTATCCAAAGTTTCCTTATCATGTAATTCGTAAAACTTGTCCGCTTCTGAGCTTCCTTCCAGTTCTTCCCTATATTCTTTGCTTTCATAGTATTGCTGCACATTATCAAACTGATTGTCATGCCAGATAACTTTACATTCTTCACATTGATATATCGGAACATTATTAGTTGTGTATCTTCCTAATCCACCATTTCGAATCAACCCTTGATAAATAGTTCTGCAATGTTGACTTCCACACAATTTACATTTTCTCATTTTCTATCTCCGCAAACACTTCATCTAAATTTTTTCGTTCAAATACTTCAAGTTTTCCACCTCTAGTGGCATTATAAATCTTAACCCCATGTGAATCAGCATACTGTCTTGCCGAATAATACGCATTCTTTATTTCTTCTTTATAAGATACTGCAAATTTTTCCCGTATTCCATCTGAATATGACTCACAAAAATGTGTATTATTTCCATCTTTTCCCCATGAAAAGTCAACGCCAATAAGATATATCTTCTTAAATCCCATATATACTGCGAACTGTAGCATGTCATACATTATTGTTCTTCCACCATATACTCCTTTTTCTAATTCAGTTGAAAAACTTGGATAACCTGGAAAATAGTTTTCAAATTTTCCACAATAAAAATGAACTTTTTTATTCTTCATTTTATCTTGATTTACTATTTTTCTTATGAAATAATTGCATTCATTAGGTAAATTTTCTTGTTCCTTTTCAAAGAAAATGTTATCTCCCAACATATAAAAATCCGGTCGCCAATTGGTTTTGGAAAAAATCTTGTATATTCCATTGCAGCCAAAACTATAAATATTATGATTATGTATACATTCCAAATCTTTATCCGTCAAGCTTGGACCATTTCCAACCAAAAAGCAAACATCTCCATTATGCTTGTTATAATATTCCTTTAAATATTGAAATTCTTCAGCATGCCATCTTTCAATATCTTTATTTAAATCTAATACTTTAAAAAAATCATATTCAATATGAGACAATTTCTCACTATCGTCAACCTCAGTAATTACTAAAACTTCCTTATTTTGATTTTCTAAATTTATATTGTCTTTATCAAAATAATGTATACCACATTTTTTATTTATTTCAGAAATTATTTTTTCAGAAATTGGTGTTCTACTATAAAATGTAATATTCTCATAGTGAATTAAATTCCACCGTTCTACTATTTCTTTAGCGTTGTAAAACCCTGATTGCATATATGGGCATACATAATAGTTTTTAATTCCTACTTTTTCCAGTTGTCTTGATACACTTAGTGCCCCTGTATTCGTAGTTATTATGACTTTTTCATTATTATACTTTTCTAAAAACTCATCAAATGAAATTATAGATATCTTTCGTAGCTTTGACCCTACTTTAGTTTTATCATTATCAACAATGGCATATATATTTTCTATGCCAAAAAATTCTATAGCACTATGGCAATTATTTCCTGCGCCAAAAAAATAATACATACTTCACCTCTATTATACCTTTTATTTTTTATTTAGAATACTATCTGATAATATCATCGCCTTACTGACTACAACATCAGAATTATAATGTTCCCATTCTCCCCATCTTCCAAGTCCATACACTTCTCGTTGTTTAAAATAATCCAATAACTCTTGCATCAATTCTTTTTTTCCAATAGTGTTCAACGGATATGCATATTTGTTAATATAATGATATTGGCTATCATTCGTATGTAGCCTTTCTGTATTTGTTTCTGACCAGTATCCAATAGAATTAGCACAAAAATTTTTTCTAACTAAGATTCTATGATAATCTAACTCTTTCTGCGGATAATAGATCCAATGTGCATCTGTATTTATCTCTCCTTGATAATAGCTAATTGTTACTGATGTATACTTTAACTGTTCAATTATGTTCTTTATTTTTCGATTAATTCCTTCTATATTTTCAAACTCCATCCAAGGTATTGTATTTATAATATAGTCTGCGTGAAATCTACAATTCACAACATGATGTTCTACGTCAATCTCTCTTACATTCTCATTATATATAATTTTATCAGATATTCTATAGGCTAGTCTCTTCCATACTTCTCCACTACCATATCTCTTAGGATAATAGAATTGAGTATGTGCTGGTTGACTACCGTATGGGCAATGTTCCAAACAACTACGTAGAGTCTCATCAAAGGATACATTAGGTAACTTATCTAACCAATAAGTTCCTAATATATTAAGATTTTCTCCAAACATTTTCTGATTATAAGGAATCATGTACTCATCCGCTATCTTGTTTCCCAATTTCCAATATATCCAATCAACAAACTTCTCAGGCATCTTTTGATTATTATTGCATCCTGCTGCTGCAGTTGATTTTAAATATATTATTTGTTCATCTATTGGTAATTGCCATATATTTGACTCAATTGGGCTATTTATAAACTGATTATGTAGATATATCTTAGAATTTCTTGTGAACAATTTCCATTCGTCCATTGGCATATATTTAAAAAGAAATTCAAGTACTTTTTGATTTTTTGTATCAATAAAATGCCCTCCACCAATATCCAATGGTTTATCATCAATAATTTTGCTTCTGCAAAGTCCACCGGCTTCTTCTTCCTTTTCTAATACAAGAAAATCTGTTTCTCCTTTTTCAAGTAACCTATTAGCAAATGTTAGTCCAGCCGGACCTGCACCTAAAATCAAAAATTTCATTTTTACTAAAAAATCCCCTCTTCCAACATAATTTCTTTTAATAATTCTGCTCGTTTGCTTGTTACATGTTTTTCTAAATACTTTTTGTATTTTTCAATATTAATTGTTGCATCTCTATATTTATTCATAAGTATTTCAAATTCTTCATAGTTCTTAACACATTGACACATTTTATCCATTTCATACCATTCTGTATCTGCATTTTTAGGGTACCTAGCAATAATATGACATTGTCCAGCTATTTCTTCCAAAAAATGTGGCGTAACTTGATTCCATCCATTTGCATCCAATCTTGTATTATCCATACCTGGTGTCGTATATACTGCAACCTTAGATTGTTTTACTAAATTCCAATATTCTTCTCTTGTATCTCCATAACTAATAAATTTCCCTGTTCTTGATAAGTAGTATATATAATGACCATTTTCATATTTTCTACGTACCAAGCTAAAGTCTTCATGTCTATTTTCATATTCATCTATATATTTCATTAACATAGGGTTTTGTCTTGCAAACAATACTAAATCATATTTTTTTTCAAATTTGTTCGAAAAATCAATATAATAATCTGGTAAAGATAACGGAAAATGATAAATTTTTATAGGGCATTGTTTTCTTAATAAATAGTCATATACTTCCTTGCTCGATACTAATACAAAAGGATTATTTTTGTATGCATTAATAAATAATCTATATTGATCTTCGCCCAAGAAATAGTCTATAAGACATGGTATGTATTTCTTTGAATTATAAATACCCTCTTGACGTTTAGTCGCCGCATCAAACATAAATACACCCTTTGGTCTTTTTATATCTATAATACGAAATAATTTATAAATAGGAATATGTGTTTTCATATATATTTTTCTGCATTTTTCATCAAAATTAAATTCAAAGTTACTTCTAACGCATACTTCTTTTTCTAATACCTGACCTATTATATCTTCCCATTCATAAATAATATCAAAGCAATATTTTTTATTATTTTCTTTTGTTTTCATTATCTCTCTTTTTGACAAAATAACCACTTTTTCTCCTAATATATGACCTTCAATAATTTCTCATAAATAGAGTAAATTTTACTAATCATCTTTCCATTTTCTTATAGTTTCTTCCAGCATTCTCTAGTATATTGATTTCTTAATAACCGGACTTTTAAAATAATAATCATATAAAACCTAAATCGTCCTCTCCCTTACAATTACCATTCACTTTTGCGATGCAATTATATCTATTTTGGACTAAAATTTTTTCTTATCAAATTAGATTCATTGAAGTATATTATCAAGCTCAGATCACTTCATAATCACCAGCGTCCCATTCGCATCGCACAATGGCATTTTATTCAGGAATTCATACCTGCTTTCATATCTGTCCACCGCCTTCTCAACACCTCTAAGACTGCTGTTATAATCATGTACAAAAATATATCCTCCTTTTACCATCCTTGGATAAAAATATTCTAATGCATGATATATTGACTCCTCAAAATCAACGTCAATCGACACAAATTTGAATATATCTTCCAACCCATTTAAAGACTCTGGAAAATATCCCTGTTTTATTTCTATTTGTTCCAAATGCTGCATTTTCTCAATTACTTTTTTTACATTGGTATCTTTGTACGCTGACACAAAGCTGTCAGTGCAATTTCCATTTTTAACTTCATTCAAAGCTTCATTTGCATCAAAACCATCAAAAGTATCAAAAAGGTACAACTTACTATTTGGAAATGCTGCATTAATATATTGAGCAAACTCTCCCCGAAAAACTCCTACTTCGGCAACAGCACCCCTAAGCTTTCTTTTTCTGATTTCTTTTACTACTAGCTCAAAGCATTTAATGCGTACATAATCTTTTTCGCCGTACCCCCCCCCCGAACTAATGTTTGTATATCTGTAGTATCATATGCCTCCACTCCTCGGACAATATGATACCGGTTTTGAATTATTTGCGCATATTCTTCTCCGACCACACTTTTAATGAAATCATAGTCTTGATTCAAGTCTTTTAATTCAAAATTCTCATATGTAAAAATTACCTTGTCTAAAGTTATACCTAAGTCTATACATTGTTCATATATTTCCTTTGAGTAAAGGTTTATAACTAATACCGCATCATAATCAACATCTAATAATTCTTGGGGCAGGAGTACTTTCCTTCCCATATACTCATCACATTTTTTGTTGCTATCTATAAATCCCTTAATCTGATCTACTGGGACATACCTTCCAATCACTTTTCCTACCAGTCTCCCAGTTCCCCATACATATAAATTCATAACCAATTTTTCTCCATCTATTTGCAATTCATAAAGCTGCTTTCATGTTCTATATTAATCAGCTTTAAACTACTCACCGGATGCACTTTCCTCTTTTCCTCCGACGGCAGTTCCATGTACTCTCCGAATTTAAAGCTTAAATAGCTGTCATAATCTTTGATTCCCTGAAATGTTATGCCCTCAAATACCATATCTGCGCTGTTTTCATACCAGCATCTATAATAGCCATACTCATTATTTGGTGTAGGGAACATCAGAATCCGAACCATTCTTGTTTCTTTCCGGTTTGCACTACGAATCATACCATGATAATACCGGAATATTTTTTCCTCCGGAAGCTTGTCTAACATCTTATATATCTGACGTTTCCAAAAATTCTTTTCTGCTATCTTTCCTACCTTCGACCAAAGAATTTTACGCACACAAAAGCATTCAAAATTTTTTATGCTTCGCAAAAAATAATTGTCTGGTACACCATCTAGCGGAAAAATATCTATAAATATTCCCTGAAAGTATGGCATATGCTCCTGATACTCTCTCAAAAACAGAGTATTCTTACGACGTATTTTTCCGTATCCCCAACGGTAACCTTTTGTATTTCTATGGTCTTGAAAGATAAACCGTGTCTTGTCAAGTTCTGTCTTGCAAGCCTTGCGGAATTTTTCATACTCGGGTCTGAGCATTGCAACATCTGCATCGTCATCCCACGGAATAAAACCGCCATGCCGCACTGCTCCTAAAAGGGTTCCTGCTATTATGTTGTATTTGATTCCGCACTTCTTACAAATTCTGTCGACTTCGACAAGCATCTCCAATTCTATTAATTGAAGCTGCCGAAGCTGACTGCTGTTTAATTCAATCATAATTTTCTCCAAGTTAGTTTAGAGTTAATATTTAGCTGCTCCTCAAATAATTTATTTCTCCCACTTCTCAATCACACACTCATGTTTCTTGGTATTTTTATCATAACAAATCCCTGCCAGCAGAATATTTCCCTCATATTCCTGTAAACTCTGCGGATAGTTTTTCTCTTTAATCTGCCCAATGGCTGTATGCACAGACAGATTCCACTTCAATTCCACTAATAATACCGGCTTTTCAGAATACTTTTTTCTCGGAATAAAAACAAGGTCTGCAAATCCTTTTCCTGTTGGATATTCCCTGACCACTGTATAATACTGTCTCGCTGCATACAATGCCAATGAAATGGTGTAAACTTAGAATTGTGGACTGCATTCGCGATTTCTGTCCACCCTGCCCCTTCCACTGCATTATAGAATTCCTTACTGATTTCGCGATTTGGGATATAGACCTCTTCCTTTTCAAAATCATACGATAAATAACCCAAGTGAACTAAAAGAGTGAGTACATCATCCGCATTTTCAAATGTTGTCATGTCATTGGCAAACCGGCCGGTATTAATGTGCAGATGTTCTCCTGCAAGCATCTGCGTTACCGTCTCTCTAAGTCCGTCATAATTCATCTCAATATAAGAACGCAGCGCCTCATAGGTTTCTGTTTTTGTCCAATAACTGTCAAACACTCCGCTTAAGCATGCTTCCACTACAGCTTTGGGATTATATACAGACTTCACTTTTAAAAAGGAATAACCATCATACCACGACTTCATTTCCTCTAAGTCTCGCTCGTACTTCACGCACAATTCATTAACTTCTTCCTCTGTAAACCTTGCATATTCCTCCAATTCTCGCTGATTTGTCATGAAAAATTCCTGAAACATATTTAATGCAGAATGGCTTCCGTATTTTTTATCGGCAGAATTCCCGTCATATATGCCAATGCAATATATTCTTTATCTTTCATCCAGTCACGCAGGAAATCCAGATATTTTTTCTGTCCCTCCACATCTTGTTGTTTCTCTCTGAATATACAGTCCCATTCGTCAATCAGGACGACATATGGTACCTTTTTTTGAGCATAAATATCCTGCAGCGTAAAAGTCAGATTTGCTTCATCAAACAATTCACAATCTTTATTCTGCATTTTTAATTCAAACAGGATTCTTTTTTTCAGAAGAGAGATCAGCTCCGTTTTATCAACATATATTTTAGAATTCAATGATCGTTGAAATTTCTCATTCCCCGGATTTAAATAACTTCCCATGAAAAGCGCCTCCCTTTCCTTTCACTGTATACTATTTCACGTTTATTATACTAAAGAAAGCTTTCCCTGTCATTTTTATCTGTAATCATTTCTTCTCTCAACTGTAATTTGCTTACCCATAGTCGACATCTTATTCGCTATCACTGTACTAAAAAATCCCGACATAAGACCATTTCATATCTTATATCAGGATTCATAACTGCTGTTTTATTCCCATCCCTCAAATATTTCTTCCAAGGTCATTTTTATCATTGGGAATTCTCTGAGTGCAAGCTCTGTTTTCACATTATAGCTCTCACTTTTTTCATCTTTATCCAAAATGTAATTTGCTTCCAGCTCATACTTTCCATTCTTTAAATAATATACTTCAATCGCTTCTTCCTTCGGTGATATAATCCAATATTCGCTTACTCCACTGGACTCATATATCTCTTTTTTCGTTCCTCTGTCCCTTTTAGTTGTTGAAGGACTCAAGGTTTCTGTGATGAATTTCGGCACTCCATAATATCCGCTTCCTTTGATTTTATTGCGGTCACAGCATATCATAATGTCAGGTCTAAGATAATCGTCCGAATCTTTGGAATAATAATAATCCAAATTCTCCATAAATACTCTGCAGATACTGCCCTTCAGCCCAGTCTTAATCATACTGTGGATATTGCTGTTAATCAATCCATGCCGGAAGTCAGCTGCCGGTGACATATCATAAATCACACCGTCTATCTTCTCGTTCTTGATATATTCATCCCTGAATTGAAAGTCCATGACACCACCTTACCTTTCCATACTCTGTATAGTCAGTTTCAGTATACCACATTTCAGTTAGCATGTCACTTTCTGATACAAGATATAAAATTGTCAATGTACTATTTTGTTACTTTTTTTAATTTATATACATCTCAGGTTCATTTAAAAACACATCAGTTATGCCACTTTTCTCCAACTCGCTCAAATCAAGCCTTGTTCCAGTCGGTTTCTCCGGATAAAGATGTCCGGTAAACCACGCTCTTACTGTGTATTCTTTTATCCTATCCGGCAGAAGGTCTATCCCTTTCCAATATGGATGAAGTGCATCCGCTCCTGTGCCCCTCAGCTTATACAGACAGTCGGAAACTTTGGAATCTAAAATTCCCGTTTCTGCTTTTGGATTTAGCTTCTTGATTCTTTCCATGGACTTTGCCGAAAAGCTTGAGAAGACAATTGCATCCTCCACTCCTCTTTTTGCCGCCAGATCGAGTATCTTTTCCTCCATACCCGGATACGGATACACGCTGTTCTTTAGCTCAATATTCACTTTCATTCCCGTCTTAAGTCTTGGCTCTATTAAGTCAAATACTTCTTCCATCGTGGGAATCTGCTGGCTTTGATTGACATCCGCATAGATATGTAATCTTTTTAGTTCTGCTAATGCATAGTCTCTTACAAAGCCAATTGATTCAGTCGTTCTGTCCACTCTCTCATCATGGATTACTACAATTTCTCCATCCTTTGTAAGCTGTATATCCAGTTCAATGCCTGTCAGATTATTTAATTTGATTGCTTTTTCAAATGCCAACAGTGTATTCTCAGGATACCGCTGGCTGCATCCCCTGTGCGCCCATATTTTCATGTTATCATTTATCCTCTATTTTCTTTTTTTAAAAACGCTTCCATGATTCCGGATATTGTAATGCTTTCCGTTCTGGTCAGTTTAAATTCACTTTTATGATTCCCATTAATCTGATTAAGCATATCGCTGATCTCATATCGAAGACCATCCCCCAAAAATCTTTCCGAATACTTTTCTATTTTTGATGCATCCTCATAGTGCACTTCAAAGTATGTCGTCTTCCACCAAGGCGCCTCTGCTACAATGTATCCCTCTGTACCTGCTATCAGAAGCCTTCCTTCACTCTTTACACCAAGTCCACAGGTAACTGTTGCCAGTCCTTTGGGGAACTTTAGAGATGCCTTGGTAAACAGGTCAATATGTCCTGCCCCATAGATGCTGTCAAAGGAGATGTCCTCATATTCACAGCCCAGAAGCTTTATGACCGGCAGCAGACAGTAGCTGCCAAGCTCCAGAAAGCTTCCGCCATACTTTGTATCTGTCAGTTCTCTTGATTCTGTATTTTCCAGTTTTGTAAAGCAGGCATCCACATATCTGATATTTCCGACGAGTCCGCTTCGGGCTACATCCATCAGTTTGGTGAAACCGGGACAATATGCTGTCTTGATTCCTTCAAAAAGAATTTTATTCCTCTGTTTTGCTATATCAAAAAGCTCTGCTGCCTGTTCTTTCTTCAGTACAAAAGGTTTTTCACAGATCACATGCTTGTCATGCTCGAGTGCATCCTTTACATACTCATAATGCGTCTCATGAGGCGATGCCACATATACAATCTCTGTTTTCTCATAGAGTTCCTCTAATGTTTCAAAGGCATTGATTTCATATCGCCCGGCAAATTGCTCCGTGCTTTTTTTATGTGGATTATACGCTCCCTGTATATTGATACCGCTTACGCTCTTGGCTTCCATCAGGAACCTGCCTGTTATCCTGCCGGTGCCTATAATGCCGATTCGCTGTATCTTGAAGTTCCGGTTTCTGAGCATTGTACTCGATACATCCTTAGTTCTCTCCAGATACACTACCTTGCAGTAGTCCGCCATATAGTCAAAATTGCCGAGCCAGTCACTTCCTACCGTAAAGATATCTACCTTATACTTCTGTACATCGCTTACCTTTTGGCCGATTGTTTCTTCTATTATGATTTCATCTGCAAAACCCGTTTTCTTGACATTTTCAATCCGTGTCATCAGGTCATCCACGACATTCAGCTTCCCTCTTGCTTTATCATAATTCTCTGTCGTGACGCCTACAATCAGATAGTCTCCTAATGCCTTTGCTCTCTGCAGGAGTCTGTAATGACCTTCATGAAAAAGATCAAAGGTTCCATATGTGATTACTTTTGTCATGATGTCATTCCCCGTTTCCTAACCTCTTATTCCAAACTTTTCGTTACATACTTGTATATTTTTTCTCCGCAGTCCCCGTCCGGACTGGCATTGATCTGTGCATATTCCGCAATCTGTGTCTGCCTGTCAAAAGCTTCTCCGTGGATATTTCCGTCCAGTTCATCTGCGATACTGTTGAACACATTCTCAACGCAACAGTATTGAAGCCATTGAGAATTTTTTCCATAACCATTCGCATGACGATATACCTCTTCTTTATGAAAACCCATTTCTACTTCATGAATCTCTTTGGTATATAAATCGATATCATATAGCTTTCTCTCCGGTGAGAAAAGGAATCGATATTTTTTTGTGTTTTTTATATCAAGCATAAACGAACCCATCCCCCAGTTCGATATATATGGGCTGATATCTTCTGCCGAGATATCAAATGGTGATTCCCATTCTTCCGTTTCACCTGTATTTGGATTTAATTTCACAAATTTATTCCCCCATGTTGGTGAGAATATAATTTCATCATCCATAAATGCCATGCTGCCAAATATTCTCTTGTCACATTCCGTCTTATATCTCCTATGTATTGACTTGAGTCCTTCCACTGCAAGATCATAATCTTTTGTCTCACCGGTTATCATATTCCAGCATGTAACTGTCGTACCTTCATATGGAATCAGCCAGAAATCCTCTCCATTAATTTCCCTTAATCCTGCTCCGATGATGAATCTGTTAATGTTGATTGGAATTACTGACACGTTCAGTGTGTCCATATCAATCTGTAAAAGCTGTGTGCCTGCCGGATTCATAAAGTACAGTTTCTCACGCCATATCCATCTGGATGCAGGAATTCTCTCATTATCCGGCATTACA
>JAGBBV010000019.1 GCA_017938315.1 Lachnospiraceae bacterium
TCCGTTCCATAGCCATGATTCTGATATTCTTCCATTATATCAATAGCATGTAAATAAAAATCTTTTATTCCATTTGGCTTAACCAATACATATCCAAATGCAAAACCAACTATAATGTCATTTTCTTTAGCAATATAACCATAGGTATTCTTCTCCTCCAAAAATGTATTAAGAATAACCTCATCATATTTGGTATTATCATCATCTACAAAAAATTTCATCAACTCAATATCTTTCTTTTCCAACAATTTGTACTCCATAACATACCTCGCCAAATTCAACGTTTCCATACTTTTTCAAGAGCGCGAGACGGGACTCGATTTTTTTCAGAGCCTTGAAACCCGCTAAAATCAAGGAGGAAAGCACTCTATCCACTGCTTGTCCCCAAAACTGTCCCCAGTTCTTACTTTTACTTATTAATTAACAATTTGCTCAATTCTTCTTTTGCATTATCTTTACTAAAATCTATTTGTCCATGAAATATTCTAAATAATGTATATCCATTTTTATATGCCGTTATATCTCTTATACTATCATATAATGCTCTCTTTTCATCCCTTAACGGATCCACCTTCTTATTCATTTTAGCATTAATTTGCATACACAATTCTTTCCAGTATTTTTTATCATAATGTAAGCAAATTTCTTTAGAATATCCTTGCAACGCCAAATATCTTTGTTTGGTAAAATGCTGCCTCTCATCATACTCAATAATAATCTTTTGTTTCTCACTAACAAAATCAAACGGTAAAAAGCTTCTCCTTATAGGTACAAACTCCATATGCTTCACTGAACTTATATTATTAATTATGTTTCTCAAATCATTAGTATCGTATAGTGATGTACACCACTCATATTTCTTTTCTCTTTCAATATCCCCATAAAGGTCTATCAAAAGTAAATATAGTTGCTCTTTGCAAAATTTTCTATCTAGTTTTCTCATTCTTTGAATATAATAATTCTGTACTTCCATTTTATCTATCCTCTAAACGAAATTCTCCTAAATTTTAAAACAATATTCTTCATTTTATATATTCTAGTATATAACTCAGAATCCGTTCTCAATATAATATTCTTAAGTCTTAATAATCACCTCTTTAATTGGGTCATCTAACTCAACTTCAGGCAAGTGCCAAAAACCTGAAAAATACAAGGAAGAAAGCACTCTATCCACTGCTTGTCCCCAAAACTGTCCCCGATTGTAGACTGTTATCTGACTTTTAAGAAAATTACAATCTGATTCTATACACAGAATTATTCGTATTTCCTACTGCTTCTACATAACCTGTTCCAACTAACATTTTCAAATATCTTCTTGCGGTTGCAGGTGATTTTCCACTAATCATTTCTGCGTCCTTGGGTGTTATTTCACCGTTTTCTTCAATAAATCTGATTATCTTTTCTACTTTGTAAAAGTCACTTAGTTTTAAAACTTCGCTCAAAACTTCGCTCAAACTTCGCTCATTTTTCTTAGAAACTTCGTTCAAACTTCGTTCACCAGTTTTCTTCAAAAAACCTTCATGTATAAATAACCGTGTTATAAAATAACTTCTATCATCGTCTGTCTCAAATTCCGGCTTAGGTGAGCCATTTGCTTCCAACGCATCCAGAATTTTCTTAAAACCGGTATTCCTTCCTTCTGTTAAATGTAATTCCTTTAAGAAGTCTCCAATTCGACGATTTCTGTAACGACGGTTTGAAACCCTATAGCTCTTTAAACCTTCGATCGTTACCGAACGGTCCGGTCCCGGGAAACTAACAATTTCAATTCTGTCGTTTTCCACACGAACTTCAATCGGCTCACGCTCATCATAAGCGCGATGATAAACCGCATTGGATAACGCTTCCTCTACAGCTGCATAAGGAAAATTAAAGAAACGATCTGCTTCCGCTCTGTCAGGATGCTTTACTACCTTCTCTGTAATAATAACATTGCGAATATACTGCAAGGCATCACGAAGCTGTTGCTGAATCGGTCCTTTAAAAGTCTTTTCAATAATATCATTACCACCTAATCCACTCGGAAACTGGACTACATCAATCTGTGTGTATGGGAAGAACTTGTCCGGTTCCATACTAAAGAACATCAAGCCAACATTTTTCGGCTTTGTATATTCTGGAAGATTGCTGATGATATTCATATCGCGACACACCTCAACAAAATCACCGGTCCTTGCTTTTTCATACAGAGAACTATTGACCTCTTTTAAATAATTTTGTATAAGAGTAATATTCAAATCAGACATTTCCGCCTGATGATTTACGCGATCGTCAAACGGAACCCTATTTGCCAGACTAAACAAATCCTTTTCTTCATCATCCGACGGTTCCACCGTATTGGACGCCTTGCGAATGTAGTGAATGCGCTCCTTATTGTCCTTTGCCATAGTCTTCGGCGATGAATAGGGTCTGCTATCACCACCCGGGCACCAAAGAATAATAAATTTCTTATCCTGATAAGTCGCAATATCTATTATAGGTGTATATGCCGGTCTGATAAGCTTGCACTTCGCAAAAATATCCTTCTGATATGCATCAAGTTTATCCAACGGAATACCTTGTAACGGATATATCGGACGTCCATTATTCTCTCTAACACCTATCACGATATAGCCGCCGCCCCAGTTATCCAAATCATTGGCAAATGCGCAAATAGTTTTCAAGGAAGTGGCCGGATCCCAAGTTTCTTTAAATTCAATTCTTGCCCATTCAACTACATCACCTGATAATAATGTTTTTATGTTTGTTGGTATTGCCATGATTACCCTTCCTTTCCCCAATTCATTTTACGCATATAACCCTAAAATATCTCTCGATAATATATTATTATATCATACTGTTGGTATGTTTTCACATATTTCAAAATATTATATCAGTTTTAAGGGAATCAAGAAAAAAGAAGAATCAGAAAAAGGTTGCATAGATTTAGAGGATACTGTATAAGATGCATTCACTTGTTTTTTACTGAACGTATAAAAACACCGCAAACCCTAAGATTTGCGGTGTCTCCAGAGAGCGCGAGACGGCGCATGAGGTCCGGTGGACTTCAGCTTTGCGCCGACCGGAGCGGAGCGGAGACCTCGAACCTTCGAGCCCCGGCGGGGCTCGAATAAAACAAAAAAGGATATCCTATCGGATATCCTTTTTGTTTTAACTTGAGAGCGCGAGACGGGACTCGAACCCGCGGCCCCGACCTTGGCAAGGTCGTGCTCCACCAACTGAGCCACTCGCGCATATTGCTTATCCGTACCTCACGGACAAGTAATATCATACAATATGAGTTGTTCTTTGTCAATAAAAAATTTAAACTTTTTTGAAAATTTTTATTTCGTTATTTTTGTTGCGTTTTTATATAAACCATCGCAACATTTTCGCACACTATTCCTGCACTTTATCTTTATACTTTACACGATAAATCCTGCGGAGAGATTCATTAATTCTCTCTTCGGAAAGGGTACCGTTATTAACTGCCTCAAGCACACCGTTATATGCAGTTTCAAAATCCTCCGGCATCAGTATCACATCCGCACCTGCCTGCAACGCTTTAATTGCTGCCTCGTCTGAGGTATAATAATCTGTAATAGCGGCCATATTCATGGCATCTGTTACAATAACACCTTCAAATCCAAGCTGTCCTCTAAGAATCTCCGTAACCATTTTATCAGAAACGGAACTGGGTGTATTATCCCCTGTAATATTCGGAACTGACAAATGGCTTACCATCACAAACTCTGCTCCGGCATCAATACCTGACTGGAAAGACAAAAAGTCTGTTGTCTCATAATCTTCCAGTGTCTTTTCCGTACTTGCCATTCCGGCATGGGTATCCTCATTACTGCTTCCAAGTCCCGGGAAATGCTTCAGGCAAACGCTCACGCCACCCTCCTGCATTCCTTCTACACTTGCCGCCACCATAGTTGCCGTTTCACCGGCATTATTTCCAAAAGATCTGTCACCGATGGTTTCATTGCCGTCCATAGCCACATCTGCTACCGGTGCAAAGTTCAAATTAAAACCATATCCGGTCAAGTATCCGGCAATGGTATTTCCTGCTTCTTTTGCCTTGGCAGTATCTTTTGTGTCACCAATCTCTTTCATGGTTCCTACATTGTCTGCAAGACCGGCTTTGGCAATTCTGCTTACACTTCCGCCTTCTTCATCTACGCTAAGAAAAAGCGGATACTTGCTGTAACTTTTGGTATTTGAAATCATTTCCGTAAGCTGATCCTTGGATTTCATATTCTGTTCAAAATAAATCAGACCACCCACTGCATATTGACCCAGTTTTTCTTTGGTGGCATCACCTGCCCTTACCGCCACATCGGTATCTGTAAGTGCTTCCGGTGTAATAATAAACAAGCCTGCCACTTTATCTTCTAACGGCATCTCCTCGATACAGGCATCCACAATTTCATCCAAGTAGCTCTTTTCTTCTTCTACCACGGGTTCTGTGGTAGGTTCCGGTGCTTCTATCACTACCGGTTCCTCTGTTTCCTGCAATTCTTCCAGCTGTGCCTGCAGCTCCTGGGCATGCTTTTTATCGTTCACAGCAGTAATTAACCGTGATGCACCGAATGCAGCTCCCACAAGAATACCAACAACAAGTATCCCTGTTACAATATATGCAATCACCTGATTTTTCACACGGCGTTTATGTCTAAGTTCCCTTTTTAATTCCTCTTCATCATATTCTTCTTCAATCATTGACCTTTTTGTATTTTCTGCCATAACCGGCGTTCCTCCTAAACCAATGCTGTCTTTCATTTATCTTTTATATCATACCTTATTTATCATATAATTTCCATAAAAAATACATCTTTTTTCAAAAGCCGCCACTTTACAGCAATGGGAAAGCGGGCATCAATCTTTTTGATTAACACCCGCTTCTAAACTATACTATCCAATGGCTCTACCTCTTTTCCTAGTTTTTTAATATTCAGTTGTTTTTTCTCTTTCGTACTTTTCTCATTTTTCTTTTGTACCAAATGTACTGTAACGGCTTAAGTCTTTTGTGCTTCGCTACTTTTTCTTTTGAACTTATACGAATTGAGATTCGCTTCTTTGGTACTTAACTCTTTTGTACTTTAAAAGCAACTGTCACATGAATCTTACGTTTTCGGTGGTCCGTACCTTCCTTTCCTTAAGATTTATCTATGTGAATTCCTTATCTATGAGTTTATTATAGCCAAGCCTTTTTAATTTGTCAACACATTTTTCTAAAAAAGTTTATATTTTTTCATTTTTAATTCATGTTTTAACATTTTATCTGTCTAATTTTTGAAATATTTCAAATTTATACCATTTTTGACACAATTCGACAATGATATTTTAACAATATCTTTACCAATAAGTAAGAATCCATTATAATAAAAACAATTCTATAACAGATGTGGGAGGTTTACGCATGACTAACAAACAACTTGCTTTTCAAAAGGCTGTTTCGACAGTAATTAAGAACTTAGAAAAACGTAACATGGAGGGGTATTTTTTTGAGGACAGCGCATCCTGCACAAAAGCCATTCTTGATATGATGGAAGAGGGCTCTGTAATCGGTTGGGGCGGCAGTGAATCCGTAAAAGAATGCGGACTGATGGATGCCATAAAGGGTGATAAGTACACATTAATTGACAGAATGACTGCCAAATCACCGGAAGAAGCCCGTGAAATCTTTGCAAAGACAGTAATGGCCGATTATTACCTGATGAGCACCAATGCTATCACCTTTGACGGAGAACTGATTAACATTGACGGAAACGGAAACCGCGTCGCTTGTCTGATTCATGGTCCAAAGCACATTATTATGGTAGTTGGCATGAATAAACTGGTTTCTACCGTGGAAGCCGGCTATGACAGAGTCCGCGATATTGCAACTCCTGCCAACACCACACGACTCAACAAGAATACTCCTTGTTTCCACACAGGAAAATGCGGGGACTGCTTATCTCCCGATTGTATCTGTAACCAGATCGTTGTTACCAGAAGAAGCGGTCACGCCGGAAGAATTAAAATTTTCTTCGTTGCCGAAGAATTGGGCTATTAAAACACAATTTTTTCCATAAGAAATGCCGGAAGCCATAGACTTCCGGCATTTTTATGTATCACTCAATTAACAAATCATATTATTTTAAAGGATACTTATCTGTAAGCTTCTGTACGATTGCTCTGGCTTCGGGAATCTTTTCTTCTCCACCCTTCACAATCATGGCAATTGCTTCCGCAATCTGATCCATATCTTCTGTATTCATACCTCTGGATGTAACAGCAGGTGTACCAAGACGGATACCGCTGGTTACAAAAGGTGACTTAGGATCGTTGGGAATTGTATTCTTATTCGCTGTAATATGAGCTTCATCAAGCATCTTTTCAACAGCCTTACCTGTGAGGTCAAATGTTGTCAAATCCATCAACATCAAGTGGTTATCTGTTCCGTCGGATACAATCTTGATACCTCTTGACTGCAAACCTTTGCAAAGAGCCTGTGCATTATCCACAATACCCTTCTGATATGCCTTAAATTCATCAGATAAAGCTTCCTTAAAGCAAACTGCCTTAGCTGCAATTACATGCATTAAAGGTCCGCCCTGGATTCCGGGGAATACTGCTTTATTGAAGTTATATTTATCTGCTGCTTCCTGGTTAGCAAGGATAAGTCCGCCTCTGGGTCCACGAAGGGTCTTATGTGTAGTAGTGGTTACAACATCTGCATAAGGCATGGGGCTGGGATGAAGTCCTGCTGCCACAAGACCTGCAATGTGTGCCATATCTACCATTAATACTGCGCCCACTTCATCTGCCACTTCACGGAATTTCTTAAAGTCAATGGTTCTTGCATATGCGGATGCACCTGCAATAATCATTTTGGGCTTACATTCAAGTGCAATTCTCTTAAGTTCATCATAATCGATGAAACCGTCATCATTAACTCCGTAAGGAACAATATTAAAATATTTACCGGAAATGTTTACCGGGCTTCCGTGTGTCAAGTGTCCACCATGGTCTAAGTTCATACCCATAATGGTATCACCGGGGTTACAGATAGCAAACTGCACTGCAAGGTTAGCCTGTGCACCGGAGTGGGGCTGGACATTTGCATAATCACAACCGAACAATTCCTTTGCTCTTTCGATTGCAAGATTTTCCACAACGTCTACGCACTGGCATCCGCCATAATAACGCTTAGCCGGATATCCTTCCGCATATTTATTGGTAAGAGGGCTTCCCATTGCTGCCATAACAGCTTTGCTAACCCAGTTTTCTGATGCAATAAGTTCAATATGACTGTTCTGTCTTTCCTGTTCGTCCACAATGGCCTGTGCTACTTCAGGATCTACGTTTCTTACTTCGTCAAGTGAATACATGATTTCTCCTCCTCGTTTTATCTGCACGCTTTAACGCGTTACTAAGCCAATCTTTAGTATTATAGCACACCACGCCCACAGTGACAAGAAGCTTTCTGCACAAGTATTAAGAAATTATTAATAGTACAAAATAACTTTACTATCCTCGCAAATGCTGTTAAAATAGGAAAAGATTTTCGTGAGGAAAAAATTATGATGTACCATATTATTGTAAACCCTGCCTCCAAATCCGGCAGAGGTGCTAAAATCTGGGCGCTGATAGAGCCCGTATTGCAGCAAAAAAATATTCCCTATAAAGTCTATTTCTCCGACAAAGCCGGACACATAATTGAAATCGTCCGCACTCTGTCGGTTACTGTATTGCCTTCCTCCAATGAAGATTTACAGCTGATTGTTTTAGGTGGAGATGGTACTTTTAATGAAGCACTTCAAGGGATTACTGACTTTGACAGGACAAGGCTTGGTTATATTCCCACCGGTTCCAGCAACGATATGGCCAGGGACTTATACGATAACAAAAATCCTCTTGCTGTATTGGAGCGCATTTTATCATGCAAGGAACCTATGAAAATGGATATTGGTCACGTCACCTTTGAAAACATGACAGATGAATTATCCAGAAAGCACACAGATACCATATTGTCTTCCCGCTACTTCGGCGTAAGCTGCGGTATCGGTTTTGATGCTGCCGTATGTGAAGAGGCATTATCTTCCCCTTTCAAGAATACATTAAATAAGCTGGGGCTTGGAAAACTAACCTATCTGGGCATTGCATTAAAGCAACTAATCGCTGCCAGAAAGGTAACCTGTGACATTTGCATTGATGATGAGGAAACAATTTCCTTACCCCGTTTTCTGTTTGTTGCCGGAATGATCCACCAATACGAAGGCGGCGGATTCAAGATGTGCCCAGGTGCAAATTGTCACGATGGTGTCCTGGATATATGTGTCCTTGGCAACACACCAAAGTGGCTAATACTAATTGCACTTCCCTCTGCATTTGCCGGAAAGCATTTTATCTTTCCCGGAGTCGACCGTTATGCCGGAAAAAAACTGCAGTTAAAAACTTCAGTCCCACTTTGGGTCCATACTGACGGTGAAGTTTCTGTAAAGGCAAACCGGCTCACATTAACTTGTGAAAAAGAAAAATTACTGATTCTAATATAGTTTTATACCCGGCATAAAAAAATTGCCATACGAGGAGTTTCTATGAAAAAATTTTATATGAAGTATAAGCATGCACTGGTGGCAATTATATATATCACCATATATCTGATTTGGTTTGCCATATTGGAGGCAAAGGTAGTCCACCCCTCCACACTGATTTATATGAAGGCAGATGACCTGATTCCTTTTTGTGAAGTGTTTGTAATCCCCTACTTACTGTGGTTTGCTTACGTTACGGCAGTTGTAGTCTATCTGTTCTTTCATCACAAACAGGATTATTATCGCGCCTGTGCGTTTTTATTTACCGGAATGACAGTTTTTCTGCTCATTTCCACCCTTTGGCCTAACGGGCATCATCTTCGCCCTCATGTCATGCCACGGGATAATATTTTTACCCTTTTGGTGTCCGGTCTATATAAAGCAGATACAGCCACCAACTTATGGCCCAGCATTCACGTGTACAATTCACTGGGTGCCCACATTGCCATCGTCAGAAACCATAAACTTTGCAAAAACAAAGTAGTACATATCAGTTCTTTGATACTTTGCATTTCCATTATTCTTTCTACAGTATTTATCAAACAGCACTCCCTGTTTGATGTGATTACAGGCTTTATCATGGCAGTTGTTTTATATCTCATTGTATATGCCTATGATATTGTCACCGTCCTGCAAATGCGCAGATACATAAGACGCAGAAGCGTAAGACAGGTATAAAAATAAGGGTGCACTTCAAAGTGAAGTGCACCCTCTTATTTTTATTAATTGAAATTAAAAAATCTACGGCAGATCTTATAGCCTTCCACAGAAATTTTTCTTCCGCCTTTTCCCGGCAAATTGGTACATTGTCCCAGCAGACCAAATCTCAATTTCCTATAAAGAAGCCAATCTTTTTTCTTAAGATACTCCCATAATTCCTTCTTCTTTTCCAGATTTTCTTCTGTCTCAGAACGGATCAGAAGAATAGAAGATACTGTAGTGATAATGTCAAGATAGCTAAGCATATACTGCTCAAGTTTTCTGCAAGGCGAAATAATTGCTTTGTTTGCCACCATGTAATCTATCATGATTTTATTTACCTTAATCTGTTGGTCAATTCTGCCAATCATAATCTCTTCATTGACAGACTGATCTGCTCTGCCTATATAATAGCGATAAAAGTTCACATCCAGGTAATACATATTTTTCACATAGGGAAGAGGCTCAAACACATAGAGGTTATCCACATAAAAAGTATGTTCCGGAAGCTTCACATTACATTCACGAAGAAGTTTCGTTCTAAAAATAACGGAATGCATCAAAATATAATGTCCTTTGTAGAAATGACGGATATCACTCCATGTAAATATTTCATCCTTAGGTAAAATATGTCTGTATTGCATAACTTTGTGTCTGTTTTCCCCAACCTTCTCATATACAAAGTTACTGATTAACATATCCAATACTTTTTCACCGCCTGTGAGGCTTCTGAGAGTATCAAGTATCTGCATATACGCTTCTTCTTTTACCCAGTCATCACTATCTACCACTTTAAAATAGTATCCGGAAGCGTTCTCGATTCCTGCATTTACTGCAGAACCATGTCCTCCGTTTTCTTTATGAATTGCCTTTACAATGGTAGGATATTTTTCTGCATACTTATCCGCAATTTCTGCTGTGGCATCTGACGAGCCATCATTTACAATAATAATTTCCACATCTTCGCCACCGGGCAAAAGAGACTCAATACATTTTTCCATATATGCAGCCGAGTTATAACAAGGTACTGCAAACGATAATAATTTCATATTTCTTCTCCAATCTGTAGGATTCCCCCAACATAATTAATTTACTACGATACAGGAAAACATACAAGGGAAAAAATTATCTTTTAAAAATTCTTAAGATTGGGATTCCATAAAATATTTACGGTAAAATGCATATGCTGACGGAATAGGATAAACCTCACTGACTTCCCTTTGGTCCACATATAAGAATCCCGGCTTATCTCCCACATCTGAAAGTTCATCTACTTTCACAGCGTAACCTGTCATGTGCCACTCTTTATGGGTAAAAATGTGTTTACTTTCACCAATCGCTTTAATGTGTAGTACCGAAAGCCCTATTTTCTTTAACCAGCTAAGTACTTCCTTTTCACTTAAGTTTCCCTCTATCCACGGGAACTCATACATACCTGCCAAAAGACCTTTACCAGGACGTTTTTGAAGTGCCGCTTTATTCTTATCCCGTATAATAATAACCGTCTTCTTCTCAACACTTCTTTTTTTCTTTGCTGACTTTATAGGGAACTGTTCCTCACATCCATTCTTGTGGGCAAGACAAATCTGCTCCCACGGACAAAGATTGCACTTAGGGACACCATTTGGCACACAGACCATAGCCCCAAGTTCCATCAGCGCCTGGTTAAAATCTCCTGCTCTATCTTGCGGCATACTCATTGCAAGTTCTTCTTCCACCTGCTTTTTTACCACCTGTTGCATAATGTCTCTGTCATCCATGCGAAGTCTTGAAAGCACACGAAGCACATTTCCATCCACTGCCGGCACTTTTCTCCCGTAGGCAATGGAGGCAATCGCACCTGCCGTGTAACTGCCGATACCGGGAAGTTTTAATAGTTCTTCGTAAGTATCCGGCATCTGTCCACCGTGTTCTTCCACAATAATTTTTGCTGCTTTATTTAAGTTCCGGACTCTATTATAGTACCCCAGGCCTTCCCACAGTTTTAACAGCATTTCCTCATCAGCCATGGCAAGCTGCTCTATTTCAGGCAGTGCATTCATAAACCTGTCATAATAGGGCTTTACCGCCTCTACACGGGTTTGCTGTAGCATAATCTCTGATACCCACACATGATATGGAGTAGGCTCTTCCCGCCATGGAAGAATTCTCCTTCCTTGATCATACCAATGAATCAATGGCTCTTCTATTTCATCCAATAAGGATAATTTTACCGACACAGGGTTGTTGACACACATTTCCTCTTTCGTCACATTGCAATCATATGCAATTATCTGAACTCCTGCTTTTTTGGCTGTCAAAAGTGCATCCGCAAATTCAGGATGGGTGAAGCGGTTTGGCATAAAGTACTTTACGTCTTTCATCTGTATCACAAACATAATGTAAGCATCATATCCATTTTTTACCGCTTCTATCAGTTCATAAACATGCTTTACTGCCCGTTTAGAGGGTGCATCCGGAAAAAGTACCACACCGTCATCTTCCAATGTGACACCCTTGACTTCCATAAATATCTTACGGTCCTTTGCTTCTATATAAAAATCAAACCTCGAATTTCCATAAACAGTCTCCGGTTTTATCAATGTAACATCCTGAAAAATACCGGCATCCTGCAGCCACTCTGCGACAGCCTTATTGGGTGCCTGGGAGTCCATATTTACAATCCGCTCATTCTTTTTCACTGCTACAAGGTCGTAACCGGTACTTCTTTCGCTACTATTACTTTTCTCCAGATATACTTCTGCCTGCTCCGTCAAAAGTTCCCTGCACCGGCCCGTATTTTTTACATGGACTTTCTCTCTGTGTCCGTTAATTGTCACATAGGCAATAAACCGGTTCGGTCTGCATTCAAATTTTCCATTTACAATATTATGATATTTCATTTTTATTTTCCAAGCGATGATTGATATCCTTCGTCTTTAAGGGTCTCTCGCTTTCTTCTCCTCCTGCTTCCTATAAGGCACCCTGGCAGATGGTACTACTTCTGCTGCCGCATTGGTATGTACTGCCTGGTCATCAAAAAAGATATGGGCACCAAAAGCCTTAAGCACGTCCCGTTTGGTAATTCCACCAAGAAAAAAAGCCTCATCTATTCTCACATTCCATGCGCGGAGTGTTCTGATTACGCGCTCATGGGCAGGCGCACTTCTTGCGGTAACAAGTGCTGTTCTGATAGGCGACTGCAATGCCGGAAAATCTTTCTGGATTTCTGAAAGAGTTTTTAAAAATTTAGCAAACGGTCCCGCTTTCAGCGGATGGTCTGCCAGTCTTCTTTCATTTTCCTCAAAAGCCTCCAACCCTTTCTCCTGATAAATTCTCTCTGACTCATCAGAAAATAGTACTGCATCCCCATCAAATGCAATTTTAATTTGTGAAATTTCTTCGTTCTCATCATAGGTCTTTATAGCATCACTGCAAATTATACCTGCTGCAATTCCCTGATTAATTGCCGCCTGCACATCCTCCTCATCAGCTGACAAATAAAGATCTGTCTGAAATGCCTGCAAATACGGAGTTAAGGATGCTCCACTGGCAAGGACTGCACGGGATATATTAAGGCCATAGTGTGCTATGGAATGGAATACTCTAAGAGAGGTGTCCGGACTGTTATGGGACATAATAATCACTTCCACTCTGCCTTCCTGCCCCGGCATCTCATTAATGGCAAGAAGCGCTTTTATCAGCCTAAAGCCATTCCCCGGCTTTAAAAGTTCCTTTTCATGCTCCACCTGGTATCTGCAGTAAGCTTCCACTCCCTGGGATTTAAATATTTCATTTTCAACGCTCAAATCAAACAGTGCCCTTGATGATACACCGATTACCAATCTGTTTTCCAGACAATATGCCATAGTTACCTCCTGCTTCGCAATTACAATTACCGGTTTGGTTTTATTTGAAAAGAAAGTCACGAAACGAAGGAAATCGTATGGTTATTAACGCATTCTGTTACATTCAAATTTATCATATAAGAGGAGACACCTCTTAAGATCCTCATACCTTTGATTAATCTCACCATCTTGCACTTCCACATCAATGGCAACCGCCATGGTGTTAATCATCTCATCCGTAATCCGGTGCTGCAGAGCTGCCAAAATGTTTAATCTCTCTTCATAGCTGTCTGCATCCAAAAACTCCATTACCAAAGGATCGATACCTGTTTCCTCCTTCACATCCTGAATAGGTTCCTGCATCTGCATCTTAACCGGTATTTCCCCTGCCGGCTGCACCTGCTTATCTACAGGTTCAAAACGGTATTCCTGTAATGCATCGGGATATTTTACCTTATCCACCTTTTCCGTAAACATGGAAAGGGGTCTTGCATATACTTTAAAATCTCCATACATGGCCTGATAAACCACAAGACTCTCCCCCGTTTCGGAATGTTCTGCCAACGTAACTATCTGGTAAAGGTTTCCCTTAAAATGTCTGTAAATCTGCTGTGGCACCGGAATCTTTTCCATCATTTAAAACTGCCTCCTTTAACGTACTGATACTATTATAAACTTTCTGCCCCCGCTTGTCATTTATCTTTGTAAACTTATTATAGAAAATTGTGGGAGAAACTGCATTCTGCATCTGCAAACAAAATCTCCCCACAAGCCTTTGAAAGGAGTTCCTTCTCCTTTACACTTAGTTTGTCAATCAATCCATGATGAATAGTAACGGTATAACTTCTTGTGCCTTCTTCATCAATAATCCGTGTCATGGTAACTCCACTGTTTTTGTATCCCTCTCTGGCAAGCATTGATTTCAGTTCCGTCAAATATGCACTTTCCATCTCATCATAATACCGTTCCACTGCCTCCCTGGAATGTCCATTCTGGCTGGCTACAGTTCCTGATATGCAAAAAGCAATGATGAGCACTAAGATTAGTGAACTGATGATTGACAATAAATGACTTTTTAAGTTTCTCATAATAGTATCCTCCTATTTAGGTAAAACATATTCGTTTCCTGCTTTCTTTTCTAAAAAAAGGATACTATTTTTTGTGTCCCATAATTCGGACTCTAAGCATAATAAAAGCGCATCACACAAACTTCGGTAAGTTTGTATAACACGCTTCTCAACTCTTCTGCATCTTATGCTGTTATATTCAGATTATACGCGTCCAATGCCTTTTGCATCATAGCATCTGTATTCTGTTCTCTTTTCGGATCCTGCTGCATCGTCTCGCCCATTTCTTGTGCGGGCTTAATTAATCTGGAAGCATTCATCTGTCCCATCTGGTATTGCATCTGTAAAACATCCATAAAATTTGATGTCTCACCGATTCGCAAAGGATTTTCATTAGCCACATCCTCCGCCATGGAAGTAAAATCCGTACCGGATGTAAGTAAATCTTCCTCTATACCGGAAACCTTTCCGAGGCTGCTTGCACTTACAGAGTTTGTATTATATATATATGGATTATAACTAACTGCACCTATACGCATAAAAGCCTCCTCTCCACCTATCATCTGATACACTTATTTTACAATATTTTTATTTTTCCGTCAATAAAGAGCATCCTTTTCATCCCTGCTCTTTGCGCATTTTTTCCCTATTAAAAATAACATGTAGCCTATGATTGCACCAACGCAGTTCAGTAAAATATCATCTACATCAAAGGCGCCAAAGGCACTGAAAAGTTGAAATAATTCTATCCCAAGCACAAACGAAACTGCATTAAGCAGCATCACAAAGAAATTCTTTCCTTTCTTTAATACATATGGGAGTAAAAAGCCAAAAGGAATAAACACCACGACATTTCCCACAAGGTTCTCAAAGCTGTTTAGCATGTATGCATAATCAATATACATACGGATGGTTTTAAACAATGTGAAGTTTGCCGTGTCAAGCCCTTCCAGTATGATGCCCTTTTCCCATGTTGATGCAATTTCTTTGAGCATATAAAAAGGATACTTAAAAATAATCAAGCGGACTACGATCAGTAAATATAGAAAAAAAAGCACATGAATCCATTTATGTGATTTTTTCAAGAATAACGAACCTCCATTAATGTAAGACCTTTTGCGGGCACCAGTTCTCCGGCGCATTCCCTGCTTTGAGAAGATAAAATCATCGGAATTTCTTCCGGTTTTCTTTTATGCAGTCCCACTTCCAAAAGGGTGCCTGTCATAATGCGTACCATATGATACAAAAAACCGTTTCCTGAAAAAGTAAACCTTATTTCGTCCCTATTGTCCTCATTCAAAAAAAGGCCCGATGATACACGTTCTATTTTAACTTGATCAATGGTTCTCACTGTAGACTTTTTACTTCTCTTGTTTGATGTAAATGCCTTGAAATCATGTGTACCTTCCAAATAAGCTGCCGCTCTTTTCATTGCCTCTACATCCAGTTTCTGTTCCACCACATGTACATATCTCCTTTCAAAGATATGGGGAACTGCCGTATTTAACACACGGTAACGGTAGGTCTTTCCCTTTGCATTTAGTCTGCTGTGAAAACGGCAATCCACTTCTTCTGCAGAAATCACTGCAATGTCCTCAGGCAAATAAAAATTCATATACTCCATGATTTCTTCGGGACTTTTTTCTGTTTCCATATGAAAGTTAGCTACCTGCCCCATTGCATGCACACCTGCATCGGTTCTCCCGGAGCCCTGCACCTCCACCTTCACCCCTGCCATCTTTGTCAAAAGCATTTCCAGTTTTCCCTGAATGGTATTGTCCGTGCTTTCCTGTTTCTGCCATCCCTGATATCTGGTTCCTTCATATTGAAGTGTCACCTTAAAATTACGCAATTTATTTTACCTCCCAGGGATTTTCTTTTCCTTCCACAAACAATCGGCACCCCAGCAGTGAATCCCTTACCACCGTTTTGACACACTCATCTGTGTAAAAAGCCATGTGGTGGCTTACCGTAACATTCGGAAATCCCCGGAGAATTGCAAGTTCCCGGTTTGATAGTATGTCAGACTTATGGTCATAATAATACAAACCGAACTCATTTTCCACTACATCAAGGCCTGCACCGCCAACTTTACCGGATTCTATTCCCGCAATTAGTGCCTGGGAGTCAATGAGCCCGCCTCTTGCCGTATTGACAATCATCACCCCGTTTTTCATTTTTGCAATTGCATTTTCATCTATCAAGTGGAAATTATCTTCCGTAAGAGGTGCATGCAGGGATATCACATCTGCCTGCTGCCACATCTCCTCTAATGTAACATAGGGAATACCACTGTTTTTTACTTCTTCATTTTCATAAATATCATAAGCAATCAGCTTACATCCAAAACCGGACAAATTCTTTAAAACAGTCCTACCGATTCTTCCGGTTCCAATGATACCCACTGTCAAGTCTTTCAGTTCTCTTCCCTGAATCCCTTTCAGGGTATAATCCTGTATATTTGTCCTTTCCATAATCCGTTTCATTTTACGGATTGTCATTAAAATCAGCATTACTGCATAATCCGCCACCCCACACGGTCCGTATGGTGCATTTGCAACAGTTATGCCCAGTTTCTTTGCTGCAGCCAAATCAATATGGTCATACCCTATGGTTCTGGTAGTGACATATTTAACACCGTAAGAGGCAAAGACTTCCAGTAAATCTGCCGGCATTTTAGATGTAATAATATCAATACAGTCACTGCCTTTTGCAAGGGATGCATTTTCTTTATCCGGCGCATCCGGGCAAAGTACGAGTTCTATATTATATTCTTTTCCATATTTTACAAATAACTCTTTTTCATCAAATTCTCTGCAATTATAAACAGTAACCTTCATTTTCCATTTCCTTTCAAAAAATGTTTACTTTTCCGTTTCAAAAATGTATACTAAAAAGACAATCTTATGACTTTTATATACTTATGAGGAATTTCCATGCAAAATTATTCTACTCCAAAAAACAGCATCCAGCAAGTATATGGCAAGATAATTCTTCTTGCCCTGCTTACACATGTTCTTTTTGTTGCTGTCTTCTTGCACTCCGGTTTCCTTCCTCTGGTATTTTATAACATATTCAGTATTCTTTTTTATATTGGGATTTATCTGCTCTGCTACAACAAACATTTCCGTGGCATCGTCATTTTGATTCATTTGGAAATCTGCCTGTTTGTAACAGTTTCCTGTTATTTCTTGGGCTGGGATTTGGGATTTCCTCTTTACCTCATTGCGCTGTCTTCCCTGGTTTATTTTTGCCCGTTCAAGCGCAAATATATTCCTTACCTGTTTTCCTTATTTGAAGTGGTCTTATTTCTCTCCATAAAGATATATACATTAAATTTTTCACCTGTTTTTTTATGTAGTCCGGGATTTAGCTCCACCTTTTATATTTTTAACAGTGGTGCAAGTTTTACCCTGATTATTTATGCGGCTTACATCTCCAAAGTTTCCGCCGTTTTAACGGAACAGACGCTGACCAAAGACAACTCTGTTTTGCAGGATATGGTTGCCCATGATGCTTTAACCAAATTATGGACCAGACGTCATCTTACATCAGTTTACAAAGATAATGTCCAAAAACAAATTCCCCTTGTCATTGTTCTTACAGATATCGACAATTTTAAGCGGATCAATGACACCTACGGCCATGAATGCGGGGACTATGTTTTATCGGAGGTTTCGCAAATCATGCTATCAAATGTCTCCAAGGACACTGTAATCTGCCGATGGGGTGGGGAAGAATTTGTCATTATGATGCCGGATATGGGTATAAAAAACACCATCTCCTCTGTGGAAGCAATCCGCTGTGCAATAGACAGCTATTCTTTCCGTTACAACGGACAAACTTTACATATAACTATGACCTTCGGTGTCAGTACAACTGATGAATCAACAGACATGAGGGAATTAATCAGGCTTGCTGATAGCCGTATGTATACCGGCAAACAGAGCGGAAAAAATACCATTATAACCAAAAATATGAAATATCCGAACACGTAAATACCGGAATCCTATAAAAAAGAGTCTGCATGCAGACTCTTTATTTGTTTCTTCTCTTTTCTTCTTCCCGCTTATATATTTCAATTTCTTCCATATCCTCGTCCGTCAGATGCCTGAAATTACTGATTCCTGCATATAACACTTTAAGACTGTCTATGGTTGTATTAAATACACCTTCCTCGTACATGTTAAGGATAATAATACCTATAGGTACTGCAATAATCATTCCGATTACTCCTGCAGCTTTATATCCCACATAAAGAAGCACAATGGTTGGAATCGGTGCAAGTCCCACAGAATCCCCCACTATCTTTGGCTGAATAATCTGTCTTGCAAGTTGTCCCACTCCCCACATAATAAGCAGTCCGATTACCATGGTGTAGTCTCCACTGATAAATGCAATGGCCGCCCAAGGCAAAAGTACCGTTCCTGTTCCGAAAAACGGAAGCAAGTCAAGAAATGCCACACCAATTGCAATAATAAATGCATACTTTACGTTCAAAACCGAGAAACCGATAGCAAGCAGAAAATACATCCAGAATTCTATTTTAAACTGTGCTTTAAAATATCCTCCCACTGCTCTGGAAAAACTTCTCTTGATCATATCAAACCTATCAATAATAGATTTGGGTAATATCTTTACAAGCAAGTTTCTCACATAATCACGGTCTGCCACATAAAAGTAAGTAAACAGCAGACACATAATCACGCTGATAATAATACTGGGAAGGCTTTGTGCAAATCTGCTAAGCACCTCAATTGTCGGCTCACTTGCCGTTTCTACAAAGTTTCCGGCATATTGCTGCAGTCCTGCTGCCATTCCGGTAAGGGAACTTTGTACTTCCTTCGGCAGATATGCATATAAACCGGAAAGCTTTTGTCCCACATCCGCAAGTTCGCCTTTTAATGACGCTAACAAAAGCGGCAAATCATCTACAAAATGCTGTCCTTGCTCAATTAGCCATGCGCCAATCAGATATCCAAGCAAAATCACCAGTGCAATTACCGCTATAATCACTACTGCAGAGCTTGCCTTTCTCTTTATTTTTAACGTCTTTTCAAAAAATCGGACTAACGGACTTGCAATCATTGCGATGATCCACCCTATCACAAAAGGCATAAAATAAACAATGATTCTCGGCAAAACAAATATGCATCCGAGAATAATGGCTAGCATCATCCCTAAATTTACAAATACCTTAAGATATGTTCTTATTCTTCTTTGCTTCATATTTCCTTTTCCTCTTCCAGGTAAGCCTCTATCAGCTCATAGATTTCTTCTCTTCCCTGTTTTGTTTGTGCAGAATAGGGAATCACAATGGTTCCGCTTTTCACTTTAAGTCCTTCCCTAATCATTTTAACATGCTTTTGTACCTGCCCGCGGCTAATTTTGTCCAGCTTGGTTGCTATAATGATTGGCTGAAATCCCTGTTTTAAAATCCATTCATACATGAGTTTGTCATTTCCGGAAGGCTCATGCCTGATATCCACAAGCAGAAATACTGCCTGCAGCTTCTTTGACTTATGGAGATAATTTTCAATCATTTTACCCCATTTTGCTTTTACTTCTTCATTTGCCTTAGCATAACCATACCCCGGCAAATCCACAAAGTAAAGTTCATCATTGATGTTGTAAAAATTAATCGTCTGGGTTTTTCCCGGCTGGGCACTGGTTCTTGCAAGGGATTTCCTGTTCATAAGTCCGTTGATCAAGGATGATTTCCCCACATTACTCTTGCCGGCAAAGGCAAATTCCATATGGGGATTATCAGGAAGTTTACTGGTTATCCCGCACACTGTTTCCAGACTCACATTTTTAATTACCATTTTCTATTTCTCCTTACACAAGTGCATAAGCAAGAACTTCTTTCATATTTTTGACATAAGTAATACTAAGTCCTTCCTTAATCTCTTGTGCTATTTCTTCTATATCCTTTTTATTTTTTTCCGGTACAAGCACTTCTTTTATTCCTGCCATTTTTGCTGCAAGAATTTTTTCTTTCAGTCCTCCGATGGGAAGTACATTTCCCCGCAGGGTCACTTCACCTGTCATTGCCACATCGCTTCTTACCGGTTTTTCTGTAATTGCTGAAAAAAGCGCAGTGGCCATAGTAATGCCGGCGCTGGGACCGTCTTTAGGCACCGCCCCCTGTGGAATATGAATATGGAAATCATTTTCCTTAAACGTTTCCATGGGAATCCTATATTCCTCACCGATGGAGCGGACATAGCTCATGGCAATCATGGCTGATTCTTTCATAACGTCTCCCATTTGTCCCGTAAGCTCTATCTCGCCTTTTCCCGGCATCTTATTTACCTCTATCTGCAGCGTATCACCGCCTACGCTTGTCCATGCGAGACCCCGCACAATACCAACTTCCGGTTTTCTGTTTGCTTTATCAAGAGAATATTTTTTCTTACCAAGATATTTTTCCAGATTGGCAGTGCTTATACTTATCTTTTCCTCTGCACGCCCTTCCTCTCTCGCTGTCAAAGTTTCTCTTGCTGCCTTGCGGCATACTTCTCCAATTTTACGCTCTAAGTTTCTAACACCGGCTTCCTTAGTATAATATGTAATTATATTTTTTAATGCTCCATCCTTTATGGAAAGCATCTTCTTATTAAGTCCGTTTTTCTCAAGCTGTTTTGTGAGTAAGTGTTCTTTTGCAATATGGAACTTCTCATTCTCCGTATAACTGCTCACCTCAATCACTTCCATACGGTCAAGCAATGGCCGTGGTATGGTCTGTGTAGAATTGGCAGTGGCAATGAACAAAACTTCTGACAAATCAAGGGGAACTTCCACATAATGATCCCTAAACCTCACATTCTGTTCACTATCAAGAACCTCAAGAAGCGCCGAAAATGTATCCCCTTTATAGTCGTTGCTGACTTTATCGATTTCATCCAAAAGCATCAGTGGATTGTTTACCCCTGCCTGGCGCAGTGCCGCTGCAATACGTCCCGGCATAGCGCCCACATAGGTTTTCCGGTGTCCTCTGATTTCCGCTTCATCCCGGACGCCCCCAAGACAAATCCGCACATATTTCTTATTTAAGGCTTCCGCAACACTTCTGGCAATAGATGTCTTTCCGGTTCCCGGAGGTCCCACCAGACATAGTATGGGACTGTCTCCTTTTTTTGTAAGACATCTGACTGCCAAAAACTCTAAAATTCTTTCTTTTACTTTTTCAAGTCCGTAATGGTCTCTATCCAAAATCTCCTGTGCGTGTTTCATGCTCTCATTGTCCTCGGAGCATTTATCCCACGGGAGTTCCAGCAAAGTTTCTATATACCCTCTTTCCACTGCACTTTCTGAACTGCTGGGAGAAAGCTTTTTAAATCTGGCAATTTCTTTTCTGATTTTTTGTTTTACTTCTTCCTTTGCCTGCAGTGCATCCACTGCGTTTTCAAATTGTTCCGCATCGGAAGCACCTTCCTCGCCCAGTTCTTCTTTAATGTAATGTAACTGTTCCCTAAGGTAATATTCTTTCTGGTTCTTTTCAACCCTACCTTTTATCTTCTGTGCAAGATCTGCCCTAATCTTTGCGACCTCTATCTCCTTTAAAAGCATGGATAACAAGACTTCATACCGCCTGCTTAAAGCAATGGCTTCCAGCACCTTTTGTTTTTCTGAATATTCCATGGGAATATTCATTGTTATCTGGTCTATCAGGACTCCTAAATCCTGAATGTCTGCATAACGCTTTGCCGCATTTGCTCCCATCTTTGGATTTAAGGATGCATATTCTGCGAAGGACTCCTTTATCTGCCTAAGCATTGCTTCCTGTTTTGCACTTTCCCTGTTATCTATTTTAAAATCCAATTCCTCATCCGCCGTCACTTCACGTACTACAGCCCGGATGAAACCTTTGCTCTCATCATTTATGCCCAAAAACTCGCCTCTACAGATGCCTTCTACCAGAACCCTGATAATCTTGTTAGGCAGTTTAGTAATCTGCTTTACTGTCGCAATGCACCCTACATGATAGAGTTGCTCGTAAGAAGGATCCTTTTCCTGGGTATCTCTTTGCGTTACCAAAAAGAGTTTTCCGCCTGCCATCATGGCCTGCTCTAATGCCAGTACTGATTTAGATCGGTTTAAATCAAAATGTATAATTGTTCCCGGAAGAATCGTCATTCCCCTCATGGCTACTGTTGGTAATATTTTATTGTTTACAGTACTACCGGTTTCACTCATAGTATCTCTCCTAAAAAAACATACGCCGCCCATAAAGGCGGCGTTTTATTATCTTGCTTTGCGCATAGATTCATGGTGAATCAATAATGGTTCGCTTTCACCATCTACTGCGCCCTTGGTAATAATGCATTCTTTAATTGTCTCATCGGACGGAATCCGGTACATAATGTCCATCATTACCTTTTCCATTATGGACCTAAGTCCTCTTGCTCCGGTTTTTCGTTCAAATGCCTGCTTTGCAATAGCTTCTACCGCATCATCTTCAAAAGTAAGCTTTACCTGATCCAAACTAAAGAGCTTCTGGTACTGCTTAATAAGAGCACTTTTAGGCTCCTTCAAGATTCTGACAAGGGCTGCCTCATCCAATCCCTGAAGGGCTACATTAATCGGCACACGCCCTACAAATTCCGGTATCAAACCAAACTTTACAAGGTCTTGCGGTGTCACTTCCTGCAAAAGTGTACTGATTTCCCTGTTGCTCTTAGTTGCTATCTCTGCATCAAAGCCAATCGAATTACGGTTAAGTCTGTTCTCTACTATCTTCTCAAGCCCATCAAAGGCTCCGCTGCAGATAAACAAAATATTACTTGTATCCACCTGAATCAGCTCCTGATGAGGATGCTTTCTTCCTCCCTGAGGAGGTACGCTTGCCACAGTGCCTTCAATAATCTTAAGAAGGGCCTGCTGCACACCTTCACCGGAAACATCCCTGGTAATGGATACATTTTCGCTTTTTTTGGTAATCTTATCAATTTCGTCAATATAAATGATACCAAGCTGTGCTCTCTCCACATCATAGTCTGCTGCCTGAATCAGCTTCAGGAGAATGTTTTCCACATCTTCTCCTACATAGCCCGCTTCTGTGAGTGTAGTAGCATCAGCAATTGCAAAAGGAACATTGATAATTTTTGCAAGGGTTTGTGCCAGATAGGTTTTACCTGAACCGGTAGGTCCAATCATAATAATATTACTCTTCTGAAGTTCTATCTCATCCAAATCCTTGGGGGCCATAACCCTCTTATAATGATTATAAACAGAAACAGCAAGTACTTTTTTTGCCTCTTCCTGACCGATTACATAATCATCGAGAAATTCTTTGATTTCAACCGGTTTTAATAGGTTGATATCTAAGTCCTCTTCTTCCTGTATTTCTTCAATTTCCTCTTCTACAATATCTGCACAGATTTCTACACACTCATCACAGATATAAACACCTGCCGGACCGGCAATCATTTTGGTTACCTGATTCTGCGTTTTATTGCAAAAGGAACACCTGATATCATCAGAATTCTTTCCTGCCATTTCCCACCTCTACATCAATTTATTATTCGCCACGCTTAGAAACAACTCTATCAATAATTCCGTAAGCCTTGGCTTCTTCTGCCGTCATCCAATTGTCTCTTTCTGTATCGGCCGCAATTACTTCGATATCCTTGCCGGTATTTTCTGCAAGCATTCTGTTTAATTTTGCTTTTGTCTGAAGTATATGTTTGGCTGCAATTTCAATTTCGGTTGCCTGTCCCTGTGCACCGCCTAAGGGCTGATGAATCATAACCTCTGCGTTGGGAAGTGCAAGTCTCTTTCCCTTTGTTCCTCCCGCAAGAAGGAATGCACCCATGCTGGCTGCCATACCCATACAATATGTGGAAACATCGCACTTAATATACTGCATGGTATCATAAATCGCCATACCGGCGGTCACGCTACCACCGGGACTGTTGATATAAAAATGAATATCCTTTTCAGGGTCTTCTGCTTCCAAAAATAACATCTGCGCAACAATAAGGCTGGCAGTTGTCTCATTTACTTCCTCACCAAGGAAGATAATTCTCTCTTTTAAAAGTCTTGAATAGATGTCATAAGAACGTTCTCCTCTACTGGTCTGTTCAATGACGTAAGGTACCAATGCCATAGGTATACCCACCTTTCCATATTCTGTAAAAAACTCCCATGAATTACAATTTGCTTTATCATAATCCATGGGGTGTTTCGTTATGCTTTATTTTTCTTTTGCATTTTCTACAACAAAGTCAGCAGCTTTTCTAACTGCGATATCTTTCTTAATCTGCTCTACACTCTTCTCAGGAAGAAGTTCTTTTACTTTGTCAACTTCCATCTGGTAAGCTTCTGCCATAACCTTTAATTCTTCTTCGTAATCAGCGTCGGTTGCTTCAATATTTTCAGCCTTTACGATTGCTTCCAGAACAAGTCTTGACTGGATTCTCTTTTCTGCCTGAGGTTTTACCTGTTGGATCATCTGTTCATAAGTAGCACCTGTGAACTGGAAATACTGTTCCATGGATAATCCCTGCATCTGGATTCTCTGGGCAAATTCATCTACCATCTGTCTCTGCTGTGTTTCAAGCATGGGCTCAGGTATTTCCATATCGGAATCTTTCACGATTGCTTCGATAACTGCTGCTTCCTTAGCTTCCTTAGCTTCTTTTGCTTTCTTCTCTTCCAGTTTACCCTTAACATCTGCCCTGTATTCTGCAAGAGTATCAAATTCGGAAACTTCACTTGCGAATTCATCATCTAATTCAGGAAGTTCTTTTTCTTTGATTTCCTTAACAGTACATTTGAATACTGCTGCTTTACCCTTCAAATCTTCTGCATGATAATCTTCGGGGAATGTTACGTTTACTTCAACTTCTTTACCGATTTCTGCACCTACAAGCTGCTCTTCGAATCCGGGGATAAATGCACCGGAACCGATTGTAAGGGGATAATTTTCTCCCTTGCCGCCGTCAAAAGCAACATCATCTACAAAACCTTCAAAATCGATTACTGTCATATCGCCATCTTTTACAGCTCTGTCAGTTACTTCGATGTTTCGTGCATTATTTTCTCTTTCTCTATTAATTTCAGCATCCACTTCTTCGTCTGTTACGGTAACATCAGCCTTATCTACCTTAACACCCTTATACTTGCCAAGTTTTACTTCAGGCTTAAGAGCAACTTCTGCAGTGAAAATGAAGGGCTTTCCTGCTTCAATCTGTACTACATTGATAGCAGGTGAAGATACGATGTCTTCTTCACATTCTTCAAGAGCATCTTCATATGCTCCGGGAATTAATGCATTGGCAGCATCTTCATAGAAGATTTCCTTTCCATACATTCTCTCAATCATCTGACGGGGTACTTTTCCCTTTCTGAATCCGGGAACACTGATTTTATTTTTGTTTTTCTGATAAGCTTCTTCAATTGCTTTTTCTAATGCTTCAGCAGAAACTTCAATGGTAAGTTTTGCCATGTTCTTTTCTAATTTTTCTACCTGTACGCTCATTCCGGTACATCCTCCTTAATAGATATTTATGTTATTACTGCTTAATTTTTCGCATAATCACAGTCATTTTAGGATTATAGCATATCCTTGAAAAAATTGCCACTATTTTTTGCAAGTTCAAAGCATCCCAAAATCCCCTGGTTACCTTCTAAACTTTCCGGAACAATATAGTTATCCATATCCGCAAGTTCCTTTGTCTTCACATATCCGTTTAAAATGTCCGTCACATACTTCCGTATCATGGGAAACAACTGTCTCTGATACATCACACCGCCCCCTAAAATAATCATGTCCGGGGAAAGGGTCAGAACATATCCTGTAAGTGCCTGCGCAACATACCAGGCTTCCAAATCCCACACTTCTTGTTTCTCATGCAACAGGTTTGCCTTTTGTCCCCACCGTTCTTCCAGCGCCGGCCCTGATGCCAGACCTTCCAGGCAGTTTTCATGGTAAGGACATTTCCCCTTATAAGTATCCTCTTTTCTTCGCTGTATCAGTACATGTCCGGCCTCCGGATGGAGCATTCCGTGAAGAAGTTTTCCTTCTATATATATACCGGCACCGATTCCTGTACCGATAGTCAGGTAAATCACGCACTTTTTCCCTTTTGCCTGTCCAAAAGTAACTTCACCAAGCACAGATGCATTGACATCCGTATCAAAGCCCACCGGACAGGACAGGGCTTCTTTAAATGCCCCCAGGAAATTATAATTTCCCCATCCCGGTTTCGGAGTGCTGGTTATGTAGCCGTATGTTTCGGACTCCTCATCTAAATCAATGGGGCCAAAACAGCCTATCCCCAATGCATCTATTTTTCTTTCCTTAAAAAAAGCAATCAATTCCGGAACAGTTTCCCCCGGCGTTTTGGTTTCGAATATAACCTTTTCATAAACATTCCCTTTTTCATCTCCGATAGCACAAACCATCTTTGTTCCGCCTGTTTCCAACGCACCTAATCTCATCCTACTTCTCCCACTCTATCATTTTGATATTTTCACCGAAATGGACATCTCCTTTTGGTTTTAACAACAAAATTTTGCGTTTTAAAAAAGGATTTAGATATTGCTTAACCTTTTCCACCTCTGCAATCTCAAACTCCCCATCTGTCAAAACAATTATTAATTTTGACCTTGCGTAAAACAATTTCAATTGACGAAACAATTCATCAATTGACTTTTGTTGTTTTGCTGCCATCTCATATTGTCCATAATCTTCAAATGCCCGTCCCATCTGCAAAACCGGCAGAGAAGAAATCTCTTTTACAATCTGTTCATCTGATATCCACTTAATCAGATTCACTCTGACATTGCGGAATACTTCATCTGTCTGCTTAAGTGCTCCGGCAATCTGCGCACATCTTTCTTTCAGTTCTTCGTAAGGGATATGATAATCTGCGACAATTGCCATTTCCAGTATGCCGCCACCATAATTACCGGGGACATGCAAAATGCGCATGGCCATATTTTTTATTTGCAATAACTGTACTTGTGAGAACATAGATATTTCCTCGAAACCCTTGTTTTTTTTGACCTTTTTTATTATACTACAAAATGACTTGCAACGGGAGAATTTTCTTCTTTGAAGCAAACACTAAGGAGGAACCATCATGAAAATTAACACCAAACAAATTACTGTCACGGCAGTTCTTTTAGCTATCTGCATTATTAGTCAGTTTTTTAAAAATGCCAGTGTATACATTACCGGCCCTATTATCAACGCCTGCCTGATTCTGGCAGTTTTGAGTGTCGGACTTACCTGCGGCATCATCTTATCCGTCATCACGCCTATTACCGCATACTTTATAACAGGAAGTCCTATTATATCCGCCATTCCCGCCATTATGCCCTGCATTATGATTGGTAATATTATTATGGTGTTTTTCATATATCTGCTGAAAAATAAGCCTAATAGTAAATGGGGGCTTCCCCTTTCCATGGTTATCGGCAGTATCATGAAAGCTTTATTTATGGGAGTCTCCATTTCATTGATATTAATTCCAATGTTGTTACCCGAAAAAATGTTGCCTAAAATGTCTGTTTTTCAGACTACGTTTTCAATCACGCAGCTGATTGCTGCAATCATTGGCTGTGTTTACGCTTATCTTATTTGGATACCTTTAAAAAAATTGTCAAAATTAGATTAATGGTATTTGCATATATTGGAAAAATGATATAATATGTTAATATATGACAAATTTTAGCAATTGAGAAAGGTGGTGAAATGAATGTCTGCAAAGCAACTTGCTGAAATTATGAAGGCTCTTGCCAATCATGAATTTCAAGTGTACTATCAGCCCCAATATGATCCTACAACAAATTCCTTGCGTGCTGCAGAGGCACTGGTGCGTTGGGTCAGACCTGATGGAACAATTGTTATGCCAAATGACTTCATTCCACTGCTTGAAGAAACGGATGCCATCCTTGCACTGGATTGGTATGTCACAGAAGAAGTATGTAACTTTTTTCAGAAAAACAACATTAAAACCATACCTATTTCGGTTAACTTTTCGCGAAAACATATTCACGAAGATGATTTTGTGGAAAAGTTATGTAATATCACCGAAAAATATGATATCCCGCGAAATTTACTGGTGGTGGAAATCACAGAATCCGCATTGGTGGAGCAGCCTGAAAAAGTTAACTCCATGATTATGGAAAGCCGGAATGCCGGTTTCAGGATTGCAATTGATGACTTTGGTAGCGGTTTATCTTCCTTAGGATTTATTAAAAACATATCAGCAGATATCCTAAAGATAGACAAATCAATGCTTAGTCAAAATTGTGAAAACGAAGAAGAGCGCATTGTTCTTGAAAGTATATTTATGTTTGCCCACAGACTTAAATGGACCACTATCGCTGAAGGTGTTGAAACACCTGAACAGTTGGGTTTCTTAAAAACCTGTGGTTGTAAGTTAATCCAAGGATTTTCTTATGCAAAACCCATGCCGGAATCAGACTTCCTTGAAGTTTGTAAAACTGATGTCAATGTTGATAAGCCAGGGGATATTTTATTAGAGCAGCCTGCGTCAGTTGCCCAGGATCTTTTGCTGGAAGCAGTTTTTTCCTGCTATCCTCTTATTATCTTTTGCAACTTATCCAAAAACAGTTTTTATATGATGGCATATGAAAACTATACAGCAAAATCCTGTCCGTCCAGCGGTTCCTATGTTGAATTAATCAAAAAAGCAACAGAAACCATGTATCCTGATGACAGAGAATTATTTGCATCTACTTTTGATACGGCAAATCAAATATCTGCTTATGAAAGAGGCGAGAAGAGTTTACGTGTCATCACCAGACAGCTGGGCGATGACGGTATCTATCGGAAGGTCGAAACCTGTAACTACTTTGTTAAGAACGCTTCTTCCAATGATATATTAGCCATTACATTGAGCAGAAATATTGAAGAACTACCCAATCTGAAATAAAACAGCCCGCCTGCATATGCAGACGGGCCATTCTTTTTTCATCACAGGTTATTTCATCTGTTCTTCCTGCTTTTTGATCATTCTACGAACCATTTCGCCACCGATAGAACCAGCTTCCTTAGAAGTTAAGTCACCATTGTAACCTTCTTTTAAGTTAACACCGAGTTCAGAAGCAACTTCTGTTTTGAAACGATCCATAGCTGCTTTAGCTTCAGGAACTTCAACTCTATTAGATCTACTTGCCATCTTTTTCACCTCCGTTACTTTTATTGACCATTCATGAGGTCATCTATTCTTCAAGATAAGCTTCTGCGTTTGCTTATCCTGAAGAACTCATTCAAAGCATCTCGCCATCACTTATCTTGATGTTAGTATTTACGGTGTGAAAAAAAATATGTTGGAAAGTTTTTCCGATATAATTTTTTAAAAACTTCTCAGCTTATCTTCTGCTTCCTCCGGATTTTTTTCAATTTTTTTAACAATCAGATAATATCCAAAGGACGGATTTACTTCCACGAAAACCCTATCTCCTTCCTTATGGGAAAGCAGTGCTTTTCCGATTGGCGATTCCACACTGACAAGTCCATTTAGGGAATCCCCACGCATTGTTGTTACAAGTTTATATGTTTCCGTCGTACCGTCCTCTTCAAACTCTACGGTCACTCTGGTATTGATACCGATTTCATCCTCAGCGGATTCATCCGGAATAATCTCTGCTGTTTTTATCATTCTCTCTAAAAAACGGATGCGGCTTTCATTTTTGTTTTTTTCTTTTTTAGCAGCATAATATTCAAAATTTTCGCTAAGGTCACCATGTGCCCTTGCCTCCTTTACCGCCTCTAAGAGCTTTGGCCTTATCACCACTTTCCGCTCTTCTATCTCCGCTTCCATAGCCTCAATATCTTTTTGCGTTAACTGATTAAACATTTCCCCTCATCTCCATATTTCTATATGTACTTCTTTTACTGTTCCACCTGCATACCGCCTGCAAGAAGCTGGGCTTTCACCAGTTTTTTACAAAGATACTGGATTAAGTCCTTTCTGGTAATAATACCGATAAAATGCTTACCGTCATCCACCACCGGCACAAAATTTTGGTTCATTGCCTTATTCAGCAAATCTTCCATGTCAACATCCACATCCACGGGCTCATTATCCCATTTTCTCTTGATATGCATAATGGAGATATCTTCTGCTTCCTTTAAAGACAAATCATTCCTGTTTTTGATATCCCAAAGCAAATCTCCTTCTGTCAATGTCCCTACATAGTGTCCGTCTGCCTTGCTGACAATGGGCACTGCTGAAAACTTATGTTTTTCCAGTCTCTCCAGCGCCTGCCTTAAGGAGTCTGTATCATATACATATGACACCTCACTTTTGGGCGTTAAAAAAAATAAAATATTCATTTGTAATTTGCCTCCCGATACTACATATACCCTTTCTCTGTTAGTGCATAAAAATAATTTTTTCTTCCAATGCCTCTCTTTTTTCTTTTCCCTGCAGTGCTTCCACAATGGCAAGTCCAAATTCTACGGCACATCCCATGCCCCGTCCTGTGATAATATTGCCATCTGTTACCGCAGGAACACATAAAACCTCTGCCCCCGTCAGCTGATCTTCAAATCCCGGATATGCTGTAGCTTTCTTTCCGTTCAAATGCCCTCTATGTCCTAAAATGGAAGGTGCTGCACATATGGCACAAACCTTTTTTCCCTTTTCTACAAAGGCATCCACCTGCTTCATAAGTTCATCGCAGGCTTCCAATTTCTTTGTTCCTGGCATTCCTCCAGGAAGTACAATCACGTCCAGACTGTCAAAACAAGCCTCTTCTATCAGCTTATCCATACCTACCGCTATCCCATGGGAACCTGTAACAGTCATCTCTCCGGTTACGGAAATCATTTCCGTTTCAATATTCTCTCTTCGCAGCAGATCAACCACCGCAAGTGCCTCAATTTCTTCGTACCCTGTTCCAAAAAAAACTCCTACTTTACTCATTTTTTCATCCTTTCAAATCTTTTTGCATTTATTCTATCTAATTATGTTATACTTGCTTTATAGTACCTTTTTATTTTATCATCAATACTACTTTTTTCCAATAAACGAATTGTAAAGTTTTATGAAGCAATTCTAAATTACCTATGAAAGGATTTAGTTATGGAAATAGAACGCAAATTTACAGTAAAAGAACTACCGGCAGATTTGGAGCAATATCCTTGTCTTGTGATTGAACAGGCATATTTAAATACTGATCCTGTCATCCGTATCCGCAGACAAAATGACGATTATTACCTAACCTATAAAGGCAAAGGACTTCTTGCCAGAGAAGAATATAACCTGCCTTTAAATAAAGAAGCTTACGAACATCTGCGCACCAAAGCAGATGGTAATATTATCTCTAAAAAAAGATATGTGATTCCTGCAGAGGGTTCTTTAAACATTGAACTTGATATTTTCGAGGAACCTTTTAAGCCCCTTGTTATTGCTGAAGTAGAGTTTCCTGATATCGAAACCGCAAATGCCTATGTCATGCCACATTGGTTTTTAGAAGATGTAACTAACAATCCCGCATACCATAATTCCAATCTGTCCAAACAGTAAAAAGAAACACAAAAGGGACCTCATCGGTCCCTTTTCTACTGTTTATTTCTTTTTGGGTATTCTTCCGTAAAGTTTACTCAAATCATAAATTTTTTCTGCCAACTCGCCTGTAAGAGCTTCCGGTTTCATGCGCCACTTCCAGTTATTTCCAAGGGTAGAAGGCATATTGATTCTCGCTTCCCCGGAAAGGTGTAAATAATCCTGCATGAGAATAATTGCCGTATCCGCAACACTTGCCATGGCAGCCCGGATAATGGCATCCGGTATTTCTTTGTTTGACTTTAAATGCAGGTATTTCTTTACAAATGCTTTATCATGTCTGTTTAATGAATGAAACCATCCGAGGGTCGTGTCATTATCATGGGTTCCTGTATATACAACACAATTCGGTACATAATTGTGAGGTAAATAATCACTTTCCTCGTTTTCATCAAAAGCAAACTGAAGCACCTTCATACCGGGAAATCCGGTTTTTTTCACAAGCCGAAGCACAGAAGGGGTAAGAAATCCTAAATCTTCTGCAATGACAGCTTTTTTACCCAGTTTCTCCTTCATTACTTTAAACAACTCATAACCCGGACCTTTTTCCCAATGTCCGAATTCTGCTGTCGGATCACCGTAGGGAATAGCATAATATTCATCAAATCCCCTAAAATGGTCGATACGGACTACATCATACCATTCATAGCACCGCTCTATTCTTTGCATCCACCATTTATATCCGGTCTTTTTATGATAATCCCACCGGTAAAGGGGATTGCCCCAAAGCTGACCAGTAGCACTGAAGGCATCCGGCGGGCAGCCTGCTACTGCAACCGGTGTTCCTGACTTATCTAGTTGGAACAAATCAGGGTTTGCCCATGTATCTGCACTGTCAAAGGCTACGTAAATGGGGATATCTCCAACAATCAGGATCCCTTTTTCGTTTGCATATTTTTTAAGTGCCATCCACTGCTTCTGGAATATATATTGCAAAAACTCATAAAAAAGGATTTGTTCTTTTAAGACTTCCTTGTAAGCTGACATAGCAGATTCTTTGCGGATTTTAATATCCTTCTCCCATTCGACCCAGCTGATACCCTTTTTACTGTCTTTAATGGCCATGAACAATGCATAATCGGGAAGCCATTCTTTATTCTTACTTACAAAGCCGTGAAATTCAGGCTCTTTTTCTATTTGACTATTTTGGAATGCCTTATATAAAATTTCAAATCGGGACAGATAGATTTTTTCATAATCTACATAGGATTCATTATCACCAAAATCTCTCTCCCGGCATTCTTTTTCCGTCAGATAGCCTTCTTTGATTAATTGTTCCAAATCAATATAGTAAGGATTGCCGGCATAGGTTGAAAAAGACTGATATGGCGAATCTCCATAGCCTGTGGGGCCAAGGGGTAGAATTTGCCAATAGGTTTGTCCTGCCTTTACCAAAAAATCCACAAATTCGTACGCTTCTTTCGAAAAGCTTCCGATTCCGTATTTAGACGGGACACTCGATATAGGTAATAAAATTCCGCTTGCTCTCATCACTGCACCTCTCTGTATCTATGCCATTATTATATGATGAATGCAGGACTTTTACAATGCAGCACTTTGTTTTTTTAATCCTGTGCCATGATTTTTACTCTGGCAAGTCCCTTTGCTACCGGTGGTAGCATAAGAATGATTACAGTAATAACTGTCTCAGCCCCGATGTAAGATCCGTTATATACAAAGGAATATACCGGTGCTGTCATATTATAGCTTGAGGCATAACTTCCGAAGAAAATCAGTCCTGACAGAAAAGTAAACACAAATCTTCCCAATACGCCGGCTATAAATCCTAAAATAAGTCCATGCTTTTTGTTTGAAAATAAACCTGACAGGCCAAGTGCCCCGAACGCAAATATGTAGTCAGTGAGCATCTGCGGAATACTGATAATATAAGGATCTACAATAAGCTGCAAAAATCCGTAGGCAATGGCAGCCATAAGGCCTCCTGATAATCCGTACCAATAACCAATCAGACAGATAAACAACATACTGCACAAGGTTACGGAACCGCCCATGGGAAGTTCAAAGAGCTTAATCATACTGGTAACCATGGCAAGTGCCATTGCTACTGCAGAGAAAACAAGCTGCTTTGTCCGGAATTTCTTTTCTTTTCCCGAAGCACCAATCATACATCCTGCAAGCAATACAAGAATCATAATAATAATTAGCGCACCGTAGCCTGCTCCGGTCAGGGCAAAGTAGTTGCCCCATTCTTCATCAATAATTTCTGTTGCAAAAATAGACATAAAAAAACCTCCTTTGTGTCATCACAGGAGGGGCTGTCAAATTTTACAAACATAACATCCTCTTGCAACATAAACAGGAAATTATATTTATAAAATTCTGCTTCCCTACGCCGGTATTATCCGGGTCAGGTAATGAGGGTCAGAGCCTTCCGGCTCAATCTCAGCATAAGCACCCCTAGCGATATTATGTAATTCTCATCAAGAATATCCTTGTTTTTTTGGTTTGTCAAGCATTTTTATTATTTTGGCAGACTAATCTCCCTGCCAAGTGCAAAGGAATAGATAATTTTTTCTTTGACCTTTATACCGGTAAGTCGTTCAAGTGCCTCTGCATAATAGTCAAGCTGCAGACGATAACGCACAATCAACTCCTTTTCATCACTAACCCGGTCTGTCTTATAATCTGCAACAACAATTCCGTCCTCTTCCTCAAAATACACGTCAATAATTCCCTGCATTAACACCATCTCATCTTCCGGAAAGCTATCTTTCACGCGGTCTGCAGAAATACCAAGAACAAAAGGCTGTTCCTTAAACAATTTACCACCTCCGGCCGCTACTGACATACGTCTTGCAAGTGATGATTGCATAAATGCCATTATTTTATTTACAGACACTGCCATCTTCCATTCCTTGCTTAGCTTACCGCTTTGTTCCATCTCTTCAAGCTGACGGAGAAGTTTTTCCTTAAAATCTGCCTGCGAAGTTTCTTTCTCTCTACAAAGACCTGCAAAGTCAAGAAGTTCCATCACCTTGTGATAAGCACTACCCCTGTCCGTTCCGGAAAGTTCTTCCTTTTCTTTGATGAACCTTGGAATATAAGGTACCACTTCTGCTTCTTCAAACATTTCCTTTGCAAAGGGATCCTCTGTTTCTGTTTGCTTGTATGCGGCTTTTTTCAGTTCCGATACGGTTGTTTTCACAAAAAGATCTGACAGATAAGCGTGTGGATATTCTCTGTTAAACTTTTGTGACAATTCTGTCAACACTCTATTATCCGCCTTTGCAAACAATAATTCCTGTAGTTTATCTTCTGCATTAAATGTTTCCCGCAGTTCCCCTTCCAAAATATCTTCCTGCCTGATGAGCGTAAAGTTTTTTAAACATGGTGTAATAAAGTCCAAAAAGCATGATGCCCCGGCCAGAGTGGAAAAGGGCACTCTCTGTCCATCCAAAACCTGTTCCTGTGCTTGCCTTTCCAGCCATTTTTCGCCCTCTCCAACCACTGCTGACAAAAAAAGTTTTTCTTTTGCTCTTGTCATTGCAACATAAAGAACACGGAGTTCCTCGCCAAGACTATCCAGTTTCATTTTCATAGCCACGGCATTTTTACGCATGGTTTTGCTCTGCAGACGCAAATGGCTGTCAATATAATCCACACCAATTCCCATATCAACGTCCGCAATCAACCGGCCCGTTGTATCCTGTCTGTTAAACTTTTTGGATAAGCCCGCCACAAAGCAAACGGGAAATTCCAATCCCTTGCTTTTGTGAATACTCATGATCCGTACCACATCAGCATTTTCATCTGTGATATCCGCCTCGCCAAAATCCACCTGATACTTTTCCAGTTGCTTAATATAGCGCAGAAAATGAAACAATCCGTAGTAGCTTGTCTGTTCAAAAGCCGCTGCCTTCGCAAGCAGCATCTCTAAGTTGGCTCTTCTCTGCTCCCCACCCGGTTTTGCAGAAACATATTCCATGTAACCGGTATCAGTAAAAATATCCTGTATCAGCTTATGAATAGGCATATATACTGCTTTTTCCCTTAAGTTTTTCAGCCATGCCAAAAATGTCACTGTTTTCTTTTGTAAAGCCTCTTCTGCATTTTCATTTTGAATAAATTCTTTTAAATCCTCATACAGATAGTTTCCTTTTTTTCCCATACTTCTGACATTGGCAATGTCCTCTTCACTGAAACCACCAAAAAAGGATTTCATAACACCGAATAAGGGAATGTCCTGAAGCATATTGTCAAGTACATGTAAAAGTCCAAGTACGTCCCTTACTTCTGATGCCTGAAAATAACCTGTCCTGGATGTCACAAAAGCCGGAACCCCTTCCCTCTCAAAAATCTGTTTAAATTCTTCAGCCCAGCCTGATGTGGTCCGAAGCAATATCACAATATCCTTATACTGCACAGGACGAAGCGTTCCTGTTTCTTTATCCGTCACCTGGAAAGTAGTGATGAGTTCTTTTATTTTGCGGGCAATGACAAGGGCTTCCTGCTCTCTTACAGACAAATCACTATCCTGCATTTTTTCAATAATCAAAGTTTCCGTTTCATTCTTATCATACTCTGGGTACACAGCTCCCGGATATAAAGCAGCATCCTCATCGTATTCCACGCCCCCTAAGGTACGTCCCATAATTTTATAAAACAAATCATTTACGCTATGAAGAACTTCCTTACGGCTACGGAAGTTTTTATGTAGATCAATGCGTTGTCTAATTGAGTCAACCTTTGTATAACAGGTGTATTTTTCAATAAATAACTCCGGTCTTGCCAAACGGAACTTATAGATGCTCTGCTTTACATCCCCTACCATGAACCGGTTAAAACGTCCCTCGTCTTCACCGGAGATGCTTTTTAATAAAAGTTCCTGTACCAGATTGCTGTCCTGATATTCATCAATCAGTATTTCGTGAAAGAAACAGCGGTACTCTTTTGCCGCTTCTGTTGCTTCATAGCTTCCGTCAGCTTTCTTTTTCAGCAGGATATTTAGGGCAAAATGCTCCATATCTCCAAAGTCAATAATGTTCGCACTGCGTTTACGTGCATCCAACTCTTCTTTAAAGTTTTTCACTAATAAAAGAAGGGTGGTGACAGGGTACGCAGCCTGCTCCATACGGCTTACTATCTGATCAGGAGATAAAACAAAATAGGCATTGCCCAGTTCCTCTATTTGTTTCTTTACTTGGTTTCTGAGTACTTGTACTCTCTTCTTTAATTCCTCATCGACCGTTTCATCCTTTTTGCCCGGAAGACGGCCAAAAGTGATACCCGCCCATGCCTGATAAAGATCGGAAAAACTGTCTTTCTCACTTAATTTACAGAGCATAGCAGCTTCATCTTCCAACATTTTTCCATAAAAATACGGTCCCGCAGGCTCCTCTGCGATCTTACGTGCAAGTGTAAGTTTGTCCCCACATTCCCTTAAAGACAGCTTAATATAATCTGTGATATAGGTACACCACGGGCTTTGTTCCATTTCTAAAACACTTGTTATTTTATAATCCCCACTGCGCTCCGAAAGCCACTCTTCCGGCCAGGGATAGCTCATAGAGAATTCATAAAGTTTTCCTATATATTCTTCTAACAGCCTGTCATTGCTTCCTCCGGTAAAGTATTCCACACAATCCAGAAATTCCTTGTTTCCTTCTGCATAGTTCTTCTCTAAAAGATCTGCAAGTACATCCTGCTTTAACAGTTTCAGTTCCCCCTCGTCTGCAACGCGAAATCCCGGATCAAGCCCAATATCGTTAAAATTATTCCTGATAACGAAGAGACAAAAGCTGTCAATGGTCGTAATCTGGGCATTATGAAGAAGCGCCGCCTGCCTTTGCAGGTGCTCATTTTCAGGACATTCTTCCAATTTCTTTTCAATGGCTCTGCTAATACGCTCACGCATTTCTGCAGCAGCAGCATTGGTAAAGGTCACTACAAGGAGCCTGTCAATATCCACTTTCTTTGTCTCATCAGAAATCATTTGAATAATACGCTCTACCAGCACTGCGGTTTTTCCGCTTCCTGCTGCAGCCGATACAAGAATATTCCGTTCACGCAAATCGATTACCATTTGCTGTTCCGGCGTAAATGTTACTGCCATGACTTCTCCTTTTCTATTTCTCTTCTGCCTCTAAATTTTCCTTCCGCATCCGTTCAAGCAGTTCCTCCTCGGATAATGAAGGAAGTTTTCTGTTTTCAAAACCGGGTATTTTTTCATCAAAGTCACACACCCCTTTATAGGAACAATAAGTGCAGGCATGAAAGGTTCCCTGCTCGCAGGGGCTTATGTCAATACATCCCTCCAATATCTGCTCACCCGCTTTTCTAATTTTGTTGCTCACAAAATCAGAAACTATTTTGTAGTCCTCTTTTGAAATGATGCTTGAACCTGCTGTAAAACTACCGTCTTTCTTTCGTTCTACCGGTATTATGACAGATTTGTCAGAAAGGTTTCTGTCAAGCAAATCAACGACTTCTACCCTATCACTGACTATTCCGGTCATTCGTAATTCTTTCTGCAATCTTTCATTAATCTCTTCCGGTGACAGCTCCTTATCTTCTTTTAGCAGGGGATCATTTACATGATAATACAAAAGGGCTGCGGGTACAATTTCCTTATCCGGATGCTTCTTTGCCTGAAGTTCTGTGGCCACATTCATGTAAACTACAAGCTGCAATTGTAAACCATAATAAAGAGCCGCTAAATCAAACTTTTTATTTCCCGATTTGTAATCAATTACCTTCACGTATACATGTTCAGCGTCCTCACAGGTATCAATCCGATCAATTCTTCCTCTAAGTTTCATTTTTTCCTGTCCGGTAAGTGCAATATTCACGGATGCAAGGTCCTGCACTGTAGAAAAAGACATCTCAAAATGGGCAGGCATAAAGGCACCTCCCCTAAGCTGCATTTGTAAGGTACTTACCGTACGCTTCAAAATACGGTATATACGCTCAATCATATAAGAATAACGTGCGTTACTATACAAAACAGTTTCTCCATACTGTGATGCACAGCTTTCCAGTGCCTCACGAAGAAGCTTCTCCCCCTCTTCCTGTGGGAAATCAAACCAAGTATAGTTACAATCTGCAAGTTTTCCTGCAAAGAGTTCTAATACACTATGGTATAAATTTCCCAGGTCAACCTGCTCAAACCCATATTCTTCACGCTCTTTCAGTTTAAGTCCATATTGCAGGAAATGTGAATAAGCGCAGGCTGCAAATTGTTCCAGACGACTCACACTGTTCTCAAGCATAGTGCCGTAAATGCTTCGTGCCACCACTTTGCTAAGAGGAGAGTGACGGTAGCGCATAAATGCTGCATGGAGCATTTTCTCTGCCAGCGTGCCATAGGATTCATCTACCTGATACAGTTTAAGCAGTGCTGCTATTTCCTCAGGTCTTTTACTTCTCTGATTGCCTTCACTATAACTCCTCAGGCTGTCGGCAAGCACGGAAATCCCATCTTTTGCCCCGACAATCTGCTCTGTAAATTTTTCCTTTTCTCCTATTCTCTCTATGCACATTTCCGGAAACAATTTTTTTACCATATCAATAAGATAAGATGGTCGAAGAGCTTTTGCATCACCGCTTGTACCGGCATAAGATAAATAGAGCCTCTCTGCAGGCTTCGTCAGATTCATATACAGATATAGCCTCTGAATATACATTTGCTGTCTAGGTGTAGGTGCCAGTTCAAACGTTGAAGTTTGCAAAAATTCTCTGTCAATATCGGATAAAATACCACCTTTAGAACTGTTTCTTGGGATATTTCCATCATTGACACCAAGCACAAACAAAATTTTTACTTGTTTTAAGCGGCTTCTTTCTAAATCCCCTGCCACAATCCTGTCTATTCCGCCGGGAATAATACCGATTTCTATTTCAGAAAAACCGGCATCTAAAATATCTGCAAATTCTTGCATAGATATTTCTTCTTCTCCAAGCAAATCTTCTATCTGCTCAAACAGTTCCATCACCAATCTGTAGATTTGTGCATATTCCCTTGCCCTTTCCCTGTCTGCACTTTGTTCAAATTGTGTTTCAAATTTTACAAGTTTGTCCTGTATCCGGGCATTTACAATGAATTCATATAGTGCTCTGATATATTCTGATGCTGTTTTTTGTTTCTCTAAAACCGGTTCCAGCTGCACCATAAGCCGTTCCCTTGACTCATTCAGTCTATTTAACAATAACAACTGTTCTTCTTCACTTACATTCCATGGTTTTCTTACAAATGCTTCGCTCCACTTTTTCCTGCCTTTTATGCCAAGTGCAAGCACATAGTTTTCAAGCAGGTCTACTTCCTCTTCCTCAAAACCGGCAAGTCCGCTTCGCAGATAATGGAATACAGACTCATAGGAAAAGTTCGTTAGTTTTATCTTTAACAAGCTTCTGATAAATTCTATAAAGGGATTTAGTAAAAGACCTCTTGTCCTATCTATAAACATGGGAATATTGTAAAGTGCACTTTCCCTCTCCAGATAATCCCCATAACTTTCCAGGTCACCTGCCACAATGGCAATATCCCGATAACAATATTCACCGGAAAGTACCAATTCTTTGATTTTAATACAGACTTCCTTTACCTCCCTTGCAGGTGTGGTAGCCTCTGCAATATGGATTGCTCTCTTCTGTCCCCACACCCCCGCGTAAGGCTTTAAGGGATACCTGAAGATGTGCTTTTCCAAATGGGCAAGCTCAGCATTTGCAGCAAAACGCACTACAGGAGACATGTTCAGATAGACATCCTTCTCTCTCCCTATGCCCGCTTCCTCTGCCAGAGAACACAAATCCTTTACTGTCTTTTTGCTGAGATAAAATAACTCCTGTTCTCCTTTGATTTCAAAAGGATTTTCATTTCCTTCAATAATGACGGATACAATCACCCTATCTGTCAGTTCCATCAGACGTTGTATTAATCTGTTCTGTATAGGGGTAAAACCGGTAAACCCGTCAAAGATCACAGTGCTCTCTTTGATGATATCCGACTTTTCCACAGCCTTTGTCAAAAGTTCCAGTGTCTCCTCAGTTGTGATAAACCTGTTCTCTATGTATGTCAAAAAGTTTTGATAAATAGCCTGTAAATCTTTCAGTTTATAATGTAGTGTTCCTCTGCTTTTCGCATACTCTGAAAGCTCTTCTACATGTTTCGGGCTCATGCCGTATTGCATAAACTCAGATATGGCAGACTTTACCTCATGGATGTAACCGATTTTGTTTAAATTAGGACCAATCACAGGTAATTCTTTCTCCATGGAGGCAGCCACTTTCCGGAGCACCAGGCTCTTTCCCGTATCATCAAGAACAGGCTCACTTCCATAACCGGTCTCTTCGAAAATGCGGTGGGACAGACGTCCAAAACTAAGCACATCAATATTTCTGATGCCCTTTTCCGCGCTTTCATTCACCAGGTCATACTGGGTCTGCATGGTAAACTGGTCCGGCACAATAAAAAGTATATTCTTTTCCGGATACTCTTTTGCCACCGCATGCATATCTCTATATAATTTTGTACTTTTTCCCGAACCTGACGGTCCAAAATAAAATTGCAGAGACATAATCACTATCCTTATAAGTATGGAATCATTTCTTTTACAGAATCAAAAATAAGATGGGGCTTCACCTCAGAGGTTTCTACGTCTTTCATCGTAGCTTCACCACTAAGCACCAATATTCCGGTGTAACCGTTATTTACACCTGCTGCCACATCAGTATAGAGCCGGTCTCCTACCATGGCAGTCTGTTCCTTTAAAACACCTGCACGCCTTGCAAGATAATCCATAATATCACCGCTTGGCTTTCCTACCACATGATCCGGATAGCGGAAGGCTGAAGCGTGAATAAAGGCATGTATCGCTCCCACATCAGGAATAAATCCCGTCTCTGTTGGACAATTGTAGTCCGGGTGGGTTGCAATATACGGCAGACCGCTTCTTACTAAATCACAAACCTTACACATTTTTTCATAAGTAAGGGAAGTATCAAAACCGGTAACCACCACTTCCGGCTCCTTATCATCCAGACAAATCCCTTCCTCTATAAATTCCCTGGTCAAAAGCTCATTTCCCAATAGAAAAACTCTTTTTCCCCCATAGTGTCTCTTTAAATAATCTATGGTAGCCTGTCCTGACGTAACAATCTTACTGCTATCAACAGTAAGTCCCATTTTTCCAAGTTTCTCAATGTAATTATCAGGTCCTTTGGAGGAATTGTTGGTCAGAAAAACATATTGCTTTCCCGCTCTCTCCACAGCATCTAAAAAATCCCTCGCACCTTCAATCCACTTATTCCCAAGATAGACAGTGCCATCCATATCCAGGGCAAAACAAGTGATTTCTTTTAGTTTTCCTTCTATATCAATATTCACATCCGGTATCCGGTTCATAGTCCTCTCTCCTTAGGTTTATCCTTCAGATTCAAGTATAACATATTTACTCAAAAAGAAAAACTGCCCATATACACTATAGGCAGTTTTTGCATTAATTATATAATCGAGATTTAATTTTCAAACTACACTTCGAAATTTACACCCGTATCAGAAGGTTCTTCTTCGTCAAACACATAATCTTTTCCGGGAAGCACCGCATTTAGGATAATACCTGTCAGTGCACCTACAGCAAGACCGGATAAGCTGATGGTCACTGAACCGATGGTAAATGCAATGGCACCTGCAGAACTGTAATTAATACCAATGGAAAGTACCAGAATCAGCGCTGCAATAATTACGTTACGGCTCTTTGAAAAATCAACCTTATTTTCTACTACATTACGTACACCAACTGCAGATATCATACCGTAAAGTACAAGAGACACACCCCCAAGGGTTGCAGTAGGCATACAGGAAATCACTGCACCAACCTTCGGTGAGAATGCAAAGAGTATTGCAAACCCTGCTGCAATTCTGATTACCAAAGGATCATATACCTTGGTAAGGGAAAGAACTCCTGTGTTTTCACCGTATGTTGTATTGGCCGGTGCACCGAATAAGGAAGCAACTGCCGTAGCAAGTCCATCACCTACCAATGTTCTATGTAATCCGGGATCCTTAATATAGTTCTTGCCTACCGTGGAAGAGATAGCAGAGATATCTCCAATATGTTCTACCATGGTTGCAAGTGCAATCGGCATAATTGTAATAACAGACGTTATTAATAATGATACATCCAAGTTGCTGAAAATAGAGAATACTGTATTCTCATAGTGAATGGGAAGACCAATCCACTGTGCTTCCTTTACCGGTGTAAAGTCTACATTACCGGTTACGGCAGCGATTACATAAGAAACGATTACGCCCATGATAATGGGAACAATCTTAATCATTCCTTTTCCCCAAATATTACAGATAACCACTACCACAATGGCAATCACTGCAATCCACCAGTTTGCCGCACAGTTATTGATTGCTGACTGGGACAGATTCAAACCAATGGCAATGATAATAGGACCTGTCACAATAGGCGGGAAAAATCTCATTACCTTGCTTGTCCCAAATGCCTTAATGAATGCTGCAAGCACCAGATATAACAAACCTGCACAGGCTACACCAAAGCACGCATAGGGAAGTAAATCTGCTTCACCGTTTGGTGCAATTGCCCAATAGCCTGCCAAAAATGCAAAGGAAGAACCTAGGAATGCCGGAACCTTTCCTTTCGCTAAAAAATGGAACAACAAAGTACCAAGACCTGCAAATAACAAGGTGGTTGAAACGTCAAGACCTGTTAATGCGGGAACTACGACCGTTGCTCCAAACATTGCAAACATGTGCTGTAATCCAAGAATCAATACTTTGGATGTACCTAGTTTTTTGGCGTCAAAAATACCTTCTTCGCCCACAACTACTTTTTCTTTACTCATTGCGCCTTTTCCTCCATATATTATAATATAAGGTTTACATACCCCTTTTTTAATCATAGTAAAAAAAGGGATATCCGTCAAGCGGATATCCCTATATTGCTCTTGTTGCATAGGAAAGCCATGTAAGCATATCGCCCTCAAAATAAGGCTCCAGTTTTACATACACTTGTTTATGATAGGCATTCAGCATTTCTCTTTCTGCTTCTTCCATGCATTGTGCATCGATACCGTCCAAATCAATGGGAACATAGGTCAAATCTTCAAAATGCATGAACTGCCCATACTCATTCGTTTCACCTTTCCGGCACAACAGTTCATTTTCAATTCTTATACCGTGACTACCCTCTATATAGATTCCGGGCTCATCCGTAGTAATCATTCCCTCTTCAAAACACCATTCTTCTTCACCGGGAATGGTTTTATAGCGGAATGAATTGGGTCCTTCATGGACACTTAAGAGATAGCCTACGCCATGGCCTGTTCCGTGTTTATAGTCAAGTCCTTTATCCCAAAGGCACCCTCTGGCCAATACATCCAAATTTACACCTTTACATCCATAAAGGAACTTTGCATTCTTCAGCCGCAGCATTGCCCTTACTACCAAAGTAAAATGTTCCTTCATCTCTTTTGAGACAGGGCCCATGATAAAGGTTCTGGTAATGTCCGTGCTTCCTTCAAAATAATGACCGCCGCTATCTATCATCAGCATTCCTTCCGGTTTAATCACAGCGTAGTCTTCCCTACATGCCTCGTAATGGATAATCGCCCCATTTGCCCCGTAAGCACATATGGTAGGAAAGGAAGGTTCAATGAAAGATTCATTTTCCCTTCGCAGTTTCTCAAGATCATCTGCCACGCTAAGCTCTGTCATCTGCTTTTCTCCGGCGTTCTTCTTAAGATCGTACATTAGCTTTGTCACTGCAATTGCATCCATCAAATGGGCTTTTCGTATGTTCTCACATTCCGTTTCGTTCTTTACAGCCTTCATCAAAGTCGTGGGATTTGCTTTGTCATAAACCACACACTCCTGCAAAAGTTTAAAGAGCCTGTAATCAATCCTGTTTTTACAAATCAATATAGTATCGTCTTTGTTTCCTTTATATTCTTCCTCTATATAAGAATAAAACCTGTCATAACTCTTTAGTGCAATCCCATTTTCCAGCAAATAGTCTTTTACTGCGCCACTGATTGACTTCTCCCGTGCAAACAAGATTGCATCATTTCCGGTAATAATTGCATAGGAAAGCAAAACGGGACAGCACTTAACATCATCTGCGCGCAAATTAAAAAGCCATGCAATATCATCCAAGGTAGTCAGAATGTGCACATCTGCCTTTTCTTCTTTCATGCAGTTTCTGAGCCGTTCCAACTTATCTTCCACAGACTCACCGCAATATTTTCTTGCAAGAATATATGCCTCGCTGTCAGGAAGCCCCGGTCTGTCCGTCCATATATCTGTTGCCAAATCATACCTGTAAATGATTTGACCTTTTTTTTCTTTTACAATCTCTTCAAACTGAAGGCCCCTGTAAGCCGGCATTACTCTTCCGTCAAAGCCAATATTCTGTCCTTCCTTAAGTTGTGTCTTCACGTAATCCGGGATTGCAGGCACACCCGGTTCGCCCATTTTCATGAGTATAATATCACTGCCTGCAAGTTCTTTTTGAGCCTGTATAAAGTACCTGCCGTCTGTAAATAAGGCAGCTTCCTTATCTGTCACCACAAGGGTGCCAGCAGAGCCTGTAAAGCCGCTGAAATATTTGCGCACCATAAAATAGTCACTAACATATTCACTGTTATGAAAATCCGACGTGGGAATGATATAGCAATGAATACCTGCCTCTCCCATGGCACTCCTCAGCTGCCTTAGTCTCTCCTTTATCATACTGTCTCTTCTTTCTTCACATACTTTTCATTCATTTATTTCTTCATTTTCGGATTAAATATAAGGCTTGCCAAATAGCCAAAAATCAATGCAGCAGAGGTTCCCACTGCAGCAGCCTTAAGTCCACCTGCAAACAATCCCATAAACCCCTCTGTGTCAACAGCTTCCTTTACCCCTTTCATCAGGACATTCCCGAATCCAAGAAGGGGAACACTGGCACCTGCTCCTGCAAATTCTGCAAAGGATTCATAAATACCGATAGCACTTAAAAATGCACCCAGGCAAACCAAAAGTACCATAATTCTGCCCGGCATCATTTTCGTTTTTTCCATTAATATCTGTACCAGAGCACAGATAAGGCCTCCTACCCAAAAAGCATGAAAGTAATCCATAATAGCCTCCTATCACTTTTTATATGGGTAGTTTCTCCGAAATCATCATTTATATACGTTTTTTCATATCCGGCAGTTGTACCAGAATCACTGCCCCAAAAACAAGCAAACATCCAAGCAGTTCTCTTCCCGATAGTGCCTGTCCTAAAAGTACCCAGCCGGCAAGCATGGATATTACTGATTCCATGCTGAGAATCAAGGATGCAACGGTAGGGTCCATATCCTTTTGTCCGATAATCTGCAGTGTATAGGCCACGCCGCTGGACATAATACCTGCGTATGCAAGTGGAATGATTCCGGCAATAAAGTCACCAATTCTGGGTTCCTCAAACAAAATTGCACCCACACTTCCAATGATTCCTGCTGTAAGGAACTGCAGGCAGGATAGCTCTACGCCGTCTGCTTTTGGAGAAAAATAGTCAATCACCAAAATATGTACAGAAAACAATATGGCACATACAAAAACAAGTCCGTCTCCCTTACCAATAGTCAGTTTCTCATTCATGCAAAGCAGGTACATTCCTGCCGCAGCTATCACTGCTGAAATCCACACTTTTCCTGCTACTTTTCTTTTGAGAAAAACACCAAAAATGGGCACAATTATGATATAAAGCGTTGTGATAAATCCGGCCTTTCCTACCGTAGTATGCATAATACCAAATTGCTGCATCAGGGATGCAAAGCACAACGCAAGTCCGCAGCTGATACCACCTACAATGGTAACCTTAGCATCTGCCGGTCTGATATTTTCTATTTTGTTTTTCTTCCGTTTGTAAACAACAAGGGGTACAAGCACAGCACTTCCCATCAAAAATCTTCCGCCGATAAAGCTTAAGGGACCCATATAATCCATGCCTACACTTTGTGCCACGAAGGCTATGCCCCATATAAAGGCTGCCAAAAAAAGCAGTACTGTACCCTTTAATGATATATTTTTCATAATCCGTCCTTATTTTACAAGTGCAATGACTTCCACTTCGCAAAGGACATCTTTAGGGAGCTGTTTTACTGCCACGCAGCTTCTCGCCGGTTTCCCTGTAAAATACTGTTCGTATACTGCATTAAATGCTGCAAAATCAGCCATTTCAGCTAAAAAGCAGGTTGTTTTTACTACATTTTCAAAATTGGTGCCTGCTGCTTTTAATATTTCTCCTACATTGAGCATTACCTGCTTCGCCTGAACTGTAATATCACCCTGTGTAATTTCACCACTTTCTGGAATAATAGGGATTTGTCCTGATGCAAACAACATACCGTTTGCGATAATTCCCTGTGAATAAGGTCCGATTGCTGCCGGGGCTTTGTCTGTTGCTACTTTTGTTAACATTGTTTCTCCTCCTCTTTATCACTCATCAAATTCTGCCGTGACATAAAATCCTCTTTCATTTTCAATCACACTAACTACTTTCCCTTCCCTGGACTTTAATCGCTCCCGGAAGGGAATGTTGCCGGACATGGCAAGGGACGGATCAATTGTATAATAATAATTACTGGGCAGAACACCTTCCGTCACCGTAACATCGTCGCCTTCTTTTAAAAGTCCGGGACGCTCCATTTTAAATTCCATTGACCGCATCTTTTTACCTCCTTTACAACACTATTATTGTAACTGCCTTCCTCTTATTTTTCAACTCTTGATTTGTTTGTCATGCAATGACCCTTTCACGCTCCGGATGCAAAGATACCATACACAAAATAAAGTATACTTCCTACAGCTTTTCCAAGGGCTGCAGCAGTAATCACGATTCCAAGTCCGTGTCTGAACCCGATTCTCCTTGCGAAAATAGGTATGGAATCCAGCATCTCTGCAATGGCAAAGGCAAGACACCCAACAAACATACCTGCAAATAGACCTCCTGCAATGAGAAGGATGTTCCCTAATATATTCCATATTTCCTGAGTATGTGCACCAAACAGCATCTGTGTCTGCACAAGTTTTCCAATTTGTCCCCATCCTGTATAAACACTAAAAAAACCACCTATCAGCGTCCCGAAAATAACAGCCTCTTCCAGGACAAATACCTTGTTTGCCACATGCATTTTCCCTGCAAACCGTGGAATTAGTCCCACCGATGCAAGCACAGTAAAAACCCCTGCCGACGAAAGAAGCCCGAAGCTTAAGGCACTCACACCCAAAAACAACCCTTTAAGCAACATCATCGCTCTTGCCCTCCCGGTCTGAAGTTTCTATCAACGCCTTATTTACATCACTTTCATACACTCTCATTTCCACCTCAATGGGCGTAGGATCTTTTGTGATACGTCTCCCCCCTATATGGTTAAAGAAAACAATAATTCCGATTGCCAGTCCAATAGAATAGGACAGTTCCATAATGGTGTATCCGTCAGAAGTCCTTCCCATGACCTGCTCATATATCATGCCGAAAATCTTGGTAATTCCTATATCATTGTGATATGCCATAATGGTAAATCCCGTTCCGCAAAAACTGATACCTGCGACAAATGCAAGCTTTATCCATTGCATGATTCCTTTATGTTTATCCACATCCACCCATTCAATCAAAGTCGCATTTTCACCAATGTTTTGTACAACAATGCCGGATAGTTCTTTCTCAATAAGCTCTATTACTTTTAATATGCTGACTACTTTTCTCTTCTTTTCTTCTTCACAAAACTTGTGTATCTCTATTGCTTTAATTTTTTCACAAACTTCCCTTTCACTACAATAAACGGAGGCAATGTCCTTAACACTAACGTGCTCGCTCATTACCTCCGCATTTTGCTCTGCTTTTAAATATACGATGATGTGATTTGCCATACGAAAAACCTCCACTTACATTCAAAGGCTAGTATGGCATTTTTTGCAAATATTATTCAATAATCTGAAACTGCATGATGACCGGTTCATGATCGGAAAACTCATATCCCCAGTCCATATGATAGTAATAGTTTACATTAATGTTCTCAGAAACAATAAATCCATCCAGTGTAACCGTATCACTGGTATCTTCCTCATACGGTTTTCCACCATCTCTGCAGGTATTGTGTTTTATCTTTTCCTCTTTTGCCTCGTCAATGGCAAGGGTAAACCCTTCCGGTAAATTTTCTCTTGAAAAGAGTTGCACTTGATTTGCAGAAGCACTGTCTGAATCTTCTTTTTTCAAATTCCGGTTGAAATCTCCTCCGCAAACCACATAATTTCCTTTTTGATAATCCCCTTCCATGTCCCTATAAAGCATGGCTAACTGTGCATCTTTTAATGACTCATCACTCACATAAGCGGACAAATGTACATTATAAAGACATAACTGCTTTCCGTTATCAAGAGGTACTCTCGAAACAGAATAACATCTGTCTAAGTCAACCAATTTCCCAAGTGATTGGGATATGGGCAGGCTTCTGCGCATCGCATCTGTAATTTGTGGTTTTGAATAGGTTAACAGACCTGAAACATTTGCACCGTGAGGCTCCCATGGTGGGAAAAAGAGATAAGGTGAATCATAATTTTGTGCAAATGTATAATAATACCCCAGAACAAACTGGTTTAAGAGATCCACCTGATTCACGTGATGGGATCTGGTTCCGTCAACATCTACTTCCTGTAAAAAGAGAAAATCCGGATTGACCGCATTGATAATATCACCGATTCCGCATACTGAGGCAACCACACTGTCTTCATCCTTTGCCTGTGAATACTTGCCGCCATCCATAAAAAAACTGAAATCCTTCCGATATGCCCCGAATCCGATATTGTAGGTCATTGCCCAATAATATTCTCCGGCTTTATAAAGTTCCTTGTCTTCAAAATAATGATTGGCACCGTTGCGTTTTACCTCAAGGGTCAAATTGTCCGGCAAACGATAATATGCTGTCAGTACATATGCTGCATAACTCCCAAGTATTACCACAATTACAGCTGTAATTACGGCAATCCGCTTCATCATCTTTTTCAACTTCTATTCTCCATTTCCGCTAAATCCTTAACTACTTCTGCCGCAATGATAAGTCCTGCTGCCGGCGGCACAAAGGCTGTGCTTCCGGGAATGGCACGTCTGCCTTTTCTTTCTTCCTGTGAAAGAAAATCCTCCCTAGGCACTCTTGGTTCCTCCTTGGAGTATAACACTTTAAGCATTTTTATGTCACGCTTTCGCAGTTCTCTTCTCATCACTTTTGCCAGGGGGCATACACTGGTTTTATAAATATCCTCTATCTCCAGTTTCGTAGGGTCCAATTTGTTTCCTGTCCCCATACAACTGATAATTTGCACGCCGGCCTCCTTCGCCTGCATCACCAAATCTATCTTGGCAGTCACCGTATCAATGGCATCCACCACATAGGAATATTGGGAAAAGTCAAACTCTGATGCATTTCCCGGAAGATAAAAGCAGGTATAAGTATTTACTTTTGCTGCCGGATTAATGGCTAAGATACGTTCCCGCATGACTGAAACCTTATCTCTGCCAACTGTTTCGTTTGTGGCAATAATCTGACGGTTTATGTTACTGCGTGCCACCTTATCGTTATCTACCAATGTAAAAGTGCCTACACCGCTTCTTGCCAGTGCTTCCGTTACGTATCCGCCTACACCGCCTATTCCGAATACAGCTACATGGGCATTATGAAGTTTTTCCATAGCTGCACTTCCAAACAGCATTTCTGTCCTGACAAATCTATCCATATTTTCCCTGTTTATAATTTAAATAATGTACTTAAAATACCTCTTCCGAGAGAAGCACCTACATTGCCACCGATTTTCTTTCCAAAGCTTCCACCGATGGACTTGCCGATGGTATTACCGAATTCTCTTCCAATGGTACCGGCAGCTGAACTTGCCACACTTTTTACCACGGTTTTTTTCTTCTTAGCCATCTTTTCTTCTTCTTTTTTCTTCTGTTTTTCAAGTGCTGCCGCTTCCTCTGCTGCTATTTCTGCCTGTTCATCGGCAACTGCCTTTCTCTGCAAAAATTCATATGCTGAGTCTCTGTCATCCATAGTAGCATATCTGGCATACAAAAGATTTCCCGTTATCTGATTTTTTCTGGTAGCATCGTCCAATGCTCCCATCATACTTTGGGGTGGGAGAATGGTTGTTTTCTTCACCACGGTAGGGATTCCTTCTTCATCTAAAACAGAAATAATCGCTTCTCCGATGGCAAGATTGGTTAACACTTCAAAGGTATCAAACTCAGGATTTACACGGAAGGAATCCGCTGCCGCCTTTGCGCTCTTTAATTCTGCCGGAGTATACGCACGGAGGGCATGCTGGATTTTATTTCCAAGCTGACTAAGTACTCCGTTTGGAATATCCTTGGGATTTTGTGTGATAAAATAGATACCTACCCCTTTTGAGCGGATTAGTTTTACCACCTGTTCAATTTTTTCAAGCAAGGCTTTGGGCGCCGAATCAAACAGCAGATGGGCTTCGTCAAAGAAGAACACCATTCTGGGTTTTTGAAGGTCTCCCGCTTCAGGAAGGGTCTCAAATAATTCAGACATCATCCATAACATAAAGGTTGCATACATGGTAGGATTCTGAATTAGCTTCTGGCAATCCAAAATCTGTATTTCGCCTTTGCCATTAAAGTCTGTCTTAATCCAGTCCCTAATATCAAGTGCCGGCTCCCCAAAGAACTGATCGCCGCCTTCTGCTTCCAGTGCCACCACTGCACGGACAATTGCTGCGATACTCTGCTTGGAAAGATTTCCGTAAGCAAGGGAATATTCCTTTGCGTTTTCACCCACATACTGAAGCATAGAACGCAAATCTTTTGTATCTATCAACAACAGATTTTCATCATCTGCTATTTTAAAGATAATGGTCAGAATATCTGACTGTGTATCATTTAAATCCATAATTCTCGACAAAAGAAGTGGTCCCATTTCTGTAATGGTAGTCCTAAGAGGCATTCCCTGCTCAGCATATACATCCCAGAAAGCCGTGGGATATTTGCGGAATTCATAGCCTTCTGCTGCAAGGTTCATAGCGTCCACTCTCTTTTGTACATTTTCATTCATAGTTCCCATCTGGCACATACCTGCAAGGTCACCCTTTACATCTGCAAGGAATACAGGCACACCACAATCACTGAAGGATTCCGCCAAAACTTTAAGTGAAATCGTCTTACCTGTTCCCGTTGCACCTGCTATCAGTCCGTGCCTGTTAGCCATTTGCGGATAAATATATATTTTCTCTTCCCCTGATTTTCCAATCAGTATTTTGCCATCATGTAACATATGAATCCCTCTCCTCTTTTGAATTTTTTTCTATAATCACTGTAACATGCAAAACATCATTTCGCAAGAAAATCTCCCACATTAGTCAAGTTCGCTCATACCTGTATATAGCTCATAATACTTTCCTTTTTGACTAATTAGGTCATCATGGTCACCACGCTCTATTATTTCACCTTTTTCCAGAACCATAATCGCATTTGCATTCCTTACCGTAGATAATCTATGGGCAATGACAAGTGTAGTTCTCTGTGCCATAATACTGTCCATGCCTTTTTCGATATGCTTTTCTGTTCTGGTATCGACGGAGCTGGTTGCCTCATCTAAAATCAGAATCGGGGCTTTTGAAATTGCTGCTCTGGCAATATTAATGAGCTGCCTTTGCCCTTGACTTAAATTGGCACCATCGCCTTCCAACATGGTATCATATCCATGCTCAAGACGGACAATAAAGGAATGGGCACTTGCCGTCCTTGCCGCCTGTTCCACTTCCGCATCCGTCGCATCTAATCTTCCATACCGGATATTCTCCTTTACGGTTCCCGTAAACAGATGGGTATCCTGCAGCACCATAGCAATGTTTCTCCGAAGGGAATCCCTCTCCATCTCCATAATGGGGATATCGTCAATGGTAATGATACCGGAATCAATATCATAAAACCTGTTAATCAGATTTGTAATAGTAGTTTTTCCTGCACCGGTGGAACCCACAAAAGCAATCTTCTGCCCCGGTTTTGCATAAAGAGATATTTTTTTTAATACTGTCTTTTCCGGAACATATCCGAAATATACATCCTGCAGGGCAACACCACCCTGCACCTCTTTATAATAATAATCTTCATCTTCTTTTATTACGTTTAGAAGAAAGCCCTCCGGCATACGATTGTTTGCTATAAACCCATTCTTTTTTGGAATAACGTAACAAGTCTTTCCTTCTATGTTTTCTTCTATACGGATGGCATGCTCTGCATCCGGCATTTCCGCATCTTCATCCATCACTGCAAACACACGCTCAGCACCTGCCAGTGCAGAGAATATCGTATTTACCTGCATGGAAATCTCGTTAATGGGACGGGAAAACTGTCTGGAGTAGTTGACAAATACGGTAAGTCCACCAATATCAAATCCACGAAGCACACAAAAAATACCACCAATACAGGCTGTCAGGGAATAACTCACCTGACTTAAATTTCCCATTACAGGCCACATAATACTTCCGAAAAATTGTGCGTTTATCTGTTTACGCTTTAAATCACTATTCAAATATTCAAATTCTTCCATGGATTCATCTTCATAGCAAAATACCTTTACTACCTTCTGGCCTGCCATGTTTTCCTCAATAAATCCATTTAATGTACCTATGGATGCCTGCTGTGCCTGATAATATTTGCGGCTCTTTTTTCCAATCATCTGTACTGCCTTCATCATAAGCGGCACCATCACAATGGTAATTAACGTAAGCCACACGTTGGTATATACCATCAAAGCAAAGGTTCCCACCAAGCTGATAGAACCGGATATCAATTGCACCACGGTATTATTTAACATTTCACCAATTACATCCACATCATTGGTAAAACGGCTCATCACATCCCCGTGATTGTGATTATCATAAAAACGCACCGGAAGTTTTTGTAATTTGCCATGCAGTTCATTTCTGATATCTAACACCGCGTTCTGTGATATGGTAATCATAATTCTCTGTTGCAGGTACTGTGCTAAAACAGCCACCAGATAAATGAGAGCCATCATAATAAGCCCCTGCATCAGATTAGCAATGCTTCCGTTTTCTGTAAGACCATTAATAATAGGCCTAAGCATATAGGCTCCTGCAAGATTAGCCACCGTTCCGCCAATCACACAGAGAAAAACAATAAAAAGCCTGAGCTTTTCATGGGAAATATAAGCAAGTAGCCTTCCCATGGTCTTTTTCATATTTTTGGGCTTTACCACAGGCATGCCGGCCCTTCCTTTTTTACCCCCTGATCCTTTCATTCCACCGGCGGAAGCTTTAGGAGCACCCTGCAGCATCATTTCCGGAGTCATATTTTGCGGATTTAACCGCTGCTCATATTTTTTCTGTAAAAACTCAAGTCTCTCCTGTTTCATGATGCGCTTACCTCCTTATCCATCTGTGAATCATAGATTTCCCGGTAAGCCTCACAAGTTTGCAGCAGTTCCTCATGAGTTCCTTTCCCCACAATCTCGCCCTCATCAAGAACCATAATTTGATCTGCTCCCATTACAGAGGATATTCTTTGGGCTATAATAATCTTTGTTGTATCTTTTAATGTACTTGTAAAGCTTTCTCTGATTTTTGCTTCTGTTGCTGTATCCACAGCACTGGTAGAATCATCCAAAATCAGTATCTTTGGTTTCTTTAAAAGTGCTCTTGCAATGCAGAGTCTCTGCTTTTGACCACCGGAAACATTTACGCCTCCCTGTCCAAGCCATGTCTGATATCCTTCCGTAAATCCCTCTATAAAGGTATCTGCCTGTGCTGCCTGCGCTGCATCTTTTATTTCCTTATCTGATGCATACCGGTCTCCCCACATCAGATTCTCCATAATGCTTCCGGAGAATAAAACATTCTTCTGAAGTACCATACCTACTCCTTCACGCAGATTGTGAAGTGCATAGTCCTTCACATTTACCCCATCAACTAAAATTTCTCCTTCGTCTGCATCGTAAAGTCTCGGTATCATCTGAACCAAGGTGGTTTTTCCGGAGCCCGTAGAACCGATAATTCCAAGAACTGTTCCACTTTCTACAGAAAAATTGATATGGCTTAAAACAGGCTGTTCATTGTCCTTATAGTAACGGAAACTCACGTCCCTAAATTCTATCTTTCCGTTTTCTACTTTTTTATCCGGAAAACGGCTCTCTTCATCGGTAAGATCTACTTTTGTATCCAGAACTTCTTTTATACGGTTTAAGGAGGCCAGTGCTCTGGAACTTTGTAGCATAATCATGGCAAGCATCATAAGGGAGGATAAAATCTGTACAATATAGGTGGTAAATGCTGTCAAATCTCCTACAGGCATATCACCTGCTAAAATTTGTTTGCCGCCAAACCATACCACTGCAAGCGTAGTAAAATTCATCACAATCATCATGATTGGCATATTTAAAATCACAATCTTAAAAGCACTAAGACCTGAATCCCTTAAATCTTCATTAGCCCGTGCAAATTTCTCCTCTTCATACGTCCCCCGCACAAATGACTTAATCACCCGGACATTAATCAGCATTTCCTGTATCGTAGCATTCAAAACATCCAGTTTCTTTTGCATTATACCAAAACGGGGAAAGGCTGTTCTTATGACAAGGCCAATTAGCAATGCCAGAACCGGCATCACCACAAGTATCACAAGGGACAGCTGTCTGTTCATAATAAACGCCATAATAAGGGCACCAATTAACATCCCCGGTGCACGTAGCATCATGCGCAGGGACATATTTATCAAATTCTGGACTTGGGTAATATCATTTGTCAGTCTGGTCACCAGGGAGCCTGTGTTATATTTATCCAAATTGGCAAAGGAAAACTTTTGTACCTTGGCAAACACATCACTTCGCAAATCTGACGCAAAGCCTACGGATGCCCTGGTTCCGAAATACGCTGCCCCTACACCGCCTATCATCATCAGAATTGCAACCAAAATCATGAGAAAGCCCGTTCCGATAATATATGGAACATCCTGATTTGCAGCTCCGTTATTGATAATATTCGCCATAAGTTTCGGCAAGACTACCTCACCGATTACTTCTACAATCATCAGAATCGGACCACATATAAATGCCGGCAAATACGGCTTTATGTACTTCCAGTAACGTTTCATGACCATTCAAATTCCTTTCCTAAAAATAGCTTTATATAATTATCTGCAAAATGCCGTATAAAATCAAAAGGTGCATAGGATAAAATACATAGAAAAAGTATTTCATTCCTATCCCTTTTTTTCCATTGTAAAAAGCAATGGGAATAAATGCAAGGGGCGCCGTTATTTCCCATGCGAAACTTATACAGCCAGCCACCATCTGCTCCCACTTATTTTTCCTAAATAGATAGAGCAGGGCTATTGCCAAGACACCTTTTGCACCATAATCACAACGGATTTGCTCCGCCAAAAAACAAAGTAATGCTGTTAATGCAATTTTTCCACCGGCATTTAACCATTTATTTTCAATTCTATCATCTGCCATGCACATTCCTTGCATCAAAAGTAAGGAAAGAAACAATGTGAAAAATACATTTTGATAATGAGGCCCGGATACGCTACCGCAAAATGCCAGATTAAACGGAATTTCCGACAGCAGGGCAAACAGAAACAATCTCGTACCATACTTCCATCTGCTACGTGTCTTTTCAAATCCTTCCACCAGCAAAAAACAATAGATTGGAAATGCAAGACGCCCTATAACCCCTCTCATAATCTGATAAATCATATACAGCTGCTCTCCCCCTTCTAAAAGTAAATATGGGAAAATAACTGCTGCAGTATGATCAATCAGCATGGATCCTACGGCAATTAGTTTTAATGTACCGGCATCTATTCCTCCTTTTTGGTTTTCCAAACAAATCACATTAAATTCCCCTTTCTTTCTAAACTGGCATGGTTAAAAAATTATATTTTGGCACTTCTTATCATGCCACTCTATGTTATACTGGTATCCGACAGGAGGATACATATTATGAAAAATCAAACAACACAGAAAATTGCAATCACAGGCCTCATGGCCGCTTTATCCTACGTGGTATTTACCTTTTTACAAATTAAAATCCCGCTTCCGGGAGGCGATGCCACTTCCATTCACTTAGGTAATGCCGTATGCGTGCTTGGTGCCCTAATCTTAGGTGGCTTCTACGGCGGTATTGGTGGAGCTATCGGTATGACCATCGGTGATTTATTGGACCCTATTTATATTGTATATGCACCCAAAACCTTTTTATTAAAGTTTTGCATCGGTCTGATTACCGGTTTTATTGCACATAAGCTGGGACATATTACAAATCTTACCGAAAGCAAAAAGGTATTTCGCATATCCATACTTGCAGCAGCCAGTGGTCTTTTATTCAATGTCATCTTTGACCCTCTGGTAGGCTATTTCTACAAATTGGTAATCCTTGGAAAGCCTGCTGCCGAAATTACCCTTGCATGGAACATTGCTTCCACATCCATCAATGCAATCACTTCCGCAATTGTCTCTGTAGGTGTCTACATGGCTCTTCGTCCGGCCCTCAAAAAAGCCGGCTTATTCTTCACTATCAGTGATAAGAAGAAATAAATATCCGGCTTTTATTGCTGTTATTTAATATAGGCACTCTCTTTCGGTCCTAAATAGGATTCTTTCAGCCCGGTTTGTACGGGATGGAGTATCACTCTTTCCAGTACGAGCCCGGCTTGCATTGCTCCGATTGTAATGCTCTGTATTCCTTTGTCAAATTCCATTTCTGTCTTGGTAATGCGAATTTGGTCTAATGCCCCTTTGCACCACATGGCATCACTGTTTTCTCCGCCCCGGTAATTTTCATCCAGTATGGTAACAATATGGCTTTGGCTATTATCTTTTGCAGAAACCAGTACTTGCAAGGGTCTTCTGTTTTGCAGGGAATTGGTAGGTGTGGTCCAAAGTTCCACCTGATACTTTCCTGCGTTTTCAATTTTAAATGTATAGGTGATTTCAGGCTTTTCTTCCTCTGCCGCAAAATCGGAAGTGCAGGGGAATACCTTTACACCGTTTCCACTTCTGCCGTAATCGCTGATGCACACAAATCCACCCTGCTCCACATCCTTCTTTTCTGAATAATGATGTGCTTCCATAGTTATCACATCTGCTACATCCAGGAAAGTCATAGCAGGCAGTTCATTTATATCTTCCTTCTTTGCCTTCACTTCCACAGCAACCTTTGTATCGCCGTCACTGATTAACATTCTTACTGTCTGTGTTTCTTTCGGAAGGCTCTGCCTGTCGCAGGAAATAATCACCTGTTCAAAATCAGCCACTTCTCCTTTCATAGGAGAAACAGTAAGCCAATCAGGCATTTCATCTCCCACCACAGTTATTTCATAGTTTAGGGAATCTGCACCGTCGTTACTGATTTCCAGTACAACCTTATCTTCACCTTCATAAAGGAAATCATGGACATCAATGCAGCGGGGTTCTCCATATACCTTTACAAAAAGTTTTTCGTCATCAGCCCTGGATACACTCATTCTCGGCTTATCTACAGGCTCCACATACATTCTCACAGGATACTTCCATCCGTCATCATTCCATGAGGTAAAGCCGATATGCTTCTCTAACTCCATTCCTTTCCATTTGCCATCCCTAAATGCACCGAACTCTTCGCATAGGCGCTTATCTTCCAAAATACAGTCATTCATCAGTTTTCCGTACAGATTCGCTATTTTCCTTCCCTGCGTAGCATAATGTGCATTCTTACCTGCGTACAGGTGCATACGGATCAGATTGATACTTGCCTTTACCGGGAAATACAGCATGCTGTAATATGCAAGTTTTTCCGTTTCGTTGCGGTCCTCATACAACTCTTCGTTTCTCTTTTCCAAATCTGCACAAAGTGCAAGAATTCTGTCCGTTTCATTATAATGGCAAGGATGATAGATTCCGCAATGTAACGCTTCCGGTCTGCGCATGAAATTTAACTTTACCATGTCTTCATAAACCTGTACAATTTCTTCGCAGGTATCCGGTGTTGTTCTGGGGAAGCAGTGCTCTGCCCACAATCCCATATATCTCTTATAGCTGCCGGGAGCTTTTGTCCCCCACCTGTCAAAGTCATATGCAAGAGCCAGAAAATAACTCAATGCCACTTCATTTCCCTTTAAATCGCCTACATTCACCACCCAGACATCCTTAATACCATATTCATATGCCTGTGTCATCTGTTCCCAGATCAGCGTAAGAGGTGTGGAGGGCATCCATTCATAAGATACCGGTCCTCCATGATAATCCAGGTGATAATACATACCAAATCCGCCCTTATGGGAACGCATCTCCTCTGTGGGAAGTGTTCTCATGTGTCCGAAATTATCCTCACAAAGCATGAAAACAACATTCTCCAGTTCCTTCCATTCTTTCAGTCCTTCTGTATTTTCATCCCCATAAAAATATGCTTCCACCTCTTTATACAGTGCAAGAAGCTGAGGTACACTGTCTACGTCTTCATTGACATGCTCAGCAATAAGCTGACGCTGTTTGGTGATAATATCTTTCAGTAAATCTATGTTATCTTTCAGGGTTGCATTTTCTCCCAGCATAGAGCTGTCACGCTCCCCACGCATGCCTATGGTAATCATATGGTTATATTTACCGCTTCGCTTCAAGGCATCTGCCCAGTATCTGGAAAGACCTTCACTGTTGGTATAATAATTCCACTCATTGCCGTAAGGAGAATCCTCTCCTCTTACCAAATCCCATTCTTCGCTGGCACGAAGGCAGGGCTCATGATGGGAATATGATACAGTAATTCCATAGATATCTGCCAGTTCTTCACTTAAGCCTCCGGGGCCATCAAGAGGGAAGGATGAACTCCACATGGCAGGCCACAAATAGTTTCCTCGCATACGAAGTAAAAACTCAAATACATAATCATACATTTCAGCTGTAAAGCCACCAAAATGTCCAAAGGTCCAGTTGCCAAAGCATGGCCATTCATCATTGATAAAGAACCCCCTGTATTTTACGCTGGGTTCCTTGGATACTTTTTCAATATCCTTTGCAAATACAATGGCTTCATCCCTCTCCGGTTCTGCATCTCCAAAATAGCACATGGGAGAAACACCAATGTACTCAGATATCATAAACATTCCATAGATGGTGCCCAACTTGTCGCTACCGCAGATAACAAGTGCTTGTTCTACGCCTTCAAAGGGGGCGTCCACCAATTTGGAAAAAAACACCTCTCTTTTCCCTGAGAGAACGGATGTATTTAATTTCCCCTCATCTACCAATTTATCAATCAATCTACTATGTCCTAAGGTTGCAAAAAGCAAGCATTTTTCCGGCTTGCTTGAAGCATCCGGAATAATTTGCGGAAGTACGCCGCTTACCTTCTCTACATCTGCTGCTACCTTTACGGCAATTCTTTTTACACCTTCATAAGCACAGTCTTCAACAATGAAAGGAAGTGCTTTCTGATTCTGAACTAAAATCATAGATATCTCCTAATCTGTTTTATTATCGCCAGTTACTCAACAAAGCCAAAGCCTAAAATCGTAAATAATTTATCTTCATCTCCCGGAAGTACGGAAAGTTCTATCAAACGCTCTTTGCTTTCTGCTTCTGAGAAAAGAATCTGCGGATTACAATGTGTCCATCCCACTTCTCTTGGATCTGCAATCAATACTTCCTTACCATCCACACAGACCTTTACTTTTGCAGAATTTACATTTCCGGAATCCTTACTTACAAGCAAAAGTGCTTTACACTTTATTTTCATGGAAAAAGGTTCGCTGCCCTGTCTGTGTTGCCAGTTAAACGGGAACTGGGGCGTTGCAGAAAAATCCGTATCCATTTCCACATATTGCAGGTCTTCATCTGTTTCGCAAAAGCTTCCCGGATTTAGATCAATTGCTTTATCCGTATTAGACTGCCTATCCAGTAATTTCACCTCAGTAAAATCAGTTCCGAAAACAGGCGCCCGGTCTTTCCATATGTATTTCTCATCATACTCCTGTTTATCTGTTTCTTTAAGCATATGTATAATGCAATCTGACATAATATCATGTCCTACATTGGAGGGATGATAGGAATCATAGAAAAACTGGCTCTTTATAAGTACTCTTCCTTCCCCCGGTTTTTGATAAAACTGTGGCACAACAGCATCAAGTGTACTTACCATGGGGAGTTCATATCTCTTTCCGATTAACCCCAAGCGGTCCTGCAAATTCCAATCATTTGCAAACACTGCAAACAGCAGTAACACTGCGGTATGTTCTGACAGCCCCAAGGCTTTTCTTACCAGACATTCATAGCAACGTCCCTTGGTCTCATCTCCCTCGTCATTCACAGCGTATTCGATTACTACCAAGTCAGGCAGTACCTTACCGTCCTTAAGGACATCACGCTCAAAACGGATCATGCCAAGTTCAGAAGGGGTACCTCCGACACCGGCTTTTACAAAGTGCACATTATCTCCACATCCAAATGTCTGTTTAAACTTTTCCCACGTCCTATAGGCATAGCACTTAGTGTTAATGGGAATGGCACCTGCACCCTGGGTTATGGAACCACCAATAAATGCAATGGTCACATCCTCCCCTGCTTTTGCTTTGTCAATTACTTTCTTTAGACGGTAATTATTTCCGGAGTCCATAAAAGAACGCTGTATCATAGCCCTATAGTCGGCAGAAGTCTCATCAATTGCATTACATTCTTCCTGTTCCGGTGCTGTATACCCTTCACGCAGATACAATTTCACATCTACGGTGGCAAAACTACCCGGTGTCTGAAATTCAAAACGCATTTGACCGGGAAGGTCATCATCCTCTGACCACTTATAATCATCAAACCATATAATCTGTTCCATGCCGTCTGGAACACAGGGTACCCTAAGGAGCGTTCCGGAATTGTTTGGGTCTGTTTTTCCATACATCTGAAATACATAATCAATGGTCTTGCTACGGTCCTGGGCATCCACTGTGACACCAATACCCGCTACCATATTCATAAATCCTTCTGCTGTCTTTAAATTTTCAAGCATGGTCTCATCTGTAACATTTCCTACCATCTGTGCAAAAGTGATTAGTCTCACATCATTTAAATAAATAAACTGCACACCTTTTCCATCCGGTTGGGGATTTCCGGCAACCTCTTTTTGCCTGCATATATAAAAGCTACTGCCCTTCGCAGTAGGGTCTTTCGGTGCTTTTGGTCCTGTCATTTTATGTCTCCTCTTCTTGCTGACTTTTAGTTGTAATTACTTACATTATACTTCTATAAATGCCAGGCATCAACTTTTTTATAGAAAACTTTGCAAAAAAAGAGTACCGTCTCACTGAATGACCCTTAGCACAATCATTCATAATACGATACCCTTTTAAAGGAAAAAAGAGAAGTTATATATCAAGACTCATAAAATGATATTTTACGGTCTTGAAATCACCTTTATCAAACACAGGCAGCAAACCTACATTCATAAGTGTTGCACCCAGAAATGTACTATCTAATTCCTTCACATAATAATATATATCTTTATCCAAACCACATACCTTTAAGCGTTTTACTTCCCCATTGGCATGACCAAGGCGCCTGTATGCAGTAAGGAATGCTTCCTTTTTATCTTTTGAGACCAACATGAACCCAAAATAATTACTTTCCATTGGATTTTCCGTGCGGTATAAGTCTCCGTCTAATACCAATTCTTCTATTTCATGGTATTCTTCAATCTGCCTTCGCACACATTCCCTGTCTTCATCAGAAAATGCCGTAGTGTCCAATTCATATCCCGTTGCACCCAAATGTGCAATGTCAGCCCTTGTATCCATCCGGGTAATACGTCCGGTCTGATGGTTAGGCACCACAGACACATGGCAGCTCATAGTTGACAGTGGGTACACCATGGACGTTCCGTATTGAATCAGAGTCCTATCCTCAGCATCCGTATTGTCCGAAGTCCAAACTTGAGGAAAATAGTAAAGTATGGCAGGATCGAATCTGCCGCCTCCGCTGGAGCATCCCTCGAAAAAGACTTCAGGGTTGGCCTCCACGATTCTCTCACACAAATCATATAACCCGAGTGCGTATCTGTGGGAAAACTCTGCCTGCCTGTCTTTTGTAAGTCCACAAGACCAGGCGTCCGTAACATTTCTGTTATAGTCCCACTTCACATAGCTAATATGATGTTTATGCAACACTCCATTTACATTTTCTACGATATAGTCCCTGACTTCTTTGCGGGTAAGATCCAGCATGTATTGGTTACGGCTCTGACACCTCACTCTTCCCGGCACTCCGATTGCATAGTCAGGGTGTGCCCGATAAAGCTCAGAATCTTCATTTACCATTTCCGGTTCAAACCACAAACCGAATTTCATTCCAAGTCCGTTTACATACTCAATAACTTCTGTAAGACCACCTTCTAATTTGTCGGTGTTTACAAACCAGTCACCTAATCCGGAAAAATCATCATCACGTTTTCCGAACCATCCATCATCAAGTACAAAGGTATCAATTTCCGTACCCTTAGCCGCCTCTGCAATTTCTTTCAACTTTTGATTGTCAAAATCAAAATAGGTTCCCTCCCAGTTATTAATGACAAGAGGGCGCTTTGCTTTCACAAAGCGTTTATTAATTAAATATTCTCTGTAAGCATCATGATAAATACGGCTCATTCCTCCAAGACCTTCATCGGAATAAGCAATGACAACTTCCGGAGTCTCCAGTTTTTCACCTTTTTGTAATTTCCATGAAAAATCAAAGTCATTGATTCCTCCGGTAATCTGGATACTTCCGTTGTTAATGCCTTCTGCCTTTAGCACAAAGGAAGAAGAATACACCAGACTAAATCCATAAACGTTTCCGTATTCTTCACATGTCCCCTTCTTTACAAGTGCCATAAAGGGGTTTAATGTTGCCGATGAGGACATTCTCTTGGAATCCACGGAAACCACGCCGTGATGGACCGGAATAGATTCTATTCTCCGTTCTCTTCCCCAGGCACCATGTAGTGTCATAACTTCATATTCCATATCAGGTACATGGAATGTAAAGGAATAAGCTCTGTTTAATCTCACATCGCTTTCCCCTTCATTTTTATATACAATACGTCTTGCAATAACATCTACGTCATCGTAAACCGTATAGTACAAGTCACATCCAAAATGAGATGCTGTGTCCTTTAGGTGTAGAATAAGTGTCTCTCCGCCGCGCATGGCAGGCATGCCTTCCGGCTTTTGTTTTTCCTCTGCTATGTCATAGCCGTCATACAATAATTCTACAATTCTGCTGCCGTCTTCATGGCTAATTTCTAATGCAGGCTCTCTGTAATCTCCGGTTCCGTAAAAAGATATTTCTGCCGGAAACTGATGGTAGGAATCATAACTCGGAAAAACTCCTTTTTGGGCCTTGTATGCGGGTGTCTGAGCAAGCATGCTCCCTCCGCCATCGCCCCTGATATAGGTAATATCATCATGCCCTATGCTTTTCCCGTAATACAAATGCTCTGCATAATTATATTCATTAATCATAAATGCATAGGTTGTATTTTTTCCGTCTAAAAAAAATATTCTTTTTTGTTCATTGACTGTAATTGCCATATAGCATCACCTATGCAAATAACCACTCTGCCGATTTTCTAAAATATTCATTCCAAAATACGCCGTCATGGATTCCTTTACTTTCATAATAGCAATGTTTTACACCACTATCTTCCAGAAACTCATGGAATTCCCGGTTTTTATCAAGTAAAAAGTCTTCAGTCCCACAGGCCATATATATTTCCGGCATGGGGATATTTTTCTCCATCAAATTTTTCACCAGCTTTTCCGGATTATTTACACTTTCCTTAACTGTATTTAAATCTCCAAAGCATTTTGTATAATATGCGTAATTTGCCACTTCATTGCTTTCGCCTACTTTAAGCTGTGCTATTTCATTGACAATTAGCGCGGAAGAAAGTGCCACAATCTTACTAAATGTCTCCGGATAGGCAAGTCCTGTATGAAGTGCGCCAAAGCCTCCCATAGAAAGACCGCAAATATAGGTATCTTCCTTTGCCATGGCAAGTCCAAATGTCTTTCTGATATATTCTACCAGTTCCTCTCCCACATAGCTGCAGTAATTATCTCCTGTGGCCTCGCCGTCCAAATAAAAAGAATTTTCTCCGTTTGGCATCACCATAGCATAATGATACTTTTCTGCCACATCCGTCAAATACCAAAAATCCTCAGCACAGCCGGTATATCCATGGAGATAAAACACGGTTTTCATTTTTCTGTTTTCCGTTTCGTCCCCTCTTGGATCATTTGGGATAAACATATTAAAAGACACATTTCTGCACAATGCATGTGAATAAAAGTTAATGTTAAATCTTGCCACTTAAGTTTCTCCTCTACCTCATAGCAGATGTTCTTTCTATTACCTTACAAGAAATTTGGGTAATTGGATTTTGCTTTGTCAAACTTCCATTTAGCAATGAGTGAATCGTTATTTCTGCTGCTTTTTTCCCTATCTTCCGAAGGGGTAGTTCATTGGTTGTCAGTCCCGGTCTCAGATAATCTGCTATTTCCTTATTGTCATATCCTACAATCGCAATATCTTTACCTACCACCAACTCATGTTCATACATATAATCATAAAGTCCGGCTGCCATATTGTCATTCATGCAAAAAACAGCCGTAATATCCTGTTTCATTAATTTTTTTGCTATTTGATATCCCGAAGCACGCTTCCAATCTCCATAATATAATAACTCCGGTTTATATGAAATGCCACTTTCCTCTAATGCTTTCCGGTATCCCTGCAGCCTGCTTATGGTGTGGAAATTATCCATGGCTCCTGCAATGACCCCTATGCTATGATGCCCCTGATCTAACAGATATTTGGTCATATCATATCCGCCCTTCGCATCGTCTATGATGACTGACGGGTACTTCTTGCTTTTACACATTCCATATGCAAACACAACAGGAATGTCCAAATCATCCGGAATACAATTGATTGTCCTGCAATGGCCTGCCACGTAAATAATGGCATCTACCCGGACAGAAACCATCTCTCTTATAACAGGATCCACTTCTTTTTGGAGTTTTGTGTCATCGTTGTACCAGGTATCTTTCCACTTATCATACATGCGTAAGTTTACCAAAATTGTCCGGTAATTATGATCGTCACAATAAGCCATAATGGCTTCTACAATGGGACCGGTACTAAATTCGATTAAGTCCTCTGTGATAACAGCAATCATCCTGTTGGTCTGTTTTCTCATACTCTGTGCAAAGTAGTTGGGCCGGTAACCGGTTTCTTTAACAACATCCAAAACTCTCTGCCTGGTATCTTCACCCACGTTGGACTTTCCATTTAATATATTAGATACCGTACTGGGCGATACATTACATATTTGTGCTATCTCTTTTACCGTAATCAATGCAAGTTCCCACCTTCATTTTTAATAGAGTAATTATAATTTTTTTCAACTTTACTGTCAATGAAAGGTAGCTACTTCAACTTTTTTCTGATAATCTGTTTTGTTAGAAATTTTATAAAATCAGACGAATCCTTCCCTGCTTTTGCCCCTTGTCCTGTAAATAGCATTTCGCAAGGATTTTCCTCGCAATAAGGTTCCCACACCGGCATTTTACTACCGTCTGCATCTTCTCCATTGGGATTTCCTGACTTTACAAAGTTACACAGATAATTACACATTTGTCTTGCAAGATCATAATGTCTTCCCGTGAAAGGACGCCAACATTTTGCAAGGGTTTCAAAGAAAAACCACAAATCTACCGAATGGAATGTCCCCGGATTATCCCAGCCCGGAATATCCGGTTCAAACCGGTAATAATAAACTTCTTTTTTGTGTTTATTCTTATAATTCTGCAGTGCCATTGCTTTTACGGTGCACTCGATGCCACTTACGGTGGCATAATTACCATTTGCATCTTTTGCCTTTGCTTCCGGATACTTTAGAAAGTCTTCGGAAAAATCACCGAAATACTCTTTCGCCTTAGCCTTAAGTTCATCCTCTGACTGTGTGCTAATTCCATCAGGAAATTCCTCTTTTGTATTTCCCGACATAACAGGAACATCTACATGCTTTCCGGCAAGATATAATTCTACCGGATCACCAAAACAAAAGACTTCATCCATGGTAGGAGCAAGCATGCCATGCATCTCCCTAAATTCAGCATACTTTTCTCTTATATAATAGGCATCCAGTTTGCGTGCCTCTGCAATGGTTCCCACGCCAAGATATTTTAAAAATTCAGTTCCGTATTGTTCTGCTTCCTTTAATGTCTTTGGTATCATAAAAGGAATATCTTCATAGGGGCTTCTGATGGCACCACTCATTACTACTGCTCTCTGAAACAGTCCCTTGTTTGTAGGACTTGTAAGCTGCGTCAGCACACTGCCGCCTCCTGCAGACTGTCCTGCAATAGTGATGTTATCAGGATCTCCGCCAAATGCTGCAATATTACGGATTACCCACTTTAGACCCGCCTGTTGGTCTAAGCAACCAAAATTAGTAGGTGCATCAGGCTGCTGTTTTGTCAAATCCGGATGCGATAAAAAGCCAAACGCACCCAATCTGTAATTGATAGAAACAACCACAACACCTCTTCTTGCAATTCTTTCTCCGTCAAATTCCATCTCTGAAGTGTACCCCCATTGGAAGGCACCTCCAAAATACCAGACAAGTACAGGAAGTTTATCTGCTTCACCTTTTGCGCCTGTCCATACATTTAAATATAAACAATCTTCCCCCATGGGAACTTCAGGGTCTACATGCCATTCCCGACAATATATATCGTCCCCAAGCCCCGGCGTATCCTGTACGGATATTGGTGCAAACTCATATGCATTCCTTATCCCTTCCCAGTTTTCACAGGGTTTAGGCGCACGCCATCTGTTTTCCGAAACGGGCGGTGCCGCAAAGGGAATTCCTTTGAAGGATGTAATTCTTGGATCCGCTGCAGGAAGTCCCCTTACCAGCCCGTTCTCCGTTTTTGCAATTCGTATCATCTATTGATACCCCTTTATACCCTCTATATTCTACAATGTGAAAATATGAACATTTTCATCTATGGATGCTGCTACCAACGCAATACGCTCTGTTACATCTGAAATATCATGCATCATGCCATTAACAAGTTCCATGGAGGAAAGAGATTCTTCTGTTCCTGCCACATTTTCTTCTGCAATAGCTGTAAGGTTTGAAACCGTATCAACAACCTCTATTCTCTCATTATCTACATCTGTGATTGCTTCATTAATTAAGGCAACTTCTTCCTGGGTAAGGTCTACGTCTTTACGCACCTCCCCAAAGTTCTTTTCTGTAGATTCCAGATAATTGCTTTGTTCTTCCATAATACCTTTTACCAGATTCATGGTTTCTACGGCCTTGGAAGAATCTACAAGAAGATTTTCAATGATAGTATCTATATATTTTGCTGATTCATTAGACTGTTCTGCCAACTTCTTAATCTGGTCTGCAACAACTGCAAAACCGCGTCCAAGTTCCCCTGCTCTTGCCGCTTCAATAGACGCATTTAAGGATAAGAGATTGGTCTCTTCTGCAATGGATGTAATAAGCTGTGCTGCATCTTTAATAATCAAAACAGACTCGTTGGTAGAAAGTGTCTGTGTGTTAATTTCTTCAATTGCTTCTTTTGCCTGCATATTAATTTTGCTGAGCTGTCCAAGAGCTGCTAAAGATTCGGAACTGGAACCGCCGATTCTACCCACTACTTCATTCAGCTCTGCAAATTTTGTTCTGATATCTGCAATGCTGTTACCGATATGGATAACGCTTTCGTTTGCTTTGGTTGTCTCAATTGCCTGGCTGTTTGCTCCTTGTGCAATATCATTAATTGCAGATTCTACATTCTTAGCTGCATCAGCTGTTGATGTGGAACCGTTATTAATCTGTCCGGATGCGGCACGAAGCTGTCTGCTGTTTTCTTTGAGCTGTTCTACTACATGGCAAACAGAATCTACCATCTGGTTGGTTGCACTTGCTATCATTCCCACTTCGTCTTTTCTCTTACAATACACAAGAAGCTTATCTTTTCCGGTAAAATCAAGTGTTCCCAGTTTCTGTACAACTTCCGCAATCTTCACAATACCCCTCGCACTCATTCTGACAAAAAGCCAGATTACAAAGGAGCAGATTACAAGCATGAGTACACAAATAACTCCCAAAAATCCTGTTAATTTATTCACCGTTGCAAATGCTACGTCCTTATCAATCAACTTGACAAATGCCCAATTTCTATCCGGCATATACTGTACCACAGAAAGCACTTCCCTGTTTGTGGATGCATCTACAAACCCTGTGGATATCGAATTATTCTCTGCATTTTTTACCTGTTCGATAATACCAAGTAAATTTGTATCTTCTATAGGCGCACCAATCTTTTCATCTTCCGGGCAGAAGATATAAGTCCCTGCCGCAGCATCAAGCAGCAAGTAGCTACTGCCGTCCTCTTCACCTGTTAAACTGTTTAATGTATTACGGAGACCTTCTGCATAAATTGCTCCACCTACGTATCCTACAGGCTTTTTATCTGCTCCATATACCGGATAATACATGGAAATAACCTGCATTCCCGTTGATTTGGAAGCCATGATACCTGTATTATACATGCCACCTGCCATAGCATCCTGTAACTGTTTTAGAGCATCACCTTCACGAAGTGTCACACCGATTACTGCTTCCACGCAAGATGATAAAACAGTTGAATTCCAATCAGATATATAGATATTTTCGATATTTTCTCCTACTTCTGCATAGGACAGTGTGTAATCCTGAAGTACTTTTGCGTTAGAGCCCACATTCGCTTTTGCAATGGTGTCTGCAAGTTCCGGGCTTTGTGCAAAGCCAATTAAATAGGTTTCCGCTTTATCAACATAATTGTTTACAATTTCAGATTGTGTTTTTACGGAGTCATTTAGGGATTGAATAATGGAATCTTCCATAACTGCCTTCATCTGGCTGTTTGTTGTAAACCAGAAAAGCGACAGGCCAATCACCAACATTAAGGTTACTAAAATACTAATTTTTGTTGCAAGCTTCATATTTTTCATATGCAAACCTCCTTTTATCATAAGTTTTTCATATGTTTACTTAATCAATTCAAAAGATTTAAGACTCGCCTTGCCATCTCCCCGATAGATGATATAAATAGCCTGCTTTCCGTCAGGAATACTGATATCTGTTTCATAGTCTTCCCATACGTTCGCGTATTCTACCTTTATCCTACCAAGTACTTCTCCATCCCATTTTGTCTTTATTTCAAAGATACCATCAGCATATCCTCTCACCCAGATGCGGATTTTTTTAATATCTTTACAGTCAAAATATTTAAATCCTGCTGTGGTAGTGTCTATGATATTGCCGATATATCCGGGATTTTCATCTCCGTCTCTTCCATCCTGCATCACTTTCGGGTATTTATCCCCTGCAATGTACATAGACGGGTCATCCGTAAACAGATTACATGCCAGATAAGCAGGGTACTCACCTTCTCCCGGCAGAGGACCGCCGTTAAGACCACAGGACGTCAGTTCCACCTGAGGAATACTTCCATCTGCAAGAAATGCTATTTCCTCCGCACATCCCTGTCTGCTATACCAGCTGCCGTTTGTCTGTCTATGATAGAAAATGTACCATTTATCACCAATTTCAATGATACTTCCATGATTGTTTGCACCGTACGCCGCAGGCATATCTGCCGGTTTGTAGGTATCGATATGCATATCACAGTTGCTGACAATCACACCTCCATAGCGGAATCCTTCCGTGGGTGACTTGCTGGTTGCATAACACAATTCATGCATCACTTCTGATGAATAGATAAAATAATAAGTATCTCCTTTTTTTCTAATAGACGGAGCTTCAAAAAACGCATGTTTTTCATATTCGGTTCCTGCACTGTATTCACAACCGGGCACTACAAATGCCGGTGCTTTTGCTATGGTAAGCATATCCTTTTCCAAAACAGTTACCATGGCACCTGTCCTTGATTTATCACCGGGTCCGCAGAATCCTGTGTACAAATAAGTAATCTCTCCTTCTGTAAGCACACCCGGATCAAATTGAGGTTCATCTCCTTCTTTTTCGCCCAATCTGGTGCCATCTGCATAATGTACATACCCGTAAAATTCATATTCACCTGCCGGCGTATCACATACTGCAACAGAAACAACGGAAACATGGTCAAGTACATAATACAGATAATATCTTCCATCCGGTCCCACTGTTACATCCGGTGCATATAAACACATCTTTCCGTCCTTATTTAACGGATCCTTTGTCTTTGGATAAATTACACCTTCATAACGCCAATTGCCTAAATCATCAATGGGTGCTGACCAGCACACATAATCTCCCAGACAAAACACATGTCCGTTGTAAAGATCATGAGAACCGTAAACATAAACCCTGTCTCCAAAAACATACGGTTCTCCATCCGGAATATATTCCCATGACGGCAAATAAGGATTAAATGCCAATGTTTTCATTACATGAATCCTCCATAAATCTTAGTAAAAAAAGCATAGATAAATCGTTTTAGTAAAACGTTTTATCTATGCTTAAATTGTCTCATTTTTTTACTTTTTTGTCAACCTCTGTTCCCCCTTCTTAACTTTTCATATATACACAAAAAGGGTTGGGTGAGCACTCTCATCCAACCCTTAAAATCTTTATTCTTATTTACCTGCAACTTCTGCCTTTAAGCTTTCTGTTAATGCAGGAAGAATCTTGTTTAAGTCACCAACAATACCATAGTCAGCTACATCAAAGATAGGAGCTGTTTCGTCTTTGTTGATTGCAATAATAATGTCAGATTCTTCCATACCTGCCAAGTGCTGGATAGCACCGGAGATACCGATTGCAAAATATACGTTAGGACGAACCGTCTTACCTGTCTGTCCAACCTGTAAATCTTTTGCTTTCCATCCTGCATCTACAACTGCACGTGAGCAGCTTACAGTACCGCCAAGTACTTCTGCAAGGTCTTCAAGAAGTTTGAAGTTTTCAGCACTTCCAACACCACGTCCGCCGGATACAAGAATCTTAGCATCCATAATATCTGCTACGTCTGAAACAGCCTTAACAACCTTTACGATTTCTACGTACTTATTGTCAGGTGTAAATCCGGGATTGTATTCAACCACAACTGCCTTTTTACCAACTTCTCTGGGTGCTTTCTGCATAACACCGGGACGAACGGTTGCCATCTGAGGACGGAAATCGGGACAAGCGATTGTTGCGATTGTGTTACCACCAAAAGCAGGACGTGTCATGAGAAGCTGATTGTGGAGCTGCTCTTTTCCGGGAATGGGGTTAATCGGGAAATCACCGATATCAAGCTGTGTACAGTCTGCTGTTAAACCTGTGTGGATTCTTGCAGATACTCTGGGGCCTAAGTCACGGCCGATTGCTGTAGCACCTACGAGAACGATTTCAGGCTTGAACTCCTTAATAACAGATGCAAGAGCATGTGTGTAAGGCTCTGTTCTGTATTCTGCAAGTTCAGGGTCATCTACTACGATAACCTTATCTGCACCATATTCAGCAAGTTCATCAGCAAGTGCCTTAACACCTGAACCGATTAATACTGCTGTTACTTCTGTACCTAAATCTTTAGCAAGGTCTTTACCTTTGCCAACTAATTCCAAAGCGATTCCGCTAAGTTCATTATCTACCTGTTGAGCGTAGACAAATACGCCCTTATAATCCTGAATATTCATTTTGAACCTCCAATTATTTTATCGATTAGATGACATGTTTGTCTTTTAATTTACCAACGATATAATCTACTGCTTCTGTAGGATCAAGAACAACCTTTTCGCCTGCTCCCTTTCTTACTTTGTCAGAAGCCTTAGCAATCTGTGTAGGTGATCCCTTAAGACCTAAGTTGGAATCTTCTACATCCTTAAGGTCTGCTCTTCCCCATACAGTAATCTCTGCATCATATGCATCGAAAATACCGCCGGGAGTCATATAACGGGGCTCATTTAATTCAGCAAGTGCTGTGATTAAGCAAGGCATCTTAGCTTTTAATACATGATATCTGTCATCATACTGACGTTCAACAACAACGCTGTCGCCTTCGATTTCAATCTTCTGTGCATAGGAGATTACCGGGATTCCGAGATGTTCGGAAATCTGAGGACCTACCTGTGCTGTATCACCATCGATAGCCTGACGGCCTGTGATGATTAAATCATATTCTAAGTTACGGATTGCTCCTGCAAGAGTCTGGGATGTTGCCCATGTATCAGCACCACCGAGTACACGGTCTGTTACAAGGATACCCTTGTCAGCGCCCATAGCCATTGCTTCACGGAGAACTTCTTCTGCCTTAGGAAGACCCATTGTTACTACAGTAACTTCTGCGCCATACTGATCTTTTAATCTGAGTGCTGCTTCCAAACCTGCTTTATCATCAGGGTTCATGATTGTAAGCATTGCACCTCTGTCAAGTGTACCATCGGGATTGAATTTAACGCCACCCTTTGTATCAGGTACCTGTTTAATACAAACAACGATTTTCATTGTATTTTCACTCCTTATTCTTTGTTTTCGTTAATATGTGATTACCTTGTCTAAATTATTTCAGCAAATCTGCAGAGATAACCATCTTCTGAACTTCGCTGGTACCTTCATAAATTTCAGTAATCTTAGCGTCACGCATCATACGTTCTACGTCGTATTCTCTTGTATAACCATAACCACCGTGTAACTGAACAGCCTTGGTTGTAACTTCCATAGCCATTTCTGCAGCATAAAGCTTAGCCATAGCAGCTTCTACACCGTAAGCAGTCTTGTGGTCTTTTGTATACTCATCTTTCTTAAGGGCAGCTCTGTAAACAAGTAACTGAGCAGCCTGAGCCTTAGTAGCCATATCAGCAAGCTGGAACTGTGTGTTCTGCTGAGCTGCGATAGCCTTACCAAACTGTTTTCTTTCCTTGGTGTATTCGATAGTTCTTTCAAGAGCACCTTCGCCGATACCAAGTGCCTGAGCAGCGATACCGATACGTCCACCGTCAAGTGTATGCATAGCAATCTTGAAGCCTGCACCCTGCTTGCCAAGTAAATTAGCTTTAGGGATACGGCAATCTGTAAAGATTAATTCATATGTGGATGAACCACGGATACCCATCTTCTTTTCTTTTGTACCGAATGTAAATCCGGGTGTTCCTTTTTCTACGATAAATGCAGAGATTTCTTTGATAAATCTGCCGGGTTTCTTCTCGATCATTCCGGTAACTGCAAATACTACATAAACATCTGCTTCCTTACCGTTTGTGATGAAAATCTTGGAACCGTTAAGTACCCATTCTTCACCATCTAAAACAGCTTTTGTCTGCTGTCCCTGTGCATCGGTACCTGCTCCGGGCTCTGTTAAACCGAAAGCTCCGATTTTCTTACCTGCTGCAAGGTCAGGTAAATATTTCTGTTTCTGTTCTTCTGTACCATATGTCAGAATAGGATCACAGCAAAGGGATGTATGTGCGGAAACAATAACGCCTGTAGTACCGCAAACCTTTGAAAGTTCTTCCACGCACATAGCGTATGTTAAAATATCACATCCTTGTCCGCCGTACTCCTTGGGAACGGGAATACCCATGAAACCTGCTTTAGCCATTTTTTCAACTGTTGCGCGAGGGAATTCTTCTGTCTCGTCAACTTCCTGTGCTAAAGGCTTTACTTCTTTTTCAGCGAACTCTCTGAACAGAGTACGCGCCATTTCATGCTTTTTACTTAAAGTGAAATCCATGATTTTATTTCCTCCAAATATCTATTAGTTTATTTTACTGAGCATCAACAGGGGTTTTTGTTCTGTCAGCATTGTATACATAGAAGCCCTTACCGCTCTTAACACCAAGGTTACCGCCACGAACCATCTTACGGATAAGAGGACATGCACGATACTTGGAATCACCTGTTTCATTGTAAAGAACATCCATGATTGCAAGGCAGATATCAAGACCAACAAAGTCACCTAACTCTAAGGGACCCATGGGATGATTTGCACCAAGCTTCATAGCTGCGTCAATACCTGCGATATCGGAAACACCTTCCATTTTGATGAAAGCAGCTTCGTTAATCATAGGGATTAAAATACGGTTTACAACAAAACCTGCAGCTTCATTTACCTGAACGGGTGTCTTTCCGATTTCTTCGGAAATCTTAACAATTGTATCAACAGTTTCCTGAGGTGTATTAACACCTGCAATTACTTCTACCAATTTCATACGGTCTGCAGGATTGAAGAAATGCATACCGATCATAGGACGGTTTAATCCGTTTCCGATTTCTGTGATGGAAAGGCTGGATGTGTTGGATGCAAATACACATTCAGGCTTAACGAACTTATCAAGTTCAGCAAATGTATTTTTCTTAACTTCCATATTTTCGAATACAGCTTCTACGATTAAATCGCAGTCTGCACAAAGGTCTTCTTTAAGACCCGCTGTGATTCTTCCAACGATTGCATCAGCTACATCCTGTGTCATTTTGCCTTTTTCTACTAACTTAGCATAGCCTTTTGCAATTTTGTCTTTTCCGCCGTCTGCCCATTCCTGCTTTACGTCGCAAAGTGCAACTTCGTATCCTTCTGTCTGGGCAAAAGCTTTTGCGATACCCTGGCCCATTGCGCCGGCACCAATAATGCCTACTTTCATTGTAGTTCCTCCTTTAAAATATTTATTTGTTTTTGAAAGGTTCTTTTACTTTTTCTTTGTTCTTATCTAAGAAGAATGCCATTCCGTATCTCTGGTCTTCTGTTTCGAAACAGTCACCGAAAAGTTTTTCTTCGATTACAATAGCTTCGTCCATTGATGCGTCAAGACCTTCGTTGATTGCCTTCTTGCAGTTGCGGACAGCGATAGGCGCGTTCTTTGCGATACCTGCTGCCATCTTTTCTGCTGCGGGCATTAATTCTTCCTGTGTATAAATTGCATTTACAAGACCAATTCTAAAAGCTTCGTCAGCCTTGATATTTCTTGCTGTATAAATCATCTGTTTAGCCATTCCTGCACCAACAAGACGGGCAAGTCTCTGTGTTCCGCCAAATCCGGGTGTAATTCCAAGACCTACTTCAGGCTGTCCGAATACTGCATTGTCGGAACAGATTCTGATATCACAGCTCATAGCGATTTCACAGCCGCCGCCAAGAGCAAATCCGTTAATTGCTGCGATTACGGGGATAGGGAATACTTCTAACTTACGGAATACGTCATTACCTTTCTTTCCGAAAGCTTCACCTTCTGCTTTAGTAAGTGTGCTCATTTCACCGATATCAGCACCTGCAACAAAAGATTTCTGTCCTGCACCTGTTAAGATAAGGCATCTTACTTCGTCAAGATTCACTGCATCAAGTGTAGCATCAAGTTCCTCAAGAACTGTAGAGTTTAAAGCATTTAATGCTTTTTCACGATTGATGGTGATGATGCCGTATGCACCTTTTTGTTCGTATACGATAAATTCCATTTTCGTAACTCCTTTTCTTTTTTTTATTGTTTCTATTACGCACGAAAGAACAGCTTATAGGGCTGTTCATTCTATGTTTCGTGTTTTAGTCTTCGATTTTAACGATAGTGGAGCATCCCATACCGCCACCGATACAAAGTGTTGCAAGACCTGTCTTAGCACCCTTTGCCTGCATTTCATGAAGCAGGGTAACAAGGATACGACATCCGGAAGCACCTACAGGGTGTCCCAGAGCAATTGCACCACCGTTAGGATTGAGTTGTTTATCTACATCGATACCAAGATCTCTTCCTACTGCAATAGACTGTGCAGCAAAAGCTTCGTTTGCTTCGATAATATCGAAATCTTCAATCTTCATGCCAGTCTTTTCCATCACTTTTCTTGTGGAGTAAACAGGACCGATACCCATTACTTCGGGACGGCAACCTGCAAGTCCGCCTGCTACGAAAGTAGCCATAGGTTTCACGCCTAATTCTTTTGCTTTTTCTTCGCTCATTACAACGATTGCTGCTGCACCATCGTTGATACCGGAAGCGTTACCTGCTGTAACAAAACCGTCTTTATTAATTGCACGAAGCTTAGCAAGACCTTCCATAGTTGTTCCTGCTCTGGGGCCTTCGTCAACCTTAAATTCAACCATTTCTTTTTTCTTCTTAACCATTACGGGAACGATTTCTGCATCAAATGCACCGCTTGCCTGAGCTGCTTCTGCCTTCTGCTGGCTCTTAAGTGCAAACTCATCAAGTTCTTCACGGGTAATTCCCCATTCATTACAGATATTATCTGCTGTCTGAATCATATGGTAGTTATTGAATGCATCCCAAAGAGCGTCATTTACCATGGTATCTACTAAAGTACCGTTATTCATTCTATAACCAAAACGTGCCTGAGGCATAGCATAAGGAGCCATGGACATATTTTCCATACCACCTGCTACAACAATGTCAGCATCTCCTGCCATAATCATCTGTGCAGCCTGGTTTACACAGTTAAGACCGGAACCGCATACAACGTTCATGGTAACTGCAGGTACTTCAATAGGAAGTCCGGCTTTGATAGATGCCTGACGAGCAACGTTCTGTCCCTGTCCAGCCTGGATTACACATCCCATATAAACCTGGTCAACCTGTTCAGGTGCTACACCTGCTCTGTTTAAAGCTTCCTTAATTACGATTGCACCAAGTTCTGCAGCGGGTGTTGTGCTTAAAGATCCGCCCATGGTGCCGATAGCAGTACGGCATGCGCCGGCTAAAACTACTTTCTTTGCCATTATTACTTTCCTCCGTTTTTATAAACTTAAATTATATGTGTCTTTCAATGATTGTTAATTTTTTATCATTGCCAGCTTTTTCATTATAACATAGGGCTTTTGTTTTTGCAATCCATTACATGTGCTATGTGCGAAAAAAAAATCAAATTTTATACCAATCACCCGAAATAATGCTAAGAAAGCTACTTCTAATATACTTGCAGTTCATTTAAAAGTTCATCATATCCACTTCCGTTTACAGGTACTAAGAAAAGCAAAAAAACTTTTGCATTCGGATTTGTTTCATTCCGTTTGCAAAAGTTTTTATAGATGATATAAATTTATTCCATTTCACTTAAAGAATTAATAATTTTCTGCCTTCACCTGGAAATAACTCTGGGGATGTGCACACACAGGACAAACCTCCGGTGCCTGCTTACCAACACAAATGTGTCCGCAGTTTCTGCACTGCCAAATAGTATCTCCGTCTTTGGAGAATACCAATCCGCCTTCAATGTTAGCGATAAGCTTGCGGTATCTTTCTTCATGTTCCTTTTCTACCGCTGCCACGCCTTCGAATAATTTTGCAATTTCTTCAAATCCCTCTTCTCTTGCCTCTTTTGCAAATTTATCATACATGTCAGTCCATTCATAGTTTTCACCCTCAGCCGCATGACCTAAGTTCTCAAGCGTAGAACCGATTCCGTCATTTAAGAGCTTGTACCACATTTTAGCATGCTCTCTCTCATTTCCTGCTGTCTCTTCAAAAATAGCGGCAATCTGTTGATAACCGTCTTTTTTTGCTTTAGATGCAAAATATGTGTACTTATTGGTTGCCATGGATTCTCCGGCAAATGCTGACATTAAGTTTGCTTCTGTTCTTGTTCCCTTTAAATTCATGATAAATACCTCCTAAAATGTTTTTCTAAATAATATATAGAAAAGTGTACTCTTATTTTACACTATTTCCGCAAATTTGTCTGCACCGGTTATTCTTCTGGCAAATACGTAGGTGCATTCTTAGGGCTCTTGCCCTTGATTACCTTATGATAATAAGCATAGGTCATGGGATCTTCCTCTGACATAACTTCTCCTGCCACCACTTCGCCTAAAAATACGGTATGTGTTTCTGTCTCCATCTTATTAATCACATTACAGACAATATAACCGCATGCATCCGTCACTACCGGCATATAATCCTTCAGTTCATAAGATACCTTTTCAAACTTATTGGTATCCCTGCCACTAAAGAAACCAAGTGTTCCAATCACCAACGGGTCTGTCTGCTCCTTCAAAACCGAAATAGCAAATCTTCCGTTCTCTGCAATACACTGATTGGTATAATTATTATGATTAATGCTGATGGCAACTGTCGCCGGATTTGACGTAATCTGCATAGCACTGTTGGCTATGCATCCTGTCGGACGTCCGCTATCCCATGTTGTGACTGCGTATACACCATATGAAAGTTTTGTAAATACCTTATTATCCATAAGCCCCTCCTTATTTATAAATCAGTAATGATTACTATTATTATACGGTAATTATCGGAAGTTGTCAATTCAATTATTAGCAATTTTTCAAAAAATATTCCTTTTACTTTTTCTGATAGTTCCCCTTCATTGACAAACCTTCCTCTTCTCCCATATAATCTTATGGTACTTATATGATATGCAAAGGAGCCCGTTTATGAGCATCTTAAATGTTGAACATTTAACTCACGGTTTTGGAGACCGTGCTATTTTTAATGATGTATCCTTCCGTCTTCTCAAAGGAGAACATATTGGACTGATTGGTGCCAACGGTGAGGGAAAATCTACTTTTATGAATATTATCACCGGAAAGCTGATGCCGGATGAAGGTACTGTGGAATGGTCCAAAAACGTCCGTGTAGGATATCTCGACCAGCACACCGCCCTTGAAAAAGGCATGAGCATTCGCGACGTCCTCTCTTCCGCTTTTGATTTTCTGTTTGAAATGGAAACACAAATGAATGAAATCTGTGACAAGATGGGAAGTGCTACAGAAGAAGAACTGGAAGTATATATGGAAGAACTGGGTACCATTCAGGATTTACTTACCATGCATGACTTCTATATGATAGATTCCAAAGTAGAAGAGGTCGCAAGAGCCCTTGGTCTTCTTGATTTAGGACTTGATAAGGATGTCACTGACTTAAGCGGCGGCCAACGGACCAAAGTACTTCTGGGAAAACTTCTGCTGGAAAAACCCGACATTCTCCTTCTTGACGAGCCTACCAACTATCTGGACGCCGAGCATATTGAATGGCTGAAGCGTTACTTAAATGATTATGAAAATGCTTTTATCTTGATTTCTCATGACATTCCCTTCTTAAACAGCGTTATCAACCTGATTTATCATATGGATAACCAGGAATTAAACCGCTATGTAGGGGACTATGACAAATTCCAGGAAGTTTATGCCATGAAAAAGTCCCAACTGGAAGCAGCTTACAACAAGCAACAGAAAGAAATTGCTGACCTTAAAGATTTCGTTGCCAGAAACAAAGCAAGAGTTGCCACCAGAAACATGGCAATGTCCCGCCAAAAGAAATTGGATAAAATGGATGTCATTGAACTGGCTCACGAAAAGCCCAAGCCGGAATTCAATTTCAAGGAAGCCCGTACACCGGGCCGATACATTTTCCAAACCAAGGACTTGATTATCGGTTATGACGAGCCGCTCTCTTCACCCTTAAATTTAGAGATGGAACGGGGACAAAAAATCGTCCTTACCGGTGCCAACGGAATTGGAAAAACCACATTGCTCAAAAGTATTGTGGGATTACTAAAGCCCATCTCCGGCAGTGTGGAACAGGGTGATTACTTAAGCATCGGATATTTTGAACAGGAGATGGATCAAAGTATTTCCACCACCTGCATCGAAGAAATCTGGAAGGAGTTTCCCGGTTTCTCCCAATATGAGGTACGTTCTGCCCTTGCCAAGTGCGGACTTACCACCAAACACATTGAAAGCCTTGTAAAGGTTTTAAGCGGTGGTGAACAGGCAAAAGTACGTCTATGCAAGCTGATTAACAGAGAAACCAATATCCTGCTCCTGGACGAACCCACCAACCATCTGGATGTGGATGCAAAAGATGAATTAAAGCGTGCACTTAAGGCATATAAGGGAAGTATTCTGATGGTGTGCCATGAACCGGAATTTTATGAAGGTCTGGCTACCGATGTGTGGGATTGCACGAAATGGACTACGAGATTGTTTTAAAAAACAAATGCTCAGAATTCAACATGTTTGAAGTGAATCATGTCTTGAATTCTGAGCATTTTATTGTTTTTATTTTAACTTCCAAATATCCCTGTTATACTCCGCAATGGTTCTGTCAGATGAGAAGAATCCTGCTTTGGCAATATTTACAAGCATCATCTTCTTCCATTTTTCTCTATCTTCATAATCTGCAAACATTCTGTCCTTAGTCTTAATATAATCTTCTAAATCCAGAAGTGTCATAAACCAGTCTTTGTTCAAAAGTTCTTTATAAAGACGCTCCAGGTTTTCCTTATGACCAACCTTCAGAGCCTGCGGACCAACAATAAAGTCGACTGCCTCTTTAATCACAGGGCTCTTTTTGTAATAATCCTTGGAAACATAATCTGCCTTTGCGTAATGTTCAATAACGGTTTCGGATTCCTCACCAAAAATATAGATATTGTCATCGCCAACCAATTCATGAATCTCTACATTGGCACCGTCAGAAGTTCCCAGCGTCACTGCACCGTTTAACATAAATTTCATATTACCGGTACCGGATGCCTCCTTGGATGCAAGGGAAATCTGTTCGGAAATATCACAGGCCGGAATCAGTTTTTCCGCATAGCTTACATTATAGTTTTCTACCATAAGCACGGTCATATAAGGACTCACATCCGGATCGTTATTTACAATTTCCTGAAGTACTAAAATCAAATGGATAATATCCTGGGCAATCACGTAAGCCGGTGCTGCCTTTGCACCGAAAATAAAGGTAAGGGGTCTTACCGGCTTCTTGCCTCCCTTGATTTCCAAATACTTATGGATAATATAAAGAGCATTCATCTGCTGACGTTTATACTCATGCAGTCTTTTAATCTGAATGTCAAAAATAGAGTCAGGATTTAATGTCACCCCTTCTTTTTCCTTTACATAGGAAGCCAGTTCTTTTTTCCGGTTCATTTTAATCTCTGCAATTTCATCCAGTACCTGCTGGCTATCTGCAAAATCAAGAAGTTTCTCAAGCTTTGACGCATCCTTTTTAAATCCGTCACCGATGGTCTTGGACAAAAAGCTTGTCAATTCCCTATTACAAGAAAATAACCATCTTCTGAAGGTAATACCGTTGGTTTTATTGTTAAACTTCTCAGGATAAAGCTGATAGAATGCATTTAATTCCGTATCCTTCAAAATTTCTGTGTGAATGGCTGCCACACCGTTTACAGAAAATCCGTAATGGATATCAATGTGTGCCATATGCACTCTTCCTTCTTTATCAATAATCTGAACCTTGGGGTCATCATATTTTGCCGCCACTCTCTTGTGCAGTTCTCTGATATAAGGTACTAACTGAGGTACTACCTTATCCAAATATCCAAGAGGCCATTTTTCCAATGCTTCTGCTAAAATTGTATGGTTGGTATATGCACAGGTTTTGCTTACCACTTCGATTGCTTCATCCATGGCAAATGCCTTATCCTCCACCAAAATTCTGATCAGTTCGGGGATAATCATGGTAGGATGGGTATCATTAATTTGAATCACCGCATGCTCATAAAGTTTTCTAAGGTCATACTTCTTTTCACGCATCTCTCGCAAAATAAGTTGTGCGGCATTGCACACCATAAAATACTGCTGATAGATACGAAGAAGATTTCCTGCTTCATCAGAATCATCCGGATAAAGGAATAATGTCAGATTCTTTTCAATTTCTTCCTTATCAAAAGTAATACCGTCTTTCACAAGACTCTCGTCAACAGATTCAATATCGAAAAGTCTGAGTTTATTCACACCACTCTTATAACCGGCCACATCAATATTATATAAACGTGATGTCACTTTCTTTTTGCCGAAATATACATCAAAGGTAACGTCTGTTTTGGTCAGCCATGAATAATTTTCTATCCAGTCATTCTTTTCGGCTGTCTGTAATTTATCCTTAAACACCTGTTTGAAAAGACCGAAATGATAGTTGAGACCGATTCCTTCACCGGGAAGACCAAGCGAAGCAATAGAGTCCAAAAAGCATGCTGCCAGTCTTCCGAGACCACCGTTTCCGAGCGAAGGTTCCGGTTCTATCTCTTCCAGTACGGACAAATCCTTTCCATATTTGGCTAAAATTGCATTCATCTTGTCATACACGCCAAGATTCAATAAATTATTTGCCAAGAGCTTACCAATCAAAAATTCTGCAGAAATATAATAAACCTTCTTTTCTCCTTCATTGTGGTCAGAAACTGCCATCAGTCTCTTTGCCAGTGCCAAAACCACATAATATGTTTCCTGATTGTTTAGCTTGTCAATTTCTTTCCCAAACATATCAGTCGCAATATCTTTTAATTGCTTTTCAAGGTTTAATACCAATACGTCTTTTTGTAAATTTGTTTGTGCAGACATCGCTACCTCCTATGACACTTTAAAATAAATCTATTTCATTTTATCTTTTCCGTTTCTTCATGAGTCTATCATGAGAAAGGTTTTTTTGGCAACAGTATTTATCTTTATTTATATATTCTTAATAACTTTTCCATGAATATACATTTTTTCCGAAAGTTTATTGAAAAAGTCGGTGCACTTTCCATGCACCGACTTTTATGTATTATTCTCTATTTTTTGTTACTTCATTAATAACCTTGATAACTTCTTCCTTATCAAAAGGCTTGGTAATAAATTCTGCCGCGCCTTCCTTAAGCGCCTGCATCATTTTTTCTTTCTGACCGGCTGCAGTAATCATTACAACACATGCATCTTTATCGGTATGCTTAATGAGCTGCAGTGCCTGAATACCGTCTGTTACAGGCATTGTAATATCCATGGTAACAACATCAGGAGTAAACTCTTTATATTTCAGGTATCCCTCATCTCCGTTTACCGCTTCGCTCACAATTTCATGTCCTGCTTCTTCCAATAAATTTCTTAATATTTTACGAGATGTTCTTGAATCATCTACAATCAGCACTTTTGCCATTTCAACTTCCTCCTAATTCATTTCAATCTTATTGTCCATTGCTATAAGGAAACAAATTCTACTTCCACCAACATTTAACGGAAGCACCAGCATTTCCTTACAAGTCATCTTTGACAACTCCACTGAAAACTCAGGGGGCAATAATTCAAGCGACACACCTTCTTTACTTCGTGCAGATGCATATAAACCGTTAATACAGTTTAGTAACTCACCGACAGCATCAAGTGCATCCTCATCTACTTTATCAAATTCTTCCTGACCGAAAGTAGATGCCACAAATAAAAGTTCATTATCATTTCCTGCCATACCGCAGTGGATTGCATTATCACCTTCCACATACTGTAATGCACCTCTATTCACTTCTACTTCGGAAGCCATAAATGCCTTTTCAGGGTACAATTCCGTGTCAATCAGACGGGCAATTGTTCTGACAGCAATTCCTGCTATATCAACATACTTTTCAGCTTCCATAGGAAGATACAAGCGAAGAATTTTTTCAATATCATCACTCTTTAAAGCTTCCATATCAGATGCTGTAAGATTATTCGCATATTGGAAATCAACCAAACACTGATCTAATTGTTCTACAGTCATAAGCTGCTGATTTTCAAGAGCCTGTGCAAATGTCAGATAAGCATTCCCCTGTTTCTTTAACAAAGACTCTACCTGACCTTCTGTTAAGTAGCCTTTCGATACTGCAATATCACCAAAACGCATATCCATAACAGCCTGCAATTGATTTACTCTGTTTGCTTCTTCCTGTGTCATAAGACCTTCAGCAACTGCAATAAGTCCAAGTTTAACACGGACCTTTCTCTGTTCCTTTAAGATATCCTTATACTGTTCAGGTGTAATCATGCCTCTTTGAATCAAATAATTACCCACAATACTAGTTACCACGCTAATATCCCTCCTTGTCTTTTGCCATATTATAAGAATAATATATTTCCTGTTTTTAGTCAATATTTCCCATAAAAAAAGGGTGGCCTTTTTTGCCACCCTTTCATTAATGTTTTGCAACTACATTACCAATAAATAAACAAAATACGCGGCATAAGAAACAAGCATGACAATGCCGCCTGTTCTGTCCAATTTTTGTTTCTTAAAAACAAAGGCAAGTAACATCACTGCTGCAAGCACTGCTATGCTTCCATCAATTACAAAGTTAGAAGCAAAGGTTACCGGTGTAATCAGTGCCGTTGTTCCCACCACAAACAGAATATTAAATATGTTACTTCCAACTATATTTCCGACTGCAATATCTGCTTTTCCTTTTATTCCTGCTGTCACAGATGTAATCAGTTCGGGAAGTGACGTTCCGAATGCGATGATCGTAAGACCAATCAAGCGGTCACTCATGCCAAACACCTTTGCAATGACTGTTGCCGCATCTACTGTTACATCAGATCCCACTACTATCATTACACCACCGACAACTACCATTAAAATCAGTTTAAAAATACTCTCATTTTTATCACTTTCCGGCATGTCTTCGAGTACTGCCTGTCCTTTTTTTGCCATAAAAAGAAGATAGGTCAAATATGCAACAAAACAAAGCCATAAAATAGCTCCATCTGCTCTCCCCACATTATCATCCATGTTACCTAAAATTGGTAAAAGCACAGAAATCGCAATCAAAAAAGGAATTTCATATTTCACAGTAGAGTTTTGCACCTTAATCGCTGTAATTGCAGAAGTAATACCAAGAATCAACAAAATATTCATGATATTACTGCCCACCACATTTCCGATAGTAATACCGGCATTGTTCTTCAGTGCTGCCGATATACTAACAGCCGCCTCAGGTGCACTGGTCCCCATAGCAACAATGGTAAGTCCAATAACAAGTTGAGGAATCCCAAACCTGTCAGCAATTTTTGATGCGCCTTCAACAAACCAATCTGCACCTTTAATCAACATCACAAATCCGATTATTAATAAAACAATATTCAACAATATTTCCGCCATGTTTTATGTCTCCTTATTGCTTTGTCATTTCGTATATAGTAAGTGTAGTCGGATTAATCATCTGATATGCGCCTTCTTCAGTAGGCACAAGTGCAATACCATAGTCATACTTCACACTACCTGTCATACCTTCCTGCCCATCAACCACAATCTTCTCCGGGAACAGGACAAGGTAAACCCCTTCTCCTTCAACGAAGCCGAAGGACTCATTCTGCACATCACAGCCATAAGTACCTGTATGCATATTGTTTTGATCCTTTGCGGCATCCATATACCAAGTATATGTCTCGTCCTCCGTGAGTACGAGATATCCTGCAGTGCCAAGATCCCATTCACCTACAAGAAATTCTTTTGCTTTTTCTTCTGCTTCATTATTATCAGGAATTACCAGTTTTGCTGTATCCATTACCGCAAGCGCAGCCTCTTTATTTGTTTCGAAGCCTGCTTCATCTGCCAAATAGGATAAGGTGTAAGCATAGTAATTTTCTGCCGCATAACGGTGGATGCTCTTAACTGTCACACCATTTTCTTCATACTGCACCATCCATTCGTACCAATCCCGACCATTTACCGTGACAATAGTAGGTTCTTTCAGTTCTACAAAATTATCATAAGTATCATATAACTGTTCAGACACCATCACCATCCCCATCGGATGCTGATAATATGCTTCTTTGGCACAGGATGCACCTAAAATGCCGTTGTTATCTGTTGCAAAACGCAGAGAGGTATCCGTAGCTTCTTCCGGATTTGGAACCCATACCGTATCATCATATAAAAAGGTAAGTCCGCCAAGCATTGCTTGCTTTGTATTCTCAGAAGCAGCTGCATCTTTTTGACCATTGCAACCTGTCAGCATGCCGGCAAGAAGCACTACTGCCATTCCCAGTCCTGCTATTTTTTTCATATTCATATTCATATTTATATCCATGCCTTTCTTTTATTTTCAAAAAACGGCAAACCATAGGTTTACCGCTCTTTCCATCAAGTCAATGCGGAATGTGGGACTTGAACCCACACGCCTCTCGGCACAAGAACCTAAATCTTGCATGTCTGCCAATTCCATCAATTCCGCTGAGACTGCTTAACTATAGTATCATTTTGATTTCTTTCTGTCAATCATCGAAAGTAGTTTCTGCTTTTTCTTTAACACTCTCCTGTCCAATTTTGCTGATTATGCTTTTATTAATACGCATGAAGAAAATAACTGTCATAACAAGTGATGCAATTTCCGCAATAGGAAAAGCAAACCACACCAGATTCACGTCCCCAAATTTGGAAAGAAACCAAGCTGCAGGTAACAAAACAACAAGCTGTCTGGTCATAGATACAAACATACTGTAAACACCGTTTCCCAGGGCCTGAAATACCGAACCTATGATAATACAAAAGCCTGCCAACAAAAAGTGCAGACTGATAATTCGCAGTGCTGGCACACCGATTGCCAGCATCGTTTCAGATGCCTCAAATAGTGAAAAAAGTTGTGTCGGGAAAACCTGAAATGCAAAAAAACCTACTATCATAATGCCAACTGCATATAATATACTCTGTTTCATGGTCTTTAAAAGCCTATCCCGTTTTCCTGCACCATAATTATAAGCAATAATCGGAACCATACCATTGTTTAGTCCAAATATAGGCATAAAAATAAAACTCTGCAACTTGAAATAAACGCCAAACACTGCTGCTGCAGTGGACGTAAATGCCATCAAAATCTGATTCATACCATAAGTCATAACAGAGCCAATTGATTGCATTATTATAGAAGGAAGACCTACAACATAAATACTTTTTATAATTCTGGCGTCAGGTTTAAATCCCTTCACACGCAGATGAACCTCTGTATTTTTCTTCTGATTTATGATAACCGCCATTATACCTGCAACTACCTGGCCGATTACAGTCGCCACCGCTGCACCTGCCACTCCCATGGCGGGAACACCCAAATATCCAAATATAAAAATAGGATCAAGGATAATATTTATGATTGCGCCTGTCCCTTGGGTTATCATTGTATAAAAGGTTTTCCCCGTTGACTGAAGCAGTCTCTCAAAAATAAACTGCGTATACATTCCGAAAGAACAGCAACACACGATTGTCATATATTCCGTTCCGTAATTTATAATTTGCACATCTTGCGTCTGACTCAAATAAAAGGGAGTCACTGCAAATAGACCAATTGCCAGAAAAATAATATAGCTTACAACAGCAAGAAACACGCCATTTATCGCTGCTTTATTGGCCTTTTCAAATTCACGTTCACCAAGTGCTTTTGAAAGGAGTGCATTTACACCAACACCTGTTCCGCCTCCGATAGCTATCATTAATGTCTGTAGCGGGAATGCTAATGACACTGCTGTCAGTGCATTCTCATCAATCTGTGCCACAAAAATACTATCTACTATATTATAAAGTGCTTGTACCAGCATAGATACCATCATTGGCAAGGACATAGTGATTAATAATTTATTAACCGGCATTACTCCCATTTTATTTTCTCGTAGCTGCACGTTCTTTTCTTCCATATATTACCATCCTTATTTATCATAATTCTCAAACATGTATATTATACTAATACCGGGTGTCTTTTCAAGGCCTTTGAAAAACTTTTAATTTTTTCAATTTTTTTGTTGACAGAAATATTTTCATCGCATATAATAAATTTTGCGTTGTGTGTGTGCACAAGGAAAATAACCGGCGGGGTGTGGCTCAGCTTGGCTAGAGCACCTGGTTTGGGACCAGGGGGTCGCAGGTTCGAATCCTGTCACCCCGATTTGCAACGCTTGTTATATACGCGGGTGTAGTTCAATGGTAGAACACCAGCCTTCCAAGCTGGATACGTGGGTTCGATTCCCATCACCCGCTCTTGCATTGTAAAAATGCATATGTGTTCGTAGCTCAGCTGGATAGAGCAACGGCCTTCTAAGCCGTGGGTCGGGGGTTCGAATCCCTTCGAGCACATTTATATGGTGGGTATGGCGCAGTTGGTTAGCGCGCCAGATTGTGGCTCTGGAGGCCGAGGGTTCGAGTCCCTCTATCCACCCTTTACCAGTTGCCCGGGTGGCAGGCTTGGTGCTTGATGGGCTATCGCCAAGCGGTAAGGCACAGGACTTTGACTCCTGCATTCGCTGGTTCGAATCCAGCTAGCCCAGTTTTTAAAAATAATATTAATTATAATATGGGCCACTAGCTCAGGTGGTAGAGCACTTGACTTTTAATCAAGTTGTCCGGGGTTCGAGTCCCCGGTGGCTCACTAAAAAACTGTTCTGAATTTTTTTCAGAACAGTTTTTTATTCTCTTTCTATATAGTTAATTGTAAAATGCGCCTCTCCCTTTTTATCCAACTCCATGATAATAAACGAAGGTTTCTTTCCTTCTTGCCTCGGATATGTCAGGCTTCCCGGATTAATGGCAATAATGCCGTCGCCAAAATCCACCACCGGTCTGTGCGAATGGCCATACATGACAATATCGACATTCCGCTCTATTGCTTCCATTTTAATATATCGGTCGCTAACCATAACACCATAGGTATGCCCATGGGTCAGCCAAACCTTATATTTGCCTATGTAAAACTCTTTTTCCCTGGGCAAATCAGAGAAAAAGTCATTATTTCCCTGCACCATCTGAACTGGGCACGCCGCACTCTGTGCAATCAGATACTCACTTCCCTCTATGTCCCCGCAATGCACCACCATATCTACCGGTGCCACCTTTTCAAGCACCCGCAAATAATTTTCATTGTAGCGATGGGTATCACTGACTATTAACACTTTCATAAATATATTCCCTTATATTTCCGTCAAAAGGCGTTCCCTGATTGCCCTCAAAGCCTTTCCTCTATGACTGATTTCATTCTTGTCTTCCTCTGAAAGTTCTGCTGTTGTTTTTCCGTACGCAGGAACGTAGAAAATCGGATCGTATCCGAATCCGTTTTCACCTTTTTCTTCGTATCCGATTCGCCCTTCTATTGTTGCCGTTTCCGTAATTACTTTTCCACCCGGCAATGCGGCTGCGATAGCACAGACAAAGCGTGCTGTCCGCTTTTCATCTGCAATGCCCGAAAGACGTTCTATCAAGTTTGCGTTTTTGATTGAATAGGGTGTATCTTCGCCCAAGTATCTGGCAGAGTAAATTCCAGGTTCCTTATTTAAATAATCAACTTCAAGTCCCGAGTCATCTGCAAGCACAATCGCATCCGGCACATATCCGGCTACGGCTTTTGCCTTTATAATTGCGTTTTCTTCGAAGGTTTTTCCATCTTCTACTATTTCGGGATTGATTCCCACTTCCTTCATGGAACAAACAGTTACCTCTTCCCCGTCTATTGTAAGACCTGCGAGAATCTTTTTAATCTCCCGCATTTTATCTTGATTTCCTGTGGCAAAAATAATACGTCTCATATCTTCTCCTACATCTCTAATTATTCTTCTCCATATATTTGCATAATGGCATTATAGATGCCTGTAGCAATTTTATCAACATATTCATCCCTCGAAAGCAAATTTGCTTCCTGTTTGTTTGACAGATAACCTACCTTTACGGTAGCCGCCGGCACTGTTGCCTGTCTGATGGTGTAATCATTTTCCGTAGCTTCTACAAGCCCCAATGCTTTACCTTTAATACTTGTCACCACTTCCCGCTCCAAGCAATCGGCAAGTTCCACACTGCCGAACCCGGGAATAAAATAATCCCCATTATAAACCGTCTCTGTTCCGTAAATACTACTGTCGTCCGCTACATTCAGTTCTATCCGGATATACATATCCGCTTTTGTCTTATTCGCAAGAAAAACCCTGCTTTCCTCTGACGGGTTTTCATTATCCATTCTGGTATAGTAAGCCTTCACATCACTGCCATCCAACTTTTCTTTCAGCTTTTGGGCAATCCGGAGGGTCACTTCTTTTTCTAACAATTCACCGTTTGTATTTCCCGTATAAATACCACCATAAGCCGGATCAATGACCACAATTTTATCGTAGATTTCTCTGGGAAACAAAAAATTAATATACAAATTCTGATTTTCCAAAATGGTTCTGCATTCATAAACATCTGTCAACTGGAATTTCAGTCTGCACCCATCCTGAGCAAATTCATAACTTCCCTGCTTCACCATTTCCCGATTTCCGGAAATGGCATTATCTGCATAAAACTTCTCTTCTGCAGTGGGTATAAAAATCCACAGTTCCTGATCCATGTAGTGATTTTCGATAATAATATCATCTGCCCTACATTCTTTTGGCAAAGGGATTCGCAAAAAACTGGTATCTGCTTCCCCTAGCAGGAACGTTAAATTATTATTCTCACTTTCCTGTATTGTTTCCGTTTTTACCGTTGTTTGCTTTTGCACCTCATCCTGTGCCACATCTACAACCGTCACTACCTTTTCTGCCGACAAATATATAATTGTTATGAAAGAAATCACAAAAAAAACCACACTGACTATTGCAGTTCTTTTCATCAAACTCTGTTGCATCTGCTTATCCTACTGTTCTGTATTTCTTTGTTTAGGCGGTTTTTTCCCGGGAAACTGATAAAAATATGTTTTCATCATTCCATTATATATTTTTCTGTTTTTAGCCGCCTTTATTCCCATTACATCTTCTGCCTGCTCATATGCAGTAATCATATAAAGAGACCAATCATCTAATGCTTGAAAACGTTCTCCTATGCTCTTATATAATATAGGAAGATTCTTCTTTTCCTCTAGCCTTTCTCCATAGGGTGGATTGGTAATAATGAATCCGTATTTTTTGCCATGACTAAGTTGGTCAATTCCTCTTTTTTGAAAATGAATTAATTTCTCTACACCGGCAAGACGTGCATTTTCTCTGGAAGTAGCCACCATTTTTTCATCAATATCATATCCTTGGATATCCGTCTGCACACTTAAATCTATTAATTCCTGTGCTTCCTCCACAGTATCTTTCCAATATCCCTTATCTACAACATGGTGCCATTGTTCTGCCGTAAAATGTCTGTTCATTCCCGGAGCTATATTTGCTGCCATCATTGCTGCTTCAATAGGAAATGTTCCGCTTCCGCAAAAGGGATCCACTAATATACGCTCTCCCTTCCAGGGGGTCAGCATAATAAGCGATGCCGCTAAATTTTCTGCAATAGGTGCTTTCGCCGTAAGTTTGCGGTATCCTCTTTTATGTAGCGATTCACCTGTTGTATCAAGGCCCACCACCACTTCGTCTTTCATTAAGAAAACACGGATTGGAAAGTTCTCGCCATCTTCGGTAAACCAGTTCACTTTATAGGTTTCTTTCAGCCTCTCTACCATTGCTTTTTTCATAATGGACTGAATATCTGAAGGACTAAATAATTTGCTTTTTACGCTGGCCGCTTTTGCCACCCAAAACTTTCCGTTTACAGGAATAAAGTCTTCCCACGGCAATGCCTTGGTTCCCTGAAACAGTTCTTCAAAAGTCTCCGCATGAAAACTTCCTATTTTAATCAAAATTCTTTCCGCTGTTCTTGAAAAAATATTGATCCGGCAAACAGCCTCTTCATCTCCTGCAAATGTAACTCTTCCATCTTCTACCTTTGTTACATCATATCCCAAATCTGTAATTTCTCTTTTCAGTACTGCTTCCAGTCCAAAATGGCAAGGAGCAATCAGTTCAAATCGTCTCATTTATATTCCCTACAATTCCTAATATAGCATTAGTATACCACAAGCCATTCTTTTTTGTATATCCCAAAACTAATATCCTCATAAAAGAAAAAAGGCACCAAACGGTGCCTTTTGGGGGAACAACTAGTATTCGTTATTTCTCTTGTTGTTATCAGAAGAACTGTTTTTTGTGCTGTTCTGGCAGTTCTGGCTGTTCTTGTTGTTCTGGTTGTTCTTGTTCTGATTGTTGTTATTCTGGTTGTTGTTATTCTGATTAGACATATTTCATTCCTCCTGTTTCTTTAGGTTACAGGAATAGTATCTCTATCAGAAATTTTTTTATACTATTTATTTTTGGTATTTTTTAACAGTTTAACCCATTGTGACAACAACGTCATAAACCTCTTTTCCTTTTACATAAGGAATTACGCAACCTTCCACTGCATTTCCATCCACTGTAATACCTTTAATACCCTTTTCAACATTATTAGGGTTTACTACCTTAATATTGTATGTACCTTCACGGAATTTTCTGGTAATTTCAAAATCACCAAAACCCTTCGGCACACAAGGATTGATGCTAAGTCCTGTATGAGTGGGATACACACCCAAAATATACTGTGATACATTTACAAAAGTCCATGCTGCAGTACCGGTAAGCCAACTGTTCTTTGCTTCACCATGGAACTTTGCATCACGTCCCGCTACCATCTGTGAGTATACATAAGGCTCTGTTCTGTGGATTTCACTGATTTCTTCCACATAAGCCGGACAAGTTTTCTGATATATTTCAAATGCTCTGTCACCTCTTCCGATTACGGTTTCTGCAATAGATACCCACGGATTGTTATGGCAGAAAATACCTGCATTTTCTTTGTATCCGGGTGGATAAGAAGAAACTTCACCTAATTCTAAGTGGTATCTGGTATATGCCGGCTGTAAAATCATAACACCGTATTTGGTATCCAGTCTTTCTTTTACAGAATTTAATGCTTTTTCTGCAAGTCCTTCTTTTACACCTACGCCTGCAAGTACACAGAAGCCCTGAGGTTCAATATAAATCTGGCCCTCTTCGCATTCCTTGGAACCAATCTTCTGGCTATAGGCATCGTAAGCACGGACAAACCACTCTCCGTCCCAGCCATCCTTCAAAATGGCATCATACATAACATCCACTTCTTTTCTTGCCCTGTCTGCCTCTGCCTGGTTACCCATAAGTTCACAAAGCTGTGCATACTCTTCACCATATTTCACAAACATACCTGCAATAAATACGGATTCCGCAACCGGTCCTTCACTGGGACCGAATGTCTGGAAGGATTCACCGGGATGCTCTGAAAAACAGTTTAAATTCAGACAATCATTCCAGTCTGCACGTCCGATAAGAGGAAGGTTATGAGGACCTTTATGATTCACAATATAATCAAAGGAACGTTTTAAATGATCCATCAGCGGTGTTGCCACGGATTCATCATTATCAAAAGGTACCATTTCTGTCAGAATAGTAGTATCTCCTGTTTCCCTTACATAAGCACTTGTTCCTGCAATAAGCCATAAAGGATCATCGTTAAATCCGCTTCCGATATCAGAGTTACCTTTCTTGGTAAGTGGCTGGTACTGATGATAAGCACTACCATCCTGGAACTGGGTAGATGCAATGTCAATAATTCTCTCTCTTGCCCTATCAGGAATCAAGTGCACAAACCCAAGCAAGTCCTGACAGGAATCTCTAAAGCCCATACCACGTCCGATACCTGATTCATAATAAGAAGCGGAACGTGACATATTAAAGGTTACCATACACTGATACTGGTTCCAAATATTTACCATACGGTCCACCTTATCATTGGAGGATTTTACGGTATATTTAGAAAGAAGGTTCTGCCAATATTCATTCAGCTCTGCAAATGCCTTTTCTACATCAGCGTCTGTTTTATACTTATCAAGCATTGCATATGCACGCTTTTTATTAATCACACCATAGGATTCCCATTTTTCATCCTCAGGATTCTCTATGTAGCCAAGAACAAACACATAAGATTTTGTTTCACCGGGCTTCAAGCTGATATTAATCTGATGTGAAGCAATAGGCTGCCAACCACTTGCCATGGAATTGGTACATGCACCGTTTTCTACTGCTTCCGGTTCACCGGCACCTCTGTAGGCTCCCAGGAACGCTTCGCGGATGGTATCAAATCCATCCACCTTTGTATTTACAGAATAAATTGCATAATGATTACGTCTCTCTCTGTATTCTGTTCTGTGGAAAATGGTAGAATCTACTACTTCCACTTCACCGGTGCTGTAATTTCTCTGGAAATTTCTACTATCATCATCCGCATTCCAGAGGCACCATTCTACATAGGAAAAAAGAGAAATATTTTTTTCGGAGTCAGAATTATTGGTAATCTTAATCTGACTCACTTCACAAGTATCATTCATCGGAACAAACGTAAGCACCGATGCCTGTACATCATTTTTAGAAGAGGTAAAACGGCTATAACCAATACCATGGCGGCATTCATATTTGTCAAGTGTTGTCTTGGTAGGCTGCCATCCCGGGTTCCAAATGGTATCACCATCTTTAATATAGAAATATTTACCATTAATGTCTGCAGGCACATCATTATAACGATAACGTGTAAGTCTTAACAATTTTGCATCCTTATAAAAAGAGTAACCGCCGCATGTGTTTGATATTAAACTAAAAAAACTGTTGCATCCCAGATAATTAATCCAGGGAAGCGGTGTTTTGGGAGTATTAATCACATACTCACGATTCACATCATCAAAATAACCGAATTTCATAGTATTTTTCTCCTTTTCAGAAAACGTTTAAGTTGCTGTTACATCATTGATTATAACCAAAAGGCATCTGCAATGCAACCATTAAATTTAACATTGTCATTTTCATCGACTCACTTTTGTTAAAAACTGCAAAATTGCATATTAGTTTTATGTGTATTTTTTACAAATCTATTCATTTTGCCTAAAAAAACGCAAAAAATACTTGCAGAAGTATAAAAAATGTTATACGATGAACTTGCGAAAACGTTTAAGTTTCGTATTACCGAAGGGAATGCTAAAAATGGTATCGTTAAAAGATATTTCAGCTGTATGTGGTGTTTCAATTGCTACTGTAAGTAAAGCTCTGAACGATCACAGAGACATCAGCGTTGAAACAAAAGAACATATACGGCAAGTTGCCAAAGAAATGGGGTACTCTCCCAATTCTGCCGCCAAAGCGTTAAAAACAAACCGTACCTATAATTTAGGCGTTCTGTTTGTGGATGATAACCAAAGCGGTTTGACACATGACTATTTTGCTCATGTGCTTGACAGTTTCAAACGCACCGCTGAGGAAAACGGTTACGACATTACCTTTATTAATGGAAGCAAGGAACGTTCTCAGCGGATGTCTTACTTAGAACACAGCCGCTATCGCGGTTTTGACGGAGTCGTAATTGCCTGTATTAATTTCTACGACCCTGAAGTCGAAGAACTTGTCAGAAGTGAAATTCCGGTTGTTACCATTGACCACGTATTTCATAACAGAATTTCCATTATTTCTGACAACATTAAAGGGATGCGCGATTTACTTACCTATATATATGAACAGGGACATCGCAAGATTGCTTATATCCACGGTGCCGATTCAGCCGTAACACAGAATCGTTTATCCAGTTTTTATCGCACCGCTGAAACACTCGGTCTGGAAGTTCCGGATGATTACATATTAGAAGCAGCTTATCGCGACACAGCCGGTGCATATCAAATGACAGAAAAACTTCTTAATTTAGAGGAACCGCCCACTTGTATCTGTTATGCAGATGACTTCTCTGCCTTTGGTGGTATCAATGCTATCAAAGAACGGGGATTACAAATACCTGATGACATTTCTGTTGCCGGTTATGACGGTATCCAAATAGGAAGACACATTGAACCGCAGCTTACCACTCTCCGTCAGGATACGATGAGTCTTGGAAAGCTGGCTGCTGAAAAATTAATTAGTCTGGTGGAAAAACCTAAAACCACCATTATTAATCAAACAGTCGTTAAAGGGGAAGTTTTTGCCGGAAAATCTGTAAAAAAAATTTAGGCATTTTCGGAAAACACACTTTTCCGTAACAATAAATGCACATAACAAAACACTCACATTAAAAAAGGGAGGAAACGAGTAATGAAAAAGAAATTACTTAGCGTAGTGCTCTCCGTAGCAATGGTAGCAACATTATTAGTTGGTTGCGGCGGAAGCGCAGAAACAACAGCACCTGCAGAATCAGCACCTGCAGAAGAAGCAGCA
>JAGBBV010000020.1 GCA_017938315.1 Lachnospiraceae bacterium
ATGGCAGCAATTAAAGATATCTTTAACGCAAATAAGGAGGTGTAACGATGTCTATTTGTCCTAAGAATAAATCTTCCAAAGCAAGAAGAGATAAGAGAAGAGCAAACTGGAAAATGAGTGCTCCTACATTAGTAAAGTGCAGCAAATGCGGCGCCCTGATGATGCCTCACAGAGTATGTAAGGCTTGCGGTTCTTACAACAAGAAAGAAATCATCGCTCAGGATTAATTTGATAATGAATGAAATTAAGAGATTGAGAGGTCATACGGCTTCTCAATTTTTTTATATCATCATATCTGTTTAGTACTAAATTTTGTCTTGATTTTTATAATGTGGTTTAGTATAGTAAAATAGGTATGTAAATGGAGGAATATTATATGGGAGAAATAGTTAAAGTTGCAGTAGATGCAATGGGCGGTGACAATGCTCCTTCAGAGATTATTAAAGGTGCTGTTGAAGCCGTTAATGTGAGTGATAAAGTAAAGGTTTTTCTGGTTGGACAGGAAGAGGTTGTTAACAGGGAACTTTCCAATTATACATATAATAAAGAGCAGGTGGAAGTTATAAATGCCACTGAAATAATAGAAACTGCAGAACCGCCGGTTTTGGCCATTCGTAAGAAGAAAGATTCTTCTATTGTAAAGGCGATGAACCTAGTAAAAGAAGGAACTTGTGACGCATATGTATCTGCAGGAAGTACCGGAGCTACCTTAGTGGGAGGACAAGTGATTGTTGGAAGAATCAAAGGTGTGGAACGTCCGCCCCTTGCGCCTCTTATTCCCACAGCTAACGGTTGTGCACTTTTAATTGATTGCGGTGCAAATGTAGATGCCAGACCATCCCATTTGATTCAGTTTGCAAAGATGGGGTCCGTATATATGGAAAATGTCATGGGTATTAAAAATCCCAAAGTGGGAATTGTTAATATTGGAGCTGAAGAAGAAAAAGGAAATGCACTTGTAAAGGAAACCTTTCCCCTTCTTAAAAATTGTCCGGATATTAATTTTATCGGCAGCATTGAAGCAAGGGACATTCCGGCAGGCTATGCAGATGTAATTGTTTGTGAAGCCTTTGTAGGTAATGTTATTTTAAAATTATATGAAGGCGTGGGTGCTACGCTGATTAAAAAAGTAAAAGCAGGCATGATGTCTACCCTTCGCAGTAAAATCGGAGCACTTTTAGTAAAACCTGCATTAAAGGAAACATTAAAAGAGTTTGATTTAGAGCAGTATGGTGGGGCACCGATGCTTGGACTTAATGGGCTTGTGGTAAAAACACATGGCAGTTCCAAATCAGTTGAAATTAAGAATTCTATTCTGCAGTGTATTACATTTACAGAACAGAATATTAATGAAAAAATAAAAGAAAAAATCACAATGGAAGAAAAGTAAGAAAGGAATGTAGTAACAATGGAGTTTGAAAAATTAAAAAAAGTGATTGCTGACGTTTTAAACGTTGATCCTGAAGAGATCGAAATGGAAACAAAATTTATTGATGATTTAGGAGCAGATTCCTTGGATGTTTTTCAGATTATTATGGGAATAGAGGAAGAGTTCGATATCGAAATCCCTGCGGATGATGCAGAAAAAATCACCACAGTGGAAGAAGCGGTTAATTTAATTAAAAATGCAGTTAATTAATAAAAAGCCCTTTCAAGAAAGGGCTTTTTAACTTACGGAGAGAATTTATGTTGGAAGCAGGAAACCAGGAAGAACTGGAAGTGAAAATTGAATATTCTTTTCAAGATAAGTCTTTACTAAAACAGGCACTTACCCATAGTTCGTTTTCCAATGAGCAAAAGATAAATAAACTGAAAAATTATGAAAGACTTGAATTCCTGGGAGATGCAGTGCTGGAGCTTGTTTCCAGTAAATTCTTTTTTATGGAAAATCCGGATATGTCAGAAGGTGAAATGACAAGAATGCGTTCCTCCATGGTATGTGAACAGGCACTTGCATTTTGTGCAAAAGACATTCAAATCGGGAAGTATCTTCTTTTGGGAAAAGGGGAAGAGGCTACCGGTGGAAGAAACAGAGATTCTATTATTGCGGATGTGACGGAAGCAATTATAGGTGCGATTTATTTGGATGGCGGCTTTGATGAAGCAGAAAAATTTATTTTAAAATTCATCTTATCAGATGCCGAAAATAAGAAATTATTTTACGACAGTAAAACCATCCTACAGGAAAGAATACAAAAGTCAGGAAGAAGTCTTGTCTATGAATTGATAGAGGAAACCGGACCGGATCATGACAAGCAATTTACTGTGGAAGCGGTTATTGACGGAAAACCTTGTAGTAAGGGAATAGGAAGAACAAAGAAGGCGGCAGAGCAACAGGCTGCTTATGAAGTACTTATAGAATGGGAGAAGTAGTTGCAGTATGTATCTGAAGAGTATTGAAATCCATGGATTTAAATCCTTTGCAAATAAAATTGTATTTAAATTTCATAATGGAATTACAGGAATCGTAGGTCCCAACGGAAGCGGTAAAAGTAATGTAGCCGATGCCGTAAGGTGGGTGCTTGGCGAGCAGAGAATTAAGCAACTTCGTGGTTCTTCCATGCAGGATGTTATTTTCTCAGGTACAGAAATGAGAAAGCCTCTGGGATATGCTTATGTTGCAATTACATTGGATAATTCCGATCATCAGCTTGCCATTGATTATGATGAAGTGACGGTTGCCAGAAGAATTTATCGTTCCGGTGAAAGTGAGTATTTACTTAACGGAACTATTTGCCGTTTGAAAGATGTAAATGAACTCTTCTATGACACAGGTATCGGTAAAGAAGGTTACTCTATTATCGGGCAGGGACAGATTGATAAAATTCTAAGTGGTAAGCCGGAAGAGAGACGCGAACTTTTTGATGAAGCGGCCGGTATCGTTAAATTTAAAAGACGTAAAGTGGCAGCACAGAAGAAATTAGAAGATGAAAAACAGAATCTTGTGCGTGTCAGTGACATTTTATCAGAACTTGAAAAGCAGATCGGACCTTTGGAAAAGCAGTCCGAAGTTGCTAAAGTTTATTTGAAGAAAAAAGAAGAATTAAAGACATTGGATGTAAATGTTTTTCTTCTTGAAAATAACAGATTACAGGAACAACTAAAATCTGCAGATGAAAAATATACGATTGCAAACAACGACTTGGAAACTACTTCCGAGCAATATGAAAAAATAAAAGAAGAGTATGAACAGATTCAAGGCCAGATAGAAATGCTGGATGAATCAATTGAGCAGAGCAGAAGCATGCTTACAGACACCAGTGTTCTTAGAGGAAAACTGGAAGGTGAAATTAATGTCCTAAAAGAACAGATTAAATCTGCCAGAAGCAATGAAGAACATTTTATGTCAAGGAAAGAAGCTGTTCAAAAGGAAATTGATGCCAAAACCGGGGACAAAGCTGGTATTTTAGAAGATAAGAATGTAATTGATGTACAGGTCGCTGAAATCGAAAAGAGCAGAAATGAAGCAAAAGAATTATTGCTTGCTGTACAAAATAAAATAGAAGAGTTAAATAATAATATTGAGAGCGGAAAAAATACCATTATTGACGCTCTTAATAGTCGTGCAACCATCAAATCTAAATTGGGACGCTACGACTCCATGACAGAGCAGATTAATATCCGTAAGGCTGAACTTACGTCCAGACTCCTTCGTGTAAAATCAGATGAAGCACAGCAGGAAGCAGTTATGAAACAGCTTCAGGGTGAGTTTGAAAAGATTAACGAAGACATACGTACATTGAATGACACAATAACATCTAAAGAAGAAAAACTGTCATTAATGAAAGAAGAACTGGCAGGTAAGGATCAGAAACTTCGAGACACACAGGTAAACTATCATCAGGAAAAGTCAAAGTTGGAAGCTCTTTCCAATTTAACAGAACGCTATGAAGGTTATGGCGGCAGTGTAAAAAAGGTGATGGAGCAAAAGGAAAAGGAAAAGGGAATTATCGGTGTTGTTGCTGATATTATTAAGGTTGCTCCAAAATATGAAACAGCTATCGAGACGGCTCTTGGCGGTAATATTCAGAATATTGTTACAGATGATGAAGAAACCGCAAAGAGAATGATTGCCTTTTTGAAACAGAATAAAGGTGGACGGGCAACATTTCTCCCCCTTACAAGTATTACAAACCCTCAGGAGTTTAAAAATCCGGAGGCCTTAGAAGAAACAGGCGTTATCGGTATGGCTGATGAACTGGTTGATATAGAGGACAAGTACCGTAATGTAGCCAAAGCAATGCTTGGACGTATTGTTGTGGTTGACCATGTTGACAATGCGGTAAAAATAGCAAGAAAGTTTGACTATGGCATCCGTATGGTGACGCTGGAAGGAGAATTATTGGTGCCCGGTGGTGCCATCAGTGGTGGTGCATTTAAGAATAACAGTAATCTTCTCGGAAGAAGAAGAGAAATGGAAGAACTGGAAGAGAAGATAAAGAAGTTCTTAAAAGAAATTGACGCTATTTTAGTGGATATAGAAGAAACAAAAGAACAGCGAAATAAACTTCGTATTTCCATTGAAAATGATAAGTCCGAACTCCAAAAGAAGTTTATTGAACAAAATACAGCCCGTCTCAATGTTATTAAAGCCCAGGAACGTAAAGAGGAAGCGTCCGAGGGTTCAATGGAATTAAAAGCTGAAGAGCGTGAAATCGAAAATCAGATTCAGGAGATTTTACTTAGCAAGGAATCTATTCAAAAAGAACTTGCTGATTCCGAAGCCCTTGAAAAACAGGTTGAACTTCAGATTAAGGAGTTCCAGGAGCAGCTTGAAGATAAAAGAGTGGAAGAGTCAGAACAGCTTGCCCATGTGGCATCCTGGGATGTGGAAGTGGAAAAAATGCTTCAGCAACAGGGATTCCATCAGCAAAATGTAGACCGTATTAACGGAGAGATTGAACGCTTTGCATCGGAACTTTCGGAAATAGAAGATGGCTTGAGCAAATGCCACGAAGATATTGAAAATAAAGAAAATAATATTTCAGAAATCCAGCAGACGATTCTTGCATCCCACACAACCCAGAGCGATGCGGAAATAAAGCTAAAAGAGGATATTGCAAAGAAGGAAGAACTATCTGCAAAACAGAAGAATTTCTTTGCTGACAGGGAATCTCTTGCAGAGCGGATGACAGCACTTGATAAAGAAGTATACCGTTTGAATGCACAGAAAGAAAAATTCCAGGAAATGCTGGAAAATCAAATTAATTATATGTGGGATGAATATGAAATTACACTGTCGGATGCAAGTTCCCTCAGAAATGAGGAAATGATGGATTTATCCGCCATGAAAAAAGAAATTTCATCCTTAAAAGACCAGATAAAGAAACTGGGCGATGTAAATGTAAATGCCATTGAAGATTACAAGAATCTTATGGAACGTTACGGATTCTTGAAGACACAGCATGATGACCTGGTAGAGGCTGAAAAAACATTGGAAGGCATTATTGAAGAACTGGATATTGCCATGAGAAAACAGTTCAACGAGAAATTTGCTGAAATCAGCAAAGAATTTGATAAAGTCTTTAAGGAAATGTTTGGCGGCGGTAAGGGTACCCTGGAACTTATGGAAGATGAAGATATTCTGGAGGCAGGTATCCGTATTATTGCGCAGCCACCCGGAAAGAAACTGCAGAATATGATGCAGTTATCCGGTGGTGAAAAAGCCCTTACGGCAATTGCATTATTATTTGCCATTCAGAACTTAAAACCTTCACCGTTCTGTTTGCTTGACGAAATTGAAGCTGCGTTGGATGAAAGTAACGTATCCAGATTTGCAAGATACTTACATAAACTTACAAAGAATACACAGTTTATTGTAATTACCCACAGACGTGGTACCATGGAGCAGGTAGACCGCTTGTATGGTATCACAATGCAGGAGAAGGGTGTTTCCGCACTTGTAAGTGTTAACCTGATTGATAAGGAGTTAGATGATTAATGGGCGGTTTTTTCAGCAGATTAAAAGAAGGCTTAAGTAAAACAAGAAATAATATTGTTCACGGAATTGATTCTGTGTTCAGTGGTTTTTCATCTATTGATGAAGATTTTTATGAGGAATTGGAAGAGATTCTGATAATGGGTGATATTGGTGTAAACGCAACCGGTAACATTTTGGAAAGCCTTCGCAGACAAGTAAAAGAAAAACATATAAAAGAGCCCGAAGAATGCAAAGAACTTCTGATTCAAAGCATAAAGGAACAGCTTGAGGTAGGCGAAACTGCATATGATTTTGAAAAGAAACAGTCTGTTATATTAATAATCGGCGTAAATGGAGTGGGAAAAACCACATCAGTGGGGAAACTTGCCGGTATTTTAAAAACACAGGGAAGAAAAGTTTTGATTGCTGCTGCTGATACTTACCGTGCAGCTGCCGGAGAGCAGCTTTATGAATGGGCAAACAGAGCTGGCGTTGATATGATAGGCGGAACAGAAGGCGCAGACCCGGCAAGCGTGGTATATGATGCCGTTAATGCCGCAAAAGCAAGAAATGTAGATGTACTTATCTGCGATACAGCGGGAAGACTTCACAATAAGAAAAATCTGATGGAAGAGCTGAAAAAAATTAACAGGATTATAGATAGGGAGTATCCTGATGCCCACAGGGAAAATTTAGTGGTTTTAGATGGCACAACAGGGCAGAATGCGTTAAACCAGGCAAGAGAGTTTGGAGAAACAGCAGATTTGACCGGTATTATATTGACAAAGATGGATGGGACTGCAAAAGGAGGTATTGCAGTGGCGATTCAGTCGGAGTTACAGATACCTGTTAAATATATCGGTGTGGGAGAAACCATTGATGATTTGCAGAAATTTGATGCAAATCAATTTGTAAATGCACTTTTTGATGTGGATGAGAAATAAGAAAGGCTGGGAATATAAATGGATAGCAAAATGCTGACACTTGAAAAATTTGAAGAGGCATCTGAGGTTGTTAAAAGAGTGACACAGGAAACAAAGCTTGTTTTCAGTGACTTTTACAGTGCACAAACAGGAAATAAGGTTTATTTAAAACCGGAAAATATGCAGTTTACCGGTGCTTATAAGCTCCGTGGTGCCTATTACAAGTTAAGTACCTTAAATGATCAGGAACGAGCAAAAGGACTGATTACCGCTTCCGCAGGAAACCATGCACAGGGGGTTGCATATGCTGCAAAATGCTATGGTGTAAAGGCTGTGATTGTTATGCCCACCACAACACCCTTAATTAAAGTAAACAGAACAAAAAGTTATGGAGCAGAAGTGGTTCTTTACGGAGATGTATATGATGAGGCCTGTGAGCACGCATACGAACTTGCCGAGAAAGAGGGATACACATTTATTCATCCCTTTGATGATTTAGCTGTGGCAACCGGACAGGGAACTATTGCAATGGAAATTTTTAAGGAACTTCCTTTAGTAGATTATATTCTTGTTCCTATTGGCGGCGGTGGTCTTGCAACAGGTGTTTCAACGTTAGCAAAGTTATTGAATCCTAAGATTAAAGTAATTGGCGTAGAGCCTGCGGGTGCTAATTGCCTTCAGGTGTCTATTAAAGAAGGAAAAGTAGTAACACTTCCCGGCGTAAGTACCATTGCAGATGGTACGGCGGTAAAGACACCGGGATCAAAAATATTCCCTTATGCAAGCCAAAATCTTGATGACATTATTACTGTGGAAGATGAAGAACTTGTAGTTGCATTCCTTGATATGGTAGAAAATCACAAGATGGTTGTTGAAAATTCAGGACTGCTTACCGTAGCTGCGTTAAAGCATCTGGATGTGAAGGATAAAAAGATTGTTTCCATTTTAAGTGGTGGTAATATGGATGTAATTACCATGTCATCTGTTGTACAGCAAGGACTTATTATGAGAGACAGAATCTTTACGGTTTCTGTTCTTTTGCCGGATAAGCCGGGTGAACTTTCCAGAGTGGCAGATATTATTGCAAAAGAGAATGGTAATGTAATTAAACTTGAACATAATCAGTTTGTTTCAATTAACAGAAATGCGGCAGTAGAACTTCGCATTACCTTGGAAGCTTTCGGAACAGAACATAAACAGCAAATCATTAAGACCTTGGAAGAAAATAATTATAAGCCAAAGGTTGTTAGGACAAATATTTAATATTTCATAAAAAAATCCACATACTATGAGAAGTATGTGGATTTTTTGTTTGGATGGTGTAAATGTGAGTGTAATAAAGAGATATTTTTATATTGCAGTTGCCTGCATGGTATACGGAGCAGGGATAAGTCTGTTTATAGATCCGAATAATCTTGCACCGGGAGGCCTTACGGGACTTTCTGTTATGGTCAATAGAATTTTGCCTATAGAAACGGGAACTTTGTATCTCATTTTTAATATTCCTATTATATTTTTGGCTATAAAAAAATTTGGTATGAAATTTGCCACCTCAACAATCTATGCTATTTTACTTGTCTCTGTGGCTACCAATTTTTTTTCGGGTTTTTCGCCGGTCACAGAGGAGCCTGTTTTGGGTGCTTTCTTTGGCGGTATTTTGATTGCTGTCGGAATGGGGTATGTATTTCGCAACCATGCAACAACAGGGGGAGTAGATATTATTATAAAATGTTTGCGTAAAAAGTTTCCACACCTGAAAACCGGAACCCTGATGCTTATCATTGATGCTGTTATAGTCAGCGTAAGCGGAATTGTTTTTGGAAATTTAGAGTCTGTTTTATATAGTATTATTGCTATATTATCAACATCTTATGTGCTTGATAAAGTTTTGTACGGACACGAAGAAGCAAGACTTATTTATGTTATCAGTGATTATTCAAAGGAAATAACGGAAAGGGTATTAAAGGAAGTATATATTGGCGTTACGCTTCTAAAAGGAAGCGGTGCTTATGAAAATAAAGAAAAGAAAATTATGCTATGTGTTGTGAAAAAACAGATGGCTCATAAAGTGGAAGAAATAGTGCGCCAGGAAGATACAAAGGCATTTATGATTATAACGAGTGCATCAGAAATTTACGGAGAAGGATATAAAAGTTATTTTGGAGAAAGAATATAATAAGTAATGTAAGAGGAAAAATGTTCATCTTGTATAAAGGATGGTTTGATTATATAATAAAAATAATTACACGGGGAAAGGCTGGCTTATGCTGGGATGAATGATACAATATACAGAAGAAAGAAAAGAAAACAAAGAGCAAATCTGATTACCAATATTATCTTTTGCCTTATTGCGCTTATTGCTTTGACAGGATGTATTGTGCTTCTTTTGCAAAATTATATGTTAAAAACGGAAAGTGTACAAACCTTGAATGATTTTGAGGTGTATAAAGCAGAAAAAGAGGATTATATTTATACGCAGACAGACTTTGACAATTATCTGTTAGAGTCATCCGGTATTGGTATCGCAGAAGGAAGAGAAACTGTACTTTCTGAAATTAGAAATAAAATGAATGAAGGCACTTCTACTGTAGAAATTTTAAGACAATTATATACCGATGATGTGGTTGTTTATGCAGACGGGAAATATAATTTTTTCCCAATTTCGGACAAGCTTAAAAAACATGATTATGTTTTGGACAACTTTGTTGTGAACGAAAATAATCAGATTGAATATGTAAATGATTTGGAAGAAGTAGTGTCTAAAAAGGGGATTGACGTCTCAAGATATCAGGAGAAAATCAATTGGGAAAAAGTAGCTGATGATGGTGTAGAGTATGCGTTTATCAGAGCCGGCGTCAGAGGAAGCACAGAAGGAAAATTGTCGGAAGATGCGAATTTTGAAGCTAATATAGAAGGGGCACTTGAAAATAATATTGATGTAGGTGTGTATTTCTTTTCCCAGGCTGTAAATGAAAAAGAGGCTGTGGAAGAGGCAGAATTGGTTCTTGAAATGATTGAACCTTATGATATAAAGTATCCGGTTGTATATGACTTGGAAGAAGTGACATCGAGTGATGCAAGAACAAAGAATCTGACCAAGGAAGAGTATACAAAGAACTGTATTGCTTTTTGTGAAACCATAAAAGAAGCCGGATATACACCGATGATTTATGGTAATTTAAAAACATTTATGATAATGCTTGATATGGAACAGATAGAGCAGTACGATAAATGGTTTGCATATTATAATCCTGAAGTATATTTTCCGTATGAGTTTAGCGTGTGGCAGTATACCTCTGAAGGAACGGTAAATGGGATTAAAGGCGATGTAGATTTGAATATTTGCATGAAAAATTATAAATAAAATATAAAAAAATGGAAGTGTCAAGAAAAAATACTTGACACTTCTTTTTTTATGGTGTATTCTAGCAAAGGTGATTGTAATGGAAAAATTTGTAGAGCAGGGTCTTTTATATGATTTTTACGGAGAACTGCTGACGGACCATCAGAAGAAAATATATGAAGATGCAGTGTTTGGTGATTTATCCCTGGGTGAAATTGCAGGAGAATACGGAATCAGCAGGCAAGGTGTGCATGATTTGATTAAACGATGCAATCATACGTTAATGGGATATGAAGAAAAAATGCATTTAATTCAAAAATTCATAACCATTAAACAAAAAGTTGAAGAAATAAACAAACTGGCTGAAAATCAGGACTTGTCGAGAGAAGAACTTTCACAGAAGATAAAACAGGTATCCGGCCAGATTTTAGAGGAGCTTTAATAGATGGCATTTGAAAGTTTAACAGACAAACTTCAAAATGTATTTAAAAATCTGCGTAGCAAAGGCCGTCTTACAGAGGAAGACGTTAAAGCCGCATTAAAAGAAGTCAAACTTGCACTTTTGGAAGCAGATGTAAATTTTAAGGTTGTAAAGCAATTTGTAAAAGCGGTGGAAGAACGAGCGATTGGTTCTGATGTAATGAATGGTTTAAATCCCGGTCAAATGGTGATTAAAATCGTTAATGAAGAAATGATTGCCCTGATGGGAAGCGAGACTACAGAGATTCAAATGCAACCGGGCAAGGCAATCACAGTTATTATGATGTGTGGTCTTCAGGGTGCCGGTAAAACAACCACCACAGCTAAAATTGCGGGAAAGCTGAAATTAAAGGGAAAAAAGCCTTTATTGGTAGCATGTGATGTATACAGACCTGCTGCAATAAAGCAGTTACAGATAAATGGTGAAAAACAGCAGGTAGATGTGTTCTCCATGGGAGACAACCAAAGCCCTGTTAATATTGCAAAAGCATCTATTGAACATGCGAAAAAGAATGGACATAATGTAGTAATTTTGGATACTGCCGGACGACTTCACATTGACGAAGACATGATGGCAGAACTTCAGGAGATTAGAACAAATGTAGATGTACATCAGGCTCTTTTGGTGGTAGATGCTATGACCGGTCAGGATGCGGTTACCGTTGCCAAAGAATTTGATGAAAAAATTGGCATAGATGGTGTTGTTCTATCCAAGATGGATGGCGATACCAGAGGTGGCGCGGCACTTTCTGTCAAAGCTGTTACCGGAAAACCTATTCTCTATGTGGGTATGGGTGAAAAACTTTCTGACTTGGAACAGTTTTATCCGGACAGAATGGCAAACCGGATTTTGGGAATGGGAGATGTCCTTTCCTTAATTGAAAAGGCACAGGAAAACATCTCCATTGACGAAGATAAAGAAAAAGAAATGGCTGCCCGCATGAAGAAGGGCAAGTTTGATTTCGAAGATTATTTAGAAAGCATGAAGCAGATGCGAAACATGGGTGGTCTTACCAGTATTTTAGGTATGATGCCCGGCATGGGAAAGCAGATGAAGGACATGGAATCCATGGTGGATGAAAAGCAGCTTGCAAGAACCGAAGCAATTGTTCTTTCCATGACACCTGCAGAGCGTAAAAACCCCAAACTCTTAAATCCAAGCCGTAAACATAGAATTGCCAAAGGTGCCGGTGTGGATATAGCTGTAGTAAACCGCTTCATTAAGCAGTTTGAACAATCCCAAAAGATGATGAAACAAATGTCAGGAATGATGGGTGGTAAACGAAGAGGCGGCTTCGGCGGTTTCGGAGGCATGAGGTTTCCGTTTTAACTTGTTTTGAATTTCAATTCAAATATATTACAATTTTTTATTTTTTCGGAGGTGAAAACAATGGCAGTAAAAATCAGATTAAGAAGAATGGGACAGAAGAAAGCTCCTTTCTATAGAATCGTAGTTGCAGATTCCAGATCTCCCAGAGACGGAAAGTGCATCGAAGAAATCGGAACTTACGATCCCACTACAGAACCCAGCACATTCAAGGTAAACGAAGAATTGGCTAAGAAGTGGTTGGCAAACGGTGCTCAGCCTACAGAAGTTGTTAGCAGCATTTTCAAGAAAGCAGGAATTGAAAAGTAGGAACTGTTGACAAGTCTTTTGGAGGTGGACTATGAAAGAATTAGTTGAAGTAATTGCGAAAGCACTTGTTGAACATCCTGAAGAGGTTACAGTAACCGAGAAGGAAGAGGGGAAGCATATTGTACTTGAGCTTCATGTTGCCGCATCCGATATGGGTAAGGTAATCGGTAAGCAGGGAAGAATTGCAAAGGCAATCCGTTCCGTAGTAAAAGCTGCTTCAACCAGAGAAAACAAGAAGGTAGACGTAGAAATCGTCTAAGAGTGGCAGGGACGTGAAAACGTCCCTGTTTGATTTACGGGAGATTTTAGATGGAAGATGTGTTAAAAGTAGGTGTGATTACTTCTACCCACGGTGTGCGGGGAGAAGTTAAGGTGTTTCCTACAACAGATGATGTAAACCGGTTTAAAAAGTTGAAAAATGTAATGCTTGATACAGGTAAAGAAATGCAGAAAATGGAAATTGTAGGTGTCAAGTTTTTTAAGAATATGGTAATCTTGAAATTTAAAGGTATCGATAATGTGGATGATGTACAGAAATACAGACAAAAAGATTTGTATGTTGCACGTAAAGATGCCGTAAAGTTGTATAAGGACGAATATTTTATTGCAGATTTAATCGGCATAGATGTGTTTGAAGAAGATGGACGCAAAGTGGGGGTATTAAAAGAAGTGATGCCTACGGGAGCCAATGATGTTTATGTGGTGGAACTATGTGAGGACTTTGCAGATAACGGACAAAAGGAAGTACTGATTCCGGCGATCAAGCAGTGTATTTTGAATGTAAATCCGGAAGAAAATAAAATGACGGTACATTTATTGGATGGACTTCTTGACTAAGAGATTTGCATGGGAGGATTGCAATGCATTTTCATGTACTTACGTTATTTCCTGATATGATTACACAGGGATTAAATACCAGTATTACAGGACGATCCATTGAAAGCGGAACCATTACTTTAAATGCTGTGAATATCAGGGACTATACAGTAAATAAGCATAAAAAGGTGGATGATTATCCTTATGGAGGCGGTGCAGGTATGCTGATGCAGGCACAGCCTGTTTATGATGCTTATCGGGCAGTTATGAAAGACATCCAAGCAAGAGGAAAAGAAAAAGAACCCAGAGTAATCTATTTGACACCCCAAGGAACTGTATTTAAACAGAAAATGGCAAAAGAATTAGCAAAAGAAGAAGATATTATTTTTCTTTGCGGGCACTATGAAGGGATAGATGAAAGGGTTTTAGAAGAGATTGTTACAGATTATATATCTATCGGTGATTATGTTTTGACAGGAGGGGAACTTCCTGCCATGGTGCTTATGGATTCTATTTCCCGTATGGTTCCCGGTGTACTGGGAAATCAGGAGTCGGGTGATTCGGAGAGTCACAGCAATTATTTGCTTGAGTATCCCCAGTATTCAAGACCGGAAGAATGGATGGGAAAAAAAGTGCCCCAGGTGCTTCTCTCAGGTGATCATGCCAAGGTTGATGAGTGGAGATTGGAGCAGTCTCTTCAAAGGACAAAAGAGCTCCGCCCTGATCTATATGATAAATGGGCTGCAGAGAATGAAGAATATTTTATTAAAAAGGCAAAAAAAGAAGAGCGCAAACGAAGAAACGAACTTAAGAAACAAAAACAGAAAAAATAACTTGCTTTTTTTACGCATATATGGTAAATTATTAACGTTGTGATTAATGAGATGGTCCTCTGTTACAGTTGTATTAAGAACATCCGGATATTATACAGCGCAGAAAAGCGCAGAAATGAGGAAAAAATGAACGATATTATTAAGAACATTGAATCTGCTCAGTTAAAAGCTGAAGTAGCAGAATTCAAAGTGGGTGACACTGTAAAAGTTCACGGTAAGATTAAAGAAGGAAACCGTGAAAGAATCCAGATTTTTGAAGGAACTGTTTTAAAGAGACAGGGAACTGGCGCAAGAGAAACATTTACAGTAAGAAAAACTTCTAACGGTGTAGGTGTTGAAAAAACATGGCCGGTACATTCTCCTAACGTAGAAAAAATAGAAGTTGTTCGTAGAGGTAAAGTAAGAAGAGCAAAACTTAACTACTTAAGAGACCGTGTAGGTAAGAAAGCAAAAGTAAAAGAACTGGTTAGATAAGAATGTAAAAGAGTCTGCATGCAGACTCTTTTTATTTTGCCTTAAGAAACATAAGCGAAAGTTTGGAAACACACTTTCTATTATATTTGAAGTGTGATAAAATCATAAGTGGTTTGATTATTTTGTGGCAAGGCGGATTAATGTGATATGGCAAGAAGAAAGAAGGGTTTGACCTTTTACGAAAAAGAAAAAAAAATAACAAAAGCCATGATAAAAGAAATCTTATGGATGATTTTTTATTGTTTTGCTGCAATTTTTGTTGCCTTTGTATTTGTTTTTTCGGTTGGTATGCAAGTGGGAATCATAGGGGTTTCCATGGAACCGGGATTATATAATGGACAGGAAGTTCTGATTAATCGCTTGGTATATAGACTTTCGTCTCCGGAAAGAGGCGACATTATTGCATTTTTGCCTAATGGCAATAAAAATTCCCATTATTATGTGAAGCGTGTTGTGGGGCTTCCGGGTGAAACAATACAGATTATTGACGGATATGTATATATTGACGGGAAATTTTATGCAGAAGATGATAATTATGATAAGATTGTTGATCCCGGAATAGCGGAAACAGAACTGAAGCTTGGAACAGATGAGTATTTTGTGTTAGGGGATAATAGAAATAACAGTGAAGACAGCCGCTCCGGAAATATTGGTCCGGTGCATAAGGATACAATCGAAGGCCAGGCATGGTTTCATTTGTCCTGTGAAGAGGATGGAATGGGAGTTATTAAATAGAAGAAGAGGTAGAGTATGAATTATCAATGGTATCCCGGGCATATGACAAAAGCCAAGAGGATGATGCAGGAAAATATTAAATTAATTGATTTAGTAATTGAACTGGTGGATGCGCGTATTCCTATGAGTAGCAGAAATCCTGATATAGATGAGCTTGCAAAAGGAAAATCCAGAATTATACTGCTGAATAAATCAGATTTGGCAGATAATACCTATAATGAAAAATGGGCTGACTATTTTAAAGAAAAAGGATTTCATGTACTTCTTATTAATTCAAAAACAGGAATGGGAATAAAAGCAATTCAGGGACTTGTTCAAGAGGCATGTAAGGAAAAGATTGAACGTGACAGAAAACGTGGGATTGTAAACAGACCGGTACGTGCCATGGTGGTTGGGATTCCCAATGTAGGAAAGTCTACTTTTATTAATTCCTTTGCAGGACGTGCTTGTGCCAAAACAGGAAATAAACCTGGTGTGACGAAAGGGAAGCAGTGGATTCGCTTGAATAAAAATTTGGAACTTTTAGACACTCCCGGAATTTTATGGCCAAGATTTGAAAGCCAGAAAGTGGGAGAGCGTCTTGCGATGATAGGCTCCATTAATGATGAAATCCTTCATATGGATGAACTTGCTATTGCCACCGTATCCTATATTCAAAAAAATTATATCGGTTTCATAGAAAAGAGATACAATGTTGAAGAAACAGAAGATGGATATGATATGCTGAAAGCTGTTTGTAAGAGCCGGGGATGCTATTTAAAAGGTGAAGAACCTGATATTATGCGGGCCGCAGGGCTAGTGATGGAAGACTTCAGAAGCGGCAAAATTGGAAAAATTACATTGGAATGTCCGGAGGAATGGAAGTGAACAGAAAATTAAGAGAAGTATTAAGCACCAGTCTGTATTTACTTGTTGTGCTTGTTTTAACCTTTCTTGTTGTAACTTATGTGGGACAAAGAACAAAAGTTATGGGAAGTTCCATGTTTCCTACATTAAACGACGGTGATAATTTGATAGTTGACAAAATATCATACCGTTTTTCAGAACCCGAAAGATTTGATATTATTGTATTTCCCTTCAGATATGCAGAGAAAACATATTATATAAAGAGGATTATCGGATTGCCGGGAGAAACTGTTTTTATTGATGAGGAAGGTAATATTTTTATTAACGATATATTACTTGAGGAGTCCTATGGATATGAAGTGATCACTGATCCGGGCAGGGCATTCGAACCCATTACACTAGGAGATGATGAATATTTTGTACTTGGTGATAACAGAAACAACAGTTCAGATAGCCGTGATCCTGTGGTGGGAAATATCCACAGGGATGAATTTATAGGGAAGGCATGGATGAGAATCTGGCCACTTGATGAAATGGGCATGATTAAACACCGGTAAGAAGGGATAGAACATGGAACAAAAGATAAGTGAAATTAAAAATATTTTACAGGCAGCCGATTTAAATGGGCTGCCTGACTTTATAAAAATGTATGAAGCGGATGAACGGGCAGGGGTACAGAGTCTTTTATTAAAGGCAAGAAAGAAGATGGCTGATTATGAGAAGGAAGTCGCCCGTACAGAAAAAATGAAAGCATTTGAAAAAGAATATGCTTCCTATTATTATATTTGTGGGATCGATGAGGTGGGAAGAGGACCACTTGCGGGGCCCGTTGTTGCAGGAGCGGTTATTTTACCAAAAGATTGTGACATTTTATATCTAAATGATTCAAAGCAGTTATCCGAAAAAAAGAGAGAAGAGCTTTATGAAGTTATCATGGAAAAAGCTGTTTCTGTAGGGCTTGGATATGTATCACCGGAAAGAATTGATGAAATTAATATATTACAGGCGACTTTTGAGGCTATGAGAGAGGCAATTTCCAAATTAGAGCCGCAGCCTGATTTGCTACTAAATGATGCTGTAACAATTCCAAAGGTGACTATAAAGCAGGTGCCGATTATCAAGGGCGATGCGAAAAGTATATCCATTGCAGCGGCAAGTATTGTTGCAAAGGTCACAAGAGACCGTTTGATGGTTAAATATGACAGCGTTTTTCCTGAGTATGGATTTGCTTCCAATAAAGGATACGGTGCGGCTATGCATATAGAAGCATTACAAAAATATGGACCCACCCCGATTCATAGAAAAAGTTTTATTAAGAATTTAATTTAGGAGAAAGCATGCGGTTATCTTCATTGTTTCATCAGGGAAATCAAGTGCATATGGAAAATACACCGGTAGATGCTGCTACCCTTGAGCAAAACCTAAAAAATGGGTTGGAACAGGTAGCAGGCAAGGCATCCGGAGAGACAGTGTCAGGGACGATTGTAGATAAGAGCGGTTTGGATATTCTGATTGCAATTGGCAAGAATCAGATGCTTCAGGCGAGATTAGAAGGCAATATGCAGGTCGATGTCGGTCAGCAGCTGACTTTTGCCATTAAAAATGCAATGGGGAATAAAGTAATTTTAAGTCCTCTGTTTACGAATATGGCAAATGATCCCAATATTTCCAAAGCACTTCAAATGGCAGGAATACCTGAAACAGAAGTTTCTGTTCATATGGTAAAGGCTATGATGCAGGAGGGGATGTCCATTGATAAAAATAGCTTGCAACAAATGATGAGGACAATCAATCTAAATCCACAAGCGAGTGTAGAGACACTGTTGCAACTTGCCAGATTAAATATTCCTGCAACAGAAGAAAATATTTTTCAGATGGATGCTTATAAAAATCTGCAGCATCACTTGACGGAAAGTATTCATACAGTTGCCGATTCCCTTGTTGAAACATGGAAAGGTATGATTGCTGAAGGTAATTATTCGGAGGGAATTGCTTTATATAAAGAAGTAGTGTCTATGCTTGGAGAACAAATTTTTGCAGAAACAAATGTAACAGCCCAAACAAGTGATGGCACCCGCATGCAAGTGCTTCACGGGATACAGGAAAGTCCTGTGATTGCGGGGCAGGAAAACGTGCAGGAGGTAATTGCATTAAACGGATTGGCTACCGATGAGACATTGGTACTTGCAGATGGGTTAAAGCAGGCCGGTTTTGAGGAACTGGGCGATGCAGTTAAAAATCAGCAAATGGACAGCAAAACACTTATGGCCGAACTGGGAAAGGGGTTAAGAACAGAAATTTTACCGGAGCAGTCACAGAGTGTTATTAAATTATTGGATAGCAAAGAGTTTCATAAACTTATAAAGAACGAAATGCAAAATGCATGGATGCTTAAGCCTGAAGAAGTAGCGGAAGAAAATAAGGTTAATGATTTATATACGCGGCTTAGCAGGCAGTTACATCGGCTTCAGGGAGCAATAGAACAAACCATAAATCAATCGCCGGTAGCGAAAGCGGCAAGCAATTTGGCAGGAAATATTGATTTTATGAATCAGTTAAACCAAATGTTTACCTATATCCAGTTACCCTTAAAACTCCAGGGACAGGAAGCAAATGGGGAATTGTTTGTATACACCAATAAAAAGAATTTGGCAAAAGAAGATGGTGAAGTCAGTGCCTTGCTTCATTTGGATATGGAACATTTGGGCAGTGTAGATGTTCATGTGAGTATGAAAGAACAAAAAGTAGCCACCAAATTTTATTTGCAGGATGACAGTGCACTTGACTTAATTGCAGGGCATATTGATATCTTGAATGAGAGGCTGAATAAAAGAGGCTATGAAATGCAAGCATCTTTTATTCAAAAAGACAGTGAAAAAAAAGTGATTGAAGAGATTTTAGAACAGAACAAAAACGTGTCTGTGACAGCAGGCTATTCCTTTGATGCAAGAGCATAAAAAGAGGCATAGAATTTATGGATGATAAAAAGAATAAACCTAAACAGGCCATTGCGTTATCCTATAATCCCGAAGACGATGCACCGAAAGTAATTGCATCGGGAAAAGGGGCACTGGCTGAACGTATTATTGAAAAAGCGAAAGAAGCGGATGTGCCGGTGCATCGTGATGATAAGCTGGCAGATACTTTATCGCGTCTTGACATTGGCGATATGATTCCGCCGGAACTGTATGAAGTAGTTGCAGAGATTTTAATATTTGTGGATGCTATGGATAAAATCAAAGCGAAAATGGATCAAAATAATTAGTTGCGAGGTCTTTGTGAACCGGGTAGAAAAAGGGAAGAAATATGAAGAAGCAGCTGTTGGATTTTTAAAGGAAAAAGGCTTCTTTGTGCTTGAGAGAAACTACAAATGCAGACAAGGCGAGGTTGACGTGATAGGAATACATGACAACTGTCTTGTTTTTGTGGAAGTAAAATACAGAAAAGATAATAGCCGGGGAGTACCGGAGGAAGCAGTCGGAGTCAGTAAACAGAAAAAAATCTGTCACACCTCCGATTATTTTCGTATCAGCCATAAAAAATATTTTTCTATGCAGGTAAGATATGATGTGGTAGCAATTACCGGAGATGAGAACCATATTACATGGCACAGAAATGCATTTATGTATCAGGGAAATGCGCATTGTTTTTAATAGGAGAATATGAAAATGGATTTAGGATATCATGATGTAACAAGAAAAGCAGGAAAAGAGATTTTAAAGCAGGGAAGATTCAAAGAAGTAGAATATTTGATGTTTCCAGGACTTGAGGAAACAGGCCTTGTAAATCATTTGTTTTCAACCAGAATTGGCGGAGTCAGTGATGGTATATTTTCATCTATGAATCTCAGTTACACAAGAGGGGACAAAAAAGAATCAGTAGATGAAAATTTTAGACGTATTGCAGAGATTTTTGGAAGTAGCATAGAAAAAATCGTATGTTCAGATCAGACCCATACCACTAATATTCGCTTGGTTACGGAAAAAGACTGCGGAAAAGGAATTGTGAAAGAGAGAGATTACCAAAATGTAGATGGCTTGATTACCAATGAGCCGGGAATCATTTTGGCTACTTTTTATGCAGACTGTGTGCCAATCTATTTTGTAGATACAGAAAATAAAGCAATAGGTCTTAGTCATTCGGGATGGCGTGGAACCGTGGAAAAAATGGGAGCAGAAACCATTAGAGCAATGGAGAAGGAGTTCCAAACAAAGCCGGAACATATAAAGGCAGCAATTGGTCCATCCATTTGTCAGGATTGCTATGAAGTGAGCGAGGATGTGGCAATTCAATTTATGGATTTGTTCAAATCTGATTCAGAGCATATTTTAAAAGCAGGCAAAGAAAAAGGAAAATATCAACTCAACCTATGGGAAGCAAATAAAAGAATACTTATAGAAGCAGGAGTTTTAGAAAAAAATATTGAAGTGACGGATATCTGTACCTGTTGTAACAGTAAGTACTTGTTTTCTCATAGGGCAAGTAACGGCAAGAGAGGAAATCTTGGAGCATTTATGGAATTAAGAAAGTCTTAATTTTTTTAATAGGAAACACTTAAAAAATATATGTTTTACTGATACTATCATACGATAGGATGAAAGGAAAGGTTGTTATTATGATTAATATACTGGTTTGTGATGATGACAAGGAAATCGTAGATGCAATAGAAATATACTTGAATCAGGAGGGATATCAGGTACATAAAGCGTACGATGGGGAACAGGCAATCAGGATGTTGAAAGAACTGAATATCCAACTGCTAATAATTGACATTATGATGCCTAAACTGGACGGAATCCGGGCCACTATTAAAATACGGGAATACAGTAGCATTCCGATTATTTTTTTGTCGGCAAAATCGGAGGATACCGATAAAATTTTAGGCCTTAATATCGGAGCAGATGATTATGTAACCAAACCATTTAATCCCTTGGAATTGGTAGCCAGAGTAAAATCCAATTTAAGACGATATACACAGCTTGGAAATTTAAATGTGGAAAATAATGCGTTATTCTCTGCAGGCGGGCTTTGTATTAATGATGAGACAAAAGAAGTGACGGTTGACGGTGAGAGTGTAAAACTGACACCAATTGAGTATAATATTTTACTTTTGCTTGTAAAAAATCAGGGGCGTGTATTTTCAATCAACCAGATTTATGAAAGCATATGGAATGAAGAGGCTATCGGTGCTGATAATACAGTGGCTGTTCATATCAGACATATACGGGAGAAGATTGAAATTAATCCGAAAGAGCCCAGATATTTAAAAGTAGTATGGGGAGTAGGATATAAAATCGAAAAACAATAAGATAAACCGGAGGATAAAAAATGAAAAAGAGGAGTAATACGTTTCTGCATATATTGCAACATATCAGTTTTGTTGCCGCTGCAGTGGCATTAGCGCTTATGAGTATAGGTGCGCATGTTGTTGTAGAAGATGCAAAAGGTGTAAAATATTACAATGTTTACGATAAAGAAGGCGTTTCATTTGAAGATTCTACTCTTTTTAATGAAATACTGGGAAATAATGTATATGATATTATCTGTTACGGTGCAATTAGGGGACAGATGGAAACAAACGGTAAGTATGATGCAAAAAAGCCGGTTGATGTAACCGCCTTTGCAAACAGATATGAAGGATCTATGCAGGAGTATATTACTGCAGAATATTACTTGGAAGATTTGATTAAATGGGCCCGTTACGGATTTGAAACAGAAGAAGCGTTTATGACAGGGAAAGAGGTGGATGACTTTCTTTCCAAAATGCGTACTGTGACATATGTAGATTATGAAGACGGTGACTATGCAGGTGGAACAATCAGTTATCTGAATTCAGATATCAAAAAAAATACCCATGTTATGGATGTTTCAGGAAACATGATGTCAGAAAACGGTGATTCCATGCGTGATGATACACATGCAACTATTATGAAGAACCGTTACCAGACAATAGACGGTAAAAACATAGAAAAATATGTTTTTTCATGGAATGAATACTATGAGCTCTGCGACAATGTGCAAAAAGCAGCAGAAGATTTGCAGATTAATTATGAAGAATATTTGAAATATAACGAATACTATGATGATGAGAATTCGAACATTGTCTATTACATCAGAAAGACAATCGGGGATGAGGTCATTGTTTACAGCAATAAAGAAGTAAAAAGCGATAAACTCAGTGTTCTGGAAGAAAGTTTAAAAGAGGAATGCAGTAAGTATATCTATTATGATCCGGAAAAAATGTTATATGACACCAATACAATGATAGAAGAAGAAACTGTAAGATATGTACTGAACGGATACGAGTATGCGTATCCTGCAAATACACAGATTTTGATTGGAGTTACAGATTCTTATCATGCATTGGATGTGTTTTCGCAGGTAAAAAATGGTTTTGATAATTATTCACCTCATTTTGGTTTATATTTAAGCATTGCCATTTGTTCTGTCATCCTATATATGCTTTTATTAGTGGTCATTACTATAAATGAAGGCGGAAGAAAACAGGAAGATAAGATACCTACAGAGATGATGCTGGTATTTGCAGTATTAATCGCTGCTGCATATGCTTATGTGATAATTGATGGTGAAATTTCCATTATAAAAGCACTTATAAATAATTCGGCACTTGGAATAGTAACCGGAGCCATAGCACTTTTGACAAGTTTATTATTTTCATTTTTCTATTATAGTTTTATTAGAAGGATAAAAGCAAAGATACTATGGAAAAATAGTTTAGCCAGAAGACTTTGCTTATGGATTAAGAAGATAATGCTGCATGTATATGACAATTCGTCTGTTGTGTTAAGGGTATGGATTCCTGTAATTTTAGTCATATTATTTAACATTATATTGATATTGACCAAAAGAATTCCAGGAGCAATTATAGTTGGATTGACAGATATTGTAATTGGTGTATTGTATTACAAAACAGCACTTGACAGGCAACGTATTTTAAAAGGAATTAACAAGATAAACAGTGGTGATACAGAGCATCAGATTGATGAAAAAGGACTTCATGGAGATAATCTGGTTCTTGCCAATGCTGTCAACAGTATTGGAGAAGGAATCAGAAGTGCAGTGTCAACCAGTATGAAGGATGAACGGTTGAAAGCGGACCTTATTACAAATGTATCACATGATATTAAAACGCCCTTAACTTCTATAATTAATTATGTGGATTTAATTAAGCGTGAAAATGTAGAAAACCCGAAAGTAAAAGAATACATCGAAATTTTAGATGCAAAATCCCAGCGATTAAAACAGCTGACAGACGATTTGGTAGAAGCATCTAAAATATCTTCCGGCAATATAGTATTGCATTGGGAGAAGATTAACTTAGTAGAATTATTAAATCAGACAATCGGAGAATTTTCTGAAAAGTTTGAAGAGAAAGCATTAACCCCGATTTTCCGTTCTTCTGAAAAGAATGTTTATATTAATGCTGATAGCAGACGGATATGGAGAGTGATAGAAAACCTGTTTAATAACATTTTTAAATATGCACTTGCGGGTACAAGAATATATATTGATTTGCATACAAAGCAAACGGATAACGGAGATGCTCAGGTTTCCCTTTCCATCCTTAATATTTCAGAAAATCCGATTAAGGTAAACACAGAGGAATTGACAGAACGGTTTATCAGAGGCGATGAATCAAGAACTACAGAAGGAAGCGGACTTGGTTTGTCCATTGCCAAAAATCTGACAGAGGTTCAGAAAGGCAAGTTTGAAATTGCGGTAGATGGAGATTTGTTTAAGGTAATTCTTACGTTCCCGTTATTGGAAGAAAAATAAAGACATTAGAAAAGGGCTTTGGTTCATTAGAACCAAGGCCCTTAATCAGTCATATTTTTAAGAAGGATCATCCTGTAGCATTTCAGTTTCACGATTATTATATTTAGCAAGGATTTCATGAATCTTATCTGTAGGAGTATAAACATTAACCATGGAAGAGTCATGATTCATAAAATCAATGATAGAAGCTAAGAATTTACTCATATCAGCTTCCAAATAGTAAGGACGCTCCTTTAATTCCGGAATCTGATAGGTTAAATTTGTTGTAATAATCCTATCAAAATAGCATTTTTCGTATGCTTCATCAAATTTAGACAGCCCTTCAGTAAATAAACCAAATGTACAACATATATAAACGCGTTTTGCATTCATGGATTTTAATTGTTTGGCTGTATCAATCATACTTCCTCCGGAAGCAATGATATCGTCAATGATGATCACATCTTTTCCGTCAATGTTATCACCTAAAAATTCATGGGCAACGATAGGATTTTTTCCATTTATGATAGTGGAGTAATCGCGACGCTTATAAAACATGCCGGTATCTACACCCAAAACATTTGCAAAATACACTGCACGGTCAAGAGCACCTTCATCAGGACTGATTACAATCAGATTATCTTTGTCGACGATTAGATGCTGCTCATTATGGAGAAGTGCACGGATGAACTGGTAAGGTGGAGTGAAATTGTCAAAACCACATAAAGGTTCCGCGTTCATAACGCGCGGGTCATGTGCATCAAAGGTGATAAAATTGTTCACGCCCATGCTGCGAAGTTCAGTAAGGGCATAAGCACAATCTAAGGATTCACGGCCACTTCTTTTATGCTGTCTACCCTCATACATAAATGGCATAATGACATTGATTCTGTGTGCTTTTCCGTTAATGGCAGCAATAACACGTTTTAGGTCCTGATAATGGTCATCGGGAGACTTATAATTTGTATAGCCGTTCATATTATAAGAAATGCTGTGATTGCAAACATCTACAAGAATAAAAACATCTTTTCCCCTGACAGATTCCCCGATAGTAGCTTTTGCTTCACCGGAGCCAAAACGGGGACAATTTAAATTTATCATATAATTATCAGCGACATATCCTTTGAAAGCGGGATCATTTTTAGCAATGTTTTTAACATCTCTCCGGAAATTAACCAAATGATTGTTAACACTGTTTCCAATTTTTTCTGCAGAATCAAGTACAAGTAATTTTAACGGAGCAACCGGGATAGCTGCTTCGAGCTCACGTAAATTAGGCATGATATCCTCCAAAAAATAAGTAGTTTTACAAAAAAACTTCCATTTAATTTATATCATTATGATAGTGACACGTCAAGAAATTTCTAGTACAATAATATATCGAGAGGATAATATTATGAAGCATTTAATAAAGGAAGTGCTGCCGGGCAGCATTGCAGAAGAATTGGAAATAGAAGCAGGAGATTATTTAATCTTCGTTAACGGACAAGAATTGGAAGACATCTTTGATTATCAATTCCAAACAGAAGATTCTTATGTTGAGATTTTAATTGAAAAAAAAGACGGGGAAGAATGGCTTTTGGAAGTAGATAAAGAAGATGATGAAGATTTGGGAATTGTTTTTGACAATGGACTGATGGATGAATATAGGTCCTGTCATAATAAATGTATTTTTTGCTTTATTGATCAGATGCCGAAAGGAATGCGTGAAACATTATATTTTAAAGATGACGATTCCAGGCTTTCCTTTTTACAGGGAAATTATGTGACTCTTACCAATATGTCAGATCATGATCTTGACAGGATTATTAAATATCATTTATCACCAATCAACATTTCTTTTCAAACGATGAATCCTTCCCTTCGTTGCAAAATGTTAAATAACCGTTTTGCGGGAGAGGCACTAAAAAAAGTGGACAGGCTTTATGAAGCAGGCATTACCATGAATGGGCAAATCGTATTATGTAAAGGAATTAATGACGGAGATGAACTTTGTTACAGTATCCGTGAGATGATGAAATATTTGCCGTACTTGGAAAGTGTATCTGTTGTACCGGTAGGGCTTTCCAAATACAGGGAAGGGTTATATCCCTTAGAACCTTTTAACAAAGAGGACGCGAAAGAGGTACTTTCCATTATTCATGGTTTTCAGGAAGAAATTTATAAAGAGCATGGGACACATTTTGTTCACGCCAGTGATGAGTGGTATATTTTAGCAGAGCAGGAGCTACCGGTGGAAGAAGCCTATGATGGTTATCTTCAATTAGAAAACGGAGTGGGAATGCTCAGGCTTCTTTTAAATGAATTTGAAGATGGATTAATGCGTTTATCAAAGAAAAAAATTCTTAATATAAAGAAAAGAGCCATATCTCTTGTGACAGGGAAATTAGCATATCCCTATATAAAGCAGATGGCAGAAAAAGTCTGCGCATTATATCCCCAGATTACTATTTCCGTTTATGAGATCAGAAATGATTTTTTTGGAGAGATGATAACCGTGTCCGGACTTTTGACAGGACAGGATATTATTTCACAGTTAAAAGATAAAACTCTCGGAGAAACGTTATATTTACCCCAAAATGTATTGAGAAGCGGAGAGGAAGTCTTTCTGGATGATGTTACCATTGGGGATATGGAAAAGGCTTTACAAGTGCCTGTAGATATTGTAAAATCAAGCGGATATGACTTTTTAAATTCAGTAATCGGAAAGGATTTGTTATGAGTAAAAGAAAAGGGAAGCCCATTGTAGCAGTTGTAGGTCGTCCTAATGTCGGAAAGTCTACCTTGTTCAATGCTTTGGCAGGAGAGAGAATTTCAATTGTAAAAGACACACCGGGTATTACAAGGGATAGAATTTACGCTGATGTAAACTGGCTGAATCATTCCTTTACCTTGATAGATACCGGCGGTATTGAGCCGGACAGCAGAGATGTTATTTTGTCCCAGATGAGGGAACAGGCTGAAATTGCTATTAATACGGCAGATGTGATTATGTTTATGGTAGATGTCCGCCAAGGTCTTCAGGACGCGGATGCGAAGGTGGCAGATATGCTTCGCCGATCCCATAAACCGGTTGTCCTTGTAGTAAATAAAGTAGATAACTTTGAAAAATATATGGCAGATGTTTATGAGTTTTATAATTTGGGAATTGGGGAACCGTTCCCTATTTCTGCTGCTAATCAATTGGGCGTAGGCGATATGCTGGATGAAGTGACAAGCCATTTTGGGGAAGAGAGCCTTTTTGATGAGGAAGATGAATGTATCCGCGTTGCAATCGTAGGAAAACCCAATGTAGGGAAATCTTCATTAATAAATAAAATGCTTGGTGAAAACAGATTAATTGTCTCTGATATAGCAGGTACCACCAGGGATGCCGTTGATACACCTGTTACCCATAACGGAAAAGAATATGTTTTTATTGATACAGCAGGACTTAGGCGCAAAAATAAAATTAAAGAAGAATTAGAAAGGTTTATGATTGTCCGTACCGTCAGTGCGGTAGAACGTGCCGATATTGTTATTTTATTAATAGATGCGATAGAAGGTGTAACCGAGCAGGATGCGAAAATCGCAGGTATTGCCCATGAGAGAGGAAAAGCGGTAATTATTGCCGTGAATAAGTGGGATGCCATTGAAAAGGATAATAAAACCGTTAATCAGTATACTGCCAAGATAAGAGAAATATTGTCTTATATGCCTTATGCAGAAATTACTTTTATATCTGCAGCTACAGGACAAAGAATTAATAAATTGTATGAACTCATTGATATGGTTGCAGAAAATCATGCAATGAGAGTTTCCACAGGTGTGCTTAATGAAATTATGGCAGAAGCGGTTGCCATGCAACAGCCGCCTTCCGATAAAGGAAAGAGACTCCGTCTTTATTACATTACCCAGGCAGCGGTGAAACCGCCGACCTTTGTTATTTTTGTAAACGATAAAGAACTTATGCATTTTTCCTATACAAGATACATTGAAAATCAAATCAGAGAGGCTTTTGGATTTAAAGGAACACCTCTGAAATTCATCATAAGAGAAAGAAAGGAAAATAAATAAAGTGGAGCGTTTAGTTTGTGTTGTAATCGGATATGCGTTTGGACTTTTCCAGACCGCATTTATATATGGTAAGATGCATGGCATTGATATCAGGGAACACGGAAGTGGCAATGCAGGAACTACCAATACCTTGCGTGTATTAGGAAAAAAAGCAGGATTAATTGTGCTTTTGGGAGATGTTTTAAAATGTGTATTTGCGGTAGTCGTATGTGGACTACTTTTTGGAAATTCCCATCCGGATGAAGTGTATCTGTTAAAATTATATGCAGCAACCGGTGCAATACTGGGACATAATTTCCCGTTTTATTTAGGATTTAAAGGTGGCAAGGGAATTGCGGCAACAGCAGGATTTATAGCAGCATTCCACCCTCTGTTTATTCCGGTAGGTTTACTTTTGTTTTTTGGAACATTTATCATTACACATTATGTTTCCTTAGGTTCCTTGCTTGTATATGCGGGTGTTATGATTCAAATGGTGATTTGTGGACAGATGGGATTGTTTGGTGCAACGCAGACAGTTTTAAATGAAATGTATATTGTAACAGCATTTCTTACAGTGATGGCATATTGGAAACATAAGGATAATATTAAGCGTCTTTTGGCAGGAAACGAAAGAAAGACATACATTAGTAAGAAAAATAAAGTAGATTAATTTGTAGTGTTGAGAGGTTAATTGTTATGGCAAAAATAGGTGTTATCGGAGCGGGAAGCTGGGGGACGGCACTTGCATTACTCCTTTATAAAAATGGGTGCGAGGTATCAGTTTGGTCTGCACTTAAAGATGAAATTGATATGTTAAACCGTGAACATGAACAGAAGGATAAACTTCCAGGTGTAAAATTACCTGAGGATATGATTTTTACAACAAATCTAAAGGAAGCCATTGAAGAAAAGGATGTACTTATTCTGGCAGTACCTTCTCCGTTTACCAGAAGTACGGCTGCTCAAATGGCCCCTTATGTGAGCGAGGGACAGAAAATCGTCAATGTTGCAAAAGGGATTGAAGAAACAACGCTGATGACACTTTCTGAAATTATAGAAGAAGAAATTCCGAAAGCAGATGTTTCCGTGCTTTCAGGACCTTCCCATGCTGAAGAAGTAGGAAGAGGCATACCAACTACAATTGTAGTTGGTTCAAAAACGAGAGAAACAGCAGAGTATTTACAGAATCTGTTTATGAATGAAGTCTTCCGTGTATATATCAGCTCAGACATCCTTGGTATCGAACTTGGTGCAGCACTTAAAAATGTGGTTGCACTGGCTGCAGGTATTGCGGATGGTTTAGGATATGGAGATAACACAAAAGCAGCACTTATTACCAGAGGAATTGCTGAAATTGCAAGACTTGGTATTCATATGGGATGCCGGATAGAAACTTTTTACGGATTGACAGGAATCGGAGATTTGATTGTAACCTGTGCCTCTATGCATTCCAGAAACCGTCGTGCTGGTATTTTAATCGGACAGGGCAAGACAATGAAAGAAGCCATGGATGAAGTAAAGATGATTGTGGAAGGGGTTTATTCTGCCAAAGCTGGATATGCACTGTCACAGAAATATCAGGTCAGTATGCCGATTATTGAGCAGGTAAATAAAGTGCTTTTTGAAGAAGCAAGTGCTTCCGAGGCAGTGAAAGAGTTAATGCTTCGCGATAAGAAGGCAGAAAATATTGATTTAAGACAACTATCTCAAAGTGATGTGGAAATGCCTTGGTAGTAATGTGCGTTAAAGTAGATGTGATGGGGATACTCAATGGAAGAAAATAAAAAGGATGATTTTTGGAATTCATCGGATGACCCTTTCTGGAAAGAGCCGGTTGTTGATAGCGATTGGTTTAAAAGTGAGCCGTTATCTTCATGGAATACAAGTCAGGATTTACAGGAAGAAAAACCGGTAGTAGAAGAAACGAATAAAAATCATACCAATGAAATGCAAAATCCATATGTATATCAGGAAGAGAAAAAAGTTGTAAACAGTAAAGCAAAATTAAGCAAAAGAAGAGCCTGTTGTATCGGATTTGCAGGATGTACGTTCTTATGCGCTTTATTTTTACTTGTTTTGATGATAATTGATAAAAGTAAAGCTACAGATGCCATCCGAAATACGAAGGTTGAGACTGTGGCTGTGGAAAACAAGTTCGTCATGTACGGGAATAATGAAGTGACGTTGGAAAGCAGTGCCTATCATGTGGAAAAGGCAGCTCATTTTGAGGGATTTCCCGCAGACGCTATGTTAGTTGCTGTCCGTTGCATGATCATATCTGAAATATATAAAAGGAATACCATAATAAAGAGCCCTTATTTGGGATTTGATTATGAAGGAGAAACCCTTTATATTACTGCAAGTTCATCATATTCCGTAAATGATTATTTGGTGGATACTAAATATTATAATGAGGTCTTAAGTCCCTATGGAGAGGGAAACGGTCTTACATCGGAAGGGTTCTATTGCTTTATAATTCCTAAGGGTGCTGAAAATCCCAGAATTTATTTTGAAGAAACCAAGGTTGTGAATCATGCTGATGTGGTAACAAAAGTATTTGAGAAAACACTGAATTTCAATCGTTTCACAAAAGAACATACGGAAAGTAAGGAGGGCAAATGATGAAAATTTTTTTGAAAAATTTTCTGACAGTTATCATCTGTATAGCCTGTGCATTTACTTGTGTTATATTCTTTGTGATTTATCTGATTCAAATAGATGAGTTGAATTACAGTTCTTATAAAATGACAGACCCAAAGCTTGCAGAAGTAACTGCAATATCTCTCGGAAAAGATTATGATGGAATGTCTTACGAAGGAATGTCCACCTATCTGTTAAAAATCAAAGTAGAGAATGATTCTGCCATTGGCATAGATGCAACCAACATTCATCTTCTTTATGATGTGGATGCTTATGGCGACTATTCTTACATGATTACAGGGGATGCAGCTTTTGAATTTGGAAGATGGGATAGGAACTATTATATCAGACCCGGAGAAACATGTACATTACTTCGCTTGATTGCAATCGATGATGAATGTGAGAAATTTGATTTAATCTTAAGAGATTTTGAGTATGAAGATAAACAGACGGTAACCGTGAACTTATAAGGAGGATCAAGAGTATGCAACAGTCATTTGGTAGTACGCAAGAATATGTGGCATCACAGCAGCTTATGGCAAGTGTGAATGTAGCAATTGCGCTTAAAAAACCTTTACTTGTTAAGGGAGAACCAGGAACAGGAAAGACAATGCTTGCAGAAGCAGTGGCAAAATCCCTTGGGAAAAAATTGATTATCTGGAATATTAAATCTACCACCAAAGCCCAGGACGGACTTTATATGTACGATACCATTCAGAGACTTTACGATGGACAGTTCGGCGAAGAAGGAGTGGATGATATCGCGAGATATATTAAATTGGGTAAATTGGGAGAAGCCTTTGACAGTGATGAACAGGTAATCCTTTTAATAGATGAAATTGATAAGGCAGATTTGGAATTTCCTAATGACCTTCTTTGGGAACTTGACCAAATGGAATTTTATATACATGAAACAAAGAGAACGGTAAAGGCGAAAAACCGTCCTATTGTAATTATTACATCTAATGCGGAAAAGGAATTGCCGGATGCATTTCTTAGAAGATGTATTTTCCACTACATAGATTTTCCGGATGAGGCATTGATGGAAGAAATTGTTAGAACACATCATCCGGATGTGGAGGCAAATCTTTTAAAGAACGCCATGGATGTTTTTTATCAGATCCGTTCTTTAAAGGATATCCGTAAAAAACCAAGTACATCCGAGTTGATTGACTGGATTAATGCATTACAAATTGGCGGAATACCTGCAGATAAAATCAGAAGTGAACTTCCTTTTGTAGGTGTTATTGTAAAGAAGGATGAAGATTTGGAAGGACTTAGCCAGAGAATCAATTAAGAGGATAACATATGTTTACAAAGTTCTTTTATACCTGTAGGGCAAAAGGACTTCGAATTGCCTTGACCGAATGGCTTACATTACAAGAAGCATTGGGAAAGGGACTTGCAGGAAGCAGTCTTACAGAGTTTTATTACTTGGCCAGAATGATTCTGGTAAAAAGTGAAACAGATTTTGATAAATTTGATATGGCATTTGAAGAAGTGTTCAAAGGAATCCAGTCTGAAAATGAAGTGACGAAAGCCATGCTCAGGTGGCTTGATAAGTCTGAACTCATTGATATGGTGGATGAAGAAGACCGCTTTAGGATGAATGAGCAGGATGGCCTTTTTCATGATCTTGATAAGGATGAAGTGGAAGCAAAGTTTAAAGAAAGACTTCGCGATCAGGACAGTGAGCACAATGGTGGAAGCTTTTGGATTGGAAGTATGGGAAAAACATCATTTGGTAATGCCGGCGGTAATATGGGAGGCATTCGTGTAGGAGGTCAAACCGGTTATCAGAGTGCATTTCAGGTGATTGGTGCCAGAAAATACCGTGACTTTAGGGACGACAGGGTCCTTGAGAACAGACAGTTCCAACTGGCACTTAGAAAATTACGACAGTTTTCTACGAAACTTGATATTCCCAAAACAGAGCTTGATATCAATGGAACGGTTGACAAAACCTGTAATAATGGCGGATGTTTGCAGATTGTGATGGAGCGGCCCAGAAAAAATGCGGTGAAACTGCTTTTGCTCATGGATTCCGGTGGAACCATGATACCATATAGCTCTTTACTAAATGATTTGTTCCAATCTGTTAATAAATCCAATCATTATAAAGATGTAAAGGTTTATTATTTTCATAACTGTATCTATTCAAAACTCTATAAGACGCCGGAATGTGAAAACGGAGAGTGGATTGATACGGAATGGATGTTTAGAAACCTTGATAGTGATTATAAGGTAATTATTGTAGGTGATGCAGCCATGGCACCGGAGGAACTATATTCCACCACAGGAAATTACAGAGGCCCAAACGGAGGACTTTCCGGATATGAATGGCTACAACTTTTAAAGAGACATTATAAAAAGATAGTATGGCTTAATCCCAAGATGGCACCGGGACATGCACCGTGGAGAGAGGCAGAGACTGCCGTAAAAGCGATGTTTCCTATGTATAAATTGACGGTAGACGGATTAAACCGTGCTATGTTAAAATTAATCAGCAATAAATAGAAAATAATAAATTACCATAGAGTGAGAGAGGATAAAACAATGACTATTTTTGACGAATTGAAAGCAAGAGGACTTCTTGCACAGCTTACGGACGAAGAGGAAATTAAGGAATTAATCAATGCAGGAAAAGCAACTTTCTATATTGGTTTTGACCCTACAGCAGATTCTCTTCATGTAGGCCATTTCATGACACTTTGTTTGATGAAACGTCTTCAGATGGCAGGAAATAAGCCTATTGCTTTGATTGGCGGCGGTACAGCAATGATTGGTGACCCTTCCGGAAGAAGCGATATGCGTTCTATGATGACGACGGAAACCATTGAGCACAACTGTGAATGCTTTAAGAAACAGATGAGCCGCTTTATTGATTTTTCCGAAGGAAAAGCAATGATGGTAAACAATGCAGACTGGTTACTTGGAAAGAACTATATTGAATTTTTGCGTGAAGTGGGTCCTCACTTCTCCGTTAATAATATGCTCCGCGCAGAATGCTATAAGCAGAGAATGGAAAAAGGCTTAAGTTTTCTTGAATTTAACTATATGATTATGCAGAGCTATGATTTCTATGAGCTATTCCAGAAGTATGGATGTAATTTGCAGTTCGGCGGTGATGATCAGTGGAGTAATATGCTTGGTGGTACAGAACTGATCAGACGTAAATTAGGTAAGGATGCTTATGCCATGACTATTACTTTACTTCTTAACTCTGAAGGTAAGAAGATGGGTAAGACGCAGAAAGGTGCTGTATGGCTTGATGCTAATAAGACGACACCTTTTGAATTTTATCAGTACTGGAGAAATGTGGCAGATGCAGATGTTCTGAAATGTTTACGTATGCTTACCTTTCTTCCCCTTGAACAGATTGAAGAGATGGATGCATGGGAAGGCAGCCAGTTAAATCAGGCAAAAGAAATTCTTGCTTACGAACTTACCAATCTTGTTCACGGTGAAGAAGAAGCAAAGAAAGCACAGGAAAGTGCAAGGGCATTATTTAGTGCCGGTGTTGCAGCAGATATGCCTACCGCAGAACTTACAGAGGAAGATTTTACAGACGGAAGTATTGATTTGATTAGTGTTCTTTGCAAATCCGGATTGGTAGCTTCCCGCTCCGAAGGAAGACGTGCCATTGAACAGGGCGGTGTTACCGTAGGAAATGATAAAGTAAGTGACATTAAGGCAGCGTACGCCAAGGATACTTTTGCAGGTGAAGGTGTTGTTGTAAAGCGTGGTAAAAAGAACTTCCGTAAGGTAGTATTAAAATAATGCAGTATGAATTAATAAAGAGTAATAGAAAAACAATTGCCATCTCTTTTGATAGGGATGGCAATTTAATAGTAAAGGCACCTATCTGGGTAAGTAATCGGAAGATAGCAGAATTTGTGAGCAAGAAACAGGAATGGATTGATGCTACCGCAAAACGACTGGAAAATGCCCGTATAGAAAAAGAGACACTTCGTGTGAAACTTGAAAACGGAGATAGGATTCCATATCTTGGCAGAGAACTTGTATTAAGTGTGGTCAGGGAAGAAAGAAGCCGGGGAAGATTAAAGTGTCTAAATGACCGTATTTTAATGTGGGTACCGTATACTGCCGATTACGAATATAAGAGAGAACTGCTTGAGAAGTGGTATCGGAGACAGGCGGCAGAGATTTTACATAAAAAAGCATATGAATTTGCTTCATTATTACAGGTTGGCTTCGAGGGTGTTTATATTAAAGATCAGAAAAGCAGATGGGGAAGTTGCAGCGGCCGGGGAAATTTAAATTTTAATTTCAGGATTCTGATGGCACCGGAAGAGGTTTGTGATTATGTAGTTATGCATGAACTGTGCCATTTGGTACATATGAATCATTCGAAAGAATTTTGGGAGTTGTTAGCCACTGTTTGTCCTAGATATAAGACTTGCAAAAAATGGCTTATTGAAAATGGAGAAACATTATATTTTATATAGATCTGTATAATTGTATTTATGAAAGACGGGTTATATTTCCCGTCTTTTTGCATATATTGTAACAACATATGCAGGAGAAGCGATTATGGAAAATAGGAATAGTAATACATACGATTTATACAAAGATATACAACTGCGTTGCGGTGGAGAAATCTATATTGGTGTGGTAGGACCGGTAAGAACTGGTAAGTCCACATTTATTAAGAGATTTATGGACTTAATGGTATTACCGAATATGGAAGATTCTTATGAAAAAGAAAGAGTAGTAGATGAATTGCCGCAAAGTGCTGGCGGTAAAACAATCACAACAACAGAGCCCAAATTTATTCCAAAAGAAGCGGCACAAATACAGATTTCAGAAGGTGTTGATGCCAAAATAAGACTTATTGATTGTGTTGGGTATATGGTAGAAGGTGCCGGTGGACATTTGGAGGACGGAGCAGAACGAATGGTAAAGACGCCCTGGTCCAAAGAAGAAATTCCTTTTACGTCTGCTGCCGAAATTGGAACAAGAAAAGTAATAGCAGACCATTCTACAATAGGAATTGTGGTGACTTGTGACGGAAGTTTCGGAGACATTCCTATTGGAAATTATATGCAGGCACAGGAACGCACAATAAACGAACTGAAAAAACTAAAAAAACCATTCATTGTTTTAGTGAATTCAGTAAAGCCATACAGTGAAGAGGCACAGAAACTGGCGGATGATATCGCACAGAAATATGATGTGACTGCACTTCCGGTAAACTGTGAGCAATTAAAAAAAGAAGATATTCATTTAATTATGGAAAAGGTTTTATGTGAGTTTCCGCTTACCATGATTGAATTTTATATGCCGAAATGGGTAGAAATGCTTCCTGCCGGACATAAAATGAAAGTGGATATTATAGAAAAAGTAAAGGAAGTGATGAATCAGTATCACTGTGTCAGAGATGCATCTTTAAAACCGATTCAACTTCAAAGTGAATATATAAAAAAATGTAAAACAGAAAGCATCAGCATGTCAGACGGATGTATCCGCATTTGGCTTGATGTGGACGACGCTTATTATTATGAGATGTTGAGTGAACTTGTAGGAGAAAATATAAACAGTGAATATCAGCTACTACATGTACTCAAAGAGATGGCAGCTATGAAACAGGAATATACGAAAGTGTTGCATGCAGTGGATGCCGTTAGATTAAAGGGGTATGGTGTGGTAACTCCGGAGAGAAATGAAATAAAATTAGAGAAACCGGAACTAATCAGACATGGAAATAAATTTGGTGTAAAAATTAAAGCAGAAAGTCCCAGCATCCATATGATTAAAGCAAATATAGAAACAGAGATTTCACCCATTGTAGGTAGTGAAGAGCAGGCTCAGGATTTGATCCGTTATATATCCGCATCTGATGCCGGAGATGACGGTATTTGGGAGACAAATATTTTTGGCAAAACTATTGAACAGCTTGTGTACGACGGAATTACAGGAAAAATCGGTATGATTGGCGAGGAAAGCCAGTTGAAATTACAGGAGACCATGCAAAAAATTGTGAATGATAGCAACGGCGGCATGGTATGCATTATTATTTAAAAATAATTATGGCATCTCATTTTTAAAAGGCATATTTTCCTTTTAAAGTGAGATGCTTTATTATTGTTGGAAACAGAAGAATGTGTTACTATATAATATGTGATATCAAAAGAAAAATATTTTATAAATAGTAGGAGGTTTCATATGAATCAGGTATATCAGAAAGTAGTAGATTGTTATGAAAGCATGAAAGAAAGAATTCCATTTACACCCAAGGTTGCCCTTGTTTTGGGGTCAGGGCTTGGTAACTATGCTGACACGATGGATGTAAAAACTGAAATTGATTATAGTGAAATTAAAGATTTCCCGGTATCTACCGTTCCCGGACATGCCGGCAAATTTATTTTCGGATATGTAGGAGAAGTTCCTGTTGTATGTATGAAAGGACGTGTACATTACTATGAAGGATATCCTATTTCCGATGTTGTGCTTCCTACCAGATTGATGAAAATGATGGGTGCGGAAATTTTATTTTTAACAAATGCTTCCGGTGGCATTAATCCCTCCTTCGGAGCGGGTGATTTTATGCTCATTAAAGATCAAATTGCATGCTTTGCTCCGAATCCTTTAATTGGACAGAACATTGATGAATTTGGTGTTCGTTTCCCGGATATGAGTACGGTTTATGATAGAGATTTACAGGATAAAATTAAAAAGGCAGCGGCAGATAATCAAATTGATTTAAAGGAAGGTGTTTATGTGCAGCTGACGGGTCCATCTTTTGAATCTCCCGCAGAAATTAAAATGCTTCGTACTTTAGGGGCGGATGCAGTAGGTATGAGTACGGTGGTGGAAGCCATTGTTGCAAATCATATGGGAATGAGAATTTGTGGTATTTCCTGTGTGGCGAATCTGGCTGCAGGCATGACAGATAATCCCCTTACCCACGAAGAAGTACAGGCGGCAGCGGATGAAGCGGCACCATTATTTAAGAAATTAATCACACAGTCTATTATTTCTTTTGTATAAATAGTAAATCATGTGAAAGGGAAAAATATGAACATGCAAGATATTCCTGTGAAAGAATTAATACAAGCTGCTTTGGATGCCAGAAAAAAAGCATATACACCGTATTCCAATTTTCAAGTAGGTGCGGCTGTACTTACCAATGAACTCCGCATATATACAGGTTGTAATATTGAAAATGCGGCATATAGTCCCGGCATTTGCGCAGAACGTAATGCAATATATAAAGCAGTCAGTGAAGGCTGCCGTAAGATAAAAGCGATTGCAGTTGTGGGAGATAAATGCGGCGATGTGATTACACAGTATGCGTATCCTTGTGGTGTGTGCAGACAGGTAATCCGTGAATTTTCTAATCCCCACGAAATGATGATTGTTGTTGCTAAAAACGTGGATGAATATCAGATCTATACGTTAGACCAATTGTTGCCGGAAAGTTTCGGGCCGGAGCACTTAAATTAGAAGGATGGGTTAAAAATGAATATCAGATTATATAATGCAAGAATTCTGACTATGGAAGAAGGAAAAAATGTTTTTTTTGGTGAGATCAGAATTAAAGATGAAAAGATTATTTATGTAGGTGAAGAAATAAGTGATGATGCATCTGACATAAAATGGGATCAGGAAATTGATTGTAAAGGCAATTTATTGATGCCAGGATTTAAAGACGCCCATACCCATTCAGGAATGACGCTTCTTCGTTCTTATGCAGATGATTTACCTCTCAGTGACTGGCTTAACACGCAGGTTTTTCCTGTGGAAGCTAAAATGAATGCAGAGGATATTTATCATTTGACACAGCTTGCTATATTAGAATATTTAACCAGCGGAATTACATCTATCTTTGATATGTATTTAACCCCGGAAAGCATAGCGGATGCCTGTGATGATATGGGCATGAGATGTGTCCAGGTAGGAGCAGTAAATAATTTCAGTCAGTCGCCGGAACTTGTAGAGGAGATGTATCTGAAGTTAAACAACAAGAGCCCATTACAGTCTTATATTTTAGGATTTCATGCAGAGTACACCTGTTCCAAGGAATTATTAATGAAAATTGCTGAACTGTCCCATAAGTATCAGGCACCTGTCTTTACTCATCTGGCTGAGACAGAGTCGGAAGCGGAAGGCTGCAGGGAAAGATATGGGATGACGCCCATGGCATTTCTTGATTCCCTTGGCATGTTTGATTATGGCGGCGGCGGATATCACTGTGTGCATATGACACAGGAAGACATCCATATCATGAAAGAAAAGGGATTATATGCAATTTCCAATCCGGCATCCAACGCAAAGCTTGCCAGTGGGATTGCTCCCATTTCCGATTATTTAAAAGCAGGTGTGCCGGTAGCACTTGGTACAGACGGACCTGCAAGCAATAATTGTCTTGATATGTTCCGAGAGATGTTCCTTGTAACGGGACTTGCTAAATTAAGAGAAAAAGATGCCTCTGCAGTGGACGCCATGGAAGTACTTAAAATGGCAACCGTAAACGGTGCCCATGCTATGGGACTTCATGATGCTGATGTGCTTGCAGAAGGGAAACTGGCAGATATCATTATGATTGATTTGAATCAGCCTAATATGCAACCTATCAATCATATTGCAAAGAATGTTGTTTACAGCGGAAGTAAACAAAATGTAAAAATGACAATGATACATGGCGAGATTTTGTATATGGATGGTGTATTTTATACAAAGATACAGCCGGCAGAAATTTACCGTAAGGCAAATGAAATCATAGATAAGCATCGTTAATATCAGACATAACTATGATTTGAAAGGGGAATCTATGGAGTATGTTATTTTTGCGGTAGTGGCAGGCAGTTTTATTTTACTGCTTATGATAAAGGGGCATTTTGACTACCGAAAAGAAACAAAGCGGTTTATTAAGTCCTTATATGAAGATTACGGAAAATTACCTAAGCGAGAGTATAAGGCTGAGCAGTTTGCCAATATTCCGCACTATTATGAAAAACATAAGAATGGCTTTTCTGTTGATGATATTACATGGAATGACTTAAATATGGACGAAGTATTTAAGAAAATGAATTATACTTATTCAGCAGCAGGAGAAGAGTATTTATATTATACGTTGCGAACGCCCTCTTTCTCCAAAGCAGAACTTGACAGAAAAGAAGAATTAATTAATTTTTTTGAAGAACATGCAGACGAAAGAGTTGCGTGTCAGTTTTTATTCCATAAACTTGGAAGAACCGGTAAGTTTTCTATTTATGATTATCTTGATTATTTGGATAATTTAGGTGAACGCAGTAATGTAAAACATTATTTGTCTTTGCTGGCTGTTTTAATAAGCATTGGCATTATGTTTATGAATTTGCCGGTTGGACTTTTTCTACTTATTATTGTTTTCTCGGCTAACGTACTGACATATTTTAAAATAAAGAGTGAAGTCGATCCATATATAACCAGTTTTGCTTACATTTTTAAATTGCTGGATTTGGTAGATGAGATAGGCAAAGTCAAGATTCCGATATTGACAGATGAAATGCAGGAATTAAAACAGGCATCAAAAGAATTAAGTAATTTTAAAAGAGGTTCATTTTTGCTGATGTCAGCAGGGAGAATGTCCGGTTCGTCAGATCCATTTGAGATTATTGTAGATTATTTACGGATGGCTTTTCACTTGGATTTAATCCAATTTAACCGAATGCTTGCAGCAGTGAGAAAGCATGTAAAAGATATAGACAATATGATTACCATTATAGGTATGATTGAGGCTATGATTGCAATTGGTGCATTCCGGGAAAGAAATAAAGAATATTGTATTCCCGGGTTTTTAGAGGAAAGAAAGATAGACGCAAAGAATTTATATCATCCGCTATTGGACAATCCAATAAAGAACGATATATGCACAAATAATAGTATTTTAATTACGGGATCTAACGCATCAGGAAAATCTACGTTTTTAAAGACCGTAGCACTGAATCAGATTTTAGCACAGACAATTCATACGTGTATGGCAGATTCTTACGAAACATCATTTTATAGGGTACTATCATCAATGGCTCTTCGTGATGACTTGCAGGGCGGTGAGAGCTATTATATGGTAGAAATTAAATCACTAAAGAGAATTATGGATGCCATATCCTCTGATGGGGCACCGGTTCTTTGTTTTGTGGATGAAGTGCTGAGAGGGACTAATACGGTTGAGAGAATTGCGGCTTCTGTGCAGATATTAAAAAGCCTTACCAACCATTCAGATCTATGCTTTGCAGCAACCCATGATATTGAATTAACACATTTACTAAAGGAAGAATATGATAATTATCATTTCAAAGAGGAAATTGAAGAGAATGATATTTTCTTTAGCTACAAGATATTAAATGGTAGGGCACAAAGCAGAAATGCCATTAAACTTTTGGGCATTATGGGATATCCTGAAGAGATTATCCGGGAGGCAGAAAATCTTGCTTCGACTTTTCTGAAAACGGGGGATTGGAAATCTTGACGAAAGTCGGGGCGAATGCTATCATAAAATACGGAAATACTTAATAAGGAAAGGCATGGTGTATCATGGCAAACTTAATTTTGTTTATAAATTCATTTTTATCGTATTTATTATTAATGGCAGTCATTGTTATCCTGGCGGCAATAGCTGTTTTTATCGGTATAAAAATGAGGAAAAATAAAAATGCGAAACTGCAGAGTGAAGCAGTGAATGCGGAAACAGAATAGAATGCTTATATAGAGTTCCTAAATGGGGACTCTATTTTCATCATAGAGTTTTGGAGTGATACATATGAAAAGATTTAAAACTATTTTATGGGATGTAGATAATACACTACTTGATTTTGACAAGTCAGAAGATTATGCCCTCAGATATTCTTTTGAGCAATTTGGAAAGAAGATTGATACAAAAACGGTTCATTTATATTCTAAAATTAATATGAGCTATTGGGAAAGTCTTGAGAGAGGTGAGATTACAAAAGATAAAGTATTATCAGGCAGATTTGAGTCTTTGTTCAAGGAATTATTAATCAGTGATATCCCTGTTGGCGAATTTCAGGCAATATATCAAAAAGCGTTAGGAAGTGTTGCTTATTATAAAGACGATGCTTATAGACTGTGTAAAGAATTATCCAAAGAATTTAAGCAATATGTAGTGACAAACGGAGTTACAATAACGCAACAAAGTAAAATGAAATTATCCGGTTTTGACAAAATTATGGATGACATTTTTATATCGGAAAAGATTGGAAACCCAAAACCGTCACCACTTTTTTTTGAGGACTGTTTTAAAATGATTCCCGGTTTTGAGAGAGAGAAAACCATTATAATCGGCGATTCATTGACCAGTGACATGAAAGGTGGAAATAATGCAGGCATTTTCTGCTGTTGGTATAATCCCAAAGGCAGTAAAAATACCGGTGATGTAAAAGTTGACTTTGAAATAAAGAACTTGTGGGAAGTAAAGGAAATTTTATATGGCTAAATCGGCTAATCAAAAGTTAAAACTATTATATTTAATAAAAATATTAAGTGAAAAAACTGATGAAAATCATTGCATGAGTGCTGCACAACTGATAAGTGAACTTGCCTATTATGATATCAGTGCCGAAAGAAAGAGCATTTATGATGATATAGAGAGGTTAATAGAATTTGGCTATGATATTATCTATGTGAAGTCAAAAAACAATGGCGGTTATTATCTCGCTGAAAGAGAATTTGAGTTACCTGAACTAAAATTACTTGTGGATGCAGTGCAGGCATCGAGATTTATTACACAAAAAAAGTCCAGAGAGTTAATTGCAAAAATTGAAAAGCTTGCAGGTCCTTATGATGCGAAAAAATTACAGAGACAAGTTTTGGCTGCGGGGAGAATAAAAACTGAGAATGAGAGCATTTATTATAATGTAGATGAAATACATAAAGCAATGCAGGATAATGAAATTATTTCATTCTTATATTTGGAATGGAATGTCAATAAAGAATTAAAGGCAAGAAAAGAAGGTGAGCGTTATGAAGCAAGTCCCTTTGCACTGACTTGGAAAGATGAAAATTATTATCTGATAGCCTATGATAATAAAGAAGAGAAAATCAAGCATTTCCGGGTAGATAAGATGAATAAAATTACTTCTCTTACAGGGCAAAAGCGAAAGGGACATGAAGCTTTTGACAAAATAGATATTGCTGAGTATACAAATAAAACCTTCGGTATGTTTGGTGGGGAAGATATTTCTGTAACATTATTATTGCCGGAAAATATGATAGGAATTATAATAGACCGCTTTGGAAAGGATGTGACAATCCGCTCCAAAGGGGATGGTATGATTAGTGCAAGAGTAAAAGTAGCAATCAGTAATCAATTTTATGGTTGGCTAACAGGCCTTGGCAACAAGGTCTCTGTCTTATCTCCGGAATCAGTGAGGACAGAGTATACAGAATATTTAAGTGAAATTTTGAAACAATACAGATAAGAGGATATAATGATGAATTTACAAGTAGCAGAGAGAATGAAAGATTATCAGGAAGGCATCTTCCAGGTATTAAACGAGAAAAAAGAACAAGTAGAAAAGAACGGGAAAAAGGTATATAACTTATCAGTTGGGACACCTGACTTTGAACCCGCAAAACATATTATGGAAGCTGTTATAGATGCGGCAAAAGATCCGGCCAATTATAAATATGCATTGAAGGACTTGCCGGAACTTATAAGTGCTGTGATTAACCGTTTTCAAAAACGCTATGGCGTGATGTTAAAAGAAAATGAGATTACATCTGTTTACGGGTCTCAGGAAGGGATTGCCCATATAGGTTTATCTCTTTGCAATCCCGGTGATATTGTTCTTATACCAAACCCGGGATATCCTATTTTTGAAATTGGTCCGTCTCTTGCAGGAGCAGAGATTGTCACATATGACTTGACAGAGGAAAATCATTATTTACCGGATTTGAAGAAGATAGATAAAGAAATATGCCGCAAAACCAGATTTATGATTGTTTCATACCCTTTAAATCCTGTCTGTAAAGTAGCACCGGATAGTTTCTATGAGGAACTGATTATATGGGCAAAGGAAAATAATATTATTATTCTTCATGATAATGCATACTCTGATATTATTTATGACGGACGGGAAGGTAAGTCTATTTTAAAATATGATGGTGCAAAAGATATTTGCGTAGAATTTTATTCCCTTTCCAAAAGTTATAATTATACCGGTGCTAGAATGGGATTTTTGGTCGGTAATGAATTTTTGGTACAGAATTTCAAGAAACTCCGTTCCCAGATTGATTATGGTACGTTTTTGCCGGTACAGTATGGTGCCATAGCAGCGCTTGAAGGTCCGGATGACATGATAATAGAACAATGTAAAGAGTATCAGAAAAGAAGAGATGCACTATGTGGCGAACTAAGAGAAATCGGATGGGAGATACCGGATAGTGAAGGAACTATGTTTGCATGGGGTAAAATTCCAAAAGGCTATTCGGATGATGTGTCATTTGTTATGGAACTTCTTGAAAAATCAGGAGTTTTATGCACACCGGGAAGCAGCTTCGGAAGTCTTGGAAAAGGCCATGTGCGCTTTGCACTTACAATGAATGTTGAACAGATAAAAGAAGCAGTAAATGCAATAAAAGAATCCGGTGTGATAATTTAAAAACTGCATTATTATTATAGTACTAAAGTATGGGATGAAAAATAGCACCAAATTTTTCATCCTCTTTTTGTATATTTTTCCGTATATTGATATCGTTGACATTAACCGATAGATTATTTATACTTAGAGATACCACAAGATATTGATAAGGTAGACATAATTCATTACTAGATTTTGTATTTTCCCTAACAAGGGAAAAGATATAAATATAACGGAGGAAAAGTTATGAGCGGCAACAAAAAAAGTAAAACAGATGCGGTTGCATACGGAGAAATCTTTAAGCCTATCCGTAATGTTAAGGTGATTAAGAAAGACGGCAGTTTAGAACTGTTTAATGTACAGAAAGTAATTGATGCAGTTGGCAAGAGTGCATACCGTGCACTTACCAAATTCACAGACGAAGAGAAAAAGCATATTTGTCAATTTGTAGTTGATAAGGTAAACGAATTAGGGCAGGATCAGATTCCTATTCCTATTATGCATAATATTGTTGAAAGTGCATTGGAAGATGTAAAACCCATTGTAGCAAAAAGCTACCGTGATTACCGTAACTATAAACAGGATTTTGTCCGTATGATGGATGATGTTTATAAAAAGAGCCAGTCCATTATGTATGTCGGCGATAAAGAAAATGCCAATACAGACAGTGCACTTGTTTCTACGAAGAGAAGCCTTATTTTTAATCAATTTAACAAAGAACTGTATCAAAAATTCTTTATGACCACTGAAGAAATTCAGGCGTGCCGTGACGGATATATTTATGTTCATGATATGTCTGCAAGACGTGATACTATGAACTGTTGCCTTTTTAATGTATCAAATGTTTTGTCCGGTGGTTTTGAGATGGGAAATATTTGGTATAATGAACCAAAGTCGTTAGATGTCGCATTTGATGTTATCGGTGATATTGTGCTTAGTGCGGCGAGTCAGCAGTATGGCGGTTTTACAGTTCCGGAAGTAGATAAAATATTAGAGCCTTATGCGGAAAAAACATATCAAAAGAGTTTGAAAAAATATGCCCGTCTTGGCATTGATGCAGAAACTGCAGAAGCAGAGGCTTATGCGGATGTAAAAAGAGAATTCGAACAGGGATTCCAAGGATGGGAATATAAATTTAATACAGTCGCTTCAAGCCGTGGAGATTATCCTTTTATTACGGTTACAGCCGGCATCGGAACAGGACGTTTTGCCCGTCTGGCAACCATATCATTACTTAATGTGCGTAGAAGAGGACAGGGAAAGAAAGAATGCAAGAAGCCGGTATTATTCCCTAAAATTGTGTTCTTATATGACGAAAATCTACATGGAGAAGGCAAGGAACTTGAAGATGTATTTGAAGCAGGGGTAAAATGTTCTGCAAAGACCATGTATCCGGATTGGCTCTCACTTACAGGCAAAGGTTATATTGCAAGCATGTACAAACAGTACGGAAAAGTTATTTCACCCATGGGATGCAGAGCCTTCTTATCACCTTGGTATGAGCGAGGCGGTATGTACCCGGCGGATGAAAAGGATTCCCCTATTTTTGTGGGTCGTTTTAATATTGGTGCAGTTTCATTGCATTTACCTATGATTCTTGCAAAATCCAGACAGGAAAGCAAAGATTTTTATGAAGTTCTTGATTACTATTTAAATTTAATCCGTCAGTTGCATATCAGAACTTATGCATATCTGGGTGAAATGCGTGCATCCACAAATCCTCTTGCATATTGTGAAGGAGGTTTCCTTGGTGGTAATTTAAAACTTACTGACAAAATTAAGCCTATTTTAAAGTCTGCAACAGCAAGTTTTGGTATTACAGCATTTAATGAACTTCAGGAACTTTATAATGGCAAATCATTAGTTGAAGATGGACAATTTGCCATTGAAGTATTGGAACATATCAATAAAAAGATTGATGAGTTTAAGAAAGAAGACGGAAATCTTTATGCAATTTATGGTACGCCCGCGGAAAGCTTATGTGGACTTCAAGTAAAACAGTTCAGAGCTAAATATGGTATTATTGAAGGCGTATCTGACAGAGAATACGTGTCAAACAGCTTCCATTGCCATGTATCTGAAGATATTACACCTATTGAAAAGCAGAATTTGGAATACCGTTTCTGGGAACTTTCCAATGGTGGAAAAATCCAGTATGTGAAATACCCGATTGATTATAATACAGATGCGATTAAAATACTTATCAGAAGAGCTATGGAAATGGGATTTTATGAAGGTGTAAATCTTTCCCTTGCATACTGTGATGATTGTGGCCATCAGGAACTGGAAATGGACATTTGTCCTAAATGCGGTAGTAAGAATCTTACAAAGATTGACCGTATGAATGGATATCTTTCTTACTCAAGAGTTCATGGGGATACCAGACTTAATGAAGCAAAAATGGCAGAAATTGCAGAAAGGAAGAGTATGTAAGGCATGCGGTACCATAATATAACTAAAGATGATATGTTAAATGGTGACGGACTTCGTGTTGTTCTATGGGTTGCAGGATGTACACACTGTTGTAAGGAGTGCCAAAATCCCATTACATGGGATCCCAATGGCGGACTTCCCTTTGATGATGCAGCTAAGCAAGAAATTTTTGAACAACTTGATAAACCATATATTTCCGGGATTACGTTTTCGGGAGGAGATCCACTTCATTCAGCAAACCGTTTGGAAGTAAGAAATTTAATGGCGGAAATAAAAGAAAAATATCCAAATAAAACGATTTGGATGTATACCGGTGATTCATGGGAAAATATTATGCACTATGCAATTATGCAATATGTGGATGTCCTTGTAGATGGCGAATTCCAAATTGATAAGAAGGATGTGAAACTTCTGTGGAAAGGAAGCAGTAACCAAAGAGTTATTGATGTGCAAAAAAGTTTGGCACAAACCGATCCGTTGATTCCCGTATTACATTGCGGAGACTACGCATAGAAAGGCATAAGTTTATGGAAACGATCAGAATTAAATATTTTACGGACAAAATTGATAAATTAACTTACATAGACGGTAAATCTGACTGGATTGATCTTCGTGCGGCAGAGAGTATAGACTTGAAAAAAGGTGAGTTTAAGTTAATTCCGCTGGGAGTGGCAATGCAGCTTCCAAAAGGGTATGAAGCACATATAGTACCCAGAAGTTCTACATTTAAAAATTTTGGGATTATTCAGACAAATCATCAGGGAGTTGTAGATTGTTCTTATTGTGGAGACAATGATCAGTGGTTTATGCCGGTATACGCGGTAAGAGATACCCATATTGAATGTAATGACAGAATTTGTCAGTTCCGTATTATGGAAAATCAGCCGAAGATTCAATTTGATGAAGTGACTGTTCTCACAGGAACGGATAGAGGCGGTTTTGGAAGTACCGGTAAACAATAATTGATGTATAAAATAACTTCTTTTGCCACATAATGGTATCGAAAGTATTATGTGAGCAGAAGGAGTTTTTTTATGGATATTAACGGTATCAAAACTGACGGAAGATATACGGATATCATGAGTGCATCTTTGGAAGAAAATATGAAGTATTTAAATCAAAGACTTGCGGTAGATAAAAACTTTGATTTGGTATATCGCGTTATTAAAGTGGGGGAAAGAAATGCATGTATTTATTTCATTGATGGCTTTTGCAAAGATGAATTAATGCAGAAGATGCTACAGTATTTTATGAGTCTTACAGAGCAGGAGCTGCCCGAAAATGCACATGAAATGTCAAAGAAATGTATGCCCTATGTGGAAGTGGACTTGCAGGATAACTGGGAGCAAATTGTATATTTTATTATGTCAGGTGTGTTTGCACTTTTTATTGACGGATATGACAGATGCCTGTTAATTGATTCCAGGACATATCCGGCCAGAAGTGTTTCTGAGCCGGAGAAAGATAAGGCGCTTAGAGGATCCAAGGATGGCTTTGTAGAAACCGTTGTATTTAACACAGCGCTTATACGAAGAAGAATCAGAAGTACGCACCTTAGGATGGAAATGTTTCATGCGGGAAATAGTTCCCAGACAGATATTGTCCTTTGTTATATGGATAACAGAGTTGATCATGAATACTTAGAAAAAATAAAACAACGAATAAAAAATATTCAAGTAGATGCACTTACCATGAACCAGGAGAGCCTGGCAGAATGTTTGTATAAAAAGAAGTGGTATAATCCGTTCCCTAAGTTTAAATTTACGGAAAGACCTGATACAGCGGCAGCGCAGGTACTGGAAGGGGATGTTGTAATATTGGTTGATAATTCACCTTCTGCAATGATTACACCAACTTCCATATTTGATATCATAGAGGAGGCGGACGATTACTACTTTCCTCCTATTACAGGTACTTATTTGCGCCTGTCCAGAATGTTAATTGCGATTATGACATACTTTCTTACGCCGACATTTTTGCTTCTCATGCAAAATCCCCAGTGGATACCGGCTGGATTTGAGTTTATTGCTATAAAGGAGCCGTCTAATGTCCCCATTATATGGCAGTTTTTGTTATTAGAGCTTGCGATAGACGGACTTAGGCTTGCGGCTGTAAATACACCGAATATGCTTAGTACACCGCTTAGTATTATGGCGGCACTTGTACTTGGAGAGTTTTCGGTTAACAGCGGATGGTTTAACTCGGAAGTTATGTTATATATGGCTTTTGTAGCGCTTGCCAGTTATACACAAGCCAATTATGAACTTGGATATGCCATTAAATTTATGAGAATTTTAAATTTGATTTTAACAGCAATTTTCGGTGTGTACGGATATGTTGCAGCATTAATTATTTTAGTTGTATCAGTACTATCCAATAAAACTGTATCAGGGAAAAGTTATGTTTATCCTCTTTTTCCTCTAAATATAAAGCAACTGTCAAAACGTTTCTTCAGACACAGACTTCCGGGTGCAAGGGAGTAGTGTTTTCGCTATTAATATAAAAATGCTTTGACATAGTATTGAAAACGAGATAAAATTGTATGAGATACTAAAACAAATGGAGAAAAAGAAAATGAAGAAAATAGTTTTAATGGCTGAAACCGGTTCTGATATTAGTCCGGAACTTGCAAAAAAGTATGAAATTGAAATAGTTCCCATGCATGTATCTTTTGATACGGAAACCTTAGATGATACAACATTTCCGGTGCAAAAGATAGTAGATTTTTATAAAGAAACAGGAAAACTTCCTAAAACAAGTGGTAGTACACCGGAGGATTTTCTGACTAAATTTGATGAGGTTCATGAAAAATATCCGGATTCGCATATTTTATATTTAGCATATTCTGCAGTAACTACCTGTTCCTATCAAAGTGCAAATATAGCCGCTGAAGGCCGGGATTATATTACCGCGGTGGACACAAAACAGGTTTCTGTTGGACAAGCAAATATTGTTTGTAAAATGGCAGAAATTTTAAATGAAAACCCGGATATGGATATAGAGGAAGCAGTACAAAACGCAAATGAACTGATAGAACGTGCCAATATGTGTTTTACTCCGGCTAATTTGGAATTTCTTCGTGCCGGAGGCCGTGTGAGCAATGTTGCATATCTTGGTGCGAGCATACTTGGACTACATCCATGTATTGAAATATTAGACGGCAAATTGATGGCCACTAAAAAGTTCCGTGGAAAAATGAAAAAAGTTGCAGCCCAGTTAATAAATGAATATGCAACTAAATATAATCTTGACCGTAATGAAAAATTATGGATTGTATACACAATTGGTTTGTCTGAAGAAGTAAAAGAAATCATAATGCAGACAGCAAAAGAATGTGGATTTGATAGTACAGAATGGATTCAAGCTGCCGGTGTAATAACAACACACGGTGGTCCTGCTGCCTTTGGCATAGCAGGTTTTTCTGCAAAATAAAAAGACGTAAGAAATAATAGAAAAGCAGTTACGCAATGGTAACTGCTTTTTTCATTTATTCGGATTTAACTTCTTTCCATAAGTTGTTATACAATTCATCGCCTTCCACTCCGAGATAGTGGAAAGTTTCGAGGTTACTATACTGTGTTAAATCAGGAAAAGCAATAGAAGAGTTTTTTATGTCTTCATCTTCAATTAATTCCCGTGCTGCATCATTAGGTGTTGAATATGTAATATAGTCAAAATTCATTAAAGCGATATCTTCTCTACACATATAGTTAATAAAGATTTCAGCGTTTTCTTTGTTGGGGGCATTCTTGGGAATTACCCATGAATCAATCCATACATTGGTACCTTCTTTGGGAATTACGTACTCTAAATCGGGATTCTCGCGTTGGGTATAGATAGCTTCTCCGGAATAGATAACACCGATTGCAGCTTCGTTTCCAATCATTTTATCTCTAACCTGATCAACAACATATGCCTGTACAAGAGGTTTTTGCTCAATCAATGCATTTTTAGCAACTTCCAGCTCTGCCTCATCAAGGGTATTCATGGAATAGCCGTTTAATTTAAGCGGAACCATAAAGGCATCTCTTACAGAATCCTGCATTAAAATATTATCTGCATATTTTTCATCCCAAAGAACAGCCCAGCTGTCAATTGGTTCATCAACCATTGTTTTGTTATAAAGAATACCTACAGTACCAAAGCAGTAAGGAACGGAATACTTGTTTTCAGGATCAAATTCTTTGGAACTGTCAAAGTACTGTTGACCGATATTTTTAATATTGGGAATATTATCGAAATTAATTTCGGCAAGTAAATCATTATCAATCATTTTTTGAATCATATAATCGGAAGGACAGATAACATCATAAGCTGTAGCTCCGGCTTCAACCTTGGGATACATGATTTCATTTGTTTCATATTCATCGTAAACAACTTTAATCCCTGTTTCTTCTTCAAACATGGTAAGAACTTCGGGGTCGATGTATTCACCCCAGTTGTAAACAATGACTTCGCCTTTTTCATTTGCACTGTTGCCACATCCGGTAAGAGAAAGTGACAGCACTGCAGTGAGTGCAAGTAAAATACTCATAAATTTTTTCATATTTAGAACTCCCTTCAAAATAAATGATTTATATAAAGAGAAGACTAATGCTTCTCGGATTTTAACTGTTTTGTGGTTTTTTCATCCGGATTTTTATTAACGAGAAGTAATAAAATCAGAACCGTAATGAAAATTAAAGTAGATAGTGCATACATTTCAGGTTTGATTCCTTTTTTTACTTCTGTATATATTTTGGTTGATAAAGTATCTACACCGGCACCTTTAGTAAAGTGTGTAATAATAAAATCATCCAAAGACATGGTAAACGCCATTAAAAAACCGGAAAGGACACCCGGAAGAATATCAGGAAAGACTACTTTGAAAAATCCATATACCGGTCCGGCACCAAGATCCAGTGCCGCTTCATAAGTGTGTGGATTTAATTGTTTCATTCTTGGCATAACACTTAATATCACATACGGGATGCAAAACGTAATGTGAGAGAGGAGTATGGTTCCCATACCAAACCGTAATCCCATACTGATAAACAAAAGCATCAGAGAAATGCCGGTTACAATATCAGCATTTAACATCGGAATATTAGTAATTCCGATTACGAGAGCTCTTGTACGTTTCTTTAAATTCATAATAGATATACAAGCAATCGTACCAATAATAGTTGCGGTAACAGAAGCAATGAATGCAATCAGTAATGTATTAAAAAGCGCCTGCATGATGGCATCATTTTTAAAAAGTTCTACATACCATTTAACAGTAAAACCGCCCCATTTTGCCCTGGTTCTGCTTGCATTAAAGGAAAGTACAATCAAAGTAAAAATGGGAGCATATAAAAATATAAAAATAAGAATAATATATATTTTTTTTGCAGCATTTTTTATCATAAGACAGAACCCTCCCCATCTTTATCAAAGATTGTAGAAATAACCATGTTTATGATAATAAAAATCATTAGCACGATAGATAATCCGCTGCCCAAATGCCAGTTGCTGGCCTGTGTAAATTCCTCTTCAACAACATTGCCAATTAAAAGTATTTTGCTGCCACCTAATAATTTACTAATGACAAAAGTAGTAAGGGCAGGAATAAACACCATTGTAATGCCGCTGATGATACCCGGGACAGTCAGCGGAAGAGTGATTTTTGTGAATACTTGCAGACCATTTGCACCAAGGTCTTGTGCTGCATTGATTACATTGCCATCAATTTTTGTGAGAGAATTATAAATAGGTAATACCATAAAAGGTAAAAAATTATATACCATACCAAAAATGATGGCATAAGGTGTATTAATAATATTTAAAGTTGGTAAATGCAAAAATGTAAGAATATTATTAATGACACCGGTTTTTTCGAGTAAAGTTTGCCATGCAAGGGTACGAAGCAAAAAATTCATCCACATAGGTAAAATAAAAATAAGGACAATAAAACTGTGCTGGTTAATGTTCATACTACATAAGATCATGGCAAGCGGATATGCCAGTAAAAGGCAGATAACTGTTGCAATCAACGAAAGCAATAAAGCGAGGAAAAGTGCTTTTGAATGTTCCGGTGATGTGATTGCCGATATGTTTTCAAAAGTAAAAGCGCCACTTTTGTCAGTCAGACCATAGTAAAATACCATGCCGAGAGGCACAAGTATAAACATGACTGACCATATAAAATAAGGTGTGCCCAGCATTTTTTTCTTATTCATCGATTTTTACGGCCTCCTCATCCTCAGAAGCGGGTTTATTCATAATTTGGATATTAAATGGATCTACATCGATACCGACTTCGGTTCCCACAGGGAACATGCCGGTAGAATGGACAAGCCATTCATAACCGTTTGCAGTAACTTCCATTTCATAATGTACGCCTTTAAAGATAAGATGTGTTACAACACCTTTGATTCTTCCGGTAGCGGGAGAAGAAAGAATAACATCCTCCGGACGGATAACAACATCAACAGGTTTATTGCAACCGAAGCCGGTGTCTACACAAGGGAATTTTGTCCCTAATATTTCAACCAACTTGTCCTCAATCATGGTAGCACTAATAATATTACTGTCACCAATAAAATCTGCAACAAAAGCATTTTCGGGCTCATTATAGATACTCTCGGGTGTTCCAATTTGCTGAATATATCCCTGATTCATAACAACAATGGTATCTGACATGGTAAGGGCTTCTTCCTGATCATGTGTTACATAAATAAATGTAATACCCAGCTCATTTTTTAAGCGAATCAGTTCATATTGCATGTCCTGACGAAGTTTTAAATCCAAAGCCCCTAATGGTTCGTCAAGAAGAAGAACCTTGGGCTCATTCACGATAGCTCTTGCGATAGCGATACGCTGCTGTTGTCCGCCACTTAAAGAATCGGGCATTCTGTTCTCATAGCCATCCAAATTAACTAGTTTTAATGCATATTTGATTTTATCATCAATATATGATTTGGTTTTATTCTTGATTTTTAGGCCAAATGCAATATTTTCGGCAATGGTCATATGTGTAAAAAGTGCATATTTTTGAAATACGGTATTTAACTGTCTTTTATTGGGAGGCAGCTTGGTAATATCTGTATCATCAAAGATGACTTTTCCGCTATCCGGAGTTTCAAAACCACCTAAAATACGCAACGTAGTAGTTTTTCCACAACCGCTTGGACCAAGTAAAGTTAAGAATTCGTTTTCCCTGATATAGAGATTTAAATCGTCCAAAATCATTTGGCCGTCAAAGGATTTGCTAATGTTTTGTAAATCAATTAATTTCTTATTCATGGAAAACCTCCTGTATATTGGTATGTTATCAAAAAAGTGATTAAAAACTGGGAGGAGTACTTACCCAAATAAGTATAGCTCCTGTTTTGGGATTGGCTTTTATGTAATGTGTAGTATTAGGCGTAAAATAAAAGGATTCGCCTTTTTTTACCTTAATGGTTCTTTTGCCTAATATTAATTGAATACTGCCGGATAGTATATATCCGAATTCTTCACCTTCATGTGGATTATCGGGATAAGTAGAGCCGCCCGGGGCCAAGGTAAGACGGATAGGTTCCATCATATTTTTTTGGGCATTTGGAATAATCCATTCAACCTTGTTTTTTAATTCTTCATCAATTTTCTCAAAGTAATCATTTTCTTTGAAAGAGATTTGCTCGTCAGGAGAGTCATTAAAAAAATCTTTTAAATCGGTTCCCAAACATTGTAATATATCAATCAAAGTAGCGATAGACGGAGAAGTCAAATCCCGTTCTAATTGAGAAATGAACCCTTTTGAAAGTTCACATCTGTCTGCGAGTTCTTCTTGTGTAAGTCCTTTTTGTATTCGTAATTCTTTAATTTTATTTCCTATTTTCATTTATATTCCCTTCTTTTATGTGCACCTCCGAAACGAAGGTATAATAAACTAAAAGTTTACTAACACTAAACACACGCTGATATTCATTATACAATATAGTGGATGAATGTCAATTGGTTTTATGATAAGAAAATAAAAAAAATGATTGATGTAAAGAAAATATTAAGGAAATGTGAAAATGTTATCAAGAAATTGCATATTTTATTGAAATAAATGAATAAGAAATTTATGGTAAAGATAAGATTTAAATCTACATACTAAAAAGGAAGAGAGGATCATAAAATGGGTATTACCGAAATTATTTTTATTGTAATCATTACAATTTCTTTAGGAGGATGTTTGGTATACAGCATCATAGAAAACAACAAAAAGAATAAATAAATTTATCTATTAACAACAATTTTAAGATATGCTATACTGTACTTTATAGATGAATAAAGTGTACTATTTGCGGTGAAAATAGAACTTGGAAGGAAGACTTATGAGTAAAGAAAAGTATGTAGCCTATGTGTCCACTTATACTTCAGGTAACAAGAGCAGTTATGGCATTCGGATTTATGATGTAGATGTTGAGAATGGAAGATTTACAGAAAAAGATCAGGTTGAGATTACTAATTCCTCTTATGTGACTGTGTCGCATAATAAGAAGTATTTATACTCCATCACAGACTTCGGTGTTGAATCGTATAAGATTATGACTGATGGCAGTTTGGAGTTACTTAATCATGCATCTATTAATGGAATGAGAGGATGCTATTTATCAACTGATTATGATGATAAATTTCTCTTTGTAGCAGGATATCATGATGCAAAGCTGACAGCATTAAAAGTAAATTCAGACGGTTCTATCGGGGAGATTACGGATGAAATTTTCCATAAAGGATTAGGTAGTGTAGCAGAACGTAATTTCAGACCCCACATAAACTGTGTTAAAATGACAAGAGACAACCGTTTTTTATGCGCTGCGGATTTAGGTATGGATCATGTGCTTGTTTATGAACTGAATCATAATAATGGGAAACTTCGTCAAATTGATGTTATTAGAAGCGAGCAGGAATCTGCACCAAGACATCTGAAGTTTTCAAAGGATGGAAAATATTTATACATTGTTCATGAATTGAAAAATTATGTAGATGTATATAATTACTCTATAGATGAACATGGAAATCCGGTGTTTGATAAAATTCAAACGATTTCTACGCTAAATGATTATCATGCAGGAGGTTCGGCGGCCAGTGCGCTGAACTTTTCGGAAGATTTTAATTTTTTATGTAGTTCCAATGCAGGTGATAACAGTGTAATTGTTTATTCTATTGATAAAAGCACAGGATTACTTACCAAAATATTTTGTTTGCCGGTAAGTGGTGATTATCCGAAAGATGCAACACTTTTTCCTGACAACAAGCATTTGGTTTCATTAAACCATGAATCCAATTCTATGACTTTTTTCAGCGTTGATACAGAAAAAGGGACATTAGTCATGAATGGAAGAGAATTGAAAGTTGATAGACCGAACTGCGTAATTTTTTACAAGTTATCATAAAAAATAAAGATGCCCTATGTATTGCGATTACATAGAGGCATCTTTTTATATTACTGTATATAAAAATCTTTAAAATAATCAACTCGGGAACTCATATTCAACATACAGGCATCAAGGATTGTTAATGCTGCCATGGCTTCAACGACCACAACGGCTCTTGGAACAATAATGGGGTCATGACGTCCTTTGATTTCAACTTCAATATTTTCTCCATTTTTGTTAACGGTGTGTTGTTTGCTGAAAATGGAAGGAGTGGGTTTGAAGTGAGCTCTAAGGATGATGTTGGAACCGTCACTAATACCACCTAAAATGCCGCCGGAGTGATTTGTCTTTTTATAGATATTGTTTTCATTTATAAAAAAAGGATCATTGTTTTCGGAACCTTTTGCGGAAGATGCCATAATACCGTCACCAATTTCAACCGCCTTCACAGCCCCGATAGACATTATTGCTTTTGACAGATTAGCATCCAATTTTTCGAAAACAGGATCGCCAATTCCTGCGGGAATACCCGATATAATACATTCCACAACGCCTCCGGAGGAGTCCTTTTGTTTCATACATTCGGATAAATATGCTGTTGCTTTTTCGTCTGCAAGACGGTCCGGCATACAAGTAGCAGTGTTCAAAATAGCATCCCTGTTAAATTTAGTGAGATCAGCAGAAATGGGACCGATAGAGCGGGTATATGCCATGACGTTAATGCCGATTTCTTTTAATATTTTTGCAGCAATAGCACCGGCTGCAACACGTCCTATCGTTTCGCGTCCCGAAGAACGTCCACCTCCACGATAGTCACGGAAACCATATTTTTCATCAAAAGTATAATCTGCATGCCCCGGACGATAATACGATGCGATTTCACTGTAATCAGAAGATTTTTGGGAAGTGTTTGGAACGAAAAGAGAAATAGGTGTTCCTGTTGTTCTTCCATCAAAAACGCCGGAAAGGATTTCTACCCGGTCATCTTCCTTTCTGGGAGTAGTGATAGTACTTTGTCCTGGTTTCCTTCTGTTGAGATATAATTGAATATCTTCTTCACATAAAGGAAGGCCTGCGGGACATCCATCAATAACAACACCTAAAGCTTTTCCGTGAGATTCCCCCCAAGTGGTTATTTTAAATATAGTACCATATGTAGAACCAGCCATAAAGATGAAATCCTTTCTGTATCATTTTTTGTTTATACACAACATATGATTATAGCGGAAAATAAAATCAGAGGCAACAAAATAGGAATAATTTATAACAAAAATCATAAAAATAGTGCATAAATATTATATTTATGATATTATAAAAACAATGCAAAAGAAAAATAAGTGGGGTACTAATGAAACGGTCATTTAGAGACAGAACAACATCTTTTTTCATATACATGGGAAAAAGAAACAGATTGCTTAAACTTCCGGCGATTATCGGATTGGCAGTCTGTGTTTTGTTGTGCAATATTGGCGACTATTTCAGAAAGGGAACCAAGCGCTTTGCATGTACTATTTTTATTTTATTGTGTTTTATGCTTGGAAACAGCTTTGCATATCCCGTTTTTCAAGAAGAAATGGGATTTGTTTCGGAAGAAGAGATTGCGAACAATGTACCTGCTACCGCGGAGTCTGATATTACATTAATGTCTTACGAAGAAACAACATTTGATAATTTACCTATTTTAGATGACGAAGATGTTCTGGAAGGGTATGATGATGCGGAACTTCATGAGATGGATAAAGCCGAAAAATATTTTTTGACAGATATTTTGGAAGAAAACAGTGATATTATAGATAGCAATGTAACACAAACTATATCTGACGATACAAATATAGAAACAAATATAGAAACAAATATAGAAACAAATTTCTCGGTAGATGACTGGAAACTTGTTTTAATTAATAAGCAGCATCCTGTTCCGGAGGAGTATTCTTTCGAACTTGGAAATATAAAAACCGTTAAAGGAATTATGCAATGTGATGAACGTATTATAGAAGAATTGCTTGGAATGATGCAAGCGGCTAAAAATGATGGTGTAACACTTGCAATTTGTTCTCCTTATCGTGACTTAAACAGACAAAAGGTTTTGTTTAACCGAAAAATTGAAGCATATATGGCAAAAGGAATGTCATATATGGAGGCATATACCATTTCTTCGCAAGCAGTTACGGTTCCTGGGGCAAGTGAACATCAAATAGGACTTGCTATTGATATTATATCTGATGAATATGTGACGCTTGATGAAGGTTTTGCAAATACAGATGCAGGAAAATGGCTTGCGGAACATAGCTGTGAGTATGGCTTTATTTTGCGGTATCCTAAAGGCAAGGAGTATATTACCGGAATTGAATATGAACCTTGGCATTTCCGTTATGTAGGAAAAGAAGCAGCACAGCTTATTACCAAGGAAGGTATTACATTAGAAGAATTTTGGAATAAATATTTATAAAAATAGTGACTGTAAGGAGATATTATGTATCGACTGATTAAACAGGAAGGCAGAGCAAAAAGAGGGGAGTTTACCACAGTTCATGGGGTAATACAAACCCCTGTTTTTATGAATGTAGGTACTGTTGCCGCAATTAAAGGGGCTGTATCTACAGAAGATTTAGAACAAATAAAAACACAGGTAGAACTTTCAAATACCTATCATCTACATGTAAGACCCGGCGATAAACTGATCAAGGAGTTCGGGGGTCTCCATAAATTTATGTCATGGGACAAACCCATTCTTACAGATTCCGGTGGATTTCAGGTCTTTTCCCTTGCATCTCTTCGAAAAATCAAAGAAGAAGGCGTTTACTTTAATTCCCATATTGATGGAAGAAAGATCTTTATGGGGCCGGAAGAAAGTATGCAAATCCAATCAAATTTGGCATCTACAATAGCAATGGCATTTGATGAATGTCCGTCAAGTAAGGCTGACCGAAATTATGTACAGGCTTCCGTTGACCGTACCACAAGGTGGCTGCTTAGGTGCAAAAATGAGATGACCCGTTTAAATAGTCTTGAAGATACAATTAATAATAAACAGATGTTATTTGGGATTAATCAGGGGGCGATTTTTTCGGATATCCGAATTGAACATGCTAAGCGCATTTCCGAATTTGATTTGGACGGATATGCTGTTGGAGGTCTTGCGGTAGGTGAATCCCACGAAGAAATGTATTATATATTAGAAGAAACGGTTCCCTATTTACCGAAGGATAAGCCGACGTATTTGATGGGGGTGGGAACACCGGCCAATATACTGGAAGCTGTAGAACGCGGTGTGGATTTCTTTGATTGCGTATATCCCACAAGAAACGGTCGTCACGGACATTTATATACAAATTCCGGAAAGATTAATTTGTTTAATGCCAAATATGAACTGGATGACAGACCCATTGAACCGGGATGTGAGTGCCAGGCCTGCAAGAGATATTCCCGCGGGTATATCAGGCATTTACTAAAGGCAAAAGAAATGCTTGGAATGCGCTTGTGTGTTTTACACAATCTTTATTTCTACAATACTATGATGGAAGAAATAAGGGATGCTCTTGATAAGGGTGAGTTTGCAGTATACAAAAAAAGAAAGTTAGAAGGAATGTCACAAATATAAGAAAAGGCTTGTTTTTGAGAGCAAGATTGTGTATTATATTTTTTAGACAAAATGAGTAAGCATATATATTGATTTAGGAGGAACCAGAATGGGAATCTTATTAACAGCAGATGCAGCACAGGCCGGAGCAGCAGCCGGTGGCGGAATTGTCATGGTACTTTATATTGTACTTATTTTTGCGTTTCTTTATTTCTTTATGATTAGACCGCAGAAAAAAGAACAAAAGAAAATGGCAGCCATGTTATCCGCTCTGGAGACCGGTGATTGTGTTTTAACCAGCAGTGGTTTTTACGGAATTGTTATTGATATTACAGATGACACAGTAATTGTAGAATTTGGTAATAACAAGAACTGCCGTATTCCCATGCAGAAGACTGCAATTGCGCAGGTAGAAAAAGCAAATGCAGAATAAAGTATTATGAGTTGGAAATAAGGCGCAATATGCGCCTTATTTTATTACTATAGGGAGGATAGAAATATGAAACTTAATATTACCTGTATTCCGGGTGACGGAATCGGACCGGAAATTGTAGCAGAAGCAAAAAAAGTATTAGATAAGGTTGCTACTGTCTATGGACATGAGATTACATATAAGGATATATTAATGGGCGGTGCTTCAATTGATGTACATGGTATTCCACTTACGGATGAAGCAATTGCTGATGCGAAAAGTGCAGATGCTGTTCTTATGGGATCCATTGGTGGAGATACAACCACATCACCGTGGTATAAGCTTCCGCCGGATAAAAGACCGGAAGCGGGATTATTAAAAATCCGTAAAGCATTAAATTTATTTGCCAATTTGCGTCCGGCAGTATTATATGAAGAACTTGCGGATGCATGTCCTTTAAGAAAAGATATTATCGAAGCCGGATTTGATATGCTCATTATGAGAGAACTTACCGGAGGACTATATTTTGGAGAACGCCGTACAATAGAAGAAAATGGCATTCGGAAAGCAATTGATACTCTTACATATGATGAAAATGAAATTAGGAGAATTGCAATCAAAGGTTTTGACATTGCAATGAAACGCCGTAAAAAAGTAACCAGTGTGGATAAGGCAAATGTGCTTGATTCATCCAGACTTTGGAGAAAAGTAGTGGAGGAAGTTGCACAGGATTATCCCGAAGTAACTCTAGAACATATGTTAGTTGATAATTGTGCCATGCAACTTGTAAAGGACCCTGCACAGTTTGATGTAATATTAACAGAGAACATGTTTGGAGACATTTTATCAGATGAAGCAAGCATGGTAACTGGTTCCATAGGTATGCTTGCAAGTGCTTCTTTAAATGACAGCAAGTTTGGTTTATACGAACCAAGTCATGGCTCAGCACCCGACATTGCCGGAAAAGATATTGCTAACCCTATTGCTACAATTCTTTCAGCAGCTATGATGCTCCGTTATTCTTTTGATTTAGATAAGGAAGCAGATGCTGTAGAAGCAGCAGTTAAAGCGGTATTAAATAAAGGCTATCGCACCGGCGATATCATGTCTGAAGGTTGCACACTTGTTGGTTGCAAAAAAATGGGTGATTTATTAACAAATGAAATCGTATAATGATTGTGATAAGGAGACGAATTAAAATGAAAAGTGATAATGTAAAAGCAGGCGCTGCACAGGCACCTCATAGAAGTTTATTTAATGCACTGGGATTTACTGAAGAAGAAATGAAGAAACCTATGGTGGGTATTGTCAGCTCATACAATGAAATTGTACCCGGACATATGAATCTTGATAAAATTGTAAATGCTGTAAAACAAGGTGTTGCTGAGGCAGGTGGTGTTCCTGTTGTTTTCCCGGCTATTGCAGTTTGCGATGGAATTGCTATGGGGCATCTCGGCATGAAATATTCGCTTGTTACCAGAGATTTAATTGCCGATTCTACAGAAAGTATGGCGTTGGCACATCAGTTTGATGCACTTGTTATGGTGCCAAACTGTGATAAAAATGTTCCCGGCTTATTAATGGCTGCTGCAAGAATTAATGTACCTACCGTATTTGTATCCGGTGGACCTATGCTTGCAGGAAGAGTAAAAGGTAAAAAAACAAGTTTGTCCTCTATGTTTGAGGCTGTAGGGGCACATGCAGCTGGTACTATGACAGAGGAAGATGTTCTTGAATACGAACAGAAGGCATGTCCTACTTGCGGTTCTTGTTCTGGTATGTATACAGCTAATTCCATGAACTGCTTAACAGAAGCACTTGGAATGGGACTGGGTGGAAACGGAACAATTCCTGCAGTTTACTCTGACAGAATCAGACTTGCAAAGCATGCAGGTATGGCTGTAATGGAAATGTACCGTAAAAATATTTGCCCTAGAGATATCATTACTAAGGAAGCTATTTTAAATGCCCTTACTGTGGATATGGCACTTGGATGTTCTACAAATTCTATGTTACATATTCCTGCTATTGCCCATGAAATTGGTTTTGATTTTGATATTGCACTTGCGAATGAAATCAGTGAAAAGACACCAAACTTATGTCATCTTGCACCGGCAGGTCCTACCTATATGGAAGATTTAAATGAAGCCGGCGGTGTTTACGCTGTTATGAAACAACTTGCCGATATTAATCTTCTTTATACAGATTGTATGACCGTAAACGGAAAAACAATTGGAGAATGTATTGCTAATGCAACAAATAAGGATCCGGAAGTAATCAGACCCCTTGATAATCCTTATTCAAAAACAGGTGGTCTGGCTGTACTTAAGGGAAATCTTGCACCTGATGGCAGTGTTGTGAAGCGCTCTGCTGTTGTGGAAGAAATGATGGTACATGAAGGACCTGCAAGAGTATTTGATTGTGAAGAAGATGCAATTGCAGCTATAAAATGCGGTAAAATTGTTGCCGGTGATGTTGTAGTAATCCGCTATGAAGGTCCTAAAGGAGGACCGGGTATGCGTGAAATGCTAAATCCCACCTCTGCAATAGCAGGTATGGGCCTTGGTTCAAGTGTTGCATTAATTACGGATGGCCGTTTTTCCGGCGCTTCAAGAGGTGCATCCATTGGACATGTATCACCGGAAGCCGCTGTGTGTGGTCCAATAGCGCTTGTAGAAGAAGGAGATATTATCAGCATTAATATTCCGGAAATGAAACTTAATGTAAATGTTTCTGATGAAGAAATGGCAAAAAGAAAAGAAAAATGGCAACCAAGAGAACCTAAAGTAACTTCCGGCTATCTTGCAAGATACAGAGAAATGGTAACAAGCGGTAACAGAGGGGCAATTTTAGAAATCCCCGGCCAGAACAAATAAAAGGGAGGATGTACAGATGCAGCTTACAGGTGCTGAAATTGTAGTTGAATGCTTAAAAGAACAGGGAGTAGATACGATATTTGGATATCCCGGCGGAACGATTTTAAATGTATATGATGCATTATATAAACATAGTGATGAAATTAAACATATTTTAACATCCCATGAACAGGGGGCCGCACATGCAGCCGACGGATATGCGCGTGCCACAGGAAAAGTGGGCGTATGTCTTGCAACCAGTGGACCGGGTGCAACTAATTTAGTTACTGGTATAGCCACTGCATATATGGATTCTGTTCCTATGGTGGCAATTACATGTAATGTGAATTTACCTTCCCTTGGAAAGGACTCTTTTCAGGAGGTTGATATTGCCGGTGTGACAATGCCAATTACAAAGCATGGTTATATTGTAAAAGATGTTAATATTCTTGCAGATACACTCAGAAAAGCGTTTGCAATTGCAAGAAGTGGAAGACCGGGTCCTGTTCTTGTAGATATTACAAAAGATGTTACTGCTAATAAGTGTGAATTTGAAAATGCAAAAGTGGAAGTCATTGATATTCCTTGCAAATATACACAGGATGATATTGAAAAAGCTGTTTCACTTATGAAAAAGGCTAAAAAACCTTACATTTATGTGGGTGGTGGTGCGGTTATTTCAGGAGCAGCACAGGAAGTAAGAACTTTAGCAGAACTTTTAGATGCACCTGTTTGTGATACTCTTATGGGAAAAGGGGTTATGGATGGACATAGTGATGCATATACCGGCATGATTGGTATGCATGGAACAAAAGCGTCTAATTTAGGTGTCAGCAATTGTGATCTCTTAATTGCCCTTGGTGCGCGTTTCTCTGACCGTGTAATTGGAAATGCCAGTAAGTTTGCCAAAGGAGCAAAGATTTTACATATTGATATTGATGCTGCTGAAATCAACAAAAATATCAGAACAGATGCGTTCGTAGTAGGCGATTTAAAAGAAATTTTACAGAAGATTAATAAAGAACTGCCAAAACAGGAACATTCTGAATGGATGGAAGAGATAAAAGCACTGAAAGAGAAGTATCCTTTAAATTATGACAAGAATGTTTTGACTTGTCCTTATGTGATTGAAGAAATTGACAGAGTAACAGAAGGAAAAGCCGTGATTACAACAGATGTAGGACAACATCAGATGTGGGCTGCGCAGTATTATAAATATTCAGAACCCAGAACCTTCTTATCATCCGGTGGACTTGGAACTATGGGATATGGTCTTGGTGCTTGCATCGGTGCAAAAATGGGTAAACCTGAAAAGATTTGTATCAATATAGCAGGTGATGGCTGCTTCCGTATGAATATGAATGAACTGGCCACGGCCAGCAGATACCAGATACCTATCATTCAGGTGGTTATCAATAATCATGTTCTTGGAATGGTAAGACAATGGCAGACCCTTTTCTATGAAAAGAGATATTCACAGACAGTATTAAATGACTATGTTGACTTCTGTATGGTTGCAAAAGGTCTTGGGTGTGAAGCGATTAAGGTGACGAAGAAAGAAGAAGTTGCAACTGCCATTGAAAAAGCAATTGCCTTAAAGAAACCTGTATTGATTGAATGTGTGATTCAGGAAGATGATAAGGTATTCCCTATGGTTCCGGCAGGGGCACCTATCAGTGATGTGTTTGATGCACAGGATTTGGAGAATAAAAAATAATAAATAACGATTTAACAAAGCAGTTGACTAAAGTGTTAAATCGGTATACAATATAAAAAGTTTATGTTAATTTTCCACAATGGGAGGAGAAAAAAGTGTCCAGAATTTACAACTTTTCAGCAGGTCCCGCAGTTTTACCTGAAGAAGTTTTAAAAGAAGCTGCAGATGAAATGTTAGATTATAGAGGAACAGGAATGTCAGTAATGGAAATGAGCCACCGTTCTAAGGCTTATGATACCATTATCAAAGAAGCTGAAGCTGATTTGAGAGATCTTCTTAACATTCCCGACAACTATAAAGTTTTATTTTTACAGGGCGGTGCAAGCCAGCAATTTGCTATGGTTCCCATGAACCTTATGAAAAACAAAAAAGCGGCATACATCGTAACAGGCCAGTGGGCTAAGAAAGCTTATCAGGAAGCGAAAATTTATGGTGAAGCAGTAGAAGTTGCTTCTTCAGCTGATCAGACATTCTCTTATATTCCGGATTGCTCAGATTTAGATATTCCGGAAGATGCTGATTATGTTTACATATGTGAAAATAATACAATTTATGGAACCAAGTTTAAAGAACTTCCTAATACGAAAGGACATATTTTAGTATCTGATGTTTCATCCTGTTTCCTTTCAGAACCTATGGATGTAACAAAATATGGTTTGATCTATGGTGGTGTGCAGAAGAACATTGGTCCTGCAGGTGTAGTAATTGCTATTATCAGAGAAGATTTAATTACTGAAGATACCTTGCCGGGAACGCCTACCATGTTGAAATATAAGATTCATGCTGATAATGAGTCACTTTATAATACACCTCCTGCTTATGGAATTTATATCTGCGGTAAGGTATTTAAGTGGATTAAAAAGCAGGGTGGTCTTGCAGCAATGAAAGAATATAATGAAAAGAAAGCAAAAATTCTTTATGATTTCTTAGATGAAAGCAAACTCTTTAAGGGAACTGTAAGAAAGGAAGACCGTTCACTTATGAATGTTCCTTTTGTGACAGGCAATGAAGAATTAGACGCTAAATTTGTAAAAGAAGCAAAAGCAGCGGGATTTGAAAACTTAAAGGGACACAGAAGTGTAGGAGGTATGCGTGCAAGTATTTATAACGCTATGCCTATCGAAGGTGTTGAAAAATTAGTTGAATTTATGAAGAAATTTGAAGAGGAGAACGCATAAGATGTTTAAATATCATTGCTTAAATCCGATTGCTCATATCGGGCTTAAAAGATTTGATGAAAATTACACAAGAACAGATGATGTAAATGAAGCAGAAGGTATTTTAGTACGTAGTGCCTCAATGCATGAAATGGAACTAAGTGATAACTTACTGGCTGTTGCAAGAGCAGGTGCCGGTGTTAATAATATTCCCTTAGAGAAATGTGCTGAAAAAGGTATTGTCGTATTTAACACTCCGGGTGCAAATGCTAATGGTGTAAAAGAACTTGTGATTGCAGGTATGCTACTTGCATCCCGTGACGTGATTGGTGGCGTGGAATGGGTTAAATCTGCAAAAGATGATGAAAACATTGCCAAAGCTGCCGAGAAAGAAAAAAAGAAATTTGCAGGAACTGAAATTGAAGGAAAAAAATTAGGTATTATTGGACTGGGTGCTATCGGTGGTAAAGTGGCAAATGCGGCTGTTAATTTGGGAATGGAAGTATACGGATATGACCCATATGTTTCTGTTGATGCTGCGTGGAGCTTAAGCCGTGCTGTCAAACATGTACTTCATGTGGAAGAGATTTATGAGCAGTGTGATTTTATTACCATTCATGTTCCGGCACTTCCTCAAACAAAAGGAACAATTAATGCGGATGCTATTTCCTTAATGAAGGATGGCGTTATTATCTTAAACTTTGCCCGTGATGTGCTTTGTAATGAAGAAGATATCTTAGATGGTATTGCTTCCGGCAAAATCCGTAAGTATGTTACAGATTTCCCGAATACAACAACTGCCGGCAAAGAAGGATGTATTGTAATTCCTCATCTTGGTGCTTCCACAGAAGAATCAGAAGACAACTGTGCAGTAATGGCAGTAAAGGAATTAAAAAATTATTTGGAAAATGGTAATATCATTAATTCTGTAAATTTCCCCAATTGTGACATGGGCGTTTGCAGTCAGGCTGGCCGTGTAGCAATTTTCCATAAAAACATTGCTAATATGATTACTAAATTTACAGCATGCTTTGGTGATGAAGGAATCAATATTACTGATTTGATGAATAAATCCAGAGGCGAATATGCTTATACAATGATGGATTTAGAACAGCCTGCACAAAAAGCAATGATAGAAAAGCTTGAAGCAATTGAAGGCGTATTCAGAGTAAGAGTAGTAAAATAAGCAGATATTAAAGAAGGACCGCTTTGCGAAGCGGTCCTTTTTATGGTCTTATAGAATGCCCAAATCAACCATGTCAGATTTGAACTTTTCATTTTTCTTTGCAGATACTACACTGGCAAGATCCATGTATTTCATAAAGATATCTTCTATACTGCTACCACGTTCCTTGGCAAGTTCTTCCATAACGGGTTTTAATTTTTCAAGTTGCTCGGAGATACGTACCTTTTGTGGGTCAATGTCACCTAAAACTTTAGAAGAGTATGCAGTGATGCGACTTAATAATTCTTTGTCATCATCCTGTAAATCTTGAAAATCTTTGGGGTCTAATGCTTCATACATAATACAACACATCCTTTTCTTATAATGCATTATTCTACCACTTCACGCTTGTACTGTATAGAGTTCTTTGATAAAATATTTTTAATAAATTATATCAATAGAAGAGAGGGATTTCATGGATAATAAATTATATAAGTTAATGAATTGGCCCAGAATTGAAGGGATTATTTATTCTGAAGAAAGTAATCCACATGAAATATTAGGTCCTCATATTGTAGGCAAAAGTGTGCTGTTTCAATCCTTTTTTCCGGGAGCGGAAAAAGTAAATATTTTAATAGATAATAAAAAGAAAAAAATGGAACCGGTGGATGAAGCCGGCTTTTTTGCATGTCTCTTGGGTGGCAAGGTTCCTGAAAGTTATGAATATGAAGTGTTTTATCCGGACAGTGAGCCTATATATCGCAAGGATGCATACCGTTATAATGTATGGATTGATGATAAAGATATTGAAAAATTAAATGCAGGTATTCATTATACGGCATATGAAAAGTTAGGTGCACATCCTATGACAATAGAAGGAACATCGGGGACTTTTTTTGCAGTATGGGCACCGAATGCAATCCGCGTCAGTGTAGTGGGGGACTTCAATCAGTGGGACGGAAGAATCCATCAAATGCATAAAAATGAAAAGAGCGGAATATTTGAAATCTTTATTCCTGATGTAGCAGATGGGGAATGCTATAAATATGAAATCAAGTCTAAAGGAGATCATATATGCTTAAAAGCAGACCCCTATGCTTTTGGACAACAGCTTCGTCCTGACACGGCATCTATTGTTAGAAATATTTCTTATAAATGGAAAGACAATGCATGGATGCGTGAGAGAAAAATACGGCAGGGAGAAAATTCTCCTGTCAGTATATATGAAATATATTTAGGTTCTTTTATGAGGAATGCTGATACCGGTGCATATGCTTCTTATAGGGAAATTGCACCTAAGCTGGTAGAGTATGTTAAAAAAATGGGATATACTCATGTAGAAATTATGCCGGTTATGGAACATCCGCTAGATGCATCATGGGGATATCAAGTTATTGGATATTATGCGCCTACGGCAAGATATGGCACTGCAGAAGATTTTATGTTTTTAGTTGATTGCCTTCATCAAGCAAAAATCGGTGTGATTTTAGACTGGGTACCGGCACATTTCCCGAGGGACGAACATGGTCTTGCAAAATTTGATGGCACCTGTTTGTATGAACACTTAGATCCACGAAAAGGTGCACATCCTCACTGGGGAACTTTAATCTATAATTACGGCAGACCACAGGTATCAAATTATTTGATAGCCAATGCTTTATATTGGATAGAAGAATATCATATTGATGGTATCCGTATTGATGCAGTGGCATCTATGCTTTACTTGGATTATGGGAAGCAGGATGGTGAATGGGTTGCCAATATTTATGGGGGCAATGAAAATTTAGAAGCTGTAGAGTTCATAAAACATTTAAATTCAATTATGAAAAAAAGGAATCCGGACGTATATATGATAGCCGAGGAATCCACAGCGTGGCCTAAAGTAACGGGAGCACTTGATGATGGTGGACTTGGGTTTGATTTCAAATGGAACATGGGATTTATGAATGATTATCTTTCTTACATTGGCTATGATCCATATTTCCGTGCCCATCATCATAATGAACTTACATTTAGCATGATTTATCAGTACAGTGAAAATTTTGTCAACGTATTTTCTCATGATGAAGTAGTACACGGAAAATCTACTATGATTGGTAAAATGCCGGGTGTGATAAGTGACAAATTTGCTAATTTAAGATTATCGTTAGGATATATGATGACTCATCCCGGCAAAAAACTACTTTTTATGGGGCAAGACATTGCAGAATTTAAAGAGTTTGATGAAACCAGACAAACCCAATTTAACCTTGTCCAGTATGATGAGCATAGGGGTATACAAAATTTAATGATGGATTTAAATACCCTTTATAAGGAAAAACCTGCTCTTTATGTCAAGGATACAATACCCGAAGGCTTTGAGTGGATTAACTGCATTTCAAACGAACAATGTATGCTTTCTTTTATCAGAAAAGGAATGAGAGAAGAAGATACACTTCTTGTGGTAGCTAATTTTGCAGGAATTGAACAAGAATTTTGTGTGGGCGTGCCATATGAAGGGAAATATAAAGTGATTTTAGATACCAATGATAAATTATATGGTGGTGCTGGAGAAAAAAAATCTGATATTTTAGATTCCATAGAAGAAGAAACTGATGGAAGACCATATTATATCCGCGTGAAAACAGCACCATTATCACTTACTATTTATTCCTATGTGCCATATACTGAAGAGGAAAAGAAGGCTATTGCAGAGATGAAAGCCGAAATGGAAGCTGTAAAAGTGGCACAGGAAGCCAAAGAAACTGCCAAACGTGCAAAAGAAGAAGCAAAAGAAGCACAAAGACGGGCACAGGAAGCAGCAAAATTAGCAGAAATCGCCATGGAAAATGCAAAAGATGCCGAAATAGACGCACTCAATAAGATGGAAAAGGTAAAAAAGGCAAAAAAAAGAACAAAAAATGATAAAAGGATTATATAAGTGATGAATTTGTTGATGAATGGAGAAAAAGTTACAGTGACAGTGTTAGAAAATTTTGCAGAACAGCTTCCCGATAAGCTATTTAATTTAGGTGTACGTATTGTTCTTGCCATTCTTGTTTTTTTAATGGGAGTACAATTAATAAAGCTGGTTCGTAAAGTGATTAAGAAAGCACTCCAAAAAAGTAAAATTGATGAAGGAGCTGTTAAATTCATTGACTCATTTATCAAATATGGGGCATATTTCTTACTTGTAATCTTAATTGCATCATGGCTTGGTGTAGACGCAGCCAGTATTCTTGCACTTCTTGGCTCTGCCAGTGTAGCAATTGGATTGGCTGTGCAGGGTAGTCTCAGTAATTTAGTGGGCGGTGTGCTTCTGTTGATTCTGAAACCGTTTTCGATGGGGGATTATATTAAAGACAGTCTTGGAAATGAAGGAACAGTTTGTTCCATCGATGTTTTTTATACACAGCTTCTTACACCGGATAATAAAACCATCGTTTTGCCTAACGGCACTTTGGCAAATGGATGCATTACCAATTATACCCAATGCCATAGCAGGAGAATTGATATTCCTGTATCAATTTCTTATGATGAAGATATCAATCGGGTAAAAACTATTTTAACAGAAGTGTTAAAGAAAGATGACGGTGTAATAAAGGAACAGGATCATGTGGTTTTTGTTGATTCCCTTGCAGAAAGTGCCGTCATAATGAATATCAGATGTTATGCGCAAAATGATGTATACTGGGAAGTGAAATGGCGATTAACAGAAAAAATAAAGTATGTTTTGGATGATGTGGACATCAAAATTCCTTATCCGCAGATGGATATACACATGAAACAGAACTAGTAAAATAACGCTTGCAAAACAGGTGCTCAAAAGGTATAATTATTTTTGTTGCAATAAGCTGGAATGGCGCAGTTGGTAGCGCAACTGATTCGTAATCAGTAGGTCGAGGGTTCAAGTCCCTTTTCCAGCTTAAAATCCGTATGTGGACATAAATCTCACATACGGATTTTTTATTTTATTTGTGTTTTAAATACCAGTGTTCTAAAAAATGAATAGCTTGATAAAGACCCATAGCAATAATACAAAGAATAATAATGGATGTAATTACCATATTTAATTGAAAAACCTGGGATCCATAAATAATTAAATAGCCAAGTCCTTTTCTTGCTGCGAGAAATTCACCAATGATAACACCAACCAAGGCCAAACCAATATTTACCTTCATATTACTGATAATCATTGGAATAGAAGAGGGAAGGACTACTTTTTTTAATGCAACAAAACGGTTACCACCCAAAGTAGTAATTAGTTTTATTTTTTCCTGATTTGCTTCTTTGAAACCGGTATATAAATTAATGATGGAACCAAAAACAGCAACAGAAATTCCGGCAACAATAATGGTATCTGTTCCCGTTCCAAGCCAAACAATAATAAGCGGTGCAAGAGCAGACTTTGGCAAACTGTTTAAAACTACAAGATATGGCTCAATAATATCTGCAAATGTTTTTGAGTACCATAAAAGAACAGAAAAAACAAGACTAATAACAGTAATCAGCATGAAACTGACAAGTGTTTCAAATAAAGTAATGCCTGTATGTTTAAAAAATGATCCATCAACTAACATACTGATAAAATAAGTGAACACATTACTGGGGCTGCTGAAAAAAAACGGGTCAATCCATTTCATTTGTGCAGCCACTTCCCATAATATCAAAAAAGAAATAAGAACAAGAAGTCTCATCAATGTAACAAAATGATGGTGCTGTTTATGTCGTTTCATGTATAATTGCTGTGCAGTAGAAATATTGTTGTTATTGATTTGCTGTGGAGTATTCATCAGAAACCTCCTTCCATAATATAGAGAAATATTTTTGAAATTCAGGTGCATTACGAGCTGCTAACGGATCATCGTTTAAAATAGTCAGGGACACGGGAATTTCTTTTTTTATGGTGGCAGGCCGTTTCGTCAAGACAATAATCCGGTCAGACAAAGAAATGGCTTCCGACAAGTCATGTGTGACTAAAATAGTGGAAATTCCGGATTGCCGGATGATATGTCCGATATCAGCAGATACCATAAGACGTGTTTGATAGTCAAGGGCACTAAAAGGTTCATCTAAGAGTAATAAATCCGGTTGCATCATCATGGTTCGTATAAGCGCGGCTCTCTGTTTCATACCGCCGGAAAGTTCCGCGGGTTTTTTGTCCTTAAAACGATATAACCCGTAATCCTTCAAAAGCCGAAGCGCCAATTCTTCTTTTTCTTTAGATAAAGAATTATTAATTTCAGGACCAAGAAGAACATTGCTATAAATCGTTCTCCATTCAAGAAGATGATCCTGCTGTAACATATATCCAATTTTAGTTTCTGCAGGGTTCTCCAGGATGATTTCACCGGATTCAGGTGTATTTAATCCGGCAATTAAAGATAGCAGAGTAGATTTACCACATCCGCTTGGACCTACAATTGAGATGAACTCTCCCTTATGAACATTGAATGATATATCTGTTAAAGCATGGGTTTCACCAGTCAGACTGTGATAGGAGAAACAGACATTATTACATTGTAAGATTTTTTGACTCATATTTTGCTCCTTCCGATGATATATTATAAGTTATGATAAAAAAAACTTTTTGTGTAAAAAATGACCTTTTCCATAAAAGGATTGAAAATAGTGGAAAAATATGATAGTATCAAATTCAGATTTAATAATTGGAGGATACTTAACATGGCACAATTATGGGGCGGTCGTTTTACAAAAGAGACAGACCAACTGGTTTATGATTTTAATGCATCAATTTCTTTTGATAAAAGACTTTTTGCTCAGGATATAGAAGGCAGCATTGCACATGTTGTTATGCTTGAAAAACAAGGGATTCTCACATGTGAAGAAAAGGATGCAATTGTAAAAGGGCTTACAAGCATCCGGAGCGATGTTGAAGAAGGGAAACTAAATATTTCCCATGAGTATGAGGATATTCACAGTTTTGTAGAAGCAAATCTGATAGACAGAATAGGAGATGCGGGCAAAAAACTACATACCGGACGTAGCCGTAACGATCAGGTTGCACTTGATATGAAGCTATATGTGAGAAATGAAGTGGTTGCAGTCACTGAAGAATTAATAGACTTATTGGAATCACTTCTTGCTGTCATGGAAAACAATTTAAACACATATATGCCGGGCTTTACCCATCTGCAGAAGGCCCAACCGACCACACTTTCTCATCATATGGGAGCATATTTTGAAATGTTTAAAAGAGATGTTCTTAGGATGCAGGATGTTTATAAAAGGATGAACTACTGTCCCCTTGGTTCGGGAGCTTTTGCGGGAACTACATATCCCCTTGACAGGGCATATAGTGCCTCTCTTTTAGGTTTTGAAGGTCCTACACTTAACAGTATGGATTCTGTTGCCGATAGGGATTACGTAATTGAATTTTTATCGGCATTATCAATAGTTATGATGCATTTGAGCAGATTTTCAGAGGAAGTTATTATTTGGAACTCCAATGAATATCGCTTTGTGGAAATAGATGATGCTTTCTCTACCGGTAGTAGCATCATGCCACAGAAAAAAAATCCTGATATTGCTGAACTTGTTAGAGGTAAAACAGGACGTGTGTATGGTGCCCTGGTATCTATTCTCACAACTATGAAGGGAATTCCTTTGGCATATAACAAAGATATGCAGGAAGATAAAGAAGTTACCTTTGATGCAATTGATACTGTAAAAGATTGCCTGCACTTGTTTAATGGTATGTTAAAAACTATGAAGTTCAATACGAACATCATGGAAACAAGCGCAATGCGCGGTTTTACCAATGCAACAGATGCGGCAGACTATCTTGTTAATCGAGGTGTTCCGTTCCGGGATGCTCATGGAATTATCGGACAACTTGTTTTGTATTGCATTGATAAGGGGAAAGCAATTGATGAATTGTCAATTGAAGAACTGCAAGCAATCAGTCCTGTATTTGAGAATGATGTTTACGAAGCAATCAGTCTTAAAACATGCGTGGAAAAGAGGCTTACCATAGGCGCTCCAGGACAAAAAGTGATGGAAGAAGTTATTAAAATGAATAAAGAATTTTTAAATAGTCTCGGTCAAATGTAATTATTGTAAAACAGGCATCAGCCTTAAATATATAAATAATGAGGAGAATGAAAAAATGAGTGAAAAATTGAAAGTAGGAATTTTAGGCGGAACCGGTATGGTTGGACAGAGATTTATCTCACTTCTTGAAAATCATCCCTGGTTTGAAGTGACAACAATTGCAGCAAGCCCCCGTTCAGCAGGAAAAACTTACGAAGAGGCAGTGGGCGGAAGATGGAAAATGACAACACCTATGCCGGAAGCTGTTAAAAACATTGTCGTTATGAATGTTAATGAAGTAGAAAAAGTTGCTGCTGAGGTTGATTTTGTGTTCAGCGCCGTTGACATGACAAAAGATGAAATCAAAAAAATAGAAGAGGATTACGCAAAGACAGAAACACCTGTTGTTTCTAACAATTCAGCACATCGTTGGACACCGGATGTTCCTATGGTTGTGCCTGAGATTAATCCTGAACACATGAAGGTAATTGATTTCCAGAAAAAGAGACTGGGTACAACAAGAGGGTTTGTTGCAGTGAAGCCCAATTGCTCTATTCAGAGTTATGCACCTGTTTTAACTGCATGGAAAGAATTTGAGCCCTATGAAGTAGTTGCAACAACTTATCAGGCAATTTCCGGTGCCGGAAAAACATTTAAAGATTGGCCTGAAATGGTTGAAAACATTATTCCGTATATTGGCGGCGAAGAAGAAAAGAGTGAAAAAGAACCCCTCAGAATTTGGGGTGAAATTAAAAATGGGGTAATTGAACCTGCAACAAGTCCTGTTATTACATGCCAGTGTATCAGAGTACCTGTATTAAACGGACATACAGCTGCTGTATTTGTGAAATTCCGCAAACAGCCTACAAAAGAGCAGTTGATTGAAAAATTAGTAAACTTTAAAGGAGTGCCTCAGGAATTAGAACTTCCCAGTGCTCCTAAACAGTTTATCCAGTATCTGGAAGAAGATAACAGACCTCAGGTAGGGCTTGATGTTGATTATGAAAAAGGTATGGGTGTAAGTGTTGGACGTATCCGTGAAGACAGCGTATATGATTGGAAATTTGTGGGATTGTCTCATAATACGGTACGTGGTGCTGCAGGCGGTGCTGTTCTCTGTGCCGAATTATTAAAAGCACAGGGATATATTACTAAAAAATAAAAAATATTTGGGGTTACAAGCGGCCGGCAATAAGCCGGCTGCTAAAAAGGGGTATAAGATGGATGAATTACGTTATCAGGTAGATTTACTGAACGCGATGAATCAAAAACTTACGAATGACGAGAGAATGCTGCGGATGATATGTGAAACATCAAGCAGTGCTTTTTTGTATGTCAATTTTAAAAATGATGAAGTGAGAATGATTGCAAACTGGGATTTCTTTTTCCCAAATGTTGAAATAAAAAGTATAAAAGATATGCCCAAACTCTTTTCGCAGATAGAAGAAGAGTATGCAGTTCCTTTAAGAGATTTACTTTATCTGGAAAGAACCGGTATTTCAACAGATACGGCAATAGTGAAATTAATTGATGGAAAAACCTGGGTAGAATGTGAAGTCTCTGTTGTGTATGACAATACACAAAAACCCACAGATAAAATTATTCGTTTTAAAAACATATCAAAAATTAAAAATCAAAACGATGAGCTGACGTATATGGCATATTATGATATGCTTACAGGTCTATTTAACAGAAATTATTTTGTCCGTTTACTTGCCGATTTTATAAGAAAGGCAGATGAGGAAAACCGTATTGTTGCGGTTATGTTTGTGGACATTGATGATTTCAGAAAAATAAATGATGGTCTGGGACTTGTAGTCGGTGACGAGGTTGTTCAACAGTTCGGGCAATTTTTGTCTGATTTCAAAAGTGAAAATATAATTGTTTCCCATTTTAATGCAGATATTTATTGTATTGCCATTTTTGATCCCTGTGGGAACAGAAGTGTGGAATACATTTATAAAAAAATATATGAAAGAATCCGTTCGCCATTCTTTTTAAGTAATGGAATGGAAATTATGATATCAGTTTGTGTTGGTGTTGCAGAATATCCGGAAGCAACAAAATCCACTTTAGAACTGATTAATTGTGCTGAAATTGTAATGTTTAAAGCAAAAGGTGCAGGAAAAGATACCATTGAATATTTTGATGCACCCATTCTAAATGATTTTATACAGAATGTAACTATTGAAAATAAACTAAAAGAAGCGGTATTTAATCAAAATTTCACATTAAATTTTCAGCCTCAATATTATACACATAACAAAAAGTTAAGAGGTGTTGAAGCGCTAATCAGATGGCGTGATGCTGATGGCATGATGATTAGTCCGTCGTTGTTTATTCCCATTGCTGAAAAGAACGGAACGATTGTCCCTATCGGTTCATGGGTCATTGAGGAGAGTATCAAAACCTTTGCAGAATGGAAGAAAGATTATAGTGATGATATGATACTTTCACTTAATATCTCTGCAATTCAATATAAAAGACAGGAATTTGTCACATCTATTTTAAGTATTATAGAGAAATATAAGGTAAAACCGGAAGAAATTGAACTGGAAATTACCGAAAGCGTTTTGATTGATAATTTCCGGGAAGTAGTGGAAAAATTGCATATTCTCAGGGAACATGGTATTAGAATTGCACTGGATGATTTTGGAACAGGCTATTCATCGTTATCATATTTAAAAGGACTTCCGATTAATACACTGAAGATAGATAAAGCATTTATTGACACGATGTTACAAGATGATAATGCAAAAATTATTATTGAGTCTATTATTTACATGGTAAAGAAATTAGGTTTTGAAACAATTGCCGAGGGCGTTGAGAATATGCAACAATTTGAATACTTGAAATCTATTGAATGTGATTGTATTCAAGGCTTTTTGATGGGAAAACCCATGCCGGATAAAGAAATTATGAAATTGTTGGATGAGTTAATTTAAGCGGTGGAATAAAGAATGATTTTAGGACGAGCACAGGAATTAAAATATCTGAATACATATTATGACCGGGAAGGCAGCCAGATATTAGTGGTCTATGGTGAAAAAAATATTGGAAAAACTGCTTTGATGAAACAGTTTGTACAAGATAAACCATGCCATTATTACCATGCCCGTTCCGCATCTGAAAGAGAACAACTTTATCAATGGGGAAAAGAACTTTCGGAGGATGAAATCCGGACATTAAAATATCCATCTTTTGGAGAATTGTTAAACGCGGTAGTAAAAGATGGACAAAATGGAAAAAAAGTAATTATTATTGATGAATTTCAATATATTGTAAAGGCAAGCGATACCTTTATGAAGGAATTAATCACTGTCGTACACGATAGTTGGCGCAATTCCGAAGTGATGGTGATTTTATGTAGTTCTTCCATTGGATGGGTGGAAAACAGCATGATTAGTAAAATTGGTGAGGCTGCCTATGAACTATCCGGATTTTTGAAAGTAAAAGAGCTTGAGTTTGAAAATATGATGGAATTTTTCCCGGGTTTTAATTTCGAAAAATGCGTAGAGGCTTATGCCGTTCTTGGTGGAGTTCCCGGACTTTGGAGACACTTTAGCGACAAACTGAGCATTAAAGAAAATATTTGCAGGAATATTTTAAATCCGGATAAATTTCTGTATTCACAAGGGCAGAAAATTGTAGAAGAAGAACTTCGTGAAACTGGTGTATATAATACGATTCTTGCATCTATTGCTGCAGGAAACCATAAGCTGAACGATTTATATTTGCATACAGAATTTTCCAGAGCTAAAATTAGTGTTTATTTAAAAAATTTAATGGAACTTGAACTTGTAGAGAAAGTTTTTTCCTATGACACAGAAGGAAAAGCAAATGTGCAAAAAGGTATTTACCGGATTAAGAATCATTTTGTACATTTCTATTTTACTTTTATGTATCCTAATTTAAGCCGGCTGGAAAATATGACAGTATTTGAATTTTATGGGAAATATATTGCTCCATATTTAAAAAATTATGTGGGTGAATATTATAAAACTGTTTGCAAGCAACGGGTTATGCAATGGAATAAGTGGGGAAAACTTCCCTTTGAGGCCGTTGAATTCGGAGAATGGGTTGGTAAATTTGGCAATATTGATATTATTGCACGTAGTGAACAGGGCGAGACCATTATAGGGCTATGTAATTTCGAAAAACCCATGATGCGTTATGATGATTATGAGTGGCTCTTATTTTGTGCAGAAAAGGCAAAGCTTAATGTTGATTACGTATATCTGTTTTCATCAAGCAGATTTGATGAAAAACTAAATTTGGAAGCCAAAGTTAAGCATAATTTAAAATTGATTACTATGGATGAAATGTAATGGGAAAAAGTCTATTTATTGCGGAGAAACCCAGCGTTGCAAGAGAATTTGCCAGGGTATTACAATTAAATACATCCAATAAAGACGGATACATGGAATCTGAAAACGCTATTGTAACATGGTGTGTAGGACATTTGGTAACCATGAGTTATCCGGAAGCTTATGATGAGAAATATAAAAGATGGTCTCTTGATACTATTCCCTTTATTCCGGAAACTTTTAAGTATGAAGTAATTGAAAATGTAAAAAAACAATTTCAAATTGTAAGCGGATTATTGAATCGGGAAGATGTAGAGACCATTTATGTTTGCACTGACTCAGGACGGGAAGGTGAATATATCTATAGGCTTGTAGAGCAACAGGCTAATGTAAGAGGAAAAAACAGGAAACGTGTCTGGATTGATTCGCAGACGGAGGACGAAATCAAACGTGGTATCCGGGAAGCAAAGGATTTGTCGGAGTATGACAGTTTGAGTTCTGCAGCATATCTTAGGGCAAAAGAAGATTACCTTATGGGAATTAATTTTTCCAGAGTGCTTACTTTAAAATATGGTAACGGTATTAAAAATTTTTTAAAGAGAGACCGTGCGGTAGTTTCTGTTGGCCGTGTAATGACTTGCGTACTTGGCATCGTAGTGAAAAGAGAACGGGAAATTCGGGAGTTTGTAAAAACTCCTTTTTATAGAGTTCTCTTACAAACTAATATTAATGAAAGCAGTTTTGATGCGGAGTGGAAAGCCGTGCCGGAGTCAAAGTATGACAATTCTCCACTTTTATACAAAGAAAACGGATTTAAAGAACAGCAGAGTGCACAGGCATTAATTGATTATTTAAAAGCAGAACCGGTAGAACCGCTTCTTGTGGATTCCATCGAAAAGAAAAAGGAAACCAAAAACGCGCCGCTTCTATATAATTTGGCCGAATTACAGAATGATTGTTCCAAGTATTTTAAAATAAGTCCGGATGAAACCCTTAGAATTGTACAGGAATTGTATGAAAAGAAAATGACTACATATCCCAGAACCGATGCCAGAGTTCTTTCAACAGCAGTGGCAAAGGAAATATACAAAAATATAAAAGGACTTACGGGATATGGACTTGTGAGTGAATTTGCCAGTCATATATTAGAAAGTGGTGCATATAAAACAATTGTAAAATCAAGATATGTGAACGACAAACAAATTACAGATCATTATGCAATTATTCCCACAGGGCAAGGTCTTAATAATTTAAACAATTTAAATCCTACAGCACTAAAAGTGTATGAAATAATTGCACGGCGTTTTTTGAGTATCTTTTATCCACCTGCAATTTATAGAAAAGTCAGTCTTACTGTTGCATTAAAAGGCGAAAAATTCTTTTCGAATTTTAAGGTGCTTGAAGATGAAGGTTATTTAAAGGTGAGTGCGTATTCCTTTGCTAAGAAGAAAAACGAAAAAAACAAAGATGCAGATGGAACAGAGAATGAAAATGCCGATAATGATAGTGAAGAAAAAGACTTCGGCAAAGAATTTATGGACAAGATAAATGAACTAAAAAAAGATTCACAGCTATCTGTTGATGATTTTCTCATAAAGGAAGGGGAAACATCACCACCGAAAAGATATAATTCGGGAACGATGATTTTGACCATGGAAAATGCCGGACAGTTTATAGAGGATGAAGAACTTCGTGCCCAAATAAAAGGCAGTGGAATCGGTACTTCAGCGACAAGAGCAGAAATATTAAAAAAATTAATTAATATCGGTTATCTTGCGCTGAACAAGAAAACGCAGATTATCACACCTACCTTAATGGGCGAAATGATATATGAAGTAGTTGATAATTCCATTAGACCACTTCTTGATCCTGCTCTTACAGCCAGTTGGGAAAAAGGATTGACTATGGTGGCTGAAGGAACTATTACGGAAGATGAGTATATGAAAAAACTTGATGACTTTGTATCCAGAAGAACCAATATTGTTAAACAATTAAATAATCAGGGAATATTAAATCAACGTTTTCAATATGCTTCAAAATATAATAAAACTTAAAACGACTGTGAAAGGATGACGGAAATGGAACAGTGTAAAATTAAAAATCTATACAACTTAGATGAAACAATTGCTGCAGAACTTATGCTGCAGGCAGAATATCCATGGGAATTACTTCCCAAAATCAGCAATTACATTAAAGAACTGGGCAAAAAGCTTCCTAAAGATAAATATAAAGAGGTTTCTGAAAATGTATGGGTAGCGGTATCTGCAAAGGTGGCACCAACCGCATGTATTAACGGCCCGGCAATTATTGATGAAGAAGCAGAAATCAGGCATTGTGCTTTTATTAGGGGAAATGCAATTGTGGGAAAGGGTGCTGTTGTTGGTAATTCAACAGAACTTAAAAATGTAATTTTATTTAACAAGGTGCAAGTGCCTCATTATAATTATGTTGGAGACAGTATTCTTGGATATAAAGCTCACATGGGAGCAGGTTCTATTACATCAAATGTTAAGAGTGATAAGACCCTTGTGGTTGTAAAAGAAACAAATGCAAAGTTAGAAACAGGACTCAAAAAATTTGGTGCCATGTTAGGCGATAATGTGGAAGTGGGATGTAACAGTGTATTAAATCCCGGTACTGTTATAGGGCGAAATTCCAATGTTTATCCGACCTCTATGGTGCGTGGTGTAATACCTGCCGGAAGCATTTATAAAAAGCAGGGAGAAATCGCGGAAAAATACGAAAAAAGTATTTAGTGAATTTTTTGTCAAAAAGACTGGATTTTTTGCGAGATATATGCGAAAATATAAGTCGTTATAAAACAGTTAACAATTTTTTGTTAATAAATATTATCTACACAATTGAAAGGAGTTTTCACATGATTTATTCAAAAGAAGTTGAAGAAATGTGTACAGTTGCCCAGGGTGTAAACCATGGTTGTGCACCTATCCCTGAAGAAGCAAAATGGGTAAAAGCAAAAGACGTTAAAGACATCTCCGGTCTTACACATGGTATCGGTTGGTGTGCTCCTCAGCAGGGTGCCTGCAAACTGACATTAAATGTGAAAGAAGGTATCATTCAGGAAGCTTTGGTTGAAACCATTGGATGTTCCGGTATGACTCATTCAGCTGCTATGGCATCTGAAATTTTACCTGGTAGAACTGTACTTGAAGCATTAAATACTGACCTTGTATGTGATGCTATCAACACAGCAATGAGAGAATTATTCTTACAGATTGTTTACGGACGTACTCAGAGTGCTTTTTCTGAAGACGGACTTCCCGTAGGTGCAGGTCTTGAAGACTTAGGAAAGGGACTTCGTTCTCAGGTTGGTACTATGTACGGTACATTAAAGAAAGGTCCCCGTTACCTTGAAATGGCAGAAGGTTATGTAACAGGTATTGCACTTGATGCTGATGACCAGATTATTGGTTACAAATTCGTAAGCCTTGGCAAGATGACAGACTTCATCAAGAAGGGTGATGATCCTACCACAGCTTGGGAAAAAGCAAGCGGACAGTACGGTAGAGTAGCAGACGCTGTTAAGATTATCGACCCCAGAACAGATGCAGAAGTTAAATAATAGAGAAGCGGAGGTAAAATATAATGGCATTATTTGAATCTTATGAAAGACGAATTGAAAAAATCAATTCAGTATTAAATAGCTATGGTATCGCTTCTCTTGAAGAAGCTGAAAAAATTACAAAAGATGCAGGCTTAAATGTATACGATATGGTAAAAGGCATTCAGCCCATCTGTTTTGAGAACGCTTGCTGGGCATACATCACAGGTGCAGCAATCGCTATTAAGAAAGAATGTAGAAGAGCAGCTGACGCTGCTGCAGCAATCGGTGAAGGTCTTCAGGCTTTCTGTATTCCCGGTTCCGTTGCTGATACACGTAAGGTTGGTTTAGGACATGGTAACCTTGGCAAGATGCTCCTTGAAGAAGAAACAGAATGTTTCGCATTCTTAGCAGGTCATGAATCCTTTGCAGCTGCTGAAGGTGCTATTGGTATCGCAGAAAAGGCTAACAAGGTTCGTCAGAAACCCTTAAGAGTTATTTTGAACGGTCTTGGAAAAGATGCAGCTCAGATTATCGCAAGAATCAACGGCTTTACATTCGTCGAAACAGAATATGATCCTTACACAAATACTGTTAAGGAAGTATTCCGTAAATCTTATTCTGAAGGTCTTCGTGCAAAGGTTAACTGCTACGGTGCAAACGACGTTTGTGAAGGTGTAGCTATCATGCACAAAGAAGGTGTAGACGTTTCCATCACAGGTAACTCCACCAACCCCACAAGATTCCAGCATCCTGTTGCAGGTACTTACAAGAAAGAATGTATAGAACAGGGCAAGAAGTACTTCTCCGTAGCATCCGGTGGTGGTACAGGCCGTACACTTCATCCCGATAACATGGCTGCAGGTCCTGCTTCTTATGGTATGACAGATACTATGGGACGTATGCACTCTGATGCACAGTTTGCAGGTTCTTCATCTGTGCCCGCTCACGTAGAAATGATGGGACTTATAGGTGCAGGTAACAACCCTATGGTTGGTATGACTGTTGCAGTTGCAGTTGCTATCCAGGAAGCATCTGATTCCGGAAAGTTCTAAGACAATATTGATTAAATTGCCAAAAAGGGGAACGCTTTTGCATTCCCCTTTTAAAATTTTTTAGGAGCAGGAAAACATGAAAAAAGTAGTAGTATTCGGTGGTGGAACAGGTTTATCATGTCTTTTATCAGGCTTAAAACTCTTTCCCATAGATGTAACAACTATTATTACAGTAAGTGATAACGGAAGCAGTACGGGTGTACTTAAAGAAGAATTAGATATTCCGGCGGTTGGAGACGTTGGCAAGGTACTTCTTGCCATGGCAAATGGTGATGATGATTTGATAAAATTACTTCGATACCGTTTTAATAAAACAGGAACCTTATATAATCATCCTGTACGAAATATTATTTTAGCAGCATTAATTGATTTGAAAGGAAATCTGACCGAAGCTACCAAATACATGTGCCAGTTATTAAACATAAAAGGAACTGTACTGCCTCTTACAGAGGAAAAAGTTGATCTTATAGGCAAAAGCAATGATAAAGACTATTTTGGTGAAGAAGAAGTGAGTTTAAATATTAGAAATATTCGTAAACTTGCGTATGACCATGATATTCAAATAAGTGATGAAATAAAGAAAAAAATAGATGAAGCCGATTTGATTATATTTAGTCCGGGAAGTTTATATACAAGCATTTTGCCTCATCTGATTTCCGGGGATATTTTAAACGCGATAGAGAATACATCTGCACCACTTATGTATATATCAAATTTAGTTACACAACCCGGTGAAACAGATGACTATAATGTCAGTGATCATATTAAAGTATTAAACCAGTATTTAAGAAATCGGAAAATTGATGTTGTTGTCGCAAACAATGCCGATATAGATAAACATGTCATTGATAAATATCTTACAACAGAAAACAAAAAGATAGTGTCCATTGATAAGGATAAGCTGGAAAAACAAAATGTACGCGTTATTGAAGGAGATATTTTCTGCTTGGATAACGATGTGATAAGGCATGATGCACTAAAAACAGCATTTATTATATTTTCATATTTAATGGAGGGGTAATAGTCTGACAATTGCAACAATTCCACGGATTGCAGACGAAATGCTTGAAAATTACTTGCGTATTTTCTCACATCATGATATAGTATTATTATCAAATATCAAAAAAATGTGAACAAAAATGTGATTGGAAAGCGGACATTCCGTTTGATATTGATGTTTGGACGGTAAAGGAAAATGATCCCTTTGCCGTTTTTTGTTGTAAAAAATGAGGGTATTAGTATGGCAAATGAAGAAAGAAAAAAAATTCTTGTAGTCGATGACGACCGATTGAGTTTGGTTGTTGCAGAGGAATTTTTAAAAGATGATTATGACGTTGATTGTGTTGATTCAGGAGAGGCAGCTCTTTTGTATCTGCAAAGCAATTATCCTGATGTAATATTATTAGATTTACATATGCCCGGAATGGGAGGTAGGGAGACATTGAATGTTATTATGTCTTCCAGCTTATTAAAGCATATACCTGTCATTTGCATCACAGCAGATTCCAAATCGGAAACAGAAATAGAGTGTCTTTCAATCGGCGCATTGGATTATATAACAAAACCTTTTGTGCCTCAGGTTGCTAAAAGCAGAATCAGCAGAATTGTTGAATTGAATGAACTTAAAAATAATTTAGCAGAACAGCTTGATAAAAAGACAAGGTTATTAGAAAAAGTTACGCTTAATTTTATTATGGCAATTGCGAATACCATTGATGCAAAGGATGCTTATACATCAGGTCATTCTATAAGAGTAGCAAAATGTGCAGAGGCAATTGCTACGGAACTTGGATGGGATGATGAAGAAGTACAAAACATTAAGTACATAGCACTGCTTCATGATATAGGTAAGATTGGTATTCCTGATGCCATATTAAACAAACCGTATCATTTATCTGTGGAAGAGTTTAATATTGTAAAAAAACATCCGATTATTGGTCGTGAAATATTAAAAGATATTCATATGATTGACAGTGTAACGGATGGTGCATTGTATCACCATGAAAGATATGACGGGAATGGTTATCCCTTTGGTTTAAAAGGGAAAGAAATTCCACTTTGTGCCAGAATTGTTGGAATTGCAGATTCCTATGATGCGATGACATCGAATCGTGTTTATCGTTCTAAATTAAAAAAAGAAGATGTGATATCGGAGTTTGAAAGATGTAAAGGTACGCAATTCGATCCTGAGCTTACTGAGCTATTCTTGAAAATGCTTAAGAGAGGTTTCTATGTACCTGAAGCAGATTATGAAGACAATCATGTTTTAGAAGAAGAAAATGGTTTAAAGGGTGAAGTTAACAGTTTACTTAGTAAAGTTTTGTCTGAATACACCGAAGAAGCAAAGAGAATTGCTATGAAAGATGCCCTTACGGGTCTATATAACAGAAGCTATGCTGAAACCACCTTGCCGGGAGTCCTAAAAGAAAATAATGTTTCAACACTTTTTATGATTGATATTAATAATTTTAGTGAAATTAATGAAATGTATGGACATATTGCCGGTGACTTTGCATTGACAAGTTTTGCTGATAATGTAAAACAATGTATTAAAGAGGATGATATCCTGTGCCGTGTAGGAAAAGACCGGTTTGTTTTACTTGTAAAAGGTCTTCATAATAAGGATGAAATCAGGGGATTGGCGCAGAATATTTTGACAAAAACAACTGCCGGATTACGGGGCAATGTTTTTGGAAATATGGTTTTTGTCACAATCGGTATTGCAATTTATCCTGAAAATGGAAGCACCTATGAACTTTTATATGAAAATGCCGACAAAGCCAGTTATCATTTAAAACGCAATGATAAAAGTGCATTTGAATTTTTTGAAGACGGTAAAGTGGAAATTGCCAATGTAACCATGACAGATATTAATCATATCCGTTCTATGATAGAAGGGAAAGATTATAATTTCAATGGTGTATTCCATGTGGAATATGATGAATTTAAACGTATGTATAATTATATTGCACGTGGTGTTGTCAGAAATCATCAAAGTGTTCAAACAGTACTTTTTACACTTGAAATTAACGATACTGCTTTGTATAGAAAAATGATTCCGGACGAGGCAATGAACGTTTTGGAAGCAGCCGTAGCATCTTCCCTTCGAATGGTGGATGTAGGAACCAGATACAGTAGTGTGCAATATATTGTAATTCTTTTAGATGCAGATTTTGAAAATGGTAAGAAAGTAGCACAAAGGGTTATGAATAAATTCTATAAGATGTATGCCAGAGGTGATGTTGATCTTTCCTATGACATTCAAACAATGTGTCCGAAAACGGTATAGACATTTATTTCTTTTTCCGTTAAAATATTTCGTGAATATATAGAATAAAAGAGGATATAAAATGGACCAAATGAAATATTGCACTTCCTGTGGTGCTGAAAATAAAATTGATTCAAAATTCTGTAGCAGCTGTGGTACTAAAATGGAGGAACCGTCCTTTGAGGATGAACTAGATATTCATTATGAAGATGAAACGGTGTACAATAATGCAGAATTATTTGATGATTATTACGCATCAGCTTATACCGAAGTTGCCGAGGATTTCCAAAAGAGTGAACCGGAAAATAATTATGAGGTGACCGGCGTTTCTTTTGAAGAACCATATAAACAGCCTGTAGTAGCATCTGCTCCTAATTATTCAACGTATACATCAAACACGGCGACTGCTCCGGCAAAGACAAATAATGGTGGAAATATAGGTTTTTCCATTGCATCTATGATATGCGGTATCTTTTCAATTATTTGTTGCTGTAGTGTATTTGGTTTTGTCACCGGTATTGTTGCGTTAATATTTGGTATCGTTACAGTGAAGTCTAATTTTGCAGGGAAAGGTATGGCAATTGCCGGTATTATAACAGGTGGAATTGGCATTTTCCTTTGGATTGTATTTATGGTTATTGGTAGCTTTGGACTATTTTTAGAACTCCTTGAGTATTAAATTCAAAACCCGTTTAAGAAAAAAACTTAAACGGGTTTATTTTTTTATTTATTCAGTTTCCGAATCAACATCTGAACTTTCAGAGTCGTCTTCATAAGTATAAATTTCTTCAGGAATATCACCATGAAGTATCGAAACAATATATTGAATTCTTAAATTGGCACGATCATAATTTTGTTTAGCTACATCAGCTAAATTTGCGTCATAGGATTCAGAACCGAATGCCTGGTGGTAATAATACACAGCTTCTGTCATATAGGAACTTGCTTCATCCGCTAATTCCTCGACACCAGGGAAACCTTCCGGCACGGTAAGAGATGCCATTTGTTCGAAAGTAGTATTCATAGTATCTAATATAGTAAGCAAATCAGTAACTGCCGTTTCGGAATTAGGATCAATTGCATTAATAGAATCATCGAAGGTCTTAATATTTTCAAAGAACTGATTCATATTTGTTTTATAAGCTTCCAATTCAGGGTCTGTTTTGCATCCGGAAAATAATAAAGAACAAACGGAAACGGTTGTCAAGAGTAACGCCCTGATTTTGCCGATAGATTTTCTTTCTGACTGTATATTCAAAGTTATTCCTCCTAAAAAACCTTTTTTAAACCATATGTATATAAATTATCATAGTTGCGAGATGAAATCAAGAAACAGATGTCGAAAAAGATATGATAGTTCAATTGTAGTTTTGTTAAAATTATGTTAACATGAAAAAATAGGTGAGTATATAGGTGGTATTGTTATGAAACTTTATGATTTTCAAAAATTGACGGAAGATAACTTAATTTTTTTAGATGGTGCAACAGGTTCCAACTTAATTAAGCGCGGAATGCCTGCCGGTGTCTGTCCCGAAAAATGGATTTTAGAAAATAAAGATATCTTTGTAGAACTGCAAAAAGAGTATGTGGAGGCAGGAAGTAATATTATATATGCCCCCACCTTTACTGCTAACCGCATTAAATTAAAGGAATATGATCTTCATAAAGAACTTATAGAAATTAATACAGAGCTTGTTAAATTGTCCAAGATAGCGGCAGGTAAGTCAGCATATGTAGCCGCTGACATCACAATGACAGGTGAACAGCTTGCCCCTATGGGGAAAATGGATTTTGAAGAACTGATTTCTGTTTACAAAGAACAGATAGATGCTACATGCAAAGCCGGTGCAGATTTGATTATTGTAGAAACCATGATGAGTTTACAAGAAAGTAGAGCAGCACTGATTGCGGCAAAGGAAGTGTGTGATTTACCTGTAATGGTAACACTTACCTTTGAAAAAGACGGAAAAACTCTTTATGGTACAGATGCAGTAACTGCAGCAGTAACATTAGAAAAACTGGGAGCAGCTGCGGTTGGTGCCAATTGTTCTACCGGTCCGGATAAAATGGTAAATATAATTCGCAGCATTGCAGAGGCTGTTTCCATTCCGGTCATTGCAAAGCCCAATGCCGGACTTCCCTCGTTAAGCGAAGCAGGTGAAACTATTTATGATATGGACGAAACTACATTCGCAAAAGAAATGTTATGCATTGCAGAGGCCGGTGCAACAATATTAGGTGGCTGTTGCGGTACCGCACCGTCATATATTAAAGCGTTAACGGATATTTTCAATGGAAAAGAGAAAACATTTGTCAAAAAAAGAATGACGCAAATTGAAAAAGTTATCCATTCAGGTTATCGTTATCTTTGCAGTGAAAGAAAGACTGTCCGCTTTGGATTAAATGATCCTTTTATGATTGTAGGAGAGCGGATTAATCCTACAGGAAAAAAGAAATTACAGGAACAGCTCCGCCTGGGTAATTTGGAAATGATAATGGATTTTGCACAAGAACAAGAAGAATGTGGGGCAAGCCTTCTTGATATCAATGTGGGAATGAGCGGTATTGATGAAAAAGAAATGATGCTTAAAGTGCTTGAAGAAGTTACATTGACATCATCCTTGCCATTAGTCCTTGATTCCAGTCATATTGATGTAATGGAGGCTGCATTACGGAGATATCCGGGCCGTGCTCTAATCAATTCTGTTTCTGCGGAGAAGGAAAAAATTGAAAAGATGCTTCCTCTTGCAAAAAAATATGGAGCAATGGTCATTTTACTTCCTTTATCTGATAAAGGATTGCCTGAAAATATAGAAGAAAAAATTGATATTATAAACTATTTGTCTGAAAAAGCATTTTCGATAGGCCTTTCAAAAGAAGATTTGATAGTAGATGGCCTTGTTGCCACTGTAGGAGCTAATCCTGAAGCTGCAAAAGAAGTTCTTGCAGCAATTGCATACTGTAAAGAAAATGATTATGCCACAATATGCGGTCTGTCAAATATTTCATTTGGTTTACCGGAAAGAAGTTTTGTAAATACCGCTTTTTTAACTATGGCGATACAGACAGGACTGACTATGGCGATTGCAAATCCTTCACAGGATATGCTGGTCAATACGGCTTTTGCTGCTGATTTGCTCTTGAATAAAGAAGACGCGGATATCCGATATATTGAGCACATCCAAAACTATCAGGAACGCAAACCGTCAGTTACTTTGGCAACTGCCGGCCTGGAAAAAAAGGATATAAAAAAAGAAGTATACCAAGATACACATCACAACAGTAAAAAACAAATATATATTGATGTTCTAAAAGGAAATAGAAAGCAAATAACAGAGCACACCAAGGCAGAACTTGATAGGGGAACAGATGCTTCTGAAATTTTAAATGAAATGTTAATGCCGGCCATTGATGAAGTGGGCAAGTTGTTTGACAGTGGAAAATATTTTTTACCCCAATTAATTGCAAGTGCCGAGAGTATGAAGCTATCCATTGAATATTTAGAGCCATATCTTGCCACTGGAAAAGAGCAGGACGAGATGCCTACAGTAGTTATTGCAACTGTAGAAGGTGATATTCATGATATTGGTAAAAATCTGGTTGCTATGATGATGAAAAACTATGGTTTTAAAGTTATTGACCTTGGAAAAGATGTTTCCAGAGATGTTATTGTACAGACTGCAAAAGAAAATAACGCGTCCATCATCGCATTATCTGCATTAATGACCACGACCATGCAGGAAATGAAACATGTGATTGAACATGCAAGAAAAGCAGGTGTGACATCCAAAGTAATGATAGGCGGTGCTGTTATTACAAATGATTATGCGGAAGAAATCGGTGCAGATGGTTATTCAAGAGATGCAGCGGACGCTGTTAAAGTTGCCATGAAATTAGCAGGAATCACAGAAGAATAAATAAATACGAAAGGCGGTACAGGATGGAAGAAAAAAATGAATTATTAGAAAAAATTGTTAAAAATTCGGCAAAACAGCTTGCTTATACACGAGTCAGCACATTATCTATGCTTGTTTTAACAAGTTCTATTATTATTTGTCTTGTACTGCTTGTTCCGAAGGTCATTGTGACGATAGACGGAATAAACGATACCATAACGGATATCTCTGAAACAATTACACTTGCAGATACAACACTGGAAAGTGTTACCGAAATGAGCACATCCATTTCCACCATGGGAACCAATATGGATACATTTATCACTGATAATTCTGAAACAGTAACAGCAGTTATGACTAAATTAGAAGAAATTGATTTTGAAGGTCTTAATGATGCAATTGAAGACTTGGGTGATGTTGTTGAACCCTTGGCAAACTTTTTCGGTATATTTAATTAAATTAGTAGAAAGGTAGGATAAAAAATGTTAGGTGCAGATGCAATTGTTAAATGTCTGGAAGAAGAAGGAGTTGAGTATGTATTCGGTTATCCGGGTGTGGCAATTTGTCCTTTTTATAATAGTATTTTAGAATCATCCATTAAAACAATTTTAATAAGAACAGAGCAGAATGCTGCCCATGCAGCAAGTGGACTTGCAAGAGTGTCGGGAAAAGTAGGAGTTTGTGCTGTTACATCAGGACCGGGAGCGACCAATGTCATTACCGGTATTGCAACTGCCTTTGCAGACAGTATTCCCATGGTGTGTATTACGGGACAAGTTAATTCTGCACTTCTCGGAAGCGATGTGTTTCAAGAAGCAGATATTACAGGTGCTGTAGAATCTTTTGTTAAATATAGTTATTTGGTAAAAAATGTTGCCGATATTCCAAGGATTTTTAAAGAAGCTTTTCATATTGCAAATACAGGTAGAAAAGGTCCGGTCCTTATAGATATTCCTATAGACATTCAAAATGCGGAAATCAAAAGATTTGTATATCCGGAAACTGTTTCCATGCGTACCTATAAACCGACTGTACGCGGAAATATGGCACAGATAAAAAAAGTTGTTGCGGAACTTGAAAAAGCAAAAAAACCGATTATTTGTGCCGGCGGTGGTGTACTTTTATCTGATGCGGAAAAAGAACTTCGTGAGTTTTCTCAAAAATATAAAATTCCTGTTGTTTCAACCATGATGGGAATCAGTGCAATGCCAACCAAAGATCCTTTTTATTTTGGAATGGTTGGTAACAATGGTAAACCTTATGCAAATCGTGCCATGAATGAATCCGACCTGCTTATCATGGTAGGTGCAAGAGTTGCAGACCGTGCTGTGAGCCAACCGGATTTAATTACGGAAAATAAAGTTCTGGTACATATTGATGTTGATCCTGCCGAAATTGGAAAAAATGTTGGGCCAACCATACCTCTTGTAGGGGATGCAAAACATATTTTTGAAGACTTATCATCGCAGGAATTTACCTGCAATCATGATGAATGGTTAGATACACTTTCCGAATATCGCAAAAATATGGAGCCGAAGAGAAATCCCAATCCTGCTTACGTTGATCCTGCAGCTTTTATTACAATGCTTTCAGAAAAAATGCAAAATGACGGAGTTTATGTTGCAGATGTGGGACAAAATCAAATTTGGTCTTGCGCATATCACATTGTAAAAGATGGACGTTTTTTAACCAGCGGTGGTATGGGAACAATGGGATATTCCATACCGGCAGCCATGGGTGCCAAGATTTCAGATAAATCCAAACAGGTAATAGCAGTTTGTGGTGACGGTTCATTCCAGATGTCAATGATGGAACTGGCAACCATGAATCAGCATGATATTCCGGTAAAAATTGTCGTTCTTAAAAACAACTATTTGGGAATGGTACGACAGTATCAGCATTTTACTTATAAGGATAATTATTCTGTTGTTGACTTGTCAGGCAGTCCCGACCTCGAAAAGCTGGCAGCGGCATATGATATGGGATTTATCCGACTAAAAGACATGAAGAATGCAGAAGATGCAATCAATAAATTTTTAGAAAAAGATGAATCGATGATTATGGAATGTCTGATTGATCCAATGGATTTAGTATAATAGAAGGGAGTATAAAAGTATGAAAAAAATATATTCCGTATTAGTTGAAAACCGTTCCGGCGTGTTATTTAAAGTAGCCGGGCTGTTTTCCAGAAGATGCTTTAATATTGATTCACTGGCTGTTGGTGAGACAGATGATCAGGATGTTTCCTGCATGACTATTGTTAGTAGCGGTGATCAAAAAACGTTTGAACAAATTGAAAAACAACTAAACAAAAAGCTGGATGTTATTAAAGTAAAAACGTTCAGCGAAGCTAATAGCATCAGCAGAGAATTAATGCTTATTAAGGTAAAATACAATAAATCTAACCGCCGTGATATTATGGAAATTTGTGATATCATGAAAGCTGAAATTGTTGATATGTCTAAAAATATGATGCTGATTCAAATGTGTGATTTGCCGGAGCGTACACAGCTTTTAATAGACATGTTTGCATCCGTAAGTATTGTTGAAGTTGCCAGAACCGGAACCTTGGCGCTTCAAAAATGTAAAGAAACAGAATAAAATGACAAAAAACATCAATAAAATTGGATAAAATGATGCAATTGACTTTTACACATTAAGTTGATAAAATAATGCTTAAATGTTAAGGAGGATTATTTCGTGCGTAAAAAAGTATTTCAGCTTTTAGTAGATAATACATCCGGTGTACTCAGCCGTATTTCAGGTCTTTTTTCAAGGCGTGGTTATAATATCGAAAGTATTACAGCCGGTGTGACTGCAGATCCCCGTTATACCAGAATAACGATTGTGGCATCCGGTGACGATGAAATTCTCGATCAGATAGAAAAGCAAGTTGCGAAGCTTGTAGATGTCCGCGATATTAAAGAACTCGAACCGGATAATAGCGTATATAGAGAACTTGCACTTGTAAAGGTTCGGACAAACAGTGAACAAAGACAGGGAGTTATTTCTGTTGCTGATATTTTCAGAGCAAAGATTATTGATGTTGCTTCTGACAGTTTGATTGTAGAACTTACTGGTAATCAGGCAAAAATAGATGCTTTCCTTAATTTGCTTGAAGGATACGAAATACTAGAGCTTGCAAGAACCGGCATTGCCGGTCTTGGTAGAGGAACGGAGAACGTTACCTACTTATAAATTTATTTAATATTAATTATTCATTTTGAAAGGAGTCATACAAAAATGGCAAATATTTATTATCAGGAAGATTGTAATCTCTCTTTATTGGAAGGAAAAACAATCGCAGTTATCGGCTATGGCAGTCAGGGACATGCACATGCATTAAATGCAAAGGAATCAGGCTGTCATGTTATTATCGGTCTTTATGAAGGTTCCAAGTCCTGGGCAAAAGCAGAGGCACAGGGATTTGAAGTATACACAGCAGCAGAAGCAGCTAAAAAAGCTGACATTATCATGATTCTCATTAATGATGAATTACAGGCTTCTATGTATAAGAAAGATATTGAACCTAACCTTGAAGAAGGCAATATGTTAATGTTTGCACATGGTTTCAATATTCATTTTAATCAGATTGTACCTCCTAAATTCGTAGATGTTACTATGATTGCTCCCAAGGGACCCGGTCATACTGTAAGAAGTGAATATATGGAAGGCAAAGGGGTACCTTGTCTTGTAGCAGTTCATCAGGATGCATCCGGAAAAGCTCTTGACAAAGCACTTGCTTATGCACTTGCTATTGGTGGTGCAAGAGCCGGTGTTCTTGAAACAACATTTAGAACAGAAACAGAAACAGACCTTTTTGGTGAACAGGCTGTTCTTTGCGGTGGTGTTTGTGCTCTTATGCAGGCAGGTTTTGAAACACTTACAGAAGCAGGATATGATGCAAGAAATGCATATTTTGAGTGTATCCATGAAATGAAACTGATTGTAGACCTTATTTATCAGTCCGGTTTTGAAGGAATGAGATATTCCATTTCCAACACTGCTGAATATGGTGATTACATAACAGGACCTAAGATTATCACAGATGAAACCAAGAAAGCAATGAAGCAGATTTTAAAGGATATCCAGGATGGTACATTTGCAAAAGACTTCTTACTTGACATGTCTGCAGCAGGTGGCCAGGCTCATTTCAAAGCAATGAGAAAATTAGCTACAGAGCATCCTTCAGAGCAGGTTGGTAAGGAAATCCGTAAGCTTTACAGCTGGAACAATGAAAGTGAAAAGTTGATTAATAACTAATAATGGCTAGTCTAAAGTCCCTGCTGTAAGTGGCAGGGGCTTTATTACATTAAAAACAGGAGGTTTCGGTCATGGGAATGACAATGACTCAGAAAATATTAGCTGCACATGCAGGGCTTGACAGTGTGGAAGCAGGTCAATTAATAGAGGCAGATTTGGATTTGGTATTAGGAAATGATATCACAAGTCCTGTTGCTATCAAAGAAATGGAAAAAATGAACGTCGATGGTGTTTTTCATAAAGATAAAATTGCGCTGGTTCCCGATCATTTTGTGCCAAACAAGGATATTAAGTCTGCGGAACATTGTAAGTGTGTAAGAGAATTTGCATATAGAAATGAAATCACCAATTATTTTGAAGTCGGTGAAATGGGCATTGAACATGCACTCTTGCCGGAAAAAGGACTTACTGTTGCCGGTGATGTAATTATCGGTGCCGATTCACATACATGTACGTATGGAGCATTAGGAGCATTTTCAACAGGTGTGGGAAGTACTGATATGGCTGCCGGTATGGCCACCGGAAAAGCATGGTTCAAAGTTCCTTCCGCAATCAAATTTAATTTAATCGGAAAGCCTTCCAAATGGGTAAGTGGTAAAGATGTTATTTTACACATTATTGGTATGATAGGTGTGGATGGCGCTCTATATAAATCTATGGAATTTGTAGGCGAGGGGATTAAAAATCTTACAATGGACGATCGCTTTACAATTGCAAATATGGCAATTGAAGCGGGCGGCAAAAACGGTATTTTCCCTGTGGATGATCTTGCAATTGCATATATGAAAGAGCATTCCAAACGAAACTTTACGGTATATGAAGCGGATGAAGATGCTGTTTATGACGAGGAATATACCATTGATTTAAGCACACTCCGTCCTACAATTGCATTCCCTCATTTGCCGGAAAACACAAAAACAATTGATGAAATTAAAGAAGAAATCAAAATCGACCAGGTAGTAATCGGTTCCTGTACAAACGGACGAATTGATGATATGCGTATTGCAGCAGAGGTGTTAAAAGGACGTCATGTTGCAAAAGGGATGCGTTGTATCATTATTCCGGCTACACAGGCAATCTATATGCAGGCAATGGAAGAAGGGCTGCTTAAAATCTTTATTGAAGCCGGTGCAGTAGTCAGCACACCTACATGTGGTCCTTGCCTCGGAGGCTATATGGGAATTTTAGCAGAAGGTGAAAGATGTGTTTCTACGACCAACCGTAACTTTGTAGGACGTATGGGACATGTGAAATCCGAGATATATCTGGCTAGTCCGGCAGTTGCAGCAGCAAGTGCAATTACAGGAATGATTTCCTGTCCCTGCCAGTTATCATAACAGAAAGGAATTAAAGATATGAAAGCAGCTAAAGGTATTGTTTTTAAATATGGTGATAATGTAGATACAGACGTTATTATTCCCGCAAGATACTTAAATTCATCGGATCCGGCGGAACTTGCGACTCATTGCATGGAAGATATTGATAAAGATTTTGTAAAAAACGTAAAAAAGGGCGACATCATTGTTGCTGACAAAAATTTTGGTTGCGGTTCTTCTCGTGAACATGCTCCTATAGCGATTAAAGCAGCCGGTGTAAGCTGTGTAATTGCAGAAACTTTTGCAAGAATATTTTACAGAAATGCTATTAATATCGGACTTCCTATCATTGAATGTCCGGATGCATCAAAAGGAATTGAAGCCGGTGATGAGGTGGAAGTTGATTTTGACTCCGGTATTATTAAAAATTTGACCAAAGGAACACAGTTTAAAGGTCAGGCATTTCCGGAATTTATGCAGAAAATTATTGCAGCGGAAGGGCTTGTGAATTATATTAATCAAAAATAACTAAAGTCGGGAGGAAATTTACAATGGCAAAGAATAATGCGCCTGAAGTAAAAGAAGAACAAAAAGTTCTGACAAAATATGATCGCAAAATGGCAGCAAGAAAAGAAAAAGAAATCATGGACAAAAAATCAGAAAAAAAGTTTAAAGTCATATCCGGTATTTCTATTTTTGTTGTTGTTTTATTTATTGTTGCAGCAATTGCCACACCTATTTATCTGAAACAAAAAAATATGAAAGATATTTACGTGGTAGTAGGCGACAGGGAAGTAAGCGGATTGGAATACGACTATTACTATAATGCAGTCGTTAATTCTTTCTTAACCTCCTACGGTTCTTATCTGCCTTATCTGGGATTAGATACAAGTGTTGATTATTCAGAACAGGCTTTTTCAGAATCCATGACATGGGAAGATGAGTTTAACAGAATGGCAGTAGAACAAATGCGTCAGATTTTTGCATTATCTGCGGATGCAAAAAAGAACGGGTTTGAATATGATGTTGAACCTCAATTTCAAGAACACCAGGAACGAATGAAAGAAGCAGCATCAGCAAGTGAAGTATCTTTGTCAGAATATTACAAAACTTCATTTGGTGAAAATGCAACAGTATCCAACATGGAACCGATCATTAAAGAAGGAATTATGGTTTCTGCCTATCAGGATTCTTTGATTCAGAAAAATTTGCCTTCTGATGAAGAAGTATCTGCTTATTATAATGAAAATATAAGCGACTATGATCATGTTGATTACAGAAGTTTTGTTTTTACAGCATCAGCAACAGCTACATCTTCAGCGGAAGAAGTCGAAAATGCAATGAACGAATTAAAAACAAGTGCCGACGCATTTGTATCTGAAAGAGCAGGCGGTGCTGATTTTGAAGAGCTTTGTATTAAGTATGCATCTGAAAATGCAAAGGCTAATTATGAGAATGAAACCACTGAATATTCATTAAGCACACAGAAATATAAGTCAGATGTTCCTTCTGACATTGCAGAATGGCTATTTGATTCAGCCCGAAAAGAGGGTGATATCACTGTAATTAAAAGTGCAACCTATAATCAGTATTATGTTGTAGAATTTTCAAAGAGATATAAAGCAGAAGATGCTGATGAAAATATTTCAAATTATCTTTCTTCTGTAATTGTTTCTGAACAAATCGCTGCATTGACAGAAGAGTTTCCTATAAATGATATTCATGGTAATTTTAAATACTTAACAGCAGAATAAATAAAGAATAAACGCCATATGTCTTAAAAAAGACAACATGGCGTTTATTTTATTCTTGAAACATATGTTCGATTGTGTTATTATATTATACAAATATACAAAGGAAAACTTCTGACATGTTACAAAAAATAAAATATGATTTATTGATTATAATTTGTATTTGTTTTATTGCTATTTTATTTATATTATATCCGATATTATTTTCTCCAAAAGGAACTGCTTATGTAACGGTATATCAAAATGGTGCGGTTTATTGTAAATATCCATTGGCAGATGATAGAACCATTAGTGTAACAGATGAAAGGGGATATTATAATTTATTATTAATTAATAATGCTACCGTAAAAATGTCTGATGCGGAATGTCCTGACAAGTTATGTATTAAGCAAGGTGCCATTTCAAAAAATGGTGAAAGTATTATTTGTCTTCCCCACAAGGTGGTTGTTCAGATTTCATCAGAGGAGGAAAGTGATTTAGACGCGATCACTAATTAATTATGAAAAATAAATCGATATATCTGGGACTGATGCTCGCTGTTGCATTAATATTATCCTATATAGAAACCTTAATTCCGATATCTGTGGCAATACCCGGAATAAAACTCGGTCTGGCTAATCTTGCTGTAGTTTTATGTTTATATTTTTTTGGCTTTAAGGAATCGTTAATTCTTGCGGTCATAAAAGCACTTTTGACTGGATTACTGTTTGGAAATTTTTATATGATTATTTATAGCCTTTGCGGAGCTGTTTTAAGTTGCATTATAATGGCGCTGATGATAAAAGTTAAAGTATTTCATATACCGGTCGTTAGTGCCGCAGGTGGCGTTGCACATAATATTGGGCAGTTAATCATCGCATATTTTACAATTAAAACCTATGGAATTATTTACTATGTACCAATATTAATAATTTCCGGTTTCTTAACAGGTATATTTATTGGAATCATTGTTTCTTTAGTATTACCATATATGAAAAAAATATTAAAACGGAGTGAGAACTTATGATAGCATTTATAAACGGAACCATTGTTGATATTACAGAAGATAACGTAATACTTGAAGTTAACGGAATCGGTTATAATGTCAAGATATCGGAACAAACATCGCAAAACTTACCGGGGACCGGCAAATCTGTCAAATTATATACCTATACCTGTGTACGGGAAGATGCTTTTTTGTTATATGGATTTTTAAATCGTGATGAACTTGATTTATTCAAGAAAATTATTACAGTAAATGGAATAGGTCCCAAAGGCGGATTGGCAATACTGTCTGTCATGTCAGCCGATGATCTAAGAATGGCCATTATTTCAGGTGACGCCAAGAAAATATCCAAAGCTCCCGGAATTGGTGCAAAAACCGCAAGTAGAGTTATTTTAGATTTAAAAGATAAAATTTCTTTGGAAGAAACTTTGTTTATGAGAGACATCAATAATTATGATATAAAGGAAACATCCCATGATCTTACTGCTGAAAGCGAAGCAATAGAGGCTCTGGTAGCGTTAGGGTATAGTCCTTCCGATGCACTGAAAGCAGTAAAAGCAATTTCTGCACCCTCAGATGCTGATGCAGAAATGATATTAAAATTAGCATTAAAACATCTGTTTTGATATATAAAATATTATTTTAAAGGTGAATGTATTCATGGCAAAGCGTTTAATTGAAACAAATTTAATTGAAGAAGATACAAAAATTGAAGGCTCATTACGTCCTAAATGTTTGAATGATTATATCGGTCAATCGAAAATTAAAGATAGTATTAAAATATATATTGAAGCAGCAAAAGGAAGAGGAGACTGCTTAGATCATGTGCTTTTTTATGGACCTCCGGGACTAGGCAAAACAACTCTTGCCGGTATTATTGCCAATGAAATGGGTGTTAATATGAAAGTAACAAGCGGTCCGGCGATAGAAAAACCAGGAGAGATGGCAGCTATTCTTAACAACCTTCAGGATGGCGATATTTTATTTGTTGATGAAATTCACCGGCTTAATAGGCAGGTTGAGGAAGTACTTTATCCGGCTATGGAAGATTATGCGATTGATATCATGATTGGAAAGGGCCAAAGTTCGCGGTCCATTCGGTTGGATTTACCTAAATTCACATTAGTAGGTGCGACAACACGTGCCGGTTTGCTATCCGCACCTCTCAGGGACCGTTTTGGAATTATACACCGCTTGGAATTTTATTCAAAAGAAGAACTACAGCTTATTATTATGCACTCTGCTAAAGTATTACATGCTCCAATAGAGCCGGAAGGTGCACTGGAAATGGCGAGAAGAAGCAGGGGTACGCCAAGACTTGCCAATCGTATTTTAAAGAGAGTACGTGATTTTGCACAAGTTAAATATGATGGAATTATCACAGAAGACATTGCCATGACAGCACTTAATTTAATGGATGTTGATCCAATGGGACTGGATCATATTGATAGAAATATCCTTTTAACAATGATTCACAAATTTTCAGGAGGTCCGGTAGGACTTGATACACTGGCTGCTGCAATTGGCGAAGATTCAGGAACCATTGAAGATGTTTATGAACCATATCTCATAAAAAACGGATTTATTAATCGAACACCCAGAGGCAGAGTGGTGACAGAACTTGCCTATCGGCATTTAGGACTTGAAATTCCTCAATAATCTGCTTATAATAGAAGTGGTATATTTTTGGGGTATGACGATTAAAAAAAAGGGGTGAGTCTGATGTCAGCAAAGACAGATACTGAAGTAATTATTGGTGGAAAAGTTTTTACTTTAAGTGGATATGAAAGTGAAGAATATTTACAAAAAGTAGCTTCTTACATAAACAATAAAATGGCTGAATATAATAGAGTTGATTCATTCCGACGTCAGCCGGTAGATACACAGAATGTATTGTTACAGCTTAATATTGCAGATGATTATTTTAAAGCAAAAAAACAAATAGATCTTTTGGAAGAAGAAATTGCCGGCAAAGAAAAAGAATTATATCATCTGAAACATGAACTGATTGCTTCACAAATCAAACTTGAAAACACAGAAAAAAATGTCAAAAATCTGCAGGCAGAATTAAACGATAATGCCAAGAAAATTGTCAGATTAGAAACCGAATTAAAAAAGTTTTAAATAGAAAAGCTGTCCTATAAAGACAGCTTTTTATGGTATTTATAGAGAGTGTTGATTATTAAAGAATTAAGAAAGGCATGATTATAGAATGAAAAAAGTTGAGTTGCTTGCACCGGCAGGAAATTTTGAAGCATTAATAGGAGCGTTAAATGCCGGCGCAGATGCTATTTATCTTGGCGGAAATGCATTTGGTGCCAGAGCATATGCAGATAATTTTTCTGAAGAAGAAATTATTAAAGGGATTCAACTGGCGCATCTTTTAAATAAAAAAATATATCTTACCGTCAATACCCTTGTAAAAGAAAAAGAATTTAAAAAATTATATGATTTTTTATTGCCTTTTTATAAAAAAGGACTTGATGGGGTAATTATTCAAGATTTAGGTGTTTTTCAATTTATTAAGAATAATTTCCCCGAATTAGAACTACATGTGAGTACACAAATGACAATTACCGGAACTTACGGCGTCCGTATGCTAAAAGAAGCGGGTGCTGTCCGCATTGTTCCCGCAAGAGAGTTATCTTTGCAAGAAATAAAAGAAATCAAAGAAAACGTAGACATTGAGATTGAAACATTTATTCATGGAGCCATGTGCTATTGTTATTCAGGACAATGCCTTTTTAGCAGTATTCTTGGTGGCAGAAGCGGAAACAGGGGCAGATGTGCACAGCCTTGCCGCCTACCATATAAAAGTCAGAGCGGAAGTGAAGAATATCCGCTGAGTATGAAAGATATGTGTACGCTATCTATTTTGCCCGAACTGATTGAAGCAGGTATCGATTCATTTAAAATAGAAGGGCGTATGAAAAAACCGGAATATGCAGCTGGTGTCACAGCTCTATATAGGAAATATATTGACATGTATTATAGTTCCCCGTCAGCTTATACTGTAGACGACAAGGATTTAGAATACCTACGCAAATTATATATCAGAAGTGATATTCAGGAAGGGTATTATCACATGCACAATGGCAGGGAAATGATTACCCTTTCTTCGCCTGCATATGAAGGCAGTGATGATGTTTTATTATCAGAAATCAGAGAAAAATATTTATCATTAATGCCGGAAGTAAATGTTTACGCACAGGCATATCTCTATAAAGATAATCCCGCACGTTTAGAACTCACATGTAAAGGAAAACATATTTGCAAAGAAGGTGGCTTTGCTCAGCAAGCAAAAAATCAACCTTTGTCAAAAGAGAAGATATGTGAGCAATTATCTAAAAGTGGTAATACATCTTTCCATATTCATGAAGTAGAAATATTTGGAGATAATGATATTTTTATGCCCATTGGAGAGTTGAATCAACTTAGACGAGACGCTTTATGTGAACTTGAGAATGTGCTGTCTTTCAATAGGGAAATTGATGATAATCATCTCCCACGTTATAATAATAAAACTTATAATGTAATGTCAGATACATATCATGTGTACGCTATTCATGTTGTAGCAAAGACTATAGAGCAGATAACAGAAGCTGCAAAAGAAAACGTATCCAGAATTTATGTGAATATATCAAATATTACAACACAAGAATTAGAGACTTTAGATTATCTGCAAAAAAAATATAATTGCAGATATTATATTGTATTTCCTTACATTGTAAGAAACAAAGACATTCCTTGTCTGGATAAAATATATAAATACCTGGAAAATGACTTATTTGATGGGGCTTTGGTAAGAAATTTGGAAACAATTTCTTATTTATTACATCATAATATTTCAAAGCCAATCGTATGTGATTATAATTTATATGCTTTTAACAAAGAAGCAGCCGCTTTTTTTGGCGATTTCTCCGATGAACTATATCTTCCGGCAGAACTAAATAGTCATGAGTGGATGGAATTATTAAAAAATAGTATCCAACCATTTTCAGCTATGGTATATGGTCGTTTACCTATGATGATATCAGCTAACTGCATTAAAAAAACATCCGGAAAATGCGATAAAAAAGAGGGATATACAATATTAAAAGATCGATATGGTAAAGTTTTCCCTATTTATACTGATTGTACATACTGTTATAATATTATATACAACAGTGTTCCATTATCCTTGCATAAAATGTGGGAAAACCCTAAAATACTTTCTAATCTTTATGCTTGCAGGCTTGATTTTACTGACGAAAATGCACAGAACACAAGGGAAATAATCAAATATTTCAAAGGATTATATAAAGGATATCATCAACCTGTTTATCATGAATTTACGACCGGACATTATAAAAGGGGAGTAGAATAAATGGAATTATATGTCAGCGAATTTTCAAAATATGTAATTGCTTTGCTGATTGCACTATATACGTATGAAAGTTTTGCTGTTTTCCGCTTTAAAGAGGAGGACAGAAGAAGAGGAATTTATACAAGGCAAGCCATATTAATGTTTGCATTGCATTTTAGTTGTTTTATTGTAATTTGTTTTGAAACCGGAGATATTTTATACTTGTTTTTTTACGCATTTCAACAAATTGTATTATATGCAGCTGCCACATTGTATCGATTACTCTATAGTAAAAGCAACCGTCTTTTGGTAAATAATATGTGTATGCTTTTAAGTATTGGCTTCATTATACTTACCAGATTGTCTTACGAAAAAGCAATTAAACAATTTATTATTGCAACGGGTTCGCTTGTGATTGCACTTGTAATTCCGTTTTTTGTCCATCACTTTAAATTTCTTAAAAATTTAAAGTGGATTTATGCTGTTGTCGGGTTGTTGGCTCTTGGAATAGTTTTAATATTGGGACAGACAACATACGGAAGTAAATTGTCGTATTCTATTGCAGGTATTACCTTTCAACCATCCGAATTTGTAAAAATTATTTTTGTATTTTTTATAGCAAGTGCATTATATGCCGCGGCGGATTTTTTTGAAATATTTACAACAGCTGTTATAGCGGCCGGGCATGTAATCATACTTGTCTGTTCAAAAGACTTAGGTAGTGCACTGATTTTTTTTGTTGTTTATATTTTAATGGTATATATAGCTTCCGGCAAAATAAGATATATGTTTTTAGGTATTTGTGGCGGCGGTGTTGCAGCAATTGTTGCATATCAGGTTTTTACACATGTGCAGGTAAGAGTGCAGGCCTTTAAGGATCCCTGGAGTGTTATTGACGCAGCAGGTTATCAGATTACACAATCATTGTTTGCCATTTCCAGCGGTGGTTGGTTTGGGCTTGGTCTCTATAACGGGACACCACAGTCGATTCCTTTTGTTGAAGCAGATTTTATTTTTTCAGCCATAGCTGAAGAACTTGGAATTATTTTTGCAGTTTGTATTATTTTAATTTGTGTCAGTAGTTTTATTATGATTATGAATATTTCCATTCAATTAAAAGACAGATTTTATCAACTTACAGCATTTGGTCTTGGAATTACATATATTTTTCAAATTTTTCTGACCATTGGTGGTGGTACAAAGTTTATACCGTTAACAGGTGTCACGTTACCATTAATCAGTTATGGCGGAAGTTCAATCCTCACAACATTAATTTTGTTTGCAATTACAGAAGGATTGTATATGATTCGCGAAGAAGAAGTGCTTCTTGAACAAAAAAGGAAAAAGAGCAAACGAAGACGACGTATGATTACGCAACGAACAGCAGTTACAGAAATTATGGACCTGGATGAAGGAGAAACGCTTGATAACGAAACAGAAATCATTGACTGAAAAGAAAAAAAAGAATAAAACATCAAAACAGATTACCGGAATCACCATTTTTTTTACCTGCCTGTTTCTTTTTTTATGTGGATATATTACCCATTATTCAGTCACACATAAACAAGAACTTATCAATAACAGTTATAATGGCAGGCAACAGATGCTACTTGCCCAAAATAGAAGAGGAAGCATTTTATCTGCAAATGGTGAAATACTGGCACAAACAGTTTTAAACGATGAAGGTGATGAGATTCGGGACTATCCATATGGAAATTTATTTTCTCATGTAATTGGTTATTCAACTAATGGACGTCTCGGTGTAGAAGCACAGGCAAATTATTATCTGATTAATTCCAATGCACCTCTCTCAGAAAAAGCAGCATTGGATATAAAGGGAGAGAAATATCCGGGAGACACTGTCATTACAACACTTGATGCAAATTTACAACAGGTAGCGTCCACAGCACTTGGTGTATATAAGGGTGCTGTAATTGTAACAAATCCTACAACCGGCGAAATTCTTGCCATGGTTTCTAAACCGGATTTTAATCCGGAAGAAATAGAATCAATTTGGGATGAACTTGTTTCTGATAAAGATAGCAGTATTTTGCTAAACAGGGTGACACAAGGACTTTATCCTCCAGGGTCAACCTTTAAAATCATTACCGCTTTAGAATATATCAGACAAAATCCTGAATCATATTCTAACTATAATTATCAGTGTACGGGTACAATTGTGAAGGGAGAAGATAGGATACAATGTTATCATGGCTCTGTTCATAATGGAGTTGACTTTCGTAAATCCTTTGCCAAATCATGCAATACATCCTTTGCAAATATAGGGTTATCGTTAGATAAAAATCAGTTTTCTGATTCATTAAAAGATCTTATGTTTGGCGAAGAACTACCATTAACAGTTCCATATAGTAAAAGTAGCGTTAATGTTTCTGAAGATATATCAACTGCTGATATGATGCAGGTATCCATCGGGCAAGGAACAACTTCTATTACTCCGATTCATTTAAATATGATTACATCTGCAATTGCCAACAAAGGAATGCTTATGAAGCCTTATGTTGTTTCGAAGGTAAAAAACAGCGTAGGAAATGTAATCAAAACATTTGAAGCATCTTCCTATAAAAGGTTATTAACCGAAGAAGAGGCTATGGCTTTATCCAATTTAATGAGCTCTGTTGTCACTGACGGAACCGCATCAAGATTAAACGGTCTTGCATATACTGCTGCAGGAAAAACCGGGTCTGCTGAATACGGAACAATCAAAGGTGATAGTCATGCATGGTTTACCGGCTATGCACCTGTAGAAAATCCCGAAATTTGTGTTACAATTATTATCGAAGGAGCAGGCGCAGGTGGTGACTATGCAGTGCCAATTGCAAAAAGAATATTTGATGCATACTTTGGTGTTTAGTTATTTGGAGAAATTATGAAATTTTATAAATATTTATATGTTGGCGATACTATAAAAGAGCCATCCAAAATAAAAAATAAGTTAAAGCGGCATACAGCCCTTTCTGTTTATGTGATTTGCATTGCTTCCGGTGATGATCAACTGGAAATATATAAAAGTATTTTCTTGCGGCAGAAATATTACTGGGCAAACCCTCCAATTATAGTAGGCATTGCATCAAATTATGACGAAGCAGTGGGACTTGTTGTTCGGATTACGGAAGATTGTATTAGAGAAAGCGGAAATTGTAACCTAAAAGAGTATTTGAAAGGGAAGGCTAAAGGAATCCTGAAATGATATTATTATTAAATATTTTAAAAATATTGGGAATAATTCTTCTGTGTATTTTGGGATTTTTTTTGCTTCTTTTATTGTGTGTCTTATTTATTCCCATTAGATACCGGTTGAAAGCAAAAAGAAAATGTGGCGACAATATTCCTGTCTGTGCTGATATAAAAATAAGCTGGTTATTACATTTCATTACGTTAACATATTCATATCCCTTACAAAAATATATAAAACTAAAAGTTCTGGGTATAACACTCTATTCATCAGAAAAAAAATCAATGGATGAAAAAGAATCTGTCGAAAAAGATTCTACAGCAAAAGTTTCTACAGCAGAAGATTCTGCAGCAGAAGTTTCTACAGAACAAAATTCTGATTTGTCTGATCGTGAAAGTCATATTTTACAAGAGCCATTAGAAGAAGAACTTGAAAAAAAGTATGAAGAAAATATAGAAGATCCGACTATCATTAAATTTATCAAGAAACTTTTTGAATTGCTACGAAATATTAAGTACACAATATTAAAAATATATGATAAGATAAAGAAAATAATAAATGAAATCCGTTATTACATGGCAGTTATTCGCAGTGAATGCTTTAAAAGAGCTTTTTTGTTATGTAAAACGGAAGTTCTTGCATTATTAACACATATTTTGCCAAAGAAATTAAATGGTAACTTTGTAATTGGGACAGGTGACCCGGCAAGCACTGCTCAGATTTTAGCAATTCATGGTATGTTGTACCCGCTTATTGGTAATCATATTAGTATTATACCTGATTTTGATAATGCAATATTTAAAGGTGACTTATTTATAAAGGGTAGAATAACCGTATTTAAAATATTAAAAATTGCAATAAAAGTTTATTTTAACAAAGATATCAGAAGAGTTATACATCTATTTAAAAAGGGAGGCAATATAAATGGCAGATAATAATTTTTCCGGAGTAATTGATTCATTAATGAAGGGCATGAATACTGTTTTGTCAACAAAAACAGTTGTAGGCGAAGCTACTAAGATAGGAGATACCATTATATTGCCCCTTGTGGATGTTAGTTTCGGTGTTGGTGCAGGTGCCAGTGCCGGAGATAAAAAGAACGGCGGAGGCGGTGGTTTTAGTGGCAAACTAACGCCGAGTGCAGTTTTGGTTATTAAGAATGGCAGCACCAAACTTGTAAACATTAAGAATCAGGATACAATGACAAAAGTGCTTGATTTAATTCCGGATCTTGTTGATAAGTTTACTACATCAAAAGAAGATATGATAAAGGATGAAGATGCTGTTGATATTGCTTTTCCCACAGAAAAAAATGAGGACATGCAATAAAATGTTAAAAAGTGCATAAGATGAATTAAGAAGCATAAGTAGGTTTGTAGCATGAAAAAAATAATTGGATTTATTGCATTTTGGATTGCCGTTGGAATGTTACTTATGCTTTTTCTTGCACATCATTATTTCATCGGTTTGATTATTATCGCACTACTTTTACTGATTGGATATAATTTTTATTTTTGCGATTGACGGTCCGGGGAGATGACCACATGGGAATTTACGATGAAACGAGAACAGGACAAACTTTTGAAAAAATATTGGTTGATGGTTCAGCGGATGAATTGTCAGCTTTAAAAGCATGGCTATTTAAAGAAAATATCCGATTAGAAACTGAGCGTAATGAATTAAAGCGGATGGAAGAGAAGTATATCAAAGAAAGAAAACAATTCCAATCGGAGATGGATGAAATAAACAGACGCCTCGTTACGGAGCGGAAACGTTTAAAACAAGATGAAATGTTCTTTGATAAAAAAATGGATATTCTAAAAAACGGATTTGTCCAATTAGATGAAGAACGGCGTAAATTTGAACGGGAAAAAATTGCATTTGAAGCCAAGCGTGATTTGCATCAAAGTTATCACAGGCAGGAGAAAAATCAGGATATTGCCGAACTTTTATTTCAAGGTGTACGGAGCCCGCTTGCGTTAAAGAAACGATATCGTGATTTGATAAAGATATTTCACCCTGATAATATAGCGGGAGATCATGATATGATTTTAACAATTAACGCTGTGTATGAAAAATTAAAGAAAGACTATGATATAGGAAGACAAGCCTAAAAACAAAAAAACTGCTGAACACAGCAGTTTTTTAGTAATCTAATTAAGCTCTTTCAACTTTTCCGGATTTTAAGCAATTTGTGCAAACGTGCAATCTCTTAGCAGCGCCGTTTACTTTGCATTTAACTCTTTTAATATTAGAGTTCCAAATTCTGTTAGATCTTCTATGAGAATGGCTTACGTTATTTCCGAAATGAACGCCTTTACCACAAACATCACATTTAGCCATGGGTGCACCTCCTAACAATAAATATTCGCAACAGTTGTATAATAGCAGAAAAAAGATAAGATTGCAAGTAAAAAAATATATTTGATAAAAAAACATTCAGATTTCCTTTACAAATGTTGAAATTTATGGTTTCATTTTTATGGAATTAAGGTTATAATCTAATATATATGTACAAATAATAAGGAGGCAGCCTATGAAATCATCATCAATGAGTACTCATATGGGAAATATTACGATTGAAAACGAAGTAATTGCTCAGTATGCAGGAAGTGTTGCCATGGAATGCTTTGGCATTGTCGGAATGGCAGGAATCAATGTCAAAGACGGACTTGTAAAACTTTTAAAAAAGGACAGCATGACCAGAGGCATTAACGTATCCATAAATAATAATAAACTTACACTAAACTTTCATGTAATTGTTGCATATGGCGTAAGTATTCTTGCTGTATCTGATAATTTAATCAGCAATGTAAAATATAAGGTAGAAGAATTTACCGGTATTGAAATAGAAAAAATAAACATCTTTGTTGAAGGTGTTAGAGTGATTGATTAAGAGGAGGATTTGTTGTGACTAATACAATCGACGCTAAGTTACTTTCGAAGATGTTCTTAGCCGGGGCAAAAAATTTGGAATCCAAAAAAGAATGGATTAATGATTTGAATGTATTTCCTGTGCCGGATGGAGACACAGGTACTAATATGACACTTACTATTATGGCAGCTGCAAAAGAAGTATCATCTGTTGATGAAAACGATATGCTTTCTTTGTGCAAAGCAATTTCCTCCGGTTCACTTCGTGGTGCAAGAGGAAACTCCGGTGTTATTTTATCCCAGTTATTTAGAGGCTTTACCAAAAGCATAAGAGAAAAAGAAAATTTAGCCGTTTCTGATTTGGCAGATGCCTGTGAAAAGGCAGTAGAAACTGCATATAAAGCGGTTATGAAGCCCAAAGAAGGAACCATTTTAACCGTTGCAAAAGGTGCCAGCATACGTGCAAGAGAATTAGCAGAAGATGGTTGCGAAGATCTTTCTTATTTTTTGGATGAAGTAATTAAATATGCAGATGAAGTTTTAGAACAGACACCTGAAATGTTACCTGTTCTGAAACAGGCAGGAGTTGTTGATTCCGGTGGACAGGGACTGATGCAAGTTCTGAAAGGTGCTTACGATGCTTTCCTTGGTAAAGAAATTGATTTATCACTTCCTGAAGTAACACATGTAAAGCCTGCCATGAACTTAGATTCACAAGCAGAAGCAGATATTAAGTTTGGATATTGTACGGAATTTATTATTCTACTTTCGAAAACCTTTAATATTAAGCATGAAATTGACTTTAAAGAATATTTAGAATCAATAGGTGATTCCATAGTGGTTGTTGCAGACGATGACGTGGTTAAAGTACACGTACATACGAATGATCCCGGACTTGCAATTCAGAGAGCATTAAAGTATGGTGCGTTATCCAATATGAAAATTGACAATATGCGTCTGGAACATCAGGAAAAATTGTTTAAAGAAAATGAAACAAAAGCATCAGATGCCAATAATGAGGAACCCATGATGCCTCATAAGGATACCGGTTTTATAGCTGTTTCCGTAGGAGAAGGATTAAGCGAAATATTTAAGGGACTGGGTGTTGATTATATTATCGAAGGTGGTCAGACCATGAATCCCAGCACCGATGATATGTTGACTGCTATCGAAAAAGTGAATGCAGATACAGTGTTTATATTACCGAATAATAAAAATATTATTCTTGCTGCAAACCAGGCACAATCACTTGTAAAGGATAAAAAAGTTGTGGTAATTCCCACTAAGACTGTGCCTCAGGGAATTACAGCTGTCATCAATTATGTTCCTGATTTAAGCATTGAAGACAATGAAGCGGCAATGACTGATGAAATTTCCAATGTAAAAACAGGTCAGGTGACTTATGCGGTGAGAGATACCATGATTGATGATAAAGAAATCAAGGCCGGTGACTATATGGGAATCGGTGATGCAGGTATTTTATCTGTAGGCACAGATGTAGAAAACGTTACATTTGAAATGATTTCTGAGATGATGGATGATTCTCTTGAATTAATCAGTGTATATTATGGTGAAGATGTTTCAGAAGAAGATGCCGAAAAATTAAGAAACCGCATAGAAGAAGCTTTCCCTTCTTGTGACGTAGAGTTGCAGTTTGGTGGTCAGCCTATCTACTATTATATTATATCTGCAGAATAATACATTTTAACAATAAGGGACGGATATTTATCCGTCCTTTTTATTCTTTTTTATAGGAAATAAAACATATGAATTATATGGATAATATCATTACACTTAAGGGAATCGGTGATAAAACCGCAAAATTATTTTACAAGTTAAACATCTATACGCTGCATGATTTGCTGTATCATTTTCCCCGTGATTATGAAGTATATGATACACCTGTGAATCTTGCAATTGCACCTTTGGATGTTCCTGTGACATTAAGGCTTACTGTTACAGGAAATTTTGTATGGAAAAAAATACGAAGTTTGACAATAGGTAGCGGTTTCGCACAAGATGATACCGGAAAAGTTTCCATTGTTTTCTTTAATGTTCCTTACATGAAAAATATTATAAAAGCCGGTGAAACATATTTGATGAGAGGAAAATTAAAAAAAGAAAATAATCATTGGAAATTAGAACATCCTAAAATTTTTTCAGAGGAAGAATATTCCCAAAAAACAGGTACAATGCAACCATGTTATAGCTTGACAGCAGGGCTAACCAACAATACTGTAATAAAAGCCATAAGGCAAGCCATATCCGCTATTTGTGAGGAGGAATATCTGCCTGCAGAACTAATCGAAAAGTATCAATTAGTCAGCCGCTCATGTGCAATCAGGGATATGCATTTTCCTTCTGATTATGAGCATATGCTCTTAGCCAGAAGAAGATTAGTATTTGATGAGTTTTTTACCTTTATCATTTCTCTTCGTAAATTAAAAGAATATAATGAGGATGCAGTTAGTTCCTATCCTATGATTGAAACGGCAGAAACACTTCGTTTGATAGAATCACTTCCATATAAACTTACAGATGCACAGATGCGAGTATATCATGAAGTGACAGATGATTTAACCAGTGGAAAATGCATGAACCGGTTAATTCAGGGCGATGTTGGTTCCGGGAAAACAATTCTTGCTTTTTTGGCATTATTAACAGCCATTACCAACGGATATCAAAGTGCATTAATGGCGCCAACAGAAATTCTTGCAACGCAACATTATGAACAATTACGTATGTTAACAGCTAAATATAAGCTTCCTTTTAAGCCGGTTTTACTTACCGGTTCTGTTTCAACTGCAAATAAAAAGAAAATTTATACTGAAATTGAAGCCGGCACATATAATGTGATCATCGGAACACATGCTTTAATTCAAGAAAATGTAATATATAATGATCTTGCACTGGTTGTCACCGATGAACAACACCGATTTGGTGTAATGCAACGGGAAATTTTTAGCAAAAAAGGAGATAAAGCACATGTTCTTGTAATGAGTGCTACACCAATCCCAAGAACATTAGCAATAATATTATATGGGGATTTAAATATTTCTGTTGTGGATGAATTGCCGGCTAACCGTCTGCCGATTAAAAATTGTGTTGTAGGAACTGACTACCGTAAAAAAGCTTACGGTTTTATCATGAGTGAAGTTGCAAAAGGCCATCAGGTTTATATTATTTGTCCAATGGTTGAAGAGAGTGAACTTTCTGGCGGACTTGAAAACGTAATTGATTATACAGACAAACTAAAAGCAACACTTCCTGAATCAGTCAGAATATCCTATCTTCACGGCAAAATGCGTCCTGCGGAAAAAAATAGAATTATGACTGCTTTTTCAGACAGAGATATTGATATATTAGTATCTACAACTGTTATTGAAGTTGGTATTAACGTTCCAAACGCAACCGTTATGATGGTGGAAAATGCAGAACGTTTCGGACTTGCCCAGTTGCATCAGCTCCGCGGAAGAATCGGAAGAGGCGATGCGCAATCCTATTGTATTTTTGTCAGTGGAACTGATAATACTAAATCTATGGATCGTTTAAAAATTTTAAATCATTCCAATGATGGATTTTATATTGCTCAGGAAGATTTAAAAATGCGTGGTCCCGGTGATTTATTTGGTATCAGGCAAAGTGGTGACATGAACTTTAAGCTTGCAGATATTTATTATGACAGTAAACTTTTACAAGAAATCAGTCAATCAGTTGACGATGTCTTGAAGGAAGACAGGGAACTGTGTACATCTAAATATAGTGGTTTAAAAGTGCATTTAGAACAAAATGCTGTAAATTTTATTGACTTTAAGTCAATCTAAAAGTAAGATATAATTGTGTGGATTTTATCCAAATATATTATAAATTCAACGCTACAACAAATGTGAAAGGAACGATAACTATATGTCAAAAGTAGCAATTGTGACTGACAGTAATAGCGGTATTACACAAATTCAGGCAAAAGAATTGGGAATATCTGTCATTCCTATGCCTTTTATGATTGATGATAAATCTTATTTTGAAGATATCAACTTAACGCAAGAAGATTTTTACAAAAAATTAGCAGAAGGAGCAGATGTAATTACCAGCCAGCCTTCGCCGGAACAAGTAATTAATCTCTGGGATGAACTGTTAAAAGAATATGATGAAATTGTTCATATTCCTATGAGTAGCGGTCTTTCAGGTGCTTGTCAAAGTGCATTAATGCTTTCTGCCGACTATAATGGGAAAGTACAGGTTGTAAACAACCAAAGAATTTCAGTAACCCAACGGCAATCGGTTATTGATGCATTAAGACTCGCAAAAGAAGGTACATCGGCAGTTAAAATAAAAGAAATACTTGAACAGGACAAGTTTAATTCAAGTATTTACATCATGCTTGATACATTATATTACTTAAAAAAAGGTGGACGGATTACTCCTGCAGCGGCCGCCATAGGAACACTTCTGAAATTGAAACCTGTTTTACAAATTCAAGGGGAAAAGTTAGATGCTTTCTCAAAAGCAAGAACTGTATCACAGGCAAAAAGCACTATGATAAATGCCTTGCGTAATGATATGGAAGTACGATTCGGTGGAGCTGATAAAGACAACATCTTACTTCAAATGGCCTATACCGATAATCGTGAAATGGCAGAACGGATTAAAGAAGAACTTGAGGCTGAATTTCCGGGATTTGATATTCATATGGACCCGCTGTCACTTAGTGTGTCCTGTCATATCGGGCCGGGGGCATTCGGAATTGCATGTTGTAAAAAATTGTGTATAGAATAAAAACAGATTCAAGTAGTCTGTAAGAAAGGCTTGGGGTTAAAATGGCGAAAGCAGTGTATGATGCTTCCAGTATTACTGTTCTGGAAGGATTGGAAGCGGTAAGAAAAAGACCGGGTATGTACATCGGTAGTGTTTCTACAAAGGGACTTAATCACTTGGTTTATGAAATTGTAGACAATGCTGTTGATGAACACTTAGCCGGCTATTGTGATCAAATTGTGGTGACATTAGAAGCGGACGGTTCTGCAACAATTGAAGATAATGGACGTGGTATTCCGGTGGGAATGCATGAAAAAGGCATCAGTGCAGAACGTCTTGTTTTTACTACACTGCATGCCGGCGGTAAATTCGATAACGCCGCATACAAAACCAGCGGTGGACTTCATGGTGTAGGTTCCTCTGTCGTAAATGCATTATCTGACTATTTAGTTGTACAGGTAAAACATGGCGGCAATCTTTATGAAGATAAATATGAACGGGGAATTCCTGTTGTCGAGTTAAAAAACGGACTATTACCTATTGTGGGCAAAGCAAAAGGAACGGGTACAAAAATTAATTTTTTACCGGATGCTACAATATTTGATAAAACACGTTTTAAAGAAGAAGATATTAAGAGCCGTCTTCACGAAACAGCATACCTTAATCCGGGTCTTACCATTATTTTCGAAGATATGCGCAAAGACGCACCTGAAAGGATTTCATTTCACGAACCGGACGGAATTATCGGTTTTATTAAAGACATGAATAAATCCAAAGAAAACATTCATGATGTTATCTATTTTTCAGGTGAACTTGAAGGAATTACAGTGGAAGGCGCGCTTCAATATGTAAATGAATTCCACGAAAATGTATTAGGTTTCTGTAATAATATTTATAATGCAGAGGGTGGAACCCATTTAACGGGATTTAAAACAGCCTTTACAAACATTATTAATACATACGCAAGAGAATTAAATATCCTGAAGGAAAAGGATATGAATTTTACCGGGGCAGATGTCCGCAATGGAATGACTGCCGTCATTACCATCAAACATCCGGATCCCAGATTTGAGGGACAAACTAAAACAAAACTGGATAATCAAGATGCAGCCAAGGTAGTCAGCAAAATTACGTCGGATGAATTGGTCCGTTATTTTGACAGAAACCTGGAAACATTAAAAAATATTATCGGTTGCGCAGAGAAAGCTGCTAAAATCCGTAAAACAGAAGAGCGTGCAAAGACCAACATGCTCACCAAACAAAAATTCTCATTTGATTCTAACGGCAAACTTGCAAACTGCGAATCAAAAGATGCCTCCAAATGTGAAATATTTATTGTCGAAGGAGATTCTGCAGGTGGTAGTGCCAAGATGGCGAGAAATCGTGCTTACCAGGCAATTCTTCCTATCAGAGGTAAAATTTTAAATGTAGAAAAAGCAAGTATAGATAAAGTTCTTGCTAATGCCGAAATTAAAACCATGATTAATGCATTTGGTTGTGGCTTTTCAGAAGGATATGGCAATGACTTTGATATTACAAAGCTTCGCTATGATAAAATTGTAATTATGACAGATGCAGATGTGGACGGTTCTCACATTTCTACATTGCTTCTAACATTATTTTATCGTTTTATGCCTGAACTCATATATGAAGGTCATGTATATCTGGCAATGCCTCCTCTTTATAAAGCAATGCCTTCTAAAGGAGCAGAAGAGTATTTATATGACGATAAAGCTCTTGAAAAATACAGAAAACAGCATAAAGGTCCATTTACCTTACAACGTTATAAAGGTCTGGGCGAAATGGATGCGGAACAATTGTGGGAAACCACGTTAAATCCTGCAACAAGAATTTTAAAGTTAGTTGAAATAGAAGATGCCAGAATGGCATCTGAAGTAACGGAATTACTGATGGGAACAGACGTACCTCCCAGAAAAGCATTTATTTATGAACATGCAAATGATGCAGAACTGGACATTTAAGAAAGGCACGGTTATACAATGGAAGAGAAGATCATAAAAACAGAATATTCTGAGGTTATGCAGAAATCCTTTATCGATTATGCTATGAGTGTTATTATAGCCCGTGCACTTCCGGACGCAAGGGACGGACTTAAACCTGTTCAGCGTAGAACTTTATATGATATGCATGAATTGGGAATCAAATACGATAAACCTTATCGTAAAAGTGCACGTATTGTGGGTGATACTATGGGTAAATATCATCCGCATGGTGATAGTTCTATTTATGAAGCCCTTGTAGTCATGACGCAGGACTTTAAAAAAGGATTGCCTTTAGTAGATGGTCACGGAAACTTCGGTAATATTGAAGGCGACGGTGCGGCCGCCATGCGTTATACGGAAGCAAGATTAGAACAGGTAACACAAGAAGCTTTTCTTGCCGATTTGGATAAAGATGTTGTAGATTTTATTCCCAACTTTGACGAAACCGAAAAAGAACCTTCTGTTTTGCCTGCTAAATTTCCTAATCTTTTAGTAAACGGATCAGAGGGTATTGCGGTAGGTATGACAACAAGTATTCCTCCTCATAATTTAGGGGAAGTAATTGATGCCACCAAAGCCTACATGAAAGATGAAACCATCACCAATGAAGGTCTGATGAAATATGTAAAAGGACCGGATTTCCCTACCGGTGGTATTGTTATTAACAAAGACGAATTAGCTGAAATTTACGCAACCGGAACCGGAAAAATTAAAGTGCGCGGAAAAGTTGATATTGAAAAGGGAAAAGGCGGCAAAACAAATGTTGTTATCAGCGAAATCCCATATCCCATGATAGGTGCCAATATCTCAAAGTTTTTATCCGATGTCGCTGCACTTTCCGAATCAAAAAAGACCATGGATATTGTAGATATTTCCAACCAGTCATCCAAGGAAGGAATTCGTATTGTTATTGAATTAAAGCGAGAAGCAGATGTAGATAATTTTGTAAATATGCTTTACAAAAAAACAAGGTTGGAAGATACTTTCGGTGTAAATATGCTTGCTATTGCAAACGGAAGACCGGAAACCATGAGTCTTAAACAAATCATCAAATGTAATGTTGATTTTCAGTTCGAAGTGGCAACCAGAAAATATCAAACCTTGCTGGATAAAGAACTTGCCCGCAAAGAAATTCAGGAAGGGCTTATTAAGGCATGTAATGTAATTGACTTGATTATAGAAATTCTTCGTGGTTCTAAAGACCGTAACATGGCAAAAGCATGTCTTGTTGAAGGAAAAACAGAAGGTATTCATTTCAAATATAAGGAATCTAAAGTGATGGCTGCACAGCTATGTTTTACAGAAAATCAGGCAAATGCCATTCTCGATATGCGTTTATACAAATTAATTGGTTTAGAAGTGCAGGCACTGATTAAAGAGCATGAAGAAACTGTTGCCAATATTTATCGGTATGAAGATATTCTGGAACGACGTGATTCTATGGCACAGGTTATCATGAATGAACTGGATGCTATTAAGAAATCCTTTGACAAACCAAGAAAAACAGTCATTGAAAATGCTGAAGAAGCTGTCTATGAAGAAAAGAAAGTAGAAGAGATGGATGTTGTGTTCTTAATGGACCGCTTTGGTTATGCCAAAACCATCGATGTTGCTACTTATGAGAGAAACAAAGAAGCCGCCGATGCTGAGAATAAGTATGTATTTACATGTAAAAACACAGGTAGAATCTGTATCTTTACAAACACGGGGCAATTACACACAGTGAAAGTCCTTGATATCCCTTACGGCAAATTCAGAGATAAAGGTACTCCAATTGACAATATCAGCAATTATAATTCTGAGAAAGAAATTATGATTCAGGTATGTAGTCAGACCAGTTTAAATCTATATAGAGTTATTTTTGTTACCAAGCAATCTATGATGAAAATTGTAGACGGTGGTGAATTTGATGTTGCTAAGCGTACCGTTGCAGCAACTAAACTCCAAGATAATGATGAAGTTGTAAATGTAGAAATATACGATTCACAGAAGAACATTGTTCTCCAGACAAGTGATGGATATTTTTCTAAATTCCCTGTAGAAGAAATTCCTGAAAAGAAAAAAGGAGCTATCGGTGTGCGCGGCATGAAACTCACTGCTAAAGACACCGTGGAATCCGTTCATTATACCGGTGCCGGATATGAACAAACAGTTATGTATAAAGAAAAACCTTTAGAGCTGGGACGTTTAAAACTCGGCAAACGGGACAGTAAGGGAACAAAGGTTAGAAGTTAGGAGATAATTATGCGCGTAATATCCGGAACTGCAAGAAGTTTGCCTCTCAAAACACCATCGGGTGCAGAAACCAGACCTACCACGGACAGGATTAAAGAAACTCTTTTTAATATGTTACAGGTTGATGTGCCCGGAAGTATTTTTGTTGATGTGTTTGCAGGCAGTGGAGGCATCGGAATAGAAGCAATCAGCCGTGGAGCAAAGCATGCATATTTTATTGAAAACGGAAAGGATGCTATTTCCTGCATTCAAGATAATTTAGTATTTACAAAATTCACAGATAAGGCTACACTGTTAAAGCAGGATGCAATCAGTGCATTATCTTTGATTTCCGAAAAACAAGTTGATATTGTTTTTATGGATCCGCCATATCAGTCCGGAATAGAAGATAGTATATTTGCTGTTTTGAGTAATCAAAATTATATTACAGACGGTACACTTATTATTGTAGAAGCAGATTTATCAAAGTCTTTTGTTTTTCTCGAAAAATATAATTTTAAAGTTATAAAAGAAAAATTATATAAGACAAATAAACATGTTTTTATCAAAAAATCTTGACCAAATATAGGGTAGCAGAGGAGACATCATATGAAGAAAGCATTTTATCCGGGAAGCTTTGACCCCATGACCTACGGACATCTTGATATTATCAGACGTGCCGCCAGCATTTTTGACGAATTGACGGTCAGTGTTTTAAACAATAAACTAAAGACTCCATTGTTTTCTGTGGAAGAACGTGTTAATATATTAAAAGAAGCAACAAAAGATTTACCTAATGTAAAAGTGGAATCTTTTAGCGGTCTTTTAGTAGATTATGCACGTGAGAAGGAAACATACGTTGTAATCAGGGGGTTACGTGCGATTACAGATTTTGAATATGAATTACAAAACGCACAAACAAACGCAAAATTATCCGGTGGGTTAGTTGATACTGTATTTTTAACCACCAGTTTGGAATATGCTTATTTAAGTTCTTCGAGCGTGAAAGAAATTGCAAGTTTTCATGGTGATATTTCTATGTGTGTACCGGAATTTGTTGCAAAACTTGTATATGAAAAATATGGTTATGAAATGAAATAAATGGGGGTATCAGATGAGCAGCAGAATTGAACAGTTGATTGATGAAATCGAAGAATACATTGACAGTTGTAAATATCAGCCTTTGTCTAATTCTAAAATTATTGTTAATAAAGAAGAAATTGACGAATTGCTTCGCGAACTGCGGATGAAAACACCTGATGAAATTAAACGTTATCAGAAAATTATCAGTAATAAGGAAGCCATATTAAACGATGCCCGTGCAAAAGCAGAAGCATTGATTAATGAAGCAACTATTCACACAAACGAATTAATTAATGAGCATGAAATCATGCAGCAGGCATACGCACAGGCAAATGAAGTTGTTACTATGGCAACCCATCAGGCACAGGAAATTCTTGATAATGCTACTATGGAAGCAAATAATATGAGAATGGCTGCTATGCAATATACAGACGGAATTCTTGCCAATGTTGAAAACATTATGTCCCAGACTATGAAATCAACAAAAGAACATTATGAAAGCTTTATGAGTTCCATGAATCAATATAGTGATATTGTAAATGCAAATCGTGTGGAATTGAATCCTCCGGAAGCTGATAAATATGTGGGCGATTATACTGATGAACTGCCATCCCCGGAAGAAGTTGATAACGAGATTAATGTTGATATGCTCCAATAGAAAACGCCGGCTTACACCTCATGGTAAGCCGGTTTTTTAATTTTATATCTTATTGTTATTCTGAAAGCAAAAGGAGACTTGACTTTCATGAGCAAAAGAAATACTTTTATTATTTATCTATTATTTTTTTCTGTTATTTTATGGTTTAAGTCAGACATTGTTTGTTTTGCAAATGAGCCTGTTATTGTTGTAATTGATCCCGGCCATGGTGGCGAAAACTTAGGTGCCCAATATGAAAAATACACAGAAAAAGAATTAAATATGATTGTTGCTAAATACATGAAGGAAGAACTTGAAAAATACGAAAATATTATCGTATATTTAACCCACACAGATGATGTCGATATGTCATTAAAAGATCGGGCAGAATTTGCCAAAGAAAAAAATGCTGATTTTCTATTTTGTCTTCATTTTAATGCTTCTGTCCATCAAAATTTATTTGGAACTGAAGTATGGATTCCTTCAAAAGGAGAATTATATGCAAAAGGATATCAATTTGCCGAAATACAAATGCAACAAATGCAGGATCTGGGACTATATTCCAGAGGTATAAAAACAAAGTTAAATGATAACGGACAAGATTACTATGGTATATTAAGGCAATGTTCCAAACTAGATGTGCCCTCTGTATTAATTGAACATTGTCATTTGGATCATGATATGGATAAACCTTTTTATCAAAAAGGGGATGCACAATTGATGGAACTGGGGAAACGTGATGCGACCGCTGCAGCAAAATATTTCGGTTTAAAATCAGATGAATTAAATATTGACTATAGTAATTATGAAAAAGTCCCTGTTATCGCTCCTGATGGTATTGTTAAACCTGACAAAACAGAACCGGAAATATCTCAAATTGAAATGCTTTCTTTAGATAACTCTACCGGTGAAATAACCGTGAAAATGAACGCTTTCGATAATGATAGTTATATTCTGTATTATATGTACAGTTTTGATGGTGGTAAAACCTATTCTGATTTGCAAAAGTGGCCACGTCCTGTATGGAATCAATCTTTTCCTGACCACACTTTTAAAGTTACAGTTCCTTTTGATCAAGAAATTGATTTTGTGGCATGTGCTTATAACGGTTTTGATGTCTGGAAAGAGAGTAATCATATTCAAATCGATGCCATTTCTTCACCTCAAAATGAAGAATCTATTCCTACCGCCAAAGTCATATATGAAGAAATCAGTTATGAGCCTCTAAATGACTATGAAATATCCGGATTTTTTGATTCTGAAAAAAATCTATTGTTACTTGCTGTTTCTATTATTAGTATGATAATAATTATCATTTTATGTGTAATGGTATCTATGATTATAAAACTACAAAAAAGTAATAAACAAATGAAAAAAAAGTAAGAATTAATTTATGCAATATGTAATGATATATAGATAAATTTGTGTCTTTTATCATTCCATAAGTTTGGGCAAGGCAGGATAATCCTCCAAATGTCAGCATAGAAAGAGAGAGTATTGGCAGTTCATTTTTTAATATTTGAAGACCGCCTGTGATTTCAAATAAACATCCCAAAAAACAAGTGGCTCTATTTCCAAGAAGTAATTGTGGGAAAATATAAAGTAAATTAAATATTATCATGTATCCGCCAAGCTTTGTAATTCCGCTTAACGCTGAAATAACAGATTCATCAAGTGCTTCAAGCAGGGATATTTCGGATAAATATTTATCCTTTTTACTTTCCTTCCCGGAAATTTTTCCGGCATATGAAGTGTATCGCAAAATAAGTCCATATAGTAGTGGTATTCCATACATCCCAAGCAAGGCTAATGGCGTATTTTTTATTCCCATTACAGGTAACGCAAAACTGACAAAATATACAGGTCCGATGTTATTACAAAAGGACAATAAATATTCCGCTTCATTTTTAGTTAACTGCTTTCTTTCATATAGTTGTGCCGTCACATGAGCGCCCATAGGAAATCCACATAAAAAACCGACAAAAATCACATAAATGCATGTACTTCTAATTCTAAATATAGGTTTTACGAACGGTGCAAGCAGTTGTGAGAATAAATCTGTCAGATTCATCCGGATCATGATTCCCGATATAACCATAAAAGGAAATAACGAAGGAATCATTTTTTCAAACCAAAGCATAAGCCCGTTCAAAGAAAAAACCAGACATTTGGCCGGAAATAATAAAATCATTATTGTTAATGCAATTGTAAAGACTGCGGTGAGAAATATCATGAGATTTTTCTTCAAAGTAGTGGTTCTTTTCTTATTTTATGTTATTATTATAGTTATGAGAATTGATAAATTATTATGCGAAATGAATATAGGTTCCCGCAGTGAGGTAAAAAACCTTCTTAAGAAAGGTCAAATTCTTGTAAATGGAACAAAAGTTGTAAAACCCGATACAAAAGTTGATGAAAAAACAGCTGTAATTTCATATAAGAATCATGATTATCAATTTAAGCCTTTCTTTTATTATATGTTGAATAAACCTGCCGGCACAGTCAGTGCTACAACGGATGAAAAAGAAACAACAGTAATTGACTTATTAAAAAACAGCCTCGCTTCCATAAACGAAAATGGACTGGTTGGTATTCCAATCCATGATATTTTTCCTGTAGGAAGATTGGATAAGGATACTGTTGGCTTACTGATATTAACGAATGATGGACAACTGGCACATAATCTTTTATCGCCCAAAAAACATGTTCCAAAAAAATATTATGTAGAGTTAGATTCTTTTTTAACTGAAGAAAATATATATCTGTTGGAAAATGGTGTTGATATTGGGGAAAAAGAACTGACGGGAAAAGCTAATATAGAAAAAATTTCAGAGACTACCTGTTATATTACAATATCAGAAGGCAAATTTCACCAGGTAAAAAGAATGTTTGGGACCGTGGGACTTCATGTTAATTATCTAAAACGGCTTTCCATGGGAAATCTTGTTCTTGACAGTAACTTAAAAGAAGGGGAAATCCGCCCCTTGACACAGGAAGAGGTTAATCATTTATGTTAAAAGATATAGAAGCGGTTTTATTTGACTTAGACGGAACATTGGTTGATTCCATGTGGATTTGGAAAGATATCGATATTGAATATTTAGGTAGATTCGGAATTACACTTCCCGATGATTTACAATCCTGCATTGAAGGAATGAGCTTTACTGAAACAGCTGTTTACATGAAAGAACGCTTTGCAATTCCTGATTCTATAGAGGTAATGAAAGAGCAATGGAATCAAATGGCATGGCAGAAGTATACGCAGGAAGTACCTCTAAAAAAGGGTGCTCTTGAATTTTTGGAATATTGCCGTTCCCATCACATAAAACTTGGTATCGCAACCAGCAATTCCAAAGAATTGGTAACAGCTGTCCTTGATGCACTTCATATTCAAAACTATTTTGATTGTGTAGTAACCGGCTGTGAAGTAAATAAAGGAAAACCTGCACCGGACATCTATTTGAAAGCTGCATCAAAATGTAATGTGCTTCCCGAAAAATGTCTTGTATTTGAAGATATTATAGCCGGAATTACCGCCGGAAAAACAGCCGGCATGAGAGTTTGTGCAGTGGAAGATGCTTATTCCATGTCTATGCAACACGAGAAAGAAGTTTTGGCAGATTATACAATTAAAAATTATTATGATATTCAGTATTAATGGAGGTTCTTTTGACAAAAGGATTTTTACCTGTCTGCAGACAGGATATGATAGACAGAAATATAAAACAATTTGATTTTGTATATGTAATCGGGGATGCTTATGTGGATCATCCCTCTTTTGGTCATGCTATTATCAGTCGTATTTTGGAAGCACATGGATACAGTGTTGGCATCATTTCCCAACCTGATTGGAAAAATGCGGACAGCATAGACATATTCGGTCGTCCAAGGCTTGGCTTTTTAATCTCAGGCGGAAATATGGACTCAATGGTAAATCATTATTATGTTTCCCAAAAAAAACGTCAGATGGATGCATATACACCCGGTGGTGTTATGGGAAAACGGCCCGATTATGCAACTATTGTATATGGCAATCTGATCAGGCGCAAATATAAAGATGTTCCCATCATAATTGGCGGAATCGAAGCAAGTCTTCGCAGACTTGCACACTACGATTACTGGAGTAATTCCTTTAAACGTTCTATATTGCTTGACAGTCAGGCAGATCTTATTTCTTATGGGATGGGAGAGCGGTCTATTGTTGAAATTGCCGATGCACTTGACAGCGGAATGAACATCAAAGATATTACTTATATTGCAGGTACTGTTTATAAAACAAAAGATATTTCCGGAATTACCGGACTTTCCGACACCAAATATAATGCAGTTGTTCTTCCCGATTATGTTTCTATGAAAGAAAAACCTGCTAATTATGCGGAAAGTTTTAAAGTACAATATGAAAATACAGATGCAATTACAGGTAAAACTTTAGCAGAACCTTATCCAAACGGTATCTATGTGGTGCAAAATCCTCCTGCGAAGCCATTATCAACAGAAGAAATGGATGATGTCTATGCACTTCCTTATATGAGATCCTATCACCCCTCATATGAAGAAGCCGGAGGAGTTCCTGCTATTTCAGAAATCAAATTTTCCTTAATCAGCAATAGAGGCTGTTTTGGAGGATGTAGTTTTTGTGCTCTAACATTTCATCAGGGCCGAACAATACAAGTAAGAAGCCATGAGTCACTTCTTACTGAGGCACAAGAGATTATTAAAGATCCTGATTTTAAAGGATACATTCACGATGTTGGCGGTCCTACCGCAAATTTCAGACATCCATCCTGCCAAAAGCAGTTAACTTGCGGAGTATGTAAAAATAGGCAATGTTTATTTCCAACTCCATGCAAAAATTTTAATGCAGACCACAGCGACTATTTATCACTCTTGCGGAAACTAAGAGCTTTGCCCGGAGTTAAGAAAGTTTTTGTCCGTTCCGGCATCCGCTTTGATTATTTACTGGCAGATGCAGATGATACCTTTTTTAATGAATTGGTTGAACATCACATAAGCGGCCAATTAAAAGTAGCTCCCGAACATATATCCGATGCAGTTTTGTCTAAAATGGGAAAACCGGAAAACAAAGTATATGAGCGTTTTGTCAAAAAATATTATCAGATAAACGAAAAACTTTCTAAAAAGCAATTTTTAGTGCCTTATCTGATGTCTTCACATCCGGGGTCAACACTTAAGGAAGCCATTGAACTTGCTGTATATTTAAGAGATTTAGGCTATATGCCGGAACAGGTGCAGGATTTTTATCCCACACCATCTACCATCTCTACCGTAATGTATTATACCGGAATTGATCCCAGGAACGGGGAACATGTATATGTATGTAAAAATCCTCATGAGAAAGCCATGCAAAGAGCATTAATTCAATATCGTAATCCAAAAAATTATGATTTAGTGTATGAAGCTTTGCAAAAAGCCGGCAGAGAGGATTTGATTGGCTTTGACAAGAAATGTCTGATCAAACCAAGAAAAACATCAAGTTCTTATTTGGGGAAATCCAAAAAGATATCAGTACAGTCATCAGGTAAAAAGCCGGTTAAGAAGAAAACCATACGCAATGTGCACAAGAAGAAATAATTTTATTAAACAACATAGGAGACGGAAAAATGAAAATAAGCCTTGCTCATAAAGGAAATTTTGGTTACTTAAAGCAGAAGAGAAATCAAGTACTTATCATGACACTGATTATGTTTGCCATATCAGCAGCTCTTTTTATTGCCGGAATTGTCACCACTGGGGGAAAAGAAAATCTCTTAACGATTGTAGCAGTGCTCGGATGTCTCCCTGCTTGCAAAAGTACAGTAAGTCTCATCATGTATTGCAAAGCCTCCGGATGTTCAGAAGATGTAAAAAAACTTCTTGAATCCGAAGGGGAATGTCATATTAGTATGTATGATTTATATTTTACTTCCTACAAAAAAAATTTTCCTGTCAGCCATATGGTAGTAGAAGGAAAAAATATTTGTGGTTATTCCGAAAAAAAAATTGAAACAAACTTATGCGAAGAACATTTGAGAACCATTTTAAAACAAAGTGGATACAAAGATATTACAATCAAAATTTTTACAGATATTAACAAGTACAAAGACCGACTGGGTCAACTTGCTAAAATAGACAGAGAACCCACTCCTGAAAAAGATGCAGAAATCAGAACCGTATTATATGACATATCATTATAAGGACTATTATTATGTATCAATTTGAAATTAAAGATAATGAAGCAGGACAACGCTTTGATAAATATTTGCACAAATTACTTCCCAAAGCTCCCACCTCTTTTTTTTATAAAATGCTTCGAAAAAAAAACATTGTATTAAACGGCAAAAAAGCAGAAGGCAAAGAAAAATTGTCGGTTGGTGATACTGTTTCCCTGTTTTTATCTGAAGAAACTTTTCAAGGATTCCTTGGGAATGCAGATACATCCATATATTTAGAAGCATATAAACGTTTTAAAAATATAACTGTACTGTATGAAAATGAACATATGTTGCTTGTAAGTAAGCCAAGTGGTGTTTTATCCCAAAAGGCCAAGGATACCGATTATTCGGTAAATGAATGGCTTATCGGCTATCTTTTAGATAAACATGTCATTGATGCTGCAAGTCTTTCTACATACAAGCCGTCCGTTTGTAACAGATTAGACAGAAATACAAGCGGAATCGTACTATGTGCAAAAACACTTGCAGGCAGCCAGGAATTAAGTCATATGATAGCAACCCGGAAGATCCGTAAATATTACCGGTTATTTGTAAAAGGCATCATAAATAAAGAAGTTACTTTAGACGGATTTCTTATAAAAGATCATGATAAAAATTATGTTTCTATTATATCATCTGACGATATTGACTCTAATTGCGAAAATGCTTCCTATATTAAGACAAGATATTATCCTATTAACATTTTATCTGAACTTTCCTATGTGGAAGTAGAACTCATAACCGGAAAAACTCATCAGATCCGTGCTCACATGGCATCCATCGGGCACCCCTTATTAGGAGATTACAAATACGGCGATAAAATATTTAATGACAAATATCAGGACAAATACAAAATAAAAAGTCAGCTATTGCATGCATACCGGTTGGAATTTCCTCAAAATGCTTTACTCACACCGGATGGTGCAATGACCTTCACTGCAGATGAGCCTGCTATTTTCCGACATTTGTTATCAATAAAAAATAATACCTCACATCGTGCAAAGGATACGTAATCATGGCAACATGGAATTCAAGAGGTCTTCGTGGCTCCGCACTTGAAGATCTCATTAACCGCACAAATGAAAAATATTTAGAAAATGGTCTTGCTTTAATCCAAAAAATACCCACCCCAATTACTCCCATTAACATTGACAAGCAAAGCCGGCACATTACTCTTGCTTATTTTGAAAAAAAGAGTACTGTAGACTATATTGGAGTAGTGCAAGGAATACCGGTTTGTTTTGATGCAAAAGAATGTGCTGTGGATACTTTTTCCCTTCAAAACATTCATGAACATCAGGTGAAGTTTATGGAAGATTTTGAAAAGCAGGGCGGGGTAGCTTTTTTTCTGATTTATTACACACATAAAGATTTATTTTATTACCTGCCTTATGAAATGCTTCGTTTCTTTTGGGATAGGGCAGCGGAAGGCGGGCGAAAAAGTTTTCGGATAGAGGAACTTAACCCTGAGTATATTCTCCCGAAGAAACATGGCATCTTTGTTCCATATTTAGATATATTAAGCAAAGATTTGGAAGATAGAGATTTTTAAGAAAATATTTGACATTTTATTTTCTTTCTTATATACTGACTATAGTTTTACGTGCTACCATGGTAGCGAATTATCACTGTACTTCATTAAAGTTATGTAATGGTTTGAGAGGAAATATTAATCTATGGACAAAAAGTTAGTACATACACCGGAAGGTGTCCGCGATATTTATGGAAGGGAATATTCAAAAAAACTTGCTGCCGAAAAACAAATTCATAAGCAGTTAAATTTGTACGGATATGAAGACATCCAAACGCCTACATTTGAGTTCTTTGATGTCTTCTCTAACGAAATCGGAACCACTCCATCAAGAGAATTATATAAGTTCTTTGATAAAGAAGGAAACACTTTGGTTCTTCGTCCGGATTTTACACCTTCCATGGCAAGATGTGCGGCAAAATATTTTATGGATGAAGATGTGCCCATTCGTTTTTGTTATCATGGAAACACATTTACCAATACCGGTAATTTACAGGGCAAATTAAAAGAAGTAACCCAGATGGGTGCCGAACTGATGGGAGATGACAGTATCGAAGCTGACGGTGAAATGATTGCTATGATGATTGAATCTCTTCTTGCCGCCGGTTTAACAGAATTCCAGGTAAGCATCGGCGAAGTAGAATATTTCAGAGGTTTGTGCAGACAGGCAGGCCTTTCAGAAGAAACAGAATATGAACTGCGTGATTATATTTCAGGGAAAAACATTTTTGGTGCCCAGGAACTATTATCCGAAAAAGGAATTGATAAAGACACTTGCGATATGTTCTTACAGATAACAGAATGTTATGGCAATACAGATGCTTTGGATAAAGCAGAAAGTTTGGTTTCTAATGAGTGTTCTTCAAAAGCGGTGGAACGGCTTAAGAAACTGTATCAGGTTTTATGTGCATACGGCGTAGAAAAATACGTTTCTTTTGATCTTGGCATGTTAAGCAAATACAATTATTATACCGGTGTTATTTTTAAAGTATTTGCATACGGTGTGGGTGATGCTATTGCAAAGGGCGGAAGATACGATAATTTACTTGGTTATTTTGGAAAAAAGTCATCTGCTATCGGATTTGCAGTTGTCATTGATGATTTAATGCTTGCCCTGGGCAGACAAAGAGAGCCTAAAGTAACAGAAGACACTTTACCTGTTACCATTACTTATAGCGAGGCTGACTATTCTGAAAAATTAAAAGAAGCTAAGGCACTTCGTCAAAAAGGAATCCGGACAGTTTTAGTTCCGGCATATCATTGTAATAAATAAGGAGATGAGGAAATTTATGAATAATGACAGATATTTAACTTTTGCGCTAGGCAAAGGACGACTTGCAAGCCAGACCTTGTCTCTTTTAGAACAAATGGGTATTACTTGTGAAGAAATGAAAGATAAAAGTTCCCGTAAATTAATCTTTGTAAACGAGGAATTGAAGTTAAAATTCTTTTTAGCAAAAGGCTCAGATGTACCTACTTATGTAGAGTATGGTGCAGCCGATATCGGTGTTATTGGAAAAGATACCATTTTAGAAGAAAACAGAAGAGTATATGAGGTTCTTGATTTGGGATTTGGCAAATGTAGAATGTGTGTATGTGGTCCCGAATCTGCAAGGGAATTATTAAAGCACCATGAAATGATCCGTGTTGCAAGTAAATATCCCAACATTGCAAAAGATTATTTTTACAACAAAAAGCATCAAACTGTAGACATTATTAAATTAAACGGTTCCGTAGAATTAGGACCTATTGTAGGTCTTTCCGATGTAATTGTTGACATTGTGGAAACAGGCTCCACCCTTAAGGAAAACGGACTTACCGTTTTGGAGGAAATTTGTCCTTTATCTGCAAGAATGATTGTCAATCAGGTAAGTATGCAGATGCAGACCGAACGGATCAAACACATTATCAACAGTTTGCGAGAATTATGTACACAGAATAATTAATCATAAAGAAAGGCGTATCTCATGCGTATTGTTACATTAAACGAATCATCTAAAAACACGTTACTTGAACAGCTTTTAAAACGTTCACCTGCAAGTTACGGTACTTATGAAGCTACCGTAAACGATATTATTGAAAATGTAAAGACAAATAAGGATAAGGCTTTGTTTGAATATACTGCTAAATTTGATGGTTGTGAAATTTCTGCAGATACCATCAAAGTCACAAAAGAAGAAATCAAGGAAGCCTATACATTGGTAGATGAAGAACTGATTTCTGTCATGAAAAAATCAGCAGAAAATGTTACAAAATTCCACCAAAAACAAGTGAAAAACAGCTGGTTTTCACCGGAAGAGGACGGCACCATTTTAGGTATGAAACTTCTGCCCATTGAAATTTCCGGTGTGTATGTTCCCGGTGGCAAAGCTGCTTATCCTTCCAGCGTACTTATGAATGTTATTCCAGCAAAAGTAGCAGGTGTTTCCCGCATTATCATGACAACACCGCCCGGAAAAGACGGAAAAGTAAATCCCGGTACCCTTGTTGCCGCTGATATTGCCGGTGTGGATGAAATATATAAGGTTGGTGGTGCCCAAGCAATTGCAGCTATGGCATTTGGAACAGAAAGTATTCCAAAAGTAGATAAAATCACCGGTCCCGGTAACATTTTTGTTGCTCTTGCAAAAAAAGCATGCTTTGGCTTTGTCAGCATTGACTCTATTGCAGGTCCCAGTGAAATTCTTGTTTTGGCAGATGAAACAGCTAATCCCAGATATATAGCTGCAGATTTACTTTCACAGGCAGAACATGACGAACTGGCAAGTGCTATTTTGATTACCACAAGCAAAGACCTTGCAGAAAAGGTATCGGAAGAAGTGGAAAACTTTACAAAACAGCTTTCCAGGGAAAAAATAATCAGAGCATCACTTGATAATTACGGATATATTTTTGTTGCAGAAACAATGGAAGATGCTATTGATGCAGCTAACGAAATTGCATCAGAGCACTTAGAAATTTTAACCGCAAACCCATTTGAAACTATGACAAAAATAAAAAATGCAGGAGCCATTTTCCTTGGAGAATATTCGTCAGAGCCACTAGGGGATTATTTTGCCGGACCGAATCATATTTTACCTACCAACGGAACTGCAAGATTTTTCTCTCCTTTAAATGTTGATGATTTTATGAAGAAAACAAGTATTATTTCTTATTCAAAAGATGCTCTTTCAAAAGTACATAAAGATATTGAATTGTTTGCCACAAAAGAAGGACTTACTGCCCATGCAAATTCCATCAAAGTCCGTTTTGAGTAAACGCAGAAAGGATGAATTACCATGAACCGTGTTGCATCAGTAAACAGAACTACAAAAGAAACAGATATTCAGGTTGCCATTAATATTGACGGCACCGGAAAAAGCGAAATAAATACAGGAATTGGTTTTTTTGACCATATGCTGGAAGGGTTTGCCAAACATGGTTTCTTTGATCTTACCATGATTGTTAAAGGTGATTTGCAGGTAGACGGACACCATACGGTAGAAGATGCCGGAATTGTTCTTGGAAATGCCATTAAAGATGCCATCGGGGATAAGGCAGGTATTGCCAGATATGGTTCCTTTATTCTTCCTATGGATGATGCATTAGCACTCTGTGCTGTTGATTTATGCGGAAGACCTTATTTTTCCTTTGAATGTAATTTTGATGTGCCTATGGTAGGTGATTTTGATACACAACTTGTACGTGAATTCTTTTATGCCGTATCTTACAGCGCAGGAATGAATCTTCACATTAAAATGCTTTCCGGTATGAATGCACACCACATGATTGAAGCACTATTTAAAGCATTTGCAAAAGCACTCGACCAGGCTACTACAAAAGATTTACGCATTACAAATGTTCTCAGCACAAAAGGCATTTTATAATTTACGGAAGGGTAAATGACATATGAGTGATACAGTAAAAATATTATCGCCCGTTTCGTTAGGTATTCCTATGATAAAATGGGAAGACTTAAAAAAGAATTCGGACGGCCACGTAACAGTAGTAGTGCAGGATGAAATAACAAATGAAGTGTTAATGGTTGCCTATATGAATGAGGAAGCATATTTAACCACCTTCAAAACCGGGAGAATGACTTATTACAGCCGGAGCCGTAATGAACTTTGGATAAAAGGTGATACCAGCGGACATTATCAATATGTAAAGGAATTGATTGCGGATTGTGATAAAGATACCATCCTTGCAAAGGTTTCTCAAGTAGGAGCTGCTTGTCATACAGGAAGTTACAGTTGCTTTTTTAATAATTTAATACAAAAATAATTCCGATTTTATGCATCGCATATTCCATTTATGCGGTGCATATTCTTTTATTGAGGTTGTCTTATTTGTTTTAATTTTGGAAAGGAACTGGTTTTATGGCTAATATTACACCGGAACAAAAATTGGAATTAATTCGTTCTATCAGAATGCAAAATCAATATAATCGCAATCAGTGCCGTGAAAGAGAACGTTTTTTATACGGGACTGCTCCTGTTATAAAAAGCGAGTTGTATGGTGCTGAAATGACAGCAGCAATGTCTGTTAATGATATACCTTATTCAAAAACAGATATAAATCCGCCCGCTTTTAAGGGGTTTCGTATCCGTTTTTTTATTGCAATTCTAATAATTGGAATTTTCATATTTTGTGAAAAAAATAGTGTTACACTTTTTCATATGTCCATGGAGGAAATCGCTTCCTATCTGACTTTTACATCAGAAGTTTCCGAAACATTTAATTTATTTGATTTATAAACATTTTTCAGCTATACTGATAAGGCAGTATTTGTTTTAGGAATACAAATACAAGGGATAAATGAAAAGGATTATAAATATGAGAAAATTAGCTCTGAGTGATGAAATACTAATGCAGGTAGAAAAACCTGCCCGCTATATCGGAAATGAAGTTAATGCTGTAATGAAGGATAAAAACAAGATAAAGGTTCGTTTTGCAATGTGCTTTCCCGATGTATATGAAATTGGCATGTCTCACCTTGGCATTCAGATTATTTATGATATGCTGAACCGTTTTGACGACGTGTGGTGTGAGAGAGTCTATTCACCATGGACAGACTTGGATGCTGTCATGCGTAGGGAAAACATCAAATTATTTGCACTGGAATCTCAAGATGCGATTCAAAATTTTGATTTTTTAGGAATCACTTTGCAGTATGAGATGTGTTATACCAATATTCTTCAGGTCCTTGATTTATCAGGAATTCCATTTTTATCCAAAGACAGAACAGAAGCGGATCCCATTGTAATTGGTGGTGGTCCCTGTACTTATAATCCGGAACCCATCTGTGATTTCTTTGATTTGTTTTATATTGGCGAAGGAGAAACGCAGTACAGAACACTTATTGATTTATATGAAAAATACAAAGATGAACAGAAAAGCCGTGCATGGTTTTTAGAAAATGCCGCTAAAATTCCGGGGATTTATGTTCCGTCTTTATATGAAGTTTCTTATCATGAAGATGGCACCATAAAAGAACGCAAAGCTCTTGCTCCTAATATTCCGGATGTGATTGTCAAAGAAATGGTAACCGATGTCTCCGATACGTATTACCCCATGAAACCTGTGGTTCCCTTTATCAAAGTAACACAGGACCGTGTAGTCCTTGAAATTCAGCGTGGTTGTATCAGAGGATGCCGGTTTTGTCAGGCAGGACAGTTATATCGGCCGGTAAGGGAACGTGATGTGGATGTACTGAAAGAGTATGCCGTAAAGATGCTGGAAAATACCGGACATGAAGAAATTTCTTTAAGTTCTTTAAGTTCCAGTGATTATTCAAAATTACCGGAATTGATTGACTTTTTAATTGAAGAGTGTAACAAGCGAAAAATTAACATATCACTGCCTTCGCTTCGCATAGATGCATTCTCACTGGATGTTATGAATAAGGTACAGGATGTTAAAAAGAGCAGTCTTACTTTTGCACCGGAAGCAGGTAGTCAGAGACTTCGTAACGTAATTAATAAAGGACTTACCGAAGAAGTGATTTTAAATGGTGCAAAACTTGCCTTTGAAGGTGGCTGGACAAGGGTAAAATTATATTTTATGTTAGGTTTACCCTTTGAAACAGAAGAAGATATCAAAGGAATCGGTGATTTATCAAACAAAATTGCTGCAGTCTTTTACGAAACTGTTCCTAAAGAAAAGCGAAACGGAAGAGTACAGATTGTTGCAAGTACATCCTTCTTTATTCCCAAGCCTTTTACTCCTTTTCAATGGGCACCCCAGTGTCGCAAAGAAGAATTCCTTGATAAGGCTTATTTAACCCGCAAATCGATTACGGAGCAGCTAAATCAAAAGAGCATCAAATATAACTGGCATGAGGCCGATGTAAGCGTTTTAGAAGGTATTATGGCGCGTGGTGACCGGAAGATCAATCAGGTTATTTTAAAAGCCTATGAAATGGGTTGTGTTTATGATGCATGGAGTGAATATTATAAAAATGATGTATGGATGCAGGCCTTTGAAGCATGTGAGGTTGATCCTGATTTTTATACGGTAAGAGAACGCCATGATGATGAAATTTTTCCTTGGGACTTCTTAGATTGCGGTGTCACAAAGGAATTCCTTCTTCGCGAATGGAAAAAAGCACAGCAGGAAACCGTTACTCCCAATTGCCGCATGCAGTGCCAGGGCTGTGGCGCATCCCGTTTCGGTACCGGTGTATGCTTTGAAGAAAAGGAGGGCTTGTCATGAAAGTAAGAATTAAATTTTCCAAAGAAGGTCCTGTTAAATTCATTGGGCATCTGGATGTTATGCGTTATTTTCAAAAAGCAATCCGCCGTGCCGATATAGATATCGCCTACTCAACAGGTTTTAGCCCGCATCAGATTATGTCCTTTGCTTCACCTTTATCCGTAGGACACGAAAGCAGTGGCGAATATTTTGATATTGAACTAAATTCCATTACAGATACTGAAGATATCAAAAACCGTTTGAATGCAGTTATGACAGAGGGCATTAAAATATTAAAAGTAGCTGTTTTGGATGAGGGCGAGGGGAATGCCATGGCAAGTGTTGCCGCAGCAGATTATCTTGTCCGTTTTAGTGATAAAATACTTCTTCCCGATGACTGGAAAGAAAAATTATCCGCTTATTATGAACAGGAACATATTCCTGTTATGAAACAAACTAAGAAAAGCGAAAAGGAAATAGACTTAAAAGAAGGTATTTATAAACTACAGATACGTGATGACGGTATTTTTATGCAATTAGATGCCGGAAGCGGAAGTAATGTAAAACCGGGATTTGTTTTAGAACATTTTTTTAGTACAATTGATGTCCAGTTGCCAGAATTTCCCTTCCGTGTCCGCAGACTGGAAACCTACAGAAGAACTAAAAAGGGAAAATTAATGCCATTAATTTCCTGATTCATATACATTGGAAAGAAGAGTAACTGATTTTATGAGTAAAATTATCATCACAAAACAAAATAGCAAATTGTTACTTTCCTTATTCAAGGATAACAAACCCTTTTTATTTCAAACAGCTGTTTTACCGGGAGATAACAGTCTTTTAGGAAATATATATCTTGCAAAAGTCAAAGATGTAGTACCTGCCATTTCCGGTGCTTTTCTTTCCGTTTCTGTCGAGCAAACAGTGTATCTACCTCTCTCGGATTGCGATAATCTGCTAATTGCAAACAGAAAACTAGAAGAAGCTGACAGTTTAAAACAGGACGACGAAATAGTTATTCAAATATCCAAAGAGGCTTTAAAAACAAAGCAGCCAACAGCCACCACAAAACTGTCCCTTACCGGCCAATACTGTGTATGTGAATACTTTGGACATGGATTACATTTCTCAAAAAAAATCAGTCCGGAAAAGAAACAAATGATAAAGGAAGCTATCTGTGATTGTAATATACCTGACAGAAAACATTTTTCCTTTACAGTCCGCACCAATGCCGGAAATCTTACAGATTTATCACCTCTCATTGAGGAAATGGAATCATTTATCCATGTTTTTAATCAAATTACCGAAAATTATAAACACAGGACATGTTATAGTTGTTTGTACAAGCCGGAGGATGAAATTATATCGCTTCTCAAAAACATTCCCCTTACTGCATATGATGAAATTATAACAGATGATGCAAATGTATATTCCCTTTTGACAAATAATGCAAACCATCATTTTCATGCCATCAATAAAAACATCCGTTTTTATCAGGACGAAATGCTTTCTCTTTCCAAATTATACAGTATTGAAAGCCATTTAAAAGAGGCTTTAGGCAAAAAAGTATGGCTCCCCTGCGGCGGGTATCTTATTATTGAACCTACTGAAGCAATGGTAGTAATAGATGTCAATTCCGGCAAAGCAGAAATCTCATCGAAACATAAAAATGATTTAAAAGAAAATTATATCTTAAATATAAATATAGAGGCGGCTAAAGAAGTCGCCAGACAACTCCGTTTACGTAATTATTCCGGTATGATTATGGTTGATTTTATTAATATGTCTTCCGATGAAAATAAACAAAAATTATTGTCTATACTTGACACTTACTTAAAAGAAGACACAGTCAAAACACGACTTGTAGATATGACAGCCCTTGGTATTGTTGAAATCACCAGAAAAAAAGTAAACAAACCACTTGACATAACATAGCTTAAATGTTATATTTTATGAGTATGCCGCATAACGAGGTCGAAGTGCGTTCAAAAACGCCACCGTAATTAGCGAGTAAAATCAGTTTTGGCTGGTTAGAAGGAGGTGCCCATATGTACGCAATTATTGCAACAGGTGGAAAGCAGTACAAAGTTTCCGAAGGTGATGTAATCAAAGTTGAAAAGCTTAACGCAGAACCCGGAGATACTGTGACATTTGATCAGGTTGTCGCTATCAGCGATAAAGAACTGAAAGTTGCCGGTGATGTAGCTAGTGCTAACGTAACAGCAACAGTTATGGAACAGGGTAAGTACCGTAAAGTTATCGTTTACAAGTACAAGAGAAAATCCGGTTACCATAAGAAAAATGGTCATAGACAAGCATACACACAGGTTAAGATTGAAAAAATTAACGCTTAGTATGTAGGAAACAGGTTATGACAACCATTACATTTTATAAATCCAAAGAAGGAACCTATAAAAGATTTACTTGTACAGGTCATGCCGGCTATGGCAAATACGGACAGGACATTGTATGTGCATCCGTTTCCTGTCTGGTAATAAATACCATTAATTCTCTGGATGAATTAACCGGCGAGAAAATGGATATTACTACAGATGAAAAAGAAGGTTTCATAGACTGTAAGTTTATAAATCCCCTTTCATCAGGAAGTAAGCTTTTAATGGATTCCATGATTCTTGGATTATCAGGTATCGTAAGTGATTACGGTAAAAAGTATTTGGAACTAAAATTCAAGGAGGTGTAAACCATGTTAAAGATGAACCTTCAATTTTTCGCTCACAAAAAGGGTGTTGGTTCTACCAAAAACGGTAGAGATTCCGAGTCCAAAAGATTAGGTGCGAAAAGAGCTGACGGACAATTCGTAAAAGCAGGAAATATTTTATACAGACAGCGTGGAACAAAGATTCATCCCGGCGTTAATGTAGGTCGTGGTGGTGATGATACATTGTTCGCATTAGTTGACGGTGTACTTAAATTCGAAAGAAAAGGAAGAGATAAAAAACAAGCTTCCGTATATCCTGTAGAAAAATAGTACGATGAATCGGGCTTCAAACATGATGATTGTTTGGAGCCCTTTTTTAGGTCTATGATGACCGGATAGAGAGGAAAATAATTATGTTTGCAGATAGAGCGAAGATATATGTACGAAGCGGTAAGGGCGGCGACGGACATGTATCTTTCAGACGTGAAAAATATGTGCCAAACGGTGGTCCGGATGGCGGTGACGGCGGACACGGCGGCAGTGTTATTCTTGAAGTAGATGATGGATTAAATACACTGACCGATTATCGTCATGTCCGTAAATATCAGGCAGAAGATGGAGAAAATGGCGGAAAACGCAACTGTCGCGGCAAAAATGGTTCTGATTTGATTTTAAAACTTCCGGAAGGAACCGTTGTAAAGGAATTTGAAAGTGGAAAAGTAATCACTGATATGTCCGGTGAAAACAGACGCTTTGTCTTATTGCAAGGTGGACGCGGCGGTAATGGCAACCAACATTATGCTACCAGTACCATGCAAGCACCTAAATATGCACAGCCCGGTCAGCCCGCCAAAGAACTGGAATTGCAGTTAGAATTAAAAGTAATTGCTGATGTAGGCCTTGTAGGCTTCCCTAATGTGGGTAAATCCACCTTTTTAACCCAGGTCAGCAATGCACGGCCCAAAGTAGCAAATTATCATTTTACTACCTTAAATCCTCATTTAGGCGTAGTTGACTTGCAAGATGCAAAAAGCTTTGTCATTGCGGATATTCCGGGTCTTATTGAAGGTGCATCCGAGGGGATTGGTCTTGGTTTTGAATTTTTGCGACACATAGAAAGAACCAAAGCAATTATTCATATTGTTGATGCTGCATCTACGGAAGGCAGAGATCCAATTGCTGATATTTATGCCATCAACAAAGAACTGGAAACTTATAATCCGGAAATAGCTGCAAGACCACAGGTAATCGCCGCAAATAAAATTGATATGATTTATGATGACGGCTCAGGCAATGATCCGGTGGAATTACTGAAAAAAGAATTTGAACCAAAAGGCATCAAAGTATTCCCCATTTCTGCCATCAGCGGTAAAGGCATTAGGGAACTTCTTTATTATATGAGAAATCTGCTGGACACCATTGATGACAAACCGGTTGTTTTTGAACAGGAATTTTTCCCGGAATATATGCTTGGAAGTTCCGACGACCCGTACACTGTCACTTACGACGAAAAGGAAAATGTTTATGTGGTGGAAGGACCGCGTATTGAAAAGATGCTTGGTTATACAAATTTAGAGTCCGAAAAAGGATTTACATTCTTCCAGAATTTCTTAAAATTAAATGGTATATTGGAAGAACTGGAAGCACTCGGTATTCAGGAAGGTGATACCGTGCGCATGTACGGACTTGCTTTTGATTATTACAAATAGAAGAGAGCACTTTGCGGATCAATCATCCGCAAGAAAGGCATGGTATTTAAGAATGACTAGTAAGCAACGCGCATATTTAAAAGGACTGGCAATGAACATTGATCCGATTTTTCAGATTGGGAAATCCGGACTTACCCCGGAGGTGACGGAAGCAGTAAGCGAAGCCTTTAATACCAGAGAGTTAATCAAACTTGCTGTATTAAAGAATTGTATGGAAGATCCCCGTGAAATTGCAGCCGCCATCGGAGAACGAACACATTCACAGGTAGTTCAGGTAATTGGAAAAAAAATAGTCTTATATAAAGAAAATAAAGACCATAAAAAAATTAATCTTCCGTTATAACAAAGCCAAAAGACAGGATAGGTGCAGGTGTGGAAAATAAAAAGAAAAAAATAGGAATTATGGGTGGTACATTTAATCCCATTCACTACGGACATTTACTTGTTGCCGAAGATGCCCGTACTTATTGCAATCTTGATGAAATCATTTTTATCCCAAGTGGTAATTCTTACATGAAAGATACAAGTGAAATTATTGACGGCAAAAAGCGATATGAAATGGTTTCTCTTGCCATCGCGGGAAACACAGCTTTTTCTATTTCTGATATGGAAATCAAAAGAAACGGTCACACCTATACCTATGAAACCTTAGAAGAATTAAACAAAATATATCCTGACACCGATTTTTATTTCATTTTAGGGGCTGACAATTTATTTACAATTGAAAAATGGAAATATGCTGACAAAATTATGCAAAACTGTACATTAATTGTTGCTTCCAGGGATGAAAAAGATAAACAAGATTTAACGCAAAAAGCAAATAGCCTATTCAAATCCTTTCATGCTACGATTGAAATTTTACCAGAAAGAAAGATTGATTTGTCGTCAACTGAAATCCGAAAAAAAATACGGGAAAATAAACCTGTCATATACATGACACCACAAAGTGTAATATCATATATTAATAAGAACGCTTTATATCATTCTTAATTTTCCGTCAAAAAGCAACTGATAGGAGCACATATGAAAACTGCAGACCTTAAAAAAATCAGAAAATATATGGAAAAAAATCTGGATTATAAACGTTTCGAGCATACATTAGGTGTAGCATATACGGCATCTGCTCTGGCAATGTGTCATGATGAAGACATTAGCAAAGCTCAAATTGCCGGTTTATTACATGACTGTGCAAAATGTCTGCCTGATGAAAAGAAAATAAATATATGTGAAAAGCATAATATCCAAATAAATGATATTGAAAGGAATAATCCCTTTCTTTTACACGCAAAAGCCGGCAGTTATATTGCCATGGAGAAATTCGGCATCCATGACAGAGATATTATTAATGCCATTTTAAATCACACAACCGGCCGCCCCGGTATGTCAAAACTCGAAAAAATTATATATATCGCTGATTATATTGAGCCCGGAAGAAAACAGGCTCCTAATTTATCTTGCATACGCAAATTAGCATTTAAGGACCTTGATCAGGCTTTGTTAAAAATATTGGAAGATACATTATTGTATTTACAGGAAACAGCTTCACAAATGGATCCTATGACACAAAAAACATATGATTTTTACAAGGAGACTATACTATGAATGAAATTGAAATAAAAAAAATGGTAAAACTTGCTATAGAAGCTTTGGAAGATAAAAAAGCAGAAGAGATTTGTGTAATTGACATCAGTGAAGTATCTGTTTTGGCAGACTATTTTATTATTGCAGGCGGAAGTAACACCAGCCAAATCCAAGCAATGTCCGATGTAGTAGATGAAAAACTGGGAAAAGCCGGTTATCCATTAAAGCAAATAGAAGGTTATCAAAATGCAAATTGGGTTCTTTTAGATTTTGGTGATATCATTGTACATGTTTTTGACAAGGAGAATCGTTTGTTTTATGACCTGGAGAGAATTTGGAGTGATGGTAAAAAAATTGATATTTCTGAATTCAAATAAAAGTAAGACGCATTTCTATATTAGAGATGCGTCTTCTTTTTTACACTTTATTCCTGTCTGTCGGCATGTCTGTCAAGATACATATAGAAAGTAATTAAATATAATCCGCTAAGACCTACCAGTGAGTAGACAATTCTTGAAATCAGTGACATATCACCGAATATAAGTGCAACTAAATCAAGAGAAAATAATCCAATTAATCCCCAGTTTATAGCACCGATAATCGTAAGTGTAAGTGCGGTACAATCCAGAAATTTATTATTCATTTTGTTACCTCCTCAAACAATATCATTACTATTGTCACGCATATATTTTTACCGTTATTTTTTAAAATATTCATAAAAAATAACCCTTAAATCCAAATTCAGGAAGTAAGGGTTAAATTTTTAAAAAATAAAATTAGTGAAAAACTCTAAAAACGCCGAACACTTTACCAATTATCTGACAATCATCTACTATAATCGGATCCATATCATCGTTTTCCGGCTGAAGACGAATATGTCCATCTTCTTTATAAAAAGTTTTAACAGTAGCCGAGTCATCTATTAATGCCACAATGATTTCACCATTTCTGGCAGTGTTACAGGAATTAACAAAAATCTGATCCCCGCTAAAAATTCCTGCATTAATCATAGAATCGCCTTTTACATTCAAAATAAAAGATTCACCACGGGGAACAAATTCTGCCGGAACAGGAAAGTAACTGTCAATGTTTTCTTCAGCAAGAATCGGCTGTCCTGCAGCAACCTGACCAACTACCGGAAGACTAACCATTTCCGTACGTACCATTTGAAAACTATCATCACAAATTTCAATTGCTCTGGGTTTTGTAGGGTCACGTCTTATATAACCATTTTTTTCTAACGTTTCAAGATGGGAGTGAACAGAGGATGTTGATTTCAAATTTACAGCTTCACAAATTTCTCTTACAGCCGGCGGATATCCTCTTTTTAATATTTCCTCTTTTATATAATCTAATATTTCCTGCTGTTTTGTTGTTATTTTACCATATGCCATAAAATAGCCTCCATTCAGTATTATTTAAATAAAGTATAACATACCTTTTCTGCAAAAGCAAACATATATTCCAAATATTTGTTCGATTATTTTGTTAAAATCTATTGACATGGGAATGTTTGTTCGGTATAATTCGATATATAGAACAGTTGTTCGCAACATTTGTTCTGTTTGAGAGGAGTATCATATGAACTATCAGGTAAGCGAAAGAAGAATCAGAAACAATAAATTAAGAAGAAGACGTCAATTGAAAAATAATATTATGAAATTTGTTTTAACACTCATGTTGATTTCTTGTTTATCCGTATGTTTTTTCAGTTTTAAAACAAAAGCGCAATCAAATGATGCTGAAATATCTTATAAATATTATAAAAGCATTTCCGTAAACACAGGAGATACCTTATGGGATTATGCAGCCCAATATGCAGATGAAGCATTTTATGATTCTTATGAAAGTTATATTAATGAAGTAATAAATATTAATGCATTATCCGATGACTCCATTATATCCGGACAGTCAATTATAATTCCTTATTATAGTAAAGACTTTATAGGCTAATAATAAAAAATAAAGGCATCCAAATGGATGCCTTTATTTTTCACGAAGTTTCACTGCCTTTGCCGCCATACGTCGCCTACCATCTTCCAGTGCTGCATAATGTTTTCTTGTGGTATTTACATCTTTATGTCCAAGTACATCTGCCACCAGATAGATATCACCGGTTTCCCGGTAAAGTGTAGTACCATATGTACTTCGCAGTTTATGGGGGGTGATTTTCTTTAAGTTTGTAACTGTTGAAGCATATTTTTTCACTAGGTTTTCTACAGCACGCACCGTAATACGTCTGTTTTGAATGGATAAAAATAATGCATTTTCATGTCCCTCAAGGGGAATGGTATGATGCCTCTTTTCCAAGTAATCATGTAATGCTTCAGCAACTTCTTCTCCAAAGTAAATAACTGTTTCATAGCCACCTTTTCTACGGATTTTTATGCCATTGTTTTTAAAATCAACATCATTAATATCAAGACCGACACACTCAGAAACACGGATACCGGTTCCAAGCAGAAGAGTAAGAAGTGCAACATCTCTGATTTTGGTCTTTCCGTGATATTTAAGCTGACTTTTAGTGAGTTTCGTCCCTTCCTCTACCTGGTCAAGTAACATAGCTACTTCATCCACATCCAATCTGATAATTTCTTTCTCGTGAAGCTTTGGAAGGGGCACAAGTGCAGCAGGATTTGATTTAATTAACTCTGCACAAAAATAATAATTATAAAAGCTTTTTAATGCAGAAAGTTTTCTCTTTTTCCCGCGTTCATTGTTTGTATATTCTTTGCCATCTTTTACATAGAATGTAATATAATCCAAATATTCTTCTATATCTTCCCTGGTAATCTGATCTAACAACGTAATAGGGAATTCTTCAATCTCCATTTTAGAACACACACTATTATGTCCATGCATAAATTCAAAAAAGACCCGCAAATCATAGGCATATGCTAATCGTGTCCTTGATGAGGTATATTCCTGTATTCCTCTAAAAAATTGTTTACAAAAGGATGGAAGAGTACTTAGCACTTCCCGCATACGCATAGTATTGATATTATTTTGTTCATCATGATAATTTTTACTGTTTTCCAATTGTAATTCACTCCAATTTATATTGGTCTATTCCTGTTTGTATTGCTGTAAACATTCTTTCTTTTACACCCGGATTTTCCAGATTTAATTGTCGCAAAAGTTGTTTGATATATTCACGTTTCGTATGTCCATCTGCCGGACAGGGGCTTTTCACAACAGGCACTTCATACTTATTTATAAATCCAATTACATCTGCCTCCTGCATATACATCAGCGGCCTAATTACCGTTAAGTCCATTCTATCAAGATAGGTAACAGGTGCGAAGGTATGAAATCTACCTTCAAAAATCAGCGACATAAGCATTGTTTCAATTACATCATCTTTATGATGTGCATATGCAACTTTGTTGCAGCCTGCCGATTTAATAGCTTCATTCAGTGCACCCTTTCTCATTTTTGCACACAAGGAGCAGGGATTACTTTCTTTTCTTTGATTAAAAATAACATCAGCGATATCTGTTTTTACAATTGTATAAGGAACTTCAAGTTGTTCACATATTTCCTTAATCTTATCTAAATTCAAATTGTCAAACCCCAAATCAACAGTCACCGCATGGATCGTAAATGGAATAGGGTAGAAGCGCTTGAGACCATGAAGTCCATATAATAATGTAAGACTATCCTTACCTCCGGATATTCCCACCGCTATATGGTCATTTTCTTCAATCATATGATAATCATCTACAGCTCGTCTGATATAACTTAACACCTGTTGTAATTTCATAATTCCTCCGAAACTAATGTTAAAATCATATTAATTTTATCACATTTATGAAATATTCCATAGTATCTTTGTTCAAAAAATGATATACTAAATTATAAATTTTTATGTAAATTTCTACAATAGATATAAGGGGTTATACATCATGAAATTTAATATCGAAAAAAAATACATTATTATAGGGCTGATATCTTTTCTGGTAATTGCTGCCTCTATCTGTTTTTATTATATTGTTTTTCATGCAGATAGTTTCTTTGACAAGTTAGATACATTATATGTTATTGCAAGTCCTGTTGTATATGGCATAATTGTAGCATATCTGCTTACCCCGATTGTTAATTTCTTTGAAAAAAAATTTCTTATATCAATTTTCACACGTAAAAGTCCATTAAATGCTAATAAGAAAAAATACATGCGATTAATTTCCGTCACCCTGACATTAATCATCGTATTTCTATTTTTATATGCCTTTTTCTCGATTTTAATTCCGAACATAATTACCAGTATCAAGAATATTTCTTCAAAAGTTCCCGGTTATGTACAGAACTTAAATTATTGGAGTAATAAATTTTTAAATGATAATCCTTCAATTGAAAAAGTCACTTTACAAATAGTGGATTTATATTCTGAAGAGTTTAATAATTACTTAAATAACAGTATTATACCGCAAATGGAATCGTTATTAAAAACGGTATCATTAAGTCTGATTAGTGTTTTAAAATCTCTTTGGAATCTGATAATAGGGCTTGTTATTTCCATTTATGTTTTATTCAGTAAGGAAACCTTTTCCTGTCAATCTAAAAAAATAGCTTATGCATTATTTTCAACAAAAAATGCAAATCAAATAATTAGTGACACACGCTTTGTCAGCGAAACTTTTATCGGTTTTATCAGTGGAAAAATAGTTGATTCATTTATTATCGGCTGTATCTGTTTTGCCGGTACAACCATATTACAGTTGCCATACCCCCTGTTGATCAGTGTTATTGTTGGTGTAACCAATGTAATCCCGTTTTTCGGTCCATACCTGGGAGCAATCCCATGTGCTCTTTTAATTTTAATGGAAAATCCAATTCAAAGCTTATATTTCATCATCTTTATCTTTTTATTACAACAGCTTGATGGTAATGTTATCGGTCCAAAAATATTAGGAGAATCTACCGGCTTATCAGGATTTTGGGTCATCTTTTCTATCACCATATTCGGTGGTTGGTTAGGTGTTCCCGGCATGATTATCGGAGTACCTTTCTTTGCAGTTGTATATGCAATGATAAAACGATACACAGAGAAAAAATTAAAAAAACGTGGCCTTCCATTACCTACAAATGATTACTTAAATGTGAAAAAAATTGATGAAAACAATGTTTTAATTCATCGGAATATAAATGATAACAAAAAATTCTTTTCCTTTTCATTTATCAAAAAAAAGAAAAGCACAGAAGGCGATGAGGAGCAGAAGTAGTAATGAAATTTATAATACAACGTGTAAACAAAGCCTCTGTCTGCGTCGAAAACAAAATTGTAGGGGCAATAAATAAAGGTTATGTTGTTTTTGTGGGTATAAGTAGTACAGATACACCTGAAATTGCAGATAAAATGATATCAAAATTACTAAAATTAAGGATTTTCGAGGATGAAAACGGCAAAACAAATTTAGATATCAAATCTACTAATGGAGAATTGTTAATTATTTCACAATTTACTTTGTATGCAGATTGTCGCAAAGGAAATCGCCCGTCATTTACCAATGCAGGTTCTCCTGAACTTGCAAATGAATTATATGAGTATATTATATGTAAATGCCAAGAAGAAATTGAACATGTAAATCACGGTATTTTTGGTGCACATATGTTAGTTTCTCTTGAAAACAACGGTCCATTTACTATAGTGTTAGATTCAGATGAGATTATCAAATAAGCAAATATATGGAGTATTTATATGAAAATGATGATATTTCTTATTTTTGCGTTTTTAATAATTGTTTATGTATATACCTTTGTAAAAATACGCAAAAGAAGACGTGCAAATACAAAAAGCGCTGTGTTAGAATTTAATCAAAAATATCATGGCAAGAAAAAAACAGATATTCAAAACACACAATTGGATTTAAATTATAAAAAATATATTACTAAATATAATAGTTCAATCGATTATATTAATAAAGATGATTTGTTGACATAATATTTTTATGTAAACATACTGCATATTATGATTCCATGTATAACTATTCGTTAAACTTGTGTTTTGCGAATAGTTGTATATCACTTGTCAAACAAAAAACCCTTCAATGCGAAGGGTTTTCCTTTTTATTTATTTTTACTCTCAAAATCTTCAATATACTGGATAATCAGCTTTGCTGTCCCCTCAACACCGAGAACACTACTATTAATGCAAAGGTCATAGCTGTCTGCACGTCCCCATTTCTTCGAGGAATAGTAATTGTAATAGCTCTGACGCTGTTTATCCTTCTTATTGCACATGTCACGGGCTTTAGAAGCATCTACACTATATTTTTCCATAATGCGCTTCACTTTAGTGTCTTCATCACCATAAATAAAGATATGGACACAATTCTTTACATCATTTAATGCATAATCAGCACAACGGCCTACTATCACGCAAGGACCTTCACTTGCAATCTTTTTAATGGTATCAAACTGTGCCAGGAATACTTTATGACTAATTGGCATGTCAACAAAATGTGATGCATTATATCCAAATGAATATGTATCCATAACAAGATTATAAAGGAAAGAGCTTGTAGGTCTTTCATCATGATTTTCTAACATTTCTTCACAAAAACCACTCTCTTTCGCTGCTCTCGAAAGGAGTTCCTTATCATAACATTCTATTCCAAAATAAGCTGCTACTTTCTGTCCGATTTCTCTTCCTGCAGATCCAAATTGCCTTCCGATTGTAATAACTGTATTCATAGGCGGTATACCTCCCAGCAAATCTTCTTATATATATTATACAAAAAAAGTGTCCATAATTCAATCTGTTCCTAAATAAAGTATATATTTCTTTTCAATATACAATTAATAAAAAAGTGCTATTAGGATTTTAACCTAATAGCACTCTCTTCTACTTATATATAAGTCTTATTTAACTTCCTTCTTGCCTAATAAAACTTTACCACCATCAATGATAAGAATGATAGCTAAAATAACAAGAGGAACAATAATTACACTCTGCAGAACATTTGTAAACATCTGTGTTCCATCTAAGCCACCTTTAATAATTGCAGATACGTTTGTCTTAAATGTAAAGAATAAAGATGTAATGGTTGCACATGCCATGAATACGATAGGGAAATAAAGCATCTTATTATTCTTACCAATCTTCTTCAAGTATGCTGCAAGTGCAAGGAATGCAGGAACTGCTACTAACTGGTTAGCAGCACCGAATAAAGGCCATACCTTTGTGTATCCTGCAAGACAGAGGATAAAACCAAATACAGCTGTAACAATAGTTGCAACATACATATTTTCAAGTTTCAACTTCTTGCCAATTTCTGTTCCTGCAAATAATTCCTGGAACATGAAACGGCCAAGTCTTGTACCTGTATCTAAGGATGTTAAACAGAAGCAGCTTACAGCTAACATGATAATTGTCTTAGTAGCTGCAACAGCACCTTCACCAAGTCCGATAGTTGCAAAGAAGTTAGAAATTGCTGTACCAAAAATGATAGTAGGTGAAATTGCTTCTAAGCCTAAAGCTTCTTTAACAGCAGCCTGAGAACCATCTACAGAAAGTGTTCCAATTGCAATTAAAGAAATAACTGCAAGTACACATTCAATTAACATGGAACCATAACCAACGATTAAAGCATCTTTTTCATTTTCAATCTGCTTAGATGTTGTACCGGAAGCAATCAATGAATGGAAACCGGAAATCGCACCACAAGCAATTGTAATGAATAATGTAGGGAATAAATAACTTCCGCCTACAGCAAATCCTGTAAATGCAGGAGTTGTAAATGTTGTAGATGCAGGATCTACAATAGTAGCACCGATAATACCGATAACAGCTGCAGCCATCATGAAGTAAAGAAGGAATGAGCTTAAGTAATCTCTGGGCTGTAACAGAATCCATACAGGTGTTACAGAAGCAATAATAATATAAATAAATACAAAGAGAATCCAAGCATTCTTAGATGCATTTATAGGACAAGCAAGACCGATTGCAACACATGCTACCAGTAAAACAACACCAAGAACAGTTGCTACTGCCATAGGTGCATTCTTTCTGTAAACAAGGAAACCAAATGCAATAGCAAGAGGAATAAACAGTAAAGATGCTGTTGCAACAGAACCGTTACTTTCACTTCCGCCATGGCTTGCACCAATAAAGCTGTTTGCTACGATATCTGCAAATGCTGCAATTACAAGAAGTAATACGAGCCAAGCAAATACAGTAAACAGAATTCTTGATTTGCGGCCGATGTTATCTTCGATAACTTCACCCAATGACTTACCTTCATGACGCATGGAAACGAATAACGCACCAAAGTCCTGAACAGCTCCGAAGAAGATACCACCAATTACAATCCATAAGAAACAAGGTACCCATCCGAAGAATGCTGCCTGAATAGGTCCGTTGATAGGGCCTGCACCGGCAATTGATGAAAAGTGATGTCCCATTAAAACAGGTGTTTTTGCAGGACAGTAGTCTACACCGTCTTCAAATTCATAAGCAGGTGTTTTACGTTCGGGGTCGATTCCCCATGTCTTAGCAAGGTAACGTCCGTATGTAAGATAGGCAACAACGAAAATTACGATTGCTAAAATGATTAATAATAATGCGCTCACAACAATCTCCTCCTATTTTTTAATTTTCTTTTGTGTTTTGAGCATTCTTATATAAAACAAATGTCTCACATTTGTATATAAGCTTAAATATTTTCCTGTTTAAAAGGCTTCAGCCCTCTCTCTTCCATCACCTGGGAAAAAGTAGGCTTTCCGCTTTCAATATTATCAAATACCTTTAAAAACATTTTCTTTTTATTTTTGCTGTGATAATTGCTTGCAAAACTCTTATCTTCTAACGAAATGGCAATAATACTTCCTTTTGAGTAACCACGGAAATTAAACCGATAACCTTTTTCAAAGTGATATTTTTTAATTTTTTTAATTATCTCTTTTGACAAGGATTTTTGAGAAATAATTACAACATTTAAATAGCTGTACATGTGATTCTTTTCCGGTAAAAGTTCATTCTTACGGACAAGCACCGGTTCCATATACTCTTCTATTATATTCACGGCTTCTTTCAGAGTTTCCTCATTACACTCTTCCGTTTCCAAAAATAATACATGATCATAACTTTTTGTTGACCACATATTTACCTCTCGAATCAATATGTACTTTTCAACCAATGAATAAAAAAGACCGTATGCCGGATATTCTTTTTCGTTTATTACGTATGGCTGATAAATATTAAAACTACCCGAATAATTCAGCAAAAGACTATCCAGATACTCTGCTGTTCCCATGAAAAACACCTCTTGTATCTATATGATCGAGACAAATATTTTTATAGATAATATTTATAAAAAAATCGTAAAAAACATTAAATTTCTAGTAAAAATGATACCACGAATTATAACATATTTCAACAACAAAAGATAAATTAGAGAATATTTACCAATTTCAAAAAATATTCCGGTAATGGTGCATCTGTTTCTATGTATTCTCCGGAAACGGGATGTATAAACCCCAATATTTTTGCATGTAGTGTCTGTCCTTGTAAATGGTATCGGTTTTCCTTTTTCCCGTAAACTTCATCACCCAGAAGCGGATGCCCGATATGAGCCATATGAACCCTGATTTGATGCGTGCGTCCTGTTTCTAAAATACATTCAACATAAGTATATTTTTCAAACCGCTTTATCACTTTATAATGTGTGATTGCCTCTTTCCCGCCGTTTGAAACAACAGCCATCTTTTTTCTATCTATATGATGCCTTCCTATCAATGTATGTATTGTTCCTTCATCATCTTTTAAAACACCGCATACAATGGCATGATAACGTCTAACTATAGTATGTTCTTTCAGCTGCTTAGCAATAGACGCATGTGCATAATCATTTTTACATGCTATAACAGACCCTGTTGTATCCATGTCAATCCGATGAACAATGCCGGGACGCATGATTCCGTTAATTCCACTTAAATTACCGGCACAATGGTATAATAATGCATTTACCAGTGTTCCGCTGTAATGACCTGCCGCCGGATGCACAACCATTCCTTTGGGCTTATTAACGATAATCACATCTGCATCTTCATATAAAACAGATAATTCAATATTTTCAGGTGTTATATCGGGCGTAATCGCCGGTGGAACCCTTAATATAATTTCATCATCTATTTTTAACCGGTAATTTGCTTTTACCTTTTTTTCATTTACTGTAACACATTGCTCATCAATCAGTTTTTGCAGATATGACCGGGAAAGCGATTCCACCATCACTGTTAAGTACTTATCAAGCCTTTCCCCTTCACTGTCCTCTGCTATTATAAAACTAAACACATTATATTTTTCATCCATATTAGTTTAATTCCCGGAATTTCTTCTGTTTAAAGCTCAAAAAATAAAAATCATTATCTTTATAAATAAACAACACTTGAATAACTAAAATCACTGTTGCAAGCGTAACATATATATCGGCAACATTAAATATGGGAAAATTAATTAAAACAAAATAAATAAAATCCACCACATAATCGAGCCTAAGTCTGTCAATCATATTTCCGATTGCACCACCTGCAATCATGGTAAGTAATATATGCAAGCTGTTATATTTTTTATTTTCCGGTGTTTTTATGAGTACATAAATAATAACACCAAGAAAAATTACTGCGACAAAAACAAAAAAGAATTTCTGGTTTTGAAGCATTCCAAATGCTGCGCCTTTATTTTCCAAGTAATTAAATTCAAGCACACCATCAATGATATTAAACGCTGGCTGATCTTTTAATTTAATTACAGCAAGATATTTTGTGATCTGGTCACAGGCCACCAGAACCAGCAAAAAAATAAAATCTAAAATCAAAATTACACTCTTCTTCATTTTATTCTCCGTCTTCTACATAGTGAATCTCTTTCACTGCATTTAAAATGTCTTCATCAGTTACTGTTTTGTCAATAACCGCCTTACCCACTTTCTTCAATAAAACAAATTTAATTGTATTACCTTCCATCTTTTTATCAGATTTTGTGAGTTCAAGAATTTTTTCAGGCTCAATGTCTTCTATGGATATCGGTAAATTAAAAGGTACAAACATGTCCCTGATTTCATAGTACTCTTCCATTGACAGCCATTCATGTTTCCATGAAATGTATGCTGCCGCTACTGCACCAAGTGCTATACATTCTCCATGTGACATTGTGAATTTTTTATATTTTTCTATTGCATGTCCAATTGTATGTCCGAAATTTAAGAGTGCGCGTTCTCCTTTTTCCGTGGGATCCTTTTCAACCACAAGTTTCTTAATCATACAACTTTTCATAATCATTTCAAGCAGTACATCAACGTCCCTGTCACAAATTTCATACATATTCTCAAGTAACCACTCATAATACATGCTATCCTTAATTAGACCATGTTTCATCACTTCTGCAAATCCGTTAAAAAACTGCCTGTCATCAAGGGATTTTAATGTGCTGACATTCATATAAACAAGCTTTGGCATATAAAAAGCACCTACCATATTTTTATATCCATCAAAATCAACACCGGTCTTTCCTCCGATACTGGAATCGGCTTGTGCTAAAAGTGTTGTTGGAATCTGCACAAAATCAACCCCACGAAGATAAGTTGCTGCAATAAAACCGGTAACATCACCTGTAACACCGCCACCAAGTGCTAACAAAAGATCTTTCCTGTCAAATTTCTCATCAATCAGCACCTTATATGCAGCTCTCACTGTGTCTAATGTCTTATTTGCTTCCCCTGCCGGAAAAATATGAAGAATGTACTTTTTGCACTTTCCTTCCAGCAATTGCATAATAGGTTCAGCATATAACTTAGCTACTGTAGAATCGGTTATAATACATATTTTACGCTCAGATATACTTAACTTTTCCAGTTCACCACCTAAAGAATCAAATGATTTTGAAAAAACAATATCATAACATGGTTTTTTTTCATAATTAATCGTTATTCTTTCAGACATGACATATTCCTCACTTTAATCAATTTTTATTAATAAAAAACTTCCTGTCGAAACAGGAAGCTTTGCTTAAAATCCATTATTAATCGGTACATCAAATGAGCCTGATAAAATTTCCTGAAAATCTCCCGATATATCTACGACAGCCGGTGTAATAATAAAAATATAATGTGATATCTTCTGCAGATTCCCACTGATTGCAAAACAAGAACCCGATGTAAAATCAATGATTCTCTGTGCAATATCAACATCCAGCCCTTCTAAATTTAAAACAACCGTACGATTCGCAAGAAGTGTTTCCGTTATTTCCCTTGCATCTTCTATAGAAGTCGGCTTAATCACACACACTTCCATTCCGTTTCCTGTACGCTTTGTTTGACGCATAGGCGTGATTTTGGGAACTGTCTTCTTAATAATTTTTTCTTCTTCCTCTATTGCAGGCTCTTTTGCAATAATTGTTCTCTGCGGTTTTTCTTCTATTGGTTCATCATCATAGTAATCATCATCATAAAAATCGTCGTCATCTTCATTCAACTTCATATAATTGAGAAACTTGTCCATTACTCCCATATTTTATAACTCCTTTATACTATGTATTGTCTTTCACCAAAAAGACCGGTTCCAACACGTACATATGTTGCACCTTCTTCAATTGCAACTTGATAGTCACCTGTCATCCCCATTGACAAAACATCCATATAAACATTATCAATGTTTTTATCCCTTATGTCAACAGATAATTGCCTCAGCTTCGCAAAATATTGTCGATTTTCTTCCTGGTTTTCAACATATGGTGCAATCGTCATAAGCCCCTTTACATGTATCCCTTGCAATACTGCTATTTTTCTCACGAGTTCTTCTGTATCCTCAGGTTTAACGCCGAATTTTGTTTCCTCTCCTGCCACATTAACTTCTATCAAAACATCAACCGTAACATTCTTTTTTACCGCTTCCTTACTTATCTCCATGGCAAGTTTTAGGGAATCAACGCTATGAATTAATGCCACCTTATCAACAATATATTTTACTTTATTAGTTTGCAGATGCCCTATCATATGCCACTTAATGTCTTTAGGCATCTTGTCATACTTATCAATAAGCTCCTGTACTTTATTTTCTCCAAAATCCCTGCACCCCGCATCATATGCTTCCTGTAACATTTCGATTGGCTTTGTTTTGCTAACCGCTATTAATATCGGGAAATTATCCACACGGCTTACTTTATTACATGCTTGTATTATTTTTTCTTTTACCACTTGAATATTTCTTGCAATCATATGCCATCCTTACTCATTAATAATTTCGTTTTCTTCCACTGAAGAAGCATCAAGTACAATATAGTCATAAGTGTTAAGACCATATCTTGTATTTGACTTAACTACTGCATATTCTTCATTTTGATATAAAATATTAATCTGTTTAAAGTCTGCATAGCCTTTATTAATATTATATACTCCTATTAAGGTTCCTCTCTTACTTACGGATTGTTTTTGCGTAGACTGTGGCATAATAATGTAATCGCCTATCCGAAGCCTCGAATCATCCAAATAATATTCCGTCTCCGTTTCATGATAAATTGTAGTTTCAATAAATTCTGATGTTGCCGTTCCATCTTCATCGTACGCTTCCCGCATAACTCCGGCGTTGCCATTTGTACCGCCATAAGTAATGTATTCTTTCGGAATAATAAAAAATTCCTTTTCTACAATTGATGAATTGGGAATTTTAAGTCCTGTTTCCTCTTCTGTTATTAATTCAATATCTATAAATCGGTCTGTACAGAATGTAACCATAGAATTTGTAAACTTAAGTTTTACAAAAACATCGCCATCCGGATTTGCATATGTGGAAACCTCTCCCCATGATGTATTTTGATTCTTCAAAAATTTTACTTTTACAAATTCAAGTTCTTCAAGTTCCCGGGCTTTTTCTTCATCCGTCTGAATCACAATAGCCCAATCTTCATCCTTTGATAACTTATAAACAGGATCGCCGTCCGCTATCAGTTCATTACTGATTAATTGTTTTTTTTCATACTCCGATGTATCAAAAATATCTGCTGTAATTTGTTCTAATGTTAAATCTTCATATCCGTCCACAGAATACACAACAATACCTGTATCGGGTGCTGTACACAGTTCTACAAGTTCTGAAATCCCTGAACTATTAATCTTATCAATATTTTCCAGAATATTGGCATTAGCCAACTTTAACACAGTTCCCCTTACATCATATTTAAAGTCATATGTCTTTTGAAATTGTGTCTCATCAAAGTTAGTCACAAAACCAAGTATTTCTGTTTTTAGTTCTGTCATATCCTGTTTTGTCAATGCATTAGTATCGTTTTCCGCGTTTAAATACTCTGCTAATTTACCGGATTCATCCAATGTATATACCAGATTACCAACGCCTACTCTTTCACCTTCACGAGCATAATAATTTATATAACCCGCTTGTGATGCAGTCACTACTTCTTCTGTGCGAAGTGCAACTCCCTGATAAATATTATTAGAAGATAAAGAGCCTTCTTTGACCTGGTACGGTACTATATGCTTTTCTGTAAAGTAGCCGAACACACAGACAATAATATAGACAAAAATGGCCGCAAAAATAACCATGCCGATATTGACATTTAGAGGCTTTCTGTATTTAACTATTTTATTATTTTCATTTTCTCTCAAAATACCTGCTCCTGTTTCTGACGGTCAAACGAATATCCTTTACAGTAAAAAACCCCAGAAAAATCCGGGGTTTTATGTACATAAATACTTTTTATAAAGAAACTATAACTTTATCTTTTAGTGAATCAGTAAGTTCTGTCTCATCCAATGAAATACTGATAACAAAACTAACTCCGAATTTTTCACCAACATTTTCTAACTTATTAATGATTGCTTCAACATCACCATCTTCTTTACAAGCAATCTTTAAAAAACTGTCAAAATACATCTGTTGTAAATCATGATCCTGTGAAATAATTCCACAAATAAATCCAACAAATTCATCTGAAGAAGTAATCATATAGTCAGAAACATCAATTAATCTGATTTTGTTATTGAGTTCATACATATGTTTTGCACTCTTGTCCAGATATACGATATTGCCGGATACATTCTGTACTTCAGTATTAGCTTTGTCTAACAAATGCTTCGTTTTGCCTTTTCCCTTTTTTCCGATAATTAATTGAACCATTGGTAATCCCTCCTGAAGTAAATTCGAAATATATAATTATGATAAAAATCACCTTATATATGACTTGTTTTTATTATAAGATATTACGCCCGAAAAAACAACTGTTAATTATTTATTTCCGTTAACAAATCCGTCATTTGTACATACAAATCATCACGGCTGTCTGCTCGTAAAATTACCGAAATATATGGATTATTTGAAGCATCTTTTGACAATAGTATAAGGCAATGACCTGCTGCATTGGTGGTGCCGGTTTTCCCACCATAAACTGTTACGCCTGCTGGTGCCTGTGCATCCCCATGTAAGTAATGATTCGTGCTGTTTACCGATAGTTCTTTTGCATCACCATTTGCATTATAATAAACAGTTGAATACGATGCCATTCCAATAATTTGGTTAAATGTATCATATTTTACTGCCTCATTCATTATCAAGTACAAATCATAAACTGTTGTATAATGGTTATCATCAGAAAGTCCATGAGGATTTACAAAATTTGTGTTTGTTGCTCCCAGCAAAACTGCCTCTTTGTTCATCAAGGCAGCAAACTCCTCCACAGAGCCGGCAACACCTTCGGCTATCATAATCGCCGCATCATTAGCAGAATTAATCAGCAAAACATGCAGTGCCTGGGCAAGCGTCATCTGATCCCCTTCTTTTAAACCGCAGGTCTGAGCATCAGCTTCCAGTTTTGTCACATTTGATGATGCTGTAAGCATTAAATCACTACTTCCATACTTTAGTGCTACCAGCGCTGTCATCACTTTTGTAAGACTTGCAGGATAAAGTTTGTCATGAACATTTTTGGCAAAAATAGTTGTTTTACTGTTTACATCAAATAATGCGGCCCCTGTTGCTTTCGACATATCAACATGTTCTGTCGTAATATTTCCGTCAACAACACATAAATCCGATGCAAAGGGAACTGCAGATGCTACGGTCTCCTTTCTGTCAACAATGCGGAAGCTACTGCTGTCAGAATTAACAGTATAGGGCATATCATAACTACTGCTACAGCCACATAATACTGATACTATAAAAGCAACGGAAATCATTATGATATATTTTCGTGATAAAAAATTATTTATAAACTTCACGCCACTCTAAATCTCCTCTGTCCAGGGACTTAATCAATAGTTCTGCCGTCGCCAAATTTGTTGCCAACGGAATATTATACATATCGCAAAAACGTAGAACATTATTTACATCGGGCTCATGATGTTTCTTTGTCACCGGATCTCTTAAAAAAATAACAAGATCTAACTGGTTATGTTCAATTTGTGCACACAACTGTTGCTCTCCACCAAGGTGCCCTGCTAAGTATTTATGTATATTTAAGTTTGTAACTTCCTCTATCAGTCTTCCTGTAGTTCCCGTTGCGTACAACTCATTTTTCGATAAAATCCCTCTATATGCAATGCAAAAGTTCTGCATAAGTTTCTTTTTGGCATCATGTGCTATTAATGCAATATTCATATAGTCGTCCTCCCCATATTTTTGATGCAGCTAAAAGTAACATACATCAATATTATACATCATTTCTGTTTACATTGTAACCCCACATTTAAAACAAATCCTATTCCGATAAAAGAACTTATCAGTGACGTCAACCCATAGCTGACAAAGGGCAAAGGCAATCCTGTATTCGGCAAAAGGTATGTTACTACTCCGATATTTACAAAGCCTTGAAACCCAAGTTGCGCACCTACGCTTGCCGCAATAATGGTTCCTGCAATATCCTTTGCGCGCCTTGCCATAAGCAAACATTCCACGCTGACAAGAAAAAAGAGAATGACAACCACACCGGCGCCTATAAACCCAAATTCTTCACCTATTACCGCAAAAATAAAATCAGTCTGTTGCTCTGCGATAAAGTCTGCGTTTTTTACAGAGCTGATTTGATTATTTTTATATCCTTTCCCGGTAAGCTGTCCCGAACCGATTGCCATAACAGAATATTCCTGCTGGTAGCCTTCAGCATTTGCATACTCTTCTTTATTAAAAAATGCAATAATCCTATCTTTTTGATAATCATTAATCAACTTCTGATCCGGTTGTAATATCAAAGTAATCATAATGATCGCAGCAGGAACAAACACTGCTAAAATCCCTATTATAATTTTCCAACTCAGACCACCCACAAACATAATTGTACAAAAAATGAGACAGATAATTATGGTTGTGGACAAATCCGGCTGGTTAAATACCAAAAGTGCTGGAATTGCGAATAAAATTACACAAGAAGCAATATACTGGAATGTATTTAATTTTTCCTGATGTTTTAAAATAAACTGAGCAAAAAATAATATGATAAAAATTTTGGCTATTTCAGATGGCTGAAATCTTATTCCTCCGATTTCAATCCATCTTTGTGCTCCACCTGCATCGTCTCCCATTATAATTACAAGAACAAGTAAAACTATATTTAACAGGTAAATTAACCAATAAAATTTTAAAATAACCGAATAGTCAAACAAAGATAATACTACCATCAGAAAAATGCCGAAGGCAAAACCCACTATCTGCTTATTTTGCAATGACTCTTGGGCACTGCCAACGGCAATAATTCCAATCACCGCTAAAGCAATTACCATTATCATAAGTTTAAAGTTATAATCCCGTACTCTATATTGCCTTAACATAATTTACCTTTCTCATCACTTACTGTACAAATCTAAAATAGGAATATTGGCATATAACATAGGTGTTTTGTTATCATGCCCCTTATTTCCTTTTTTACTTATTTGTATTTCCATGGTTTGTGTATCTATTTTCATATACTTTGATATCACTTTTGCAATATCATTTTTAATCATTTCCATCATTTCCGGTGAACAATTCACACGGTCCGAAATCAGTAAGATTTTCAAACGGTCTTTTGCGATTTCCCTGGACTTCTTTCTGAAGAAAAAATGTTTCATTCCCATATTGACACCTCCCTAATTTTTATGAAATATACCTGACACTTTTGTCCAGAAAGAAATGCCTTTATCAAACTCAATAAAAGGAATTTCCTTTCCCGCCACGCGATAACATATATTTTGATATGCTCTTCCTGCCAGTGTATTATTTCCCACAAGAGGTTCTCCTTGATTTGTGGAAATTACTACATTTTCATCATCCGGGACAATACCGATTAACGGAATGGACAATATATCCACTACATCCTCCGTACTCATCATTTCCCCACGTCTTACCATATCGGGGCGCAAACGGTTTACAATCAAATCAATTTGCTTAAACTCATTCGCTTCCAGCAACCCTATAATTCTATCCGCATCACGGATTGCTGACACTTCCGGTGTCGTTACAACAAGTGCCCTATCGGCACCTGCAATTGCATTTTTAAAGCCTTGTTCGATTCCTGCGGGACAATCCAAAATAATATAATCAAAGTTTTCCCGCAGCTGGTTTATCATCCTGACCATTTGTTCCGGTGATACCGCCGTTTTATCTTTTGTCTGTGCAGAAGGCATCAAATAAAGGCCTTGGTGACGCTTGTCCTTAATCAATGCCTGCTTGATACGGCATTTGTTTTCTACAACATCTACAAGATTGTATACAATTCTGTTCTCAAGCCCCATAACAACGTCTAAGTTACGAAGGCCGATATCCGTATCAATTAATACAACTTTTTTCCCCATAGCCGCAAGACCGGTTCCTACGTTTGCAGATGTGGTGGTCTTTCCCACACCGCCTTTCCCTGATGTGACGACAATTACTTCACTCATATTCTTATCCTCCTAAGATGAATTAATTCCGTCCCCTGAGAAGACCTTATATAGGTAAGTCGCTCAGTAATTCTTTTGTAAGGGAATCCATAACAATTTTGTTATTTTTTACGTATGCGATTTTCGGTTGTACCTTTGGCTTTATGGACCATTTATTACTTTTCTCTTTAGAATGATATTTGAAATCGCCAATTTTTAATTTTTCCGGCGACATTTCAAGCGCTGCAACATAATGGCTGCAATCTCCGTTACCTCCTGCATATGCTTCTCCATATAAACCGCCAAGAACAATAATATCTCTTGCAGAAATAACAGAAGAACCCGGATATACATCTCCCAAAATGACAATACTTGACTCTGTTTCAAGAATTTGTCCATTTTTTAAAGTTCCTTTATAAAATTGTCCTTCATTATGTGATGACCCCTCCCCGGAAAAATCGGTTTGGGATATTGCTTTCACAAACTCCCTGTCTGTTTCTTCATCTTCACCTACAAGACAAACAATTGACAACGAAGAATTTTGGGATATTGTATCTAAAATCAGTTTTTCTTCCGTTTCTGTAAGATTTCTTCCTTTGAGCGATAAAGCCATTTTGGCATCTTTGAAAAAACTGCTTGATTCCTTGAACTTAACTGCTATATTATCAAGCAATTCTTCAAAGGGAAGTTGTGGATCTAAATGCAAAACAATTCCATTAGGAAAACTCTTTATAATCACTGAATTTTTCATGCAAATTATACTCCTTTACCAAAAGAATAACGCATTAAATTAATCGGTAACTGCCGTACTGTCAGTCATTCTGACTGCTGTTCCGGTAATTAATTCTTCTTCATCTGCAAGTTCGAAATAATATCTGAACACGTCCTTAGTAAGCTGTGCAGCATAAGTAGATGTGTACCCATAAGCAATCCTTGTTGCGATGGCAATCTCCGGCGCCTCATAAGGAGCATATCCCACGAACAATGCATGGTTTGGACGGTTTTTATTTTCTTCCGCGGTACCTGTTTTTCCGGCAACATTTACACCAATATCGTTAAAATAATACTTTGATTCAACAACCCTGCGCATACCGGATTGAATCGCATCCCATTCAAACTCTTCAAGTGCTACCGTATTGCGGACTGTTGCCTGATTCTCTTTTAGCAGATTACCGCTATGATCCGTAATTCTATTTACAAGCGTCAAATTGTAACACGTTCCTCTATTGGCAACTGTCGTAACATATCTTGCAATGCCTACCGTTGTATAACTGTTTGTTCCTTGTCCAATAGCAGAACGAACCGCATCTTTATCAGATATCTGCGGTGTAGCTTCCTCTATTTCAATGCCTGATGTCTCTGAAAAGCCATACATATCCGCATATATTCCCAATTTTTGTAATCCCACGTCATCGGAATAATTATCTCCTACTATTCCAAGACGATAGCCCAAATCATAAAAATATACGTTACAGGACTCTTTAATTGCCTGGGTAACATTTAAATATCCGTGTGTTCCTTTTCCATAAATCCAGCACTTCGGTGGTGGTTCAATCAGGTCAAACTGTCCGTTGCATCTAAATGTAGAGCTTGTTGAAATAATCCCTTCCTTTAAGCCTGCTGTTGAAGACACCATTTTGTAGGTAGATCCCGGTGCTGTTCTTTGTTGGGTCGCATAGTTAATCATAGGCGTTGATAAATCATTTAATAATTGTGCAAAATATTCAGCATCAACACCATTCGCCATTTTATTATTGTCGTATCCCGGATAAGAGACAAGTGCAAGCACCTCTCCTGTATTTACGTCTGTAATAACCATTGAGCCGCTACATGGATCAAGGGCCAATTGTGCAGGTGTAATATCAAGGTTTTGAATACGGTTCATCATGAAAGTATACGCAGATATTCTTCCATCTTCAAAGCGTTGTAATTCCTCTTCGTCTATATCGATAATATTTTGTTCCAGCAATATATGGCATATCTCTTTTCCTGAAACAGTACTATCCTTTATCATGTATTTATATATTTTTTTATTGAAATCAACATTTTCCTGCAAATTTCTAAAAATATATTCTATGATTTTGTCATAAATCTCTTCGGAATCCAAATACTGACTACTCAAATCAAGCTTTGTAACATCAATCCAGTTCTTTGCAATGGCATAGTTTAAATATTCATTGAGACTAATCACTTCCTGGGTTGTCCACGCGATATACGTTTCATCTGAAGTGTCCACTTCACTACGCATAAGAATCCCATTGCTATAAAGCATATCAGCAATAAAACTTTGATAGACCTGATACTCTTGCTTTAATTTTTCATAAGGCGTACATTTTGTATCTAATTCTTCCTGCAAAGTTGCAAAAACAGTTTCTTTTCTTTCCGTAAATTTAACGTAGACAGCTTTTTCGGCTTCGCCTGCTTTTATTTCCGCAAAATTTTCTGTATCTATAATATTATTATTTATCAATGCAAAATAAACATCTGTTATCGGAATTTTAATTTTACTGCTGCTTACGTTTTCCGTATTTACCTCTTTTGCATTCACAATATTTGTATATAAAATACTTGCAAGCTTCTCTTCCAATATTTTATATGCTGCAATTTGTAAATCTTTATCTATTGACAGGTAAATATCATTTCCTGCAACCGATTGCACATAATTGCTTGTTTCAATAACCTTTCCCACACTGTTTACAAATACTGTTTCGCTTCCCTTTACCCCCTGCAAATAACTTTCCATGGACTTTTCGATTCCCAATTTACCTACAGTATCATTCATATCATAGGCATTCTTATTATCTGCATTCAATACTTGAAGTTCTTCTTGCGAAACTTTTCCGGTATACCCGATAATTTGTGCAAAATATATACTGTCAACATACTTGCGGATAGTATCTTCCACAATAGATACTCCTTGCAGTTCATTACAATTTTCCATAACAACTGCAACTGACGCTTCACTTACATCAGTGGCAACTGTAGTGGCAATATATTTCTGGTAGCTGTTATTATTCATGTCATAACGGATTGTCAAGATCTTCAGCATGTCTTCTTTGCTGTATCCATTTCCAACCCGAAAGGTTTCTTCCGTATCATCAGCAGTGTATTCGCCGATGCGGAACCTGTCCCATCCGCACAGATAGTTAATTACATCCTGTGCTGTTGATGTTTTTTCTTTTTCATCAAGTTTGTCAATAGTGGTATGCCCATAAACATCTGCAAGGAAACGATATAGCTGCGTCCCTTCCACCGCAAATTTAAAATTATGATTTTTGTCTAATACTATCTTAAAATCGCTAACCGTTGCGTCTCCGTTTCTCTCCAGCATTTGTATCAATGTATATATGGTGGAATTGAGATTATAATTTTTCATCTTGCCACTTTCATATACATCTTCAATTGTTACGGAATGTGCCAATTCATTATATGCGAGCAAATTACCATTGCGGTCATAAATACACCCACGGCTTCCCTGTATGGTTCTTTCTTTCATGATTTTAGTTTCAAAGGAATCAAGATAAGAAGCCCCATTTACAATTTGAAGTTCAAACAGTCTTTGCATGATTAAAACAGTAATAATAAGCATCACCAGTATCATAACAAACACTCTGGAACTGACCATATTAAAGAATTTTTCTTTAAAATCTTCAAACAAACTTACGTGCACTCCTTTGTTCTCTGTCTTCAAGTTTATTATTTATCCATAATATAACCGGATAAAGAAGTAATGTAATCAAAATGGTATATACCATTTCAGGTAAAATAACATTGGTAAAGTAATACATAAAATGGAATCGTCCTCTAAGTAAAAAAAGCGTAGCATAACATACAATTCCAAACATAAAATCGCTGACAAATATAAGTGCAATAGGAAGCTTAATATCCTCCGGGTAAAATACCTTATGGAACTTTCCGTTTAGATATCCGATATACATGTAAATCATTGCATATAACCCTATCAGTCCACCAAAAAAAATATCTGCCAAAAGACCGCAGAAAAATCCAATCAGTAGTCCCGCCTTTTCTCCTCTCATAAAGCCAAAAGACGCGGTAAGCACAATCATTAAATTAGGAACAATACCACCAAATTCAAGTGCTTTAAAAACAGTACTTTGTAAGATAAAGCATATGATGACCATGATGGCTGAAACCAAAAATCTTCTCACGTTTCTATGAATCTCCCACTGTTTGTTTTAACTGTGTAATCACAAGAACTTCCTCTAAATGTTCAAAATCTACGGCAGGTGTTATCAGCCCCGACTTTGTCAAATTATTTGAGTCAACATTGATACTGGATATGTAACCGATTAAAATTCCCGGCAAATACTTATCACTGACGTTTGATGTAACAATCTTATCGCCTTCTACAACTCTGTCAGCACTGTCCACCAGTTTTTCAAACTCAATAACGCCTTCTGCATAAAGTTCCAAATTACCACTTACGATTAAATTATCAGATGTTGATAATACCATGCCGCTGGTGTTGGAATTATCTGCAATAACAGACATCACTTTTGACCAATTTGGTCCCACATCAGTGATTCTTCCTACCAGACCGCTTCCTGCCATAACATTCATATCAATGGCCAGTCCATCCTCTGCTCCTTTATCAATGACAAAAGAATGGAACCAATTGCCGGAGTCTTTTGCGATAATCCTTGCACCTACTTTATCATATTCGTCATACTGTGCATCCAAATCATACAATTCCCTTAAGTTGGTAAGTTCATACCTGTCCTGTTGCAGACGTATATTCTCCACCATAAGTTCGTCTATTTGTGCTTTCAATTCCTCATTTTCTTTTAATAGCATTCTGATTTGTACCAATTCTTCTGATCTTGTATGTAACCAGCTACCCACTTTGCTGATACCTTCCTGCATGGGCGTAATTAAAAAACCTCCAACAGCACTTGCAGGCGCACTTAAAAAATTTGTATGAAATGTTAATACAATCAAACCCGTACAAAGAATTGTTAAAATAAAAAGGAGATATTTACCGGGTAGCGTAAACTTTTCTCCTTTTCTTTTTATTATTGGACTCATCTACTCATTCCTTCAATGGTATATGCAACTGTTTTATAATTGTCATCTCTGATGATTTTTGAAAGACCAAGTGCTACACTTGTCATGGGATTTTCTGCAATATTCACATTTAGTCCTGTTCCCTGGCGGATTAATTCAGGAAGATGATTTACCTGAGATGCTCCACCTGTCAAATAAATACCATGTCTGTAAATATCTGCTGCAAGTTCAGGTGGTGTTCTTTCCAGAATTACTTTTATGCTGTCAATAATTGTGTGGAAATGTTCAATCAGACAGTCATCTATCATTTTTGTAGGTAGTTCGCGTTCCACGGGAAGTCCTGTGACAATATCACGCCCATATACCACAGCACCTTTTCCTTCTTTTTCCAAATCTTTTAATGATATTTTTACATTTTCGGCCGTTTTTCCACCGATAATAAGGCTAAACTGTTTTCTTACTGCTGCACGGATGGCATCGTCAAACTTAAGCCCTCCGACTTTTATTAATCTGCTCAGCACAATGCCGCCCAAAGATAAAATTGATATTTCGGTGGTATCATATCCCACATTTACAACCAAAACACCTTGGGAATTTTTCACATCAATATCCATGCCAAGTCCGTCTGCAACTGCTTTTTCCACTACCATTATTTTTTTTGCTTTTACACCGGCCTCTTTTATCAAATCATAAAATGCTCTCTTTTCCACTTCCGTAATATCAGAAGGCACCGCAATATAATAATCTGCAGGTCTGATATTTCCCTTGGATAAATCTGTTACGAAGTAACGGATTAACAGTTCCATATTTTTAATGTCTGCAATTACACCGTTAGAAAGCGGATATGAAATATTAATATTTGCAGGTGCTTTTTCATACATTTCAAACGCAGAATCACCATATGCAAACACGTTCTTTTTGTTTTCGATTGCAATCATATTTTTCTCAACAAGAATTGCATCTTCATTTTTATGGAAAATTTTAATATTACTGGTACCCAAATCGATACCAAATGCATTGATGGACAATATTAATACCCCTTTCTATAATAAGCCATATTCTTTCAAGCTGACATAACAACCATTTCCAATAATAATATGATCCAGTACGTTTATTTCTATCAGCTCTCCGGCCTCTTTTATCTTTTTTGTAATTGCAATATCCTGTTTGCTGGGAACAGGATCTCCACTGGGATGATTATGTAACAACATAATAAATGATGCCTGATTTTTTAATGCTTGTACAAATACTTCCCGTGTTGATAATAATGATGCATTTATTGTTCCAATTGATAATATATATTTTTCGATTAAATGCAATTTATTATCCAGTGATAACAATAAAATTTTTTCTTTTTCTTCATGCCGTAATTCTTCCATAAAGTAAGAAGCCACCGTTTCCGGCTTATCAAACTTTAGCTGTTCTTCCACTTTTTGCTGTGCCATCCTTTTGGCTAATTCAGCAATGCATTTCACCTTCACCGCTTTCACTTCACCTATTCCGGGAATATTCATCAGTTCATTTAGTGAAATATGATGTAGCATATTTAAACCATTTTTCCTCTTGGATAATGACAAAATGCATCCCGCTAACTCCATGGCAGAGCAATTTTTTGTGCCTGTCCTTAATATTACAGCAAGCAGTTCTTGTTCTGTAAGACTTTCAGCACCATATTTAACAAACTTTTCATACGGCTTTTCACCGTCTTGCATTTTTTCTTTCACAAGAATCCTTTCCGGCCCTTTCTCTCATTCAGCACAGAAGGATATTTTAAATAACACGATATATCACAATACCAATAATGATTCCGATAATACTGGCTACAGTAATCTTGATGGACAATCCAAAAGTAATGCACAAAATACCAAAGTCAAGAATGATAGGACTGGATAGTCCAAACGTTTGACCATAATTAAGCCATGATACCGGAAAAAGATTTCCAATAAATCCACCAATGACAATTCCTGCTAAAATAAGCAGAAAACATGCCCAGTTATTCTTGCGCATATTTTACCTCCACTTTTTCTTTCGCATATGAAAATATCTTATCACAGAAATGCAGTTATGTATACCAAATTCATAGATTTTTTATAGTCTAATCTCGACAACCAATCAATGATTTTCAGCAAAATCTGACGAAATAATGCCCTTCTCGACCAGCCTTTGCAGCGTTTTCATAATGCCGAATTTTCCGTGCTGCCATGTAAGCCCTCCTTGGAAATAAACTGCATAAGGTGGTTTAATCGGTCCATCAGCACTGAGTTCGATAGAGGACCCCGCAACAAATGCGCCGGCTGCCATAATAACAGGGCTGTCATATCCCGGCATGTCCCAAGGCTCCGGTGTCACATGTCCATCAACTGCTGCAGCCTGCTGTATTCCCTGGCAAAAAGCAATCACACCTTCCGCATTACCAAAGGTTACTGCCTGGATAATGTCGTGTCTGCTTTCCGTGGCATTAGGCACAACCGGAAATCCTAATTTTTCATATATATTAGCAGCAAAAATCGCACTTTTAAGAGCATTTGCAGTCACACTGGGAGCCAAAAACAATCCCTGATAAAAAGAATTCATTACCTGAAGGGATGCACCAACTTCTTTGCCAAGTCCGGGCGAGGTTAAGCGATACGCTGCATTTTCAATACATTCTTTCTTTCCCGCAAGATAACCTCCGATAGGTGCAAGTCCTCCACCCGGATTTTTAATTAGGGAACCTACTACCAAATCCGCGCCTACATCAGAAGGTTCTGTTATTTCCGTAAACTCTCCATAGCAGTTATCTACCATACAAATCACGTCAGGCTTTATATTTTTAATGTAATGAATCAGTTCTCCGATTCTGCCGACAGATAAAGTAGGTCTTGTCTGATATCCTTTAGAGCGCTGTATCGTCACCATTTTTGTCTTAGGATTAATCGCTTGTCTGATGCCTTCAAAATCAAATTTCCCATCCTGTAACAAATCAACCTGCTTATATGTAATGCCATATTCTGCAAGGGAACCCTTAGATGGCCTGATTCCTATTACTTCCTCCAGCGTATCATAGGGTTTTCCCACAGGGGATAGCAGCTCATCGCCAGGTCTTAAATTACTCATTAATGCAAGTGCAAGTGCATGTGTTCCACATGTGATTTGAGGCCTTACAAGAGCATCTTCTGTGTGAAAAATATCTGCATAAACTGCTTCCAGGGTTTCCCGGCCCAAATCATTATATCCATAACCTGTTGTTCCAAGAAGACATGCTTCGCTGACACGATTCTTCTGCATTGCGGCAATGACTTTCATCTGATTATATTCTGATATCTCATCAATCTCTTTAAACCGGGTCTCTAAGGATGACCATATTTTTTCACAAAATTGATATACATCTTCCTCTATTCCCATTTTTTGATACATTTCATGTGAGAACTTCATATCAAATTATTCCTTTCTCGTTTAAACATTCAAGCATAAAATCCAAAATAGCACTATCCTTGTATAAAAATTCCTGCTTATCTACCCATATGACATCTCTTTCTCTTCTAAACCAGGTAAGTTGTCTTTTGGCAAAGTGTCTGGAATCTCTTTTAATTAGGTATACGGCCTCCTCTAAGCTGATTTCATCATCCAAATATGATAAAATCTCTTTATAGCCGAGTCCCTGCATGGAAACCATCCCTTTATGATATCCCATGTTTTTTAAACACTTAACCTCTTCAACAAGACCTTTTTCCAGCATTACATCTACTCTTTTATCAATCCGTTCATATATCTTTTCTCTTGCATCATTTAGCACAAAATAGCATGCTTGATAAGCAGAATCTTTTTGCTTTTGCATTTTATTATGCTCAGATATGGGGAATCCGTTTTTTTCATAAAATTCTAAAGCCCGTATGATGCGTTTACAATTGTTTGCATGAATTTCATCTGCAGATATGGGATCAATTTCTTTTAATTTTTCATGTAAATATACGTTCCCGTGTTCTTTGGCCAGTTGTTCTAAATGGTTTCGATATTCTGTCTGTTCTTCTTCCTCTTCAAAATCAATATCATAGAGAAGTGCCTGGATATAAAAACCTGTCCCCCCTACAACTATGGGGATTTTCCCTTTATTATAAATCTTTTCCACGCATTCTTTTGCCATCTTTTGAAACACAACAACATTACACTCTTCGGAGGGTAATAGCACATCAATTAAATGATGGGTTACACCATCTGTTTCTTCGGGCATGATTTTTGCAGACCCTATATCCATATATTTATATACCTGCATGGAATCAGCAGAAATAATCTCACCATTTATCTGTTTTGCAAGTTTAATGGAAAGGTCTGTCTTTCCCACAGCAGTTGGTCCTGTTAAAACAATTAACGGTTTCTTCTTCATCACATAGCTCCGTTATCTTTTTGACTAATACTTATATAATTCGTTTAAATTTCTTTTCCATTTCATATTTACTCATGGATATAACTGTGGGTCTTCCGTGGGGACAATGATAAGGATTATCTAAAGTAAGCAGTTCATCTATCAATGCTTCCATCTCCTTCAAATCCATGCTGTTATTTCCCTTTACTGCTGCTTTGCATGCCATGGAAGCAAGTTTCTGTAATATGACGTCCGGAGTGCCTTTCATTGGGTTTTCAGAAAGTTCATCTAAGATTTCCATAAACAATTCTTTTTCATTGCATCCGTATAAATCTACCGGCATGCTTCGAAGTGCATAAGCATCCTCACCAAATTCTTCAATTTCAAAGCCCAGCTCTTCAAAATGGGACCTATATTCCTGCATCAAATTATTTTCTCTGCCGGCAAGTGATAAAATAACCGGTGGACTAATTAACTGTGAACTCACCTCTTTATCTTGAAGCATTTTTACAAGGCGCTCATATTTTACCTTTTCATGGGCTGCATGCTGGTCCACAATCAATAGTTTATCCTTAAAAGCAATCAACCAATAGGTATCAAATACCTGTCCCAAAATCTTATATTCATCTCTGGCCTCTTTAATCAGTATTTTTTCCTCAAAAAGGTTTAATTGTGTGGGTTTCTCAACCAATATGTGTTGCTCTGCTTTTATAATATTTGCATGAATTCCTTCATTTTTTTGCATCATTTCATGGTCAACGGCACCTAAAATCTTACTTGTAACCGTTTTTTGCAGGGAATCCTTTATTTCATATACCTGCGGTTCCTCCTGTACAATATTTTCAATTCTCTTTGTTTCAAAAGGTTCCGGTGTTTTTATGGGTATGAATTTTTCTTTTTCATCTTCAACAAGACATACCTGGGGAATCATTTCCACCTGATGCAATTTATCATATACCGCGCCGGATAAAAACTGATATAATTCGTTCCCTTTATGAATTCTTATCTGCATTTTGGAAGGATGTACATTTACGTCAATTTCCTTTGGCTCCATCTCCAAATGAAGCACCACAAATGGGAACTTATGCTGCATTAAATATTGACGATACCCTTCTTCTATGGCTTTTGAAATTAAATCATCTTTAATAAATCTTCCATTCATAAAATAGATCTCAAAATTACGATTGGAACGGTTTATCTCCGGTTTGCCGATATAACCGTGAACTTTACATATTTCACATTCCGCATGAAAGGGAACAACTGCATCTGCCATTTCTCTTCCATATATTCTGTAAATAACCTCTTTTAAGTCACCATTTCCGGAGGTATGGAATTTTACCTGTCCATTATTTACGAACTTAACCGAAATATCCGGTCTTGAAAGAGCCATATGTTCCATAAGATCTGCCACATAACCGCCTTCTGTCTGTGGTTGTTTTAAAAATTTCTTTCTGGCTGGCGTATTGTAAAACAAATTATGTATCAGAAATGTGGTTCCATCCGGTGCTCCGATTTCTTCGAAGTCCTCTTCTTTTCCGCCTACAATTGCATATTTTACACCGGTCAGTTCAGCATTTGTCTTTGTAATCACTTCTACTTGTGAAACAGCTGCAATACTTGATAAAGCTTCACCTCGGAAACCAAGACTTGTAGCGTATGTCAAATCATCAATAGAGGTTATTTTACTGGTTGCGTGGCGAAGAAATGCCTTTTTTACCTGTTCTTTTCCTATGCCACACCCATTATCCGTAACACGGATTAATGAAATGCCGCCTTCTTTCAGTTCCACAGTAACCGCACTAGCACCGGCATCTATGGCGTTTTCCAAAAGTTCTTTTACCACGCTGGCTGGCCGCTCAACTACCTCTCCTGCTGCAATCTGATCAATTGTATTTTGGCTTAAAAGTTCAATTGTAGGCATATTTCTTCCTTTCTATCCGCAATATGCCGGACAAAAAATAATTACCATCTGTTCTTTAATTTGTTTTGAAATCTATATAATGTATTAAGTGCATCGAGAGGTGTCAGATTAGAGATATCAATATCTTTCAACTCCTTAATAATGTCTTCATCCTTTACCGTATCAAATAAAGACATCTGACTAAGATCAACTTCATCGTATTTCACAACATTCTTTTTCTTTGTGTCTTTTTGTTCAATCACTATACTTTGCACTTTTTCAGAAATGTCATTATCGCAAAGTTGCTCCACGATTTCTTTTGCTCTGTCAATTACCATATCAGGAACACCGGCCAGCTTTGCCACCTGAATACCATAGCTCTTATCCGCGCCACCTTTTACAATTTTACGGAGGAAAACAATATCATCGCCTTTTTCCTTTACAGCGATACAATAATTGTTTACATTGCTCATTTTCCCTTCTAATTCCGTAAGTTCATGATAGTGGGTTGCAAACAAGGTCTTTGCCCCAAGCAGTTTCTTATTACTGATGTGTTCAATCACGGCCCATGCAATGCTGAGTCCATCAAAGGTAGAGGTTCCCCGTCCTATTTCATCCAGAATCAGCAAACTGTCTGCAGTAGCATTCCGAAGAATATTTGCCACTTCATTCATTTCCACCATAAAAGTACTTTGTCCGCTGGCAAGGTCATCTGATGCACCAACTCTGGTGAAAATCCGGTCCACGATACTGATATTTGCACTTTCTGCCGGTACAAAGCACCCGATTTGCGCCATTAGTACAATTAATGCTACCTGTCTCATATAAGTGGATTTACCTGCCATATTAGGACCTGTAATAACTGATACACAATATTTATGATTATCCAGATATGTGTCATTACTGATAAACATATCACTGTCAATCATCTGTTCTACAACAGGATGTCTTCCCGCTTTAATATCAATAACACCTTTTTCATTCATGGCAGGACGTACAAAGCGGTTTCTTTCTGCCACGACTGAAAATGAAGCAAATACATCTAATTTTGCCACAGCTTTTGCAGTCTGCTGGATTCTTTCTATCTCATCTGCAATCGCATCCCTGATACGGCAAAACATATCATATTCCAGTGTAAAAAGTTTATCTTCTGCATTTAAGATGGAATCCTCCAGCTCTTTTAACCTTGCATTGGTATATCTCTCTGCGTTAGCTAATGTCTGTTTTCTGATATAATCTTCCGGAACAAGGCTTTGATAAGAATTAGTCACCTCAAAATAATAGCCAAAAACTTTATTGTACTTAATTTTAAGGTTTTTAATGCCCGTTCTTTCCCTATCTTCTTCTTCAAGCTGGGCAAGCCAATTTTTCCCTTCTGTTTTTGCGTTTCGAAGAGAATCTATGGTGTCATCAAACCCTTCTTTGATAATCCCGCCTTCTTTGATGGCTATTGGTGGCTCCTCTGTAATAGACGAATCAATTAATGCAAAAATATCTTCCAAATCATCCATCTGCCGGTTAATTTCATCAAGCAATCCATTATGAAATTCGTTTAACAAGGTTTTGATATGGGGCAGCATTCTTAAAGAATTACGAAAAGCAATTAAATCCCTTGGATTTGCCGTCTTATAACTTACCTTCCCAAGCAAACGCTCTAAATCATAGATTGGATTTAAATATTCCCTAATTTCTTCTCTGATCATCGGCTGACTGCACAAGTCAGTCACTGCATCCAGTCTCTTTTCTATTTGTTCCTTATCAATTAAAGGTTGCTCAATATACTGTCTTAGGGTTCTGGCTCCCATAGCTGTTTTGGTTTTGTCAAGAACCCATAAAAGGGAACCTCTTTTTTGCTTTTCACGAAGCGTTTCCGTCAGTTCTAAATTTCTTCTTGTGGAACTGTCTAGAAGCATATATTTGTTGGTTAAATAAGGATACAAATGGGTAAAATGGGCAAGTGAATTTTTTTGTGTATCATATAAATACAAAAGAAGCGCACCGGCTGCAATAAGTCCTGCCGGAAAATCTTCAATTCCCATACCATGTAATGTATTTACATGAAAATGTTTTATCAGGCATTTTCTACATCTGTCTTCATCATAAAAATGAGGTTCTAAAGAATAAACAGTAATCCCTAATCTGCTCCTTAAGTCTTCTAAATCAAGTCCACTCACTAAAAAGGCATCATTACACACAATCTCACTGGGATGATATTTATTGATTTCATCAAGAAGCTTTTTGTCGTCATCTACTTCGGTTAAATAATAATCTCCGGTGGTAACATCTGCTGTAGATATTCCGGCTTTTCCCTCAAAATATGCAATGCTCATGAGATAGTTATTTCTCTCACTGTCTAATGCCTGCACATTTAAATTGGTCCCCGGTGTAACAATTCTTACCACTTCGCGTTTTACAATTCCTTTGGCAAGCTTCGGGTCTTCCACCTGTTCACAAATAGCCACCTTATACCCTTTGGAAACCAGTTTATTTAAGTATCCATCCACAGCATGATATGGTACCCCACACATCGGGGCTCTTTCATCCAAACCGCAAGCTTTTCCGGTTAAAGTGATTTCCAGTTCCTTTGATGCCGTAATGGCATCCTCAAAAAACATTTCATAAAAATCACCCAACCGGTAAAAAAGGATACAATCCGAATATTCTTTTTTTGTTTCCAGATACTGCTGCATCATTGGAGTTAATTCAGCCATTTTTCCACCGTCCGTACTTTTATACTTCTTCTGCTCTCTTTATTGCATCGTCAATATGTGCACAGAAATTCTTACTTCCTACTATATCATAAAATCCGGCTTTTTGCATAACGTGCATGGGTTGTTCATTTACATGCGATAAAATAAGATTTACATTTTTATCTTTACACTTTTCAAAAAGCTGTTCTAAATTGTGCATTGCAGTTGCATCAATAGCATTTACGCTTCTCATACGGATAATCAAGTTCTTTGTGCTTTCCGGAACAGAAATCTTGAGAAGCTTGTCTGCCGCAGCAAAAAACATGGGTCCGCTGATTTCATATACCAGTGTGCCTTCAGGCACTTTCCTAAGTTCAATGGCATCGGGATCATCCTCGTCATTGATATATTTCCATCCCTCTACCTGTGTCACATCGCTCATTCGTTTCATAAATAAAATTGCTGCAAATACAATTCCAACCTCTATTGCTACTACAAGGTCAAATACTACCGTTAAAACAAAGGTCACAATAAGAACTGCTGTATCACTTTTGGGAGATGTTTTTACAAGGTATACAAATTCTCTCCATCCGCACATATTATAGGCTACCATAAACAAAATCGCTGCAATGGCAGGCATGGGAATAAGAGCTGCATATGGCATAAAAACAACTAAAATTAACAGCAAAACAACTGCATGTACCATACCTGATATAGGTGAGCGTCCACCATTTTTTACATTTGCTGCAGTTCTGGCAATGGCTCCTGTTGCAGGAATACCACCAAAAAGAGCACTAAACACATTTCCGGCACCTTGTGCTACCAGTTCCATATTAGACCGGTGTTTGGAATGAATCATACTGTCAGATACCACACAGGAAAGTAATGATTCTACCGCTGCAAGGATTGCAATGGTAAGTGCATTGCTGAACTGTCCTCTAATTAAATCAAAACTGATAACCGGCATTTGAAATGTAGGCGGTTTATTTGTAATTTCATATAATGTGCCAATCGTATTTACTTCCATATGTAATCCGCTGACCATACCTATTCCTGCAAAAACTGCAATAAGTGATGGAGGAACACTTCCCAATACTTTTCCGACTACACCGGGTACTATCTTAGCTATATACGGCCATGCAATTAAAATAAACAGGCAGACTATTCCCACGATCAATGCTTGCAGATTTATTGTTCCAATATGGGCAAAAACTGCTTCTATTTTTTCCATTGTCTCTACAGGACTTGTTCCTGCCGGATATGATAATCCAAGAAAATCTTTCATTTGTCCGATAGCAATTGTCACAGCAATACCTGCTGTGAATCCGGTGGTAATCGTATACGGAATAAAACGTATTAAATTACCCAGTCTTAATACACCCATAAGAATAAGCAAAATACCTGCCATTATGGTTGCAATTACAAGACCTTCCATTCCGCTTGTAGCCACAATGCCTGCTACAATGGTTGCAAAAGCAGCTGTAGGACCTGAAATCTGCACACGGCTTCCTCCCAAAAAGGAAATCACAAATCCTGCAACAATAGCAGTATAAAGGCCTTTTTCCGGACTAACGCCGGAAGCAAGGGCAAGAGCAATTGATAGCGGTAGTGCAATGATTGCCACAATAATACCTGCAACAATATCCTTAATCAGTTGCTCTCTTGAATAGGTTTTCATTACAGAAAACAATTTTGGTTTCAATTTTTCCATTTTTTCATCCTCGTATTTCATTTTTATCTAATGTGTAAGGTTATTTATTCATTATTTCTCCTAAATAATAAAAACCATAACATTCTTTTAAATAAACCGGTACAATCTGACCTATTAATTCTTTTCCGCCTTTAAAGTGGACAATTGTATTATTGGAAAGACGTCCAGTTACAAGAGTCGGATCTTGCTCATTTACCTCTTCGACAAGTGCATCCAAAGTTTGTCCCTGCAAAAGTGCAACACGCATGCGGGCTGTTTCTTGCACTGTCTGAAGCACTTTATCAAAGCCTTCTTTTACTACCTCTTCCGGCACTTGATTTTCCATTGCAGCAGCGGGTGTACCTGTACGCTTGGAATAGATAAACGTAAACGCATTTTCATATTGTACTTTTTTTATTACTTCAATTGTTTCTTCAACATCTTCCAATGTCTCACCGGGAAATCCGACTATAATGTCTGTTGTCAGGGCAATATCCGGAATTTCTTTTCTAATTTTCTCTGCCAAAGCAAGGTACTGTTCCTTTGTATATCTACGGTTCATTGCCGTAAGAATTCTTGTGGAACCCGCCTGAAGAGGCAGATGCAAATGCCGGCATATTTTTTTTGATTCCTTCATTACCTGAATCAATTCATCAGATAAATCCTTCGGGTGGGAAGTCATAAAACGGATTCTCTCAAGCCCTTCTATTTTTTCAATTTCTTTTAAAAGCTGTGCAAAAGACATGGGCTCCTTTAAATTTTTTCCGTAGGAATTTACATTCTGGCCAAGTAACATGATTTCTACAACGCCATCTGCAACCAATCTTTCAATTTCATGTATAATATCTTTGGGATTACGGCTTCTCTCCCGCCCCCGTACATAAGGGACAATACAATAGCTGCAAAAATTATTGCATCCAAACATGATGTTGATTCCGGATTTAAACGGATATTTTCTCTCTACCGGCAAATCTTCCACTATTTGATCGGTATCGTCCCAGATATCAATTATCATCGTTTCGTTTTCAAACATAGCCACCAATAATTCGGCAAATTTGTAAATATTATGTGTCCCAAAAATTAAATCAACAAAACGGTAGCTTTTCTTTATTTTTTCTATTACAGAAGGCTCTTGCATCATACATCCGCAAAGTGCAATCTTTTTATGCGGATTTTTCTTTTTTAAACTGTTTAGATGCCCAAGTCTTCCGTATACACGTTGATTTGCATTATCCCTGACAGTGCAGGTATTATAAATCACAAAGTCTGCATCTTCATCGTCCACCAAAACATAACCGGTGAGTTCTAAAATACCGGCTAACTTTTCTGAGTCCCTTGCATTCATCTGGCAGCCAAAGGTAGTGACACAGCATGTTGGTTTCCGGCCCAATTCCTGTTCTAATAAAGCTACATATTCTTTTGCTTTTTCCATAAAGAGAAACTGACGCTTAGTTTCCTCAGCGCCATTTAACTTTTCTGTAATTTGTTTTGTGTTCTTTTCCATATAAACCTATTCCTTTATTCATTCACCATGTACAGATATGCCCGGCCTCTCTTACCGCATTTCTTTACAATATTTAAGTAATGCAGGATATGCATTACTTGTTGTGCTTCCTTATTCTTAATCCCTGCTTCTTTCGCGAAATCAGAAACAGTAAACTCTTCATCCAGATGATAGGGAATGATTTGCATATAGTCTTCCGTTCTTTCAAACAAAATTTCATCTACCAATTCAACCGGAATCCTATCATAACGGACAGATCCTTTTTTCTTATCCTGACTATAGCCGTTTAGTAATCTGTATTCTTCCACATCAAGAAGTACTATCAATATCCGCAAATTGGGATGTTTTAAATACATTTTTATTTTATATAGTTCATAAAATGCTTTATATACATTTCCTTTCACAGGACTTTTTCGAAAAGAAGAGCATTCTCCTGTTTCTTCATTTATCCAGGAAAGCCATTTTATATGCGGAACCGGATAAATAACAGTAACCGGATACTCTTGCAAAAAACTCTCCAGCTTATTCCTTAATTTATCAAAATGTGCTGTCTGAATTTCAAAAATTTCTTTCCCTGTATAAATATCCGCTACATAACCATTAATAGGAATCTCCTGCATGTCCTTATCCGGTGCAAAATAATTCTTCAGTATTCCATGTACCGTTTTTTCTTTCAGCGTCCCGATTCCGTAACGTTCCCGCTTTTCTAAAATAAACTCATTTTTTATTTCTAAAAATCTCTCTTTATCCATAACAAAATAGCTAACGTTTATTTACGTTCTAAAAAAATCTTTCTGGAAATAAAATTATAGATCATAACAATACCTGTGGCAATAACAGAACTGATGGACACCATCCATTCATCCGAAATAATGCCCTGAAGCACCGGCATATGCCTGTATATACCGTCAATGCATACAAACATTACAATTTCATTAATCAGTAAACCAATCGCCGACAAAATAATAAATCCTGTAAATTCTTTGCTTTTATCCATATCTTTTTTCGCGGTAAAAACAAATTTAATACTTAAAATATAGTTTACAACAGCTGATATGACAAATCCCAAAAATTTGGATACTAAGTAGTGTACTCCAAAAATATTAGCAAGTCCTGCTGTTATTCCAAAATCAATCAGAAAACAGAAAAATCCCACCACACCAAATCGAAGAACCTGTTCTATTAATCCTTTCATAGATAATTTTTTATCCTTTCTCTTATTGTACACAGTATTACCATTCATCAAAAAAGAATGCCATGCATAGGATATTATAACATGACATTCCCATTTTGAAATATTTTTTTTCATTAAATATTACAAATTACAAAATAATTTTTCATGCATTTTACTGTCTGCATTCACATCCTGAATTCTGTGTCATTTCACAACCGCATGTTGTATTTCCAAAGTTCATGAAAGGTCTTGCTTCAAAACGTGGTTCAACACACCCGCAACTGCTTTCGCGCTCACAGACGGTATCCCTGTCAGAGACACATTCTCTTTCACATGTGTTTTCCTTTTTGCATGTATTTTCCCTTTCACGATTACATCCACAGTTTCCATTATCTCTTCCACTGTTGTTTCCGCAACAGAAAAGTAAAATTAATAACCATAAACAATTCATAATATTGTCGCTCCTTGCTTTTTATGCTATATCATATGCCATCAAAGCAAAAATGTTATTATAAATTATTTCTTATTATTTAAAATTTCTCTCCTGATATATGCAAATGTCTTATTTTCACCTTCATTTGCCAACATACAAAGAAGCCTTTCCAAAAGTTCCTTTGTTTTGGGATGAATTGGTGCTTTTTCTGTTCCGCGCTGATAATATGCAAGAGGATCTTTCTGAGTATAGGCAGAACCATTATATATTTTACAAGCCGCTATTCTGTCCATTAGCATTTCAACAATATATTTATCAGGCATAGGAACAGGTGTCATTCCACCGGCTATCTCCTTGGTGCTGTAGTCAATCCAATACTCATAATGATGTTTATTTCTTCCTTTATGGTGTAACCATGCAGAAGAATATCCGATATCTTCTCTTTCCGCATTATTAGGGCTTCTGTCTCCCTGATAATACTTTACACCTACCCAAAATTCCGATGGACCGTACTTTGATAAATCATGTAGCAAACCCTGTTTATAAAGGCCTACCCGAAAACAGCCTTTCATTACCTGAATTTTATGGCGCGTAATTGTTTTAAAGTGTTTCCATGCTTTCATCCAAATAATTTCCTTTACGCTTTCATACTTTTCTTTTTTGTGCTTTTTTTATCATACAAACTTTCATCTGCTTTTGCACAATATAGTGAAACACTTCTTTCCTGCACAACAATATTTTGCTTTGTAATGACTGATGTCTCCAAAAAAGAATCTGTATCTGCCGTGCACATAAGTAAGCTCCACACCTTCCCTTTAGGAAGTTTTGGAAGGGCAAGTTCGTGCTTTTCCCAATGCATATTATATGCAATATACAAAAATTCTGCTTCCTCTAATTCTTTACTGTCGCACAACATGATTCCGGTAGTCCTACTGCTATAGGAGCAATCCGGTCTCCATGCTTCTATGCCATGATAAGAAATTTCAGGATAACCACAGCCACTTACATCAATCGATTGTAATTTTTCTCTTGCATGAAGAATTCCATAATGTTTTCTCAAACGGATAAGTTCTCTGACAAAGGCAAAAATATCCTTTGAAAACTGATTCATTTTCCACTTGATATAACCTGTTTCATTGTCCTGACAGTAACAGTTGTTATTTCCGTTCCTTGTGTTAGCAAATTCATCTCCGCTAAAGATATATGGCACACCTTGTGACAATAGCAAAAAACTAAATGCATTTTTTATTTGTTTTTTTCTTAATTCCAAAACTGTTTTTTTGCGGCTCTCTCCTTCCACTCCGCAGTTCCAGCTGTAATTATAGTTTGTGCCGTCCCTGTTATCCTCTCCATTTGTTTCATTATGTTTTCGCTCATAAGAAACGGTATCGTATAATGAAAACCCGTCATAATCGGCAATAGAATTTACAACACCACACATATCCGGATTATTACTCTGATATTGTATTAACTGATTTATCAGGTTATCATCACCTTTTAGGTAACGCCTCATTTCATTTTTAAAATCACCGTTATCAGAAAGTAAATTGCGGTATACCGGTGGTTTATCTGCATAAATCTCTTCCAGAGGAAAATACGTACACCGTATTTTTGTTCTTTTCAAAACAGGCTCTCCGGCAATTAGGGAAAGGGGGATGTTAAAACCGCTCAGTCTCATGCCGTCAATATGATATTCTATTACCCAGTACTTCAACACATCTACAATATAGGAAGGCTTGCATGTGGGTGGAAAATAAAACTGCATCATTACTTCTATATCATTTTTATGCAACTCTTTTACCATGTTTTTAAATGAAATATCAGCTCTGTTTTTACTGTAAGAAGCTTTTGGTGCAAAATAGAATCCTTCTTGAAATCCCCAGCAATTCACACGGTTATTACTCATGCATTCGTCGTACTCATATGCCGGCATCAATTCTACAGCAGTAATACCTAATTCTTTCAAATAAGGAATTTTTTCCACAATCCCTTCAAAGCATCCCTTGTTCTTAACACCTGAAGAAGGATGCATGGTAAACATACGGACATTAATCCCATAAATAATCGTTTCATTTACCGGGTGTACTAATGCTTCATCATCTTCCCAATCATATACATCCTGTTTCAAAACGCCGTAAGTTCTGCGTTTATTATCTTCATGCTCTCCAAAATCCTGTAAGCCGTCTACTAATGTGGCATATGCATCTGTGATAACCTCCCGGTCTGCATAATAATTGTATTTCACAAACGGGAATTCACCATCCCCTTCTATCCTTACCCCATAAAGAGTTCCTTGTTTTCCATTTTCAGAAAAAGGGATGCGGACTTCACTGCCATCATTCGCATAAAGTAAAACACCACATTTTTTATTATGATCCGCTTCCGTTGCAAAACTATATCCGCCAGCCAAACATGTTACACCTTGTTTATCCGGTTTATAATATGTGATTTTCAGCTTGTCTTTCATGTAATCTCCTAGCGCTTTTTATGCTGTTAATTATAAATGTTTACATCACCTTTATGATAACATAAAACAATTAATGTGTGTAAAAAATATTGATTAATAGAAGAAGTCTTAGTAAAATATAAAAAAAATATACAGTTCTTATTTTTGACATTCCAAGGAGGTATTATGAAAAACGATAATATGAAAAATTTTGAAACACCGGAAAATGACGATGAAGAAATGACCGTAACGCTGGATTTAGATGATGGCAGTAAAGTCACCTGTGCTGTTGTTACAATTTTAACTGTTGAAAATAAAGATTATATTGTCCTTCTTCCGTTAGAGGAAGACGGCGAAAATCATGACGGCATCGTTTGGTTTTATGGATATAGTGAAAATGAAAATGATCCTAATGAAGAACCAAAACTCACATATATTGCAGATGACGACGAATACGAAAAAGTCGCTGATGCTTTTGATGAATACCTTGATGATGCTGAATTTGACGAACTTATTGATGCGGAATAAAATCGGCTATAAAACGTGATGGCTTTCGTCTCCGTTCCTTTGTGCAATATATGATAAGATATTTTTTGGCTCTTGTTACAGACACGTACAGGAGCCTTCTTTCTTCTTCTATTTCATCCGGCGTATTACACTGACGCCCCGGCATTACTCCTTCATTCAAATCAGGAAGAAACACCGCATCAAATTCCAATCCTTTTGCACTATGCATAGTAATTACAGATATTCCTGTCCTTTTTCTTGCCGTGCTATCTGCCGGTGTGCTTATGCACACTGTTTCTAAGCGTTTAAAAAATTCTTCTATCTTTTCACCTTCGCGATATTCCTTTGCCATTTCGCAAAATTCTTCCATTCTGGTTATACATTTCTCGTACTCATATTGATTACATATTTTTTTCTTTAGATATTCATCATATCCCATCACATTTCTAATATACTGAACAGCCAACTGCACATGCAGGTTTTCAATTCTTTTATAATGTATAAATAATTTTTTTATTCTTTCCTGCATTTCAGAATTCATGCTGTAATATTGTAAAAGTTCTCCTTCTGACACTTTTTCACTCATCAAAGCATGCTCAGATAGATATATTTCCGGCTTATTCATAATTTTTAAAAAATCACAGCGTTTATATCCGCCCTTACAGAAAGACAGAAATGCCATAATATCTTGTACTGCAAAATGAATTAATAAACTTTTTTCTCTCGGTATATCTTCCTTTATTTTTATTTTTTTCTCAGCAAGTAACGCTTTATATCTAACAACTTCCCGGTTTGTCCGCAGTATGATTGCACTATTTTTTCGCTCCTCATCTGTCAATTTATTGATGTCTTCTACTAATTTTGTGCATTCTTCCCCTTCCGTATCTTTCATAATAATACTTACATTACCACCTGTTTTCTTGGATAATATTTTTTTATCTATTCTTTGTCTGTTTTTTTGTATTATTTTTTCGGCAAAATCCACGATTTCATTACCGCTTCTGTAATTTTCCGTCAATAATAATTCTTTCACATTCGGAAAATCATTGCTAAAGGTTTGCATGATAGCCGGCATAGCACCCCTAAAACCATAAATTGCCTGGTCATCATCCCCCACAACATAAAGATTATTTTGTGGCATTGCCAAAAGTTTAATCACATTGTATTGCAACAGATTTACATCCTGGAATTCATCTACTAATATATAATCATAACGCCTCTGCCATTTATTCAAATAATAATTATTTGTAATAAAAATCTTATAGCTTTCACTGACCATATCGTCATAATCCAACAATTTCCGTTGTTGTAACATCATTTGATATTCATCATATATGGTTTCAAAAAGTTCTTCCTTTATGGAACTATCAGAAATATATGACAACGCATTTTTCTTTCTGCTGATTGCATCTAGCATATCTGAAGATGCTCCGTTTATAAATTCTTTTATCAGACCTTTATTTTTTAAAATCGTCTCTATGATTTTTCTTTTATTTTGTTCATTTATCAGGGAAAAATTACGATATTCTCCGGATTCCTTTAGGATTTGATAACAGATGCCGTGAATCGTTTTGAAATGAACGTTGCAATTCTGACCAGCCTCTGTATTCTTTAAAACTTGATATCGGCTCTGCATCTCCTGCGCTGCCGCTTTCGTATAAGTAATACATAAAATTTGTTCCGGGGGGATTTTAATTACATTTACTAAATAAGATATTCTTTGAATGATGGTGAATGTTTTGCCACTTCCGGGACCAGCCAGTACTCTGGCCGGTCCCGCCACATGACAAATTGCTTTACGTTGCATATCAGATGGACGATTCAAGCAACGCAATTCCTTTTTTGATTCTGCTTATAGATTCATCTTTTCCGAGAAGTTCCATAATTTCCGTAGCACCTGCCGGCGTCATCTGTTTGCCGGATACAGCTGTTCTCACCGGCCACATTACATAACCGTTTTTACAACCTTTCTCTTCAACAAATGCTACAAGAAGCTGATATAGTGCATCATTGGAATAGTCTTCCTGTTCTTCTAATTTAGGAAGTAATTCCTTTAACACTTCCAGTGAAGATTCTTTTGTGGTTTTCATCTTTTTATGCTCATACATAACAGCATCATAAGAAGGAAGTTCCTCTAAGAAATCTACCAGTTCACAAATATCAGGGAAAATCTCAATTCTTGTTTTTACCATGGATGCAATCTTTTTTAAATCTAATTCTCTTGACAATGCCTTTTTTAAATAGGGCTCCGCCATCTCATAAAACTTATTTTCATCCATGGCTTTAATATATTCACCATTCATCCATTTTAACTTGGTATAATCAAATACAGCCGGAGATTTTGATATATGACGGTAATCAAATTCTTTTACCAATTCTTCTAATGTGAAAATTTCTTCATTATTGCTAGGACTCCAACCGAGAAGCGCCACAAAGTTCACAACTGCTTCTGTCAAAAATCCCTGTTCAATCAAATCTTCATAAGAAGAATGTCCACATCTTTTGCTTAATTTCTGATGTGATTCATCTGTAATTAATGGGCAATGTACATATACCGGCACTTCCCATCCGAAAGCATCATATAAACGATTATACTTTGGAGAAGAAGACAAGTATTCATTTCCTCTTACAACATGTGTAATTCCCATTAAATGATCATCTACCACATTAGCAAAATTATAAGTGGGGTAACCGTCTGATTTTATTAAAATCATATCATCCAGTTCCACATTATCTACAGAGATATCTCCATAGATTTCATCATGAAAGGTTGTGGTTCCTTCTGTGGGATTATTTTGTCTGATTACATAAGGAATTCCCGCTGCGAGTTTTTCTTCTACTTCTTCCTTAGAGAGGGAAAGACAATGCTTATCATACACATTAATCTCTTTTCCTGCTACTGTTCGGCTAAGTGTAGCTAATCTGTCTTTATCACAGAAGCAATAATACGCTTCGCCTTTATCTATTAATTTTTTTGCATATTCCAAATAAATCCCACTGGCCTGTCTTTCAGACTGTACGTAAGGACCTACACCGCCATCTTTATCAGGTCCTTCATCATGAATCAAACCGGTTTTTTCCAGAGTTCTGTAAATGATTTCTACAGCCCCTTCCACATAGCGTTCCTGATCCGTATCTTCAATGCGCAGCATAAAGTCTCCACCTTCATGTTTTGCAATAAGGTATGCGTATAACGCTGTTCTCAAATTACCTACATGCATTCTTCCTGTAGGGCTTGGTGCATATCGTGTTCTAATTTTAGTCATATCTTTCCTCTCAATCTTCTTTATCCGGAATTTTCTTATCCGCTGCCTGTTTAAAACCTGCCACTTCTTTCATTGCCTGTGGGATTGCAATATTTGTTCCTGCTCCGGCAATACAACCTCCGGGACAAGCCATACCCTCTATCAGGCAACCATTCTTTTTACCTGCTTTAGCAAGCATCAGCATCTTTTTACATTCCGTAAGACTTTCTGCATGTTCTATATTAACTTCCACATCAGGGTAGTATTCTCTAATACATTCTTCTATGGCACTGGCAACACCACCTGCCACACCATAACCTCTTCCGGCAGCTGTTGCATCATTTAATTTATCCTTGGCCTGTGTCTCTTCCAGTTTGATGCCCTTCGCCTCAAACATACCTGCCAATTCCTCAAACGTAATTACAAAATCTACATCTGATCGCACAGTTCTTCTTGATGCCTCTAATTTTTTTGAAGCACAGGGACCAATAAATACTACACTGGCGTCCGGATGTTCCTTTTTTATTTCACGGGCGGTTGCTACCATTGGCGTAAGTGCGTTAGATATTTTATCAATTGTTTCCGGAAAAAACTTCTTTGCAAGCATTGACCATGAAGGACAACAACTGGTTAGTAAGAACGGTAATTCTCCTGTTGCCACTTCCTTTACATAATGTTCCGCCTCTGCAATAGCACCTAAGTCTGCGCCAATAGCAGTTTCATATACATCATAAAATCCAACTTCTTTTAGTGCTTCCTTTATCATATCAGGAGACACACCACTTCCAAACTGGCCTACAAAAGCAGGAGCAACCTGTGCAATAATTTTTCTTCCCGACTGAATTGCACGAATCAACTGGAATATCTGTGACTTATCAGCAATGGCTCCAAAGGGACAACTTACCATACATTGTCCACAAGACACACAAAGTTCCGTATCGATATATGCCCGTCCTTTGGAATCACTTTTTATCGCATTTACACCGCAATGGGCCAGACATGGTCTAACCTGGTGTGAAATCGCATCATAGGGACATACTGTTTTACATTTACCACATTTAATACATTTTTCCTGGTCAATGATGGATCTACCATTTTTCATAGTAATGGCACCTCTTGGGCAAACCTCCCTGCACGGATGTGCCACGCATCCCATACATTTATCAGTCACTTCATACCGGTTTTCCGGACATGCATTACACGCAGAGGGAATTACCTGCATAAGCGGTGGTTCATAATATTTTTCATCAATATTACTCTCCTCAAGCCCCTGCGTTAAGTGTACCGGTGTATTTTCCGGACGAAGGGAAAGTCCCATGGCTAAACGGATCCGCTCTCTTGTAATAGCCCTTTCCCGATAAATACTTTCATATTCAGATTCATCATAATCAACAATTTTATATGGTAAAGCTTCAATATCATCCTTTAAGTTTTCGGATGTATAAGCCAGATTCGCAACTTCCTTAAAAATGCGTCTTCTGTCTTTTCTTACCTGCGTATCGATTCCTCGCATACTCATTTGCATTTTCCTTTCTGATTAACGAAAAGTAACCGCTTCGTTTCCTATGTTATTTTTACACAAACCCGCACGGAAATCAAGGTGTTTTATTTTATTTTCCATGAACCATTTATCTCTCATAACATACTATATTATTAAAACCGCTATTTTTTTATGAGAGGAATATATGCAGGATTACAGTTTTAACGAATATTTTGATCGTTTTCCTATTGCAATGGGATATGTGCCTTGGCAGCATCTGAATAAAATATTTGAAAATTTAGATGAAGCATACTTCACCGGAACCATCTTCCCCGAATTGGAAAAACCCTTTACAGGAAGGAGATGTGTTAAATGAATAATAAAATGATATCTGAAAAAGAAAAGATGAAATATGATATCGGTGTAATAGATTTTGTCATTGTTGAGATGAATCTATATCTCGATACACATCCCACTGACAAAGATGCCATGGATTATTTAAGCCATTATGTCCGTATGAAAAACCAAATGATGCGCGAATTTGCCATGAAGTTTGGTCCGCTTCGCCTCAGTGATACCGACGGATGCATGCAGAATGAATGGAAATGGGTAACCCAGCCATGGCCTTGGGAAGGAGGATGCTAATATATGTGGTGTTATGAAAAAAGATTACAGTTTCCTGTAAACATTAAAAATTCCAACGCAAAACTTGCACAGGTTATTATGAGCCAGTTTGGTGGTCCTGACGGTGAATTGGCCGCGAGCCAGCGTTATTTGTCACAGCGGTATGCTACACCTTACCGTGAAGTTGCCGGTATCTTAACCGATATTGGCACGGAAGAACTTGCCCACATGGAAATGGTTTCCGCAATTGTTTACCAGCTTACCAAGGATTTATCCATGGAAGAAATTCAAGAAAGCGGATTTGATAAATATTATGTGGATCACACTGCGGGACTTTGGCCGCAAGCTGCAGGCGGTGTGCCTTTCAATGCATGTGTCTTCCAGTCAAAGGGTGATGTAATTACTGATTTGTTCGAAGATATGGCGGCAGAACAAAAAGCCAGAACAACCTATGACAACATTCTCCGTCTTGTTCATGACAATGATATCTGTGAACCCATAAAGTTTCTTCGTGCAAGAGAAATCGTTCATTTCCAACGCTTTGGCGAGGCTCTGCGCATTGTTCAGGATAAATTGGATTCCAAAAATTTCTATGCCTTTAATCCCGGATTTGATAAATGCAAATCCTAACCTCCTTATTAAAAAAAGCTGTTGCAATAATAAGCAACAGCTTTTACATAGCGTCCATTATCCTCTGATTTGTCCGTTTCCTTGTATGGTGTATTTATAGGATGTCAATTCTCTTAATCCCATAGGTCCTCTTGCATGAAGTTTTTGTGTGCTGATTCCAATTTCAGCACCAAAACCAAATTCAAAGCCGTCTGTAAATCTGGTAGACGCATTGACATAAACACACGCTGCGTCTACATCTCTCATAAATTTTTCTGCATTCTCCTTATCTTCTGTGATAATAGCCTCAGAATGCTTTGTATTGTATTTGTTGATATGTGCAATGGCTTCCTCTACACCTGCCACCACTTTTACAGAGATAATATAGTCAAGATATTCCGTTGCATAATCCTCTTCTGTCGCAGGCACACATTCTATTACCTCTGCTGACTTTTCATCCCCACGTATTTCCACCTGTTTTTCTTTTAATTTATTTGCAATTAAGGGCAAAACCTTATCCTTTATTTTCTCATGAATAAGTAGTGATTCACAGGCATTACATACTCCGATTCTCTGTGTTTTTGCGTTAAAAATAATAGAAATTGCCATATCAACATCCGCAGATTCATCCACATATATATGACAATTTCCCGTTCCGGTTTCGATAACGGGAATGGTGCTGTTTTCAACCACGCTGCGGATAAGTCCTGCTCCACCTCTGGGAATTAACACATCCACGTATTCTTTCATACGCATAAATTCCTGGGTCACACTTCTGTCAGTAGCTTCAATTAGGGAAATGGCATCCTCTGTCACATTACATGCTAAAAGAGCTTCTTTTATGACATCTGTAATCGCCTTATTGGAATGAATGGCATCACTTCCCCCTTTTAAGATTACAGCATTTCCGGTTTTAAAACAAAGTGCAAAAGCATCTGATGTTACATTCGGTCTTGACTCATAGATAATTCCAACAACTCCCATAGGAACCCTTTTCTTTTCAATTATTAATCCATTTGCACACTCAGATGTCTCCATCACTTCCCCTACAGGATCAGGTAATTCTACAACTTGCAAAACACCTTCCGCCAGAGCTTTTATTCTTTCGTCATTTAAACGCAGACGGTCTAACTTTCCCACATGCATTCCATTTTCTTCCCCTATTTTAATATCAACGGCATTTGCTGCAAGTATAATATCTTTCTTGTCCAAAAGTGCTTTTGCCACACATTTAAGTGCCTCATTTTTTTCTTCTGTTGTCATCTTTTGTAATTCAAATTTTGCAGAAACTGCTTTTTTTCCAAGTTCATGTAACTGATTCATTTTTTGTATTCTCCTTTATTAACACTTTGTTTCTATACTCTAAACACAGTATTCTCTGTAATAATATAGTCCATCTTTTTATCATGTGCTTCTATAGGGATTTCTTTTGCTATCTGACAGGAAAAAGAAAGCCCTATTTTTATTATATTATTATATTTATGTATAAATCTGTCATAAAAGCCCTTTCCATATCCCATCCTGAAAAGTTCACGGTCAAAAACTGCCCCCGGAACAAGAACAAGACAATTATGTTCACTATATTCTTTTTCTGAAAACATAGTAAGAGGATTTATTTCCGGCTCTCTTATTCCCTGATATCCCGGTTTCAAGTCATTTAGTTCTTTAATTTCATAAAAAAAGATATCCAGGCCTTCTACCTTTGGGGCATAAACCTTCTTGCCGGATTCTTCTAAAAGCAGTTCTTCCACCAAACCTGTCGTCATAACTTCAGAACGGTAATCCATATATACCAGCACTACATCTGCTTTTTTATAGCACTCCAACTGTTTCAAACGACTCCATATTTCTCTACTTTTTGCTTTACGTTCCGAGAAAGACAGATTATCCCTATACCCCAAATATTTACTTCGAATGCTTTGTTTGCTGACTCTCTCTTCCATAAATTGTTCTCCTTAGTTTTTACCGGTAATCTTTATCGCTATTGCCTCTGCAACCTTTATACCATCCATCGCTGCAGACGTAATGCCGCCGGCATATCCGGCTCCTTCTCCGCAAGGATAAAGCCCCTTGATTGCAGATTCCATATTTTCATCACGCAATATTTTAATTGGCGATGAGGTTCTGCTTTCCACTCCTTCTACTAAAACTAAATCATGGTCGAAGCCTCGAATCATGGTGCCAAACTGCTCCATTCCTTCCACAAATGCAACATTGAGAGCATGTGGCAATATCTCATGCACCGGTGAAAACGCCCACTTTCCTTTCACGGAAGGTATAATATCTTCATCTGCATAAGGCACTTCCTTTTTTTCTATATCTTTATATCCGATATTCTTTTTAAAGTCCCCATATCTTTCTATGGGAACACTGCCCCCGCCAACCTTATAGGCATTTTCCTCTATTTTTCGCTGAAACGCCATTCCTGCCAAAGGGTGTTCATCACCATAGTCTTTTGGTGTAACGGTTATAATAATTGCACTATTTGCATTCATACCGTCACGGGCATGATAACTCATACCATTTACTGCAAGTCTTCCCTCTTCTGAAGATGCATTAACAACAAAACCTCCCGGGCACATGCAAAAAGAGTAAACACCTCTGCCATCCTTTGCATTCGCTGTCACTTTATATGGTGCACTTCCCAACGCTTCCATTTTGTCTGTACCATATTGGGATAAATTAATCCATTTCTGAGGGTGTTCTACCCTGAATCCCACTGCAAACGGCTTGGCTTCCATCTTTACATTCATGTCGTACAACATATGAAAGGTATCTCTTGCACTATGTCCCGGTGCAAGCACTACATAATCCGAAAAAATGCGTTTTGTATCATTTATAACAACTGCTTTTATTCTATGATTTTCTGTTTCAAGTCCTGTTACTTTCGCTGAAAAATGAATTTCTCCCCCCATAGAAAGGATTCGTTTTCTCATATTAATAATAACATCTCTTAAAACATCTGTACCGATATGGGGTTTATAGTCATAAAGAATGTCCTCATCAGCACCTTCCTTTACGAATATAGATAAGACTTCCCTGTTTCTTCCGTATTTATCTTTTACAAGAGTGTTCAGTTTTCCATCGGAAAAGGTTCCCGCTCCGCCTTCGCCAAACTGTACATTTGACTCCATAGACAATTTTCCCGTTTTCCAAAAATTGTCTACATCTTCAGTCCTCTCTTCTATACATTTTCCACGCTCTAACAAAATGGGACGGAATCCTGCTTTTGCAAGCATATATCCACAAAACAAGCCTGCCGGACCGGTTCCGATAATGACAGGACGGATTTCTCCCCTATAATTAGAAACAGGAAAATGATATACTTGTTTTGTTTGCAAACTTACCTGCTTCTTGTCGCAACGCTTCCAAACATTTTTTTCATCTGTCACTTTTACATCGACAATATAATTAAAATAAAGTTCCGGCTTTTTCCTTGCATCTACAGAACGTCTGACTATTTCAATTTCTTTAATTTTGTCTGTGCGAAGAATCTTCTTCACTTTCTTTTTTAAATCATTATCAGAATGTGCTACAGGCAATTTTAGCTGGTTAATTCGCAGCACTTTTTCCTGCAACATATCCGCTTGTCCATGCCCACTGCAAGTTGTATCCTCCGCATATTCCATCAACATCAACTACTTCTCCTGCAAAAAATAATCCCGGAATCATAACTGATTCCATATTGGTATTTATCTCATCAAATTTAACCCCGCCTGCACACACTTGTGCATTTGCCATTCCATTTGTACCCGTAATATGTACTCTAAGCCCGCGATACCCTTGCATTAACTCTGTAATAGCGTTATACCCGATTTTTGAAATCACATCATCCGGTTTATATCCATACTCTTTGATCAATGCCAGATTTATTTTTTTATTTACGGTTCCGTTTAGAAAATCTTCTAATCTTACATTCTTCATATTTTCATATCTGAACCTGACCATTTTTGCAAATTCATCATCTGCATAATCCGGAAATAAATCTATAATAACATTAACATCCCTTTTTTTCTCTATCGCATATGATGCCATCCTGCTTATTTGGAATACAGGAATCCCTGAAATACCATAGTCAGTAAATTGCACCTCTCCTTGTTCAGTGGCTTCTTCTCTTCCGTTTAGGCAGAGCATAATCTTAGCTTGGCATCTCACTCCCGCCATGGCCTTTATAAATTTTTCGTCAGATTTTAATTGAACCAGTGCCGGAACGATTTTTCCTATGGAATGTCCATATTTTTCAGCCAGTGCATAGCCGCTAAGTCCGTCCCCGTTTTTTAATGACGCCGGGCTGCCACATGCTATAATTAATTTGTCAAATTCATATTTTTGTTCAGCCGTTTTAACAATGAAACATTTTTTATCTTCATGATAATCTGAAAACAGAACCGGGCTTCCACATTGCACATTTATATTTTTCTCACAAAGCAACCTACGCCAGAAATCCAATACTACAGCCGCCTGTTCAGAATAAGGATAAATATATCCATTTTTATCCCGAATCATAAGACCCCTTTTCTCAAAAAAATCAAGTGTATGCACCACATCAAAGGTTTCAAAGATATATTGTAACTTTTCTTTATGTGCACAATAATACTTTTCCATGTTAAAATCACGGTTAGTAAGATTGCATTTTCCATTTCCTGTTGCCAATATCTTTTTGCCTACTCTGTCATTCTTTTCAATTACAGTAACTTGTGCTCCATGTTCAGCGGCAGCAACCGCTGCCATCATCCCTGATGCTCCTGCACCAATAATTCCCACTCTCATCTGATTATTTCCTATCTGTCTTTTAACTGGAGTATGATTCCAGAAAATGATACAACTCCTGCTCACTTCCTATATATTTCATATTAAGAATTTCTGTTTGGATTTCTTCCGGTAAATCTTCCGTACTAATTCCTGTATTCATATATCTGTATTTAAAATTTTCATCATATACAACTACATAATTTTGTTCATTAATTAAATAGAAACCTTTTGGTTCTATCTCATAGTTTTTCCTGACTATCACTTTTTCCGGAGAAAATGATACTAATTCAATGTTGGAAAACCCTTTTTCTAAGTCTGTAAGCGAGGGACTTTTTTCATACTCTTTTAATGCTTCTTCCAATTTTTCTCTATTGTATCCTATATATTTGTCAGGGGTTACCTCTTCATTCTCGCTGGCTTTTTTATCGACCATATCATATGAAATTACAATATAGTTTGTATCTGCCGTAATAATCGGATCTGCCGATACCAGTGTCTCCTGAATCGGCTCTTCCTCATATTCCGGTGAATATTCATTATTTATATTTTTTTCAATTAATTCTTGTGCTTTATATAAGTCACCCGGATAAAACGTCTTTTGTATAAAGCTGTTTGACGCAAATCCCAAACTGTACATAGTCATGGGATAAATAAAAAATAAACTGATACGTTTTACAAATTTCATGGCATAATCACCTTTACTATTTTTATAAACAGTATCAGCCAAAATAAGGCAATTTATTCATTACATAAAATGTAATGTTTTGCCTATTTTTATAAGAAGTCTTCCCATAAACATATTTTCAAGTTCCCGCTCTGTCAAGCTTCTTATCGCCAACAAAAGAATTATATATACGATAATCCCCACCGGCAAACATATACATAGGGAAATCACTTCCCCTACCATTGGTGCAAAGGCTTTATTTAAAAGCATAACAATAAGGCCTGCGATTCCCGCAGATGCAATGGGAAAGGCCACACTTCTGATCCACTCCTGGGAATATTGATAGTTTCTTATAGCATAAACAAATCCCACTATCACCAGCAGTGCATAAAAAATAATATTTCCTATAATCAAAGCGATGATTTCTAAGTTTGTATTTTTTAATAATCCAATAACAGTAGCTATGTGTACTATAAGTGCTATGCCACCGCACATTACTACAAATCTTATTTTCCGCTGTCTTGAAAACATACGGAAAAATGTGCTTGCCAACACATAGAAAATAATCATGACACTGGCCCACATAAGATAATTTGCCGTCTCTGTATTACTTCCTTCAAAAAACAAACTTAATATATTTGATGACAAAACAGCCGTAAAAATAGTCGAAGGAACCGCCCATATAGTAGATTGATGAATAAATGTTTTCATTTTATCTTTCAACGTACGGAATTCTTCGCGTTCTGCTAAAAGCACAAATCTTTTTACCGGTTCAATGCTTAGTATGGAAAGCATTGAACATATAATTCCTACAACGGGCATACATTTTCCGTAGTAATTCCCCCACGATAATACAGCGTCGCCTGTCCCCTTTGAAAAATTCATAAAAAGAACACCGTCTATAAACGAAACACAATGAAACAGACAGCCGGATACGGCATAAGGTAAAGTCGTCACAGCAATCGTATGCATAATGTGTGATTGTCTTTCCATATACTTTTGCGAATCACGGAAATCATTTCTTTTGCTTCCTCTTTTGTAAATAAAAAATAACACTAAGATATGAAGAAGACAAAAAACAGTTGCCACAAGCACACCTATTGCAGCTCCCAATGCTCCGTATGCGGCGGCGAAACTTTCATTCATAAGAAGCCCAGAAACTTTCAATCCATATCTGTGTAAAAGGACTGCTCCAATTATACCGCTTATAAACATAGTAACGGTCTCAAGTATTTTAGAATGAATTGCCGGTACTCTGGATCCATTCCCTTGAAAGTATCCTCTAAGCACCCCAATAATTATATGTAAAAAAACCGCAGGCGAAATAATCCAGATGATCATTTTGCAAATCGGCATTTTCATTATTTTTTCTGCTATAATATGTCCTCCCAAGCAGAGAACAACGCATACTATACCACCTAAAACACAAGATAAAACAATTGCATCTTTTAATACCTTGTCAGCATTTTTATATTGTTCCCTTTTCACCCGATAGCGAATCATTGTTGCAATAGATTCCGACAATCCATAAGAAAAGAAAAGTGTCAAAACAGTAAACAATTCATATACTATTCCATAATAACCGACGCCTCTTACGCCTATTAAATGCACAAGCGGTATTCTGAATATTAATGTTAAAATATAGGTAAATATACACGTAACTACATAACTATCTTTTCTGCTTGTTTTCTCTCTTTTACTCTTTTCGTATTTGTTCATATAAACTCCCATTTTTCTTATGCGTCTCAAATATCCCGTGTAATACCTACTTTATCTAATATTTCATTTTGTTTTTTCTCCATTAATGTCCGCTCTTCATCTTCCATATGGTCATAACCGCACAAATGAAGTAAACTATGCGTCACCAAAAAGGCAAACTCTCTTTTAATAGAATGTCCAAATTCCTCTGCCTGCTTTATTATTTTATCTGCAGAAAGAATAATATCACCTAATAAAAGTTCTCCAGACTCCGGATCAAAATAATCCGCCTCATGGTTTTCCACAACTGAAAAATCACCTGCATTTTCAAATTCTATCATAGGAAACGACAAAACATCTGTTGCTTTATCAATGTTTCTGTGATCCCTGTTAAATTCCCTGATACCTTGGTCATCGGTAATTAACAGATTTACTTGTGCCTCGTATGGACACTTTTCCATAGTAAGCACTTCATCCATTAACATTTCTACAATCTGTTTTTCATTAAATTCAAAAGAGATATCTGTTTCATTTTCAACGTAAGAAATCATAATATAATTTTTCCTCTGTCAGAATTTTTTTCATTTCTTCCAATTCACCGATTGAAATACTACTGCTGTTTAGCAAACCGCCTTCTGTTTTTTTCTTAAATACAGCCTGCACTAATTTTTCATAATCAATTTTCGCAGTTGAATCTTTTGAAAAAAGATAACTGATTGAAGAAATCACCGTATCTGCCATCAAAAGTACAACAGTTTCCTTTAAAACTATTTTTTCCTGCTTGTCCAAAAATTCTTTTAAAATATTTAGTACCATCTCAGGATATTGGTTTTCTTCCAAAATCTCTTTGGCATTCTCCCAGCTGCTTTCACCTTTTAAAATGCCTATTTTATGATAATAGCCCCCCGCTTTCGCAACTGCATCATTTAATCCTAACTTCTTTGCTATTCTGTCACAAAGATATGCAGTGTGAATGGCATGATAATACTCTTCTTTCGAGTGCTCTTTTAACTTTACAAGCAAGGGGCATTCCGGATCGTTAATATCCATATAAATATCCCTGGTTTTATTAATAACTGTAAAACTAAAATATCTTAGCACTATCATTAGTAAAATCAAACATATCATAATATTCCCTAACGGAATCACAAACATCTGAATATGCAAACTTTCATTTACCATAAGCACTTCATGAATACACAATCCAAGAAATTGCATTAAAAGTGAAATAAGAAGCGGCAATCCGACTTTAAAGCTTTCCGTTAAATAGGAAAACATGATTCCACCCGTTACCCCACACAGAAAATATATAATAAAAATGTCTGTGCTTTCACATCCTGACAACATAAATGTCATCAGAAGTAAAGTACTGCCTGCGCACATTCCAATCAGTTGATCTGAAAATAACATTAAAGAAACAAATATAACCAGATAGGGCCATCCCCCCTCCGGAAGAAGTGGTAATACTGCCACTGCAATCAGAAAAAACAAATAGAAAAAAGTGAATCTATGAAAATTTTCTGCATTGTCATATAAAAATAGTTGTTTTTGTCTGCTCACTTCAATCAAAAAAAACATACAACCGCAAGCAATCATAATTAAAATAATCATTTTTACAATTTCATAAACATTTTTTCCATATAACCATGATGCCACACCACTGACAATAATTGTAAAAAATATAATTGCTGCTTCCTGTAGTCTGAATAATTTATTTTCTTTCATAATTATTTTTCCTGTTTTTCTGCTTCGAAGAGCTATTTTCTTTTGCCTCGTAAATTTCGTATGCCTTAACAATTCTTTGTACTAGCGGATGTCTTACAACATCCTTACTTGTCATTTTACAAAAAGCAATTCCTTCAATATTACGGAGTACTTTTTGTGCAATATCCAGACCGGACTGCACGCCGGCTGCCAAATCTTTTTGGGATGCATCCCCTGTCACAATTACTTTTGAACCAAAACCAATTCTTGTCAAAAACATTTTCATTTGTGCAGGCGTTGTATTTTGTGCTTCATCTAAAATAATGTAAGCATTATCAAGTGTACGTCCGCGCATATAAGCAAGAGGAGCCACTTCTATTAGTCCTTTTTCCATATTTTTCAGGAAAGTCTCTGCTCCCATTATTTGATATAATGCATCATATAATGGCCGTAAGTACGGGTCAACCTTACTCTGTAAGTCCCCCGGCAAAAAGCCTAATTTTTCTCCGGCCTCAATGGCAGGTCTTGTCAGTATGATTCTCTCTACTTCCTGATTTTTAAATGCCGTAATTGCCATAGCCATAGCAAGATATGTCTTGCCTGTTCCTGCCGGTCCAAGACCAAAAACAACCATATTATTTCTGATAGCATCTAAATACTGCTTTTGTCCCAATGTTTTTGGTTTGATAGGTTTTCCGGATACTGTATGACAGACGCAGTCCTTATCAATTTCCAATAACACATCCTGATTTTCTTCTATACTCATAGCGATTGCATAATCTACATTTTGTTCCTCAATCATATTTCCCCTTATTGACAATTCCAGCAATTCATTGATAACAGCACTTGCTCTTTTTACCCCATCCTGTTTGCCGGAAATTCTGATACTTCCTTCCCTATCAACAATGGAGACTCCAAATTGTCTTTCCAATTTCTTTATATTTTTATCGAATTGGCCAAACACGTTCTGCATATGCATGGCCGGTGCATGAACCTCTTGTGAAAAATCTGCCATTTATTCTCCCTGTTCACTTGCAATTTTGCTTTGCTCTTCTTCATTGTTTTCAATAGCCATCACTTTTTGCATGGTTTCTGCCTTTTGCGTGACTACAAAATCAACTTTCAAATTCCAAATACCTTTATTTTTATTTATTGTAACATTTTTTTCTATAATTTGTACCCCTTTTTCATCTAAAGTTTGTATAAATTTCTGAACTTTTTTTTCAAATATTTCTTTCACTTCTTCTTTCGTAAAAATTTTCTTTTGAAGCATGTATTCCCTAATACATTTTTTACCATAAAATATTGGTATTTCATAACCGTCAAGCAGCTCCAATTGTTCTATTTCTTCAAGAACATCATACTGTTCATACTGATTTCCCAATATAGGAATCATTATTTGTTTATTATTTATTATTAGGTAGCCACGTTCTTTCTTTTTCCCGGTATAAATTTTCTGCTCATATGTTTCCTTTAATGTTTCAGAAACACTTAATGTACTTTTGATTTGAACATCTGCATCAGCCTTGCAATACTCATAACGCTTCACTGTGGTATCTTCCTGATATATGGGAATACATCCTTCTACTAATATGTCACCCGCTTTAACTTCATCCCCTATTTTCACCTTTGGTACACCACTTCTTGTTACCATATCAACTATTACACCGTCTTTATCTGCCACCAGATGATATCCTTCTGTTTCGTTTTTTGTTTCTTTTTCTATATTTTTATTTTGGATTAAATCATTTTCTTTTATATGGATAATGAGTTTATTTCCATTCATTTGTACAGACGTCCATGTTATTATCTCATATTCATTTCGAATTGCTTTTTCTAACCGGGCAATATCAACATCTTTCTTTTTAATACCTTCATCAATTCCGTATTCGTTTAAAAAATCCACAAATACATCTTCCGTCACAAAATAATTCCCATTTATTTCTATTGTTAAAATATAATTCCCAATCCACTGCAAAAAAATAAAACTTCCCAGTAAACCTGCAATAAATATTTTTCTTTTTAACATTCTTTTCGAAAAAAAAGGTAGTCCACAACGCTTTGTTATGGCTACCTTTGTCCCTGTTTTTCTGGTAATTGTTTTTAATTCATAAAATCCTTTTAGGGAAATACACATCGTATAATATTCTCCATGATTTTTTATATTCCAAAGAAGAATATTATGATTACTACATAAATTCATAAATCTTTCTGTAGAAAATCCCCAAACTTTAATATGCAAATATCCCTTACAATATTGAACTGTCTGTAACATGTATCACCTCTGCTGAAAAAATGTCACCGTGCCTGCATCATAAATACCTTATGCAAGAAATTCTTCCGCCTATTTTCATATCTTCATTTGTATAATACACTATATTAAGCCTTTTTCCTACCAGTTCAATCTTGCAATTTTTTCCTTGCAAAACAATCAGTTCATCCGAATATTCCAAAATCCCTTTATAATTTTCCACAAACACTTCTGTATTTCCGGTCACCGTAACAATGGATGCCCCCAGCATAGAGTCTTTAGGGAGTTTCAAAGATTCTACTACAATTTCTTTTCCTCTGTTTAATTGATTTTTTGCATTATTTTTTGTTCTTTTCATCATAGTTTACTATATGATAAAAAAAGAGAAGCTATGCCTTTATTTTAGCATTCCTAAAATCACATTTTTCTTTTCAGCCGTCAAATCCCCTATCACATAAGCCTCTTGAAGCCGTTTCTTACAAACATCTTTCTTTTCTTCATCATTATAATGAATATAAGCAAGTACATCGCCCGGCTTTACATAATCGCCAACCTTTTTTTCAAGAATTATTCCAACTGAAAGATCTATCACGCTTTCTTTTGTTTCTCTGCCTCCACCTAAAATAAGGGAACAGATTCCTACTTCATCGCAGACAATTTTCTGTATATAGCCTTCTGCCTCTGCTTTTACTTCTGCAATCATATTTGCTTTTGGCAACAGTTCCGGATGATAAACCATTTCTTTGTCCCCGCCCTGGGCTTTTATAAATTCTGCAAGTTTATCAAGCGCCTTGCCATTTTTTATTACCTGTTCTATCAGACTTTCTGCCTCTTTTTCGTCTTTTGCCACTCCGCCTAAAACGAGCATACAGCTTCCAAGTGCCTTGCAAAGTTTTGTAAAATCTTCCGGTCCTTCTCCTTTCAATGTTGCAATTGCTTCTTTTACTTCTAAGGCATTTCCCACTGCATTGCCAAGGGGCTGATCCATATCAGATACAACTGCCATCATATTTCTTCCGGCATTTTTACCGATTCTAAGCATTTCTTCTGCCAGTGCAAAGGCGTCCGCTTCCTGTTTCATAAAAGCACCGCTTCCCGCTTTTACATCCAGCACAATAGCATCTGCACCTGCTGCAAGTTTTTTACTCATAATAGATGATGCTATCAAAGACATATTATCAACCGTTGCTGTCACATCCCTTAGTGCATACAACTTCTTATCTGCAGGTGCTAAGTCTTTTGTCTGTCCCATAATGGAAATACCAATTTCATTCACATTTTTAATAAATTGATCCGTTGATATCTCTGTGGAAAATCCCGCAAAACTTTCCAGTTTATCAATTGTTCCCCCGGTATGACCCAGACCACGTCCACTCATTTTAGCAATTTTCACACCACACGCTGCAACCATCGGTGTAAGCGTTAAAGATGTCTTATCCCCCACACCACCTGTGCTGTGTTTATCTACTTTTATTCCTTCTATTGCAGACAAGTCCAGCATGTCGCCGCTTTGTGCCATTGCCATTGTCAAATGAAGCGTTTCTTCTTCATCCATTCCCACAAAATAGATAGCCATCATCATAGCTGACATCTGATAATCCGGCACTTTACCTTGTGTATATCCGTTTATCATAAAATATATTTCATCTTTTGTAAGTTTTCCGCCATTTCGCTTTTTCATAATCAAGTCATACATTCTCATAATCTCATCTATCCTCCGATACAAATTCAGCCATGCAAGCCAATGCATGACTGATTATTATTTATGATATGGCTCTCCCATATTAATACGATAGCTTCTGTATATTTGCTCCAATAAGATAACCCGCATAAGTTGATGTGGGAAAGTCATATTAGAAAAACTGATTGCTTTATGTGCTGCTTTTGAAACACTTTGATGTAATCCCAAAGATCCGCCAATAACAAATTGGATATGGCTTTTCCCTTGAACAGCAAGTTTCTCTATTTCTTTTGCCATTGCCACAGAATCCGGATTATCTCCTTTAATTTCAAGCGTATATATATATGCATCCTCTTTTAAATACTTTAATATACGTCCGGCTTCCTTTTCTTTAATCTGTTCTTCTAAAACAGCACTTGCATTGTCAGGTGTTTTTTCATCCGGCACTTCAATAATTTCTAATTTACAATACTTCGACAGTCTTTTTTCATACTCACTAATTGCATCCCTGAAGTACTTTTCTTTTATCTTTCCTACACAGATAATTGAAATTCTCATTCCTGTCCATCCTCAAAGATCGTCGGATATATCTCATCCATTAACCGGTCAAGATATGCTTCATCCAAATTAATAAACTGGTTTCCAACCAGTTCTTTCATTTTTTCGAATCGTTGGAAATACTTCATTTCATCTGCATCACCGGACTCAAAAACAAGCGATTCATCAATTACTTCACGGCTCATATTATCTGTACACCATTTCATAATCTGCTGGGTAAGATTGTTTTCTTTTTTCGCTTTCTTTGCAAGAATTTTTGAACTCCTGAGAGACACTGCCCCCATAACAATAAATAATAAAAATAATGCTCCCATAATTCCGGAAACCATATATTTATTTACCACTAACCTGTGAATCGGCAATAAATCAAAGAAAAATAAAACAATTAGGATAAAACCTATCACGCCAACCGCAAGAAGTGCAATTCCGGAAGATTTATTCTCTTGGGCACGTTCCTCATGATTGATATATCTTCCCTGATAATTCGGTTCATCGTCATCCTCATCAGTCTCGATATTTGTATTATCCTCCGCCACCGTTTCATATGGTAACATATTTTCCTTTTCTTGCGCTTCTTTTAACAGCAACATTTGAGCTCTTTTGGCAACTTCTCTGTCCCAATCGCTAACTGCTTTCTCTCCCTTAATTTCTTCAACCAAATCACAGCCACAGTCTGCACATTTGGTAACACCTTCCACATATTCGCATTTACATTCCGGGCACCATGCCATCCCCCATATCCTCCGTCATTTCACATTCTTCTCATTTGCAGATTTTATCCGCTGTTATTATTTTACTACCCTTTTCAAATATATTCCACTAGTTTTTGTTTTTTGATATTAAACACGGCACTCCTATATTTATATTTTTACTTGGATGTAGCCATATATAGTTTCCGTCATCTTTTATATCCTGTTGTACCGGCATTCTCCCCTCTTTATCCTTGCTGTCAGCACAATAGATCCATGAACCTTCAGATGCCTTTGCCGTCCATTCTTTTACATTTCCGTCACAGTATAAATTAGTCAGATAAAAATCTCCGTTAATCATACCATTCAAATATGTGCCTACCAGGTTCGTATTATATCCACCATTTCCTCTCATTACAGTTTCATTTAAATCATAGTGTTCAGAGCCTTCTCCGTTTGGAAGATCATCTCTCCACATGCCTGCATACTGATGAAAAATATATAAATCTGTAGTACTTACCTTATCATATATATGATAATGCATCCAGGTGCCCTTGCCACATCTTACACCATTTTGCCATTCGCCATAATAATACTGATTATCTGCATAGACAGCAATGCCTTTTCCTTGGGGCATATTCTTTGCATTCGTTTCCCCATAATAATAAAATTCATCACTTCCCTTAAGACTGTAACTCATGGCTCTGTAATGCTTTAAATGTGCCAGTTCATTTAAAGCTTCCACATTATTTTCTTCCCAATAGGACATCATTTCCGACAAGTGTGCATCTGCATCAAATGATACAGATGAAAAATCAATTTCCTCCTCTTCTGAAGGTGAAAGTGTTGGTGCTATTGTTGATGTCGGGGCAGGGCTTGCTGTTTCCTGCATCTTATTAATATCCTCTGAAATAATAGGCTTGGGAGTTTCAATTACCGAAGCTGATATTTCTTTGTCAGCTTTATTGCTGTCGGCATACTCCTTAATACTTTCCTGCAATTTTTCATTTTCCGAAACAGCATTTTTGCTTGTAACAGCACTGTAAACCAATGTTACCATTAATATCAGTATAATTAAGATAAAAGGAATTACCTTTATCAATATTTTCGCTTTATTTAGTTCTTCTTCTGAAAGTTGTTCTTCGAACAACTCATTTTCTTTATCAAAATGAAAGTCTTTTTTCATATTCTGCCTCCTGATATTTAAAGTAATCACACTTTATAATACCATTTCATTTTAAAACATTTTTTTTAATTCTGTGAATATAAATTATTAATTTTTTCTTATTTTATTTCAGAAAAAACCATGCCGGAACCTAAAAGTTCCGGCACGTTACTAATCATTCACTCATTTTATTTATTTTTCAAATATTCGTCAATACCTCTTGCTCCGGCTCTTCCGGCTCCCATTGCAAGAATAACTGTGGCTGCACCTGTCACTGCATCACCACCGGCATAAACACCTTCTTTTGTCGTTTTACCGAATTTTTCATCAGCTACAATACATTTCCACTTATTTACTTCCAAACCTTCTGTTGTAGAAGAAATAAGGGGATTCGGTGATGTACCGAGGGACATAATTACGGTATCAACTTCAATCACAAATTCTGAACCGGGAACTTCCACAGGTCTTCTTCTTCCGGATGCATCCGGCTCACCGAGTTCCATTTTAATACATTTAATTCCGTTAACCCAGCCCTGATCATCTGTGAGAATTTCTACAGGATTGGTCAGAAGGTCAAAAATAATACCTTCTTCTTTAGCATGATGAACTTCTTCCACTCTGGCAGGAAGTTCTTCTTCACTTCTTCTATAAACAATATGAACCTCTGCTCCCAGACGGAGTGCTGTTCTTGCTGCATCCATTGCTACGTTACCGCCGCCTACAACAGCAACCTTTTTTCCTCTCATAATGGGAGTTGTGGAATTTTCATCAAAAGCTTTCATCAAATTGCTTCTGGTCAAATATTCGTTTGCAGAGAATACTCCGTTTGCCTGCTCGCCGGGGATTCCCATAAACTTAGGAAGTCCAGCTCCGGAGCCAATAAATACGGCATCGAAACCTTCCTCATCCATTAGTTCATCGATGGTAACAGACTTTCCTACAATCACATTAGTTTCAATCTTAACTCCAAGAGATTTTACATTTTCAATTTCTTTTGCAACAACTTTAGTCTTAGGAAGACGGAACTCAGGAATACCATAGACAAGTACACCTCCTGCTTCATGAAGTGCTTCAAAAATTGTCACATCATAACCAAGCTTTGCAAGGTCTCCTGCACAGGTAAGACCTGCAGGACCGGAACCGATAACCGCAACCTTCTTACCATTCTTTTCCTCTGCACCTTGTGGTTTTATATTATTTTCGCTTGCCCAATCAGCTACGAATCTTTCCAATTTACCAATGGAAATCGCTTCGCCCTTAATGCCTCTTATACACTTTCCTTCACACTGGCTTTCCTGGGGACATACACGTCCACATACAGCAGGAAGTGCAGATGATTCACTGATAATCTGATATGCACTTTCCATATCGCCTTCTTTTACTTTTTCAATAAATCCGGGAATATTAATGGAAACAGGACATCCCTTTACGCACTGTGCGTTCTTACAGTTAATACATCTTGCCGCCTCTTCCATTGCCTCTTCTTTATTATATCCAAGACAAACCTCTTCAAAGTTTGTTGCTCTTTCCTTTGCATCCTGCTCTCTAACAGGCACTTTCTTTAAAACGTCCATTACTCTTCACCTCCGCAGTGTCCGCATCCGCCATGATGGGTATCTCCTTCTTTTGCCTTCAGATACGCTCTGCCTTCTGCTGTTTTATAAATCTGCTGACGCTGCATTGCCTCGTCAAAATTAACCAGGTGTCCGTCAAACTCAGGACCGTCAACACAAGCAAACTTTACTTCGCCGCCAACAGTTACACGGCAAGCACCACACATACCTGTACCGTCAACCATAATAGGGTTTAAGCTGACAATTGTTGGTATATTAAGTTCTTTTGTAAGTTTACAAACAAACTTCATCATAATCATAGGACCGATTGCCACACAAACATCATAAGTCTTTCCATCATTGACAAGATCTGTGATGGTCTGTGTAACCATACCGCTACGTCCATATGAACCATCATCGGTTGTCACATAAAGGTTACCTGCAACAGCTTCCATTTCTTTTTCAAGAATTAAAAGGTCTTTTGTCTTTGCACCAACAATAACGTCTGCATTAATCCCCTGTTCATGAAGCCATTTTACCTGAGGGTAAACCGGTGCTGTACCAACACCACCTGCTACAAATAAAATATTTTTTTTCTTAAGCTCTGCTAAATCTTCTTTTACAAATTCTGAAGGACATCCTAAAGGTCCTACAAAATCATGAAAAGCATCTCCAGCTTTTAAATGTGACATAAACTCTGTTCCTGAACCAACAATTTGGAATACAATGGTTACTGTTCCTTTTTTCCTGTCGTAATCACAGATTGTAAGTGGAATTCTTTCCGAATTCTCATCTGTCCGCACAATAATAAATTGTCCGGGATAGCAGGCTTTCGCCACTCTTTTTGCTTCCACTACCATAAGATAGATGTTGGAAGTCAACTCTTTCGCTTCTAAAATCTTGTACATCTTCCATTTCACTCCTGTTTTTATTTTATATTTAGAAAGATCTTAATCTGTCAAAGGTATCAATCCCATTTGACCCTGTTCATCATAAATCAGGCGATTGGGTGTACCTGTATAGACTTCAACCGCATATAAAAGCCCTGTCTTGCTCTTACTGCCGTTCTGATCCTCATAATACTCATCCAGTATATAATAATAGTTTTCGTTCAATTGCACAATAGTGTTATATTCAAAAACATATTTTCCAGACTGTCCGTGTGCATGACCTTGCATATCGCTTAACACTTTTCTGTTATACAAAGCCCTCGTAACATTGACTGAAGCGGTATATACGGTTACATCCGTATCCATCTTAAATTCAAAGCTTCTGCTTACAACTTCACTGGCAACACCTTCATCGGAAATGACAGCAAACTTAAAATTGCTGTGTCCTAATGGCATAAATATGGGTTCCGTATATATATTACTGTCTATCGTTGGGTCAGAACCATCTGTTGTATAGTATACTGTTCCCTGGACAGGTTTTAAAACCTCAATATATGTAGGCAAGTTATATTTCCCGCTTTGTGAAATTACTTTGGGTTTATCCGGAACCAAAACGTTAATATCATATCTGTTTTTCACTACATTGCTGACAATTCCATATTCATTTACAAAGAAAGCATTCACCTGATAATATCCCGATTGTAAGTTAATCGGTGACATATAGACAGCACTGCTTGTTGTAGGTACGCTTCCATCAAGTGTATAGTATATTTTTCCTGCCGTATTTGCACTTAATTTTAAGAATACCACATGACCATAACTGCCCGGTTCATAACTGAATTCCGGTTCCATTGCCAGATATTTTTGATATTCGGTTACAATGTCTTCATAAATACAGGCTTTTAACAGTTCATTTATTTCGACATATTTTTCCTGTTCTTCATAGATAGCAATCATCTGATAATAGACACTTTTTTCTTCTTCATCCTGCAAATTATTTTTTTCAAGCAAATCTTGTAATATCGTAATTGCTTTATCTGCCTGATTCAATTTAAAATAATAATTTGCCTGAAGTAAAACAATTTCAACATTTCCTTTTTCCAGTTCTAATGCCCTGTCTAAGTAGCTTACTGCCGCTTCATAATCATTTCTGTTAGCCCTCTCTTTTGCTTTATTAATCTGATAAGACACTGAATAATTTAAATACATAATGATAGTGCCTATAACTACAACCAAAAGAATCACCAAAAAAGTTATCATTTTAATAAGCCAAAAACTTTTTCCCTGTTCATCGGAAAAGAAAGTGTCATTTTTATCTGTTTTTTTATGATCGATTTCTTCTGCCACCGTTATGAGTGTTTCCGTTATGCTGTTTTCAATTTCAGGCTCAAAATCAGGAACAATTTGTATTTCCATCCCGCACTTTTCACAGTACAGATGTTCTTCCTGTATTTCCTGACCACAATTAGGACATTTCATAACATCTCTCTTTTCATTATTTTAATTCAATAGATGCCAAGCAGTTATTTAAGAGCATTGCAATTGTCATAGGTCCCACACCGCCCGGAACCGGTGTGATAGCACTACACTTTGGTGCAACATCATCATAATCCACGTCACCGCAAAGTTTATTGTTTTCATCCCTGTTAATGCCAACATCAATCACTACAGCTCCTTCTTTTACATAATCAGCCGTAACCATTTTAGGTCTTCCGATTGCCACGATTAAAATATCCGCTCTGCTTGTTACTTCCTTTAAATTGGCTGTTTTAGAATGAGCAACAGTGACTGTTGCGTTTTCTCTGAGCATTAAAAGTGACATGGGTTTGCCCACGATATTACTTCTTCCTAAAATCACGCATTCTTTTCCTGCTATATCAATTCCGGAACGTTTTAATAGTTCAATAATTCCTGCTGGTGTACATGATACAAAGCCAGGTTGACCAATGCATAATGCACCTACGCTTTGAGGATGGAATCCATCTACATCTTTTTTCGGATCAATGGCTTTAATTACCTTATCCTCATCAATATGCTTCGGCAATGGAAGCTGTACTAAAATACCATTAATATCTTCCCTTGTATTTAATTCATCAATTAATGAAAGCAGTTCTTTCTCTGTTGTTTCTTCCGGCAATTCAAAGGATGCAGATTCAATTCCGATATACTCACAGCCTTTTTTCTTATTGTTGACATATACTGTAGATGCAGGATTGTTTCCCACCTGAATAACTGCTAATGTAACGGTCACACCTGCTGCTTTTAATGCTGCCGCCTTTTCCTTTAATTCATTCTTAATCTCAAGGGAAATTGCTTTTCCGTCTATAACCTTTGTCATTGTAAAACACCTCTTTCTTCTGTTTAAAATAATCCGGTAATCACACCATCTTCGTTTATGTCAATACGATGTGCCGCAGGTTCTTTGGGAAGTCCCGGCATAGTCATAACTGCTCCTGTGAGAACTACCACAAAACCGGCACCTGCAGAGACATATGCTTCTCTGACCTGAATTGTAAATCCTGACGGTTTCCCTAAAAGTGCCGGGTCATCAGAAAGGGAATACTGGGTTTTTGCCATACAAACAGGCATTTTACCAAATCCATGTTCCTCAAGCTTTTTCAGCTGGCTTTCTGCGGCAGGCGTATAGTTCACGCCGTCAGCACCATATATTTCTTTTGCAACAGTATTTATTTTTTCTTTTAATGATAAATCATCTTCATAAACAGGCTTAAAATGGCTCTCTTTTTTTTCTAAGGTTTCCAATACTTTTTCAGCCAGAGCGATACCACCCTCGCCGCCTTTTTCCCAAACCTCAGAAATGGCAAATTCACAGCCTCTCTCTTCACAGAAATTTTTAATATAAGAAGTTTCTGCTTCTGTATCTGTAATAAAACTGTTTAATGTAACCACAACCGGCACCTGATACTTCTGAAGATTTTCAATATGCTTTTCGAGATTTCCGATTCCGGCTTTTAAGGCGTCAAGATTCTCTGTACCTAAATCAGACTTGGCAACTCCTCCATTATACTTAAGTGCACGTACAGTTGCAACCAAAACAACTGCATCCGGTTTTAAATTTGCACTTCTGCACTTAATATCAAAGAATTTTTCTGCCCCTAAATCTGCACCAAATCCGGCCTCTGTAATCACATAATCAGCCATCTTTAGCGCTGTTTTAGTTGCAATTACCGAGTTACATCCATGTGCAATATTGGCAAACGGTCCGCCATGTATCAGTGCCGGTGTATGTTCTAATGTCTGGATTAAATTTGGTTTCAACGCATCCTTAAGCAAAGCAGCCATAGCACCTACCGCATTTAAATCAGCTGCAGTAACAGGTTTTCCTTGATAGTTGTATGCAACAACCATTTTTCCCAAACGTTCCTTTAAGTCTTTCATATCCATTGCAAGACAAAGAACCGCCATTACTTCAGATGCAACAGTTATAACAAAATGATCCTCTCTTACCACGCCATCTGCTTTAGCACCAAGGCCAACTACCGTATTGCGCAGTACTCTATCATTCATGTCAAGGCATCTCTTCCACACAATCTGTCTTGTATCTATTTGTAGTTCATTTCCTTGCTGGATATGATTATCAAGCATAGCTGCCAGCAGATTATTTGCAGATGTTATGGCGTGAAAATCTCCCGTGAAATGTAAATTTAAATCTTCCATAGGAACCACCTGGGCATAGCCGCCACCTGCCGCGCCTCCCTTAACACCAAAGCAGGGACCCAGGGAAGGCTCACGAAGAGCAATAATTGCTTTTTTGCCAAGTTTTCCAAAAGCTTGTCCCAGACCAACGCTTGTAGTGGTCTTTCCTTCTCCTGCCGGAGTGGGATTAATCGCTGTTACAAGCACCAGTTTTCCATCCGGATTATTCTGAATTTTTTTCAAATATTCATCCGTAATTTTGGCCTTATATTTACCATAAAGTTCCAGTTCATCTTCTGGAATATTCAACTGTTTTGCCACTTCCGTAATGGGCTGCAATACCGCTTCCTGCGCAATTTGGATATCTGTTTTCATAAAGTTCTCCTTATTTTTTAAAGACATTCATCAATATATTGCTCAAACTGTTCCATATTCATTAGCACTTTTCTAGGTTTGGTTCCCTCTTCTTCACCAACAACGCCCGCTTCACAAAGCTGGTCCATAATTCTTGCAGCTCTATTGAAGCCAATTTTAAACACTCTTTGCAGCATACCGATGGATGCTTTGTCCTTATCGATAATAAACTTACCTGCTTCTACAAAATATTGGTCTCTTTCTGTACCACCGTCATTACTACCTGCGCTTCCTGAGCTTTGTGAACCGATACTTGCAATTTTCTCCTGTATATCTTCATTGTAAATATTTCCCAATGATTGGTTTTTCAAAAATTCAACAACATCGGACACTTCCCTATCTGAGACAAAAGCACCTTGTACTCTGGCCGGCTTACTATATCCCTGGGGATAAAATAGCATATCTCCCTTACCAAGCAGTTTTTCTGCACCATTCATGTCTAAAATGGTTCTGGAATCCACACCGCTGGAAACACTGAAAGCCACACGGCTTGGCATATTAGCCTTAATAAGGCCTGTAATGACATCTACGGAAGGTCTCTGCGTTGCAATAATCAAATGAATGCCACAGGCTCTGGCAAGCTGGGCCAAACGGCAAATCGATTCCTCCACTTCACCCGGTGCAACCATCATAAGGTCTGCAAGTTCATCTACAATAATCACAATCTGGGGTAATTTAGTCGGTGCCTCGGGATCCCCCTTGGCTTTCATCTCTTCTGCTTTCTGGTTATATCCCTTTAAATCCCTGACATTTAAATCAGCAAACTTCTGATAGCGGTCTGTCATTTCCGCAACGCCCCAATGGAGTGCTCCTGCAGCCTTTTTAGGGTCTGTCACAACAGGGATTAAAAGGTGTGGAATCCCATTATATACACTAAGTTCCACCACCTTAGGGTCTATCATAATCAGCTTAACATCGTCCGGATGTGCTTTATATAAAATACTCATAATCAAAGTATTAATACATACGGATTTACCGCTACCTGTTGCACCTGCAATCAGCATATGGGGCATCTTTGCAATGTCTGCCACCACGGTCTTTCCTGCAATATCCTTTCCTACCGCAAAAGCTATATTGGAAGGAAAATCTTTAAACTCTTTTGTTTCCAACAAATCACGAAGCGCAACCGCTGAATTCTCCTTATTCGGCACTTCAATACCGATTGCTGCTTTTCCGGGAATAGGTGCTTCCATTCTGATATCTGTTGCTGCCAGATTTAATTTAATATCATCTGTCAGTCCTACAATTTTACTGACCTTAACACCTTGCTCCGGCTGTAATTCGTATCGTGTGACAGCCGGGCCCTGACTAATATCTGTTATCGTAACTTTAACCCCAAAGGTTTGCAGCGTCTGTTGCAATCTTTTGGCGGTTTCTTTCAATTCTCTCTCTGTGCTGCCTCCTGAACGGCCGGAGCCTTTTTGCAATTTGCTAAGAGGTGGAAATACATACTTTTTAACCGGTTTATTTTCCGGCTTCGGAATTACTACCTGTTCCTGCACTTTTTCTGTTTTCTCCGGTGCTTTGACTGAAACTTTATGTTCTCTGTGAATCACCGGTTCTTCTATTATCGGTTCCTCATAAGGACTCATTTCCACGTAATCATCACCGTATGCATCCGTTATCTCTGACATACTGTCAATATCATTATCTGCTTGTGACGGATAAGCTCCCCGTATTCTAACAGAACTGAAATCAAATGCATCCTCTTCGTATGTATCACCGGAAACAGTAACTGCGCTTTCTAATCGTTCATCAAAGTCTTCTATGTTGATTTCATGAATATCATCCCTGATTTTGTTATTTCTTTCTTCTTCACGTACAAGTGCCGTATCCATCATGACACCCGATACCTTCTTGTCCATACGAAGAATTTTTTCGTTTTCGATTTCTTCTTCATGAAGAATCCGCTGTTCCTCTTTTATACGGCGTGCCTGTTCATATTCCTGTCTTCGCACAGAGGCTCTTTCTCTTCGGTATCTGGCATCTTCTCTTGTACGTTCATATACTTTTCTTCCGCCTTCCCTCACACCTGATACGAAGGACTTCTCTGTTAACACAACTATGGAAATTACAGCTATCACAAGCATAACAAGTACCGTACCAATCATTCCCATAAAATGGTAACACAGATATGCAAGACTTCCGGCTATTACGCCACCGCCATTATGTGCAGTGCTGCAATTTTGATATATAGTAACCAAATTATAATTTTCCGTTTTTTGGGGTACGGATGTAAAAAATTCAAAAATCATTCCCACAATCAGAAAAAGTACAACTCCTGCAACAAGCTTCCTGCCGGCAATAGAATTTCCGCTATTTACCATACCAAAAGCAATCATTACAAACAATGCTATGGGCATAACATATGCCGTCATACCAAAAATTCCGAACAGGATATCACTGATGGTCTCTCCCACAACACCGACAACTCCAAAATTACACAAAAACAGAAATACGGAAACAGCAAATAGTGCAATCAGCCAAATCTCACTTCTGATTGCAGAATCCATTGGTTTACTGTTTCTGGTATTTCTGGATGTTTGGTTCTTTCTGTTATAGGTCGCAGTACTTTTTCTGCTTGAAGTACTTCTGCCTCTTCCATTGCTTTTTCTGGTCTGTGCCATATGAAAACCCCTTCCATAATATTGGAAAATAACACATAATCCAATATATTATAGCATTTTGGGGGGCTCTTGTCATTAGTTAGATTTTTCTTTTTCTATCATTTCATGTAATTTTTTCATTGCTTCCCTGATTCCGCCTGTACTATTTATAATCCCTTCTGCCACAGCTTCTTCTCCTACAAGTATTGTCCCTACATCTTTGGTAAGAACTGTTGTCTCCATCATCAATTCTTCAAAGCGCTTTTGACTAATATTACAGTGCCCGCATACAAATCCCGTAATTCTGTTTTGAATCTGTCTAAAATAGTCAAATGTCTGGGGCACACCGATTACCATACCATTCATTCTCACAGGATGGATTACCATAGTTCCGGTAGGTACAATAAATGAATATGCCGCACTGACAGCAATGGGAACCCCGATAGAATGACTTCCGCCAAGCACAAGTGAAACCGTAGGTTTACTTAAGGATGCAATCATCTCGGCAATTGCAAGACCGGCCTCCACATCCCCACCCATAGTATTTAATAGGATTAGTACCCCCTCTATTTCTTTACTGTCTTCAATCGCTGCAAGCTGTGGCAATATATGTTCATACTTTGTTGTCTTCGAATTACTTCCCAGCACATCATGCCCCTCTATTTCACCGATAATAGTTATCAGATGAATTTTACTGCCTCCCTTATCTAAAGATACTTGTCCTGTTTCTTCAATTCTTTCGTCACGATGTTTTTCTGCTTCTATCTTTTTATCCGGCATAGCTTTTTCCTTTCCTGATTTATTATCTCCACGCTGTCAAATCAAATAAAAAAGAGGACTGAAAAATTCAGTCCTCAATAGTATGCTAAAAAAAGCATTCCTTATACATCAAAATCGTCATTTTCGCTTATTTCAATATCAAAATCCATTGTTTTATTCACATGTTTTTTAGGTAATGGCAAGGGATTTTCAATATACTTCACTCCGGAATTATCTACGGTTACACTTTCTGTTGTCTCAGTAACTTCCGACCCGGTTTCGGTTTTTTTCTTTTTTCCAAACCATTTCATCCGCAAACACCTTCCTCTTAAATAAGCTTAGTGAACACTCTTTACACAAAACTAAGTGCATGCTCTAAATCAGCAATAATATCATTTACATTTTCAATACCCACAGAAAATCTTATTAAGTCAGGTGCAACACCTGCTTCCTTTAATTGTTCATCTGTCATCTGTCTATGGGTATGACTTGCAGGATGAAGCACGCAAGTTCTGGCATCAGCCACATGGGTAACAATTGCTGCAAGCTCCAGTTTATCCATCATGCTTTCTGCTGCACTTCTTCCACCCTTAAGGCCAAAGGAAATAACACCGCAAGTTCCTTTCGGCATATATTTCTGTGCCAGTTCGTAATACTTGCTGCTCTTTAATCCGGGATAATTAACCCAAGAAACCTTTTCATGATTTTCTAAATATTCTGCAACCTGAAGTGCATTGGCACAATGGCGTTCCATTCTAAGGGGCAATGTTTCCAAGCCAACATTTAACAGAAATGCATTCTGGGGCGACTGGATAGAACCAAGATCTCTCATAAGCTGAACAGTCGCTTTTGTAATATATGCACCCTTTCCGAACTTTTCTACGTAAGTTACTCCATGATAAGAATCATCAGGTTCACAAAGCCCCGGGAATTTATCCGGATACTTACTCCAATCAAAGTTGCCGGAATCAACAATGGCACCACCTACCGCCATTGCATGACCATCCATATATTTTGTGGTAGAATGTGTAACAATATCTGCTCCCCACTCAAAAGGATTACAATTAATGGGCGTTGCAAATGTATTGTCAATAATAAGCGGCACCTGATGATCATGTGCAACCTTTGCAAACTTTTCAATATCAAGAACAACCAGTGCCGGGTTTGCAACTGTTTCCGCAAGTACACATCTTGTATTATCCCTAAATGCCTTATTTAGTTCTTCAACGGATGCATCCGGATCTACTACTGTACATTCAATTCCCATTTTCTTCATGGTAACGGTAAGTAAGTTAAATGTACCTCCATATACGGTGGATGAAAGCACCACATGGGAACCGGCTTCACAAATATTGAATACCGCATAATAATTTGCTGCCTGTCCGGAAGAAGTAAGCATTGCTGCTACCCCGCCTTCCAGTTCACATATCTTCTGAGCCACATAGTCATTGGTAGGATTTTGCAATCTGGTGTAAAAATATCCGGACTCCTCTAAATCAAATAATTTTCCCATCTGTTCGGAGGTCTCATACTTAAATGTTGTGCTTTGATAGATAGGAAGCACTCTGGGCTCACCTTTTTTCGGTTGCCAGCCGGATTGTACACAAATTGTTTCTTTCTGATAATTCTTGCTCATCTTATTCCCCCTATTATTCGTCCCAATTATGATATACTGCCTGTACATCATCTTCTACTTCAAGCAAATCTAATATTCTATTTAAGTTTTTAACGGCAGTCTCATCTGTCAGTTCCACATAATTTTGAGGAATCATCGTCACTTCTGCTGAAGCCATAGGTACAGATGCCTCTTCTAATGCTTTTAAAACCTCATCAAAAGCGTCCGGATCAGTAATAATTTCAAAACTGTCCTCTTCCTCTGCGAAATCTTCCGCGCCTGCATCAAGGGCAATCATCATAAGTTCATCGGCATCACCCTCGTATTCTTCTTTATCAATAATCATCTGTCCTTTTTTATCAAACATGAATGATACACAGCCGGGTGTACCTACATTACCGTTTCCTTTTGTAAACGCATTTCTGACATTGGCTGCTGTTCTGTTTGGATTATCAGTAAGTGCATCCACAATAATTGCGATTCCATTGGGGCCATATCCTTCATATGTAACTGATTTGTAGTTCACATTGCCTACATCGCCTGCTGCTTTTTTTATACCTCTTTCAATGGTATCATTGGGTACATTATTTGCTTTTGCCTTCGCAATCACCTGTGCAAGTTTGGAATTGTTTGCCGGATCCGGGCCACCTTCTTTTACTGCAACGGCAATTTCTCTTCCGATAATCGTAAATATTTTTCCTTTTGCAGCATCATTCTTTTCTTTCTTGTGTTTAATATTGGCAAATTTTGAATGTCCTGACATCTCTCTTATCTCCTTTATTCCTGTTCATTTATTTCTTTATCTGATTCACGCTCTGCCTGTTCTTCTTCATCAGAAATCTTAGTAACAAGCACGCTTTTTATCATTCTATTTTCCACAGAAAGTATTTTAAATTCATATTCTCCTACAACAACAGCAAACTGTTCATCTTCTTCCTGCGGTATTTTATCCAGTTTTGAAATCAAGAAACCGTTTAACGTATCAAACTCTTCCTCATCAAACGATATATTAAAGCATTCTTCCAGTTCCTCAAGTGGCGTGATTCCATCAATGATATATTCATCTGCGTTTTCAGTTTCTTCTATATATTCTTCCTCTTCATCATACTCGTCCATAATATTACCGACTATTTCTTCCAAAATATCTTCCATAGCAAGAATACCTGATGTTTGTCCATATTCATCCACAACAATTACCATATGTGTTTTTGTTTGCTGCATGGTTTTAAACAAATCATCAATATTCTTTGTCTCCGGAACAAACATTGTTTCTCTGACGAGTCCCTCTGTTTCTCCGATAGTTTTCGTAAGATTTGCACTATCTGCATGTGCACGCATTGCGTCCCTGAAATGTAAAATACCGATAATATTATCTATATTTTCATCGTACACAGGAAAACGGCTTTTGCTTTCACTGAGCATATAATCCAATGCTTCCTGAAGAGTTATATTTTTATCTATCGCCAGTATATTTTTACGATGTGTCATAATATCCTGTGCTTCTTTATCACCAAATTCAAAAATATTGGTAATCATTTCCGCTTCTGTCGCCAGTAAAACACCCTGTTCCTGTCCCTCATTTACCATTGAAATGATTTCTTCTTCCGTGACATCCTCAGTATCTTCATCACCCCGGATTCCAAACATCATTAGCACGGCCTTACACGTCATAAGCACAACCCATGTAATAGGGGTAGCTACAGTCACAATATAATATACAGGATTCACACATGCATACGCCCACTTTTTTGCATATCGGGTTCCTAATTTTTTCGGCAACAAAATACCTAACGTCAATATTATGTACAGCATCAATACAACTGCCAAAACAAGCGTCAGCCCTTCAAATTGGAAACTGTTAAATAAAATTCCACCCATTACCAAATTAAGGAGAGTCACAATCAGTTGTAATGTATTTACGTACTTATTCGGTCTAATTGCAATCTCATGTATTCTGAATGCTTTTTTATTGCCTGCATCCGTTGCTTCGGACAGTTCCTTCACACTCAGTTCTCTGACTGCCGCTCCAAAACCATAAAATAATATGTCTGTAAGTATTAACAAGAAAAAAATTATATACCCGGCCGTAGGCCCACTTTCGTCCATTTTGATATCTCCTTTATCTTATTGCATATTTTTCAAAAAAACACCAATCTAAAATATATCATTTCCCGGCTTATACGTCAAGTTAACGCCACTTTATGTAGTAAGCTCCAGACTGATTTTAAGCCCTATATTTACTTTTTCCATGATTTCATCATCCAAATGGCACACTTTATCTTTTAACCTTTTTTTGTCGATGGTTCTAAGTTGTTCCAATAAAATAACTGAATCTTTTTCCATATCATATTTTCCCGCACTCAGTTCAATATGCGTAGGCAATTTTGCTTTATTCATCTTTGAGGTAATGGCTGCACATATAACAGTAGGACTATGTCTGTTTCCAACATCATTTTGCACAATTAGTACCGGTCTGATACCGCCTTGTTCGGAGCCGATAACAGGACGTAAGTCCGCGTAATATATATCCCCTCTTTTCATTTTTCACACACCCTTCATTCCAACAGGATATCAGTCATCGAAAACTTTTGTTTTCCGCTCTTCTCAAAAAGTAGTATAACCGTATTGTCAGAAGGTATTCAAAAGGCTTTAAAAATCCTTATAAAATTTTCCGTCTTTATCAAACACTCTGGGTACTCTTTTTCCCAAATCACATGCTAATTCATAATTAAAACGACCTGATAAATCACCTAATTGTTCCATGGTAATACACTCTTCTCCGTCGCTACCGATTAATGTGACACGTTCCCCTTCTTTTGCATCCGGAATATCCGTCACATCCACCATAAACTGATCCATGCACACTCTTCCCAATATAGGTGCTTTTTTTCCACAGATCAGAACATACCCGATATTGGAAAGTGCTCTTGGATAACCATCACCGTAACCTACCGGAATCGTCGCTACACGGACTTTTTTATCCGCAACATATGTTCCACCATAGCTTACCGCTGTACCGGGCTGAATTTCTTTACAAAATACAATATGACTATATAAAGATAATACCGGTTTAAGAGGCATTACATCTCTTCTTACCTCATCAGAAGGCCATAAGCCATACAAAGTGATTCCGGCACGCACCGCATCCATATTTGCTTCCGGAAGTTCAATAATTCCGGCACTGTTTGAGCAATGTTTAATAGGAATCCTTTTTCCTGTAAAAGTTTCTGCTTTTGTAACAAATTCCCGAAACACATTTAGTTGCATGTTTACAAAGGTTTTATCTATTTCATCGGCACGGGCAAAATGAGTAAAAATCCCTTCTACTTCCATCCCTTCCGTCTCATAAGCTTCTTTTACAAAAGACAGGCCATCCTCATCCGGCATAATACCGATACGGCTCATTCCCGTATCCACCTTAATATGCACAAGTGCCTTCCGATAAACCCCTTTCTGTGCCAAGTGTTTTACCGCATCAGCCAGTTCTTTTAATGTATCTCTTCGAAACACAGTGATTCTTACATCCTGCGCAATTAATTCCTCATAACATCCGGGGAACGTATATCCTAAAATTAGAATAGGCTTTTGGATTCCCGCAATACGGAGTTCCATGGCTTCTTCTGCAGTGGCAACTGCGAACCCAAACATACACTCCATTTCTTCCAATTCTCTTGCTATGGCAATTGCACCGTGTCCGTACGCATCTGTCTTAATGACACCAATAATTTTTGTCTCTTCATCAATGTTCTTGCTCATATTGACTACATTTTCTTTTACCGCATCCAAATCAATATGTGCATACACTCTTTTATGTTTTTCCATTGATTAATTCCTCTTTTCTTCCATCTCACCTAATATATCAAACAGTCCGTCTAAAATATCCGAAGTCATCATTCCATATCGGCTTTTTGACTCTGCCGCTTTATCTCCGGCAGCTGCATGCAGAAGCACTCCACATTTTGCAGCCTGAAAACCGGTAAGTCCTTGTGCTGCGAGACCGCCGATGATGCCGGCAAGTACATCTCCGCTTCCGGCAACAGCCATACCATCATTTCCGATATGATTTAAGTACATCGTATCTATGCCTTGTTCTGCCACTATTGTAGTTGCATCTTTCCCAACAATCACACTGCCATATCTTTCGGCAAGGTTCCTAACATGCTTTTTGACATCTGATTTATAAGCATCCATTGTGATATTGGCTAATCTGACAAATTCTCCCGGATGAGGCGTCATAATGATTTTATTTTTGTCATATGAAATTACTTTATTTATCAGTCCTTCATTTTCTGCAATCAAATTTAATGCATCAGCATCCAGTATAAAAGTTTTCTTCCTATTCTCCAATAGTATTCCTAAAATTTCTGATGCAATATTATCTTTTCCGATTCCCGGTCCCGCAATAAGCACATCTGCCCAAGAAACCGCTGCGAGCAATTTATCCCTTTCAAGTTCATTTTCATATACACAAAGCATTGCTTCCGGCAATACTTTATATAACGTTTCCTTATTTTCTTTTGGTGTAATAATTTTAAGCATCCCTGCACCGGATGCTAAGACCGCCTTCCCACACAAGATGGCGGCACCACACATTTCTTTATTTCCTGCAAATAAAAGCACCTTACCAAAGGTTCCTTTATTACCGCCTGGTGCTCTTTTGGGTAACCATTTTTTGAGTTCCTTGGCATCTGCCGTTATAAACGACGGATTTTTTTCTACAAAAGCCTTATGGGTAATCCCAATATTACATACCTTAAGTTTTCCTGTCAATTCTTTCCCGGGATATAGATAATGTCCTATCTTGGCAAACTCAAAGGAAACTGTCACATCTGCCCTCACAGCGCATCCTAATACTTTACCGGTATCTGCACATACTCCTGATGGAATATCTACAGAAAAAATTACGCCACCTCTATTTTTTAATGAATTCATTTGCTCAATAGCCAGAGTATATTCGCCTGTCACTTCCCTTGACAAACCAACTCCGAATAAACCATCTATGATAATATCATATTCCTTTTCCGGCAATTTGCTAAAAATGGAAAACCCTATATTTTCCAGGATTTCAATTTGTTTCTTTGTTTCTATGCTAACCTTTGATGGTTCCCCCGGCATATAGAAAGTTACTTGCTTTCCTTTTTCAGCCAAAATTCTTCCTATTGCAAGGGCATCACCACCATTATTTCCACAACCTGCAAATACAACAACTTCACCCTTCTTAAAGGATTCCTCCAGCACCACTTTCGCCATCTCTAAAGCGGCACGTTCCATCAGTAAAAGCGACGGAATACCGATTTTATTTGTGGTATAATTGTCATAATATTTCATTTCATCGGATGATACCACATATTGCATAAAAACACCTCACAGTTTTTAATAACAAAGAGTCCGTATTACGGACTCTCTAGTCATCCTTTTTTAAATATTGTATATCAAACATATCGATAACATCTGCCCCAAATATATCGTGCATATAGGAATATAACTCCTGATTCATATATTCCTGTTCCTGTTTTTGGATCAGACGTTCCTTTAGTTCCTCTCTTATTCTGGTAATCCATTCCGTCGTTTCGTCGATTTCTTTTTTGTTTTTCTTTAATGTCTCATAACAAACTTCCATGGTTAATAGCATCAGCTTCTTATTAATATCATCGATCTGTGCCGGCAATTCAAGCAGAATGTCCTCACATTCTTCTATCTTTTCATTACATTCATTAATCAGCCGCTTGTTTTCGTCCTGCTTCTCCTGTGCCTTTTTATCTTTTCCACTTGAAGCACTGTCGGCATTTTCTACAATTTCTGCCATCAGTTTCTTTTTTAATTTTTTTATATTTTTAATATCCTGATTGGCTTTCCCTTGTAACTTTAAAAGTTCATTTAACTCTTCTTCAAGTTTCAAAACTTGTCTGTTTGGTTTCTTTTGCGTGAAGAGTTTATGCCATTTATTATCTAATGTCAATATAGGAATTCTTTTTTTATTTATGGCTTCTTTAAAAATCTCATCCGATTTTGACATCGTATTCCCCCTATCTAGTGTACATTATTTTCCTCTTCATAACGGTTAATGTTATAAGTAAGTTTCATTAAACTATCTGATAAATGTACATTTTCAACCTGAATTCTCTTAGGCACATTCAGATCGACATGTGCAAAATTCCAAAAGCCTTTAATTCCATCCTTAACCAATTGCTCCGCCACAGCAACAGCACTGGTTTTGGGAATCGTAAGTACGGCAATATCAATATCATTCTCCCTGACAAACTCCTGCAGTTCCTCCATAGGCTTTACTTCCATATCACGGATTTTCTTTCCATGTAATGCAGGATTATTATCAAATATGCCTTTAAACAAAAAACCGCGTCGTTCAAAATTCATATAATTAGCGAGAGCCTGTCCCAGATTACCGGCACCTACAATAATTAAATTGTGTTTTTTATCAAGACCCAGTATCTTTCCAATCTCTTCGTATAAATACTCAACTTTATATCCGTATCCCTGCTGTCCGAAACCGCCGAAATTATTAAAATCCTGTCTGATTTGGGAAGCAGTTACTTTCATGATATCACTCAGTTCCTGTGAGGAAATTCTTTCGATTCCTTCGTCTTTCAACTCCCCTAAATATCTGAAGTACCTTGGCAGTCTGCCAATCACCGCCTGTGAGATTTCTTTACCTTCCATTTGATTACCCCTTACGAGTACCGTCCTACGGCTCTTGCTTATATTTTATACATTTATATGATATAACACTGTTAAATTAATGTCAATCAATTGACATTCTGTTTTCATGCTTGTAAACTGAAAAAAGAACAATTTTTTAAAGGTGAATAATTATGATTTTATCTTGTCAAAATGTGTCAAAAGCATTTAGTGAAAAATCTATATTAAAAGATATTTCTTTTCATATTGAAGATTATGATAAAGCAGCTATCGTAGGTATTAATGGGGTGGGAAAAACCACACTACTTCGTATTATTGTTGGTGAACTTAGTGCAGATGAAGGTGTTGTAACCTTAGCAAAAGGAAAAACCATGGGATACCTTGCCCAAAATCAGGCTGTAAACAGTAATAATACTATTTACGATGAGCTTCTCAGTGTAAAGGCTGACATCATTGCACTTGAAAAACAAATTCGTGAAACGGAAGTTTCCATGAAAGAAAAAGACGGTGATGAACTCTCTCATCTCATGGACAGTTACACACGTCTTACACAGGCTTTTGAACTTGCAAACGGATATGCATATAAAAGCGAATTGACCGGTGTTTTAAAAGGTCTCGGATTTGCAGAGGAAGAATTTTCGAAATCCATATCTACCCTTTCTGGAGGGCAAAAAACCCGTGTGGCATTGGGTAAACTTTTGCTCCAAAAGCCGGATTTAATTATTTTGGACGAACCCACTAACCATTTAGATCTTAATTCTATCACTTGGCTTGAAACTTATCTTTTAAATTATAAAGGTGCTGTGATTATTGTATCCCATGACCGTTATTTCCTTGACCGCATTGCCAATAAGGTAATTGAAATAGACCAAACAAAAGCCACAGTATTTCAAGGCAACTATTCTGATTATGCCGTTAAAAAAGAACAACTGCGGACGGCTGCATTAAATGCCTACTTAAACCAGCAACGGGAAATCAAACATCAGGAAGAAGTGATTGAAAAGCTTCGTTCCTTCAACCGTGAAAAATCTATTAAACGTGCGGAAAGCCGTGTGAAAGCTCTGGATAAAATAGAAGTTTTGGAAAAGCCCACGGAAGCAAAAAGTGAAATTCATATGACGCTGACCCCAAAATACCAAAGCGGCAATGATGTGCTACATATAGAAAATTTGTCCAAATCTTTTGATTCCCTATCCTTATTTCAAAATTTAGATATGGATATCAAACGCGGAGAACATGTAGCCATTATTGGCGATAACGGCACCGGCAAAACAACAATATTAAAAATCATTAACAACCTGCTTCCTGCTGACTGTGGAAAAATCACCTTAGGAAGCAATGTAAACATCGGTTACTATGATCAGGAACACCATGTACTGCATCCTGACAAAACAGTGTTTGATGAAATATCTGATGAATATCCTACTTTAAACAATACAGAAATCCGAAACACTCTCGCCGCTTTCCTCTTTACCGGCGATGATGTGTTTAAACAAATTAAGGATTTAAGCGGCGGTGAACGGGGACGTGTTTCCCTTGCAAAATTGATGCTCTCTGAATCAAATTTCCTTATTTTGGATGAACCTACCAACCACCTTGACATTATGTCTAAGGAAATTTTAGAAGACGCCATCAACGCCTATGAAGGAACCGTTCTTTATGTTTCCCACGACCGTTACTTCATCAACCGTACAGCAAGCCGTATTCTTGATTTAACAAACGGACAGTTAATCGGTTATCTGGGTAATTACGATTATTATCTGGAAAAGAAGGAAACCCTTGAACAAAATCTGTTAAAATCATCTACCCCTGTTGTCGCAAAGCAGGAAAACCTGTCTGATAACAAATTAGATTGGCAGGCCCAAAAAGAGTTACAAGCAAAAAAGCGTAAGCAGGAAAATGATTTAAAGAAATGTGAGGAAGAAATCACTTCCTTAGAAGAGAGGGATGCTTACCTCGATGAGCAGATGTCTCTTCCTGATAACGCCACAAATTCTGTAAAACTACAGGAAATTGCAAGGGAAAAAGAACAAATTGCTTTAAAACTGGAAGAATTATATGAAAAATGGGAAACGCTGGAAACCTCATAGGTCTCCAGCGTTTTTTTATGAAAGATTATCAAATGTATCTCTGATTGCTTTAATAAATCCTTCACTGTTAAGCACGGTTACGTTCTCAAGAGAGGTAATCAGTGCAAGGTCTTTTGTCATCTTACCTTCCTCAATGGTCTGCAGGGTTGCTTTTTCCAATTTGTCTGCAAAATCCATCAATTCCTTATTTCCATCCAATTCCCCACGCTTACGCAGTGCTCCTGTCCATGCAAAAATGGTTGCAACAGAGTTAGTTGATGTTTCTTCTCCTTTTAAATGCTTGTAATAATGTCTCTGCACGGTTCCGTGTGCTGCTTCATACTCAAATACACCTGTAGGAGAAACAAGTACGGAAGTCATCATTGCAAGTGAACCAAAGGCTGAGGAAACCATGTCGCTCATTACATCACCATCATAGTTCTTACATGCCCAAATAAATCCGCCTTCTGCTTTCATTACACGGGCAACGGCATCGTCAATCAGTGTATAGAAATACTCAATGCCTGCAGCTTCAAATTTTTCTTTATATTCTGTATCATAGATTTCCTGGAAAATATCCTTGAAATTATGGTCATATTTCTTGGAAATCGTATCTTTTGTGGCAAACCATAAATCCTGTTTTGTATCAAGGGCATAATTGAAACATGCCTTTGCAAAGCTGGTAATGGACTTGTCTGTATTATGTATTCCCTGAATAATACCGCTTCCTGTGAAATTATGGATTAATTCCCTGGTCTGTGTTCCGTCTTCTGCTGTAAATACAAGTTCTGCTTTTCCGGCTCCCGGTACCTTGATTTCTGTATTTTTATATACGTCACCATACGCATGACGGGCAAGAGTAATGGGCTTCTTCCAATTTTTTACGCAAGGTTCTATCCCTTTTACAATAATAGGAGCCCTAAATACGGTTCCGTCAAGTGCTGCACGGATTGTTCCATTGGGACTCTTCCACATTTCTTTCAGGTTATACTCTGTCATTCTTGCGGCATTCGGTGTAATGGTTGCACACTTCACTGCAACCCCATATTTCTTTGTCGCTTCTGCACTGTCGATAGTAACCTGATCATTGGTTTCATTACGATATTCAAGACCAAGGTCATAATATTCTGTCTTTAAATCGATATACGGCAGTAATAACTCATCTTTAATCATTTTCCAGAGAATTCTGGTCATTTCGTCTCCATCCATTTCAACAAGGGGAGTTGTCATCTTAATCTTTTCCACGGTAACTTATTCCTTTCATTATTTATAGATATCGTATAATCCGTTCTTTACAATGTTATCAAAGGCATTGTTCATATGCATATTTGCAAGTCTTTCCGCTTCGTCCGGATTCTTTGCTTTAATCGCTTCCATAATCAGTTTGTGCTCTTCGTTAGAAGCAATTCCACGCTCTTTTGTGGAAAGTGTTTTTCTTCTCACACGCATAACATATTGATGAAAGTCTTCAAGTAAGTTCTGAAGCATTTTTGAATCACATGCTTCATATAAAATATGATGGAATCTGGTATCCAGTTCTGCCATTTGTTCCATATGTCCTTTGGCTGCATGATAACTTGCCAGGTATACATTTTCTTCCAGTTCTTCCAACTGCTCCTCTGTAATATTTTCCGTTACAAGTCTGGCACACATTCCCTCTAAAGAAGAACGGATCATATAAATATCCTTTACATCTTTCGCTGTAATACCTGTTACATAAGCACCCTTGTTCGGCACAATCTGTATTAGCCCTTCCAGTTCAAGCTGTCTGAAGGCTTCCCTGACCGGTGTTCTGCTGACCCCCAGTTCTTCACCGATTGCTACCTCTTTTAACTCTTCATGCTCTTTATACTTTCCACTGAGAATATCCTCACGAAGCCTGTTAAAAACTCTTCCCCGCAAGGAGTACTTATCGGTCACTTCGTTTTTTACATCATAACTTTTCATGATTCGCTTGCCGACCCTTTCTTTAAAAACGCCGTTTATTTCTTATCCGATGGTTGTATTTAATATTTTACAAGCAATGGCAATCTGCTCAATCAACTCCGCATCTGTAATTACAGTTACACGCCCTTCTTCGTACTGTTTGTCAACCCACTTCTTTACTTCTGCAACAACAGGACTGGTCTTATCTAACTGTCTTTCATCCTTCAAACGGAAATAAGTATTAATCCAGTGTGCAATACCTGCAAGTCCGGATGTATTGCTTACTGCACAAAGAACAGGTCTGTTTAAGAATTTTTCTGTATCAAAAATATTGTAGATTTCTTCATTTTTTAGCAATCCGTCTGCATGAATACCTGCTCTTGTCACATTGAAATTCTTGCCTACAAAAGGTGTTCTGTCGGGAATATGATAACCGATTTCTTTCTCATAATATTCTGCCAACTCTGTAATTACAGTAGTATCCATACCGTTCAAATCACCTTTTAACTGGGCATATTCAAATACCATAGCCTCAAGAGGTGTATTACCCGTTCTCTCACCAATACCGAATAAGGAAGTATTGATACCGGAGCATCCATACAGCCACGCTGTTGTAGAGTTAACAACTGCTTTATAGAAATCATTATGTCCATGCCATTCAATGAGTTCATGGGGTACACCGGCATGGGTATGAAGTGCATAGATAATACCCTGGACACTTCTGGGGATAACCGCACCGGGATAATTTACACCATATCCCATGGTATCACAAGCTCTGACTTTAATCGGAATCTTATATTCATCCATCAATTTCATCAGTTCAAGACAGAAAGGAACTACATAGCCGTAAATATCAGCTCTTGTAATATCTTCCAAGTGACATCTTACACTGATACCTTCATTTAAGCATTCTTTTACAACACTTAAATAATGCTCCATAGCCTGTCTTCTTGTCATCTTAAGTTTCAGGAAAATATGATAATCGGAACAACTTACCAAAATACCGGTTTCCTTCATTCCGATTTCTTTTACCAGTTTAAAATCTTCTTTGCTTGCACGGATCCAACTGGTTACCTCAGGGAACTTATATCCTCTTTCCATACATTTATAAACAGCATCTCTGTCTTTCTTACTGTAAAGGAAAAATTCACTGGCACGGATCATGCCATTTGGTCCGCCAAGTCTATGAAGATAATCATAAATCTTTACAATCTGCTCTGTGGTATAAGGTGCTCTTGACTGCTGGCCATCTCTGAATGTGGTATCTGTAATCCAGATATCCTTCGGCATATTATGAGGTACAATTCTATCATTAAAAGGTATCTTCGGTACTTCCGAGTAGGGGAACATGTTTCTGAATACATTAGGTTTTTCTACGTCATCCAAAATATACATATGTTCTTCTATCTCTAAAAGATTATTTTTCGTATTCAGCGTTACCGGTCTTTCTTCAAAAATATTATTCCCTTGGCTCATCTTATAGTCCTCCTGTATTTTCAAATCGTCTTTCTGTATAATTGTATACAATCATCCATATTATGTCAATAAGGAATTTACCTGCAACATACCAAACCCCTGTTTATTCCAAGGTTCTTTTAAATCTTTTGCCGTATATTGCAGTTTTCTCTTTACCTGTTCATTCGTGAACCATGGATATTTTTGTAGCAGAAGTGCTACCGCTCCCGATACTATGGGAGTTGCCATTGAAGTGCCGCTTTTTGTCACATAAGGATTTTTATAGTCTTTTCCGCTTTTTTTGACAAATGCATTGCAGGAAATAATATCAGTTCCCGGTGCTACAATATCCGGTTTTTTCATTTCGTATAAACTGGGACCTCTTCCCGAGTAATTTTCACACAAATTTTTCTTATTTCCAAAATATCCACCCTCATGGCATCCTACTGTTATTACCTTTTTCTGCGCTCCGATAGGGGATAGACTCATGGGCTTCGGTCCCGAATTTCCTGCCGCGCAAACAACAACCAGTCCGCTATTCCAAGCCTCGTCCACTTTGGCAAGTAATCTTCTCATTCTCTGAGGGTCACTACACTCTCCCATACCGATGGAAATATTTAATATCCGGATGTTATAAACTGCTCTGTTTTCCAGTACCCAGTTAATTCCGTCTATCATATTTTCAATCATGCCGTCACCCTTGTTATCAAGTACTTTGCCAACAACAAGGGTACCATATGGATTGATTCCGGCATATTTTCCATCGGAAACTTTTCCGCTTCCGCACATACAGCCTGCAACATGTGTTCCATGTCCGCTGTCATCATAAATATCTGTCTTTTTATTTACAAAATCTCTAAATGCAATAATTCTATTATCAAAATCGGGATGCTTTGCTATTCCTGTATCCAGCATCGCAATTGTCACTGCTTCTTTTTCGCAAGACTTTACAATTTCTTTCGTACAGCCCACTTGATTTCTGACACGAAGCATAAAACACTCCCGGCTTTTTGATTATCATATGCCAAGGAGTGTTTTTTTGTTTCTCTATTTTATTTTTCTGTTATTTTTTCCCAACCCATAAAAGAACATTGCAATTGCCGCTGCAAAAAGCCCTATTGCCAGTATCCACTTGGGATGAACAAAGTCTCCGGTATCGGGTGTAATGTCTTTATTACCTGCCGTACTGATATAAACACTTCCATCGCTTAAAACCGTCTGTCTGTTTGTTCCCACATTTTTATAAATGCCATAGGGTGAAAAATGACTGGTAGTAAACTGGATATAATCTCCGTCTTCTAAGTTAACAATCTGAAATTCTACGGATTCAAGCTGTCCGTCTGCATCCAGGGTTACCATGTGCAAACCATCTGAGCTGCCTGCAGGCTTTGGCATTAAAACAGTAATGTACTGCTTACCAAGCTTTGTTATGGGAATTTCACCGCCACTTTCATACAAGGCAATGTCAAATCCATATAATGCATCCGGTCTGCCCCCACCGTATAGTTCTCCGTAGCTTTGTGCAATCCTATCAGCGGCTTCTACTGAATCTTTAATCTTTAGTACATAGGCACCGCTATTACCCGGAAGTGTTGCCATAATATTTTCTTTGTCTGAAGAAATCACTTCACTGTCTATGGCAACTGTAACTCCATTTTGTGATTTGGCCTGCACGCCTTTCGTTAAGTCCATTAATGTAATGCCAAAATCATCGCAAACAAGGCCCTTAAAGCCATAGGTATCTTTATCTAAAACACATCCCTCACTAAACGATGCTGATGTGGGAACAATTGCCCGCTTACATTCTCCAAAAGCATAGGTTCTGCCTTCTGCATTTGACAATCTGCCGGACTCATCTCCCATTACAAGCTTTGGAATAACACTTCCCATAAATACTACTGTATCTGTACCGCCCTCAACATCATACGCCGCAAGACCGATTTCCTGCATGGATGCTGGAATCACTACTTGCGACAACGGGCATCCCTGAAATGCCCTATCCTCTACTCTTGCCAGATAATTACCGCCATTTATCGTCTTTAAATTCTTACATCCGCAAAAAGCTGCTTCTCCGATTACAGTAACAGAATCCGGTATATTTACGGCTGTAATTCCCATATGGTCCTTAAATACTTCCGCTCCAATTTGTTTCACACCTTCGGGAATCGTAACCACACTGTCTGAACCACTGTACGCAAGCAGAATGCCATCGCCCACGATTACAAAGGTATTGCTCTGTAACTGGCGTGTAAGCCATGGTGTATTGTTGAAAGCATTTGCTTCTATTTTCTTCACTCCATCAGGAATTTGTACATCGGATAAAGAATCACAGTGATAAAATGCTGCATATCCGATTGTTTCAACATTTTCAGGAATAGCAACAGTATGAAGGCCGGTTCTTGCAAAAGCAAAATCACCTATTTCCTTAATTCCTTCTTCTATCTCATATTCTGAAAGTTCCTCATCCTGATAATATGCCTGGGTGGCAATCTTATTATTTATAATCGTATATTTAGGAAAATCTTTTCCTTTTTCCGCACTTTCCGAAAGAATATTATTAATCGGACTATTCTCTGTGCTTACATTTTCTATGGCGTCACCTGTTTGAATTGTATTGGCACCATTTGCAACAGACACGCTTCCGTTATCAATGAAAACCACTGCCCTGCCTGCTACAATGCTGGATTGTCCCAGAAGTCTCTCACTGCTGTAACTTCCCGTAACAGTATTGGGGGATATGGGCATTTGTGTAGGTTCAGGGTTGTCTTCTTTTTCATCATTATCTTCTTTGGAATCTTCTGTTGCATCTGCATTGACAGAAGAAATCACCTCTGAAGCAAGCACATCCTGGTATTCCACATCTTCTACTTCAGATGCCCTTCTGGATGCTGCAAATTCTGCCGCATACGTTCCCGGTGTTGCTTCAAACTCTACCTGTGAACAGCCGTCAAAAGCAGTATCATGAATCATGGTAATAGAATCAGGTAGATTTACCTTCTGTAGATTTACGCAATCCTCAAAAGCTTTTACTTCTATGGTGTGTACAGCTAGTGGAATTGTCACTTCTTTTAATTTCATACAATTAGAAAACGCATATGCTGATATATTTTTAAGTGCACTGTCAATCTTCACATGCTCAAGATAGGGATTTCCCCAAAAAGCATATGCCGTAATCTCTTCCACTGTAGCCGGAAGATTGAAAACAGGTTTCTCATAATTCGGCAAAAGCGCATAAATAACGGTTTGTTCATCATCGTAAAGAACGCCGTCACTGTACATCAGATGGGTATTGTCTTTTGATACAGTAAGTTGCGAAAGATTACTATCACCGGCAAACACACCGTTTCCTATATTCTTTACTTTTGCGCCAAGAGATACATTATGTAACGCAGGATTATTGCTAAATGCCGCTGTTTCAATATCCGTAACCGTATCACCCACTTCAATGGTCCGTAAATTATCACACTGTGCAAAAGCACGATATCCGATTATTTCCACATCACCGCCTATGGTGACCTTAATCAGGTTATCGTTTCCTGAAAAAGCATCTTCTCCAATTTCTTTAATACCATCAGGAATAGACACGACTTCTGCCGTGCCTGCATATTTTAATAATTTAGTTCCGTCCATTTGAAAATCAGATGTAGCGCTGACTGCTTCTACATCTGATACAGGTACCTGAGTGACTGCTACTGCCGCAGCAAGCAGCAGCGCACTCAAGCACTTGGCTATTCTTTTATTCATAGGGTCTCCTATGCTGTTTTAGCAGGTATACCTGCTTTATCCCGTTTAAAGAACAGAATCAGTGAAATACAAGCCATACCGACAGATAAGAACCACTTTGGATGAATGGGATCTCCTGTCTTAGGCGTGGTATCAATTGTTGCCGCAGTAAGGTTTGCCGTATCCACATAAATTACATAAGGTGAGAAATGGGATGCCGTGAAGTTCACGCAAGGCACACCGTCAACTGTTGTAAATCTGGTGTTCAAGTCTTCCAGCACACCGCCGGATACAGCTGCCACCTTATTATTACCCGCATACTGGATGAAATCATCCGGAATAGGCAAAGTAATATTTACGGAAATACCTGATGTATCAGCAATCTTAGTTCTTCCTGTGGAATCATATAAGCTGATGTCAACAGGCCAATACTTAATTCTGCTGATATCACCATATCTGGTCTGAAGAGCAGTTACCACTGCATTTGTGGCATTCTGGTCTTCCGTTACTTTTACAACAAAGTTATCAGTTGCACCGCTTACGGTAGCTCCTGCCAGTCCTGTATTAGAAATACCGGGCTTGGTAATCTGTACAGAAGAGCCATTATGATTGGTGCTTCCCGAACTGGTACTGCCACCACCGCTTGTTCCTGTGTTTGACGAACCGCCTGCTGTACTGCTTCCGCCAACCTTATAGGTGGCTGTAACTGCCACATTGGTAGCCGGCATGGTAAAGGTTGTAGAGGATGCTAAGTTATTCGCAAATCCCACACCCGCAGTAGAGGTCGTCCACTTATCAAAGCTTTGTCCCTCTCCTCTAAAGTACGCATTAATTGCTACGATATCGCCTGCAGCATAGCTTCCGCTTCCGCTACCACCGGATACGGATACTGTGTATTTCTTAACGGAAGGTGTCGGTGATGCTTTTGCATCTTTATCGTCATCATCGTCGTCTTCCTCGCCATCTTTGTCTTTATCCTTAGAGGCATCATATTTTTCATAACTTGCAACAATATTTAAGTCTTTTTCTACATTAGAGAATGTAGCCGGTACCCAGCCTACAAACTTATAGCCTTCTCTTGTAGGTGATTTGGGCTCTACAGCGGACTCTCCATGGTTCACTGATTGCTGACTCAATATGGTGGTTCCATTATAATCATAGAAGGTAACTGTATGTCTGCTGGAATCACCGGAATTATCAATGTACATAGCCACAATGACTCTGTCTTCTGTCACATTATTCCAGTCCATAGACCATTTATCGAAGGTATATCCTTCCCTGACAGGGTCAGCCGGGACTGTTGCACTTCTGCCTTCTTCAACAAACTGTATCTCGCCAATTAGTGAACCGTCATAGTCTCTAAACTCAACCTTGTATGTATTAGCACCGAACACAGGATATACATCCGTATCTCTGGAAATATTGGTGTAATCTGTCCATCTGGTAAACGGATGTCCTTCATGAGAAGGTGTTGTGGTAGGTGGTACTGCATCTTCACCATCTTTCACTTTTACTTTATGGAATATTTCTTTTGTACTTGTATCCGGATAATTTGGATAATCCCAGAAATAAACAGTATGTTCTAAATAAACACGTCCATATTCCGGATTAATATACCAATATTCCTGGGCATATCTATCAGCGGTTGTTCCTTCCACACACTCAAAAATGATTGTATGTTGCCCTGTATTACCGGGATCCTTTTCCCTATCGCTTGGCTGTGTAACCCAATCACCATACATAAATGCATCCTGTGCAATATAGGATTGTGTACCCGGGATTGTAATCAATCTAACCTTACTATCTGAAAAGGCATCTGACTCAATCGACTTTACTGAATCCGGCAATATAACTGAATTCAAAGTATCAGTCTCTGCGAAACAACCTTCCGGTACCACGCTTATTGATGTGGTAGATAAATCAATTTTTCCTATTTCATCACAATCTGCAAATGCTTCTTCTTTTAAAGATGTTACATTTACAAGTTCTTCAGGTCCAACAGAGAAGGATCCTATCTGCTTTCCTCTGCTTTCCAAACACTCTACTATTTCTACACCGTTTCCTGTATTTCTATATAAAACACCATTGGTATATACAAAATCAGAATCAAGACAAGTAATATTTGTTAGCAACTCGCATCCTCTAAAGGGACGTCTGCCGGTATCGGTAAGGTTTGTTCCCAGTGTTACTGTCTGGAGCTGCATTGTTTTCGGATTACCTGATGAAGGTGTAAAATTTGCATCATCATCCAGCCCGTCAAATGCATACTCATCAATATAGGTAGCTCCTATAACAGCTGCTTCTCTTAACGATGTACAATTTTTAAATGTATACGGCTCTACCTCATTCACACCATTTAATACAATGGTTTGGATATCCGTATCCGGTATGGATTTATTTAGTGTCTCACTACCTGCTTCCGCATAGTTTTTTTCCTTATCCCAGTAGGCACTGTTATCACTATCATCTTCTCCATCTGTATCAACTACATAGCCTGAAAACAAGCCGGGTTTAATGCGATCAACACTTGCCGGAACAACAACATGTAACGTAGAATTTACAATTGCCATTTCATTCTCGGTAGGTTGTTCCAAATGTTTCTTTTCATCGTCCGTTGCCTGATAATATTCTGTAGCTTTTAAAACCATATTTTTATATGCCGACATATTTTCTGATGTTACATATGGTAAATTTGCAACCCACTTTTCTGCACTTGTTGTATCTTTGATCATCGCATACTTCGGATAACCCACAAGTTGTGCTTCACCGGTTCCTGTAATAGGGTCAAAATAATACTGGACTTCCAAGTTTGTAGGCCAACCACTATGGCACTTTATCCATATTTTCTTCTGGTCTGCATTATTAATATTGCTCACACCATTCATAGCATACATAAACGGAACTGTATCATTACCGGAATTATCCATCATTGCACCTACAAATGTAAGTGATGGTCCTTCGTCTACATTTGGTGTATCAGAATCATCTTCTTTTAATGTATGCCCGCAACTTGCTTCCTGTGTTTTAAACGCATCGGTTCCAATGCTTTGTATACTTGCTGCATTGGTAAAAATAACAGTTTCTAAATTATGACATCCTTTAAAAGCATTATCTCCTATCATTTTTACGGAAGCGGGAATCGTAATTTTAATCAAATCACAGTTGTTTGTAAAACTTCCCTGTCCTATTGATGCAATGCCGTAAGGCCCTATGGTCTCTGGAATTGTGACATTATCCGGATGGTCATCCGGCTCAATCCAGAATTTCACCAATTCATTGCTACTATTTACCTGATATGTTACTTTTGCAGTTTTAGCATCTGCAGCGTCTTCAACATCATGTTCATATTCTATTTTTTCATATAAATCTTGTCCTAAGTATTTAAAGGCAATAGATTGTGCAGTTGCTGTGTCATGAATATTGGAGTCAGCCGGTCCCTCAAAATAAAATGATGCCGGTACCGTTGCTTTAAAACTGTCCCAAGTATTATCCTTACAATTTGGATATCCCGGGCTACTAGTATCATCCTTATGAAAAACATTAAAATTAACTACAGAATTATTAATTTTCACATATTGTAAAGAATTACATCCCTGGAACATGTCAATTTCCAAGTTGCTCTCTTCATAACTTTCAGGAAATTCAATGCCAGCCAATTTGTTACATCCTCTGAACAAATGATTTCCCAGTTCCTTTAATGCAACCTGTCCACCGCCTTCTGCTCCAAGATTGATTGAAGTCATGTTGCTACAGTTTTCGAAACAACTATCACCCAATGCCAAAAGACCCACGGGTATAGTAAATGATTTTAAAGAACGGCAATTATAAAAAGCATCTTTTCCGATTGCCTTAATATTTGCATTGGATGCAATTTCGCAATTTTCCATATTGATACATTCTGCAAATGCCCCATTTCCAATTGTTTGAAGACCATTTGCCAATGACACATTTTTCAGTGTAGCACAACTATAAAAGGCATAATCACTGATACCCAAAATGTTATTTCCAATTGTTAAATTTGTTATATTATTTTGACCGGCAAAAACACCCTGATCAGGTGTTGTTATATCTCCTGCAACAACCCATCCACCTTGTCCATCATCAGAAATAACTTCAGAACCGATGTATGCAACATTTGCATTGATTTTCCAGTGATCACTTTCGTCTCCCGCTTGAATATAATTTCCACTGGTATCTTTATAATATAAATCTGTATCAGGAACATCTTCCCAATTACTTCTCTGTTCATAATAACACGGGTTATATTGTACAGTATTTATTGCCTCCACTTCATAAAATACATAATGAGGCGTTGTGGTGTCTTCACCTGTCTCAGGATCTTTTTCATAACCTCTCATAACACGATAGGCTATAGAACCATCTTCATAATAATACAGTTCACCTTCATGAATTTCTTTTTCTTCCGGCACACCTGTTTCATTCTCGTAATTCACTACGCGATATAACAGTCTGTCATTTTCATCTTTTTTATGTACTAAAGTCTCGTAATGTAAAAATTCATCCAACTTACTAACAAGGCAATATCCTTCTCTGGTTGTATTATCCGTATATTTTTTATACGCCTCTAATTGTTCAGGTATTGTTAACGAACTTTCCATCAACACTCCTGAATTGTAACCAAGAATAACAGCCACTTTATTAGGATTATTTTGTGTAGGTTTCATAAATACAAACTGGAAGGTACCATCACCGGATGTATATACAATTTTTTCCTTTGCGGTAACCCATGAATCACCGGTTCTCGGAATTGTACTAACATATTTATCTGCAGATGCCGGTGCTTCGTTTCCCAATGTAGGTACCGTACTTTTAACAGCAACTTTTACCGCTTCCTTTTTTTCATCTGCTGCTCCTGTCAAAGGATATGCGGATACATCCTGCACCGGAATAGCCGCAACCGCAACAGCAGATGCCATAAAAAGAGCACCGATTGTCTTCCTTATCTGTTTTCTTAATCTTCTGTTTTTCTTCTTGGTACTTTTAGCCATTTGTAACACTCCTTTTGGTTACCCAACTCTTTTAGCTACTACTACAAATCTGCCATCTTCCTGTGAATGATCACAGGTTGACAATGTAAGCAGGCTGTCACCATACTTTGCTGTGACACCTGTATCATACAAACTCATTTTTGACATTTCATTCATGTATGAATCAAACTCTGCTTCAGAATTTGCTTCTATAAACTGATAATATTTAAAAACAATATCATCTTCATTGTAAACCTGGGAACGGAACACATACATTACCTGATAAGTCGCCTTTTCATAAATGGTATCAAACTGTATCAGGGCATGTTCTTTCCCATAGGACTCCTTTGCATATTTCTGCAGATTACCAAACATATTTCCGGATTTCATATGATGTCCGTATAAAATGAGATTGGTAGACTTTGGATAAGCACTACACGCATAATCCATAAAGATGCTTCCATTCTTGTCATACTCCTGATTAAAATTATGATCAAGGTAATATTCATTGTTAGAAGTCTGCATAACAGGGTAGTCTATATTTGTATCGTCAATTTTTAGCCATCCGATTAGTCTTTTATTCTTTTCATATAAAGTTTTATATTCATCAAGCACATCAGGAAGCTTAATTCCTTCTTTATGTATGGCAAATTCGTTCTTTTTTTGTGCATTTGCCGACAGTGCATCGCTTCCTTTCAGTTCTGCCAAATCCTCATAATCGACACTGGTTTTTTCTGCAAAAAAATAGTACCCGCCAAAATATCCAAAGCACAAAACCGCTATCAACGATGCCATTATTATAATAAACTTACGTCTCTTTTCTCTTTTATCAAGTTCAAGTAAAATCTGAACCTGCATGTCCCTATCATAATCCTCAAGACGTATTTTTTTCTTTTTCGCCGAATTCTTTGAACTTTTCTTTGTTTTGTTTGATGTTTTCTTTTTATCAGTGCTTTTTTCTTTTATTTTAATCTTGTCTGTGGCATTTTCAGGTGTAATGCCGCTTGCACGAAGTTTCTCAACTTTTGCATATATCTCATCATCAAAGTCTGTACCTAACGCTGATTCAAAACGATAAATACCACTCTGTAATTCATTGAACAACTCATATATCTGTTTGGGGCTGTTTAAATCTGTTTCTGCCTTAATGCGCTCTATCTTCTTACTGTCACGCAAAGCAGCCTCATAATCTGACTGGGTTCTAAACCGTCTCCCCTCTACTGTCAGGTCATCTGCTGTCATGGCACACTTCTCCTTTATGACATATATATTTATTTTACTATATATTGAAATTAATTCAAGCACTTTATCAAGATGTTGCGTATTTTTTTATGTTTTAATTGTTTCATTTACCATTTATATCCAAAAAGACATTTGCACGACCGGTATATCACCCATCATACAAATGCCCTTTCTTCTAACACATAATAAAAATCAACATATTCCTACTTTTTTTCACACTGCAAAGCTTGTATCTCATCTAGTGTAAGCGACGGCACATATTCCGCAATCTCTTCTATACTAAAGTTTCCTTTTTGCAGCATCGCCATAGCTGTTTCTTTTGCTGTTTTCTTTCCACCTTCTTCAATCCCTTGTTGTATTCCTTGTTGTATTCCTTGTTCAACGCCTTCTTCATACCTTACTTCCAGAGCATCTTCCATGTTAAACTGTGTAAATAACATATTAACCGCCTCCGAACCATTTTCTCTTATAAAACCTGTCATAATATCTTCCTTTTTGCAATCTTCAATAGAAAAACTAATTGCTTCAGAAAGTCCGCAGCCATTACTTTCATATTCTCTTATTCTCTGGATAAACCATGAATATTCATACAACGGTCTGCATTTTTGTAATATAGGATGATTGACAGGAAAATTAATGTTAATTATCTTTACTGTTAATTCTAACATAGGATTCTCTGTTTTTTCAATATATGCTTCAGATAATTTTAACGTTTTTTCGACAGGAAATTTCTCTTTTCCATTATAGAACACAAAGAATTCAGGCGTTGGAATCTTAATGAGTGATGTTTGGTATAGTTTTCTATCCTCTATCATTTTTTCCATTGTTCTGCCATAATAAATTGCATCTCTTAATGGCATATTAGCATTAATCGTTGACTGATGCTCACTTATTACCAGCACTCTTCCTTTTACTTGAAACGCCATATCATTTTTGCGTGCCATAAAAAGTACTCCTGATAACGTCTCATAAGATATGTCCTCCGGTTTTATCCCTTCTTTCTCACTAAGTGCTTCATATAATTTTGCAGCATTTTCCGGCACACTAAAAAATGCTGTAAAAGCACTTGACTTCCATTTCTTATTTGGATTTTTTGTTTCTTCCATTTACTTCCTCCTTTTGTTTATTATTCATACACTTATTGGAAATGTGGCAAATAATGCCGGACGAAGAATATCCTCAAGAACCTGTAATTGATTTACAAGTATAAGAATTTCCAATATGCTTTCAGATATATTGAGAATAACACATACTGTCTTCTTTGACAATCTGATAGTTTTATTTCTACTACTCTTTATCGCGATGCCGCACAATTAAAAAACACTTTAATTTATCATGTAAAAGATAAACTAAAGTGTTTTCCAATCCTATTAACCTAAATAATTAATATTATAACCAACTAATAAAACATTCTTTATAATGCACTGCAATATAATAATCACTATCATTACATAAAAGTAAATGGGTTTAAATTGCGGTGCTTTACATCTGCCTTTTGAGAATGTATGTATTGTATGTAAAATCAGATAACATCCAATTAATACAGCCGCATACAAAACAGCCGGATGATATATAAAGCTTTTTATAAGTTTTCCTGTCAAAAGAAAATGAACCGCACGTGTTCCGCCACACCCGGGACAATACAGTCCCATCACACGATACAGCATACATGTTTCCGGATATATTTCCGTAATTGCAATATCAAAATAGCTAAGTGCTAAATAACATACAAATAATATAAAACAAACCAGTAAACATATATAATAAATTATTCGTGACAAACGGTATTCATAATCCTTTTCGTCCATTTATCTTACATTCCACCAAGTAAGGATGTAAGTTCAGCCATTAATGCAGCTCCACTGATAATAACGATTACAGAGGGAACTAAACCGATAACACCACAAACAAGACCAGCAACTGCCATTCCTTTTCCGCCCATTTTCTTAGCGATAGAAACACCACCAAAAATAACAGCCAGTAATGCTAATAAAGCAGGTACATAAGGTACACAGCAAGAAAGAACAAGTGCTACGATACCAAGTACCATTGATGTGATTGCCAATCCTTTTGATTGGTTCTGAATATTTGTATCCATTGCATAATCCTCCTACATAAGTTTTCTTTATATTACAATTTTTTACACAATTTGTCAATATTACAGCAATTATAACACTATTATAATTTATATATTTTGATCCTTGAAATTTATTTTTAATTTCAGAAACACTTACAAGCTATGCTACATATGATAAACCATAAAACATAAAACCTTTTGGAGGTAACTATAATGAGTGATTTAACAGCTACAGGATGTGGATGCGGAACATCTAATTATTCAAACAACGGATGCAGTTCATGGATTTGGATTATCCTTTTACTTTGTTGCTGCGGTGGATGCGGAAATAACGGCGGCGGATTCTTCGGCGGAAACGGTTCTGATTGCGGATGCGATATTATTATCATCCTTTTACTCTTATCCTGCTGTGGTAACGGATCTTTTGGATTCGGAAACGGATGCGGATGCTAATTGCATAGCCTGATTTCTTTTTTCATCATATCTTAATGCTACTCGTAAAATAGGCTCTTTATAAGAGCCTATTTTTCTTCATATATTCGCATTTATTATCATAAAATGTTATGAAATCAAAAGAAGGAACTGCCATGGAAAATCATCAATGCAATAAAGCAAGTGCATTTGATACTCTTTACACTAACAACCAAATTCAAATGCTCAAAATCATTCTCACGTACATGGATAAAAAAACGCAAAAATCCATGGCTGTATATATTAAATTTCTGGAATTAACATATACCATTAATCTCTTGAAAGAAACACCATGCTGTACTTGTTTTTGGTCGGAAGCAGAGTCGGACTTTGATATTACCAAAATGTGCACCGAAATATTACCTTATTGTTCAGAAGCGCAGCGTACTCAAATCAGTCAGATGATAAATATGTTTAAAGCAATGGAAATGTATAAAGAAGTGTCAAAGACAATGGAGCTTATGAAGGAATTTATGCCTGATTCTTCCGATGGCGCACAATCAAACGACAACGGAAATTCCGATATGATGAATATGCTCATGAATATGCTCTCCCCAGAGCAACAAGAAATGTTTCAAATGTTTAATAATTAGGAGGTAACAGTCATGAATACAGAGTGGATGAATGATGAGTCACTAAAAGAAATTGACAAAAACAAATTAGAATTTTTACAGGCACTTGTTTTTGAAAGTAGCAAATTAAAGAAAGAACAACTACTCCCCTTTCTTATGAATATTGCCAAACGTGGGCAGGAGAAAAATATCAATTTTTCCAACGAAGAAATCGAGGCAATCATTGCCGTATTAAGAAAACATGCCACAGCTGAAGAAATTACTAAGATGGAAAAGATTTTAGCTATGAGAAATAAAAATAAATAATTTCAAAAAGTGCAAAACATTTCCTGCCAGCAGGATGTTTTGCACTTTTTTCATTCGCACTGCCTATTTTTGAACAATGTTTACGATTCTTCCGGGAACATAAATTTCCTTTACTATCGTACCTGTAAGTTTATCGCCCAATGCTTCCTTTGCCTTTGCGATAACAACGTCTTTCTCTTCTGCTTTATCTACATTAATAGTCACTTTAATTTTACCATTAATCTGTACTGCAATTTCAACCGTTGCTTCCTGTGTCTTTGCTTCATCATAGGAAGGCCATGTTGCCTGATACACTCTTCCTTCGAATCCGTTTGCATTCCAGAGTTCCTCTGTAATATGAGGTGCTACAGGGTTAAGTAAAGTAATTAATGTTTTAAATTCACCCTTTGTCACTGCATTTTTCTTATAGAAATCATTAATCAGTGCCATCATTGCTGCAATTGCAGTATTGTATTTCAGGCTTTCAAAGTCATTGCTCACTTTCTTAATGGTTTGATGCATCTTTACTTCCAAATCTGAAGAGTAGCCGTCACCATCTACTAAGATATCCTGAAGTTTCCATACTCTTTCAAGGAATCTGCGGCATCCCTTTACACCGTCTTCAGACCAAGATGCGCTAAGGTCGAATGCACCGATAAACATTTCGTAAGTACGGAGGGTATCTGCTCCGTAATCTCTTACAATATCATCCGGGTTTACAACATTACCACGGGATTTACTCATCTTCTCACCGTTAGATCCTAAAATCATACCATGGGAAGTTCTCTTCTGATAAGGTTCCTTGCAAGGAACTACACCTTCATCATAAAGGAATCTGTGCCAGAATCTGGAATATAACAAATGCAGTGTTGTGTGTTCCATACCGCCATTGTACCAGTCTACAGGCATCCAGTATTCCAGTGCTTCTTTACTTGCCAATGCATTCTCATTAAGCGGATCGGTATATCTAAGGAAATACCATGAAGAACCTGCCCACTGGGGCATAGTATCTGTTTCTCTCTTTGCAGGACCGCCACAGCAAGGACATGTAGTATTTACCCAATCTGTCATCTTTGCAAGCGGTGATTCTCCGTTATCAGTAGGCATGTAACTTTCTACCTCAGGAAGTTCCAACGGAAGTGCGCTTTCAGGAAGTGCTACATAACCACATTTTTCACAATGTACAACAGGAATCGGTTCTCCCCAATAACGCTGTCTGGAAAATACCCAGTCACGTAATTTAAAGTTTGTCTTGGCATGACCAATGCCTTTTTCTGTCAAAAATTCTGTAATCTTTGCCTTCGCATCAGCTACAGAAAGACCATTTAAGAAATCAGAGTTTACAAGGGTTCCTGTTTCCACATCAGTAAATACCGCTTCATTTACATCCACAGGACTACCTGCAACTACTTCAATGATCGGCATGTTAAATTTCTTTGCAAATTCCCAGTCTCTTTCATCATGGGCAGGCACCGCCATAATCGCACCTGTTCCGTATGTCATAAGTACATAATCAGAAATCCATACCGGAATTTCCTTGCCATTTACAGGATTTACTGCAGTAAGACCATCAAGCATTACACCTGTCTTATCTTTCGCAAGTTCTGTACGTTCAAAATCAGATTTTTTGGATGCCAGTTCTCTGTAGGCAATAACATCATCCCAGTTTTTGATATCTGCTTTATACTTATCAATAAAAGGATGTTCCGGACTCATTACCATATATGTAACACCGAATAAGGTGTCCGGTCTGGTAGTATATACAGTAAGTTTATCTTCTTTATCTTTCAAAACAAAATCAACTTCTGCACCGGTAGACTTGCCAATCCAGTTCTTCTGTGAAACCTTAACTCTTTCCACATAATCAACAGAGTCAAGTCCTTCAATTAATTTATCTGCATATTCGGTAATCTTAAGCATCCACTGGCTCTTAACCTTACGGACAACTTCAGCACCACAACGCTCACAAACGCCGTTTACCACTTCTTCATTCGCAAGGCCAACCTTACAGGATGTACACCAGTTGATAGGCATTTCTGTCTTATATGCTAATCCCGCATTAAATAATTTTAAGAAAATCCACTGTGTCCATTTATAATAGTTCACATCTGTTGTATTTACTTCTCTATCCCAGTCAAAGGAATATCCAAGGGCATGGAGCTGTCCTTTAAAACGGTCCACATTGTTTTTGGTAACAATTCTGGGATGGATGTGATTCTGGATTGCATAGTTTTCTGTAGGAAGACCAAATGCATCCCAGCCCATAGGATAAAGAACATTATATCCCTGCATCCTTCTCTTTCTTGCAACGATATCAAGCGCTGTATAGGGTCTTGGATGTCCTACATGAAGTCCCTGTCCTGAAGGATACGGGAATTCTACAAGTGCATAATATTTCGGCTTGGAAAAATCATCAGAAGTCTTGAATGCTTTTTCATCATCCCATACTTTCTGCCATTTACTTTCCACTTCTCTGTGATTATATAATTCAGCCATTTTTATAAACCTTTCCTTTCCACATATGATGGCATAATAAACCATTCCTAATTTTACCCATTCTCATAGTAATTGTCAAGGAAATGCGCGGATTTACCTTTTTAATCTATTACCTAAAACAAGAGTGCCGCATACCCCCATATGCGACACTCTTTTCCTTCTGCTAAAAAGAACTTTTATAAAGTCTATTTATTTTATTCTTCATTACCCTCTGCTACCTTAGCAGCTCTTGCAGCAACTTCCTTCTCCTGTACATCGGAAGGTGCCTGTTCATAACGTGCGAATTCATATTCATACACACCACGTCCGCCTGTCATGGAACGGAGATCTGTACAATATCCAAACAGCGACATCATCGGAACATCAGCTTCTACTATCTGCTTTCCGCCTGCAACAGGTGTCATACCAAGTACACGCCCACGACGCTTATTAAGATCACCCATGACATCTCCGGTATAGGAATCCGGCACTGTAACCTTTAAAGATACAATGGGCTCAAGGAGAATGGGCTGTGCTTCCATAAAGCCTTTCTTAAATGCTTGGATCGTAGCCATCTTGAAGGCCATTTCGGAAGAGTCAACAGGATGATAAGAACCATCATATAATACAGCTTTAACGCCAACTACAGGATATGCTGCCAAAGGTCCTTTAAGGACTGATTCCTGGATACCTTTTTCAACTGCAGGGAAGTAGTTCTTCGGAACTGCACCTCCTACTACAATCTGTTCGAATTCATAGGCTTCTTCCTGATTTCCAGAAGGTTCAAATTTCATCTTAACGTGACCATACTGTCCATGTCCGCCGGACTGTTTTTTATACTTATATTCTACATCAGAAGTCTTCTTAATCGTTTCTCTGAATGCTACCTTAGGTTTGGATAATTCTATTTCAACCTTGTATTCATTCAACAATTTGCTTGCAATCACTTCTAAGTGTAAATCGCCCATTCCGTAAAGGAGCATCTGGCGGTTTTCAGCATCATTCACATATTTCATAGTAATATCTTCATGTGAAATCTTCTGGAGAGCCTGAGATAATTTGTCAACATCACCTTTATTCTTAGGGTTATATCTCATGTAGGTATAAGGCACCGGCATCTCCCATTTTCCAAACTTGATGGTCGTAGCCTTAGTAGATAAACTATTACCTGTACGTGCTCCTGTAAGTTTCGCCAATGCACCGATATCTCCTGCATGAAGTTCTTTTACTTCAATGGGTTTATTACCCTGAAGAACGTAAAGCTTACCAACTTTTTCTTCAATATCTTTATCAACATTGTAAATCATGTCATCTGACTTAAGTACACCGGAGTTTACCTTAATCAAGGAATACTTGCCAATGAACGGATCCACAATTGTCTTCCAAACATATGCAGATTTTGCTTTGGAGAAATCATAATCTGCATGATAAATTTCGTTTGTTTTCATGTTGATACCGGCAACTTCTCTGTTTTCCGGGCTGGGGAAGTATTTAATAATATCATCCATCAGTGTATAAATACCCTGACATAATGTGTTTGAGCCCATAGTCATGGGAACAATACTGCCGTCACAAACATTGGTACGCATAGCTGCTCTGATTTCCGCCTCTGAGAATGTTTCTCCGCCGAAGTAGCGTTCCATCATCTCTTCACTTGTTTCCGCAACTGCTTCCATTAATGTATCACGGCAAATCTGCAGGTTTGCTTTGTTATATTCAGGCACCTCACATTCAACGACTTCCTTACCCTGCCATCTGTTACCTGTTTCTGTTATAACATTAACATAACCAACAAATTTTTCATTTTCACGGATAGGCAAATGGAATGGTGCCATTTTCTTTCCGTAACTTTCAGTCATATCTTCTACAACCTGCCTGAAAGAGGCATTATCCACGTCCATGTTGCTGACATAAATCATACGGGGTAATTTATACTTTTCACATAATTCCCAAGCTTTCTGTGTACCTACTTCCACACCGGCTTTACCGTTTACTACAATAATCGCCGCACCGGCTGCACTGATTGCTTCTTCCACTTCACCGGAAAAATCAAAAAAGCCGGGAGCATCTAAAATATTTATTTTGTAATCGCCCCATTCAATCGGAATAACGGAAGTACTAATGGATATTTTTCTCTTCTGCTCTTCCTTTCCGAAATCGCTCACGGTATTTCCGTCTTCTACTTTACCCATACGGGATGTAATACCGGATAAGTATGCCATTGCTTCTGCCAGACTGGTCTTTCCGCATCCGCCATGTCCTAACAGAACAACGTTTCGAATCTTGTCAGTTGTGTAAATATTCATATAAGTCCCTCCAGTTTTTTGCATTTTTGGGCATTTTGACACATTGTAAACAGAAAATATATTCCCACATCAAATTCCCATGCATACATTTTACTAAATTTTCAGATAATATACAAGTAAAATCATGCAATTTATACATAAAAATACGTTTGGCATATCTTTTTTGCCTTGTTGACTTTCGCACGTTGAAGTGATATACTCTTTAAAGAATTAAAGTATTTTGTCATGCGTACGAAAGGTGGATAAATACTATGTTAAAAAAAGACCTTACATACGGGTTTATCGGATTAGGACTTATTGGTGGTTCCATAGCCAAGGCTTTGCGGAACACTTATCCGGAATGCAACATTATAGCATATGACATCAAAAAAGAGACCTTGGATCTTGCTCTTAATGATGGTGTAGTAACGATTACCACTACTTCTATTGACAACACTTTTCATGATTGTGACTATATTTTCTTATGCGCGCCGGTCTCACATAATGATGAAAACTTATTAAAAATAAAAGAATTTTTGTCAACAGATTGTCTCTTAACAGATGTCGGCAGTGTCAAGTCTGACATCCACAGACACATTGAAGCATTAGGACTTAATCACTGCTTTATTGGGGGACACCCTATGGCAGGCAGTGAACGCACCGGGTATGTGAATTCCAAAGCACTTTTATTGGAAAACGCATATTATGTACTCACCCCAACAAATGAAGTTCCCGCTGAAAAAGTGGATCAATACAAAGAACTGGTAACCTCTTTAGGAGCCATTCCATTAATTTTAAGTTGCCAGCAACATGACTATGTTACCGCTGCTGTGAGTCATCTTCCCCACGTAATTGCTTCCTCTTTGGTTAATTTAATTAAAAAAACGGATTCTGACGACGGAATCATGAAATTAATTGCTGCAGGCGGTTTTAAGGATATTACCAGAATTGCATCCTCCTCACCTTCCATGTGGCAGCAAATATGTATGACAAATACAGAAAATATAGACACGCTTTTAGATGATTATATTGAATCCCTGCAAGCAATAAAAAAAGAGATTGCAGCTCGCAGGGAAACGGATATTTATAATTTCTTTGACAGTGCAAGGACCTATCGGGATTCCTTTATTGATGCCTCCAGCGGTCCCATCAAAAAATCTTATTCCATCAATATTGAAATTGCTGACGAGCCGGGAGCCCTTGCTTCCATTGCAACCATTTTGGCACTAAATAATATCAGTATTAAAAACATCGGCATTGTACATAACAGAGAACAGGAAGACGGTGTTCTGCGAATAGAATTTTATGCGCCGGAAAGTATTGATAATGCAAGCCGCATATTAAGCGGAAAAGGATATATTGTTCATCAAAAAAACTAAACGGCGTGCCTACAAGGCACGCCGTTTTCTTCTGCTTACGCACTTACCAATCTTATATAAAATAAACAAAAAAATAATCCCAACAGTTCCGCCGCATACATCCAGCAAAACATCTCTAACAGACGCGCTTCTTCCCGGCACAAAATATTGGTGTAGCTCATCTAATCCTGCCGAAATAAACAGCTGGAGCATCAGTATCGCAAACATAATTTTCATCCTGTGCATCCACATTACGGCTATCCCACAAGATAAAAACCCGATTGACATATACTCAATAAAATGTGCTGCCTTCCGGACAATCCCCTCCCACTCATAGGCCACCGGAGTAATTGCTTCACCGGTTCCTTCTACCGGAAAAATCTTATAGTATACACCAACTAACCATTTCGTCACTTTTTCACTGATAGCCGAAGAATCTTCGCCTGTATCAGATGAAAACATAAAAATCATAACATAAATGATAACCAGGAATACCCCTGCAATAATCGTCAGTACTATTTTCCTTGTTTGCACACTTTCCTGCTTATGAATTTTCATGCAGACTTTCTACCATATCATATACTTCAATTTTGGCAGCGTCTATTTCCGGCATTCCGATAAAAATAGCTCCATAGGAATACGTACTTGCATCTTTCTTTTCAATACGTACAATCTCAAGGAATGCATGTAATACTTCCTGTGTCCAAATTCTCAAGTATGCTTCGTACACAGCACCTATTTCAAGCACTTTCGCACTGGTAAAACCAATGCCGGTCTTTGAAACATCAGCAATATCAATATTTACCTCTTCATCGGCGGAATTACCACCCAATCTTTTCACAATCAGTTTTGAAGATAATTCTCTACGGTTACTTCTTCTCTTTTCGTCCATAAATACCTCCCATAATATGGTTCATACCAACTGTTTTCATCATAAACTATCTGCCACTTTTTGTAAAGTCGTCTGTTAAAAAGCAGGCATCCCCAAAGGAAAAGAAACGATATTTTTCCTTCACTGCTTCCTCATATGCAGCAAGAACATTTTCTCTACCTGCAAGTGCGGACACAAGCATTACAAGCGTAGATTCCGGCAAATGGAAGTTTGTAATCAGGCAGTCCAAAACTTTAAATTGATATCCCGGATAAATAAAAATTTCTGTATTGTCACAGCATTCTTTTAATTTGCCGTTTTCATCTGCTGCACTTTCTATGGTACGACAACTGGTCGTCCCTACACAGATGACTCTTTTGCCTTCTTCTTTTGTTTTATTAATGATTTCAGCAGCCTCTTTGGAAATCTGGTAATATTCCGAATGCATATGATGTTCTAAGATATTATCTGCCTTCACCGGTCTGAATGTTCCAAGCCCCACGTGAAGGGTTACATACGCGATATTTACACCTTTTGCTTCAATTTCAGCAAGTAATTCATTGGTAAAATGAAGTCCTGCTGTAGGTGCTGCCGCAGAACCGTCATATTTGGCATAAACGGTCTGATACCGGTTTTTATCCTGTAATTTATGGGTAATATATGGAGGTAGTGGCATTTCTCCAAGGCTGTCAAGGACTTCTTCAAAAATCCCTTCATAGGAAAACTGTATTAAACGGTTTCCCTCTTCCACTACATCCAAAACCTCTGCCTTAAGAAGCCCATCCCCAAATACAATTTTCGCTCCGGGCCTTGCTTTTTTTCCCGGTTTTACAAGCGTCTCCCAGATATCATTTTCTCTTCGTTTTAAGAGTAATACTTCAATGGTTGCACCGGTATCTTCTTTAACGCCCATTAGCCTTGCAGGGAGAACTCTGGTGTTGTTAAGCACCAGGCAATCTCCCGGCTTTAAATATTCTGTAATATTTTTAAATACTTCATGCCTTGTTTCGCCGGTTTCTTTATCAATCATAAGTAATCTTGAAGAACTTCTGTCCTCAAGAGGATCTTGTGCGATTAATTCTTCCGGTAAATCAAAGTAAAAATCTGATGTTTTCATTACATTTCTGCTCCCTTTAAGAAAGCTGCATAACCTCTTTTTGCTTCATAGACATCTGCCTTGCTGGTTGCCTCCCAAGGTGCATGCATATTAAGTACGGCAACACCGCTGTCAATTACATTCATACCATAAAGAGCAAGAATATAGGCAATGGTTCCACCGCCGCCAAGGTCTACTCTTCCCAGCTCAGCTGTCTGGAAATTAATGTTTTCTTTTTCATAAATTTTTCTTAAATGTGCCAGATATTCTGCATTTGCATCATTGGAACCGGATTTACCTCTTGCACCGGTAAACTTATTAAATACCATGCCGCCGCCTAAATATGCCACATTCTTTTTATCAAAGCTGGAGGCAAATGTGGGGTCATAACCACTGCTTACATCGGAGGAAAGCATACAGGATGAAGAGAGGCATCTTCTCAGTGCAAGTTCACTGTACTCACCAAGTAGATTCATCACTTCTGCAACTGTATTTTCAAAAAATTTAGACTGCATACCTGTTGCACCCACGCTACCGATTTCTTCTTTGTCTGTAAGCAGACAGCATGCCGTTCTTTCCGTGTCTTCCACCTCAAGCATAGCTTTTAATGAAGAAAAAGCGCACACTCTGTCATCTTGTCCGTAGGCCAAGATCATACTGCGGTCAAAGCCTGCTTCTCTTGCCCGTCCTGCCGGAACAATTTCCAATTCTGCGGAGATAAAATCCTCTTCCTCTACGTCGTATTTTTCTTTTAAAATGCCCAGAATTCCCTGCTTAACAGCATCTTTGGCCGCTTTCTTTTCCTCTTCCTGATCATTTTTCGCTTTTTTCTTTTTGTCGATCAAAAGAGGCTTATTTCCCACAATGAGGTCAAGTGCTTCCCCTTCAATTACCTTTGCCGCTTTCTTTTCCAGCTGTTCCTGGGCAAGATGAATGAGCAAATCAGAAATAAAGAATACAGGGTCATCTTCATTTTCACCAACGGAAAGTTCTACAGTTGTACCGTCCTTCTTTACAATCACACCATGGAGGGCAAGGGGAATGGTTACCCACTGATATTTTTTCACGCCGCCATAATAATGTGTATCAAGGTAAGCAAATCCGCCATCCTCATAAAGCGGGTTCTGCTTTACATCAAGTCTCGGAGAATCAATATGGGCACCCAAAATATTCATGCCGCTTTCCATGGGCTTCTTGCCAATACGGAACATCGCAATCGCCTTATTCATACATACCGCATAAACCTTATCACCGCAGTTAAGTTTTCCACCCTCTTTGATGACAGTCTGAAGTTCCCGATAACCTTCTTTTTCTATCATATTGACAATGGTATCTACACATTCACGTTCCGTCTTTCCCATGTCAAGAAACTTCATATATTCTTTTGCAAATACATCAACTTCTTTGAGTTGTGTCTTATTGTAAGTTTCCCATGTGTTTTTCTTTTCCATAATAACCTCCGTTTTATGAATTCACATTAACTTCTCAGTTCTGCTCCACAATTTTTATTTAACTGTTTTAATATCTTCTTTACAAAAGCATCCACGGACTCTGTGGTAAATGCTTCTTCCTTAGGAGTAAATACTACAGTAAATGCCATACTCTTCTTATCAGCTGCCACCTGCTCACCTTCATAAATATCGAACAGGGAAATCTTTGTGATATACTTACAGGCTTCTTTCATCACCGCTTCAATTTCGCCGCAGGTAGTTTCCTTAGATACCACAAGTGCCAAGTCTCTCTGTTCTTCAGGAAACTTGGGAAGAGGTGTAAATACCGGTTTCTTTCCATACCACTTAGAGAGTACTTTTAAATCAAGTTCCATTAAATATACAGGTACACGAAGGTCACAATCATCAGCAATATCATATGCCAGTTTGCCAAAATAACCTACTTCAATCCCTTCGCAAAGCACACGTGCTGTCTGATAAGGATGTAAGAATGTATTGCTCATTGCTTCATAAGTAAAGCTTATCTGTAGTGTTTCCGCAACCTTTTCGGCAATTCCTTTCATAGTATAGAAGGATTCCTTTTCACCGAAAATACCCACGCAAAGTCTTGCTTTTTCATCAGGATATCGGGTGAGCGGCAGTTCATAAGGTAAAAATACATTACCGATTTCAAAGATTCTGCCTTCCATATTTCCTTTCTTCTGATTACGCACAATTGCATTTATCATAGAAGCCGCAAGCGTTGTTCTCATCAGGGAAAGTTCTTCACTGATAGGATTCATAATTCTGATTGCTTTTCGCTCCGGTGCATCCTCAGGCAAACGGAGTAAATCAAGGTCTGAAGGTGAGAAGAAGGAGTAATGAATACCTTCATAAGCACCTACACTGCAAAGGGCATTCTTTAATCTAAGTTCACTCTTCTGTTCCAAGTTAAGTCCGCCGATAGTCACCTGGGCTGACGGCATAAATGCAGGCACTACATGTTCATAACCATACATACGGATTACTTCTTCTGCCACATCCTGATAGGTCACAATATCTTCACGGTAAGCAGGCACTGATAATGTCAGTACATCTCCGTCGATGGACGGATTCAGTGCCAGATTCTTCATAATCTTCACGATTTCATCATTGGGCACCACAATGCCAAGACAATTATTTACTTTTTCTATACTAACCTTTACTTCTCTTGGCTCCACACTATTTCCTGTATTTACATCCGCATGGGTGCATCCAACTTTACCACAACCCAACTCCTCAATTAAGTGAAGGGCACGTTTTAATGCCATAACGGTGGCATATTCATCCACACCTTTTTCATAACGGGCGCTGGAATCAGAACGTTTTCCTAATGCTCTTGATGTTCTTCTGATATTATCACGGGCAAATTTTGCTGATTCAAACAATACCGCACTTGTAGTTTCGCGTATTTCAGAGTTCAGTCCGCCCATAACACCGGCAAGGGCAACAGGTTTTACACCGTCACAAATCACCATATTGGCATCCGTAAGAGTCAGTTCCTGTTCATCCAGTGTCGTAATCTTTTCTCCATTTGCTGCACGTCTTACATGAATAGCATTTCCTTCTAATGTAGAAAGATCAAACGCATGCATAGGCTGTCCCAATTCTTTTAAAATATAATTGGTAATATCTACCACATTGGAAATTGCATCAATTCCCACAAGTGCAAGTCTTCTTTTCATCCACAAAGGAGACTCTCCGATGGTAACATCTGTCACATAGTGTGCACTGTATCTGGGACATAAATCAGGACAGTCTACAGTTACTTTAAATCCGGGGATTTCTGCATCTGTTTCTGTATAACTTAAATCAGGCATCTTCAATTCTTTTTCAAGAACTGCCGCAACTTCTCTTGCAATACCGAAAATGCTCTGACAATCAGGACGGTTTGCTGTGATTGCAATATCAAAAATCCAATCATCCAGTCCCAGCATGGGTTTTACATCTGCACCCTCCTGTGCATCTTCAGGAAGAACAAGCAGTCCGTTATAGCCTGCACCGGGATACATATTTTCACTGACACCAAGCTCCACTCCTGAACAGAGCATACCATGAGACTCGTATCCGCGGAGTTTTCCTTTTCCAATAGTCATAACACCTTCTACTGTCTTATGATCTTTTGCAGTAGCATAAACTGTTGCACCAACCAATGCCACGGGAAATTTTCCGCCTGCCGCCACATTATCGGCACCGCAACAAATCTGGAACTGTCCATGCTCGCCACAGTCTACCTGGCAAACATGTAAGTGTGTCTCAGGAATGGCCTCGCATGTAAGCACCTTTCCAACTACCACCTTGCTAATATCTTTCCCAACTTCATACAATTCTTCCACTTCAAAACCACAAGAGAATAATTTATCCTGTAGTTCCTGTGGTGTTACATCTATATCCACATATTCTTTTAACCAACTAAGGGGTGTAATCATATCTATTTACCTTACCTTTCCTTTAATCATTTAACTGCTTCAATACACGAAGGTCAGATTCAAACAAAAGTTTAATATTATTAATACCGTATTTTAACATTGCTGTACGTTCGATACCGATACCGAATGCAAATCCACTGTATTCATTAGGGTCAATACCGCAGTTTTCGAGAACCTTATTGTTTACAACGCCTGCTCCCAAAATCTCTATCCAGCCTGTTCCTTTACAAAGTTTACAGCCTTTACCACCACATTCAAAGCAACTGCAGTCTACTTCTACAGAAGGCTCTGTAAACGGGAAGTAAGAAGGGCGAAGTCTTGTTTTTGTGTTTTCTCCGTAAATCTTCTTAACAAAAACATCAAGCATACCCTGTAAGTCACACAATGTAATTCCTTTATCTACAACAAGACCTTCCATCTGTGTAAACATGGGTGAATGTGTGGCATCATCATCAGAACGGAAAACCTTACCGGGAGATAAAATCTTAATCGGAGGTTTCTTATTTTCCATTACATGAATCTGACCTGCTGATGTCTGTGTGCGAAGCAAAAACTCAGGTGACAGATAAAAAGTATCTTGCATATCTCTTGCCGGATGGTCCTGGGGCGTATTTAGTGCCGTAAAATTATAGTAATCTGTCTCTATTTCTGTTCCTTCATAGATTTCAAAACCCATACCTGCAAAAATATCAATCAACTGGTTTCTGATTAAAGTAATTGGATGCAAATTTCCCTGTTCACTGCCCTGCGGCGGGAGAGAAATATCAATCTTCTCTGCTTCATATCTTTCCTGCAATTCTTTCGCTTTCATCTTGGTATCAAGTTCACTGATAATGCCCATTGCCCATTCCTTCAGTTCATTGACACCTTTTCCGTAATCAGCTCTCTGCTCCGGGGGAATGTTTTTCATTTCCCTCATCAAAAGACCGATTTTACCTGTTTTTCCATCCAAAAATTTCTTTCTGAACTCATATGCTTCCTTTGAGGACTTAATTTCTTCTGCACCGGATAAAATTTCCTGTTTAATTTGCTCTAATGCTGCGTTCATTTCTATCTCCTTTCTCTTGTCACGGGATGTTCGCTTGCGAACTCTCTGCGCCCGAGCAGAATGCGAAGCATTATTTTCCGCTCTGCGCGGTGCGCATAATAAAAAATCCCTTGTTACATATCCTGTAACAAGGGACGAATATTTTCCGCGGTACCACCCTGGTTCCTATCATCTGATAGGCTCTCATTTACGCTTAACGTGCGCTATCCGGCTCAAACTACTGTGATGGACTCATCTGTTCCCTTGAGCAGCTCCGGTGGGAAATTCGCCTATCGGTAATCGATCTATTATTTGAACTTAAGGAAGCTTCCAGCCGATGACTTCCTCTCTCTGTAAGAAAATAATATGCTACTTAACACCTTCATCGCTTTATTTATACTTTAATTATTTTAGTTGAGGTTTTCCTAAATGTCAATACTTATGCCGTTATTTTCCTTTTATAAGTCGCTTTGCACGATCAAGATAACGATTGAGAAGTGCACCTGCCATCACCATATACATACATGCGTAAAGCCATAGCATCAAAATAATAATGGTCGTAAGACTACCATAGGTATCAAAACCATCAAAATGATTCACATACGCAGAAAATCCCCATGTTATGAAACTCCATCCCACAGCTGCTACCATTGCACCCGGAATCTGTTTTTTAAAAACCATTCTCTTTCCCGGCACATAGGCATATATCGTAGATATTACAACAGTAATCATCAGCCAAACAAATAAGATTCTGAAATGAAAAAGCAAATCAAACAAATATGAAGTTTGGGGCACATGATTTTGTAATAAAATAATAAGCAAATTCCCAAACACAAGTATCAATAAAGAAAGCAGCATTAGGACTAAAATCAGTATTGTATAAAAGCTTGCAACAAATCTAAGTACAAAATAATTTCTCTTTTCTTCCACATCGTTCACAGCATTAAGACCTCTTAGCAGAGCCAAAATTCCTTTGCCTGCCGACCATAATGTAATCACTGCCGTCACGGAAATAACACCCACAGACTTATCATATACATCTGCAATCATGCGGATGATAAGTGAGTCTACCGTATCGGGTGCAATCCCCGTCATCACACTCATAAGATTTGCCTCCGTAAGCGGTGTATATGGAAGTAACGCACAAAGAAGCATCAACATGGGAATCAAAGACAAAAACAGAAAGAACGCTGTACTGGCAGCGTACGCACTGATATTTTTTTTATTCATAAATTTAACATACTCACGCCCTATATCCACGAACCTTTCCATCAAATACGCCTCCAATTAATATACTTCACTAAGTTCACAGGATGGATAAAAAAAACGAATAATTTCACCACTATCCATCCCTTTAGCGGCCATGGCTTTTGCACCATTTTGACTCATCCCTACACCATGCCCATAACCACCGCCTAGGATTTGATATCCTTCCACTTTTCCGTCTTCTTTTATCAAATCTATCACCAAATAAGCACTGGGTAAAAGCTGCCCATTTTGAACGTTACTGTCATCCTGCCTGATTACCTCTCCGCCTTGGTTCAAAATATATCTTACATTGTATTCAGAAATAATTTTATATTTTCCACTGCCTGTATCAATTAATAACTCATCTATCACACCACCTTCTCTTCTTTTGATCACTTCAATCTCATATATTTCGTCAAAGGGTTCCGGTGTTATGCTTTCATATTCTTCCGTACTTTCCACAAAAGTAAGCACCTTACTTTCATCTGCCATGTAACGTTCTTTCATCCGTTCATACAAATAAGGTATATCTGCAACTTCCACTTCGTATCTCCAGCGGTACCATGGTTCTGCACTCTCATAGTCCATGTCGTTTATTTCATTTAAATATTGTCTCATACCGGACTCGGCTTGCATATCATAACTCAATTCCTTTTCTGCTGTTATATCTATATCAGTTTCTGCAATATTTCTGGCCATCAAGTAAGGAAACTTTTCTTTATTACTTTCCTGCCATACTCCTGCATCCGTGCCAAACCCACAGGATGTAGAATAATAGTATGTATTTACTATCTCATCTCCATAGAACAAAATCTGACCTGTTGTTTCTTTTACAGCCTTCGTCGAATTACTGTTCTCAGTAATATTATTATATACCTGATATCCTACACTATCATCTACGTTTGCACCTAATGACGACAGTCCCGGCATTGTTAAATACTGATATGCATACGTCCTTGCACAAATTGCTTGTGCTTTTAATGCCTCCATAGGATAAGATGCCGGCATTTCACTTGGCACCACAGAATATAAATATTCTTCCAATAAAAGTTCATTCACAAGAATGAATCCGTCTTCTGATTCAGTAATTTCCATATTCCCCCGATATGACGGTATTCCCTGGCTTCTTTCTATCGACAAAACATCTATTTTCCCGGATTTGATAACCGGCCTTAAAATGATCCTATCCCCCTCTAAATAGTTACTTCCCTTAGTAATGCAAATTTCATCGCCTTGTTTGATTACGTCTTTTTTTCTATCCTCATATCCTCCATAATAAATTTCTATATCACAATTCCCCCGCACCCGTATCTCGTCATGATACAACGAACCAAATCCACTGTTTCTTATTGCAACTCTAATATTCTCCATATTTTCTTTTCTTATAATTAATGCCGCACATATTTTTCCATCTTCCAAAACAAAATCCGTAAAATCATATCCTATCATGATTTCTTCTAATGTTACTTCCTGTAACTGTTCGTACAAACGATACACTTTGACATCTTCTGCAAACTTATAATTTCCATGGTCTTCAATTTCTATTTCATCTTCTGTAAGTCTTAGAATCTTACCATTCACTCTGTCCTGTTTTGTTTTCGTTTCAACAAGAATACCCTCTCTGAAAGTCAAATCTGCAACGCTTTCTCTGACAACATCTTCCATCTTACTTCCTTCTGAAAACTGAAATAATATTTCATAATTTTTATATAAGAATAACAGTCCCGAATCATTCTTTTCCATAACCCATACATTGTTTAGTTCAAATTTTTCTGCTTCTCCTTTTACAACTGATAATATTGTATTTTCTGCTGTATATGCAGTTATTTTATGAAATTTATACTGTAAAACCTCAGTTTGAAGATACTGATATCTTTCTCCCGTATCCGTCAAAACGCATTTTTCGCCCACTTTTTGTGCCTGCAAATTTGTATCATCAGCTATTATACCAATTTCTTCTTCCTGAATTACTTTTTCCAACTGATATAATGACACAACATTTTTATAAAAGTTGTACCAATCCTCTTTCAACAGAAAAAATCCTTCTTTATAGGTATTTTTTGGCAAATATGCTTCCGGCTTTGTAACATCCAGCAATTTTGCAATTTCTATGTACCCATCAAAAGAGAGATTGTCCGTTGTCCACCTATCTTTCATCTCCCCTAATTTATTCCTCTTTTGTACCGTCAAATCGTTATCCCACACTTTCTGGTAGTTTAAGATTGCTTCTGTTAAATAATATACACTCTCTGTATTTATTTGTTCTCCTACCGGTTGCTTTAGTTGAAATTCCGTTTCATCTTTATGAATCAGGAAAATCAAACAAAACACGCCTAAAAAAATTGCAATTATTTTTAGTAAAATCTGTTCTTTTTTTTTCATATAATTCCCCTTTTCAAAACAAAAGAAAAAGCAGCCACTTAAGGCTGCTTTTCTTTTGTTAAATAGTGGCAGTCACCTACCACATTATGTAATCCCCAAAATGCCGGTTCCTGTCTTTTGACTCCTAGCTATGCTAGGTGGGTAACCGCAACCTATGCTTTTGCCTTCCCTTCCAATCCTTCCTATGAAGTGAGGGCTTGACAGCCACAAGGCAATATAGGAATCCCGTTTAAAGTATCTGTAGGTTCAAAATAACAGGAGTTGTCGCACATTCCAGGTTAATTTTATTATATCCAATATGCATCAAAAATACAACTGTAAGTTTATGGATTAAAAACATATAAACTGTCAAAAAAGAGGATATGCCGATTGGCATATCCTCCGTATTCCTCATGGAATTATTTACTTATGATAAAGCATCTACTAACTTCTGAACAGCTGCAAGTGCTTCATCAGGAAGCTTATCATATCCTTCCTTCTTTTCAGCAAATCCCTTAACAGCATCTACACGGTTCTGCATAGCTGCCTTAAGAGCTGCCTTGTATTCAGCATTGTTTAAATCAGGTGTGAAGTCAGCTGTCTTGCCGGACCAATCATACATGATTTCAACATCATCGAAGTTACCCCACTTCTCAAATTTAGCCTTTCCTTCAACGATAGTTTCAAGAATGCCAAGAGTATCAGCAGGTTTACACTTAGTTCCCATGAAGTCACCTGTGTTAACGATGTAGCAATCTACATTCTTTTCTTCTACTAACTTTTTGAACTTCTCATAGTCATTAACAAGAGGATATGTTCTGAAAGGGTTAGCATAAGGAACGATACGAAGAGCGTTCATATCTGTACCTGCCGCAACACGTTCTGCTGTAGAAGTCTTTGTAGCAAGTGTAGCACCCATAACGGAAGCAAGTGCTGCACCTTTTAACTTAATTACAGGCGGAATGGTAGGGTCTTTCATAATCCAGAAGATAGCATTAACAGGAGCGTCAATCTTATCTACTCTGTTAGGAGACCATAATTTGGACTTGATAGCACGTCCGTTACCATTTCTGATATCTTCAGTTACTAACTGGATCTTACCGTTCTCATCAAGTGTTGCAGAACAGTTCTGAGCGGATAACAGATACTCATTGTCAGGACATCCTGTAGGATAGTCTGCTGTCTTATCAAAATATGTAGGCTCTAAAGCTACGGAAGCACATGTATCTGTGTTGATAATGAAAGCATCATCATGAAGAACAGTGATAGGATACTTTCCACCATGCTTAGCATGAGTTAATGTAGACTTACCTGAACCTGATAATCCGTATACAGATGCAACGAACTTAGATCCATCGGGTAATGTATATTCTTTCTGTCCACCATGGCAAGCTGCATAACCATTTCTGTTAGCAAGTGCCCAAGCCATTGTAAGTGTACCTTTCTTGTGTTCACCAAAATACTTCATACCAAGAATTGCTGCACAGTTCTGGTTTGTATCGAAGTAGCAAAGTGTTAAAGGATCGCTTAAGCAGCTGTAATCAACGTCAGGTGCTTCATGAGGAGCCCACTGAGGATCAGAGAAGATGTAGATGTCAGGTTCATTTCCACCACCAACAGGCTGGGAGTTCTTGTACATCTTAACATATTCGTCAGACATGTACTGGAAGTTAATCATCCAGTTATAAAGTAAGTTTTCTTCTCCTTCGGGAATAAGAAGGTGAGCCTTTACCATAAATTCAGGGTCAAGACCTACGAAACATTCTGCATGATACATAGTTTTCCAACGTGTTTCATATACAGCGTCCATAACTACTTTATCAAGTTTAGCTTCATCAACACCGGGTTCGCCTTTGATACGGCGAGCTGCTGCGTAACGTCCTGTTACAGCACCATCGTTGAATAACAGAACCTTAGCGTCTTTTTCAAGACCAAAAGTTTCGCCATCTTTGATAGGCATGTCTGTTACGATAGTTCCGGGTGAATTTTTTGCTAATTCATAAGCTTCTTTTAAGGTGTTAACCTTAACTACGTTATTTCCGTAGAAAGCTGCTTCGATGATGGAACGGGTTTTAGAAAAACCAACTTTTCCTGCACCGATTTCAGAAATCGGATAATAAGCTTTTGTTGACATATCATGTCCTCCTTAAATTATTATGTATTATCACCGCAATGTGCGGTTTCTAACCTTATATGTGCTGATTTACCCAGCACATCTATTGTATTATCTCAAACCTCAAAATAAAAGTCAATAAAATAATATTTATAAATATTAAATATTTCTGAATCAGCAAATTTTCTCTTGTCTGATATTCTTTGCCATGATATTATAATTACATCAAATTTTCTGACACATTCTATTACTTGTCTGAAATTTATTCACATTAGACGGTCAGTTTATTTTGCATTCACGATAGATATCAATGTTTGAAAGGGGGCACTTTATGGATCACAATGTTTTTTCCGAAATCACACCAGATATTGTCCGTCTCGCTGCCATGGCAGAGCGCGAGGACATTATTGACACTGAGCTTTTTACCCGATATGAGGTGAAAAGGGGCCTGCGCGACTTGAACGGTAAGGGCGTTTTAGCCGGACTTACCCATATTTCCGATGTCCGTGCCACAGAGATTGTTGACGGCATCTCCCAGCCTGCCCACGGCCAGTTATTTTACAGAGGATATAATGTCAAGGATTTGGTAGATGGCTTTACTGCTGATAACCGATTTGGTTTTGAGGAAATCACTTACCTCCTACTTTTCTCCAAATTACCTAATGAAAAGGAACTTGCCGACTTCACGAAATTGCTCGCCGGCTATCGTTCTCTTCCTACCAGTTTCGTCCGCGATATTATTATGAAAGCACCCAGCAGCGATATGATGAACACACTGGCAAGAAGCGTACTTACACTCTACTCTTATGATGACCGTGCAGATGATGTTTCTCTTCCTAACGTTCTGCGTCAGTGCTTACAGCTTATCAGTCTGTTTCCGTTGCTGTCCATTTACGGCTATCAGGCTTATTGCCATTATCATGATGGAAAGAGCTTATTCATTCATAAGCCTGATCCTAATTTATCCACCGCAGAAAATATTCTTCATATTCTGCGTCCGGATAGCAAATATACACCGCTTGAAGCAAAACTTCTTGACATTGCACTGGTTCTCCATATGGAACATGGTGGCGGTAACAATTCCTCTTTTACTACTCATGTAGTAACTTCATCTCTCACCGACACTTATTCGGTTATCGCAGCTGCTATCGGTTCCTTGAAAGGCCCCCGTCACGGCGGTGCAAATATTAAAGTTGTTCAGATGTTTGAGGAAATGAAATTACGGATTAAAGATTGGACTGACGAGGAAGAAGTCGCTGATTATCTCCGTAAGCTTCTTCATAAAGAAGCCTTTGATCACGCGGGACTTATATACGGTGTAGGTCATGCTATCTATTCTAAGTCTGATCCACGTGCTGTTATTTTTAAATCCTTCGTGGAAAAATTATCTGTAGAAAAAGGACTTCAAAAAGAATTTGCGCTCTATTCATTGGTTGAAAAGCTTGCGCCGCAGATTATATCTGCTGAACGTCAAATGTATAAAGGTGTCAGCATCAATGTTGACTTTTATTCCGGCTTTGTTTACCACATGCTAGGGCTCCCCTTGGAACTCTACACTCCCATTTTTGCAATTGCAAGAATTTCCGGTTGGAGTGCACACCGCATGGAAGAACTTGCCAACAACGGAAAAATTATCCGTCCGGCATACAAGCCCATAGGCGATGACAAAGAATATATTTCTATGCTTCATCGTTCCTAACACAAAAAATTAGAGGTAATATGCATCACTTGCATACTACCTCTTTTTTATCTTATGATTTAAATTCCAAGAAATTTCATTACGGTTTGCTTCATCTCTGTCTTATCACAGATATTATCATGTAATACTGGTGCCGTCCTAATTTCTTCAATTGCTTTCGGAACCTCGACCTTTGAAATTTCAGAAAGCTTATCAACCAGTTCAAAATCACCCATAGTATCATATTTTTCATCAACAGCCTTCATAACGCTTCTCGTAAACTTATAGGGACTTGCTGTAGATGCGATGACTGTGGTTTTATTATCGCCTGTTGCCTTTTTATATTTTTCATATACGCAGGCAGCTACGGCTGTATGTGTATCGATTAAATATCCTGTCTTTTCATATAATTTACTGATGGTCTGCGCCGTTTCTTCTTCACTTGCGTAATTTCCATAAAAATCTGCAAGCTGAGTCTTCATTTCATCAGTAATAACATAACTTCCATTGTCCTTAAGACTTTCCATTAAGGCTTTGTTCTTATCTGCATCATTGCCTGCAATACGATAAATTAATCTTTCTAAGTTACTGGAAATTAAAATATCCATGGAAGGTGATGTGGTAAGCACAAACTCTCTGTTTCTGTCATATGTACCGCTTTCAAAGAAATCAAATAACACCTTATTTTCATTGGAAGCACATATTAATTTGTCAATGGGAAGTCCCATCTGTTTCGCGTAAAATGCTGCTAAAATATTACCAAAGTTACCTGTAGGAACAACTACATTAATCTTCTCTCCATCAGATACACGTCCCTCTTCAAGAAGTTTAACATAAGAATAAACATAATAAACAATCTGAGGTACCAAACGGCCGATGTTAATGGAGTTTGCGGAAGAAAATTGGAATCCTTTTTCATCCATATATGCTGCAAGTTCTTTATCTCCAAATATTTGCTTCACGCCTGTCTGCGCATCATCAAAATTACCGTGAATTCCTACAACAAAAGTATTATCTCCCTTTTGGGTAACCATCTGCTTTTCCTGGATAGGACTCACGCCATTCTTCGGGTAAAAAACAATAATCCTGGTACCTTCTACATCTGCAAAACCTGCAAGGGCAGCTTTTCCTGTATCTCCGGAAGTAGCTGTCAAAATAACAATTTCGTTCTTAACATTATTTTTCTTAGCGGATGTTGTGAGCAAATGCGGCAAAATAGATAATGCCATATCTTTAAATGCAATCGTAGCGCCATGGAACAGTTCCAAATAAAAAGCACCGTCTGCTTCCACCAGTGGAGCAATTACCTCTGTATCAAATTTGGAATCATATGCTTTGGCAATACAATTCTTAAGCTCTTCTTCCGTAAAATCAGTCAAATACAGTTTCATTACTTCATAGGCTACCTGTCCGTATGACATATGGGAAAGTTCTTCCAACGTTTTATCAAATGCCGGAATTCTATCCGGAACAAACAATCCGCCATCATCGGAAAGTCCTTTTAATATCGCTTCTGATGCTTTTACGGGATTTCCTTTTGTCCTTGTGCTGTTATATAATATTTCCATGTTTCTGCTCCTCTTTATATAAAAAATCATTTGTAAATCATAATTGCATCTTATTGTATCACAATAAAAAAAACATTACAACGTCCTAAATTTATTTAAAAAACTCGTGACCACCATGGCAAAATAATTTTTCTAAAGATGCATCAAACCATTCTACGTTTTCCTCATCCGCAAATTCCCGTGCTACAAAATAAAGTGCTCCCTGGGTAATGTCCTCTCCTTCAAGAACCTTGTCCACTGCCGCCACAGTCTCTTCTGTTACAGCAACGGAGTAATAAGTTCCATTGGCGATAGGGGAAAATTGATATTTACCATCCACATTTTGAAACACCACTTCCGTTACAGAATCAGGAAACCGCTTATTTTCCACTCTGTTCATTACTACACCGGCCACGAGCATTTTGCCCTTTTCATCCTCGCAGCCCGCTTCTGCTTGTACAATTCTAAGTAACACTTCATAATCTTCATTACTCATTCCATATCTGTTATTTTTCTCAAGCACATCATAGTCAACAACCCTTTGCCCGGACGATGCTTGTCTGACAAAACCTACATGTTTATCTGCGCGGGGCTCCACTGCATTATCTGTTAATCTTAATTGAAAAGCCGGTTTTGCAGTCATATGATTGGTCCGGATTCCCTGTAAACTAAACCATGCTGTTCCTATTAACAAGTTACATAAAAACAATTGAATTGCAAATCTTTTATACATACTTACAAATTTTACCTCACTTAACATTTATTCCCTAAACAGTTATACTCACATTGTTACATTTTTGCAACACTTATTTAATATTTTATACAAAAGCGTCTAAAAATATTTCTAAAATTTGCAATTTAGGGGAAAATATTTCAAAAACACCTTATTTTATGGTAAAATAATATGTACAAAAAGAAAGGATTTCTGGCATGGAGAAAAAGTTACCGGGTGTATATCCTACAACAAAAAAAGACGGCACTGTGTATTACCGTTCATCGATTACATATAAAAGAAAGCATATCAGTCTCGGTAGTTACTCCACATCTGCCATGGCTTGCGGTGCATATCTGGAAGCAACAGAAGTGTTAAAAGATGTGTCACTTACTCTGCACAGTTATACCTCTCTGCGCATTCTTCCCTTTGACAAATGGGTATCTCTTATTAATTTCCGTGATAACAATATTTATTTTGCAACACCAATTTATTTATATAAAAAATATTTTGAATATTTGTTATCTCCAAAAGAAATTTTAAAATTTGACATGGATGATTTGTTTTATTATTCTACCCGTAAAATCATGCGCCGCGGACGTCATTTTTTTGTGGCAGATTATGGTATGCAGGTCAATATTGCCAATCGTTACGGCATAAAAAATTATGCTGTAGAGGGAAAAGATTTCCGATTTGTAAATGGCGACAGTCTGGATTTCAGATATGAAAATATTGAAATACTTAATATCTATCATGGTGTGTCCTGCCAACATACAAAAAAAGGCATTATGTATGTTGCAAAAATACATATTAACGGAAACTATACTATAGGAAAATATACAACTGATACCGAAGCTGCCATTGCATATAATAAAGCCATAGATATCTTAAAAAAAGCCGGCGTAACAAAGAATTATTCCCCCAATTACATGGAAGGGCTTTCTCCTTCTGCATACGCCGACATTTATTCAAAAATAAAAATTTCAGACAAAATACTTAATTACCGCTTGGTATAATCCACAAAACTGATGGTATAACTGACCTCTTCCTCTACACCGAAGAGGTTTTCTCCTTCTGTATACTCCCACATCTTAAAATCATAAGGATAATCCGGCACCGGTTTTTGGTCTGTAAGCCACACTTCATAATCTGTAAGCAAACCTTCCGGTATAATTTCAGTTAACAGAAAGTCTCTGCTTCCGTATAATATGGGCGAGTATCCTTCCTGTTCAATGCCCGACATAAAGGTCTCAATGATCTGTGTCTTTTTTTCCTTATCCAGTATATCTGTACGAGGTATATCATGCATAATTGTTTCCATGCAAACCGCAACAGGATATTCAATTTCATAAGGCCTTAGCATACCTGCAACAAATGCCGCTTCTTCTGCTGCTTCTTCAATAGTTACTGCCTGAGAATAAAAAATAATTCCAAGATGCAGACCTGCCTCCTTCGCCTTTAGGGCAAAATCCTCAAAAGATGTATCCGGTGTAATTAGTCCTGTTTCATAGCCCCGGGCGCCAACCGTAAGCATCACAAAATCAACACCGCCGGCTTTTATCTGCTCAAAGTCAATATTTCCGCTATCCTTTGAAATCACAATCCCCAGTCTTGATATTTTTTTATTTCCCTCGTAGTATATCATTTGATTCTTTTCCGCTTTAAGCTTTGTAAAGTCATATTCATGAAGGGGAAGATTATCATCAATTTCAATCCATTCCTGTGTTCCGTCTTTATACGTCACTTGCAAATGCTTGCCATCTAAGGCTTTCTGCTCATCGGTCAGCTCCGGCGTCGCTGTTGGCGAAGGAGTTACGGCCGGAGTCTCTAACACAACCGCATCTTCCCTTTCATACATATCCCAAAAATCTAAATCTTCTGCCCTTAGTTTATTTTCTTTATATAATGTTTCAATGTCTTTGTCACCATCCGCGAAAATAGGGCTTTCTGCATCAGGAGAAGTCACCGGTGATGCCGTAGCAACGGCATTGGATAAATTCCTGTTCCCACTTTTTTTATGATTGCTTGAATATACTATTGCCAATATAATAAGAACCAACACGGACACCGTTACAATGGTATACATAACCGGTGCACTAAATCCACGTTCATCCTGTTCGTCGGGTAATCGCATAAATACCTCTCTGCTTTCTTTTTGATTTTTTTGCGTAATAAAAGTATACTATAATTGCTACATTATTTACAACCACATTCACAAAAGGAAATAAAAAACATGCCAGGTTTAAAAAAAATAATCATATGTGTTTTTTCAATAATACTACTTATACAAGGTTGCGGTAATCCATCTTCTGCAAAAGTGACAATGACCGATTTTTATTTAAATACGGTTGTTTCTGTCACTGTTTATGAACCTATGGGAACTACTGCCATATACTCTGCCGAAGAACTTTGCAAAAAATGTCTGGAAATGACGGCAGGTTATGAAAAAATTTTCAGTAAGACCATCGAAGGCAGCGATATCTGGAACATTAACCATAGTAACGGCAACCCTGTCACTGTATCTGCTGATACTATAGAACTTTTAAAAGCAGCTATTTTTTATGCGGAAATGTCTGATGGTTTGGTGGACCCCACTATCGGTCCCCTCTCCTCGTTATGGAATTTTAGCGAAAACAAAAAAACAGTGCCTTCTGACGAAGAAATCCGAAAAGCACTGTCTCATGTTAATTATAAAAACATTACAATAAACGATTGTCAGGTTACCTTGACAGATCCTGATGCCCGTATTGATCTTGGCTTTATTGCCAAGGGCTATATTGCCGATTGTCTGAAAGAATATTTATGCTCGCAAAATGTTTCCGGTGCTATTATCAACCTGGGTGGCAACGTACAAACCATCGGAAACAAACCTGATAATACCCCATATAAAGTAGGTATTCAAAAGCCTTTTTCCGAAACAGGAACTGCACTCCTTTCAATTCCCGTTACCGATAAATCAGTAGTTTCATCCGGTAATTATGAACGTTTTTTTCAAGTAAATGACACTTTATATCATCATATACTTTCAACCAGGGATGGTTATCCTGTTAAAAGTGATGTTTCACAAGTCACCATTATCAATGATTCTTCCGTAGACGGAGATGCCCTCTCCACACTTTGTTTTATTTTAGGTTATGAAGATGGTCTTTCATTAATTGAGAGTCTTCCGGATACTGAAGCTATTTTTGTAATGAAGGACGGAACCATCCAAAAGACATTCCCCTAAGTCCTGCCACCTTAGACAACAGAAGTTTTTCCTGCAAGCACATTTTGGTAATCTTCGAGATTTTTCTTAAGCAGTGATGGTGTATCAAGACCGTAAGGGCACTTATTCTTGCACTGATTACAATGCAGACATTTTTCGATTAATTTCATTTTATCCTGCACTTCCTTCGTAAGCTGCACTTGGGACGGTGATCTTCTCAGTAACAATGACATTCTCGCCGCATTGTTAATTTCTATTCCCACCGGACATGGCATGCAGTAGCCGCACCCTCTACAAAATTCTCCTGCCAGTTCTTCTTTATCTTTCTTTATAATATCTGCAATTTCTTCTGTCATTGCCGGAGGATTGTCGATATAAGATAAAAACTCGTCCAACTCCTTTTCTCTTTGTACTCCCCAAATTGGAAGCACATTGTCATGCCCTGCAGCATGGGCATAGGCAGCCGCAGAATTTGTGATAAGTCCGCCAGACAATGCCTTCATGGCGATAAAACCCATATCTGCCTTTTTACAAGCCTCTACCAATTCTTCTTCCTTTTCCGTTGCCAAATAACAAAAGGGAAACTGCAAAGTTTCATAAAGTCCACTGTTAATAGCTTCCCATGCCACATTAAGCCGATGATTAGTAATGCCGATATGCCTGATTTTACCTGCTTTTTTTGCCGCAAGTGCAGCATCATATAATCCACTGTCATCTCCCGGTTTCGGGCAAAATGCCGGATTGTGAAACTGATAAACATCAATGTAATCTGTCTTTAAATTTTCAAGGCTTATGGCAAGATCTTTTTCTAAATCTTCTCCTCTGGAAGCACCGGTTTTTGTTGCAATATATAAATTTTCCCTGACACCTTCAAATGCAAGCCCTACTTTATGCTCACTGTCGCTATAATATCTGGCCGTATCAAAAAAACGGATACCACCTTCATAAGCCTTTCTTAAAAGATATACTGCGTCCTCATCACTAATACGCTGTATTGGTAAGGCTCCAAACCCATTTTTGTTTACCACTATTTCTGTTTTTCCCAAACGCACCTGTTCCATAACTATTTCTCCTATAAATTCAGCCATGCAGTTTGCATGGCTGAATGATTATCTTTTATATATGCTCAATAATTGATTTTCTTGGGCATTTTTCTACACAAACGCCACAACCTTTGCACTTGTCCTGATCAATCGTTGCATTAAAGTTTTCTACTGTAATTGCATCCTCCGGACAGTTTTTCTTGCAAAGCTGGCATCCGATACAACTTACCGTACATCCTTTCATGGCAACAGGTCCTTTGTCCTGTGATGCACATGCCACTACATACTTCGCATCATACGGAATTAAACTTATTAAATTTTTGGGACAAACAGCTATACATTTTCCGCAGGCCTTGCATGCATTTTTATCAACTACTGCCACACCATTTTCAATATGGATTGCATCAAATGGACACGCCTTTACACAGCTTCCATATCCAAGACATCCATAATTGCAAGTTTTTGCTCCACCATTTGGCACAAAAGAAAGCATTTGACAATCTTCTATTCCATGATATTCATAATCCACTGTGGTTTTGTCGCAGTCGCCCTGACACTGTACAAATGCAACCATTTTTACAGAATCACCGGCTTCCACGCCCATAATTTCAGCAATTTTCTTTCCTACAGACTCTCCGCCCACGGGGCAGGCATTTACCGGTGCCTCTCCTTTTGCGATAGCCGCTGCAAGACCGCTACAGCCGGGGAACCCGCATCCTCCACAGTTATTACCGGGAAGAGCGGCTAATACTGCCTCTTCTTTTTCATCTACTTCTACTTTAAATACGATTGCTGCTATACCTAAGAACAGACCGATAAATAGTCCGACACCGCCTACTACAGCAACAGCAAACAAAATTCCTGTCATATTCACGTCTTGCACCTCCTACAGAAGTCCTGAAAAGCCACAAAAAGCAATCGCCATAAGCCCTGCTGTGATGAGAACTATCGGCATGCCCTTAAATGACTCCGGAATATCATTATATTCCATTTTTTCTCTGATACCTGCAAGGATTACAATGGAAATGGTAAAACCTACCGCTGTCGCAAATCCATTGACAACACCTGTCAAAATACCATAATTTTTCTGTACATTTGTAAGTGCAACACCAAGCACTGCACAGTTCGTTGTAATGAGTGGCAAATATACTCCCAGTGCCTGATAAAGAGACTTCATAAATTTTTTCAAAAACATTTCTACAAACTGCACAAGTGCTGCAATTACCAGAATGAATACAATTGTTTGCAGGTATGTTAAGTCAAAAGGCACTAAAATATATTTATAAATTGCACCTGCCACTGCCGATGCTAATGTAATAACAAATATTACCGCGGTTCCCATTCCTGCAGCCGTATTCGTTTTCTTGGAAACTCCAAGGAAGGGACACAATCCCAAAAACTGGCTAAGTACCACATTGCTGACCAGGGAGGATGAAATCATTATAATCAAAAGTTCTTTAATCATTCTTTGTTTCCTCCTTCTCTGTTTCTGTCTGCATTACTTCCTCTTTGGGCGTTTCAGCCTTTGCTTTGGGTGGTCTGCCACGTCTGGGTTTCGGTTTCTCTTCCGTTTCCTCTGTGGCTTTCTCTTCCCCATTTGCAGGCTCTGCTGCTTTTACTTCTGCTTTTTCAGCCTCCGTCTTTGCTTTGGGCGGTCTTCCACGCCTGGGCTTTGGTTTTTCTTCTGTTTCCTCTGTGGCTTTCTCTTCCACATTTGCAGGCTCTGCTGCTTTCACTTCTGCTTTTTCAGCCTCCGTTTTTGCTTTGGGCGGTCTTCCACGCCTGGGCTTCGGTTTCTCTTCCGTTTCCTCTGTGGCTTTCTCTTCCGCATTTGCAGGTTCTGCTGCTTTTACTTCTGCTTTTTCAGCCTCGATCTTTGCCTTAGGCGGTCTTCCACGTTTTGGTTTCGGCTTCTCTTCCGTCTTTTCTTCTGCTTTTTCTAAAGTTTCAGTCTTAGGCTCTTCTTTCTCTGTTACAATGGGTGTAAGTTCTTCTGAAACTTCTGTTTTTGCAGTATCAGTCTTTAAGCCTGCAGTGTCATAGAAGCGCCTTGCACACCCCAAATCGCCGCAGTTCATACAATCTTCACTACAACCGGAACCAATCTTAGACATATCTTTGCCCTTCTTTTCTCCGGTAATTTTTATTTTGTTTTGAATCGCTGTAAGTGCTGCAAGTACAAAAAATGCACCGGGTGCCAACACAAAAATACTACAAGGCACATAGCTTTCGGGCATAACCGCATAGCCGAAAACTTCTCCTGCACCAAGGATTTCCCTGACTGCACCAATAATGGTCAGCGCTAATGTAAATCCAAGCCCCATTCCTATTCCGTCAAACAAGGAATTAATTACATTATTTTTAGATGCATATGCTTCTGCACGGCCTAAAATAATACAGTTAACTACAATAAGCGGTATGTACAGTCCTAACGCGTCATAAAGGAACGGTATATAGGCTTTCAGTAAAAGTTCTACAACTGTTACGAAGGAAGCAATCACTACAATAAATGCCGGAATTCTTACTTTATCAGGAATCACCTTCCTGAGAAGGGAAATAAACATGTTGCTCATTGCAAGTACCACCATGGTAGTAAGTCCCATTCCAAGTCCGTTTACCGCTGATGTTGTCACAGCTAATGTAGGACACATACCAAGCATAAGTACAAAGGTAGGATTTTCACTGAGAATACCGTTTTTTAAACGTTCCAAGATATTATTTTGTTTCATTTCCACTACCTCCTAACTGCATTTGGAAATAGTAAAGTCCACCATTTACCGCTGTTGTAAGTGCATCTGTGGTAATCGTTGCTCCACTGATTGCATCAATTTCACTATCCATGGTTGAACCGGACTTTGTATAGGTAAAACTTGCAACCTGCTTATTGGCAAACTGCGGTTTTAGTACATCTTCTGCCTTCATTCCAAGACCTGCTGTTTCTGCAATACTTAAAATAGAAATACCGTTTAATGTACCGTCATTCTTAAGGCCCATGGTAATGGTAATATTACCGCCATAACCGGCACTTGTGGTTACCGTAAGTACATTTCCAAGTACATTTCCGCCCTCGTCCACCGCCTCTAATACATTATCAACGGTAATGGTTTCATAGCCTGCCTTTATCCAGCCTTCCATGAATTCACCTTCAGGCATTCCTTCCTTCACCATAACAAAATCTGTAGCACCCGGAAAGACTTCTGCATAAGCTTCTTTTGCAGCTTTTTCTTCTGCAAGTGCAATAGGTTCTTTGGTAATCTGATAAACAAATCCCAGGATCAGTCCTGCAAATAGTGTTATTACAAGTATAATCATCGCATCTTTTAACATACCGGTTATATTTTTCATACTTTTTCCCCTCCTTTTCCAAAGGCTTTGGGAAGGGTAATCTTCTCAATCAACGGAACAAGCAAGTTGCCGATAATAATTGCATAGGATACACCTTCCGCAGAGGGACCGAAAACCCTGAAAATACCGGTCATTATTCCAAGGAAAATACCATACAGGTATTGTCCCTTTTTTGTAATTGGTCTCGTCACATAATCTGTTGCCATAAAGAATGCTCCAAGCATCAGACCGCCACCTGCAAGATGCGCGCTGATAAAATTAAAATCAAGACCATGTCCACCAAATAAAATCAAGAAGATTACAAAGCTCACAATGTAACTTCCCGGAATCTTAAGATCAATAATTCCAAGCAGAATTAAGAAACATGCCCCAATGACAATGGCAATCATGGATGTTTCTCCAATGGTTCCTGCCGTACGTCCGATTACCATATCAAATACATTTACACTTTCGCCTGCCTTTAAAGCTGCAAGCGGTGTCGCCCCTGTATAGGTATCACATTCAAAATTGCACATAATGGAAGTATATGAAATGAGCAGAAAACATCTTGCCCCAAGTGCAGGATTCATAAAATTCTGTCCCAAACCCCCAAAAAGCATTTTCACTACTAATATTGCAAACACACCACCTATGACACCAATCCACCAAGGTGCTGCCGGAGGCAGATTAAGTGCCAGCAAAAGCCCTGTTACAACCGCAGAAAAATCTCCCACCGTCACTTTTTTATGTAATAATTTTTCAAATAAAAACTCTGTAAGTACCGTAGTGGCTACGGTTACACATACAAGCATAAGTGCATTCAATCCAAAATTGTAAATACCAAATCCCATCGCCGGTAATAGTGCAATTACTACGGCAATCATAATATTACTGGTAGTAAGCTTTGATCTGATATGCGGATTAGATGACACTTTCATCAAATCACTCATTACTGTTTCCTCCTACTTTTTCTTCTTGGCAAGTTGCATCTTACGCATAGATTTAATCACCTGGGTAAGGGGTCTCTTGGCCGGGCATATATAACTGCAACAGCCACATTCACAGCATTCCATACCATTATTTTTCACGAACGCATCTTCATCATAATGCTCTGCATAGTCTGCCAGCCTGCTGGGAACCACTCTTCCCGGGCAAACCTCTACGCATTTACCACAATTAATACATGCGCTTGGTTCCATAGCAGAAACTTCATCCTTCGTCAGACAAAGTAATGCTGAAGATGTTTTTGTAGCAGGAACATCTAAATCAAAAATACCAAATCCCATCATGGGACCGCCGGATACGATTTTCACAGGTTTCTTTTTAAAGCCGCCGGCTTCTTCCACCAATTCATGATAATTTGTACCGATTCTCACTTTAAAATTGCGCGGGTCTGCAATCGCGTCTCCTGTAACAGTCACAATTCGATACATTAAAGGCTTTCCTTCAATAACCGCATTATGAATAGCTATCACGGTATCCACATTGTTAACCACACATCCAGCATCTGCCGGTAACATAGAAGAATTAATCGCTCTTCCCGTCGTGGCAAATATCAAATGACGTTCAGAACCTTGCGGGTACTTGGTTTTCAACGCTTTAACAGCAATTTTCGGTTCATCCTTCGTCAAATTTTTTAATAACTCTATACAATCAGGCTTGTTATCTTCTACTGCTAAAATACCTCTGGCATTTTCAAACAAGCTCAGTGAAACCTTAAGACCACTGATTAGTTTTTCAGGCTCCTCTAACATTTTTCTGTAATCGGAAGTCAAATAAGGCTCACATTCCGCACAGTTTACAATCACATATTCAATCTTTTCCGGTTCCTTTGGAGAAAGTTTAATAAAAGTAGGAAATCCGGCACCACCCATACCTACAATACCGGCTTCCTTAATCATTGATATTTTTTCTTCTGCGGTTAATTCTTCAAAAGGTTTTACTGCCGGCCAATCTACTTCCTTATATTCGCCGTCGTTTTCAACAACAATGCTCATTACATTGTCTCCTGTCACTACACGCCTAGGCTCTACAGCCTTTACTGTTCCCGAAACAGTCGCATAGATAGGGGAAGAAACAAAGCCGGTTGCTTCTGCTATCTTCTGTCCTACAAGAACTTTATCTCCTTTAGCAACAATAGCCGTGGCCGGTGCTCCGATGTGCTGCGAAAGCGGATATACCAAATCACCCTTAGGCAGAACCTCTTTGATTGGCTTATCCTTAGACAAGTCCTTACCGTCGTAGGGATGAATTCCTCCTACAAAAGTTAATTTTGCCATCTTAATCCTCCGTTGTAAAAAAAATGCTAATCTTCTTCTATAAATATACTATTTTTTTGTCGAAAATACTACTGTTAAATCTAAAAATGTGCTAAACTAAATTCAGAATTTGTAAGAAGGAGGTATCTATGAAAACAGAAGAAATCATTTTAAATAATTTTACTCTGAATTATCCCTTAGAACGTTTGGTTCCTTTAAACGAAGTTCTTTTTATAGATATAGAAACAACCGGTTTTACAGCTGCAAGATCCCAATTGTATTTAATAGGCTGTGCATTTTATCAGGAAGGAAATTGGCAAATTAAACAATGGTTTGCCCAGTCTCCTGAAGAGGAGCCGGAATTATTAAAAGTTTTTTTTACTTTTGCAGAAAAGTTTTCTTACCTCATGCATTACAATGGTAATAATTTTGACTTGCCATACTTAAAGCAAAAAATAAAACAATACGATTTACCCTATAGTTTCAACAATTTTGAAGGCATTGATATTTACAGACGTATTTATCCCTACAAGAACTTTTTAAAGTTGCCCAACTGCAAGCAAAAAACGATTGAATATTTTCTGAATATTTCACGCGAGGATACTTTTACAGGGGGGGAATTAATCAATTTATACAATGATTATATCACCTCCCATGATTACAATTTATATCATGCCCTGCTGTTACATAATACCGATGATATCAAAGGCATGTTGGAAATCCTGCCAATCTTGTCCTATTATGATTTATTCAACTGTAACATAAAGGCACGGAAAGTACAGGCAAATTACTACAATGACATACACGGAATTCCACGCAAAGAGCTTCTCATGAAAATCGTCTTTGCCTCTCCCCTTCCGGTATCCATTTCTGCAATGGCAAAAGGCTGCCATTTCAAGGGTGAAGGACACGAAGGAACATTAATCATTCCGATTTATGAAGAAGAAATGAAATATTACTATGCAAATTACAAAGATTATTATTATCTTCCTACAGAGGATGCCGCTATGCATAAATCCATTGCTTCTTTTGTGGACAAAGATTACCGCAAGCAGGCAACTGCAGAAACATGCTACACCCGTAAATTTTCCAGCTATCTGCCTCAATGGGATATTCTGGCAGAGCCTTTCTTCAAACGGGAATATAAAACAAACGATTTATTCTTTGAGTTAACTGATGAAATTAAAAAAGACAGACAATTATTTTCCGATTACGCAAGCCATGTATTGAACATTATGGCTGTGCAACCATAAAAAAATGACCGCCTTTGCGGTCATTTTTTATTAAAATTTTATTTCTTTTCCCTGTTTTTTCCATTCCATAAATTCTGCTGTCGCTGCAAACATAACATCACCGGATGAATTAATTGCTGTTTCCAAGGAATCCTGTACTACTCCAATGATAAATCCTACCGCTACCGCCTGCATGGCTATGTCATTACCGATTCCAAACAAGGAACATGCCATGGGAATCAGAAGAAGGGAACCACCTGCCACGCCGGATGCACCACATGCACCAAGTGTAGCAATAACAGCCAGAATAAATGCTGTGGGAATATCTACGTAAATACCCATAGTATTTGCAACTGTCAATGCCATTACTGTAATGGTTATTGCTGCCCCATCCATGTTAATGGTTGCGCCAAGGGGAATGGACACTGAATAGAAGTCTTTTTCCAGTCCAAGTTTCTCACATAAATTCATATTGATGGGAATGTTAGCTGCAGAACTTCTTGTAAAGAATGCAGTCAATCCACTTTCCTTAAAGCATTTAAACACAAGTGGATACGGATTTCTTCTAAGGCATATAAATACAACCAACGGGTCAACCACTAATGCAACCACAAGCATACAACCCACTAATAAAAGTAACAGTTTTCCATACTCAGTAAAGATTTCTAATCCGTTAGTAGACACGGAAGAAAAAACAAGTCCAAAAATTCCGAAAGGTGCCAAATTTATAATCCAACGCACGGTCTGGGACACTGCATCCGAAAAATCAATGATTGTTTTCTTTGTATTTTCAGAGGCAAGCTGCTTCATTGCCAAACCAAAAATAACCGCCCATGTTAAAATGCCAATATAATTTCCGTTTGCAACAGCACTAACCGGATTAGCAACCATATTATTTAACAGTGTATTAAGCACTTCTCCGATTCCCCCCGGTGCCGTACTTTCTGTCGCATCGGCAAGCTGAATGGTAACCGGAAATAAGAAGCTGGCTATAACCGCAGTAAAGGCTGCCAGACAAGTACTTAACAGATATAAAATAATGACTGTTCTGAATCTTTTTCCAACGCCGCCTTTCGCATTTGCAACCGAACTAAGCACTAAAACAAAAACAAGTACAGGTGCAATTGCTTTAAGTGCTCCTACAAATACATTTCCCAGCACGGAAATAACCGTTGCTTTCGGTATCAGTATACCTAAAACAGCTCCCAGTACAAGTCCAATCAAAATTCTCACAATTAAACTGATAGAATTCCATTTCTTTATTACTTTACCCATTTGTATATCTCCTACATCTCTTTTTTAAAAAGGGATATCCTGTTTGGATATCCCTTTTCCATTGTAATCATTGATTATTTTATAGGTTTTTCATAGTAGAATGAATTTTTACGTTCATATCCCATATCCCTATGGTTAATAATCTGCTCTGTACTTCCTATAAAGAGTACGCCTCCGGTTGCTAATGATGTATAGAATTTTCTAAACACATCGTCTTTTGCCTCTTCGGTAAAATAGATTAGTACATTTCTACAGACAATCATGTGATATCCGGTAGCATAATTATTTTCAAGCAAATTATGTTCTCTAAACTCTACCCGTGACTTAATCTCATCAGATATCTGATAAGAAAGTCCAACCTTAGTAAAATATTTTTCCTTTAAATCTTTTGGCACAGCTGCAATACTTTTCTCGCTGTATAGTCCAACTTTTGCCTTTGCAATTACCTGTTTATCCAAATCCGTTGCTGTAATATGTATCATATTAAGCGGTATGTGTCTGGACAGTGCCATAACAAGCGAATATGGTTCATCACCGGTTGAACATGCTGCACTCCAAATTTTTAAATTCTTACCAAATTTACCAATCAGTTCCGGAATTATCTCCTTGTCCATAAGATCCCATTGCTCGGGATTCCTGTAAAATTCCGATACATTAATGGTTAGATATGTTACAAATTCTTCAAACATTGCACGGTCTGTCTTTAATGCTCCGACATAGCCTTCATATCCTTCGTAACCATGTTTCGCTATCAAAGAATCAATCCTTCTCTTCATCTGACGCTCTTTATAAGCGTTTAAATCAATTTTGGTTAATTGAAAGACTGCTTCCTTAAACTTCTCGTAATCGTATGCCATAGACAATCACCCGGACCTTTATTGTATTTATTCTTCAGTTGTTGCCTCTTCTGCAGCTGCTTCTTCTGCAATTACTGCTTCAATATCAACGGATACTACATCTGCATCATCGTCTTCTGCCTTTTCCTGTGCAGGTGCTTCTTCCGGTTCAGGAGCAAACATTGCTTTTACACTTAAGCTGATTTTCTTATCATCTTCATTGAAATCTACAACCTTTGCTGTCACTTCATCACCTACTTTAAGTACATCAGCAGGCTTTTCAATATGCTCTTTAGAAATCTGTGAGACATGAAGAAGTGCATCTACACCTGTTTCTAATTCAATGAATGCACCAAAATCTGTCATTCTTGCAACCTTACCGGTCACTACATTTCCTACAGCATATTTGGTTGTTGCATCCTTCCAAGGATTTGCATCTTCAAACTTAAGGCTAAGTGCAATCTTGGTTCCTGTAATTTCTTTTACGAATACTTTAACTGCATCGCCAACCTTAAATACTTTCTTAGGATTTTCAACACGTCCCCAAGACATTTCAGAAATATGAAGAAGTCCATCTGCACCACCGATATCGATAAATGCACCGAAATCTGTCACATTCTTAACTGTACCTTCCACAACATCTCCTACCTTGATGCTTTCAAGGAGTTTTTTCTGCATTTCTGCCTTTTCTGCAGAAAGGAGCTGTCTGCGGTCACCGATATATCTTCTTCTCTTAGGATTGTATTCACTGATTACAAACTGGATTTCCTGTCCTGCGTACTTAGATAAATCTTTTTCATATACGTCAGATACAAGGCTTGCAGGAATAAAGATTCTAACTTCATCCACTATAACACTTAATCCGCCATCTAAAACCTGAGATACTTTTGCTGTAAGCACTTCTTTATTATTGAACGCTTCTTCAATCTTCTTATTACCTCTGTCAGCAGCAAGTCTCTTATAGGTTAAGAGTACCTGGCCTTCACCGTCGTTTACTTTGAGAACTTTTACTTCCATAGTATCGCCGGGCTTAGCTACTGTAGTTAAGTCTACATTAGGTTCATTGGTATATTCGTTTCTTGTTAATATACCGTCTGACTTGTAGCCGATATTAAGAATGATTTCTTCAGGCTTAACATCAATGACTGTACCTTCTACTACCTCTCCTGTATGTATTGTCTTTAATGATTCTTCCAACATTTGTTCAAAAGTTAACTCTGACATAATTTTGAACCTCCTCAATAATATTGTTGGGGGTGGAAGCCCCCGCTGTAATTCCCACCAGAGAAGCAGTTTTAGGCAGATCTAAATGCAAATCTTCCAGTGTTTGTATAAAATATGTGGATGCACACTTCTCGCTGCATATTTCATAAAGCTTACGGGTGTTCGAACTGTGCTTACCACCTATTATTATCATAGCGTCGACTTTAGCCGCTATCTCTCCGGCCTCTGTCTGTCTTTCTTCTGTTGCATTACAGATAGTATTTACAACATTAATATTGTAACCTTTTTTTTCAAATATTTCAACTAATTCTTTAAATTTGTTGTAGTTAAATGTCGTTTGAGATACCACACAAACAGATTGCCCCTCAGGTACCGTAAATTTCTCTGCTTCTGTCACAGACTCAAGGACTGTTGCAGGAGTACATGACCAGCCCTTAATTCCTTCCACTTCAGGATGTCCCGGATTACCAACAATCACAATTTCGCTCCCTTGTGCACTTTCTTTTTCCACAATTTTATGAATTCTTTTTACAAAGGGACAGGTTGCATCCACACATTCAAGTCCTTTTTCTTCTATTAAGTCATATATTCTTTTCGGCACACCATGAGATCTAATGACCACAGTTCCTTCTTTTAGTGCTTTTAACTCCTCTTCCGTTTCCAATACGGAAACACCCTTTTCTTCTAAATCCTTTACCACTTCTTCGTTGTGAATAATAGGTCCAAAGGTATATATCTTTTTACCAGCGCCGGTTTGTTCATAAACCCGTTCTACGGCTCTTTTTACACCAAAGCAAAAGCCTGCACTTTTTGCAAGAATAACTTCCATTCAAATTCTCCCTGATCTTTCAATATAATTTTCAAAATAAATGCTACTTACAAAGGCTCATAATCTTATCAGCCACTTCGTCAATTGTCATATCAGACGAATCTACTAAGATCGCATCTTCTGCCTGACGCAATGGCGCGATTGGACGGTTCATGTCCTGCTCATCACGTGCAATAATATCTTCTTCAATTTTTTGAATATCACAGATTTCTCCCTTTGCCGTAAGTTCATCGTAACGGCGCTTTGCACGCACCGCCGCAGAGGCTGTCAAGTATACTTTAACATCGGCCCCCGGCAAAACACAGGTTCCGATATCCCTTCCGTCCATCACCACGTCAGAGGTGTTTGCAAGTTCCTTTTGGAGTGCAGTAAGACGCTCTCTTACCTTAGGATTTTTACTGGTTACAGAAGCCATTTTTCCTACTTCCTCTGTTCTGATTACACCATTTACATTTTTTCCGTTTAGCAATACTACCTGCTCACCGTCTTCATATCGGATGGTAATATCCGCGCCCACACATTTTTCTGCAATCATTTCTGCATCCTGTGGGTCAACGCCTTCGGAAAGCAGATAAAATGCCATTGCACGATACATGGCACCTGTATCCACATAAATAAAACCTTTTTCTTTTGCCACTTTCTTTGCTATGGTACTTTTTCCTGCTCCGGCAGGACCGTCTATTGCTATCTGATAACTCATTAAAATTCCTTCTTTCTGTTTTAACTTTCTGCAGCAGATACACCTGCCAAATATCCGGTTGACCATGCGATTTGTAAATTAAAACCACCGGTAACAGCATCAAGGTCAAGAACCTCTCCTGCAAAATATAAATTTTTGATTATTTTTGATTCCATAGTGGAGGGATTGATTTCCTTTACATTGATACCGCCCTGGGTAATAATTGCTTCTTTAAAGTCACGTGTCCCGTTAATATGCATGGTTAAATTTTTAAGTAAATCAACCAATCCTGCTCTTTCTTCTTTCGTAATTTCATTAACCTTCTTTTCCGGCAATATTCCGGACAATTTTATAATCACCGGAACCATTTTTGCAGGCAAAAGACCATCCAAACTGTTTTTAAACTGTTTGTTCTTATTTTTCTCAAAATCCCGGAGTATCCGTTTATCAAGCTGTTCTTTGGTTAATGCCGGTTTTAAATCTATGGATAGCGTAACCGGTTGTCCCAAATATTTTTTTACATAATGGCTGCTTGCACTTAATATAAGTGGTCCACTTACGCCAAAATGGGTAAAAAGCATTTCTCCGAAACCTTCATATATCTTCTTTTTACCACTTTGTAAAAGAATCCCTACATTTTTCAGGGCAAGTCCTTGCATTGCCATGCACCAGGTTTCTTCAACAGTAAATGGAACCAGTGCCGGCTTTATCTCTTTAATGGAATGACCGGCATCTATCGCAAACCGGTAACCATCACCGGTAGATCCTGTCGCTTCATAGGATTTCCCCCCGGTAGCAACTATCACTTTATCCGCACACAATTTTTGCCCGGATGAAAGGATGACTCCGACTACTTCTTTTCGCTCTTCTGTTTCCTCAAAAAGAAGTTCTTTTACCTTTGTGTGCAGACGTACATCTACTTTATTTTGTGTCATTTTTCGATTAAGTGCTGCAATCACATCCGAGGAATGATCTGAAACAGGAAAAATGCGTTCTCCCCGTTCTTCTTTACATTTACAACCCGCTTCCTCAAAAAAACGGATCACTGCCTGATTATCTAACCTGTAAAAAGCACTGTACAAAAATTTACCATTACTGATTACATGGTCAAAAAACTTCTCTGTTTCACAGGCATTGGTAATATTGCATCTGCCTTTTCCCGTAATAAAAACCTTTTTCCCGGTTTTCTCATTGTGCTCAAGCAAAGTTACCTTTGCACCATTTTCTGATGCAGCAATCGCTGCCATCATCCCGGCAGCACCGGCACCTATTACAATCACGCTATTCATCTGTCCGAACGCTGCCTTCCTAATGTTTTATACATCATCCTCTGCTTTCATAAGTGAATAATCCAGCATGGGTTCTTCGTCAATAAAGTTAATTTCATCGTTTAAATAAACCTGATAATTATTCCATACTTCTTCCAGTGTCTCTAAATTGCGCTTTACATCCTCCGGCTTTTTAAGGCATAATGCAACCACCAGTGCATTGATTACACTAAGGGGCGCAACCAGGGAATCTACGATGGAAACCATGTCACTTCTTGCAAGTAAATTACAGGAGGAATACAAATTCATAGGAGAATGAATGCTGTCTGTTATTGTAATCACCTTTGCATTTCTGTCATTTGCAAACTCCATCGCCTTTAATGTTCGCATGGAATATCTGGGAAAACTGATTCCGATAATGGCATCTCTTTCACCAATGCGGATCATCTGTTCAAACATTTCCGTCACACTGGTTGTCTTTACCAATACAATATTTCCCCGGATCATATTTAAATAAAAATGCAGAAAATCTGCCAGAGGCTCACAGCTTCTTACCCCTACAAGATAAACTGTTTCTGCTTCCAGTATAATGTCTACCGCAGCTTCAAATGCCACTGCATCCAAATTTACAATCGTATCCTTGATTTTCTCAATGTCCGCTGTAAGTACGGAATTTAAAATTTCGGACTGTGTACTTTTTCCGTATTTTGCATCAATTTTCTCTACGGAATTTAATTTATTTTTTACCCATTCTTCCAGTGCTTTTTGAAACTCAGGATATCCGTCATATCCGAGTCCCGATGCAAAACGCACTACTGTGGATTCACTGACTCCCACTGTTTCCCCAAGCTTTGCTGCAGTCATAAAAACAGCCTGGTCATAATTGTCGGAAATATAAGTAGCAATCGCTTTATGCCCCTTACTCATCTTCATATATTTATCATTCATCCGGGTAATGATATCGTGTTGCCGTTGTTCCATTTTTTAATCCTTTCTTTCAAGCAATCGTTCTATCTAAATGAATGATAACATTCTTTGATCATTTGGACAGTTTCATCTTCTGATAAATCATAGTCCCCTGTAAGGGTCATACATGCTGCACCATGAATAAAAATCCACATTTTCATAAAGAGTTCACTAGGGTTCTGGCATCCATGCAAAGCTGCACTTTGGATTTCTTTCCCCACATATCCCTCACTGCCGTTTACCAAATCATACATGCTTCTTCCAAATCTTTCCGTGGATAAGAAAATAAACTCAAACAGATTTTTATGCTCTGCAGCAAACCGGATATAAATATTTCCAAGATGTACAAAAGGTGCAACCGTTTTTTTCTCAAACCGGCCACAATACTCCTGAAAAAAATCACATGCCTTCGCAAACAATTCCTCCAACAGTTCATCCATATTTTTATAGATACGGAAAATAGGTTGCGTTGAACAGTTTGCTTTAGCTGCTAATTTTCTCGCAGTCACCTGTTCAGCCCCCTCTTCACATAACAATGTAAAAGCTGCATTTATTAACATATCCTTTGTAATTGATTCTTTTCTTGCCATATTTTCCCATCCTTCTTTGGTTAGTGATAACATACGTTATTATTTTACAATGAAAAAAAAGTCATGTCAACGGAATTTGTACGTTCCTCATTGACATAACTTCCCTATTTTTTTATACTCAATAAGAATATAATCTATTTACCTGTTTACGTGGAGGTTTTTATGGAATTCATCATTCAAAAAGCAAACAAATCACAATATGATATTATCGTTGACTTAATCCGCAATACCTGCAATACCATTGAACCCAAGGAGTGGTTTGCCGCTGATGCCGACGAATATACTCATCGCATGCTTACTGAAGGAAAAGCAACAGGTTATATGGCAATAGAATCAGAAAGTCAAAATCTGGCTGCTATTTTTATGACCCTTGCTCCCGGCAAGTCTCCTGAAAACCTTGGATATGATATTGGATTATCCGATGATAAAATTCCTTATGTTGCCCACATGGAATCTGTGGTAGTACATCCCGATTACCGCGGACACAAGCTCCAAAGACGCCTTATGGAGGCAGCGGAAAAGGATTTAAAGGCCGCAGGTTACCGCTATCTTCTCGCTACCATCCATCCTGAAAATCCATACAGTATGAACAATGCCCTCTCTCTTGGTTATCAGGTTATGAGGGTTTGTGAAAAGTATGGAGGTTATTTGAGGGCTGTATTAATGAAAAAAATATAGCAAGCCCAGAATCATGACCACCAGCTAAGCTGGTGGTTTGCTCTGCGGCTATAAGCCGCTGTTACCTGCTTGCCTCTAAAGAGGCTCTGAAAAGTTCGCCTTCCGCACTGCGGTCACAGGCAGGCTCTAAAGAGCCTTTTTATTTGCCCTTCGTTACCGGCTCACCCGTAAACGGGTCGATATACTCTTTCAATGACATTTGGTCATATTCCAAATCTTCTTTTAGTTGATTTCGTATATACTCTTCGATTTTCTTTGCGTTTTTACCTACGGTATCGACATAATATCCTCTACACCAGAAATGACGATTCCCATATTTATACTTTAGGTTTGCATGTCGTTCGAAAATCATTAACGAACTTTTTCCTTTTAGATAGCCCATAACTTCTGACACACTATATTTGGGTGGAATTCTTACAAACATATGAATGTGATCTGGGCATGCCTCTGCCGCTATTATCTCTATTCCTTTTCTTTAACATAGTTCACTCAGAATACGGGCAATATCTGCTTTTACTTGTTGGTAGATAACTTTTCTTCTATATTTTGGTGCAAACACAATATGGTACTTACATTCCCACTGCGTATGTGCTAAACTATTTTTATCCATTTGGATACCTCCTTGGTTATATTAGTGCGGTTGGCGAACCTGCACTTATTATACCATTGGAGGTTTTTTTACTTGAAGCTAAAGCTATCTGAGAACTCACCTGCATAGCAGGTGGTTTATTTTTATTGCTAATACAACAAAAACCCTTATGCAAATTGATATGTACCCAGAATTCTGGACACATTCATTTATGAACTAGGCGGAACGTATGGATGCTTCCCTGTATTTTGCAGGAGGCATCCATTTTGTTTTGGCCTGAATTCTTTCGTTGTTATAATAATCTACATATTCACTAACTGCGTTTGCAAATCCTTCAAAAGAATCGTATTCGTTTTCATATCCATAATACATTTCATTCTTGAGCCTTCCAAAAAATGTTTCCATGATACAATTATCATAACAATTACCTTTTCTGGACATGGATTGAATGATTCCGTGCTCTTTTAGCGTATTTCTAAAGTAAGCATGTTGATATTGCCAACCTTGGTCTGAGTGAAATATTAAACCGCTAACAGATGGAAATTTTTCAAAGGCTCTGTTAAGCATACGATGAATCTGTTCCATGTTTGGACTTAAAGATAAATCGTATGAAATAATCTCATTTGTATTCATATCTAAAATTGGAGAAATATAACATTTACCCCACGAAAAACTAAACTGCGACACATCAGTAGTCCATTTTTGCAATGGTCCGGTTGTGCTGAAATCTCTATCTATGATGTTATCCGCAATCTTTCCAATTTCGCCTTTATAAGAATGATACTTTTCCTTCGGGCGCTTTCCAAACAATTCCAGCTCATGCATAAGGCGCTGAACTCGCTTGTGATTCACTTGATAACCACGATTTAGAAGTTCTCTATGAACTCTGCGAACTCCATATCTGCCCTTGTTTTGTTCAAAGATTTCCTTTATAAGCACCATCACTTCTTTATTTCTCTCTGCTATAACATCCGTCTTATTAAGTTCAAAATAATACGTGGATTTTGCCATTTTCATTGCTTTTAAAAGATGCTTTAATTGATATCCTTTTTCACGGAGTTCTTTGATGATCGCTGCTTTTTCACCTTGAGTCGTGCAGCTTCCTTTTCTTGCCTCAAGGCGATCCGTTTTTTTATTACTTCATTCTCCGCCTTTATATATTCATTTTCTGCTCTTAATCGGATAAGTTCTTCACGTTCAGATTCTGTAAGTGGCAATGGACTGCTTTTCTTTTTCATGGGATTCCCTTTTCTTGGTCTACCTTTTTTCATTTCTGCAAGACCATTATACCCATTTGTCTTATATTTTGTAACCCATTTTCGCAAAACAGAGTGTTCAATGCCTACTGAATATGCAACGGATTTGAAGGACTCTCCGGCTAACACACGTGAAATTAATTGTAACTTTTCTTCTACAGTCCATTCTTTAATAAAATTAGAATGTTTCAGAGCATCTACTCCTAAAGAATCTTCTATCCGAGCCCATTTTCTTATTGTTTGGTGAAAATTTTCTTCTTTAATTCCTTCTGGAGTGATAGGCCATGAGCCTTGGCGATACTTATCGATGCACTCCACTTTAAATTCAAAAGAATAACGCATAAAAATACCCTCCTTACTGGGTGTCCAGTAAAGAGGGTACATATCAAATGCATAAGGGTTTTTTATTGAATCTCACTTATATATCTGTATTAAACAGGATATGCTGCGTTCTTTGTATCAGCTTGTGTCATATCCACTTTTTCCTGCTGTGCCTGACGATATTTGAAGAAGTCAGTTGCTACCTGAGGGAACAATGCATAAGATAATACGTCTTCATCCTGCTGCTTCCATTCTTTCATTTCTGCTTCTAACTTATCCATTTCGTTTTCAATAAGGTCTGCAGGACGGCATGTGATTCTTTCTTCACCGGGAATAACCTTATCAATTACTTCCTGGCTCATAGGCTTAACTGTCTGGCCGTATTCACCACGAAGAACTGCCTTGGTTTCCTTTGTTGCCATCTTATATCTTTCTCCCATAAGAACGTTAAATACAGCCTGTGTACCAACGATCTGGGAAGAAGGAGTAACAAGAGGGGGCTCACCCAAATCTTTACGAACTTCAGGAATTTCCTTAAGCACGTCATAGTATCTGTCTTCTGCATTCTGTTCCTTAAGCTGGCTTACCATGTTGGAAAGCATACCACCGGGAACCTGATATAACAGAGTCTTAATATCAACACCCATAACCTTGGGATTAAGGAGTCCGCTTGCAAGACACTCGTCTCTGTAAGGTCTGAAGTAATCAGCGATTTCAGCAAGTACGTTCTGGTCATAACCTGTATCATAAGGAGTACCCTTAAAGGTTTCAACCATAACTTCTGTAGCGGGCTGTGATGTTCCCAGTGCAAAAGGTGAAATTGCACAGTCGATAACGTCAACACCTGCTTCTACTGCTTTAAGGTATGTCATACTAGCTACACCTGATGTATAGTGTGTATGAAGCTGGATAGGAAGCTTTGTTGCTTCTTTCATAGCTTTAATAAGTTCAGCAGCCTTGTAAGGAACAAGGAGACCTGCCATATCTTTGATACAGATAGAGTCTGCACCCATCTCTTCAATCTTCTTAGCCATGTTTACCCAATATTCAAGAGTATACGCATCACCAAGTGTATAGGAAAGAGCAATCTGAGCATGACCTCTTCCTTCTCTTGCTTTAATCTTATTTGTTGCATCAACTGTTGCCTGTAAGTTTCTAAGGTCATTTAAACAGTCGAAGATACGAATGATATCGATACCGTTTGCAACAGATTTTTCTACAAAGTTTTCTACTACGTCATCTGCATAAGGTCTGTAACCTAAAATGTTCTGACCTCTAAAGAGCATCTGTAACTTTGTATTCTTAAATCCATCTCTTAATTTTCTAAGTCTTTCCCACGGATCTTCTTTTAAGAAACGAAGGGAAGCATCAAATGTTGCACCACCCCAGCACTCTACTGCGTGATATCCAACTTTATCCATTTTTTCAACGATTGGAAGCATCATATCGGTAGGCATTCTTGTTGCAATCAAAGACTGATGTGCGTCACGAAGAACGGTTTCCATAATTCCAACCGGTTTTTTAACCTGTTCTGACATAATAATTTCCTCCTAATTTTTAGAATACGCCGAATACAGCCATAAATGTACCGGCTGCAACCGCTGTACCAATAACACCTGCTACGTTAGGTCCCATAGCATGCATAAGCAGGAAGTTTGTGGGGTCTGCTTCTGCACCAACCTTCTGGGATACTCTCGCCGCCATAGGAACTGCGGATACACCTGCAGAACCGATAAGCGGGTTAACTTTACCTTTAGTAGCAATACACATCAATTTACCGAATAATACACCTGCGGCAGTACCGAATGCGAACGCAATCAAACCAAGTGCCACAATCTTAAGTGTATCCAAGTTCAGGAATGCTTCTGCACTTGTTGTTGCACCTACAGATGTACCAAGTAAGATAACAACGATGTACATAAGAGCGTTAGAAGCTGTATCTGTAAGCTGTCTTACAACACCTGATTCTCTGAACAGGTTACCTAACATCAGCATACCAACAAGGGGAGCTGTGGTAGGAAGAATCATACATACAACAATAGTAACAACTATAGGGAATAAGATTTTTTCAAGTTTCGATACCGGACGAAGCTGTCCCATTTTAATCTTTCTTTCCTTTTCAGTTGTAAGCAACTTCATAATAGGCGGCTGGATAATGGGTACCAATGACATATAGGAATATGCCGCTACCGCAATAGGTCCGAGCAACGCAGTCTGCCCAAGTTTTCCTGCAAGGAAAATGGATGTAGGACCATCTGCACCACCAATAATTGAAATTGCTGCGGCAGCCTTATCATTAAATCCAAATGCAATTGCGCCAAAATATGCTGCAAAAATACCAAACTGTGCTGCAGCACCAAGCAAGAAACTCTTAGGGTTAGCAATCAAGGGACCAAAGTCTGTCATTGCACCTACACCCATGAAAATAAGGGAAGGTAAGATTGCCCATTCATCTAAGAGATAAAAATAATACAGTAAGCCGCCCACTCCGTTCGGTGAGTCATGAATACTCATCATAATATCAGGATAAATGTTAACCAGCAGCATACCAAATGCGATAGGTGTCAAAAGCAACGGTTCAAAGCCTTTGGCAATCGCAAGATAAAGAAACACACAAGCAACTACAATCATCAGATAATTTCCCCAAGTCAAATTGAAGAATGCTGTCTGATGGATTAAGTTGTCAAGTGTAGTTACAATATAATCCATTTCTTTTACCTCCTGTTGTTTTCTGGGGTACTCATGCGGCAGAAATGTTTCCGCATGTACCTACACTGTCTTAGTTCAGAGTTGCCAGTACAGCACCTGCTTCGACAGGATCACCAACAGCTACATCAATACTTGCAACAGTACCATCTTCGGGTGCAACAACAGGAATTTCCATCTTCATTGCTTCCAGAATGATAACTGCATCACCCTTCTTAACAGCCTGACCAACTTTCGCTTCAATCTTAAAGATCTTACCTGCTGCACCTGCTTCTACCTTAACGCTACCTGCACCTGCTGCAGCCTTAGGTGCTGCTGCGGGAGCTGCTTTAGGAGCTGCCTTGGGAGCTACGGGAGCTGCTGCTACGGGAGCGCCTGTGCTAACGCCTTCTTCTACTACTACATCGTATACGTTTCCATTAACGGTAATTGTATAATTTTTCATTACTTAATTCCTCCTGTAAATACTATTTACTTTCAATTTTTATGCACGCGCTTTTCTGCGCTTGATACTTCTTACTACAAATCCGTCCGTAGAAGCTGCGCCTTCGCTTGCGGCAATCGCTGCAGCAATAACAGCAACCAGTTCCAGATCATCTGCTAATTCTTCTTTTTCAATAATTTGAGCAATTGTATTGTCAACTGCCTCTGCTTTGATATCTTCCTTTGCTTTCTTTTTAAACATACCCTGAATTTTGGGAATAAAATTAAAGCAAGCAATAATTACACTGATTAAAATCAGCACTACAAATACAGTACCCATACCGAGCAACGTATTTAATGCAGCTTTTTCCATACTTTCCCCGAACGTATAAATCACATTGGTGGTAATGCTGGTAGGCAAGCCTTCTTCGTAGATGATTTCCACGGAAGCTTCACGCACATCACCTTTGATTTTGGCTGTAACTACACCCTCGTCCGGATATTTCATACCCTGATATTCCATAACCGTCATGGTATTACCGGTAATTTCAATCACTTCTACATAATTACCCATATCTTCAGAAGCACTTTTCCAGCTTGCGAATGCATTCTCAAATATTGCACCATCAATGCCGCTTTGTTCCATCACCATAACATAATCAGCTTCAGCCTGTTGTGCCACTACATCATTTATAACACTGATAAGATCAGTAGCAAATGCCTGTGCTTCTTGTGCCGGCATATAAGAATCTGCTTCTTCAGCTTTCTGTCCACATGCTGTCAGACCTGCCATACAGGTAATCATACCTAATACTAATAACCATTTTTTCATATTAAGTATCATCCTTTCTAAACAGTACCGTGTTTTTTAGCAGGGCGGTCTTCCCTCTTGGTGTACAGCATTTCAAAAGCACCGATTACATATTTTCTGGTATCGGCGGGTTCTACAATCTGATCCACGTATCCTCTCTTAGCTGCACTTACCGCACTAAGCTGTAATGCTTCATATTCCTTTGCACATTCTGCAATAGCATCTGCGCCCTGTCCGTCACATATAATCTTTGCTGCAAGTTTTGCATCCATTGTACCAATCTGCGCATCAGGCCAAGCAATTGTAATATCAGCACCGATAGCCTTGGAGTTCATTGCAACGTATGCACTTCCGTATGCCTGTCCGATTACTACATTTACTTTGGGAACGGTTGCTTCTGCAAATGCGTATGTAAGCTTAGCTGCTGCTTTTGCAATCTTCTTTTCATTGCACTTATCAGCCTTGAATCCCTTAACATTAGTAAGAGATAAAACAGGGATGTTAAATGCATCACAGAAATTAATGAAGTCTGCTGCTTTTTCACAACCTTTTGCTGTGAGAACTGCATCATACTTTTCTGCTACTGCTCCGTCTTCTCCATAAACTTCAGTGCGGTTTGCAACAGCACCAACTGTAACACCGTTTAATTTAATAAATGCTGTTACCATTTCTTTTGCATATTCACGTTTTACTTCAAAAACAACACCATTGTCTGAAAGCTGTGAAAGTGCAATAGATGTATCTCCCACACAGTTTGCGATTTCTGCACATGCTCTGTTTAAATCATCTGTACATTCTTCAAAAGACATATCATCTTCATTGTTTGCAGGAAGCATAGCCACAAGGCTTCTGATTTCTGCAAGAACGCTTGCCTCGTCTGCTACTACATCAACGATGCCTGCTTCTTCACTCTGGAATTTTGCAGCAGATGTGTCACACTTGCTGATTTCATTTCCATCTAACGCATTAGGTGCGTTAACAAATAATTTAGCTTTGGAACCTTCCATAAATGTAAAGTCTGTCAGGGTAGGAATTAATGCAAGTCCACCGCCGCATGTTCCAAAGATAGCTGTAATCTGAGGGATTACACCTGAACTCTTAACCTGCTTTAAGTAGATTTCTCCAAACCCGTTCAAAGCGTCTGTCGCTTCCTGTAATCTAAGACCTGCAGAATCGATAAGACCGATAACAGGTGCACCTGTCTTAATTGCAAGGTCATAGAGGTTTGCAATTTTCTTTGCATGCATTTCACCAACGGAACCGTTTAAAACGGATGCATCCTGGCTGTAAACATACACAAGATTGTCATCAATTACTCCGTAGCCGGTCACAACGCCGTCAGAAGGAGTTTCTGTCTGTTTCAAATTAAAATCAGTGCTTCTAGCTGTTACCATTGCACCAATTTCAACGAAACTGTTTTCATCGAGCAAAGCTGCTATTCTTTGACTCGCCTGTGAAGTAGTACTCATTTTTAGCCCTCCATTTTATATTAAAAAAATTATAACTTTTTTCGCATGGGCATACTTCTCCCATGATTACGTCTATAGCAGTATAACACAAAAGCAGAATTTCGCAAAGCACGAATTTAGAAAATTTCATAAATTTAACATATTTTTTGCGCCTACTGTTTCGAAATAAATATCTTTTTGTAATTTTCCCCCGATAACCTTATTTTTCTGATGATAACCAAGCACTATTTTTGCATATGCAGCCTCAAAAGAAATATTGTAAAGTGGTGTCACCCCGGCCTTCAAAAGTGCATCTCCCGTCACATATCGGTTCCCTTCCGGACTTTTATGTGACGCTGTGTAAAAATCTATTCCGGATTCTTTACATTTCTCTGCAAAAGAAAGCATTTCATATCCCTTATTTTCGCTGTTTGCACATGCCGTTGCTGAATGATACAGATAATGAAGCACAGCTGCAGGTTTTTTGCTCAAGTCAAACATGGAATAATCCAAGCCCGGATAAGGACGGATTGCCAGCACATTCCCAGAAAGTTCACAAGGAATCTCAAATTCTTTTCCGCATCTTTCATTCACTTGGGACAACGTTGGCAAGAATTCACTCTCATTAATCTTTAAATGTCCGTTTTCCATTCTTCCGAATGGAATTTTCGCAAAATCTCCAAACTGATCACATAATGGATCCGCTTCGGTTATTCTTGTTGCCAGATATACCTGATTAATTCCTGCATTATCTTGATACACCACAAATACACCTCTTACAATATGTTCCCTGATAAGACATACGGCATTAGCAAAATTGGAAAGACCATTACTTCCCTTTTGTCCAAGAGGATAATTGCTTGCAACCAGAACAACCGGAACCGGCATATCATGAAACAACATTCCCATAAAAGCCGCAGTATACGACAAAGTATCCGAACCATGGGTCACTATAATACCGTCATAATTATTTACATCTATTTTCTTGATTGCCCGAAACAATTGCAGCCACAAGTCCGGTGTCATATTTTCACTGAGTACATTTATGGGCTGTATGACATCAAAATTCTCCACACCATATTCTTCTTCGTACATTGCAAGTAATTGATAAGGAGATTTATCACTTACATTAATGATATGTTCTTCTATTCTGCTTCCAATGGTACCGCCTGTTAATATTACTAATATTTTTTTCATTTGAGACTCCTTTTCACTTATATACCTATCATCTATTATACCCTGTATATCGGTGTAAAATCTGCCTTATACACCATGACAAATCTATTTCATCCATATTCTCTGCCGCTACCAGATAATCCACACGATACACTTCATCTCCGAGCGTATATCTGATACTTCCGATTTCTTCTCCTTTTTCTACCGGTGCTTTAAGATACTCCTTGCGCTCACAACTCACTTCAAACTGTTCCTCTTCACGCATAAGAACACCTATCTCATCCTTTTGCTTTTCCTGATGCACAACCTCAACCGGCATGTAGGCAACCTCTCCCAAACTGCTTGTTTGCCCATTTTCAACTTTTATCGGCAAGAAACTTTCCTCTTTTGCCGCAACCTCTGAAAGAAAACGAAGATCATAATGTTCAAGTCCATATGCCATCAATTCCTTTGTATCACTCCACTTATAGCTTTTATTGTTTGGCCAGCCACAGGCTAGAAGTGCAACCACATAAGTTTTCCCCTCTCTTTCAAGGGCTCCCACATAGCAGTAACCGGCATTTCCTGTAAATCCGGTTTTCCCGGACAAAGCCCCGTCCATCATGGTTAAAAATGCATTGTGATTGTTGCAGGCAAAACTTCGGCCCGTTGACTTATATTCACTTTCCTTTTCCTTATAACTGTTAAGTTGATACGACGCAGTTCTTGTTATTTCAAGAAACTCTTCTTTTTTCGGTGAATCCATAATACAATATGACATGATTCTTGCCAAATCTGCCGCAGTTGTGGAATGTATTTTCGTTTCACCGCTCTCTACGGTTGCCGATGCATCAAGACCATTGGGTGTAATGAAATAGGTATCGTAGCATCCAATGTCCCTTGCCTTTTGGTTCATCATTTCAGCGAACCCTTCCACACTTCCTCCAATATGCTCTGCAATAGCCACTGCCGCATCGTTATGGGATTCAAGCATTAAGGAATACAGCAAATCCTCCATCTTAAAATATTCCCCCGTCTGCATACCGAGTTTTACTTTCGGCATACTTGCAGCATAGGATGATACCTGCACATAGTCTTCCAAGTTTCCGTACTCAAGTGCAAGAATACAGGTCATGATTTTCGTGGTACTTGCCATAGGTTTGCACTCGTAACCATTTTTCTCATATAAAATACGCCCGGAACCGGCATCCATAAGAACTGCCGATTGGGCGTATAACTGCAAGTTTGTACTACTTCTTTCTTCGGCATATACATTCATTGCCGTTTTGATACTCAGTATCACAATCAATATAATTGCTGTTAATCTTCGTAAATAAGGCATTTTCTAACATCCGGTTTCATTTCTTTATAAATTTATATGTACACCGCTATCAAAATATCCATCTGCCTTTATACATTTACGGAAACACTGATTTCCTGCTCCGCCTGCTCCTTAAATTCCTCTATCTGTACAGCAGAAAGTTCAGGAAGTTCCTCAAGGGATTTCACTCCAAAACTTCGCAAAAATTCTTCGGTTGTTCCAAACAGAAGCGGTCTTCCCGGTGCATCCAGTCTTCCCACCTCTGTAATAAGTCCGAATTCCACCAGTCTGTTTACTGCATGGTCACAGCTTACACCTCTTATTTTTTCGATTTCTACCCTTGTTATGGGCTGTTTATATGCAATAATAGATAAGGTTTCCAATATGGTATCTGTAAGAACATATTTGCGCGGGGTCTTTGCAATTTTAATCAGATATTCGTACATGTCTCCCTTTGTACACATCTGAAATGCTCCATCAAGTTCGATGATCGTTAATCCCCCATCAGCATTATCATATTCTTCCTTCATTTCTGCAAGAATCTCTGCTGTAACTTTCTTATCTTCTTCAATGACAGTAGCAAGTCTTTCCACTTCTACCGATTCACCCATGGTAAATAGGATGGCTTCCAATACTGCCTTTGCCTTTTGTCTTTCCAAAATTGTTTCCTCCCGGGATTATTTCTATTCTGCTTCATTTGATGTAATCATGATATCATCAAACGTATTCTCCTGTTCAATAGAAATCTTGCCCACTTTCATCATTTCTAAAATAATCAGAAATGTCACAATAATTTCCATTTTGCTCCGTTGCTTTTCAAGCAACTGACGGAAACTGAAAGTTTTATGCGCCTTTACATACTCTTCCACGTATCCTGCTTTTGCCTCTATGTCTATTTCGTCTCTCTCAATTTTACCGAAGGTACTTCTGACAGGGTCAATCTTGTCCTCCTGTCTTTTCATCACGCTTTTAAACAGATTCTGAAGTTTATTTAAATCCGCATCTCCCAAAAGTTCTTCAAAATCAATGGGTGGCTTGTAATCTTCAATTTCTTTTGGAAGTGTTTTATCTTTAAACAACGTCCTTCCTGCGTCAACCTGCCTGTCCTTTAATTCATAAGACATATACTTATACATCTTATATTCAAGCAACTTCTGAACAAGCTCAGCCCTGGGATCTTCCTCTTCCCCTTCTTCATTGACTTCTTTCGGAAGAAGCATACGGCATTTGATATCAATGAGTGTGGCTGCCATAACCAAAAACTCACTCATGACATTCATATCTTCTGTTTCCATGTTCTGTATGTACTCCAGATACTGTGCCGTAATTTCCACAATGGGTATATCATAAATATCTACTTTATTTTTTTCTATCAGGTGCAGAAGTAAATCAAGGGGACCCTCAAACACCTCCAGCTTTACCGGTATTGCCATACCTCATTATCCTCTCTACTCACAAATAGCTATGGTTGCACTGGTTCCCAGTCTGTTTGCACCTGCTTTGATCATTTCTTCAGCGGTTTCTTTATTTCTGATTCCGCCGGAAGCTTTTACTCCCATTTCTTCGCCAACACATGCTCTCATAAGGGCAACGTCTTCTGCTTTTGCTCCTCCTGTAGAAAACCCGGTAGACGTTTTCACAAAGTCTGCGCCTGCTTCCTTGGAAAGTTCACAGGCTTTTTTCTTTTCCTCTTCTGTCAAAAGGCATGTCTCAATAATCACTTTAAGAAGCGCCTGTCCACACGCTTTCTTGACTGCCTTAATATCTTCCAACACAACTTCGTAATCCTGATCTTTCAGTGCACCAACATTGATAACCATATCGATTTCATCGGCGCCATCCTTAACCGCTAATTCTGTTTCTGATGCCTTTGCCGCTGTACTCATCTGTCCCAAAGGAAATCCTACAACAGTGCATGTCTTTACATCACTTCCCTGCAGTTCTTTTGCGACAAGTTTTGTGTAGTAGCTATTCACACAAACAGACATAAAGTTATATTTTTTTGCTTCTTCACAAATTTTTATTACCTCTGCCTTAGTTGCATCTGCCTTTAAAATTGTATGGTCAAATAATTTTGTATTCATTATTTTTCTCCTTCCAAGTCCTTTTTTTAAGACTTTTGAACTGTTGTATTTTACCATGTGGAAATTTTTCAGTCAACCTTCTTGCGTAGGTTTACCACCACTAATTCGCCCGGATTAAAGATCCTGATGGGTAATGTATGTGTTCCCAATCCTCTTCCGAGAATCATGGTACTTTTCCCTTCCTTAAATTCTCCCCCGTCATATTTAGGAAACAGTCGGAGTTTCGGTGAAATTACTCCCCCAAAAAATGGAAGTTTCATCAGTCCGCCATGTACATGTCCTGAGAGTACAAGATCTGCCCCCCACTTGGCATAGGTTTTAAAATAATCCGGGTTATGTGCGATTAGCATTACAAATTTGTCTTCCGGCGGGCACCCTATTTCTTTACACAAATACTCCTTTTCCATAACCGGTGTCACAAATTTGCCATAGAACTTCCTCTCCATTTCAAGTCCATAAACATCCATATTATACAACGGCAATGTTGCTTTTTCGTTCTCAAGCAAAACTACATCGGCCTTCTTGATTGTTTCTGCATAATCCCTATATACGGTTCCGAAAATTTCCGGATATAACTTGGTTTTATGCTCGTGGTTGCCGTTCCCATAATAAACCGGATATTCCTTCGCCAGACTGCTTAGAAATCCGGAAACCAAATCGGTACATACATTTTCTTTTGCCGTATACATATCTCCTGCAATTACTATAAAATCCGGTTTTATTTTTTCAATTGCATTTCTCAGTTTTTCATTATGATCACCAAAAGACTTCCCGTGTAAATCCGACAGAAGGACGAACCTGCCGTCCTTCTTAAGTTTATCGGAAATGCACGTGTATTCCTTCACCACAAAACGGTGGCAATCTATAATCATTACAATCACAAAAAAGAGGATTACAAATAGTAATGCCGTTATCATCATTTCTGCCATGATATTCCCATCCATTTTCATTTATCTAATAGTTTACCACATCTTATGAAAAACTACAAAATAGTTTCATTACCTTTCCCACATAATCTAAATATTTTGCTTTTTCGATTGTTACGTCTGATAGGATGGAAACACTTCCTATCCTCTGTCCGTTTAATTTATAAACTGCCTCCCCTATGGCATCTCCTCTTTGAATGGGTGCTTCTATTTCTTCCGGAACTACAATATCCTTTTGTATTTCACTTAAATTATTTCCTTCTGTATCCAGATAATGAAAAGGTTCTTTATAGATAAGCTGTGCTTTATCTTCTACTCCGCCTTTTACCGGAATTGCCGGTAAGATATCCTCATTCTTATCCTCATACATGGCACTAATACTATATCCATAATTTAACAGTGCCATGGCATCCTGAAACCTTATCTTATTACTTGGAGACCCCATCACCACAGCTATCATATCAATATTATCTTTACTTGCAGTTGCTGAAAGACAATATAAAGCTTTGCTAGTGGACCCTGTTTTTAATCCGGTGGTCCACTCATACATCTTTAACAATTTATTCGTACTGGATAATGTAAAGCTGGTACTTCCCTGAGAGGTGGTATGTGTAATGTCTTCCATCCATATCTGCGTATAATCAAGAACCTGCGGATATTTTGTAATTAGTTCCCGGGACATAATCGCCACATCTTTCGCTGATGAATAATGCTCATCAGAATCGCTCAGTCCACAGCAATCTATAAAATGGGTATCCTGCATCCCAAGTTCCTGCGCCTTTTCATTCATCATCTTTACAAATTCCTCTTCGCTTCCGGCAATAAACTCTGCAGCCGCTACACTGGCGTCGTTCCCTGAGGCAACAGCAATACACTTAATGATTGTTTCCAGACTTTGAATTTCTCCCTCTTCCAAAAACACCTGTGAACCACCCATTGACTTGGCATATGCACTGGTCATCACATCACTGTCAAGGCGGATTCTGCCTGTATTTAAATGCTCAAAAATTAACAGCAATGTCATTATTTTCGTAATACTTGCCGGGCTTCTTCTCTGCGTGGCATTCTCCTCACAAATCACTTTTCCTGTAGATGCCTCAATTAATATGTAAGAAGGTGCTTGCACCTCCGGTGCTGCCTTTACGTTGATAAAGGCTGACATAAACATTGTAATACTTATCACATAGCATAAGGTTATTTTTAAAATTCTGCTCACTGGCAAACACTCCCCATCACTTATCTATTACCATGAATATGTTGCAATTTTCTTTATAATGTCTGTCCCACTCCTTTTTTAGACGCAAAAAGTCCTTGGCGGCTCCGCCAAGGACTTTGCATACATATAATTAGTTGTATTTACGTTTTCTTGCAGCTTCAGATTTCTTTTTACGTCTTACGCTGGGTTTCTCGTAATGTTCTCTCTTACGAATTTCCTGCTGAATACCAGCCTTTGCGCAACTTCTCTTAAAACGACGTAAAGCGCTATCTAAAGTCTCGTTCTCTTTTACGATTACGTTTGACATTCTTACACCTGACCTCCCTTCA
>JAGBBV010000021.1 GCA_017938315.1 Lachnospiraceae bacterium
CAGCTTATAAAATGTTTCCTGCGTCAAATCTTCGGCTTTTTCCACGCTAGAGCAATGCCATCTACAATAACGTAGTATAGATGCATAGTAGCGTGTAATCAGTTCTTCTGCCGCCTGTTCATCGCCACACTTAATCTGCTCTACTAATTTATCATCACTTAACACGCCAAAGCCTCCTTCCTTGTGATTCTCTATATATAATAACGGGACATGATGCTAAAATGATTAAAGGATTCCTTAATTTTTATATCAAATTTTCTTCTGTTAAATATTCAGTAATCATCTGCTAGATACGAACGAGAGCCATTACATATCTCCAATTAAGGTTATGCTCCCAACCCCCACCTTAATTTACATGTCAACTTACTTTTTAAGTTGACTTTTCCAATCTGATATATTATTCTGTACATCTCCTCTTTTTCATCAAAGCTCTGAATAAATATATCGTACTCACTCTTAGTAATTACTTTATTAGTATTAGATTGTGGTTGATTTTCCGCCAACAGTTTTTCCGTTATCGGATTATCCGTTTCCCGAAAATCAGTTATCAGTACTTCCATTTGTGGCTCCTCGAAAATCTCCCACTCATATCCACAAAACTTTCCATCTTTGGATTTCACCTGTCGTCTGACCAGATACCCTTGTTCTTCTAGGCTGGCGAGTCCAGCACTGATAGAATGTTTACCATCTTTTTTCAAAATCTCTGCCAGTCCCATTACAGAGAATCTCCAGTTGTCCGGTAGTGATAGAAGTGTTGTAAGTAATCCTCTGTCTCTTAGGCTTAATTCTTTGTTCCTAAAGATGCTGTTTGCAACATTGGTATATTGTTGCTGTGTTCTGTTTCGAATTATTGCCATTTATGCCTTCCTTTCGTATGTTATTGTTGATACTCAGAAGAACCTCTGCTATACTAATGTTGTGAGAACACCGATAACAGAGGTTTTCTTGTAATCATTGATCCTGACAGTTGCCGCTGTCGGGATTTTCTTTTTGTCTTTGCCTGTTCAGCATCTCTGCTACCTGCTTTTGCTGACTGGGATAAAGGTGTCCGTATGTATTCAGTGTTATTTTGATATCCCTGTGTCCTAACCTCTCTTTGATGATGAGTGGCTGTACGCCTTGATTGATGAGATAGGCTACATGGCTGTGTCTTATATCGTGAACCCTTATCCTTTTTACTCCTGTCCTTTCTGCTTCTCGTTTTAGTTTGTGTTGTACCGCTTCCGCTACTATGGGGAACAGTCTTTCATCAGCAGGTATCTCGTAGAGTTTATCTACATAGTCCTCTATTTCTTGTTTGAGGAACTCCGGGACGTCAATCACCCTTACCGACTGTTCCGTTTTGGGAGTTGTGATAATGTCTTTCTTTCCCGTCCTGTAGTAGGTTTTACTGATGCTTATCTGATTGTTTTCGAAGTCTATGTCCGACTTAGTAAGAGCAAGCAGTTCTCCCTCTCTGCATCCCGTCCAGAAGAGGATTTCAAATATCACATAGTATTTGCTTCCTTCTTCAATTCCCGAGATAAATCGGTCATACTCTTCTTTTGTCCAGAAGTCCAACTTATCCGCATCTGATTTTCCCATTTTCTTAACCTTCTTACATGGGTTATTTGCCAAATTGTAGATGTTACTGGCGTGTGTGAACAGTGCTGTCAGTTGGTTTTGAACCATTCGCAGATAAGTCTGTGCATATCCTTTTTCTCGCATTGCATTTTGCCACTGAATGATGTCTGATGGAGTAATTGCATTCATGGGCTTACTTTCGAAGTAAGGAAGTATGTGAGCTTCCATCATATATCTTTTGTTCTTTATCGACCGCTCCTTCAGCTCCCCTACCTTATCACGGAAGTAGATTTCCACAAATTCTCCCAGTTTCATATCCATGTTGGCGTTGGCAGATAGTTTATAGCTGTTTTCCCACTCTTGGGCTTCTTTCTTTGTCTTAAATCCCCTCTTCTTCTTTTTCTTCTTGTTCCCCTGCCAGTCCTCATAATAGAACTGGCAGTACCAAGTGTTTTGTTTTTCATCCTTATACGCCGGCATTTGCTACCTCCTTTCTATGCTGGTTGCATAATGTTCTGATATCCGTAGAACTTCTTTTCCCAGAAAGCTCTTGGAATTTTGCCCGATACCACGATATAACCGGATGCTTCTAACTCTTCGTTAAGCTTTCGGATCATTTTGTATGCGTGTCCCTTGGAAACGCCTAACTCGCTGGCTACATCGTTGGCATTCATCATGTAGTTTTTCTTCATTCGCTATCCCTCCTTTATATTTCTATTTCAAATAAATATTGATTGTGCCAATAATATTATCAAACAATATTTATTGTGTCAATATTGCCTTTAAAAATATTTATGTTGTCCATATTTATCTGATGTGTTATACTTTAATAAGCAGTACATTTGAAAGGAGTTTTTATCTATGAATGCTAAGGAACTAGGTAGTAAAATACGTCTTTTACGTACAAATTTAAATATAAATCAGACTTTATTTGCAGAAAAAATCGGCATAACCCAATCAACTTTATCCAGTTACGAAAAAGGGAATGCCACACCTTCTATCGAAGTTTTATTAGCAATTGCTACAGAATTTCACGTGTCTGTCGATTGGCTTTTAGGAATTTCAAAATCAGAAATAAAAATCTCCTCTGTTGCTGATGTAGCAAACTTCATTTTCCAGATGAATGATTTGAATGAAATACGATATGAATTAGAAATCAATGACCATTTACCAAATGATCTTGAAACAGAAGAAAATAAGTGGTATTGTGCTATTAAATTCTTTGGAAATTCTGAAGGTCATTCTTGTAATCAGGAAATCTGTCAGATACTAAGCGGACTCGAAGAAAACCGTAGTAGTTTTGAATCCTATTTTACAAGCAAAGAAATGTTTGATTTGTGGAAAGAAAAGCAATTGCAATACTATGCTGATGAAACATTAACTGAAAAGCAATATCCGGAGTTGGATACTGCCACACGTATGAAACTCAGAAATGAACTTTTGGAAAAACAGTTTTCTTCTAAATAGTACTTGATGCTTTTTGCATCTTTATGTTAGCAGAGGTAACAAATGATCAAGAAAAAACTTACTATTTCAGAACAAATTAAAGACATGGAAAAAAAGGGGATCTCTTTCAATTTTAATGATGAAAAAGAAGTTCGCAATTTTCTTATGCATAATAACTACTATTTCAAACTGAAATCCTATGGAAAAAATTACGACAAGTATCTTTCAACTCCTAAAAAGGACCAATACATTAATCTTGATTTTGCTTATCTTCAAGAACTTTCCATACTAGATATGCACTTACGAAAGACCATACTTTCAATGGCATTAGATATAGAACATGCACTTAAAACACAAATTCTTTACGATTTAAGCCAAAACGAAGAGGAAGATGGATACAATATTGTTAAACAGTATTTAGATACAGATTATATGCGTGTTAAATCCTTGCATGATAAAATTGGGAAATCTGCCACAAGTGATTTAATTCAAAAGAAACAAGAAAACAATGACAATTATGCTTTGTGGGAAATAGTTGAAGTAATGTCTTTTGGTGAATTTATAGATTTATATCAACTATATTATTCAACTTATCCATCTAAAGATAATGATTTCAGCAATTATTTATGGTCTATTAAATTCTTGCGTAATGCAGCTGCGCATAATAACTGTTTATTAAATAGTATAAAAGCACCCTATCATATTAATATACATAAAACTAAAGACATACAGTTTGAAATATCTAAGATTAATGGTTTATCTTCTAATACCAGAGATAAATGGATGTCCAATCCGGTAATCCATGACTTTATTGTTCTAGTATTTGTATTTGTAAAATTAATTAAAAGTCCCGGAATTAAAAAGGTTGGTGTTGATAATTTACATTGGTTGTTTAATGAACGAATGATTAGGCACAAAGATTATTTTACCAAGAATAGTTCTATTACTGAGAGCTACAAATTTACTTCCAAAGTTGTCAATTATTTCTGCAACAAATATCGGAAATAATGCTTGCATTTTTTTTCGAATTTGCATATAATAATTTCGATGAACAAAAAAACGAAGGTTTTTTCCGCGGAGACGGTGCCTGCATTGTTTCCGTATTTTTTTGACATTTTTCTTCCGTAATTGGAAGCATAGTATAATCATGTGAAGGAAGTCACGGGTGGACTTCCTATTATTTTTTTAATTTTATAATTCGCCAATAATTATATTATTATACGATATTTCTTTTAAATCACTATATTTTATAACTGTACGACGCGTTGGATAATTTGAATTTCCAATCTGTAATACTTGCTCTATATCAAAATCTAATATCTCATACTTCAAAGTCTCATTTGTAGAAAAGTAAAATTTTACAAATAATATTCTATCCACTTCTCCGATTACATAATCTGGTAAAAACATCTGAAATATAGCACTCGTTGTCGCTTGAACACAAATTCTATTTTTTCCATCTGTAGAATTAGGATCCCACAAATCATATCTTCTACTTATACCATTTGTCACCTTCCACATTCCACATTGCAAACAAACTATACCTTCAATTAGTTCTCCAGGGAGCAATATTCTTCTTCCCTTCAGCAATCCAATTTGTTCATTCAATTCCACCCATTTTTTATAAATATCTTTTAGTATTTTTTTATCTTGTTTATCATATGCTACCGCATTTCCAATTATCTCTTTTGATGCATTTTTAGTATATATTGTTATTTCATGCATGCTATTCCACCTCCATATTATTTTGCAACATTACCAGCAAACCAATCGATTGAACATATCTTTCTACAAGTGGCATACACTCCGAAAAAACTCCATCCAATGCACCAGCTTCCTGCATAGTGATAATTACAGTTACAACACTCTCATCATCTACAACATATGGTATACCCATTATTGTTGAAAAACTGCGCTCTGGTTTTTCTAAAAAATGTTCACATGCTTTCCTGTTATCAATATCAGAAATATATTTTATCCTTTTCTCTTTAAAAACATTAGCTACAAATGATCTTTTTCCCCATTCGAGCTCTTTTATGGTACCTTCCGTATGATAATTCGATAAATGAATTGAATACCAATCTTTTTTTCCCGGAGATTTTTGAAATAATGTAACATTTATATTGCTCCCACTAACACTACAATTATCTGAAATAATGTTTTTCAATTTGTCTATGTAGTGCATTATCATACTGTCTCCAATAGTACTATTTACACGAATTGCTGATGCTACTTTTTTATAGTACTCATCTAATTCTTCATATTTATGTGTCATGTATTGTGTTATTGTTAATATTCTTTCCTTATTTTCCAAATCAGCTTGTATTTCTTCATACATATTCTTTAGTGTATCTAACTCATTCCTTAAACTATTAATTTTTTCTTTTTGTATTTTAAAATAATGAACAACGTTAACAGCAATTGCAATAATGATAATTACAAATGTAATTATCAAAATCATTTCATTCTTATATTTACTTATGATTTCTATGCGAAATAAGCTATTAACAAAGTCCACTAACCATTCTAGAATAGTAATTCCTATCCCAGAAAAAGCCACGGACAATATTGTAACCCATGGTATCTTTTTCTCTTTCATATGTTTTCTCACTCCATTATTTATATATATAACAGCTTTTTACTAATATAATACATATATTTTACCATATTCAAATTGCTTTGCATACAATATTAGAACCGTTATAGAACCATACCATGTTCTTTCAAGAAATTTATATACAAAAAGGCTCCCGAGAAAACTCTCGGAAGCCTTGAATTTACTGTATTTCTACTGATTACTCGATAATTGTAGCAACACGGCCTGAACCTACAGTACGTCCACCTTCACGGATAGCGAATGTAAGACCCTGTTCCATAGCGATAGGATGGATCAGTTCGATAGTCATTTCTACGTTATCACCAGGCATGCACATTTCTGTACCTGCAGGAAGGTTACAAACACCTGTAACGTCAGTTGTTCTGAAGTAGAACTGAGGTCTGTAGTTGTTGAAGAAAGGAGTATGACGTCCACCTTCATCTTTTGTTAAAACGTAAACCTGAGCTGTAAACTTTGTATGGCACTTTACAGAACCGGGTTTGGAAAGAACCTGACCTCTTTCGATTTCTGTTCTCTGAACACCACGAAGAAGTGCACCGATGTTATCACCAGCCTGAGCTTCATCAAGGAGCTTACGGAACATTTCGATACCTGTTACAACAGTCTTACGTGTTTCTTCTTTGATACCAACGATTTCAACTTCTTCGTTGATGTGAAGTGTACCACGTTCTACTCTACCGGTAGCAACTGTACCACGACCTGTGATTGTGAATACGTCTTCTACAGGCATAAGGAAAGGCTTATCTGTAGCTCTTTCAGGATCAGGAATATATTCGTCAACTGTGCTCATAAGTTCCATAATCTTGTCGCCCCATTCGCCATGAGGATCTTCAAGTGCCTTAAGAGCGGAGCCCTTAACGATAGGACAATCATTGAATCCGTATTCTTCAAGCTGTTCTGTGATTTCCATTTCTACTAATTCAAGAAGTTCAGGGTCATCAACCATATCACACTTGTTCATGAATACTACGATGTAAGGTACACCTACCTGACGGGAAAGAAGAATATGTTCCTTTGTCTGAGCCATAACACCGTCAGTAGCAGCTACTACGAGGATAGCGCCGTCCATCTGAGCAGCACCTGTGATCATGTTCTTAACGTAGTCAGCATGTCCGGGACAGTCTACGTGAGCGTAGTGTCTGTTTTCTGTAGAATATTCTACGTGAGCTGTAGAGATAGTAATACCTCTTTCTCTTTCTTCGGGAGCTTTGTCGATGTTCTCGAAGTCTGTAGCTTCGTTACCAGCTACTCTTTCAGCAAGAACCTTTGTGATTGCTGCTGTTAATGTTGTTTTACCATGGTCAACGTGACCGATGGTACCAATATTACAATGGGTTTTGGATCTGTCAAATTTAGCTTTAGCCATTTCTAAAGTCCTCCTTTAAATAATAGATAATTTATACGTTTCTTTTTTAATAATCAACTATCTTTGATTATATTAAAAATCATTGCTCTTTTCAAGCATTATTTTGCCTTTGCAACAAGAACTATTTTGCTTTTGCTGCAATAACCTTTTCCGCAGGATAAGGTTTCGTAACTTTTACTATTTCGCTTTCGCAGCAATAACCTTTTCCTGTACGCTCTTCGGTACGGGTTCGTATTTTTCGAAGAACATGGAGTAGTTACCACGACCCTGTGTTTTGGAACGAAGGTCTGTAGAATATCCGAACATCTCTGAAAGAGGAACGAATGCTCTTACAATCTTACCGCCGCCAAGGTCATCCATACCTTCGATACGTCCACGACGGGAGTTAATATCACCGATTACATCACCCATGTATTCTTCAGGCATTGTAACTTCTACCTTCATGATAGGCTCAAGTAATACTGCTCCTGCCTTCTGCATAGCTTCCTTGAATGCCATGGAACCTGCAATGTGGAATGCCATTTCTGAAGAGTCGACTTCATGGTAAGAACCATCATATACAGTAGCGTGAACACCAAGTACAGGGAATCCTGCAAGGATACCACACTTAGCAGCTTCTTCGATACCTTCTCCAACTGCAGGGATGTATTCCTTAGGAATAGCACCACCAACAACTTCGGAGTCAAACTTGAAGAGTTCTTCACCGTTGGCATCCATAGGAGCAAAACGAACCTTACAGTGACCATACTGACCACGACCACCGGACTGTTTTGCATACTTGGAGTCGATTTCAACTGCCTTAGTAAATGTTTCTTTGTAAGCAACCTGAGGTGCACCTACGTTAGCTTCTACCTTAAATTCACGAAGAAGTCTGTCTACGATGATTTCAAGGTGAAGTTCACCCATACCTGCGATGATTGTCTGTCCTGTTTCCTGATCGGTATGAGCACGGAATGTAGGATCTTCTTCAGCAAGTTTTGCTAAAGCTTCACCCATCTTGCCCTGACCAGCCTTAGTCTTGGGTTCGATAGCAAGCTCGATAACGGGCTCAGGGAATTCCATAGACTCAAGGATTACAGGATGCTGTTCGTCACAGATGGTATCACCTGTTGCTGTAAACTTAAATCCAACTGCTGCTGCGATATCACCGGAGTAAACTTTGTCAAGTTCTGCTCTCTTGTTTGCATGCATCTGAAGGATACGTCCAACACGTTCTTTTTTGCCCTTTGTAGCATTCAGTACATAAGAACCGGAGTTCATTGTACCGGAGTAAACTCTGAAGAATGCAAGCTTACCTACGAAAGGATCGGCCATAATCTTAAATGCAAGAGCGGAGAAAGGTTCATCATCGGATGAATGTCTTTCTACTTCATTGCCATCTAAGTCAGTACCCTTAATAGCAGGGATATCTAACGGTGAAGGCATAAATTCGATAACTGCATCAAGTAACTTCTGAACACCTTTGTTTCTGTATGCAGTACCACAGCAAACAGGAATCGCTGCACATTCGCATGTAGCTTTTCTGAGAGCTGCTTTTAATTCTTCAACAGAAGGTTCTTCACCTTCCAAATACATCATCATTAAATCGTCATCTAATTCGCAGATTTTTTCTACTAATTCGGAACGATATAATTCTGCATCATCAGCCATATCTGCAGGGATGTCTGTGATTGAAATATCATCACCCTTATCATCATTGTAGATATATGCTTTCATTTCAAATAAGTCGATGATACCCTTAAATTCATCTTCTTTACCGATAGGAAGCTGTAAGCAGATAGCATTTTTGCCAAGTCTTGTCTTAATCTGTTCTACGGTACCATAGAAGTTTGCTCCTAAGATATCCATCTTGTTGATGAATGCCATACGGGGAACATTGTAGGTATCAGCCTGACGCCATACGTTTTCTGACTGAGGTTCAACACCACCCTTTGCACAAAATACGCCAACAGCGCCATCAAGTACACGGAGTGAACGTTCTACTTCTACAGTAAAGTCTACGTGGCCAGGGGTATCAATGATATTGATACGATGCTCTAATGCACCGGGTTTAGCTTTACAGTTTTCCTGTAAGGTCCAGTGACATGTAGTAGCTGCTGAAGTAATGGTAATACCTCTTTCCTGCTCCTGTTCCATCCAGTCCATGGTAGCAGTACCTTCATGAGTATCACCAATCTTATAGTTAACACCGGTATAGTAAAGAATACGTTCTGTTGTTGTAGTCTTACCGGCATCGATATGAGCCATAATACCAATGTTTCTGGTTCTCTCTAACGGATATTCTCTTCCAGCCAAAGGTTTTTCCTCCTTATATTAGTCTGGGCAAAGCTTAAGGTTTTCACGCTGCTTTATCAACTCTATGATATAAATCACAAAACTGATTAGAAACGATAATGTGAAAATGCCTTGTTTGCTTCTGCCATTTTGTGCATATCTTCTTTTCTCTTAACAGCTGCACCTGTATTGTTAGCAGCGTCGAGAATTTCATTAGCAAGTCTGTCTTTCATGGTCTTTTCGCCTCTCTTACGAGCAAACATTGTTAACCAACGAAGACCTAAAGCCTGACGTCTGTCAGGTCTTACTTCGATAGGTACCTGATAAGTAGCACCACCGATACGTCTTGCCTTAACTTCAAGAACAGGCATGATGTTGTTCATAGCCTCTTCAAAAACTTCGAGAGCCGGTTTGCCGGATTTCTCTTCTACTGTAGCAAATGCTCCGTATACAATCTTCTGAGCTACACCTTTCTTACCATCTAACATGATGTTATTGATAAGTTTGGTAACCACTTTGTTGTTGTATAAAGGATCTGCTAATACATCTCTTTTCTGAATATGTCCTTTACGTGGCACGGTTCTTCCCTCCTTAATTATTCATTAAATCATAGGTACTCACAGTGTGTCGTTCTAATTCTCACAATTTGTGTACGTGCGGGTTAGTCTTATTACAAACAAATTTCTGCCAAAGCAGTTATCTATCGTAACAGAATTCCAACACTAAATTAGTTCTGTTTGTGGGTCCTTACTTTGTTCCGATACTAATTACTTACCTGCTTTAGGTCTCTTAGCACCATATTTGGAACGGGCCTGTTTTCTGTTTGCAACTCCCGCAGTATCAAGTGTACCTCTGATAACATGGTATCTTGTACCGGGTAAGTCCTTTACTCTACCACCTCTGATAAGAACAACGCTGTGTTCCTGCAGATTGTGTCCTTCACCGGGAATGTAGCTTGTAACTTCGATTCCGTTTGAAAGACGAACTCTGGCGATCTTTCTAAGAGCAGAGTTAGGCTTTTTAGGAGTTGCTGTCTTAACAGCTGTACAAACACCTCTCTTCTGAGGAGCAGAAGTATCGGTTGCTTTCTTATGAAGGGAGTTCCATCCTTTCTGCAAAGCGGGAGCCGTTGACTTCTTTACGGATGTCTGACGTCCTTTTCTAACTAACTGGTTAAATGTTGGCATTCTGTTTCACCTCCTATTTGTGTATTAAACCAATTTATTTGTGGGCATTTAATCGCACACTAAATTAGTATAATTGTTCGTATTTTGATTGTCAATATATTTTCGTTTAAATTTTACGAAAAAAGTGACTGTTTTTCTGGTATTTTTAACAAAAAACTCCGTGTCTACCATATATAGTATACACGGAGTTTTAAACCACTAATCATTTTGTAAAATTATTCTTCTACTGTTTCCATTACTTCATCTTCAATTTCGATGTAACCATCTTCTGAAACAGCATTTTCTTCCAGCACGCCATCTTCAACATCAATGGTTCCTGCAAGCTGATTGTCTGTGGAAAGAATTGTATTGCGGTAACGCTTCATACCTGTACCTGCAGGAATCAGCTTACCGATAATTACGTTTTCTTTCAGACCGATAAGGGGATCAACTTTACCCTTAATTGCAGCCTCTGTAAGAACCTTAGTTGTTTCCTGGAAGGAAGCAGCTGATAAGAAGGAGTTGGTTGCAAGTGCAGCCTTGGTAATACCAAGCATTACCTGCTTTCCTTCTGCTGGCTCTTTGCCTTCAGCAACAAGCTGTGCATTTATATCTTCATAATCAAGTACATCTACAAGTGTGCCAGGAAGGAAATCAGTATCTCCATTATTTTCGATTCTGACCTTCTTAAGCATCTGACGTACAATCACTTCGATATGTTTATCACTGATATCTACACCCTGGAGACGATATACTCTCTGTACTTCACGGAGCATATAATCCTGAACAGCACGGATACCTTTAATCTTTAATAAGTCATGAGGATTTACACTACCTTCTGTCAGCTCATCACCGGCTTCAAGTACTGCACCATCCATAATCTTAATTCTGGAACCGTAGGGAATTAAGTATGCCTTGGATTCGCCTGTATCTTCGTTTGTAATTACGATTTCACGCTTCTTCTTGGTATCCTTAATGGTAGCAACACCGCCGAATTCTGCGATAATGGCAAGTCCCTTGGGCTTTCTTGCTTCGAAAAGTTCCTCTACACGGGGAAGACCCTGTGTGATATCGTCACCCGCAACACCACCGGTATGGAAAGTACGCATGGTAAGCTGTGTACCTGGTTCACCGATAGACTGTGCTGCAATAATACCTACTGCTTCACCAACCTGTACTGCTTCACCGGTTGCCATGTTGGCACCATAACATTTTGCACAGATACCATTATGGGAACGACAATTTAAAATAGTACGGATCTTAACTTTTTCAATAGGCTCACCATTTTCGTCTACACCAACGCTTAAAATCTTAGCAGCACGGCTGGGAGTAATCATATGATTTCTCTTAACGATGAGGTTGCCATCTTTGTCGTTAATATTTTCGCAGGAATATCTTCCTGTAATTCTGTCTTTTAAGCTTTCGATGGTTTCCTTGCCATCCATGAATGCCTTTACAGTCATTCCGGGGATTTCCTCAGCACCTTCCATACAGTCTACTTCACGGATAATGAGTTCCTGGGATACGTCAACCATACGTCTTGTCAGGTAACCGGAGTCGGCTGTTCTAAGAGCAGTATCGGAAAGACCTTTACGTGCACCGTGTGCAGACATAAAGTATTCCAAAACGTCCAGACCTTCACGGAAGTTGGACTTGATAGGAAGTTCAATGGTTCTACCTGTTGTATCTGCCATAAGTCCACGCATACCTGCCAGCTGTTTAATCTGCTGGTTGGAACCACGGGCACCAGAGTCAGCCATCATAAAGATGTTATTATACTTATCAAGGCCTGCAAGCAGTACTTCTGTAAGCTGCTTATCGGTATCGTTCCATGTTTCTACAACCGCACGATATCTTTCTTCTTCGGTGATAAGACCACGTCTGAAGTTCTGGGAAATCTTATCTACGGTCGCCTGTGCTTCGTCAAGCATCTGCTGTTTCTGTGCAGGTACAGTCATATCGGAAATAGATACTGTCATAGCTGCTCTTGTAGAATACTTGTAACCGGTTGCCTTGATAAGGTCAAGAACTTCGGCTGTCTTAGAAGCACCATGTGTATTGATAACTTTTTCAAGGATCTGTTTTAACTGCTTTTTGCCAACGTGGAAATCCACTTCGGGGAGAAGAAGATTTTCAGGGTTGGAACGGTCTACGAAACCTAAATCCTGAGGAAGAATCTCATTAAAGAGGAAACGTCCCAGTGTGGATTCTACAGTTCCTGTCACCACTTCACCGTCAGCAGTAGTCTTAGATACTCTGACTTTAATTCTGGAGTGAAGTGTACATGCACCGTTTTCATAAGCAAGAATTGCTTCATTTACATTCTTATAAAATCTACCTTCACCTACTGCTCCGGGTCTTTCCTGTGTCAGGTAGTAAATACCAAGAACCATATCCTGTGAAGGAACGGCTACGGGGCCACCATCGGAAGGTTTCAGTAAGTTGTTGGGGGATAACAACAGGAATCTACACTCAGCCTGTGCTTCCATGGAGAGAGGAAGGTGTACCGCCATCTGGTCACCATCGAAGTCGGCGTTGAACGCTGTACATACGAGGGGATGAAGCTTAATAGCCTTACCTTCTACCAAAATAGGCTCAAATGCCTGAATACCAAGTCTATGAAGTGTAGGAGCACGGTTTAACATAACAGGATGTTCTTTGATAACTTCTTCAAGTACATCCCATACCTGTGCATCCCATCTTTCAACAAGTTTCTTTGCATTCTTGATATTCTGGGAAATACCTCTTGCTACCAGTTCTTTCATAACGAAAGGCTTGAACAATTCAATTGCCATTTCCTTAGGAAGACCACACTGATAAATCTTCAGTTCCGGTCCTACTACGATAACGGAACGTCCTGAATAGTCTACACGCTTACCTAAGAGGTTCTGACGGAAACGTCCGGATTTACCCTTAAGCATATCGGACAGAGACTTGAGTGCTCTGTTACCGGGGCCTGTTACAGGTCTTCCGCGTCTGCCGTTATCGATAAGGGCATCTACAGCTTCCTGCAGCATTCTCTTTTCGTTACGAACGATAATATCGGGAGCTCCAAGTTCAAGGAGTCTCTTTAAACGGTTATTTCTGTTGATAATTCTTCTGTATAAATCATTCAAATCAGAAGTAGCAAAACGGCCACCGTCAAGCTGTACCATTGGACGTAAATCGGGTGGAATAACCGGGATAGCATCCATAATCATCCATGCAGGGTCATTTCCTGACTCTCTGAATGCTTCCACCACTTCAAGTCTTTTGATAATTCTGGCACGTTTCTGACCGGTTGATTCCTTAAGTCCGGTCTTTAATTCTACTGCTTCTGCTTCCAAATCAATTGCTTGTAAAAGCTCTTTGATTGCTTCTGCACCCATGCCTACGCGGAATTTGTTTCCGAAGGTTTCTCTCGCATCCTGATATTCTTTTTCAGAGAGAACCTGCTTATATTCCAGATTGGACTCTCCTGCATCAAGTACAATGTAAGATGCAAAGTAAAGTACCTTTTCAAGTACTCTGGGAGATAAATCCAGAATCAATCCCATACGGCTGGGAATTCCTTTAAAATACCAGATATGTGACACGGGAGCTGCAAGTTCGATGTGTCCCATACGTTCTCTACGAACGCTGGACTTCGTAACCTCTACTCCACAACGGTCACAGACAACGCCTTTATATCTGATTTTCTTATATTTACCACAATGACATTCCCAATCCTTACTGGGTCCGAAAATCTTCTCACAGTACAGACCATCCTTTTCAGGCTTTAAGGTTCTGTAATTGATGGTCTCAGGCTTTAAAACTTCGCCTCTTGACCATTCCAGAATTTTTTCGGGTGATGCTAAACCGATTTTGATGGCATCGAATGTCATCGGCTGATACACTTCCTGTTTTGTTTCTGACATTTTTGGCACTCCTTCCGGATAATTAATCATATTTCAAAACCACTTTTTCGCAACCTGTAAACTTGCCTGCTTTATTCTTCAAAAGAATCCATATCTAAGTCATCCGCGAAATCGTCTTCAAACTCTTCCTCAAATTCTTCATCTGCAGCTACAAGTTCGCCGCTCTCTGTATCAAATTCCTGTTTCTGATAACCCATGGAAGATAAAGAATCCTGCTCATAATTGTAATTTCTGCTATCTCCTTCCATCTCATAACGGTAATCGTTTTCACCGTAATCAATGGTTTCCATGATTTCAACTTCTGTGTTATCTTCACGAAGAACTTTTACATCAAGACCAATAGACTGTAATTCCTTAAGCAATACCTTGAAGGATTCAGGGATACCGGGTTCAGGTATGTTTTCACCCTTAATGATTGCTTCATAGGTCTTCACACGTCCAAGTACGTCATCGGACTTCACTGTCAGGATTTCCTGAAGTGTGTAAGATGCACCGTAAGCTTCCAGTGCCCAAACTTCCATTTCACCGAAACGCTGTCCACCGAACTGTGCCTTACCACCTAGCGGCTGCTGTGTAACTAACGCATAAGGACCGGTTGAACGTGCATGAATCTTATCATCTACCAAGTGATGAAGTTTCAGGTAATGCATGTGACCGATGGTAACAGGGCTGTCGAAATATTCACCTGTTCTACCGTCACGAAGTCTTACTTTACCATCTCTGGAAATCGGAACGCCTTTCCATAATTCTCTGTGGTCTCTGTTATCTGATAAATACTGAAGCACTTCGGGAAGTAACTCTTTTCCGTGTTTTGCTTCAAACTCTTCCCAACTCAAGTTTACATAATCATTAGCCAGGTCGAGAGTATCCATAATATCATTTTCGTTTGCACCGTCGAATACCGGAGTTGCCACGTTAAAGCCAAGTGCTTTTGCAGCTAAGGACAAGTGAATTTCAAGTACCTGTCCGATATTCATACGGGAAGGTACGCCCAAAGGATTCAGTACGATATCAAGAGGACGTCCATTAGGTAAATAAGGCATATCTTCTACAGGAAGGACACGGGAAACAACACCCTTGTTACCGTGACGGCCAGCCATCTTATCACCAACGGAGATTTTTCTCTTCTGAGCGATATAAATACGGACAGCCTGGTTTACACCGGGTGATAATTCATCACCGTTTTCTCTTGTAAACACCTTAGCATCTACGATAATACCATACTCACCGTGAGGTACCTTTAAGGAGGTATCTCTTACTTCTCTGGCCTTTTCACCAAAGATTGCACGAAGAAGTCTTTCTTCTGCAGTCAGTTCCGTTTCTCCCTTAGGAGTAACCTTACCAACCAAAATATCGCCTGCACGGACTTCAGCACCGATACGGATAATACCTCTTTCATCAAGATCCTTCAGTGCGTCGTCACCGACACCGGGAACGTCTCTTGTAATTTCTTCAGGTCCCAATTTAGTGTCACGTGCTTCTGCTTCATATTCTTCAATGTGTACAGATGTATAAACATCTTCCTGTACAAGTCTTTCACTTAAAAGGACAGCATCTTCGTAGTTGTAACCTTCCCATGTCATAAAACCGATAAGAGGGTTCTTACCAAGTGCAAGTTCGCCCTGTGCGGTAGAAGGACCGTCTGCAATGACCTGTCCTGCTTCCACATGGTCGCCCTTAAATACAATAGGCTTCTGGTTATAACAGTTAGACTGGTTACTTCTTGCAAATTTCGTCAAATGATACTCTGCTTTTTCACCATCATCATGTGTCATCTTAATTAAGTTAGAAGATACATAATCCACTGTACCCGCTTTTCTTGCAACCACACAAACGCCTGAGTCAACAGCCGCCTTAGGTTCCATACCGGTACCTACCGCAGGTGCTTCTGTAGTAAGAAGGGGCACTGCCTGACGCTGCATGTTAGATCCCATCAGCGCACGGTTCGCATCGTCATTCTCAAGGAAGGGAATGAGTGCTGTAGCCACGGAGAACACCATCTTAGGTGATACGTCCATGTAATCAAACATTGCCTTGGGATACTCGGATGTTTCTTCTCTATAACGACCGGATACAGTGTTCTTTACAAAATATCCGTTTTCATCTAAAAGCTCATTTGCCTGTGCTACATGATAATTATCTTCTTCGTCAGCGGTCATATAAATAACCTTATCTGTAACACGGGGATTTGCCGGGTCAGTTTTATCGATTTCACGATAAGGTGCTTCAATAAAACCATATTCATTAATTCTCGCATAAGATGCAAGAGAGTTAATCAAACCGATGTTAGGACCTTCCGGTGTCTCAATAGGACACATTCTTCCGTAGTGGGAATAGTGTACATCTCGAACCTCAAATCCGGCACGGTCTCTGGAAAGACCACCGGGACCAAGTGCAGAGAGACGTCTCTTATGAGTAAGCTCACCTAAGGGGTTGTTCTGATCCATAAACTGGGACAACTGGGAGGAACCAAAGAATTCCTTTACAGCAGCCTGTACGGGTTTAATATTAATAAGTACCTGAGGAGAAATATCCTCTGCATCATGAGTAGTCATTCTCTCACGAACCACTCTTTCCAATCTGGAAAGACCGATTCTGTACTGATTCTGTAACAATTCACCTACAGCTCGGATACGTCTGTTTCCAAGGTGGTCGATATCATCATCATTACCGATACCATATTCTAAATGAATATTGTAGTTAATGGATGCCAAAATATCTTCCTTAGTGATGTGCTTAGGAATCAGTTCATGTACATTTTTCTTAATTGCATCAGCCAGTGCCTCCGGATCTTCTCCAAACTCTTCAATAATCTGAGCAAGCACAGGATAATACACTTTTTCTGTGATACCAAGTTCTCTGGGTTCACACTCTACAAAGTTTGTAATCTCTACCATCATGTTGGAGAGAATTTTTACATTCTTTTCTTCTGTCTGTACATACACGTAAGGAACTGCTGCATTCTGGATAGTATCAGCAAGCTGTGCTGTCACCTTTGTTCCTGCAGTTGCAAGCACTTCACCTGTTAATGTATCTACAACATCCTCCGCAAGAATCTGATGTCTGATTCTGTTACGGAATGCAAGTTTTTTATTAAATTTATATCTGCCGACTTTGGCCAGATCATATCTTCTGGGATCAAAGAACATAGCATTGATTAAGCTTTCTGCACTTTCAACACTAAGCGGTTCACCGGGACGAATCTTTTTATATAACTCTAACAGACCTTCCTGATAATTTTCAGAAACGTCTTTGGAAAAGCTGGCTTCAATTTTCGGTTCATCACCAAAAAGTTCTCTGATTTCTTCATTGGTTCCAACACCAAGCGCTCTTATCAGAACTGTAATGGGAACTTTTCTGGTTCTGTCCACACGAACATAGAAAATATCGTTAGAATCTGTCTCATACTCAAGCCAAGCACCACGGTTAGGAATAACAGTGGAGGAGAACAGTCTCTTACCAATCTTATCATGTCCAATTGCATAATAGATACCGGGTGAACGGACAAGCTGGCTAACGATAACACGCTCTGCACCGTTTATTACGAATGTACCGGTTTCTGTCATAATCGGAAGATCACCCATGAAAATTTCGTGTTCACTGATTTCTTCCTTCTCTTTGTTGTAAAGACGAACCTTTACTTTAAGAGGTGCTGCATAAGTAGCATCTCTTTCCTTACATTTTTCAATAGAATATTTTACGTCGTCTTCACACAGTTCAAAGTCTACAAACTCAAGACTTAAATGTCCGCTGTAGTCTGCAATGGGAGAGATATCGTCAAAGACCTCTTTGAGACCTTCTTCGAGGAACCATTTATAGGAGTCTTTCTGGACTTCTATCAGATTCGGCATCTCCAAAACTTCTTGCTGTCGTGAATAACTCATACGTAAGCTTCTGCCTGTGGCAACAGGACGTATTCTGTTCTTTTCCATTGACATTTCACCCCGTTCTCTATGATTTGAAAAAAAGTGCATACCTGCAAATATGCATACCACACCACAATAGTGCATCATCCATTGTACTACAAATAAATTTTTGAGTCAATAAATAATTTTCAAATTTTGGAAACTTTTTGCTTTTTCCCAATTAATCAAAAAACCCGATCACATTTATCCATGTGACCGGGTCTTCCTCTTTCAACTTATGGTTACTACTCAGTTGTATTCTTAAATTATTTAAGAGTAACTTTAGCGCCTTCAGCTTCAAGTTTAGCCTTGATGTCATCAGCTTCTTCTTTAGAAGCGCCTTCCTTTAACATCTTAGGAGCTGCATCAACTAAGTCTTTAGCTTCTTTTAAGCCAAGTCCTGTAGCTTCACGAACAACTTTGATAACTTTAACCTTGTTAGGACCTACATCTGTAAGTTCTACGTCGAATTCTGTCTTTTCTTCTGCTGCTGCACCTGCATCACCAGCACCTGCTGCTGCAACTACAACGCCTGCTGCTGCAGATACGCCGAATTCTTCTTCACATGCTTTAACTAAATCATTTAATTCTAATACTGTTAACTCTTTGATAGCGTCGATTAATTCCTGTGTGGATAACTTTGCCATTTTCATTTCCTCCATTTAATCTTTTATTATTTCAGTTACTCCGTAGCCATCTACGGAAAGTTTCATTTCACGTTCCAGTGAATTATTCCGCAGGTGTTTCTTCTGCTGCGGGTGCTTCTGCTTCTGCAGGAGCTTCAGTTGCTGCTTCCTCTGCGGGAGCTGCTTCCTCAGTTGCAGGTGCTTCTGCTACTACTTCTTCTGCGGGTGCTTCTTCAGCTGCAGGTGCTTCGCATTCGGATGCTCCACCTTTTTCTGCTAACTGATTCATTACACGAGCGAAGTTTGCAATAGGAGACTGAATGCTGCCAAGTAACTTGGACAGTAATTCTTCTCTTGAAGGAATCTTAGCGATTTCCTTGATGCCGTTTGCATCATATGCAACACCTTCAACCACACCACCTTTCACTTCAAGCTTAGCTGCTTCCTTCGCAAAATTGCAAAGTACTCTAGCAGGAGCTGTAGCATCTTCGGTAGAGATAGCAATTGCACTGGGTCCTTCAAGATAAGGAGCAAGTGCTTCGAAATCTGTTCCCTTGAATGCGAAGTTCATCATGGTGTTTTTGTAAACTTTGTAAGTGATTCCTGCTTCACGCATCTGCTTACGAAGTCTTGTATCCTGCTCTACTGTAAGTCCACGGTAGTCAACAAGTACAACTGACTGCGCATCTTTAATGCTTGCTGAAATCTCTTCCACGATAGGCTGTTTCAATTCAACTTTTGCCACTTTATTTACCTCCTTTTAGATTTTCTGCCGAAAGGAGCTTATAAAAAAGTCCCTCCAAAGACGGAAGGACAGAATTCATCTTAATAAACTCTTTTCCTCGGTAGGCGGTACACTTACGCTTGAATTATATAAAATCAAGCACCTACTGTCTTCGGCATGGTCTAGACGACCTTTATTACAATATCACAGCATTTACGCCATGTCAATGCCTATTTTATTTTTTTGTGATATAACCTTCACTGTCAATGGCAACATTATAAGAAATACTTTCCATATAAGACAGAATACGTTCTTTTTCCCCGCCGTAAACATAGTCTGTCCGGCAATCCTGCTGCACTGCTGGCATAAACTGCAAGTTTTCAATCCCCTCTTTGGAAATATCCACTCTCAAAAGTCCGGTATCCATCGTCTTTGAATTAAACCAAAAGTTTCCGATGCTATAGATCACCGGTGTGTCACCATAATATTCTATCCCTTGAAGACAATGGGGATGTGCGCCTACAATCAAATCCGCGCCTGCCTCTGCAATTTTCGGAGCCTGATCAAGCTGTGCCCAATCCGGTTCCACTTCATTTTCTGTCCCCCAGTGAATATATACAATTACAAAATCACTGTTTTCTTTCGCTTCCGCTATCACTTCCAGCAGCTTCTCCGGATACAGGCACCGGAACACACCTGCGCTGTTCTCCGTGGCCCCTTTCGTATCAGGGTTATCAAGTCTCTCTATCTGTGTTGCCGACACAAGTGCAACTGTAACATCTTCAGAAACAAAATAAATAGGTTCACAGGCCTCTTTAAGATTTCTTCCCGCCCCCACATAAGGTATTCCGGCATTCTCCAGTGTATCAAGGGTATCCAGAAAACCCACTTCTCCGAAATCATATGCATGATTATTTGCCAGGGAAACAACATCCACTCCCATATCGTGCAGATACTGTACACATTCCGGATCCGCTCGGAAGGTATATGTTTTCCCTTCTGTGGGAGTCCCTCTGTCTGTATAAGGGAACTCATTATTTACCATCATCACATCCACGTCATGCATTCCCGCAAGCAACGCTTCTGATATCCCATTTTCTATGGTAACACCTCTGTTTAGCAGATTTGCCATGCATGCATACTCATCATCAAACAAAATATCACCGCCGAATCCAAAGCTGATATTCCCCGAAGAACCGGTATCCAGCATTTGTACCCTTTTTCCACTTAGCATCGCTAAGGTTTCCTGATTGCCATCTGCCTCTTCTGCGCTCTTCTCACCCTGTGTTGGAATCGCCTCCCACAATGAATGAGAGGGGACCACTTCTACATTCGTCTGCACGTCTGTGCCGGCTTCTTCAAAAACTGTTTCTACTGTTTTTAAATCATGATCTGTCTTTTTTTCCATTAACAAATATCCGGACATACCAAGAAGTCCCACACTTACCACAGCTATAAATGTCAGCAAAAAAACCTTTACCACCGATATTCTGTTTTTCTTTTTAGTATCAGATATTTTTTTCACGCCACTCATCAATTCCCATTTTCCAAACTATGTACAGATAAAGATACAAAAGGCGCTGCATACGCAACGCCTTCATCATTCTAAAATATTAGAACTTAGCAACACTTACCTTAACACCAGGTCCCATTGTGGAAGTAACTGTAATACTTCTTAAATACTGACCTTTTAATGCTGAAGGTTTTGCTTTTACAATTGCTTCCATGAGAGCATTAAAGTTCTCCTGAAGCTTTTCTTCTTCGAAAGAAGCCTTTCCAATCGGAACGTGAATGATATTGGACTTGTCAAGTCTGTACTCAATCTTACCAGCTTTGATATCGTTGATTGCTTTTGTTACATCCATTGTAACTGTTCCAGCCTTAGGGTTAGGCATTAATCCTTTAGGACCAAGTACCTTACCGAGACGACCTACAACACCCATCATATCAGGTGTAGCTACAACTACATCAAAGTCAAGCCATCCGTCATTCTGAATCTTGGGAATGAGTTCTTCTCCGCCAACATAATCTGCGCCTGCTGCCTCAGCCTCAGTTACCTTATCACCTTTAGCAAATACTAAAACCTTTACAGTCTTACCTGTTCCGTTGGGAAGTACTACTGCACCACGGATCTGCTGTTCAGCATGACGTCCGTCACATCCTGTTCTGATGTGCACTTCGATTGTTTCATCAAATTTAGCTACTGCAGTTTTCTTTGCAAGTGCGATTGCGTCATTAGGTTCATATGCAACACTGCGGTCTACCTGCTTAGCAGCCTCGTTATATTTCTTTCCATGTTTCATTATTAAATCCTCCTATGGTTCAAACGACAAATAAATTGTCTCCCACTCTCTACAATATTGTTATTAGTCTTCTACTTTGATACCCATGCTTCTTGCTGTTCCGGCAATCATGCTCATAGCAGCTTCCAAGCTTCCCGCATTAAGGTCAGGCATCTTCATTTCTGCGATTTCCTGAAGTTTTGCTTTGGAAATAGTTGCTACCTTAGTCTTGTTCGGTGTTGCTGAACCTGACTTAATGTTGCATGCTTTCTTAAGAAGTACTGCAGCAGGGGGAGTCTTAGTAATAAAACTGAAACTTCTGTCTGCGTATACAGTGATAACTACAGGGATGATAACATCGCCTTTATCAGCTGTTCTTGCGTTGAACTGTTTTGTAAATTCAACGATGTTCACACCATGCTGTCCAAGTGCAGGACCAACAGGGGGAGCTGGTGTAGCTTTACCAGCAGGGATTTGTAACTTAATGTATCCTTCTACTTTCTTTGCCATTGTGGCACCTCCTATAATAATGCATTAAATGCATTGTGGTATGGCGCATCCTTCCGACCATATACTGCATCGGCTCTCTGCTCCCACGGTCTATGGCATCATTCCATAGACATTTTTAGTTCCTCTATATTTATAAAGAAGTTTCCTTCTTACAAATATCAAATTTGTTACATTTTTCTAACTTCTGCAAAACTGATTTCCACAGGTGTCTCCCTGCCGAACAGTTCTACATTAATGGTAGCCGTTTGCTTACCGAAGTCCATACGCTGTACAACGCCCACTGTATCTTTCCATACACCGGCAACTACAGCAATGGTATCTCCTTCTGCGAAATCTACTGATATATTTTCCACCTTGATTCCCAAAGGTTTCATTTCCGCTTCCGTAAGCGGAACCGGTTTACTTCCGGGACCTACAAATCCGGTCACACCTCTGGTATTACGAACCACATACCATGTGTCATCATTCATAATCATATTGATTAACACATATCCCGGGAACATTTTCTTCTGGACAGTCTTCCTGGCACCATTCTTTACTTCCACAACATCTTGCATAGGCACACGCACTTCCAGAATCTCTTCTTCCAGGTGTCTGTTCTCGATGGTTTTTTCAATATTGGCTTTTACCTTATTTTCATATCCTGAATAAGTATGCACTACATACCAGTTTGCTTCTGCCATACATTCACCCTCACTCTACAGACTCATCATAAAATCTACGCCATACTGAATCATGAAGTCAAGTATTGCAATGATAACGCCTACAACAACGGAAACACAAACAACCGCTACGGTCTGCTTCAAAAGTGAATCTTTATCAGGCCATGTAATCTTTTTATATTCTGATTTTAATCCTTTGAAAAAGCCGGGTTTCTTTTCTTTTGCTTTTTCCTTCTTAACAGAATCTGCCATGTTAAGCTCCTTTCAAACAACTACAGCAATTATTTGGTTTCTTTGTGTAATGTGTGAGTTTTGCAGAATCTACAATACTTCTTTGTTTCCATCCTGTCGGGATGAGTTTTCTTATCTTTAGTGGTATTGTAGTTACGCTGTTTACATTCAGTACATGCTAATGTAATTCTTGTACGCATCTTAAATTCCTCCAATCTTTTTGCCGGATTTTGAGCATAAAAAAAAGACCTAAATCTTATCTTCGCTTGACTAATATAACATATCCCTTCTTTTGCGTCAACCGAATTTTTACATTTTTTACTGTATTTTTCTTGTATTTTTCAAGTTTTTTCTTTGTAATATCTTGTTTTCCTTAATTTGTCATGGTAGAATAAAATCATAAAAGTAGGTTTTTATGCCCTATTGCCAAACGGTTTTGGCGGTTTTACATTTCACGGAAGAAAGGAGGGGCAGTTTTTATGGCATATCATGCAGCACTTAACAGTGTCTATAATCATTATCTTACCAGTTATGCTCCCAAGAGTACGACTCGTTATGACACGCATAAAAAGAGCGAACTGCGTAACATTTACAACTCCATGGTTAAACTGAATAAAGAATCCCCTCTGTATCTGCTTGACAATAGTAAGGAAACCCAAAGCTATGCCATCGGATTAAAGGAAAATGCAAGGGCTCTGCGCAACACCATCGCTTCATTGGGCGGGCTTAATGAAGAAGATCTTTTAAATAAGAAGGTAGCCTATTCCAGTAATGCTGATTTGGTCAGTGCTACTTTTATCGGCGAACTTCCAGAAGAAGGAGATATTGCTCCCTTTGAAATGGAAATAACCGCTTTAGCATCTGGTCAGGTAAATACAGGTCATATGCTTCCTTCCACTTCTGCTGTAGATTTACCGGCAGACGGTTATTCCTTTGATATTACAATTAATGATTTAAACTACGAATTTCAATATAACATACATGAAGGAGAATCAAACAGACAGATTCAGGAACGTCTTTCACGTCTCATTACTAATGCAGACATTGGGCTGAAAGCAGAACTGGTGGAAGACGGAAACGGTAACAGTGCACTGCGGCTTTCCTCCACCTCCACCGGCCTGAAAAATGAACAAAGCAACATTTTCCATATATCTGACAATAATACCAGCAAGCAAAAGGGAAGTGTTGCCTATTTAGGTATTGATTCTGTTTCAACCCAGGCATCCAACGCCGAATTTTTGTTAAATGGTGAGCCAAGAAGTGCTTCTTCTAATCATTTCACTGTAGATAAAATGTTTGAAGTGGAATTAAAGGGTGTAAGCTCCGGCGATAACGGCGTTGTACAAATCGGTCTGAAAGCCGACGTGGATTCCATTACTGAAAATATTAATGAACTGGTTATGGGATATAACGCTTTCCTTAACACTACTGCAAGTTATTTGGATTCCCATCCCAGAAGCAGTAGACTCGTCAATGAAATGAGACACATCTCTCTCTCTTACCAACAGGAATTGGAAAAGATGGGCGTTCGGTTTGAAGAGAACGGACAAATGTCTTTAAATAAAGATTCATTGCGGCAGACCGCGCTTTCAGACGGTGGCAAAGAAAGCTTATCCACTATCAAGGATTTTGCAAACTCTGTTCTCCGTAAAACCAACCAGGTTTCGCTTAATCCCATGCATTATGTGGAAAAGACTGTGGTAGCATACAAAAACCCGGGACATAACTTTGTATCTCCCTATGCTCCCAGCGCCTATAGCGGATTGATGTTCAACAGTTATTGTTAATTATATATTATTAAGTACAAAAGCCGTAAGGATTCCGGTCCTTACGGCTTTTATTATTACATTTTATGCAAGTTCTTTTTCTACTGCCTCCAGCGCTGCGGCAATCACCTTATCCATGTCATAATATTTATAATTACCTAACCGGCCTCCAAACAAAACACCTTCCTCTTTGTCTGCAAGTTCCCGATACTTTGCAAAGAGTGCATCATTCTTTTCATTATTAATAGGATAGTAAGGTTCTTCTCCCGGTTTCCATTCGGCCGGATATTCTTTGGTGATAACCGTGCCATCTCCTTTTCCGAATTCAAAATGCTTGTGCTCAATAATTCTGGTATAAGGAATATCTCTGTGGGTATAATTCACCACCGCATTTCCCTGATAGTTTTCGCATTCCGGCATATCTTCCTGTTCAAAGCAAAGAGAGCGATACTCCAAATTGCCAAGGCAAAAATCAAAGTACTCATCCAGCATGCCGGTGTATACTACTTTATCCCATGTAATGTAATCTTTTCCTTCTGCCTGTGCTTTTTCCTGCTTCGCTGCAAAGTCACGATACTCTGTCTCAAGAATCACTTCCGTTCCTTCCAAGAGCTTCTCAACCATCGCTGTGTAACCGCCTATAGGAATTCCCTGATATCTGTCATTAAAATAATTGTTATTGTAGGTAAATCTAAACGGCAATCTCTTAATAATAAATGCCGGCAAATCCTTGCAATCCCTGCCCCACTGTTTTTCAGTGTAGCCTTTCACAAGTTTTTCATATACATCTGTACCCGCCAAAGACAGTGCCTGTTCTTCCAGATTCTTCGGTTCTGTAATATGTAATTCTTCAATCTGCTTACTTATAATCTCCTTAGCCTCTTGTGGTGTCTTAATTCCCCAAAGTTTACTGAAGGTATTCATATTAAAAGGAAGATTATAAATTTCGTCCTTATAAACTGCCATAGGTGAATTCACATAATGATTAAACTCTGCAAACTCATTCACGTAATCCCATATCTTCTTATCGGAAGTATGAAAAATGTGTGCACCATATTCATGCACTTGAATCCCTCTTACTTCTTTGGTATAAATATTACCCGCAATGTGATTACGCTTATCAATCGCCAAAGACGTTTTTCCTTTTTTCTTCATTTCATGAGAAAAAACCGAACCAAAAAGTCCGGTTCCTACAATCAAGTAGTCATAGTGCTTACGCATAACTTACTCCTATTCTCTGTATTTCTCAAGCTGAACATAATCTTCCATCATTTCAAGAATTCTCTTGCGGCCTTTTTTATTCAGCTGGATATAATACTGCATTACTCTGTTTTCTAAAATCTTTTCTCCGAGAGATTCACCTTTTTCAAGAGATGTAAAATCCACCGGATTTAAGCTTAATTTGTCGCACATACGAATGACGGTCCCATAAGCCATTCCTTCAATACCTCTGTCAAGTGCTGTCACCAGAGTGCTGTATGGAATCTCCATCTCAATAGCAAACTGTCTGACACTCTTATACTGTCTTAATATTTCTGTCTTTAAAATTTCTGCCTTGGTCATAATTAACCCTCCCACTATCTTATGTCTAAAACTCATCTAGCTACTATGATACGCAAAAATTATACCACATTGTAGGAAAATCGTCACTCGAAAAAGGGGATTTTTAACGGGTTGGTGTACTAAAGTACCAATTTCTTTTCAGCACTTTTTACACTCATCCACTACGCATCTTAGTCCATCTTCCATGTGCACCTGTGCTTTCCATCCAAGCGTCTGCAATTTGGATGCATCCAGCATTGCTTTTGTTGCTGTAGAGTATCCACGTCTTTCTGTCTCATCAGGCAGTTCAAATATCACCTTTGTTCCTGCAATCCCTGCCAAGGTTCCGGCAAGATCTTTTAATGTGATATCTGATGCCTCATCTGCAATATTATAGGCCTCTCCCGACTGTCCAAGCAACATCACATACAAAATCCCTGCAACCGCATCCGTCACAAAAGAGTAGGAATATTTCTGATTACCTTCACTCTTTAACACAATATCTTCCCCTGCTGCTGCCTTCTTAATAAACTGGGAAATAGCTTTGGTATCAGATGCAAGCATAGTCGGACCATAGCACCTGGAAAGTCTTGGAATCACAAAATCAAGCCCATAAGTCTGCTTATACGCATTACATAATGTTTCTCCAAGGCGTTTGCTTTCCGGATAGCCCGCACGAAGGGTATTGCAATCAATATATCCCAAATACTTCTCATCAAACTTTTCTACATCACCGCGGTTTTCCCCATACACTTCCACAGAAGACACAAAGCAAAACTGCTTGGTATCATGGGCAACTGCATAATCCAAAAGATTTTTTGTCCCGATAATATTGGCGGTAATGGTTCCGATGGAATCCTGTGAATATTGCAAAGGATGCGTATTACTTGCCGCATGGACAATATAGTCTACTGTGCCACACTCAGGAATTACTTCATTCACGTCACAAGACGTATAAGCAAAATATTCCTCATCCCAGTAGTCTCGGAAACGCTCTTTTGCTCTTTCCTCATTGCGGCTAAGGGCAATCACCCTAATTTTACCGGGCTTCTCCATAATCCCATTATAGTGCATAAGTACGTCAATCAGGCACTTACCAACCATACCGGTAGCTCCGGAAATCATAATCGTTTTGCCTTTAAACTCGCCCCATGGTAAGGGTAGTTCAATCATTTTATTTATCTCTTGCCGGTATCTGTCCATAGCCTGCACCTTCTCTTTCAGTATCACTATATAAAATCTGTCTGTTCATTTACCCTCAGTTAAATCAGCATTAATCTTCCCGTGTGCGCAATTTTTAATTGTTCTGCGTTTGCCATAAAATAAAGTGTAGTCAAATTCTCACCTAGGTATCCTATATACCGGTCGGCGCGTTCGCTTCCCTTGGGCTCACTAAGTTCCTCCGTTCTTTGAAGAACCGGAAACAACCAGTTGCAGTAATCTTTAAACACCTTTTCTTTTGCAATGAGCATATTGTAATTATAAAAGTACTGCCCTTTATAAATTTCCGGCAGCTTCGCTGCATATTCCGGTGCAAGTTCCTCAAGAGCCTTAAGCATTGCGTCCCAATCCTGCTGTTTTAAGTATCTTTTATGATGTTCATCAATATTAGGATAATGCACTGTAGGATATGGCAAAATCACATCAATATCATTCTCGCCAAGACGGTACAAATCATCCTCTTTTATATCAAGCATACGTCTGTAATGGAAAAGTCCCATATACGGACTGCTTTTGTGTCTGCTAAGCCAGTACATGGCTGTCAGTTCACTATAGTTTACATTCTTATGGGAAATATTTTCTCCCATATCGTCTCTAAGTTCTGCAACCCGGGTATCAGTTAGAGCAGCACCCGCCTGAATAGGGTTTACATAACTCTGAATATCATAAGAACCATTCAGCTGCCTGTCCTTGTAAAATTTGGACATTCCCACAAAAAGTTCTGCCTGCTTTGTTCCCTGAGGAAAATCTGAAAGAACAGCAAACTGCTCGGTTTGCGCATAAAATCTACGCATGATTTCTGCCTCTGTCACGGAATCAATGCAGGTGTAGTTTTCAAAGCCCTTCGCTGTTAATCCACCAATAATCTCCGCGTGGAAATTCTCCGGCACGGCAATGAGAATCTTACATTCTTTATCGCCACTTCGTTCATAGGCTTCCAATGTCATTACCGGAATGCCATTAATCTGCACAGGATTTCCTTCCATGTGACTGACTACAAAGGCAGCAACCTGCACATCCGGATATAAAGTTTTCAGTGCGTAATAAACGCTTACGGCAACCATTTGGGCACCGTAGATGGCAATTTGGTTCATTATGATCATCTCCTGCTTTGCATGCGCCTATTTCTTCCTACCAATATAAGCGAAGCAATTCTTCTGCTTTTTCTTCCGTTAAATCAAAGTTTTTTAGGAGTTCTTCTTTTGTTCTGGCACGGTCTGCTCCAAATGTTTTGCATGTATTAATTATTCCTTCCTGTACGCCCAATTCATGACCCTCATCAAAGCTGTCTCTCTTCTCGTAATCAATCACTCCAAACAAATTCATATAGCGCTTCCTTTCTTCATCACTACATTTCACTTCGTCTACAATACTTTGAATCTGCAACAGTTCTTCATCCACAGCGTTTTCCTTCCGCGTATCTTCCATGTAAGTCAGCAGGCTTTTTAATTTGAAAGAGCCGCCTTTATTCCCTTTCGTATAAAGGAATATCTTACACACACCGTCGTCGTATGATAATTCTTCATTCTCTGCCACTACGTTTTTGACAGTATAAATCATTCTATCATCTCCAAATGGATCATAAGGCAGTATCCATATTGTAATTACATCCGGCATCTTTTTAAAATCAGCCCCCTTAGGAAGCAACTTGGCATCAATCAGAGACTGATAAAAGCGGTTTCTGCGGGGAATTTCTTTCTCATAATAGTTATTTGGTTCAATATCATAAATCCGAATTATCCGGCCTTCTCCCAGCACATCCTGTTCTGTAGAATAAAGGTCCATACGGATTCCCCGCTTATCAACATTCATTCCTTTCAGCGACTTTTGTGATTCGATAATCAGATTTTCCACCCGATGCCCTACTGCACGCTCTATAATTACCCGCGCAATCTTCTTTGCATTTTCTACATCTTCTGTGGCTGCCTCAAAAAGAAATGAATCCATCATATCCAGTTCTTCCAAGGGACGTAAATTACTCTCTCTGTGCAGTCCGTTCGTCAACTCTGCTGTTTCTTTTGTCATATTATAGTTCCTCCTTTACGCAGGAACTCTCTTATTCATGAAAATTCCTGCTTTATACAATAAAATAAATGGGTAATAAAAGCATGAATTTTCTTGATAATAATAAGATATACTTTGATTTTTTGAAAACGTGCAGCACAAACGGCCACGTCTAATATGAAAAATATGCTTTGCAAGAAGTATAACATATTAACGGTTTATCCGCAAGCAAGTTCTGTTTTTTTGTTAACTTTCATGCATGAATCTTACATATAAATCATTTAATTTTCATTCAAAAGATAATTATAATAATTCTTCAATCCTTCCTCTAGGGTTATAAGTTCTTTTTTCCACACAGTTTTCATTCTGCTGTTATCCAGTATAATCTTCCGGACATCCACACTACGCTTATCCATATAAACAACCTGTGGTTTCAATCCCATTCCTTTAACACTCTCTATCACTTCATTTTGTGATACACCAATTCCCGAACTCACATTAAAGGTATCGTATTCGCCATTATACTCCATGAGGCTTGTTATCATCTTACATACATCTTCTATGTATATATAATCACGGACATTCTTACCATCTCCCCATACCATAACAGGCTCACCGCTAATTGCGTTTTTTAGCACGGCATCAATAAATCCTACCCCTTTCTTAAAGTCCTGTCCCGGTCCATAAGGATTAGAAATTCTTACAATCAACATCTTTATATGCATCTGATAGTTAAATGTACGAATAGTATTCTCCATGCACAATTTAATGTTTCCATAATGATTAATAGGCTGTGGCAGAACATTTTCATTAATAGGTTGTATTTCATGGTGTCCATACACGGTTCCACCAGAAGAGAGGAATATTAACCTTGTGCTTCTACCAATCAATAAATTGCATAGCTTTACCGTCTGCAAAAAATCCTTTTCGTACCCTCTTACATAACACTCATTTGAATTTCCCGGATTTATAGTACTAATAGCATGAATGATATAATCCTTATCTTCTATTGCAGACTTCAAGTCATCATCATCAAAAAAATCTCCCGCTATATAATGTACTTCCGGCAATACATGATTAGTAGGCTTTACTAAATCAAAACTATACACTTCATAGCCGGCTTTTGATAAAAACAGACTTAAATTTCTACCAATAAATCCGCTTCCGCCAAGAATTAACACTTTCTTCATTCGTCAGTCCTCAAAATCTCCATCTCGTACTTATAGTTTTCTTCATCCAGACCTTCATAGTATGCATCATTTTTATACACATACCGGGTAATTCTATCCTCACTAATTCCAAGTTCCATTAGTTGCTTTTTAATTGCAACATGTGCCAGCTGGCTACTGATAATCCAATATGCTTCTTTATGATTTTCCACCGCATCTTGGGCAGATAATACCGCCCTTCCATCCATGGCATGTCCATGTTTCTTTTCATCATTGTCAGCAAACACAATTTCAAAGTTTTTTCCACTTCGTTCTAATATATCAAGTAACTTTCTGCCGCCTTCCGAATATCCAAAAATAACTATTTCTTTCTCGTTCTTAATCTTTCCCCAAATACTTGTCCAGTCACCCACTCTTTCAAACTCAAGAGCACTTCTTTCATACTTTTCAAGTTCCGATTCCATTAACACTTCACGCGCTATTTTCCACCATATTTGATTTGCCTTAAGTCTTCTGCAAAACCATGGTTTAAAAACACCTGGATAGTGAATCATTCCCCAATTTTCACTATCTATCATTTCTTCTTTTGTATAGTCTGTTTCTCCCATCTTATCAATACGGCCATAAAATTCTGAAAACAGATTATATCTTAGAGGTAGATTTTTAATTTTGCCATAACAGAATTTGTTTAAAATATCCTGGTCCATATAGCGGTATCCATCTTTTATTGCGCCAACAAATTTTTCTTCCAAATTGTCTTCTCTGATTTTATCTAAATTAAATAAAATGAATCCGGCATTAATATACTCACTATAATCCGGCGCATCAATCTTGGGCATCCATTCCCAGCCTTCTTTTTTTCTTGCCTGAACGCCACAATCTCTGACTCCCGCCATGTAATATCCCGTCAAATCCGTTCTGTATACTTCTCTTAAATCTGCATTAATTACAACGTCTCCATCTATAAATAGGCATTTACTTTCTTTTATAAACCGGCTGATATAAAGGCGATAATAGGACGCAATAGAAATACCTCCCAATGTTTTTGCTTCCGCTATTTGTGAATCGTCAATTTCATCATAGAGCATTTTGACTCTTTGTAAGTCATCCGCCAACTCGTTAAATTCAGTTCTACTGTCACTGTCCAATCTTTCATTACACAAAATGTGGATATCAAAAAAAGTATCCGGTGTGGATTTTACCATCGAATAAATTGCTACCTTTGTGGGTGAAACATAATTTTTATCAGATGTCATTACAATTACTAATTTTTCCATGATGTATCCTCTCAACAGTATATATGCTTACCTTCTACCCTTCCAATACATTACCGCGTATAAAATTATCAAAACCTCTTGCTTGCAAATCTTTACAAATCTGTTCCTGCAAACCATAATTCAAGGAAACTATAATTCCCACTCCTTCTTTATCAATGATTTCATGTAATTCATAAACCGGCACACCGTTAACACAAAGTTCTCTTCTTCTACCATCACTTACAACAAATCCCTTCGCTTCGAGTTCCATCCGCCTTGCACGGATTAGCATCTCTTTTCCAAACACTCCGGCACCGTATATGTATACTTCTTTATTTTTTGTAAAGAACTCAAGCAATTCTTTTTCGTATCTTTCGACATATTCTACTTTCATTTGATACAACTCATGTACACCTAATTTCTCCACCAGCAGGCAACTCATTTTACGCATACTCTCTTGTAAAAAAAGGAGACTCCACTCCGCATACTCATCTGACATAATCGTCCCTGTTTTAAAACCGGCATCTTGTGCTACATATGCAAAAACCCTCTCTATAGCGTGGCTTATTGTACCATCATCAGGTAAAGGTTCTTCCAAAAAATCCGAATATATCCATTCTCTTTTAAACAGTTTTTCAAGACTACATGACCTTGCCCAAAACACAGTACCTAACGTAATTGGTGGCTTATTCCTATCAAATTCACACTTCACCCCCAGTTCTTTCGCCAGCTTTTTAGTGTTTTCAAAGTCTCCTGCCCATATTTCGCCATACCAAGATTCGATATGCTCCCCCATTGGCTCGGGAGGGGCTAAAACACCTATCTCTGGGTTATCCTCAAACACACTTAAAACATTCTGAATATAACTACTCGTTCCAATAGTATTTCCCCATAAATTATTTATCCATAAACTGACTTCTTCCTCCAAATATACATGATGTGCTTTTTTATCATGTATAAAGCAAATATATTCATACTCTAATGCTATCTCTCGAAATGCAACTAATAAAGCACTTATATCACGCCCGCGATTTTCCTTTTTTAAGCAAAATACGTTTTTCCTCTGTTTTGAATATTCCTCAATTTTATCTAAAATATTAGAAACAGACGATATTACATATATGTGTACAAAATCAGGTACTTGTCTTATGTAATTTAAATAAAAATTTACATCTTGCTCGTAATACAAATTTACTGCTATTGCAACTCTTTTGTTAATATATTGTTCTGAAAATGCCAAGCAAAAATTCTTAGGCAAAACAAACATTAATGACTCTTTTTTCCTAATATCGTATACATTTTCCATCCATATACCCTTCATTATATATACTATCTTTAAATAATTCTTTTTGGTTTTTTCCAAACAATTTTTTTTTCACATATATTATTTTTCAATAAATTTTCACGTATTTCTTTGACCCAATCCTCATTTTCAACAGCTATAACAATATAATCATAATCCTTTTCATAAATAACAGCCGGATCATAAATTGTCATCTGTTCATTAGTAAAGCGATTATAATTTTTATCTACACAAATCACTTGATTAATATACTCGCCGCCATGCAAACAATGCCAATAGGATGTACCAACCTGTCCCATTCCATACAAAACAATATTACTTCCTGCAGGAATTAATTCATAAGGAAAAACAAATCTTATCTTTTCCATTTCCACTTCATAAACGCCATTTATAACCTCTAATAGAAATACATTAACATATTGTTGCAATTGCCATGCAATATCATCTGACTTTTCATCATATACGAATATTTTCTTCATATAGTTTTTAAATTTTAAAATTGCCTCAAAAGATTTCAAACTATGTGCTGAAATCATCGAAAACCTTCTTTTAACATAATGGTACCATCCCCTATTAATAATAAAAATGCTTCTACTTCTAGCAATGTACGGATATGTGATTGCTGCATCTTCCCCTATTGTCAAATTAACATCAATATCAGACGTCACCCACTTTAACATTTCTAATTTAAATATTTTATTACATACAGATGAAGTAATTCTTCTTTTACCATAATCCTCACTCCACATCATTTCCTTTACAATAACTTCTCGGATTTGCTTTGCTAAATACATTCCCTTATCATATAAATCAAATTCCTGCTGAATCACACGTCCTGTTTCGTCTTCTATTATCAGTCCGGACGACACTATATCTGGATTATGTCTTCTATAAACATCCATCATGCAAGAATACATATCAGGTTCTATCCAATCATCACTATCAACAAAAGTTACAACTTCTCCACTAGCACACTCCAGCCCTTTCACTCTTGAGGAAACAACACCTGAGTTTTTACAATGAATTACCTTGACACGCTCATCCATTTTTGCATACCGATCACATATTTCCCCGGATCCATCCGTAGAACCGTCATCTATCAATATAACATCTAGTTTTGAATAATTTTGATGCAATATACTTTCTACGCATCTTGCAAGATATCTCTCTACATTATATACTGGCACTATTACTGTTAATAACATTTATTGCTCCAATCCTCAAATCTTCTGTATATAGCAAACTACTTTTAATTTTCCTATCTTTCACTATATTCTAATGCATCCAATATTTCTCCAAGTGAAACAATAGGATAATCCACTTTCTTCTCCAACATTTCTTTAATAATATCAAAATAGCTTATTGCCGTCACAACAATCATATCCACCTTTTTCAAAACATCTTCCGGAGAAACTACTTTAATGTCTGAGAAAATCGTACACGCTTTTCTATCAATTCCATAAATAACTTTTATGTTACTACCTTTTAATTCTTCTATTAGTATTTCACCCACTTCGCCCAAACCATAAACTGCTATTTCATAGTTTTTTTGAGGTTCAAAGTAATCTGCCACACTTTTCCCTTGTTGCAATACCCTTACCCATTGCCCCATCAACTTGAACAAACTAAAATACTTGCTGTTCATATCATCACTTCTCACATTCCGCATCTCAGTCTCAGCTACATGCATATATTCTCTCATACGTTGCTCTAAAACTTCTTTTAGTATTTTGGGCGAATAAACTTCTTTTACACTATTATTATTTATAATTCTGTTCTTTACCTCTACAAGCTTCTCTCTTTCACTATCTGTGATTGGATGATAATCTAACAAACAAAACTTTGTCCAGTATTCCATCTTCTCGTCCGACAACTTTATATCCAATTCCTCTAATATACATCTTCTGGTAAAATCTGCGCATTTCTTCTGCTCATATTTTTTTTCATTAGACACTTGTCCACTATGTACACGATACCTAATTAATATTTCCGGTATATTCGCAATCTTTCCAATTTTACTTAATTCATATATTAAGTAATAATCCTGTGCATACCTCAGGTTTTCGTTGTACCCAATTTTATTTTTTTCTAAAGAATCTCTTCTAATAATAAAAGTAGGATGAAAGGACACCGTATTAAACATTAAGTTAATTTTCATCAAATCATTTTCTGTTGCACAACGAAATACTTCGTTTGTATCTCCAAACGTCTTCATGAATCCTCCGGACAATACTACTTCCAGATGTTCTTCCATATATTTCACTTGTAATGCAAAACGATTAGAAAATGCTATATCATCTGCATCCATTCTTAAAATATATTTTCCTTTTGATAATTGAATGCCCTTATTTAAATTCTTGGTAAGTCCCTGATTTTTTGAATTCTTAATCAAACGAATTCTTGCATCGGCATATTTTTCAATTATGCTAACACTTCGATCAGTAGATGCATCATCAATAATAATAAATTCAAAATTGGAATAACTCTGATTTAATATACTCTCAACAGCATCTCCTACGAACTTTTCCTCATTGTATACTGACATTATAACAGAGAGTAATACACAATCATTCATACTGTTCCTCACATTTTCTTCATACTTATAGCTTGTATTCTTATCCATTCCGGCGGGCATATATCTTTCATCTCTCTTCCATTTACCCATTTTGATGGTGCAATCACAGTATTATTATCTCTCTGGTTTAACCATGCTCCCCACCAACTAAATGAACTATTAGCAATAATATTGCCCGAACACGCTGACATCAGACACATATCATACCAAAATTCGTAAGATTGAAACATTGATTTGTCGATGTATATTGCCGCCTTATTATAATAATTCTTTTTTACCCATTCTATATCATCCGAGAAAAATATAAATTTAATATTTTCTCTTCTATCCTGAATATACTGCATAGCAGCATCATAATATTCCTTTGTACAGATATTTCCATACATATCCTGAGCTAATAAATAATCTCCTCGTCTTATATGTACAGAAACATAATTTTGACAATTTTTCACCTGTTCTTGTAGCTTCAAAAAAGCAGGTTCTCCTTGCTTAAATTGAAATTTTTCAAGAATAACATCTCGTATATTTGAAAAATATAAATAACTTTGCCAATAACCTACAAAGGTACATTCCTTTGTTTCAAATATTTTCTTTTCATACACACCTTCTTTTTCTTCCACCCAAAAAAAACAATTATCTATATCCTGTTTATATAATTCAAGTTTTTTCTCGCAGGCTTTTATTTCTTTCCATCGACTATCTATTTCATCAAATGTATCATCATTAATTTCATTCAGATAAACATTAGTAAATACATTATTCAAACAAAATGCTCGTGTGCCCTCATTCCTTCTATAAAACCCAAGACTGGAAAAAACGTCTCTTCCTCTACTTCTTAATGCTTCTACTAATGCATATTGAAACATTTGATTACCCAAACCACCTTTATATCTAACAATATCCATAATAAATGCCCCTACGTAATGTAATTTGATTGTTTTTTTACATTATCATCTTTTACGAAAACAAAACAATCCAAATCGACCGCCACTATTATCTTCACTATCATACTTATTAATATCAACTTTGTATTCTATCTCTTCTTCATTGCATGCTGAGAACTCTAAAAGTTCACATTTATCAAACTCTTCTATTATTGTTGTGGCTTTGAAAATTCTATGTGCGTTGAATTGTAATTTTTCTCTACCTATTGGAACAGATATATATATATAGCCTCCTGCTTTTACCTTTTTTTGTATTTGCTTAAAACATTTAAAACAGGCTTCCGGGTCTATAGGATCACCATACCTTCCCAATCCAAAATGTTCTAATGAACATAATGCTGACAAGCTTTCTATACTTTCATCTTCAATCTCATTTAGCATAGTTGCATCTGCAACTATCGTCTTTAATCCAACAATCTTCATTGGAAAAGGTCTGACATCTATAACTGTTATAGGAATAGACATTGCAATAATATGTGCAATAAACCCGTCCAACCTTGAGCCAATATCAAAATGTTCCTGTGGCTTTTTATTTCCAATCAAAGAGGCTGCCCATAAATCCTGCCAAAAATACTGATTTGCAATCCCCATTGTTTTATATTTATCAGTCAATATAGGTCTCTCATCTTTCTTACAGATCTCGAACGACTTTCTCCTATTCATACTAATATATTTTTCTCTGTCGTCCGCAAAAAAACTCTTATCATAAAAATTAAATTCAATTACATACTTTTGATAATTTATTTCTGCAAGTACTTTTCGTGCAAGTGCACTATTATCACGTTTGGACATTAAATAGCAAAAATTCATAAAAATAAATTTATCAAAATTCATATTGCATTCATTTGCCACATCATATATTTCATCTACATATATACTTGCAACGATTATACAATCATATTCTTTTACTTCTTGTGGTGCAAAGACTGGTTTCCCCTCGTATTGTATTTTGGATACATTTGATTCAATAAACCCCACCACATTACCATTAATTCCGAAATCTAATAATTTTTTTGTACTCTTTCCTGTTCCCCATACATATAGTTTCATCTACCACTTCTCCCTTACACATTGAAATATTTGATTTTCTATCCGCATTTAATCTCAAACAATATCCATGTATAGTTTTCACTCTCGCTCATAATACTATATTAGCCAATCCTCAATCACAGGTCTTTTCTGAGTTGTATAGCAATTCCAAGTAATCCACTTGGGATTAACCATATCACAATAACGACATAATTTTTCAGATTTACTAATATTACAAATAAATTTCTCCGCTGTTAGGTTTTTATCATACAAATCATATATACCATCACTAGGTAAATCCACATGGAAATATTCATTAAACTTTGGCAGAAACATCAATTGTGGACATTTTGCATACTTACCTTTGTATATATTTATACAACTCATGCTGTTTTCACATGGATTAACATCATTTTGCAATTCGTTTATAGATAAAGACTTAGAAAAACTATTCTCTTCTCTTGTATTAAGGACCCAAGAAATATGCACACCGTTTTCTTCAGCAAATTTTATTATCTTACTTTTTAACTTCCTATTCGGTTCATAGTCAGATATATCTACTATAATGTGATTACTAATTATCGCGTCTAATATTTTTTGTTCAATCCCCAGAAAAAGCAATCCATTTGTCACTATATGTACATCAGAATGTTCAAAATGTTCCCTTACTACTTCTATGTAACGCTCCAAATCTTTGTTAAGAAAGGGTTCTCCCCCCATCAGTCTGATCATAAATATATCGCCACTAAATATATCTCTCATCCTCTGTATATCCTCAGCAAATTGACTAAATGTCAATTCATTATCCTTAAATAATGGTGAATAATGCGCACAAGCAACACAATTCAAATTACAATTATCTTGAACATGCATTTCTACATATGGCAAATTATTTTGAGTAACATCAATCAAATCATCAAAAAAGGAAAGATTGTCTTTAAACGAGAGCGAAAACTCTAAATATTTAACTGGAACCCTAAAAATTCTTTTTGCAACACCCACTGATGACAAATATGCATCGAATGCACTTCTTGGTTCAATTATCGCTATAACAACACAGTCTACAGATATATTCCTTCTCTTAAACTCACGAATGCTATATATTGTTAAATCATCAACATTTTTCTCCCCCCCTCTGAAACAGCATTATCTACAATACCTACAAGTTCAATATCCTTATTATTAATTAAACTAGCATAAACACGTTTGCCTAATTTCCCAAATCCATATAATACTACTTTCACAATAATGACCCCCCCCCTAAATTTTCCATTTGTTTTCACATACCAAATCATCTATTGAACATAATGGACTATTTGTTTTTTTTGCTAACATCTCATAAATTTTTTCATATTGATCAATAATTGTCACAACTATTAAATCGGCCATAGGCAGGTCATCTTGTGGTGAATACACAGGACATCCCAAAACTAAATTATCAGCATTTCTGTCTATAACATATTCTATCTTGTCCATCCCCAATTCTTCAACCAAAAGCCATGCTAATTCTCCCCAACCATACAATGCAATTTTACTAATATTGTTATTGTCAAATTTATCTTTAATATTAATTCCGTTATTTAGATTTGAAACCCACTTTTTGCATAATTTATACATTTTGAAATATTTACTCTTTTCCTTTGTTTCAATATTCAATTTTTCTATCATCATTTTTTCAGACATGCTCATTTATACAACTCACGATTATTGTTTACAACCCAATCGTTTTCTCCTCTCCTATATTTAACTCAAACTTTTCCTTGAAAACTCTATATTTACGATACAATATATGCTCTTGATAATAAAAGCCAAAATGGTAACATATCATTCTAATATCACACAGAACAAAATAGGAATTAACTGCACAAAATTTAACCATTTGTTCTTCATCACTGCCACCACCATTACCTACTCCTACCTCAAATCCGCCCATCTTCTCCCAGAATTTACGTCTAAACATAATGGCGCAAATGGGGAATCTCATATTCACGAACTTAGGCTCTAGATTCATATTGCGAAATTCCAGAGCTTCTTTGTCTATTTGCTCGCATTTATCCCACACAAAATCAGCAATCTCATCAGAATATAATGCAGCATTATCATCCTTACTGTGCCCTCCTATTTTCAATTTTGAAAATTGTGGTGCATACTGCTTCCATTCTTTTTCATATCCTTTCAATTCGAGATATTGATAAAATCCATAATTATGCAAAGGCATCAATGGTCCTACAAAACCAATTCTATACATTTTATCATAATGGCCGAACGTTTCTTCCAAATATTCCCAAAAATGCTCTGTAAGAAATACATCCTCATCCATTTTAAAAATTAATTCCGCCTTAGGGAACAAGCTAATTGTTATATTCTGTGCAATTGTAAGTTTATTGATTTCTGTACTCAAGTATGACCAATCATATTCTATACAAAAATCTTTTAGTTTTTCTGAAAAAATGCCACTAGAAATAATGCATACATCTACATCTTTTGGGCAAAATCTTTTTATCCTACCAAAAACGTTTTCCCATAACAGCGGTTTGTATCCTGCAAGGACATATAATAATTTAGAACAATCCTTTTTATTATCAATAAACTCATATTTACTATTAAATTTTTCATCTTCCCGTTGCATATAAATATCTCCTATATTTGTTCTATAAAATCTGACAAAGTATCATACTCCCCTTCGTTACGATACCATGTATGCTTCATATCTTTTACACTACCTGCCTTACCGAATAAACAAACTTCACTATATGACTTGCTATCTAGCTCTAGAATACCAATTATATTTTTATTACGAACATATATGTACATAACATTTTCTATCAATTGCGTTTCAAAATAATTATTTTTTTGAATCTCCAATGAATCTGTACCCTCAACAATAGACTCGCACTTATTATCCCAATTGAATATTCTAAATGGTTGTCCATTTTCTGGTATCAAATAAAAATCATTATCATACTTAAACAATCTAAAATAGTTTAACGCATTCTCATTATTATATATAGAATATGTAAATGTATATTCATCCAAAACTTCCCATGAATTCACACTTATTTGAACAATTTTAGCTTTATTTATATTATCTATACCATATACCCATACAGAATCACCATCTACATATAGGCATTCAATCCTTTCCAATTGCTTGATTTTATGATTTTGAATAAAATGAGTACTTGGTATTATTTCTGAAACTATAGCTTGTCCACCACATCTGTTTGCAATATAAATATGTCCATCTACCACCATCCCTCTTGTAAAAATTCGAGTGTCATTTTCAAATATAAATTCTCGTACATTTTTGGTTTCTAGATTCACTTCCAAAACCGGAAATTCAAAATCTGATGGAATAATCCAACATATAGCATCTTCAAATAAAATCTCACAAATTTGTGTATATTTTTTACTATAATAGTTCCATTGTATTAATGATTCATCAACAACATTAAACACTCCCACTTTACATTCGTAGGGTGAGAAAAAAAACAAATCATTTTTATACATACATATTTTTCTTACATTTCTAAAAACATCTAAGCCCGATGGTATGCATACTAAACGGCACTCATCTTCTTCACTTTTTTTGTATAACATATTCTTATCGTATGAAGGAACCCATATGTCAACTCCATCCGCATACCCACACATTGTTCTGATTTTCATTTTACCTCCACATACTATATAAAACATAATTAGTTCTCATTTACTGAACATTATTCAAAATATATATTTTCTATAGCTACACCTCTAAAATATATATCATTCCTTTCTCCAAATTCAGATGGTATCCATAAATAATTAGTGGCGAAATCAATTGGGATTATTTTTCCTTTATATTCTGCTCCATTTATAGGGAATGATATTATTTGATGTGCTTGCGTTATATCAAACACATTTTGAATATTCTCAAATTCTATTCTTAATTCAATTTCGCCATTCAATTCTTTTATATCTATATCTGTAGATATTTCAATCAATATTTTACTACAAGTCTTAGGAATATTTCGAATATACATTCTTGCCTTTTTCTCTGACATTATATTCTTTTGTCCCTTTGTAGTCACAAGCATTTTTCTAAATCCAAAACCAGGCAGACTATTCCAATCAGGATAATACTCAAATACACCTTCTATCCCTTCAATATCCTGTCCTACAAAATTTATTGGACGATTTCCGTTTTCGTGTCCTACAATATTACTGCGAACCGGATTATATAAATTTTCCGAAGTAGCCGGCAACGGAAACCAATCCCCACACAAATCTTTTCTTACAAAGAATGCATTCACACCACTTATATTTGTTCCAACAAGTTGATAACCCTTTTTATTTCCTAACTTCTCCAATGCTTTTAAAGATGCTCCTGATCTATCACTACCATCCCATACACAATCAGTATTATATGCCATCACCCAATCAATTTCCGGTGCAAATCTGCCTTGATATTCTATTACAACAACACGTGGATTCATTTCATTAATAGACTGCCAAATATGATAATCATTTCCATCAATATCAATGCTCAGCAAATCTAATTCTTCACCTTTGCAATATTCAGAAATATAACCATTAATATTATTAATGGTCACATAATCATTAATTACACAAAGTATTCCTTTTCGAATTGCTGGGGCAAATCGTCTACATATCTGTGCATAAGATGATTCAGTTCCTTCTATCCATAATCCACGCCATCCTTGTAACAGCAAAGCATGACTATTGCATTCGAGACCTCTGTCCACTCCAAACTCCACAAATGTCTTATTTATAGTACCAATTCTTCTAAATATTTCATTAATGATGCCATCCTCATCATTCTGCGAATATATTTTATATCCATATTGCTCTAAATATCTCTCGTCTTTAAGTCTATTTTCTAATGCCAATGTCCACTTTAATCCCCCCCATATTTTTGTATTAAGAAAATTTGTCAAATCCATATTATTCTCCTTGTATCAAATGACCACTTTTATAAACCACTTCAAAATATATATAATTATATACATTAATACTTTTTCAGATATTACCTGTATTTCGCAATATCTATCATTTTCATTTGCACAATATTACTTTTTTCAATAAAGCTATCAACCAATTTGAATTTTTCTAATAAATGTTCTTTACATTCATCTACATAAAATCTATTAATTCCATGTTCATATGCAAACAAATAGCCGTTATCTAACAACATTCTTTCCCACTTATCATAGCACGGAATTGTTGTACCCGGCTCTGCTGATTCCATTACATATATCCATGGTCTACATTCATACCAATCGGATATTCCCTCTAATACCTCTTTTTCATAACCTTCAACATCTATTTTACAAAAATGAACTTCTTGACCTCCTTTTATATATTTTTGGAAAATATACTGCAACGTTACGATTCGTTTATTATGTCTATTTAATAAAGCACCACCATTCTCCATTTTCGAGGTAACGGTTTCATCAAACGTAGACCCTGTCCCACATGCAACCAAATCCATATATCCCATTTCTTTTCCAACACCCACACATAAATTTATATCTCTTGGACATTCCTCGTCTAGGAGCAAACACATTGACCTAAGTGGCTCTATATTTATTCCACATCCTCCCCTCAAAGAGAAAAAATTTGTAACACTGATATTAACGGGATCATTTGCACCAACATCAATCCAAAAAACTTTTTCAACATCCTTTAATACAAAATATAAAATAATATCTTCCAGTTCCTGTGCATATGATTTATAACGCATCTCCTTTACCTCTTTTCCTTCCATTTTTCCTTTTTGTTACTAGTTTCAAGCTATCTTTTTTTTAAAACTATATAATAAAAGCAACCACGAAAACCGATAAGTAATTACTTATTATCCACTTTCATCGCTGCTTCTCATCCTCCTTGACTATTATTCGACTTCCTTGTCCTATTCTTCTTTTCATTATATTATATCGACATTTTTTATGGATTCTTTACCTAATGCATAATATTTCTTCTACATATCACCAACAGGTTGAGTGACCTTAGTGTTCCAATACGGCGTGCACCTTCTACCATCAGGGCCTTTTTCCCCTGACTTTCATTCTTCCATTCCAAAAGCTTTTTATATATTTTTCTCTTTAACACCATAAGTACCTCCAAATTATACGCACATGTACAACCCACACATTTTTTTGATTATGCGCACATTGTAACTCTTTTTTTATTATACGCAAGTATTAAAACTTTAAATCTACTGATTATGCGCATATAACTCTTAAATATTTGTACATTCACCACATAATTTATGCTATCAGACAACAGCTCTAAAAACGGCCGCAATTCTGTTTCAAAATATTCCGGATGCTCTACCTTTGATAAGTTCAAAAAGTGTATAGCATATCGTAAAAAAATATTTCAATAATTATTCTTCTCAAATCAAAAATAAATCGTCCGGATACCTCTTTCACCAATCACTTCATCTACGATATCCTGTATCTGCTGTAGTTCCTCATCCATGGTGTTTTCTTTCCGCGTATTCTCCATGTAATTCAGCAGAGTTTTTAACTTTAGACTGTCACCCTTGGTTCCTCCATAACACAAGAAGCTATGCAAATGCATAGCCTCTTGGTAGTATCCGTCGCAACGGAAAACTCTCATATTGTTTCCACTTATAATGTAGGACTCACCATCTCTGCAACCTGCTGCGTTAGTTTCTTTTCAACTCTTAAGCTCTTCAAATCATTCACACTTGCACCTCCCGTTTTGTGATAATGCAAATATTGCACTTTCTGGAATTTATGGTGCACTATTATTCTCAACACTACTATTTGGCATGGAGAATATTATATACTTTTTCCACATTAAAGTCAGGTGCGAGGTTCACCGCTGCATCATAGATTTTCTTTATAGTGCTTTCATCTTCTTCCAGTTCTTCTGCAATCAGCGGCATTTCTTTTCCTTTTGCAATTTTTCGGCATACCTGTTCTATTAATTTCAAATCCGCCCCCTGTTGTATACCTATCTTCAGGTTTTTATCTGCAATCGATTGTCCCAGCCCTTTCATATTCGCCATTCCTTTCATAATTGCTTCATTTTGGCTAACATCTACATATTTAGATATTCTCATTGTATCTCATTCAAAAACTCCTGACAAATAGTCAAATATGGGTTCGCTGTCATCTTTTCCACGTCTGATGATAATCACATTTATTAGGTCGTAATCCTCTTCCGGTTCATCCGTCTCGCCTATCACATCTGACTTTTTAATAGAATGCATGGTGACCGTATTCTGCAACTTTTTAGGTATGTTTTCATTACATATCCATATGCTGTATACCTTTTGTATATCCGCATAATTGGTTAATTCTGTCAACATTCCCGGCTGATAGCTGATTTCTCTGGCAGCATAGTATATCCCTCTTTTGATAATCGGATACCTTGGGTTACTAGGCTTGTAATCATTTTGAATTTCCAAATCAAAATGTAAGTGATTTCTGTAGGAAGCTGCGCCACTCTTTGGGATACGTCATCTACAGGAATATCCCCAATGCTTTCCGCATCTATATATCTGATAAATAATTGTTTAAATACGTCGTCATATCTCTTTCCTGATATGCTAAGACTAATCATTGTTTCTGTTTATTTGTTCCTTCGTTGTGAAAAAATAGCGAATCGCCATGATAATTATCTGCCGGGTCTGATAGGCTTCCTCGAATACAGATAAGTTGATTTTTACCTGTTTCTTCTATACCGATACATACACCTTATCATTTTTATTTTTTATCTTCAATATAAATGTTTTTTCGACAACCAAAAAAACAAGCCCGTCAAGAGCTTGTCTTTTTATAAATCACTTTATCCAATCTTCCCTCTCCATCTTAAGCAGTGCCTTAAACACTTCCAAGTCATCAATGGTCGTAACCTTTACATTCTTTTCCGTCCCCTTTGAAAAATACACTGTCTCTCCCAATCGAAGCATCAATGTATTAATATAAACCTCTCCGGTTATCCCCTGTCTGTCCGCTTCTTCATACGCCCAAAGAGCCTTGCCATATCGGTAAGCCTGAGGGGTCTGCACACGCATAATTTCCGACCTTGCAATTCCTTCGCTTCCTGACTTTCCGTCTTCCGTACGCACAATGGTCTCCTGGCATCTGAGTGAACTTAAGCCGGAGCCTTTTTGCATACAGGTTTTAATCGCATCAGTAATCACTTCTTCTGTGATAAAGGGTCTGATTGCATCATGCACTAAAATCACATCATCCTCTGTGCAGATTTCCCGTAATGCTTTTACACCTTTGCCGGTAGATTCCTGTCCGTCATTTCCGCCATGCACAATCCACTTAAGCTTCGTAATCCGGTATTGTCTGGCATAAGCCCGAAGTACTTCATGCCAACCGTCTAAGCATACCACTGCAATTCCGTCAATTTCGGGATGCCTCTCAAAATTCTCCAAAGTGTAAATAATAAGCGGTTTGTCATATACGTTCATAAATTGTTTGGGAATATCCTGTGCAGTCCTGCTGCCGTATCCCCCTGCTAATATTAATGCTATATTCATCCAAAGCTCCTTTTCAAAGGCTTGTCATCTGTACTATTTCCTCGCATCTAACGGTTCTTCTGCTGTTTTCATCTTATAAAGTGCCTTAAACATCGCCACATCTTCTACGGTATTGATCTTGATATTCACATCTGAGCCTTCCGAAAAATATACCTTTTCTCCCAGCTTGGTAATCATAGAGCTGTTGTCCCATGCTCCCAGACAGTTCTCAGCAATTGCTCTCTCATGCAGTCCCAAGATAACATTATAATCGAATGCCTGCGGTGTCTGTACCTTCATAATCTCGTAGCGGTTCATACTCTGATAGCCTTCTTTGCCATCGCTGGAGTGCATAATTGTATCCATGATATGGGTTGCCGCTACACCCATTCCTTTTTTGCGGCATTTCTCTATGCTTTTGGTGATAATTTCTTCGGATACTAAAGGGCGGATGGCATCATGAATGACTACCACATCTCCCTTGTCCATTCTCTCCTTCAAAAGCTGTAAGCCTTTGTAGGTGGACTCCTGGGCATCCTTACCACCGGAAATAATGTCCGTCAGCTTGGTAACATTAAACTGCTTACTGTATACCCGTACCATTTCCTGCCAGCCGTCCAGGCAGGTGACAATGATTTCATCTATCTCCGGGTGCTTCTGAAAAGCCTCCAATGTATATACGATGATTGGTCTGTTATTGACATTAACAAACTGCTTGGGAATATCCATCTGAAATCTGGAATCGGTTCCTCCGGCTAAGATTAACGCGACATTCATCGATTTGCCCTCCTTGATACCGCTGCGGTTGCCCTGCTATTTCATTTACTACTTTATATATCGGTATTTTCATAGAAATCTTTAATGAGCATTGCTATTTACCTTTTGTCCACGAAATCACTAACTCTCTCCGCCTTCGCTGCAATCTTCAACCATCTTTTCAATATCATCAAATCTTCTTGTGCATAAATCTCATCACATAGCGTCTCCGGAACTGTTTCCAGTTCGCTTAGTAGCTCTATGATATCAGATGCCTTTCCTTGTCTTATGCCTTTCTTTAGATTTTTATCTGCAATCAATTGTCCCAGATCTTTCATATCTGCTATTCCCTTCTTAACTGCTTCATTTTGACTAATATCTACATATTTGCACACCCTCATTGTATCACACTCAAATATGCCTGACAAATAGTCAAAAATCGGCTTGTTTTTTCGATAACAAAACAAAAACAAGCCCACAGGGGAGCTTGTTTTCCTAATGTTCTTAATACACCTGGACATTTTGTATCATCACCGGTTTCCCCGCCTGTACGAATTCCATCATAACCGGCATGGGATCTCCGTAATAGGCATCATATTTATTAACAGATGCAATCCTCTCCTCCGGGAAATGAACTACAGTAACTTCAATTTCCTCCTGATAGGAATCAAATAACTCCATGTTTTCATCTATTTTCCTACGTGCATCCTCCGGCATCTCCCGTAAGATACTGCTACTAATTCCGTAAAGTAACCTCTTACGTCTTTTCGCTGTAGTTGCGGAAATTTCATCTGCCTCAACACCAAGAGCGTCACTTTGAGGCTTATCCATCACCGGAAGTTCCATTGGCAGTATCCTCTCCTGCCAATGTTCTCTTGTATCCTCTCCCGCAAACTCTGTCAATTTCTCTACATACATTTGCTTCATATTTTCAGACCGGACAATCACCATATCTGCATATACCACTCCGGGCATCGTCACATAGTACTTCATATTGGTATATTCTCTGGCGTTCTGCTTCGTAAACTCATCTACCGCAAAAGGAGGCACATAAATAAGCTTATCTGTATATCGTCTGATATTTACTGCATAAAACATCTCCGGCACAGAAATCGCCGGATGCCATCCATCATAAGGATTCTGAATGATGATTACTTCCGGATGTAAAAGTTCCAAATATTCCGGTGTCAATACTTTGTAATCCAACAAAGTAACTTCTGTTGGAAATTCCGTTCCCTCGTCGCATATCTTTTTTGCTGAGCTGTCATAGTCTTTGTAGTAATAGGGAAGGGGTGCTACATAAACATCACAATTCTCATCTTCCCAAGCCGCCTGCCATAGACTACGCAGTCCGTTCCAATCCTTAGCCATCACCGGCAAAAACAGAATCGCTTTCCTGCTTAAGATATCCTCTTCAAGCTCTTTTACAAACAATTGCATAACCTGACTTAGTTCTTGCATTAATGTACCGATATGGGAGAATGCTTCCCCCTGAATACATTTATAAATCCGGTAAAGTATCTCGCAATATTGTTCCAGTATTCCCACTGTCGTACAGCCTTCGCCCTTTATCTGCTCAAGCAAAGTTCCCAAATCCACTGCCAGCTGTTGGCTGCCACCAAGCAAATCAAGGATATGTTGTCTGTCACTCTCCGGTTGTAACCGGCGCATCAGCATCTCTACCGATGTCATCAACTCATTCTTCAGCCGTAAGAGCTCACCGGCACATTCCTTTGCCATCGCCTTATAAGAATATTGAATGGCATTCTTCTCTTCCTCTGTACGTTCAAGCATTTCCGGTACAAACCTAAATGCCGGCAAATCAAAGTCCAGCACCTTCTGTAAATTTACTTTCTGCCCCTCAAAAAAAGGATAATTGTGGGCTCCGGCGTCCTTTACAAGCCTCCAATACTCTCCATAACGCATGCGGAGCATTTTATCATAAACCGGTGAAACCGGCATTTCCATACACTCAAAGGGGATTCTTACCGGGTTTTCATAGTATTCCTTCGGGTAATAATTCACATTTTGTTTCAGTCCCCATGGAAACATCTGAACCAGATAGTCTGCTTCCTGCTTAGGCACCTCTGCAAAGCGTTTTTCCACTTCGCCGTATAGATATCTTCCCATTTCCACCGGGTCATCAATCCGCTCGAAGTGTTGCCCACTCATTTCTTCAAGTCTGTGCAGATGTTCTTCCTTTTCTTCCCATGAAAACTTTCCCTCTACAATACCATCAGCAATTCCCAGCATATATTTGCATATGGTTTTCCGTTCTTCTTCCTTGGCATGGTCTCTGTGGGAGTAATCCAGCACAAAAATATCTACACAGGCAATGTAAGGGAAATTATGAAATCTCCTCAGATGTTCCTTTTCAAAACAAAAACGGTTCTTTCCCACTACTTTTCCCATAAATAGCCAGAAATCTTTTTGATTACGGAAGGTTTGCACGTCAAAGCCTTCTTCCATATCAAAACGGGCCACTGTCATGAATTTCTGATAATCCTCGCGTTTCATAACAATGTCCAGATCATCGTCCCACGGAACAAACCCTCCATGGCGCACAGCGCCAAGCAGGGTTCCCCAATCAGCAAAATACTGAATATTATGTAATTTGCAAACTCTGTCAATCTCCATCAAAACTTCCAGCTGCGCTGCCCACGCCTGCTTTACTGCAGCCGGGACCATAAATCCGCATCTGACTTCATCAAGCAGAAATGTTTCCTGTACACTCACCTTGTCATCACGCCTCATCAAATATTTACATTCTGTAGCATCACCGGCTTAGAAGCTGACCGCATAAGCTGGGCACTTTTTCCGCCATCACCGTAAAAAGCATCTGATAGTTTCACTGCCATCTCTTTTTCCGAATCTTCCATAATGGTAATCCAGTCTTTCTTTTCTGCAGCAGAAACCGCCTGTTTGTATTCTCTAAGAATCTCCGGTACTCTCTTTCCTAGCCTTTGCTCCAATTCTAAATCCTGTAGCCATATAATCTGCAGTTTATCTGATTGTTCTTCAAACAGCTCCATGGAACTCTGCATCTTGGTAAACATTTTTTCTTTGTGTTCCATGAGACCATCTCCACTAATGTAATAAAGCAGTACTTTTTTATCCTGCCAACTTTCCGGTCGAAGTTCCTGTGCGTCATTAATGTCATCTAAGGGCGAACCGGTTCCTAAAATTTTATCTTCCCAAATAGACCTGGTATCTTCCCCTGCCCATCCGCTTAAATAATCCACATAACTCTGTTTCATCATTTCAGATTGGACAATGACCTTATCGGCATTTACTACTCCGGGCATTGCTACATAATATTTCATGGCATTGATGGCACGTTCGTCTGTTTTGGGTATCTCATCTGTCTTAAACCACGGAATATAAATAAGTTCTTCTGTATGCTTCCAAAGTTCTGTAGAATAATAGTCCGAATGTACCGTAAGCACATGATCCCAGTTATCATGGGGATTCTGAATATATATCCGGTCCGGATGATTGTTTTCAAGGTTATAATCTAAAAAGTTTGTTATGGGGACATAGTTAGGAAATTGCTCTCCGTCATAACATCTCTCACTCAGCGCTCTTCCCATCTGCCTCTTATAGTAATAAGGAATCGGAACAACTTTTACATCACAGTCTTCCTCCTCGCAGGCTGCCCGCCATACGCTTTCCATTGCTTTCCAATGATTTGCATGATAAGGCATAAATACAATTTCTTTTTTCACCTGCAGCCTCTCTGCAGATTCCAACACCATCTGTAAAGCCTCATCCAAAATTGCCCGGACACTGCTTCCATCGGTTACTGCATTCTGTGCAACTACACTATATAACTCAAATACTCCTTCACAGTATTGTTCCAGTAAAGTTACCGTCTCTATTCCTTCTCCCATCTTTTTTTCGATGGAGTTTCCAATTACTACAGCCACATTTTGAAGTTCTTCAAACAGTTTCTGCACCAGTTCATGCTGTCCGTATCCAATGAGCATTTCCAGTTTTTCGTGAATCTGGGAAAGAAGCTGCAACTTCTGCATCAGACTGCGCTTAAAGTTAGGATTTTTCACTCTCTCACAAAGTCCTTCAGGATATTGGAAAGTCGGCATTTCTGCACCATGTTCTTTTAAAAACTCATCATGTTTATCAAAATAGGGATAATCATGTCCACCACCGCTTCTGACATTTCTCATGTAATCACCGTATTTACGCTTTAATACCCCGTCATATCCAAGGGGTACCGGAATGGTAGTGATGTCGAATGGCATACGGACAAAATCCCCATAACATTCCTTCGGATATACGCTGCCACCATGTTCAAGATACTGAGGAATCAGGGCTATCCGGTCCCCGTCCTCTTCCCCAAACAACGCATACAGCGCAGTGAGTAATTTGTACAGTTGGTTCTTAATATTGCCGTCACGCTCAATTTTCTGATTACAGGTAGCCTCGATCAGGCACAAAAATTTTTCTAATTCTTCCTCGGTCAGATGCCCTTGTCCGTTGGTATCTGCCACTGTCTTAACCAATTCCACCAATTCCTTTTGGATATTCTCTTCCTCTTTATTATTCGTCACATAATCCAAAGGGAAAATATCAATTCCTGCCGGATAAGGACAATTATGAAAATTATCAAGAAACTCCGGCTCGTAGCTTACAAAATTGGTATTAATCACTCTCATCATGACATCCCAGTAATTTTCATCACTGCTATACCACAGGATTTCATAACCTTCCGGCATTTCGCTTTCCACAATTTTTTGGAACTTTTCATAATCCATCCGCTTCATGGCAATATCCATATCATCATCCCACGGAATAAATCCGCCGTGGCGGATACATCCAAGCATCGTTCCCCACTCTGCAAAATATTTAATATTATGCTTTTTACAAATGCGGTCAATTACATCCAGCACCTCCAGCTGGGCAGCCCAACAGCATTTCATTTTGGAACTGACGTAAAAACCGTCTCTCACTTCTTCTTCAAAATAGGAATCCGGAAATTGCATAAAAACCTCCTGTATAGCAAAAAAGGGAACCGGATGTTGTCCGGTTCCCTTCGGTAGTCATTGTTTCATTACTTTCTCTACAGAAATTAGCCAAGTAAGGACAGAACACCCTGATTGGACTGATTAGCCTGTGCAAGCATTGCCTGACCAGCCTGAGCAAGGATATTGTTGTTAGAATACTTAACCATTTCAGATGCCATATCTGTATCACGGATCTGGCTTTCTGCTGCTGTAGTATTTTCAACTACGTTGTCTAAGTTGTTGATAGTATGTTCAAGACGGTTCTGGATAGCACCGAGGTCAGATCTCTGTTCGGATACATCCTGGATAGCTGACTTAGCCCATACGTTCAAACCTGCGAAGAAGGAAGCCTTCAGCATGTTTGTATCATTAACTTTTGCACCACTTGATAATTTACAATAGCTAAGGAATTTACCAACAACTGCTGTTGCTGTGTTGAGTGATGTTGCTGCACTCATCTTTGTCAACATAGTATCAAATGTTGTAGCCAGAGTGGAAACGCCCATGTTCTTAATTGTAACAGAAATCTTATTGCTTGTGTTGGATTCTGCACCAACCTGAAGGTTCTTGTTTGTAAAGGAACCATTTAAGAGACTCTGTTCGTTGAATGTTGTAGTATTCTTAACACGGTTGATTTCCTGCATTAACTGGGAAACTTCTGAACCAACATAACTTCTGTCCTGAGTTGTAAGAGTTCCGTTTTCACCTTTTACAGCGAGTTCGTTAATTCTCTGAAGCATATCTTCAACTTCTGCTAAAGCGCCTTCTGCTGTCTGCACTGCGGAGATACCATCCTGTGCGTTTAAGGAAGCCTGTGTAAGACCTCTCATCTGACGTCTCATCTTTTCACTGATGGAAAGGCCAGCTGCATCGTCTGCTGCACGGTTAATCTTATAACCTGAAGATAATTTCTCAGTTGACTTAGCCTGAGTTGCTGTGGTTAAACCAAGCATTCTGTTAGAGTTCATTGCTGTTAAATTGTGTTGTACTACCATATTTTTTCCTCCTTGAATTTTCACGTCGCATCCTTGCGTACGTTTGTTTTTTTCGCAACCAACATTTTGAATTCGTACGCACCCAAAATATCTGTTGCAGGTTTACTTATTAAGTTGTGTGAAGCATTTGTTTGCTTCATTTGTAATATATATCGGACGCTTCTTTCATTACTTAACCCCTTTTTGAAATTTTTTTTAAATATTTTTCATTTTTATGCTATGATAGTAAACAAGAGATATTTTGAAAGGATTCTAGGCAATGAACATCATCTTCCACCGCTACGGAAACATATGCGAACCGGATATTATAGATGCTTTTTCTTCTTTTGGTTTATGTGTCATTGAAGAAGACACGGAAATCCGCGAAAAGTCAATCGAACCGTCCCTACGGGTACAAATGATTGCAGAACAAATATTGTCTCATTCGCCACTATTTGTTTTCAGCATTAATTTCTTTCCTTATATTTCGGAGGTATGCGAGCGGCTCCATGTAACCTATGTATGTCTCAGCGTGGATTGCCCGGTATTAGAATTATATTCTGCCTCCATTAGGAATCAATGCAACCGGATTTTTTTGTTTGATTATCATCAATTTACCCAATTGCACACGGAAAATCCTGACCGCATTTTTTATCTTCCTCTTGCAACTAATATAAAGCGATGGGATACGGTTCTTGGTAATACCTATGCAGAAGATGATACACAGTCTCTTGTTTATAATGTTTCTTTTGTGGGTTCTCTCTATAATGAGAAATCTCCTTATCCGCACTTGCCGCTTTCCCTCCGGGACCGTGATATGTGCGAGCAGATTTTAGTTGCGCGCCCTCCTTTATCCGGGCTCTATCACATCGAGGATTCCTTAACAACTCAAATAGTCGGGGCAATCAAAAAAGCAGATTCCGGCTTTTATACATTACCTGATGCCTTCACAGACACGGATGCTTTTGTTGCCGCAAACTATTATTTTGGAATGGAACTTTCTTCCCGGGACAGAATACAACTGCTCCAATCCCTATCGGAAGAATTTGACGTGCATTTATTTACCCGCAGCGATGCATCTTCTTTGCCTCACATTCATTGTCACGGCGGCGTGAATACTCACACAGAAATGCCCCTTGTCTTTAAACGCAGTAAAATTAATTTAAATATCACCATGTGTCCCATCCAAACCGGTCTGTCACAGCGGATTTTTGACATTCTTGGTTGTGGTGGCTTTTTGCTGTCCAATTATCAGGGGGAAATTCCTGAGTATTTTGAAATTGGCAAAGACTTGGACTGTTATGAATCCATAGAAGAATGTCGTGAAAAGATTTCCTATTATCTTTCCCACGACGACCGGCGTCTGGAAATTGCAGAGAATGGTTATCAAAAAGTAAAAGCGATGCATACCTATCAGATACGCATCGCCCGTATTTTAAAAATCGTTCTTGATACTGTTTAAACAGCATTATTTCTTTTTATCCATATATTGGGGTTCCACCGCATCTACACTGCCACGCATACTGCGATAATAATTCATCGCTACACTAAGAGAGCGTTTCCCCTTAGTGATTTCCTTGCGCTCCTTTGCAAATGCAGATTCCACAGCACGCTTATTCCGCTCCTCAAGTGCTTGTATTAACGTACTTTTACCCATGATTTCTGATATAGTTTCCTGCATACGGCGAATCTGATCCGTATATAAGGCTTTATTGTCTTTCAGTTCCTGTGCCACTCTGTTATAGAGTATTTCAAAGCCTTCGTCTAATTTGTCCAATTCCTGTATACAGCCGTCTTTCTCGTCCATGCACCGGTCAAATTCTTCAAAGTCAGCAGGTTCTTTTGTGATTGCCTCTGCCTGTTTCTGACACAACTGATGAATTTTTTCCAACACCCCGAGTTTCTTTTCAAGACTTTCAACTAAAACAGATACATATTGCTTATCCATTGTTTAGCTCTCCCTGCTAATCCGCATAACTTCTTTCCATGTATCCCTGACAGAACTCAAATGCCCATGCACTTCTTCTAATATTTCTTTATCCTTTTTCACATTAGCCTCTATCAGTCGTTTGGATAAATAAGAATAGATATTTTCAAAATCTTGTGCCACAGGATATTTCATATCAAGCGTAACCCGCAGATAGTCAATAATCTTCTCCGCCTTCACTATGTTAGTATAAGCTTTTTGAACATCCTTATTGTCAATTGCCATCATCGCTATATTGCAAAACTTAATTGCCCCCTCGTAAAGCATAAGTGTAAGCTCTGCAGGTGATGCTGTAAGCACTTTGTTGTTCTTGTATTGTGCATATGCACCGGGTAATGCCATTTTATAGTCCTCCTAACATGCTTGTCACGGCATTTGAATTGGATTGCATCTTGGCCATCGCCGTCTCCATTGCTGCAAACTTTGCATACCATTTGTCTTCATAGGCAAACAGTTTTTCTTCCAAATCAGCAATCTTACTATTATAACCACTGTAGTCTGTCGCAAGTTTCTTATCGTCATAAAAATTGCCATAACTGCGGTAACCATCAACTGACTTAGACAAATCAAACATTTTGTCATAAAGTGACTGCGATAACTGGGAGAAAAATCCCACAACCGTATCAGGGTCATTAGAAATCATCGCCCGAAGTTTATCTGTAGCGGTAGATGTATTTTCATCATCTGCATCCCCATCAATATGGTACGCATTGCGTTCATTGTCCGGCGCACCAAAATATCCCAATGTGTTGATACCAAAGTCAGAAAGATACATCATCTTGCCATTAACCTGAAAACCGGACATCATCACATTCTTTAATGTAGAACTGATCTCAGATAAGTTTTCATCCCTGTAAAGAAGTGATTCTTTTACCTTATTTTCCCAATCTTCAACTTCCTTTTCTGACATGGCATATTTTTCTTCTTCAGTCAAGGGCTCGTATTTTTTCCCATCCTTGGCATTGTACAACTTATCCATCTCATTGATGATTTCATTGTACTCTTTGAACAGGTTTTTAATCATGTCATAAATACCGGATGTATCATTTTCAGTAGTAAGGGTTACTTCCTCACCGGCTTTGGTCTGCTGAAGTGCCGTAATGGTAAGTCCATTAATTTTAAACACATTGGTAGAACTGGTAAATTCAGCATCGTTAAGCCATATTTTCGCATTTGTTCCGCCTACCTTCTTTGCGTCAGCGTCCTCTGTCAGTTTTAACGCTGATAAGGCTGCTAATCCATTCTCATCATTTGATGTAAGGGTAAAGTCAGAGGCCTCGCCGGATGCTTTTGCACTGACAAACAGTCTCCCCTGTTCTTCATCAAAGCTGGCATTCAAGCCATTATTTTTTAATTGAGTCAGCACATCAGATATCGTGGTATCTGCATTTACCGCAATATCAACTGTTTTAGCACTGCTACCTTTTCCTGTGGTTAAGGTTATCGTGCCGTCTCCTTCAACTGTGCTGCCGGTAATATCACTTAATTTGGTAAGTGCATTTAAGCTGCCCGCTTCGCTTCCTTCTAACTTGCCGCCGGTCAAATAAGCTGTTTTTGCCAACCGTTCTACTCTCAATGATTGTACACAGTTTACAGCATTTTCTCCTGTTATTACATTTGCCACGCTACTGTTAGATACATTTGTTTTCTTTTTTGCGTAATCGGAAGACAGACGCATATTGGAAACGAACTTATTCTGAAAACTTTTCAGCTTGGAATTTAAGTCCTTCCACGCTTTCTGTTTCCATTCAAGCTTTGTCTGCTCTTTTTTTGCATTATCTACTTTGGTTTGTCTTACCGCAACCAATTCCTGGATAATGCTCTCTGTATCAAGTCCGGAATTAATACCGGTTAAACGCATTGCCATAGGTACATCCTCCTATCTCTTTTCGTCCACCAAGAGACCTGCAAGTTCCCATGCTTTCGCTATCATATCCAAGGTTTTCTCCGGAGGGAGTTCTTTGATAACTTCCTTTGTTTCCTTATCCACGATTTTGATCGTCACTCTGTTAGTCTGCTCATGAATTCCAAAAACAGCTTCCGAATGGGACATATTCTTGTTCAAATTCTCAACAGCCTTCTTAATCTGCTCATTGGTTGCCTGCTGTTGCTGCTGGGCATTACTCATAGAGCCTTCTTGTCCGCTCTGGGAATCCTGCTTTTCTGCCGCTGCCACCTTGGCAGTCGTTTGATCATAAGCATTCATCTGTTCAGGTGTAGAAACTTCCGTGTTCTCTACGATGGTTTTCTGTACAGGCTTAGCCTGCGGTGTTGTCTGTGCCTGATAAATCATTGCACTGCTTAATGGTTCAATTGCCATTGTAATCACCTCCGTGTGATGTTGAAAATAATTTATTGTTACTTAGAGTCGTATTGTCTTCTATTTTTATATCGGATAAACCGAAGGAAAATTTAGAGCATTTTACAAAAAAAACTCAAAAAATAAAAGAGCAGGGGAATCAGTTTCCCCTGCCTTGGCACTTTACGAAATCTTTTGCAATTTTACACTATGCTCCGCAACCACTTTTTTTATGATCTCCATATCCTGTTTCATCATTTCAAAATCATCGGCACCCCTTCTATATCTATCATACGTGGATGTATAACAGGCTTCTATTGTTTCAAGTCTTGGCAGGATGACATTTTCCTGCACTACTTCCACCTTTTTCAGACGGGTTTTTATATCTGCTATGTCACTTCGTATCTCGGTGATGTCTTCGCGCATCTCCGTGATGTCTCCACGCATCTCCGTGATGTCTCCGCGCATCTCCGTGATGTCTCCACGCATCTCCGTGATGTCTCCGTGCATTTTTGTAATATCGTCACACATTTCTGATATTTTATTCCTAATTGGCTCAATCATTCTTGATAGCGACAGCAAAACCTCATTATCTGTCATATTAGTCATCCCCTTTCGCGTTTCTGTAACAAGCGTAGCACACTCAAATGACCTTGTCACGCACAAAAATATGTCATGTAAAAACAGAAAAAAACTTGCACAAATACAATATTTTGTAGTTGTGCAAGCCTTTTATCTGTTTTTTATACTCCATCTAGTAGTTATCGATATTTCGTCCATGTTTTCAAGTCAAAAAATCGGTATTATGCTAAGAGAAGTCACCCGAGCAAATTCTTAAGTGCTTCCATTCCGCTGACATCCACCGCTTCTTTATTTGCCTCTTGAATCTGCACGTAAACCTCTTTGCGGTAAACAGGAACATCTTTCGGTGCACTGATGCCAAGCTTCACCTGTTCTCCTTTAATTTCCAAAACAGTAATTTCTATATTATTATTAATCACTAAGGCTTCGTTTTTCTTTCTGGATAAAGCTAACATCTACTCACCTGCTTTCTTTGCATTCAAAATGTCATAAATGGGATATTTTACGGCATAGCCATCCCCTTCAACAATCACCTGACATGCTTTCTTTTCTGCCGCATTAATGATAATGGGCCCTTTTAAATTTACAGTCATTTTGGTTAAGTCACTGGGAACCGTCACTGTCACCATCACAAGAAGTTCTTCCGGAACAAGCTTACCTATAGGTTTAAGCAGTTCATCGTCTACCTCCGGATTATAATCAGCTTTCACCAAAAGAGGATCCATTACGGGAAGTGCAAAAGCAGGCTCCTGTACGGATTGAAGCCAATGAATGGAACCAATTCCCTTTTCTTCATCATGCACAAGTGCAAAATCTGTTAACCCCGGAAATCCGATAATACCGGCAGGAAAATGAATAATTTTCTCATCAGCAATTGTGATTTCCCCAAATACTTTAGTTTGAATAATCATAGCCACTCCTATCTGCGCCTTAAGGCGCCGGTTGTTTTATGTTTAAATGTAATTCATTAATGAAGTCTGCATAATCTTGCCTGTTGCCATCAGGGCTGCTTCATAGGTAAGTTCTGTACTGGTAAGTTGGATTGCCACCTCAGTAATATCTACGTCTTCATTTTCTGACTGCAGTGTCCGGAAAGTCGTCTTTTGTTCCATGAGACGATTGCTTATCAGCTCAAGGCGGCTGCTTCTGGTACCGTTATCTGTTACAGCAATATTGGCATCATTTAAATGTCCCTGCATGCGGGTTATTGTTTTTTCAAACAAAGCGTGAACACTTTCTCTCACATAATCGTATGCTTTGTTTGCTGCATCAAGCTGTCTGGTGACCAAATCATAATCAGGGTCATCTTCTGACATTCCTTCTTTCACTTTCTCAAGCTGTGCTTTGGTATCTGTAATCTCGGAAAGGGATGTCATAAGAACTTCCATGTCATCAATATCTCTGTCCAGATCATGGGTAAATGCTTCTCTGGCTGTAGTATTAACACGGATAGCCTGATTGTAACCCACATCGTATTCTATAATCTGGGATTCCTCTTCCCCGTTTAAATACTCTGCATTGTAATTTACAGTGACAGGACCTCCCGCTTCCTGGGTTGTGGCTGTACATGCAAAATAATGTTCCGGCCTAAGGTCTCCGTTTACCCAACTGTCTTTGGTATATGTAATTCGGATCTCCTGGTCCGTGGTAACGGAGTTTTCCAATTTGTCATAGGCTGCATCGCTTAATAGAATTTCTCCTGTCTCTGAGCAGAACACCATTTTCATTTCATCCGCACCAGCGTTTGCAATTTGTCTGTAGGCTGCATCTGCAGAAGTAACTGTTGTAACTCCTACAGCATTTCCACCTGCATCCTGTAGTGCCGGAGAAATCGTCGGAGTAACACCCGATGAAAGTTTGTCATAAGCCAGTCTGATTCTATAAATATCCTTATTTAACACATCCTGCTCTACCACTTTTTCGTACTGGGTCTGGGTATAATTGTTTTGGCTGATGCCTGCAAGCACTCCGGAGTCTGTATAATTAATACTGTCAAAATCCCCAATTTTCAACTGCTCCGTTATAGAATATACGGGTTGGGGATTCTGTTCTTCTATCTCTTCCGTAAAAGATAATGTAGTATCTGTACGGTATCCTGTAAATACATATCTTCCGGCATAATCCACATTACCGGTAGAATAATACTCATCCCGCAAATTTTTCATCTGTGTCAGGAGAATGTCCAAATCTTCTGTGGTTAAATCTTTATTTGCGCCCTTGGTAGCCTGCTTTACCAGGTCTGTAATCACTGACGCACCGGTTCCCAAAGCTTCTTCCGTAACCTTCAGCCAACTTTCCGCATCCGGTGCATTCTTTTCATAAAACTGTGAGATCTCGGAAACACTGGTACGAAGACGCAGTGCACGGATTGCCACAACCGGATCATCGGAAGGTCTTGTGAGTTTCTTTTGTGTGGACATCTGGGTACTTAATTTATCCTGCAACACTTTATTATTGTTAATGTTATACAGAGAGTTGTTCTGCATAATTTTGTTGGTCATTCTCATACGAATTCCCCACCTTTCTCATTAAACGCCCGTCTGTAAAATCAATTGGTCGTAAATTTCTGTCAACGTCTGAACCATCTTGGAAGATAATGTATACGCATTCTGATATTTCACCAGACTTACTGCTTCTTCATCTTCATCTACACCAGAGACTGAAGTCCTCTGGTTGTCAATGGAGGTCTGCAAGCCTTTGTATGTAGTACAAAATGTGTTTGCGTTACTTGCATTTAAGGCCACATCTGCAAGTAATGATTCCAAAAGTTCATCAGCACTGCCGTTACGGAAACTGAATTTTTCCTTACTGGTCAAAAGGTCAATCATTTCCTTGACTTTTTCACATTCCTCAGGGCCGTTGCCAAATTCCTTTCTGGTTCCCAGCAAACTTGCATTTGCTATCAGCTCATCATTTACCGCAAAGTTACCGGCTGTAATTTCATAAAGTCCATTTCCTTCATTTGCCTTCAATTCATCAGCTGTATACTGTCCTTCAGTTGCTTTGTTTGCCGTAAAGAAAATGCATCCAAAATCTGTATCGTTTTTTGAATTTGCATGATATCCGCTTGTAAAAATGGAATTCACCTTGTCTGCAAATCCTCGGATCCATGCATTCATCTGTTCCATATAATAGGGAATGCCCTGATATTTAATGGCATCTTCCGTCTTAGCATCTTTTCCGTACAAACTCTCCGTCAAACTCACATCGTTCTTGTCTTCATTCATCGTAAAGGTGTAAACTCCTGTCCCCTGATCATAGGACCAATCATCATAATAGAAAATTGTATTTCCGATATTGATTACACCACCGGTATTAGAGAGCGTACACTCCTGCATGTTTTTCAGATAGTCATCTTCTACTTTAATTTGTATGGTTGGCTTTGCAACCGTAGTGCCATCCGGTTTTTGAACGGAAACACTACCGATACTGCCGTCTACGACTACCCCGTGGAAGTTTGCTCCGTTATTACCATCCCTAAACTGCACAAGTCCTTTCAGTTTTCCTTCCATTGCAGCATTAGTAAGATTAAATTCATTTCCGTTAGACCACATAATCTGATAAAGTCCGTCGATGTCCGTCTGGTTTACTTTTTCCTCAGAGCTTCTGGCCGTATAGGAAAGGGTATTGTAATCGTTGGCATCTACCAAAGTCTGTCCGCCGGCAATCTGTACAATGTATCTGGTTCCGCCGGTCTCCCTGGTAGGATCATTACTGTCATAAATAGGAAGCTCCGTAATCTGCACATCTACAATTTCAGAAAGTTCATCTACCAGTTTTTCTCTCTGATCGCGAAGTTCATTTGCTGCCGCACCAGAAAGTTCAATTACATTTACCTGTTTATTTAATGTGGCGATTTTCTCTGCAATTGAATTAATTTGGTCTACATTCTGCTTAATTTCCAGATTGACGTCTTCCTGTAGTTCCTGAAGGTTACCATACATATTGTTAAAATAATCGGTAAGTGCTTTGGCTTTTGAAATAAACTCTGCCTTGGAAGTATCCAAACTTGCATTAGAAACCAGAGACTGGAGAGCATTGCTCATATCGTTAAATACAGAAGTAAATCCGGTAACTCCATCATCTTCAAAATAATCTTCTATGGTTCCTGCATAATAGGACTTTACTTCATACTCACCGTATTTACAGTTATTATCCCAATACTTCACGTCATAGAATGAATCTCTGACACGCTCAATTGCGATGGTATCCACACCGGCACCGGCACATCCGTAAGTAGTAAATGTCCTGATGGCATTTGCCGCCTGCTGGGTTACCTGTTGTCTGGAATAGCCATCTGTCTGTGCATTGGCAATATTATTCGCTGTTGTATTTAAGGCTGCGTTGGAAGCCCTAAGCCCTGACGCTGCGATATTCAGTCCAAAAAATTGTGAAGGCATTACCTCACCCCTCTCTTATCTTCCAAGCGTAGAAATAATGTGTTCCAGCATCTGGCTTACAGCGTTGATGTATCTGCTGGATGCATTAAATGCATTCTGGAACATAATCATGTTGCTTAATTCTTCATCCGAAGACACACCTAATATCTGCTCTCTCGCTGCTGCCGTGCTATCCACGGTAATCTGCTGGTTTTCACTGATTCCTTTCATAACGGAACCGGTATTGGCTACCTGGGAAATCAGATTATTATAATAATTAAGGAAATTTGTTTTTGTCTTTACTTTGGGATTTAGTGTATATAATTCCTGTGTAAAAAGATCTTTTAATTTATCTACGGTTTCCTGGTCCACCTTACCGTCTTCTTTAATAAAGCCAAGTAGGGATGGTGCCTGTTTTAATTCTCCATTAATGATAATGTTTTCTACTGTAAAATATGGATTGTGATTAGCATCTTCCACATCTGCAATCAAATTAAAAATCTGATATGGTTGGCCGTTTTCATCTCTCAGATACGTGCTGTTAGGATTGGCAGCTTGTGCAGCATCAGCTGAATCTTTTAACACGCCGTTAATAGCATTTACAATCTTATTTACAAGTTGGTCGAATTCCGCCTGGACATTCATGATAACCGACTGGGAAATGTTTGTTTCATAGTGCTGCTCATCTGCCAGGTCCTCATAAGTAGCCCTATCCGTACCTCTTGCAAACAGCATAGCCTTTAAAGCACCGATGTCAGTATTCATGTCAGAAGAAATCACCTGTTGCATATTGTAAACTTCCGCACCATCTATTTTCACGTCAATGGTTCCATCCGGCTTCATTACTTTATCTGCGAACTTATCCCAATAGGGTGTATAAAATCCGGTCAATTCATCTGCTTTGACTTCAATCCGGTTTACCATGTCATCCTTTACAAAGTCATTGCCTTCAAACTGAATGGTCACGTATCCCTGTGCATCCTCATCCACAGAAATATATCCCATCTTAGAAAGCTCATCTATTAGGTGATTCCGTTCATCGCGAAGGTCGTTTGCTTTTTCAAATTTAGCCGATTCAATCATTAAGATTTCATCGTTTAATTCTTTAATTCTCTCTCCATACTTGTTGATGGTTTCCACCTGTTCTTTTATCTTAAAGTTTAAGTTATCCTGATATTCGGATAATCCCTGATAAACTGAGCCGGCACGCTCTATAAACTCGTAACAGCGTTGCACAAACACACCTTGGTTTACAGCACTGGAAGGATCCTTTGTAAGTTCCTGTACTGATACCCAAAGATTATCGAGTGCTTCGGAAAAAGTTTCTCCCTGAAGCTCCTGAAAAAGATCTTCAACTTCCTCTACTGCTTCCACAGAAGTGTCGTAAAAAGAACCTCTTCCCGACTCCCGTCTATAAGTTTTATCAAGGAAATAATCTCTGACTTGTTTTACATTAGAATAATTGACACCAAGACCAATCTGCTGATATGCATTAGCAGAACCGGTCTTGGAAATAGTATTATAAAAACGGGTGCCAAGCTGCACCTGCTGCCTGGTATACCCAACAGTATCTATATTAGACATATTATGCGCTGTAGTGTTTAACGCATTTTGACCTGTTTGTAATCCGGAAGTTCCGACATATAATGCACCCATCAAACTCATCGTGTTCACCTCTTATATCTGCAAGGAACTACTGTCTGGCATCGAATCCTCCGGCATCTACTCCCATCTGGCTACCTGTATTATAGGCACCTCTGTCATAATTGGCGGTCTCCGGTGCAGTCTTCATGGACTGCAATACATTCATCTCGAATTCCACCATTTCCAGAGCATTCTGAATCAGTGTTCTATTCTGTCCATTCACACGCTCTACCTCGTGAACGGCCGCTTTTAATCTGTCATGCACTTTAGCCAGTTTCTGTTGCTCTGCAGGCCTGGGCTCCAACATAGAAATAAGATCTGCAAGCATCAGTGTTTTAACATCCTTGTTAATTACATTGGCGATATCGGCAAACAATTCCTCTCTCTTACGGTCAAGGTGCGTAATTTTACCGACAACGATTTGTTCTTCTTCCGTGATTTTGGCTAATTCTTCTAAATTACCGGTGATAATCACCGGTGTTTTTCTCATTGATAATTCCAGCAAGCTTTCATATTCCCGGCTCTCTTTGTCCAGTACTTCTATCAAGTTTTCCATTAAACTTGCCACGGATAATTACCTCATTTCTTCGTATTTCTTAAGCAATTTGTCAGCAAAACTTTCTGCATTCACCTCATAGGTACCTGCCTGAATCTGTGCTTTAATAGGCGCGGTGACATCTTCCCTGATATCTGCGCTACCCGCTACTGCTGCTTTGGCTGTCTGAATATCCTTGCCGATGCTGGAAATCTGCAGCTGATCGGAAAAGCTTACTTTTGACTTTGCTTCTGCTTTATTTACTTTTTTCGTATTATAAAGCTGCTGTACTTGTGTATAAGCCTCGATACGCATAAGTTCTCCTCCTTCCATGGATAACCCGTTGTTATTATAAGTATCGGACTTTTTTTCAAAGACTTTAGAGCAGAACAGAAATTTTTATTTCAGAAGATATACCTTACAATCATGGCAGTCTACTTCCGACATAATTTTATTTTTTTGTAATTTTTTTTCACCACTCCAAAGTTCTTCCAAACTTACTTCTCCTTTTTCAACATTCAGTTCTTCTAAGGAGACTTCTATTTTCTGCTTGTCGTCCCCCAGATTAAACAGTGCCACATATTTTTCTTTTGTATTCTTGTTTTCTGCCATCCAAATCGCTTTTTTGTCATCCCTTACAATCTGACAAGGCTTGCAATCCGATCCAAGCATCGCAAGCACTTTTTCATTCGTAAGAAGTTCTACCGTAAAGTCATCTAACATCGTAAGCTCCCCACCTATCATAAGCGGTGATCCGAAAAGGCACCAGAGGGTCATCATGATGCGTTGCTCCGATTCAGTAAAATATGTTTTATGTTCCTTTCCAAAACCTTTACCCAGCATTCCTACAGGCAACATATCGCAGTCCGGATAACAGCCTTCTTTCACATGCTCCTGCCAAATTTCACACCGCCTGAACATATCCTTAAGCAACCTGAATTCATCCCAAAAATCATCTGTGATACGCCACATATTTGCGTGCTTTTCATAATACCAAGCCTCTTCGATGATTGCAGGCCCCGGTGATAGAGAAAACACGATGGGACGTCCGCATTTCTTTATTGCCTTTGCTATCATTTCGATTTCCTTTTTAGCGGAAGGTTGGTCATATCTGCATATATCATCACATTTGATAAAATCCACACCCCAGGAAGCATAAAGTTCTAACAAGGAGTCATAATATGCTTGTCCGTCAGCAGAATCCACCACTCCATACATATCGGGATTCCATGGGCATATGGAAGCAGCATCTGCGATTTGATTTGCTGTTGCTTCACTTCCTTTTATTGGAGTATGCAGGTGCGCTGCTATTCTGGGCACTCCCCTCATAATATGTATTCCGAATTTAAGTCCTAATCCATGTATATATTCTGCAAGCAGAGCAAAACCCACACCATCTTTCGACGAAGGAAACCTTTCCGGATCCGGCATAAGTCTGGAATATTCATCCATTTCCAGTTTAGAAAAGGGAATATATTGGAATTTATCTCTTTGCGATCCGGCTTCGTGTGCGTACCACTCAATATCTACGACAATATATTCCCAGCCGTACTTTTTTAGATTTTTTGCCATGTAATCTGCGTTTGCTTTTACTTGCTCCTCATTTACCGTAGTATCATAATAATCGTAACTGTTCCAGCCCATAGGCGGTGTTTTGGCAAATAGATTTTCATCCATAATTCATCCTTTCCTAACTAAAAATTCCCTTTCTTCGCAATGCTGCTAAGAAAGGGAATTTATTTATCAATCTACTCTCTCATCTCCCCAGAAAAACAGTGCAACGGTTCCCGGGCCCGTATGACTTCCAATGGTAGTACCAATGCTGTTAATCAATACTTTACCATTTAATTTAGGAAATGCTTCTTCTACTAATTTTGCTACCGCTGCTGCATCCTCATAGCATGCCGCCTGACTGATATAGCACTTGCCGCTGTAATCAAGCCCATCCTGTGCATGTAACTTCATCTGCTCAACAGCTGCTTCAATGACTTTCTTTTTGGTTCTGATTTTAAAACGGGGAATCAGTTTTCCCTCAAAATCCACATTGAGAAGGGGACAAATATTCAAAACTCCTCCAAAAAATCCTGCTGCCTTGGATACTCTTCCACCTTTTACAAAAAATGTTAAATCTGAGGTAAAAAACCAGTGATGCATTTTCTTTTTATTTGTTTCTGCCCACTCGTACAATTCATCAATTGTCTTTCCTTCATCCCTTAAATCGGCAAGTTTGTCGAGGAAAAGACCAAAACCGGAAGATGCCGCCAGGGAATCCACAATATATATTTTTCTGTCAGGATATTTTTCCTCCAAAACCTGCTTTGCAATATTGGCAGAATTTATTACACCTGTAATACCGGAGGACAAGCATAAATGTAAAATATCCTGTCCGTTTTGCAGAAATTTTTCAAAATATTCTTCAAATTCTGCTTCATTAATCTGTGAGGTTCTCGTGTCTGCACCATTTTGCATTGCTTTATAGAAATCCTCAAAAGACATAGATACGCCCAAATCGTCTGCATACTGTTTTCCATCAAGTTCATAATGGAAACAAATATAATTAATATTTCTTTTTTCAAAATGCTCTTTTGATAAATCTGCTGTAGAACAACCACTGAGCACAAAATTTCCCATTGCTGTCTCTCCCTTACATTTCAACGTAGTTTTCATTACTACATTATATATCGTGCTCTCATAAATGTAAAGGGAATTATCCCTCAAAAACATGTTTCTTTTTCCATGAAAAATATCTTAAAACGCAGAATAATGCACTTATCATCCATGTCACTCCTGTAGCCCACCAGATTCCCCAAACACCGATTGCCGGAACCATGCAAAGGCCAACCGGAATAGTAATACGGCCAATCACCTCTACAATCCCATTTTGAAGTGCAAACAATGCATCTCCCACTCCGTTTAGTACACCTCTGGTCATGTAAATCATTCCGAGAAATACATAAAACCAACTGGTAATCTTCATTGCCATGGCACCATATCCTATCACTTCCGGATCATTAACAAACAGTTGTATAATAGGTTCCCCGAAAAACTGCATAAGGGGAAGCATTATCAGGGAAAAAACAGTCATCATCATCATACTCTTTCTAAATCCAAGTTTGATTCTCGCCATATTTTTAGCACCCAGATTCTGTCCCGAATAAGTAGAGAGGGCTGCGCAAAGTGTACCGTAAGGCTGATGCAATAACTGTTCCACTCTTCCGGTAGCCGTAAACGCTGCCACAACTGCTGCACCATAACCGTTTACCACTCTTTGAAGTGCCATACAGGATATGGCAATCATAGAAAACTGTAATGATAAGGGAACACCTAATCTTACTGAACCCCATATCATCTGTTTGTCCGGCGAAAAGTGTTTCTTCTCCAAACGGAAATAACTGTTATATTTCAGTGCATAAAGAAGGCACCCTACCCCTGCAATAAACTGGGCAATCATAGTAGCAACCGCTGCACCGAAAACACCCATTCCAAATACACATACAAACAATAAGTCTAATCCCACATTTAGAAAGCAGGAAAAAATCAAAAAATATAGCGGTGTTTTGGAATCCCCAAGTGCCCTTAGCATAGATGATGCGTGATTGTACACCGCTATCAGGGGGAGCCCTAAACATTGCATATGCATATAAACAACTGCATCTGCCATAATTTCCTCCGGTGTTGCCATGCCTCTTAATGCAACTCCTGTTGCCAGATATGCCACGATTCCCATTGCAACCGATCCCACCAGCATAATATAGGCGGCGTTTACAATTGATTTCTTAACATTGTCTTCATTTCCTGCGCCGAACTGCTGTGCTGTAATAATGCCTGCACCGCTTCCGATTCCGTTACAAAGTGCAAAGAAGAGAAATGAAACTGAATTGGTTGCACCTACCGCCGCAAGTGCATCTGCGCCGATATACCTTCCTACAATCATAGAGTCAACCAGATTGTACATTTGTTGAAAAACATTTCCTATCAGCATAGGAATCGCAAAAATAATTAATAACCGGACAGGACTTCCTTCCGTCATATTTAATGTCTTTGATTTCATTTAAAACCACTATCCTTCCGTAGAAATTATGATTTAAACTGCATTACTCTTTCATAGTCATAGCCCCTGTCACTCTTCTGACAAACCGGCTGCAGCTCAAAATATACCACTCCATGTTCTTTCACATTGAGATCAAGAGTGACCTTATTGGCTTCTGCTCTTAAACGTCTGCTTGCAATCATAGGTCTTGAATAGTCACGTAAAAGTTTACGCTGTTCTTCGCTCAAGCTTGCAGGTTCTCCCAAATCATGCCACAGTTTCAGAGGATTACAGGTTTCTTCATCCACCGTCTTAGTAAGCAAAACATACTCCTGTTCATTTGTAACCGGCAGTTCAAATGACAACGCAAGTTCTCTACCCATACGCTCCCTGACAGCATTCCATGCAATTCCTTTGTATCCCCCGCTCTTAGTACGGAGCACTACCGAGTCTTCTTCTTTATGCACGCACTCACCACTTAAGTCCTTATAAAATTTAAAAGTCCAGAATGTTGGTTTCGGAATACATCCGTTAGCCACCAATCCAAAGCCACCATGAAAGGGCGTAAAAGGAACTCCCTGCTCTTCAAAAATATCACCAAAAGTCCAGTAAGAATAAGACTCATTTACATCTCCGAGCATTGACAGCTGCTGTGCCAGATACGCAGCATTCTGATTGGTATCATGTAGCGGGCAATTAGGAATATAAGATGTATTAAACTCCGTAATGTGAATTTCCAATCCCTTATATTCTTCAAAGCTGTCGATAATATCCCGACTAGTCTGCAAATTGTCAAATCCGGCCTGTGCATCTGATAATTCTGCATAGCCATAGTGACCTTGCTTCTCGGGCAGTTCTGTGGTGTAGTGATGCCGGGTAATAAAATCCGGTTTTAAATTCTCTCTTCTACAGAAATTTAAAAACTCACGTATCCAAAATTCATCCCTGACACCGCAAACCGCAGGTCCACCGACTCTAAAGCGCTTATCAAGTGCCTTAATCTCTTTAAAGGTAGTTTGAAAAAGTTTAAAATACTCCTCCATATCTGCGTCTTTCCAGAATCCCGGCAAATTAGGTTCATTCCACACCTCTATGGGCCACTGTACCACTTCATCCACTCCATATCTTTCCATCAGATGCACTAAAGTGGCCGTCACCAAATCGCACCAAGCCTCATAGCTTTTAGGAGGTGTTGTATTTCCTTTCCAATAAAAAATAGTTTGCTCGCCGGATGCCAGTTTAGCCGGCATAAATCCCAGTTCCAGAAACGGACGCAAGTTTTGTTTCTTATAACTGTCCATTATGAAGTCCAAATAAGTAAAATTATATTCTACTTTTACATTCCCTTTAGCATCTTTATATTCCCGGTAAATGGCCATATCATCCGAAAACAATCCATGTCCTCTGATATGTTTAAATCCAATTTCCTCCTGCACAAATTTTAACTGCTCCTGATATTCCTGCTGAAGGGCAAGCCCCATTCTTCCTGTTCCTACACAAAAATCCACATTATTATGAAAATGCACTTTTGCATTAGGATTTATTTGATATGTTCTGTTTTCTTTCATTGCTGCTCCCTCGTTTCCGTTTCATAAATAAGTCAGATAAACTAACCTCAGAATAACCCATTGACTTTTTCCCTACAATGAACAATACTAATATATAATTGATTTATTCTCATATTTACTTTTGTTTTTTAGGGGAATGAAAGGATAATAAGATGACAGAAATTCATTATGCAGGCTATGACGCCCTTCATCAGAGCAACTTTACATATGACATTCCGGAAGGAATGGATAACTATTTATTAATTGTGACTACCACACCGGCAGTCTTTTATGTAGATGGAGAAATTATTGAATTCCCGGCACACATGGCGGTGCTGTACCCACCCCACAAAAAGATATGGTATGGTGCCTCAGGAGATACCTACGGCAATCATTGGCTACGCTTTTCCTCGGATGAATCCTTTGTCACTAATTTCCCCAAGCAGGGAATTCCCTTTCCCGTAGCCGACCCGGAATATTGCCGCAGCCTGTTTGAGCTTTTGACATGGGAGGAATCTTCCCTGATTACCACCCAGCTTCTGAGAATATTATTGAATAAATTACATGAAGGTCTTTCTAATGCCCAGGTTTCAGACCACACCCATGAGCTTTTAGCACTGCGCAGACGTATTTCATCTGCTCCGGAATTTCCTTGGAATGTTTCCGATATGGCGGAAGAATTACATCTAAGTACCGGATACCTACAGTTTCTTTACAAGCAACAATTTGACATTTCCTGCATGGATGATGTCATTAATTTCCGGCTTTTGAAAGCAAGAGACTATCTGCTATATACCACCCAAAGCATTGCCGAGATTGCCGAGTTGTGCGGCTATAATAACACGGAACATTTCTGTAGACAGTTCCGGAAAAATGTAGGTGTATCACCGGGACAGTATCGGAAAAAGCCTCTGCCGTAGTGTTTCTGCCCATCTGTCTGCAATTTGCAATTGTCCTTCCGCTGTGGGGTGTATCATATCCGCTGATACAAATGCAGGATTGTTTAACAAATCCAAACCGCTTACATAAATCAGCTTATCCGATGCATATTCTTTTACAATTTCCCTGTATCGGTCCGCTTTCTGTTGCCATTTATCATTAAACCCATAGATATCCGTAACAAAAACGGGGCGGCCATCCGCCGCCATTATCTCTGCAAAACGCTTCATACGGCTCTCAAACAGTTCTATATCAAACTCATCACTGAGCATATTAATGCCCAGTTCCAAAGTTGCAAAATCCCAGTCCTTTCTCTCGCAGAGATATTCTGCCATCTCTTCTTCTAATCTGGCAAGCCCTGCATAACCCATATTAATATAATCACAGTGGAGCAATTGACTAATCCTAAATACATAAGAAAATGGCGATGCCAGTCCTAAACTTCCGTGGGTAATGGATGAGCCGTAGGCAAGATAAGTCAATCTTGGTGTCTCTTCTTTTTCCGGCGGCTCTACTTCCCCTTCCACGCCTACATAATAGTTTAATCCATAAGGCATAACGATACGCACTACAGCCGGGTCAAAACCAAGTCTATGCTCTCCTGCAATTTCCTGTAACTCAGATAACTTTGCCGGTTTTTCAATCTCTATTGCAGTATCTTCCTGTAAAATCACCTTAGAGGAATTCATCCACCCACCTTGAAATGTGCCGTGATAAATATATGCCACCTGTGCTTCCTCAATAGGTTCCGCCCGTAAAATAACTTTTACTTTATCACTTTTCATTTTAAAGCGGAGTTCCACGCCTGTATTGTATCTGCTTGCCCGTTCTGCCGCCTCCTTTGAAAGATGCATACGTAAATTCCCGGGAACACGCCACAAAATGTATCCTTTATCACATTTTTCCATTTCTTCCACATTATGAAAATCTATATTATCGAATATCATCCTTTTTTCCTTTCTGTATCCCTCACAGTACCTTCATGCCGCCATATTTTCTGATTTGCAGTACCCTGCAGGAATCTTCTCCGAAAATCCTGTCCATATATTTCTGATACTCTTCCACTACTTCTTTCTTTACAAATGCCTGTATGGTTCCTGCAAAACCGCCTCCATGCACCCTGCACACACCGTCTTTTTTCAAAAACATTTCACTCAGTGCAAGTGCCAGCGAAATATTTTGGGTTTTTACATCATTATTTGTATAGATATTTTGTAAATATTTATAGGAGGAATCACCGGATGCCTTCACACATGCAAGAAATGATACGACGTCTCCCTGTTTTAATGCTTTTACTTCCTCCTGCACTCTCTTATTCTCTTCCAAAAAATGAAGGGCCCGCAGAACACATCTGTCGCCAAGTTTGCTGCGGATGGGCATCATTTCATCTAGTATATCTTTCTCCGTCACATCGCGTAACACTTCTTTTCCAAAATATTTCGCAACTGCACTCATTTCACGGGGAATTGCTGCATATTCATCCGTCAAATCCGCATGGGACCCCTTTGTGTCTGTAATGCATAAATAATAGCCATGCTCTGTCATGTCAAAAGTAACTTTTTCTACAACCGGCTGCTCCCGATTAGCAAAATCTATGTGTACCAGGCTTCCCACAGAGCATGCCATCTGATCCATTAATCCGCAAGGTTTTCCAAAATACACATTTTCTGCATATTGTCCAATCATTGCTATCTCTATCGCAGAAATATTTCCATCATTATATAGCTCCGATAAAATTGTTCCCATTAATGTTTCAAACGCTGCCGATGAAGAAAGCCCTGCTCCTACCAAAACATCACTGGTCACATAAGCCTGAAATCCGCCAAACAAATATCCTTTTTTTGCAAAGCCTGCAATCACACCTCTCACCAGTGCAGCTGTTGTTCCCATCTCTTCCTCTCTCACGGTAAGATCATCCAATGTTAAAACTACCTCTGCATACTCATCAGAAAGAACTCTGACCATGCGATCTTCTGTTTTCTTTACAACACCGATGGTATCCAAATTAATGGAAGCTGCCAATACTTCTCCATACTGATGGTCTGTGTGGTTGCCACCCACTTCACTTCTTCCGGGTGCGCTGAAAATGGAAACTTCACCATCTCCGTATTGTTTTTTAAATGTTGAAAGAGCATCTACATATCGTTTCTTCTGATAAGCAAGCATCTTTTCGTCGGCATATACGTCTAATAATACCTGATTGAATTCTCCTATTTGAATTTTATCAACCATCTGCTTTGTGTTCATACATTGCTACTCCATAACAAACTCTTTTGTTTTTTCCATGCCATCATCTTTATATGTAATTATAACCACTCTCCTGTTTCTGTCCAGTTCCATGCTCTTATATTCCATGCCGGCCAACTCTTCATACACAGTTTCTTTTATCTCAAAATCATCTTCAATTATGGCATCCGGATCAATAACATAAAACACACAATCCGAAATTATTTCCCTTCCCCGTTCATCCAACGTCACTCTCACCATAAAATTACTATCATCCAGTGTCCGCATATGGGAGCTGTGTACTTCCGTAACAGGATCTCTTGTATAATCAGTATCAATAGCCGCAGAACTGACAGATGCATAATAAATGGAATATCCGCTTCCGAATGCTCTTCCCTCTTCCGTCATAAAGTCATAAGGCAGATAATCTTCACTAAACGTAATGCCTTCTTTTTCTATATAAGCTGTAGAAATATAAGTAATTTCATTTTCTCCCGTAAGAAGCGCATATTCGTATTTATGTGCCGCATTTTCCACTGCAATATATGCAGGGTAGTTGAATTTTTTTTCTTCATCCCGCAACAGTTTTTTCTCTCTGTTTCCATATTTTTTGGATGTATTTTCCAAACGGTCAATTTCTTTTTGGTAACTGATATCATCATATACACACTTTAAATATGTCTGTAATGTGGGTGAGTTAAAAGTATCCCGATAATAATTGTAAAATTCTGTATCCAAAGTCCCTTCCGGAATCTTCTCCGGGAAAACAATGTACGCAGTTTGGATATAGGGCTGTGTGAGCACAGCTTCGTAATCATTGATATCCCTCGTTACTTTTGCGGGACCACCTGTCAAAAACCAATAGACAAATACGAATGCAGCCACAAACAGTGTGATTGACATTAAGATAATGCCAATCACAAAGCCTTTCACTATTTTTTTTATTTTACGTTTCATCATTCATCTTCTCCCATTCTGTCTGATAAATCCGATAAGGGTCTCTTTCCGTTTCAAAGTAATAGCCTGCCTGGCCGTAATCTGTTGGCAGATATTCTTTTCTGAAAACAACCTCCCTGCGGTCAATTCCCTGTAGATATATATAAATAATTGTACCATCTTCCTCGTCTAAAAGGGCATACTCATAACCTTCGTCATAGAGCATGGCATATACGCAAGGCAAAAAAGTTTCCTCTTCAGAATAGACGGTCCCTCGCCCCGTAGATTCATCTATCAGATTTAAAAGGCGATTTTTTTCCGTTTCATAAGCTTCTTTATCATAAGAACATTTTAAATAAATCTGATATGCCTGATATAACTTCTGTCCCTTACAATCATAGTAAAACTCTTCTATATTTCCACTTATACCTTCACTTTCCGGAAAAAGAGCAAGTCCTGCAATGCCTTGATAATCCTGATTTCCATAGTCTGCAGGTTGCTCATAATGTTCCTTTACAGGATACACTTCTTCCCCGTTTTTTGTCGGGGAAAAAGGTTGAAACCACAAAAGCAAAATCACTCCGAGAACGGATAATATCCCCGCTATCAGTCCTATCATTTCATAACGGCGTCTTTTTAGTGCCCTAAAAATCCTTTTGTCGTTCTCCTTCTCGCTGCTTTCCATTTCCTGCTTTTCGTTTATCAGTTCTTCCCTATATTTCCGACACTTCTTACATGTCTGCAAATGGATCTGTACCAGATTTTCCGATTCATCACTTGTCAGCCCCTCCAAAGATAGCGGCAACAAATCTTTTACCACACTGCAATCTATATTTTCTCCCAAATCATTCACCTCTTCCCTATGTTTAAAAGAAACATATATCAATTAGGCAGAATGCCATAATCAATAATAATAAGAGTAAATATCCGCCAATCATCATCCTTACGGTATTTTTCTTTTTATATCTGTGTTTTCTTGTCCTTTTCCTTTTGTACTTACCGGTTTCTGCCATGATATCAATTTCTTTTGTCATTTCTTCATAAATCTGCCGGCAATCTTCACATTCTTCCATATGTGCTCTGATAACTTGCTGCGTTTCTTCACTTACCATATGCTCAATTGAAAGTGGGAGCAAATCTAAAATAATGTTACAATCATATCTATTGTTCATCTTTTTTCAGCTCCTTTCCCAAAATCTGCTTTGCTCGGTAAAAGGTCACTCTTGCCCAGTTTTCAGACTGTCCCAACACATTCCCGATTTCTTTAAAACTCAGTTCTCCGGTCAGCTTTAGCATCACTACGTCTCTCATGGGTGACGGAAGTGCATGTATCACTTTGTAGATATGTAGCTTAGCTTCCGCATCCTCAATAGACTTCTGGACTTCTTCATGCATAGCAATCTCTACTGCCTCGTCAAAAGGCACTTCCTTGCTACGACGTTTCTTATCAAGACTTTGATAGTAAACGTATTTTGCAATCTGACACAGCCAGGTAGATATTTTGCATTCTCCCCGGAATTCTGATATCTTTTTCGTTGCACGGTAAAAGGTTTCCTGTGTCAGTTCTTCCGCCAAGTCGTAATTGCCCCCTGTCAACGTGCAAAGGTAACCATATACTGTATTAAAATATTGTTCGTATACTTCCTTTATTTCCAATCCGGTATTCCTCCCCGTTTGCGGGTTTTCTCCTTTTTCTATAAGTTAGTCCATATTAGGACCATATTCGTTACACATTTCTATAATTTTTTCAAACAAATTTATTTTACTACACAAACAGAAAAATTTCCTTCATCATTTTCTTAATTTCTTTTATATTCAAATAGTGACCTTCTGCCTCATAAGTAATGATCAAATTTTTTCCTAAATATATTCCATTTTTGCTGTATTCATCTAGCTTATTTAAACTTGCCTGCCTGTATTCTTCATTATCTAAAAGTCCGAAGTGTTCATGGTAAATCACCTCTCTTGTCTTTACTTTCAATAGTGTAAAATCAGGATATTTCCTTTTCCCATTCTTCAATTTTAATTGTGCTTCATAGCGATAAGGAATCCCCAAATATTTCCCAATATCTTCAATCTCTTCTTTTACTTCTTGTCTTAATTTTAACATATACTCTTTTTGTACCAAGCAGTTTGTGCTCAAACTACCACAAGCAGTCTGCACTAAGAAAGATGCTGCCAACCGCATCAAAACCACCGCAAGCAACCTCCTCGATGTCCAATATAAGCATTATAAGAATTGTGGAAAATAACTTCTCATAAATTATGAAAATAATAGATTTTTGTCCAACCGTCGGTGCCGGGCAAAATTGTATCAAACTGGGCTAAGCCGATCCTGCACCGATGGTTGTAATGATTTGTTTGAATGTGATATAGATATTTTTTATGATTTACTGATAATAATCTCTCCATCCCTGGCGGAAATCTTCACTTTATTGTCTTTAATTCCAAGTTCTGCCAAGAGTTCCGCAGGAAGTTGCACCCGATGTGCTTTATCAAGTACTGCATACTCATCTTGGGAGTCTTCTGTCATCCAGTCGATTCCGCTCTCTCGCACTCTGTCTTTATAGCCTTCCTTTAACACACGTTCGGAACTGATTTTTCCGTCACGGATTGCCACCACGCGCTTTACCTTCTTCGACAGCTGTACATCGTGGGTAACAATTAAAATCGTCTGTCCCTCTGCATTTAATTCAGAAAAAAGATCAAAGATATAATTTGCCGTTTTGGTATCTACGGAGCCTGTAGGTTCATCTGCCAAAAGAAGCTTTGGAGAATTGGCAAGTGCTATGGCTATGGCAATTCTCTGTTGTTCCCCGCCGGATAGCATATTCATCCGGCTGTTTCTTTTAGAGGAAAGACCTACTCTTTCAAGCAGTTCCAGTGCCTTTTCCTTTTTGGCTTTAGCACCTGAAATGTTCATGGGCATCATAATATTTTCCAACACTGATAAAAATGGCAACATATTTCTCCCATTATTTTGCCACACAAACCCTACGGTATCCCTTTTATAGCGTACCAACTCCTTTTCCGACATGGTAAACAGATTCTTCCCATCTACCCAAAGAGAACCGGCACTTGGTCTGTCAATACCGCCTATCATGTTTAGGAATGTACTCTTCCCGCTACCACTGTTTCCAATCAGTGCGGTCAGTTCACCCTTTTCTACTTCCATATCTAACCCTTGCAAGGCCAAAACTTCCGTTTCTTTTGTTTTATAAATTTTCACCAGACCTTCTGATCTGACCATTATCTCTTTTTCAGACATTAATCCTCTCTCCGTTTTCCAGTTCAATGATACTATCTGCCGCATCCATAAGCCCTACATCATGTGTTGTCATAAGGACAGTAATCCCCTCTTTTTCTGCCATGGCCTTAAATAATTGTGTCACATTAGCTGCCATGGCTGAATCAAGTTCCGCCGTGGGTTCATCTGCAAAAATCACATCCGGCCTGTGCGCAATGGCCCTCGCTATGGCCACCCTTTGCTGTTCGCCACCGGAAAGTTCTGCCGGCATATGGGTCATCCGGTTACTAAGCCCTACCAATTTCAGGCATTCTCTTACCCGCTTTTGTGTATCGGCATCTACTTTTTTCCCAGCAAGTCGTAGGGAAAATTCTACATTTTGGTATGCATTTAAAGACGGCATGAGGGAAACGGACTGAAAGACAAAGCCAAATTTTTTTCTCCGTAAGTTTTCCCTTTCCCGTTCTGATAATGCACTCACATCCTTATCTCCAATGATAATTTTCCCTTTCGTTGGATAGTCGAGGCATCCCACAATATTCATCAGTGTAGTCTTGCCGGAGCCGGAACGTCCTTTCAATATCGTAAAGCTCCCCTTTTGAACGGTTGCATTAATATTCTTAAGGGCTGTAAACTCGCCCCCCGGCACAGGAAACACCCTACTGATGTCTTCGATTTTTATTAATATATCATTCATCATTCTTCACCCAGCTTTAATGCTTTTGTTACATTCATCTTAAACAATATCATAATCAAAATACTTAGCGCCAGTAACATAACTGCTGCAATCACACCGTATAGGCGGTACATATCTGCTGCATTGGTAATCAATTTCATAGGCAAAACCTGATTTTCCGATGCATAGGCTTGTTGCAGAATAGGTACAAACAGTTTTGATGAAAGGCTTCCAATTCCAATTCCTGCCAAAACAGAAAATACACCACAAAAAATCTGTTCATTGATCAGCATATGTACCAGCTCACCCTTATGAAATCCACAAGCCCGCAGTACTCCAAACATCAGCTCCCGTTCCCTGATGGCCATAATCCAGTAAATTAAATATCCTATTGCACAAAGCAGAATCGTCACCATAAAGCCTAACGTCAAAATTCCGTTAGTTCCCTGCAAAAGAGGATCTTCCATGGTGTTTCTCAGATTGGCTTCCCGGTTTGCATACTTGGAAACCATCATATGATTTTCTTCTACCCACTGAAGAAAGTCTGCCTCTGTGTACTCTTCTTTTAAGTCAATCCATACTTCATAAGGATAAATGCCAAAATCCTGTTTCAATACCTCATAATGGGCTACCAACAAAAAATTATCCTGTTCCTTGATACTTCCGTCAGGGTCTGTCACACTCATCTTTGGCGTATATCCCGGCCAGTAATCTACAAAGTCCACAATCCGTCCATAGCTTTCTGCCCCCTCTTCATTTCTGAAACGAATGGTATCACCAACTTTATAACCATACCGGGTTTGAAAATTGGAGGATGCAATCACACCGTCTGCCGCTTTGGCAAGTTCATTCAAATATTCATAATAGGGTTTCTCTAAAAGTCCCGCCGGAATTTGTGTAACCATTCCAAATTCTTTTGTGTGGATTCCCATAACTGTCACAATCTGACGTTCCGATTGCTTAAAAGATACATATCCCGCGTCATCATATAGCACTTTGGTACATAAATTTGCAGCCGGCAATGTCATGTATTTGGTATAATCAGGCTCCATGTATTCATCCGTCAAAAGGTTTTTGGGCCATGCTTCCTTTATCACTATCTCGCTTCCGTTTAAATATTGTGTATTCTCTATGGCATTTGACAAAATTGTCCTTGCAACTGTAGCGTGATAAATTCCCAAAGATACCGTCATAATCAGAAAAAGCATAATGAGCTGCTGTTTTCCCGCATTTCGCATGTTCTCCAAAAAAGAGATATAGCTTGCACTCTTCCAAAAACGTTTCCCCAGTTTATAAATCAAAAGAACCAGCATCGGCTGTATTCTGAGAAATAATAATCCGCATCCTAAAATAAACAGAGATGAACTGATATATAACAAAGGATCAAGACTCTCTCCCTGTAATACATTCATGGAAAGGTTTATCATATTCTTGTGAAAACTGTAATAGCCGTAAACAGAAATACCAATTAAAATAACGTCTAAATACAGTTTTTTCCATAAACTCTTTTTCATTGTAGCCTTCTGTCTTTTTACGTCTACAATGGATACCCTGCTGTGTTTTATGGCTGGCAAGGTAATACTAAGAAGTGTAAGCAGCATCGCTCCCACAGCATATACCACTGCCTTTTGCGTAAATACTACCTCTAGTGACAAGGTGGGCTCTATCTCCAGAAAGTTTCTGGTAGAGGAGAGCATCTTGCTAAAAAGTACACCAAGCAAGGTGCCAAGTCCTCCGCCTGTTAAGGATAGCACCAGACCTTGATACAAATATAACCGGAAAATTTGGGACCGGTAGCTCCCCCTGCTCTTAATAACAGAAATCTCGTTTCTTTCCATTTCATACATCTGCCCGGAAATCATCAAAAGGAACGCACAAAGCATCACCATAACCGGCACCTGCAGGATGAGCAAAGTCGCAGATATCCGGTTAATTTTACGCAGGTATTGCTCCATGGTATCCATGTACTGCGGTTTTTCTAAGATGTTCTTATATTCACTTTCCTCATAGAAATACTTTGTCTTTGCGACAATATTTTTCACATCTTCAAACACTATTTTCTGATAGTCCATAAATGCATACTGTCTGCAGTCTATGGTATAATTACCGGTGTTTTCACCTGTGAACATCTGGCGGAACAGATTTATATTCATATAAGCTCTATGGCGTATTTTGTCAGTCCCCTCCTGCCAGAACAAATCATCTTCAGGAAGGCGGAAAACTCCTTTAATCACAATTTGGATGGGATTTCCTTGTGCATCGCTTACCGCTTCGTATGTAAGTGTTTCTCCTAAGAGAAGCCCCTCCTCAATAAAGCAGTCCTCACATACCAGTACCTCAATTGCACCCTGCTCATTTTTCCCTGTCTCTGAAAAACATTCCCCATTAATAATGTTTATATGGTTTTCAAAATCTGTGATACCGGAAAGGGCAACACCGATATCGCCTGCATCTTCGCGGTTCATATCAGAGTAAAGAGGTGTCTTTTGTAAAATATAGTAAAAAACCGTCTGCTCTTTGCTCGCACCAAGCTGTCCGTATACAGAGTCCATAAACGTTTCCATTTGCTGCAGCATACCCGATTCATCTTTTTTGAAAATGGTTGCCATGGAAAGCACTGTAGGAAAACGGCCTTCTTCAGAGATGTTTTTATGAAATTCATCCTGTAGCATTCTGTCATAAGCTGCCTTTTGATATAGCGGAAAACTGATTGCCGTTGCGACAAGCAGCACACATCCTACCAGCAGACTTAGTGTCATCCATCTTTTATGCCACATTTTTTGTAACATTAATTTAAACATACTTTCATTCCTTCGCTTAGGCCGTAAGCAGCCCAATAATAATTTGGATCAGACCCTCCCAATATAAAGGGCTGATAGGAAACATTCCCCTGATCATCTTTTATTTTGACAAACGCATACTCCCCTTCCAATGTAACTGCATTTTTAGGAAGAAGTATGACATTGCTGACCTGATGCACAGTAGCTGATATTTCAAACTGATTTGTCATCTTTCCGGCCTCGCTTTCAGGAATACGGATAAATGCGGTACCTGTATTAAGCTGCCCGGAAAGTGCCTTTCCGTAGACGGATACTACTGTTCCCTGTACTTCCTTTTTTGCCCCATCTTCTGCCGTATAAGTTATGGTTGCCTCATTTCCATAACTCAATTTACCATCTTTGTTTTCAGCAACTATATAGCATAGGGATTTATCCGCAACTTGCACTACGCCTTCATGATAGGCAAGGGCATCACCTACTTCATGCTCTGCCAAATCTGTAACAACGCCGTCATAAGGAGCTGTCAGGCTGATGATTCCGGTATACTCTTTCATTTTCGCTAAGTCTTTACTGTAGTCCTCTATAGCTTTCTGTCTGGCTTCGATTGCCCTGTCTAAGCTTCTGTCAATTTCATCATGATATATTTTGCTCTTTTTTTCCAAAAGCTTGGCAAGCCGTTCCTGTTGCCTTTGCAGCTTTCTCTCAAGTCTTTCTATACTGACACTGTCAGGCACCACCTCTATCTTCGCTAATTCCTGACCTTTTGTTACTTGTGCATTCTTCTCTACACAAATCTCACTGATATGAAATGTTCCGTATTTGGCAGGATTTGAAATCCATTTGGTAGAAGGATAATAGAGTGTTCCATATCCTCTATATTCTTCTTCCATGCTACCCTTTGTAAGTTCCGTCATTTCATCCTTTGCCGTAATTTCCTGGTCCGTCAGCACTTTATCTCCTTCTGAAAGACCGGATATCACCTCCGTGTAGATGCCGTCTGATACCCCAACAGAAACCGTCTGCTGCATATTTCCCGTTTCATCTGTCAGATAACAATAGTATTCTGTCCCATTCCTGCGCAGGGCATCTTCAGAAACTGCCAGAACATTTTCTTTATACTCTTCCACAACAATCAACGTTGCGTATTTGCCAATAGGAACTTCCTCACCGGCCTCATGAATAATAAACTCCGAATACACCACACCGTTTTGCTTTTTTTGTTCCGCATATTCTCCTTCTTCCATGGGCCTGTAAGTCACCTCATAGCGTTTTCCGTCAATGGCTGCATAAATATCTGCCGCCTTTGCCGCATCTGCGCTACTGATATATTCTGTATGTAATACTTTTGTCTGCATGTCGCCAAGGGCAATGATATTTGTGTTTTGAGAAATATAATCACCGGATGTATAGATACCGGTTGCAACCACTGTGCCTTCTTTATTGGCTGTAATGCTTGCTTCATTTACCTCCTCTGCCATGCGGGCTAATCGTCCCTGCTCATAGGTAAGTTCCAGTGCAAAAAGTTCCTGTTTTTCTTTTAACGCCTGTTCTATCTGTTCTCTGGACAAAACTGCCGATTTGTAAGCACCTTCTATGGGCATGCTGAATTTCGCCCACATATCATAAAACGCAGAACCCTCATCAGGTTTATTACTGATATTTTCCATGTACGGTTCACTAGCCTCATATTCCACCATGCGGGCATCATAAATATCTTCCTGCAAATCCGTCACATCATCTTCATAATCCCTAATCTTTCTGCTCAACTCATCTGTCAGGTTTTCTATCTCCTCATCTTTATTTCCCGTATCCCCATATACAAGCACATCACCGGTTTTTACTGTTTCCCCGGGAAGTTTTCCATAGGTTTCAAACGGGACGTCTGTTGTATATGCAAATTCTGTCACATCAGGCACACATACGCAGGAATATGCCTTGAATTTACAAATATCACGGTATTGAACAACATCATAGTAATGGGTGCTGCTCACCGGCTCCAGCAGTTCGATTTTTTCTAAAGAAACCGTTTCTGTCTGAGCGGTACTGCCTGTTGCATTACAGCCGCTAATGCTGCAGGCAAGTACTACTGTCATTATGGTTCCTATATATTTTTTATGTTTATTTAACGCCATTTTCATATTACCTTCTTACTACCATATCCCCTTCATTTAGTCCGGATACTATTTCCGTATACTCATCGCCTTTTAAGCCTGTTTCTACAAAGCATACAGTTTTCATATTATTTTCATCAAGCATATAAACATAGGATTTTCCATCTGCGCTAAAAACACTTGAGTTAGGTAGCACAAGTACATTTTCCCTGGTATCAAGGACCACACAGATATCTCCTGTAGTTTCTACTTCTATGCCATCATTTTCCGGCCCGTCATAAATACTGAAATATTGTTTTTCTCCCCATGACTGCATTTCATAGGGAACAACATCATAAATTCCTTTTGCCGTTCCGTAATAAACTTCCAACTTTAAGACGTCATCCGTTGAAAATACATCTGCATATTCCGGCTTTTCCATTTCAAAAACACCTTCTGTTCCGTCTATAACCGTCATAATTACTTCGCCTTTTTTAGATATTGTTCCTTCCAGGTTAGGCTCAACAGAATACACCATGCCTGACATAGTGGCACAAATCCGGCTGTCAGAGAGTTCCTTCTTTAGCACCTCCAGTTCCCTTATATCAAACTCAGCTTCATCGCTGAAATCTTCCCGCTTGTTCTGATAGGAATCCACAATTTCTTCATCCCGCTCTTCATATTCCTCCAAGTCCTCTTCTTCACATTTGGTTCCGTAAACAAATGAAAAATAGGAGGAACGGAGATCAAATTCTTCATGGACATCCAGATACTGTTTTTCCAATGCATCTTTTTGTATTTTATATTCCAGTGCAGCAATCTCTTCTTCCAAAGAACCGGTAGATACCTCTGCCAGAATGTCCCCCGGCTTTACGTAATCCCCTTCGCGGACATAAATCTTTTCAATGGTCTTTCCACCCTCCTGAAAGCAAACTGCCTGCTCCTTGGTCTGCATATATTTGCAATTAAACTTCATGGTTAAGGATACATTCCCTCTCATAACCTCAGACATGCTGTATTCGATTCCCTGTTCCTCATCGGAGACCACAAGTACGGGAACCTCCTTCTCTTCTTCTGCCTGACTGCAGCCTGTAAGTGCAAATGCAAAAAGGCTGATAACCACCCATCCTGTAAAACGTTTTTTCATAGATACTCTTTTTTTCATTGTCTCTTATACCTAAATTATTTCAAATTGGTTTATATGTTTTATTCACACAATATTTATCATAACATACTTTTCTAAAGATTTCACTGAATAATGGTTTACTTTACGACAAAAATATACTAGAATGATTCTGGATAAAAATTTTTAAAGGAGATATAGATATGAACATTTCACCATTACAGAAAGCCAGATATGAGTATACTCCCAAGCTTCCCGGAATGCTTAGAAACGGCATTGCAGATATCTGCGTAAAGGAAGGTGCGGAAACTCAGAGCGTAGCTGATCAGGAAAAAATCAAAGCACTTTTCCCTAACACTTACGGCAAGAAGGAAATCACTTTCCAGAAAGGCCAGAACACATCTGAAGCAAAGAAGCAGATTGTAGGTGTTATCCTTTCCGGCGGACAGGCTCCCGGCGGACACAACGTTGTTTGCGGTTTATATGATGCATTAAAAGCAACCAACCCTGAAAATGAACTTTACGGCTTCAAGGGCGGTCCCAGCGGACTTATCGAAGATGATTACATCGTTTTAACAGACGAATATGTTGACCAGTTCAGAAATACAGGTGGTTTTGACATTATCGGTTCCGGCAGAACCAAACTGGAAACAAACGAACAGTTTGCTATTGCAGCTGAAGTATGTAAGAAACATGGTATCACAGCTATCGTTATCATCGGTGGTGACGACTCTAACACCAACGCAGGTATCCTTGCTGAATACTTTGCAGCACATAACACAGGCGTTCAGGTAATCGGATGTCCTAAGACAATCGACGGTGACTTAAAGAACGAAGACATTGAATGTTCTTTCGGTTTCGATACAGCAACCAAGACATACAGCGAAATCATCGGTAACATTGCAAGAGACTGTAACTCTGCTAAGAAATACTGGCACTTCATTAAGGTTATGGGACGTAGTGCTTCCCACGTTGCTTTGGAATGTGCACTTGAAACTCAGCCCAACATCTGCTTAATCTCAGAAGAAGTGGCTGCTAAAAAGATGTCCCTTTCTGCAATCGCTGATTACATCGCTGATTCCGTAGAAGCAAGAGCAAACAAGGGAATGAACTTCGGTATCGTTGTGATTCCTGAAGGTGTTGTAGAATTCGTACCTGAATTCTCTGTATTAATCCAGGAAATCAACGAACTTCTTGCAGGAAGCAAGGCTGATGAATTTAATGCACTTGCAACATGGGCAGATAAGTATGCTTTCATCGAAAAAGGATTAACCAAAGAATCCATGGAAGTATTTGCTATTCTTCCCGAAGCAATCCAGCAGCAGTTATTCTTAGAAAGAGATCCTCACGGAAACGTACAGGTATCCTTAATTGAATCCGAAAAATTATTCTCTGCACTTGTAGCTGATAAATTAGCAGCAAGAAAAGCAGCGGGAACATACAAGGGTAAATTCGGTACACTTCATCACTTCTTAGGATACGAAGGAAGATGTGCATTCCCTTCAAACTTTGACTCAGACTACTGCTACTCTTTAGGATACAATGCATTTATGCTGATCCAGTACGGCTACAATGGATACTTATCAAAGGTTTCCAACCTCTCCGCTCCCGCAAACGAATGGGTTGCAGGTGGTATGCCTATCACAAAGATGATGAACATCGAAAGAAGACACGGAGAAGATAAGCCCGTTATTAAGAAAGCACTTGTCGAACTTGACGGTGCACCCTTTAAGTACTTCGAAGCTCATCGTGAACAGTGGGCGCTTGAAACATGCTTCAAATATCCCGGTGCTATCCAGTACTACGGACCTACAGAAGTTTGTGATATCACAACTGTAACACTTGCTCTTGAACAGGCAAAATAAAAAACAAACACTTTATAGCAGAAATAGGGCTGTGCACCAATTAGTGCACAGCCCTTTCTAATATGGTTTTATTGTTGTAAAATTCCGCTTACCCCGTTCATTGTCTGGGGCAAATAATTGTTAAGACGCTCAACTGATTCCATAACAATGATATCTGCATTTCTAATTAAATCCGCTGCCTCCGGATCACCAAGATGTTCCCAATGAACATGTGCATAATCCGAAAAGTCCTTGGATATATATTGTGACATAAACAATCTGAAGGAGTCCCCTACCACTACTATCTTACACTGGTTGGCAGAAGAGGAAGCTGAGTGAAACACATAATCTGCAAATCCTTTGCCGTTTACACTGCTTACATTAATTTCCGGTTTATAATTAATCTGATATCTGATATCGTCAGCATAATTATCCTGATTCAAATTCCCCAGAAGAAGTAAATCTCCACCAAGATACTGGCTTGTAGTTTTTGAAACATTTTGGATATCTGCGACAGGCATCCCCATCAGTGCATACAGAGCCTGCGTTCCCACATAGGCACCTGCTTCTGTCCAGTGTGTATCTGTTTTAAAATACGGCTGACACACTCCCTTGACTGCTTTCATCTCATTAATCGGGTATATGATTTGAATGTCCGAATTCGCATGCACATAATCTACCAGACGCTGTGCCCTTTTATAACTGTCTGCCACCTGATAGCTTGGCATCTTCTCAGCATATACCTGTTCCTTATTGGGAGGAATAAAAAAGTACACTTTCTTCCCTTGAGATGCACATAAGTCCCGAAGTCTTATCATTCCGTTCAAATATTCTTTCATCTGTGCTTCGCTGAGGATATTATTCGCGATATAATCCTCTAACGCGTTTTCCTTTGTAAAGAACAGCCAACCATCTCTACCTACTATGGTAAGATTGTTTAGGATTTTCGGTGGAAGAAAATCAGATGCACCGGTATCAAGGGCATAGTTCGGCACAGGTTCCTTTGCATATTTTTTTACCATATCCAGTCCTGTTACGGGCTCCTCTATCTCTTCCTCTTCAGCAGGTGCTATTTCTTCTACTGTTTGTTCCTCTGTAGCCGCTACCTCTACCGGTTCTTGTTCTGCATTGTCTGTTTCTTCTGTCGCTGGTTCTTGTTCTGCGTTTTCTGTTTCTTCTACTTCCTGCTCTTTTTCTGCGACCATTGTTTCTTCTGTTTCCTGCTCTTTTTCTACCCTTTCTACCGCTTTCTCTTCCTCAGCATACTTTTTATTAGGAACAGGAGTCTCCGGTTTCTGTTCCGGAGTTTCCTCCTTAATATCTATACTCTCATAAGACACTTGGGCCTGCTCAGTCTCTTCCTGTTTGGTAGCCGTGTTATTATATAGCAGTTTCACCAGGTAAGGGCTAATGGTTTCGTCATAAGGTCTCTCAAAGGCCGCTGTCAACTTGCGGTTTGCTGTGATGATTACTGAACGGAATGGCAGTCTGTCATTATAATATTCCTCTAATTCAGTACCATATGCCGATGTAAGCTGTTGCGGGAACTCTTCCTTATTACGTTTTTCCCCCAGGTCATAATCCAGGGTTTTGAAACCCTCTCCGGGCAAAAGCATCCCTATTCCCCAAATCATTCCCGGCATAATCAACACAGTTAAAAACACTGCAATGGAAATCAGTGAAAATATTTTATTTTTCTTTTGCTGCAATCTTACTTTTCTATCTTCTGTCATATCACACAACTCCTAAAATTGGAAATAAATGAACGGATTATATGTGCCACTTACCATCATAAAAATGCAAAGAATAAGGGTCACTATCTGGACACATAAATCTGCCGTCTTAACCGGTATCGTGTCTTTCGTCTTCTCATACAAAGCACTTAATGGCCTTTGAAGAAAGCCTGCAAATAAAATACCTGCTAAAAAAGCAACTATCACTTTCATTGATAGATAGGAGAATACCGAATAGTAAGATTGTGTAGCTGCCAGCGGAAACATTTGCTGCAAATAGGCAATTGCCTGGAATACATTGTCTGCACGGAAAAATACCCATCCCACTATGACTGCCATCATACAATATATCCAATTGAACACCTTTATGGGATTTCTGGCCAATAGTTTCCCAAGGAAAAGTCTTTCCAAAATTAGGAGAAGTGCATACATGATTCCCCAAATCAGGAAAGTAAAGTTAGCCCCATGCCAGACACCGGTGAGTAAAAATACTATGAATACATTCATGCAGGTTTTTGCCATGCCTTTTCTGTTTCCACCCAGCGGTATGTATACATATTCCCTGAACCATGTAGATAAAGATATATGCCATCTCCGCCAGAATTCCTGTACAGAAAGGGAAGTATAGGGATAATTAAAGTTCTCTTTAAACTCAAAGCCCAGCATTCTGCCTATCCCTATTGCCATATCTGAGTATCCGGAGAAATCATAATAAATTTGCAATGTATAGGCAAGGATTCCAAGCCATGCCAATGCCGGACCAAGTCCTGCCGTATCTAAAGACCATATATTGTCAGCTACCTCACCAAATGTATTGGCAAGCAGGACTTTTTTTGCCATGCCATAGCAAAAACGTTTTTGGCCACTTACAAACAATGCAATGGTTTCTTTTCTTTTTTGCAATTGTTCTGCAATATCACTGTATTTGACAATGGGTCCTGCAACCAGCTGGGGAAAGAAGGATACGTAAAGAGCAAAAGAAAAGAAATTCTTCTGCACGTCAGTTTCTTTCCGGTATACATCCACCACATAGGACATGGCCTGGAACGTAAAGAAAGAAATTCCTATGGGCAACACTATGTAGGGAAGTCCCAGTTCTCCTGTCCCACTCATGCTAAGCATATTCTGAAGCAATTCTATAAAATTGCCTTCAAAACTTAAAATGGATTCTATAATAATTACCACCATGTTGAAGTATTTAAACACAAACAAAATCCCCAAATTAAGGATGATAATTAACGTCAGTTTACATTTCCTATATTTCTCTGCAACACCGATTACTCTTCCGCCAACATAGTTAATCAGAATGGACGCAAGCATGATAAAAAGATAATTCAGTTCACCCCATGCATAAAAAATAAGACTGGAAATAAGCAAAAATATATTTTTTGCCTTGATTCCAGTCTCTTTATTCTTAAATTTTACAATGGATAAAATAAAATTACCGATTATTACAATGGGCAAAAATACCCAGAGAAATATCATTGAACTAAAAAGCATAGCAACAACCTCTTTGTCTATTCTTAAATATTGGTCTATTGCCATTATACTATCTTTTATTTATTTTTCCAATGTAATTTTACCGTCACGGACGGACATACGCACTTTGTTTCCCTGAAGGTCCATGGTCTCTAAAAATTCCCTTGGAATCTGCACCCGTCCGGCCCTGTCAATAATGGCAAATTCGTCCTGGGTTTCATCCTCCCAGCCGGCCGTAGCTCCGCTAAGCACATCTGTGTAGCTTTCCTTTAAAATTCTCTCGCTACTGATTTTTCCATCCCTGATGGCTGCCACACGCTGTACTTTTTTGGACAGCATCACGTCATGGGTTACCAGAATAATGGTCTGTCCCCACTCTTTATTCAGCCGCCTGAACAAGTCCAGAATGTAATCAGAAGTTTTGCTGTCAACAGAGCCCGTAGGTTCGTCTGCAAGCAGAAGTTTTGGTGAGTTGGCAACTGCTATTGCAATGGCAATTCTCTGCTGCTCCCCACCTGATAACTGGGAAAGCTTATTTCCCTTCTTGTGGGCAAGCCCTACCATATCTAAAAGTTCCAATGCTCTTTCGCGGCATTTCTTCTGTGAACTGATTTGCATGGGCACCATTACATTCTCCAGCGCTGTCAAAAAGGGAAATAGATTCCGGGCATTATTTTGCCATACAAATCCAACTGTCTTTCTCTTATAATCCACCAGTTGTTTTTCTGTCATGGTAAAGAGATTTTTCCCGTCTACAAACAATTTCCCTGCGCTTGGTTTATCCAGTCCACCAATCATATTTAGAAAGGTGGACTTACCGCTTCCACTGTTTCCGATAATGGCCATCAGTTCCCCGGTTTCCACAGTAAGGTCAAGTCCCTGCAGGGCTACTACCTCAATATCTTTTGTTTTATATATTTTCATCAGGTTATCTGCCTGAACCATCACTTCACTCATTTAACCACTTCTCCATCTGCAAGTTCAATTAGATGACTTCCCGCATTCATCAGGGAACTGTCATGGGTTGTCATTAATATTGTAATTCCTTCTTTTTCCACCAAGTCCCTAAACAAACCGGCTACTACCTTTGCCGAGTGGGAATCCAGTTCCGCCGTGGGCTCATCCGCAAACAATATCCGGGGCTTATGTACAATGGCACGGGCAATTGCCACACGCTGCTGCTCCCCACCGGATAGTTCCTGGGGCATATGGTTCATACGTTTCTCAAGGCCCACCAGCCGCAGACACTCTTTCACCCGCTCTGTACGGTTATCTTTTACACCTGCAAGCCGTAGTGCAAACTCTACATTTTCATATGCATTCAGCATAGGAATCAAGGATACTGACTGGAAAACAAATCCCATCTTTGTCCTGCGCATCTTCTCTCTTGCACTCTCCGGAAGGGAAGTAATTTCCTGACCGTCAAAAAACACTTTTCCTTCACTTGGCTTATCAAGTGCCCCCAGCATATTAATCAGCGTGGTTTTACCCGAGCCGGAGCGGCCCTTTAGCACTGTGAATTCCCCACGGGGAATATAGGCACTTACTCCCTTTAATGCAAGAAAAGGTTCCGAGCCTTCAACAGGAAAGGCTTTCACTATATTTTCTATTTCTATGATATGATTTTGATTCATTAATCTTCTCCCAATTTCAACGCACCGGTAATATTACTCTTGGAAACAATTCGAAGTAATACCATTATGCAGGTAATCAGTACTGCAATAATTGTTCCGAATAATTTTATAAGGTCCTCTTTTCTGCAAACAAGCTTAAGGGGCAATATCTGGTCTGTGGCCGCGTAAGCATTTTGTATAATCGGCACATACAAACCTGCAGCGGCTGCGCCGATGGCAATGCCTACCAAAATAGACAGTACACCACAAAAGATCTGCTCGTTAAACAGAATATGGAACACTTCTCGTTTACTCATGCCCATAGCCCTCAGAACACCGAATAATAATTCCCTTGACCTGATGGATAAAATCCAGTAAATCAGATATCCCACACCACACAATAAAAGAATTACGATAAAGCTCAGGGACAAGACACCGTTTGTTCCTTGGAACAAGGCATCCCTGCGCAAATCATCTTTTGCTACTACCATGTCAGTATAAGCCTTTACTTTTATATTGTTTTCTTCTACAAAATCGTAAAATCCATCTGTGCTTTCATCAAAGTTCATCCATACATAATAAGGAGTCACATCTGCCTTCCATTGGACATAAGAAAGGTTTGTCACCATCATATATTTATTCTTCACAAGCAGTTCGCCTTTTTCTCCCACACTATACTCTTTGGGCTTATAAGTGGGCCAGTAATTAAAAAAGCCAATCACTTTCAGGCTAAATGTCCTGTTTTTCAAATCTACTATCAGCGTATCGCCAATTGCATAGCCATATTCTGTACGCATATTTTCAGATAAAAGCACGCCATTTGATGTATTGGCAAGCGCATTTAAGTAATCATAAAAATCTAATGGTAAAAGATTCTCCGGCATTGACACCATTTCTCCAAATTCCTTTGTCTGGATTCCCATAATGGCGCACTCTTCTTTCACCGGTCTTCTTCCGCCCACAACCTTTACTTTATCCTGCAAGACCTTGGTAACAGCATTTCCGCCTTCTATAAATTCATATCTGTCAAACTCCGGCTCGTAATACTCTACTTTCAAACTATCCCCCGGCATTGCAGCACCTGCATTATCGCTCCACTTCTCCTGCACCTGCATATCCACCGCGTTCAAATAGGAAATATTGTGATCTGCATTTTCCAGAATCGTCCTTGCAATCGTCGCATAAAAAATACCAAAACTCACTGTCAATATCATGAACAGCATGATAAACTGTTGTTTCGACGCACTGCGGATTGTTCCCAGGAAAGACATATAGGACGCAGATGATAACCATTTTTTCCGCATCTGATAAATCAAGTGAATGAAAACAGGATGTAACCGCAAAAACAAGAGACCGCATCCCAAAATAAAAAAGGTAGCTCCAAAATATAAAAACGGATCCAAGGTTTGTCCAAGCAGGATTTGTTCCCTAATCGTCTCCTGCGACCTTGAGAACGAATAATATGCATAGCCTGCTCCCACAAGCAAAATAATGTCCAAATATGCTTTCTGCCAAAATGGTTTTTTTGCCCTTTGGCTTTTTTGCTTTAAATTCACAATCGTGACCGTACTGTATTTTATCACAGGGAACACTGTCATCAAAATTGATACTCCCATTGCAACAAATGCCGCTATGAGTGCATCCTTTGTAAACGAAGCCTGTAATAAATTTTGAAAATCAAATTGCAGGAAGGCACCGGCTGAACCCAGCAAAGAACATAGGAACATGCCAAAAGGAATACCGATTACCAATCCTATCAGGGAAACCAGTACGCTCTGCATAAAGTACAGGCGGAGAATCTGATGTCTCCTTGCTCCACGGCTTTTGAGCATGGAAATCTCGTTCTGTTCCATACGCAGCATTTGTTCGGATATCATAAACAAAAACGCACAAAGCAGCACCATGCAGGGTATACTTAAAATGAAAAGTGTGGAAGAAATCCTCTCCACTTTTACCGTATAAGAATTCAGCACCTCCAGGTACGCAGGCTCATGTATTTTCACCCCTTCTATGCGCTTTTCCAGCCAAGTATTTGTGACTGCCGTAATTTTATCTGCCTGTCCCGAATCCATGAGTCGGTAATCAAGCAGGGTATCATATTTTATTTCATACCCTTCATGCTCTCTGCCGGCGAAAGTCTCATCAAATAATTCCGCCATCATAAAGCATTCACCGGCATAGGCACTTTGATAGTCTGTCCAATAAAAATCCTTCTCGTCATTGGGAATAAAAATGCCTACAACCTTTATGTACAAAGGGTCTTTATGGTCATTAACCATTTGTTCAAAAACCAATTCTTCGTCCAGCAAAACACCTGTCTGATTTAAGGTTTCCTGATTTACTATCACCTCTATATAATTTTCGTACTCTGTTTCTTCATACATTCTTCCTTCTATGATGGTGATATGATCTTCCAGGCCCGTCATATATCCTACGCTGAGGCGCATTTGGTCTGCCCCTTTTCGTGCCATCACAGGTTTTGCCACATCGCTTCTGATGCTCCGGTTAATATGACTTTCTTTCACAGGCAGGTCTAATTCCATAATCATTTTTTCTGTCTGAAGATATAAATTCTCCGTAGCCTCCGGTGTTACGGTCCATGCACTTGTCCGCAGCATAAATGGCCACTTCCCGGTCTTTTCCCACTTTCTGTCAAATTCTTTGACGAACATGCGCTCAAAAGATGCCGACTGGTATACTAAATATCCGGAGGAAACTGCAACCAGTAAAATATTACCGATTAACAGACAAAGCAGCATCCATTTTTTATGTTTTAACTTTGCAAGCATAAATCGAAACATATCTTATCTCCACATCGGAATGATTTTTTACGGCACTACCACGCGGTCACCTTCATTAAGTCCTTCCAGCACCCAGTAGTACTCTTCACTCATTCCGCCCAAAATTACTTTCTTTTTCAAAAAACTTCCATTTTCCTGTATCACCGTTGCATATACATCTTCGTCGTCTATTTCAAGTGCATTAATCTTTACCATAATTGCATTTTCCTGCTCTATGGTATTTACCTTTGCAGTGATGGTATTTACAATCGCTGTTTCCAGATAGGCTGCTCCCTCTTCATCCAGTTTGATGTAGGCCTTCCAATCGGCAGCGTGTTCTGCAACGGATTTTTGGGAAGGGGTTATCACCGTCCCTGTAAAATCTACTTCCTCTGTCGTATTTGCACAGGTAATCACCACTTCTTTTCCGTACCTAAATGCATTTTTTTCATTGCTGACCCACAAGATTTCACTCTTCTTGGGCTCTAATACTGCAACGATGCTCTCATTTGGTATGGTTCTGCCCTCTACAAGCACCTCTACATCCCGGATATATCCTGAAATGGGAGCCGTAATTTCTGTAAGGGCTGCCGCCGTTTCCATTTTTGCTAATTGTTCTTTCGTTTTTTCAATTGTAGTGCTACGGCTTTCCACATCCTGTCTGTGATATTCCTTAGACTCTTCATACTTCCTGAGGGCAATTCCCCTTTGTTGCTGGTCTTCTATTTCATAAGCTTCTATTTCCTGCTTGCGGTCTTCTTCTTCGTAAAGAAGCTTATCTGCTTCAAGGCGCTCCTCCATTCTCTGTAAGGACAGGCGCACCTGTGTCAAATCGGATTCTTTCACATCAATATGTACTTTTGCAATGACATCACCTGCTTCCACATATTTTCCTGTAGAAGCAATCAGTTCATCAAAGATCATGGTTCCATACTCATATTGTGCATAGGCTGCCACAGAGTCCTGCACGTAAAACTGGGCACTGGAACTGGCACTCACCCTGAAGGTTCCTTTAAATGCTTCCTCTATCTGATACGATGCCAATTGATGTTCTTTTCCTACTGTTAATGCTTCTTCTTTCAGATAGTCAGAGACAACTGCCTGTTCTTGCACCGTTTCCTTTTGACATCCCACAAGGCCAACGGAAAACAACACGACCGCAAGAAGGCAGCTTATGATTTTCCCATTAATTTGACGCATAGACAATATCTCCTTCCTCAAGTCCTGAAAGAATTTCGGTATTAATTTCATCTGACATGCCTATCTCTATGGTTACCGCTTCTTTTTCTCCGTTCACATCACAATAAACATAATCTTCCCCACTATCATTTCTGATGCATCCGGTAGGAAGAATCAATACGTTTTCCTTGCTTTCCGTTACCATAACGACTTTGATATCTTCGCCAAAACAGATACTTTCATCCGGACTTGCCACCTCAAAAAAAGTATAGGTATCCGCACCTTTCTCATCAGGGAGATATCTCATTTCATATTCTTTTCCATCTTTTACTCCGTAAACAAACTTTACCTCTTCCATATCAGGCGCAGGAATATATTCGCACTGCACCAAACTGCGTTTTGTATCTGCAAGTACCACGGGATAAGAATTCACCCCTATGGGATCACCTACCTTTAAATCCGCCAAATAGGCAATGGTTCCGTCCTGTGGTGCCACAATGATATTGGACTCATTTTTTGCCTCCAGTCTGGCTAATTTGGCTTCCTGAAAGGCAATTTCTTTTTCTGCTTTTTCCATATATTGCTTTTTTTGGACTTCTATTTTTTCCCCTTCAGCCAACAGAAGTTCAAAGGAAATACAGACATCGTCAAAGCCTTTCATATCAGGAGACATGGCTACAATTATTTTCCTAAACTGACCTGCCTGCCATCCGTTGGTTGCAATTTGAAGGTCATAACTTGTCACTTGATTGTTGTAATCCTTTCGCAGTTCTTCCAAATGCTCGTTTAAATCTTCTATTTCCTGTTTACATTCCGGCTTAGTCACTGCCACTACCTGGCCCTTCTTTACCGTCTCACCAAGCAGTACTTTATATTCCAAAAAGTTTCCTTTTCGCGGGAACTGTAGTACCTGCATGGAGGGGTTAATTTCTCCGTCATAGTACTCAGCCACCTTAATATCCCCTGAGGTTACCGTGATAAGCTGTGGCATATCTGTTGTGGTTTCTACCAATTCCTTTTCCTGCACAGGCTCTTCCTGTACTTTATGGCACCCCGCAACAAACAAAAGGACTGCGCTAAGCGTTATGATACTTATTTTTTTCATTCTATCCACGTAATACATAATCTCCTTCTTCCAGTCCTTCCAATATTTCCGTATTTTCACGGTCACTGATTCCTGTCTTTACATAACGGATCTTCTTGATTCCGTTTTCTCCCATGATATACACATAACTTTTTCCTGCACCCACATAAAGAACATCACTGGGCAAATATAATACACCCTCTTTCTTTTCCTTCTCTATCCAAATAACACCCTCGTCTCCCACTGTAATATGTAAGTTTGGTGTCTGCACTTTAAAAAACAGTTTCTCAGGATCTTCATCGCCGGGTGCCCAAACCACTTCCACACTTCTTTGCTTCTCGCCTTTCTGCACAACTACATGATAGTTTTTTCCTTCTTCCAGATGGACTTCTTTTTCCAGTTCCGTGGATTCAAATACCAAATCTTCATTCCGGATCATAGTAATTATCTCCTCTGAAGGCTTTGAGATTTCTCCCACCAGGTCTGAATTGCTAACTGTCACAATACCTGTAGCCGGTGCTGTCAACGTTCCTTCACGGATATAGTCTTGATATTCCTGAACTCTTATCGTACGCACCGTAATGTCATCCTGACAGTCCACCATCTGGTCGTCATACTGTCTTGTGGCTTTTTCAACGTTTTTTTGATATTCCTCTGCATCCCTGGTATCTTCATCCTGAAATTCATAGGCTTTCTTCATCATCTCTAAATCCAAGGTCTTCATTTCCTGAAGCTGACTGATAGTCAGCTGATCCATCTCAATTGCATGTTGTTCTTCTAAAATTTTTTCCTCGAATTCTTCTACATTCTGTCGGGCAATCACCTGACCTTTTTTTACAAGGTCTCCCTTTTCTACCAGCACCTCCGCAATTTCTCTCTCCTGCCCTGTAAAAAAGCAATCTATATTTTCCTTTGGTGCATATTTACAACTGATTGCAATTTCATTGGTAACCGTTCCTCTTTTTACGGCAACAAAAGAATAGGAGTTTGCCTCTCCTGTTTCCTGGGTTATCACTTTCACTTCTTCTGCCGGTGCCTGCGCACATCCCGTCACCAACAATAAACCAAGTAATATTACTGCAATTCTTTTCATGTACTATCCCTTCTAATTTGCAAAATATTCTTCCATAAATTCCAGCATGTCTCTGATCAGTCCCCATCCGTTTGCTTTCGGAATCATCATGACAAAATAAACGTTCCCATCGGGATTCTGATAAACAAGATTCAGATACCCATAAGACAACGTGCCGCCGATGGAGCCAATGGCGCCCCCTCCCATATCTTCAAAACCGCAGGCATATCCATTTGGCATCTCTTTTATGTCCTTTAGCTGCGCTTCATCCAAAACTTTTCCTGTAAGCAGTGCCCTGTTCCACAGCAAAATGTCACACACATTGGAGTGCATATCCCCGGCACCTCTGCAGGCACCGGCAATTCCCATATACTCACCGTTTCCACTTGGCATAGATGTAAGGTTTCCTATTTCCACACAGGTTGTATGCTGTAATTTGCATGGTTCAAAAAGATGTGTTTTTAAATATTCCTCATAACTTTCTCCGGTTACCTGCTCTAAAATGAGTGCCAGCAAATAGTAATTGGTATTGGAATAATCCGCTTTTTTACCCGGTTCAAAATTCAGCTGGGCTTTGTATAAATAACCCAGCATTTGCTCATCTGTCATTTGTCCGGTCATAAAGGCATCATACTCTTCTGCCGTGCGGCCGGTAAAAAATTTCATAGATTCATTGAGGAAATCAGGAATCCCAGACTCCATAAGCAGCAAATGTCCAACCGTAATTTTAGATCCATGTGTATATTCCGGGAAAAATTTATCTATGGTATCCGTTGTTTTCAGTTTTCCTTCCTGAATCTGCTGCAAAATAGCGGCTGCCATAAACTGTTGGGTGATAGCACCAACTTCATAGGTAGTGCATGGATTTACCACTGTTTCGCCATCTGCTTCCAATGCCTGAAAACCACCTGCAAAAATAATTTCCTCGTCAGTTGCCAGTATCATACTTCCCATAGCCGATTTTTCGCAGTAGGCTTTTAATGTTTCTACCAGATCGCTATACTCTGCATCGTCAGTTGTCCATATCAGATTTTCATCAAAGGAACCATTTGTAAACAGATAACTATATTCTTTTATAAAATCTGCATTTGGATTATAAGCAGATTCCGCTAAAACAACTTCATTTACAGGTTTGAATATCTTTTTCTTTTTGGGTGCATTTTCTTTATCTTCGGCTCTTTCCCTTGCTTTTTCCATTTCTAAGGTTCCTGCAAGTTGCTCTCTTTTCACCGTTTCTTCTGTTTCCGGCTTTACAGAACATGCCAAGAGATTTATTACACACGCCACACTGAGCATTATGGTTACCGCTTTCTTCATCCCTCTATTTCCCTTTTGCATAATTATTCTTCCGTATGCTTTGTCACGCACAATTCATTTTAACACATTGTATATTATTACAAGAATCGGACATAAAAAACACCCGAGGAAGTCTACGAATTCTTCGGGTATTATCTAGATAATTTTAATTCATACAATATTATCCTTTCCGGTAATTCTAAGTCTGTTCCAGAAATTCAAGTATCATTGCATTTGTATCGATTCCACTTATGCTTTCATCAGGCCATGAATGTCTGCCATCTTTTACAAACAAATGCCAAACCTGTTTTTGTTTCCCTTGGCTTGTGTATTTTGCCAAAACGGAGGCTTTTCCTATCTCACAGGTTTCAAAAGATTCCAGTCCATTTGATTTTGCCCAATATTCCATCACATCCTCGATGGCCGGAGCATTCGCATACTTTGCACTTCCATCACTGTTTTTGGGAACAACATCATCCTTTTCTCCGGTAATCTGGAAGAAACTCACTTCATTTAATTCCTTGCGTTCATTCCATATACTCTCCGGCATCATTCCGGCAACACTGACAAATGCAGCGTATGTATCAGAGGCCTCCATGGCAAGGCGTTGTGTCATAAAAGCTCCATTGCTAAATCCTACCACAAAAGTACGGTTTTCATCAAAAGAATATTCTTCTTGCAGGTATTTTGCCAAAGAAATGAGAAAGCCTACATCATCATTTCCGTCCATATTTATCCCACTGTTCCATCCAATTGAAGATGTAGAATCTCCCGGATTTACCGCCCCTGTCACATACACAACCGCATATCCAAGTGCGTTTGCTTCCTCCTCAAAATGAACCATACTGCGGAAGCTTTCCGCTGTATTTCCATAGCCATGGAGCATCACAACTAAAGGTGCATCCTTTGTTTCATCCGGCAAATCCAAAATAAAATCATGTTTGATTCCATCAAAAGTACAGGAAAAATGATGTTCCTTTTCCTGTACGATGTTTTCTATTCTTTTTATTTCTGTTTTGTTCCCGCAACCGGTTAGAAGTATAATCAATACTATGATGGAACAAAGGTATCTTATTTTTTTCATGCCATGCCTCAAAGATTGCATTGTTGGCATCATTTATCTGCAAGCCCTGAAAATAGCAAGCATATCCTGCTCATCCAATAATTTAGCAGAACCCATTGCTCCGCCTACGCCTACAGCACATTTATGTGCCATTTCCACTAACTGCTCATCTGTCGCATCAACACCCAATTCCCGCAGATTGGTAGGCATATGGATTTCACGGTAAAAATCTTCCATTGCCTCGATTCCTTTTAATGCAATTTCTTCATCAGAACCACTGTTTTCAACGTTCATAACATTAAGTGCAAACTTTTTGAATCTGGGAAGACAATTCAAATATACATATCTCGCCCAGCTTCCCCACACTGCTGCAAGACCTGCACCATGGGCCACATCAAACAATCCACCTAATTCATGCTCTAATTTGTGAGCCATCCAGTCTCCACCGTCATTACCGCAGCCTGTCAAATCATTATGAGCAAGGCTTCCTGCCCACATTACTTCTGCTCTGGCTTCATAGTTCTTCGGGTCCTTTACAAGAATCTTTGCATTATTCATAACTGTGCGGAGTAAACCTTCCGCTATTGCATCTGTGATTTCCATATTAGCACCCTGTGTAAAATATCTTTCCATGGTGTGCATCATAATATCCGTACAACCGCAGGCTGTCTGATAATCAGGAAGTGTCATTGTAAGCTCCGGATTCATAATGGCAAATTTCGGCCGGCTGAAATCACTGCTGTATCCGCGTTTTACCAGTCCTTCTTCCTTTGTAATTACGGATGAATCACTCATTTCACTGCCTGTTGCAGATAATGTCAAGATAACTCCCAGGGGAAGACATCCTGTTGCTTCTCTCTTGTAATCATAGAAATCCCACACATCTCCCTCATTAGCAACACCATAGCCAATGGCTTTGGCAGAATCGATGGCACTTCCTCCGCCTACGGCAAGAATGAAATCAATTCCTTCCTTCTTGCATAAATCAATACCTTCATAAACCAAGCCCAAACGAGGATTGGGAACTGCGCCTCCCAGTAAAATATAAGAAATTCCGGCATCATCAAGAATATCCGTCACTGTCTGCAGTAATCCCGACCGGATTACGCTACCACCGCCATAATGAATCAATACTTTTTTTCCGCCGAATTCCTTAATTAATTCCGCTACCTGTTTTTCTGTTCCTTTTCCAAATACTACTTTTGTTGGTGTGTAATACTTAAAATTATGCATGGTAACCCTCCCGTATTTTTGCATTCAATTGTTTTTTTCACTATACCACAGGCGAGCCATAAAATAAAGACCGGTAAAAACCGGTCTTTGTGTAAATTATGTAACTAAATCCATTCTTTTTTATTCTTGTCCCATTGCAATTGAAATTCTTCATTCATAGCAATTGCTTCTACAATCGGCATCAGCAATCTTTTAGATTGCTCAATAGCCTCTGTAAAGTCTACTTTTACCATTGCTCTCTTTTTCTTAATAAACGAATTCCATCTGTTTTGTCTGAAATAGACAAACGATAAATTGTTCGCTCCAATCCATAAGTAACCAATTCGTCCTGCATGGTTCTACCATCTTCTTTAGCTTGGTTCTTTAATCTATCCTTTACTGATATTGCACTTATCATACAAGTACCTCCAAATATGTTTTCAGCACATCACTACACTTAAGCAGTTCTGCATGCCGAAGTAGCCTATTCAAATCTCTGTCACTTCTTCTAAGATAATTTTTAAGGACTTCTTTGGTCTCTTCGATTCCTATTTTTTCCCTAAAAAACACAATATCTATCTGCTTTTGCAAGATATGGATACTCATCAATAACAAATACTATTCTCTCTTCTTTTGCCATACGTGTAATTTCTGCAAAAGCAGCGTCAAAGGATGCATAAATTGGAGCAGATTCCACTCCCGGATAACTTTTTTCATAAATAGCTTTTGAAAGTGCTTCTAAATTTTCCTGTGAACTTGCATTAAGTGCAGACAAAAATATAGTTGGCTTATCCTTACAAAACTCATTTATAAGTGCTGTTTTTCCTACTCGACGACGTCCATATACAA
>JAGBBV010000022.1 GCA_017938315.1 Lachnospiraceae bacterium
CATGCCAATCATGGTAAGTTTGCTTAAAGGTGATATCTATAAGACAGAGTACGGTTCCGTATACTTAGGCTTAACACTGACAGTATTACCGCTTATCGTGGTATACTTAATCTTATCCAAGTACATCATCGCAGGTGTTGCTCTTGGTGGTGTGAAAGGCTAATAAGCCGTTCAACAAGAACAAATATTTACATAGTGAAAATAAAAAGAAGAGAGGAAATTTCCTCTCTTCTTTGTTTGCTATGGATAAATCTTACAGTGTAAACTTGTCTACAATCTGTTTTAAGATAGTTACGCTGTCTTTGGTATCTCCTGCAAGCTGGTAGTTGTCGCTTGCCTTTGTAACTGTGTCAGAAGTTTTTTCTGCGATGTTTGTAACGCCTATGGATGCTTCTGCTACTGTAGATTGAATGTCGCTAATACCGGTTGCAATTTGCTGAATGGATGTGTTAAGCTCATTGATTTCTCCGGAAATATTCATCATGCTGCTTTTAAATACATCTGCATCTGATAAGTACTGGTCACCAATCTGGTTAAAGTTATCATAATCTGAAAGAACATTATTTTCCAAGAAGGAGAGTGTTTCTTCCATGGTTTCAGACATGTTGGATACGGCACTGTTTACTTCTTCAATAATTATATTAATATCGTTTACACTGCTTAAAGAGCGGTGCGCTAAATTACTGATTTCGGAAGCAACAACTGCAAATCCTCTTCCGGCTTCTCCGGCTCTTGCTGCCTCGATACTTGCATTTAAGGATAAGAGGCTTGTCTGATCGGAAATTTCTTTAATGGCTTCTGTAAGTTCGTTGATTTTTGATACAGCTTCCAATCTGGAAATAGCTGTTTCTGTTTTGTCTTTTACATTTTCATACATGTTTTTGGTATGAGTAATGGCATTGCGGGTAGTAGTCTGTAAATCTTTGGCTCTTCCGGCTACTTCTTCTGATAAGTCGTTTCCGTCAGAGGCTTCTTTATTAATCATTTGTGACTGCTCCTGCATACGGATCATATGATTGTTAATGGTCTCTGCCATTGCTGATGTTTCCTGCATACTGGCTGCTAACTGTTCTGTGGTAGCAGAATTATCTGTACAGTAGATATGTACCTGATTACTGGAGGATTCAAGCTGTCCCATGTTGGTATCTATGTTGTCACTTGCCTGCTCAATCTTTCTTACAGCATCGCTTAAATTAATGCACATATCATTTACAGCACGGCTGATTTGACCGGATTCATCTTTGCGTTTACATAGTTTTTGGATATTTGCCGGCAATGTAAAGTTCAAGTCAGAAACATCGTTGATAATGTGTGTAACCTGTTTGATAGGTTTGGTGATTCTTATTACCACGATATTTGAAATTACAATTGCTAATACCAACATTGCAATCAAAATAAAAACAGACTGCATAATGAAATCTTTTAAAGGACTCATCAGTTCATCGGCATCCGCACATACAACAAGGACTGACTTACATGCGGTGAGATAGTAACTGCAATAAATTTCTTTGCCGGTATCCTCGTCTTCATAAGAAGCAGTGAGTGTTTCGGGAACTACGCCGCGGTTAATCTGACCGATTAATTCGGTGATAAAAGGAATGCGGTTTGGTTTTCCTATTTGAGAAGCATCACTGTGGTAAGTGATAATACCACTCTTATTAAGAAGGAAACAATAACTGGATTCCATACTGTCAATCTTTAGGTCAGAAAGCAATTCTGCATACTGGTCGTTTTCAAGAAGTTCGCCTTTTTCGGCACTGTCAACGATATTTCCGTATGAGGTTGCGATATTAAGCATTTGACCTACTGATGAATTGACAACCATTTCCTGCGTGTTGCCTAATAAAGTGCCTACGGTGATACTTACGGCAACAGCTACGCAAAGAATCACTAACAGGGTTACTTTAGATTGGAATGAATAAATGCTTTTGACTGATTTTGCCTTAGGGGCTTTTACTTTTGCCTTTTTGGGCTTTTCTTGCTTTTCTTTTTTTCCCATAACAATCTCCTTCTGTAATTAGTAAATTTCATTTTCTATAAAGTATTGTAACACAAAATATATAAAGAAGGAAGATATATCAGATAATTATATGTGCAAAATTAATAAAAAATAAAAATGTATTGACAAATATTCCCTATAATAATATACTTTGCTTTGGAAATAGTTTGATAATCAAACAATTTGATAATCAAATAATTTGAAAAGCAAACAAAATTACAATGAAAAGCAAAAAGGAGAAAGAAAACATGTTACAGAAAATAACAGAAATCATTCAGGAACAGTTAAACACAGGAGACGTAGAAATCACAGAAACAACAAGATTTAAAGAAGACTTAGAAGCAGATTCTTTAGATTTATTTGAATTGGTTATGGCATTAGAAGAAGAATATGACGTAGAAATTGATTCTTCTGATTTAGAGAAGATTACTACAGTAGGTGCTGTTATTGAATATTTGAAAGAAAAAGGCGTGGAGGCATAAAAACTCTATGGAAACAAGGATAACGAAACTGCTGGGGATACAGTATCCCATTTTTCAGGGCGGTATGGCATGGGTGGCTGAGCATCAGCTCGCAGCTGCTGTATCTAATGCGGGCGGTCTTGGTATTATCGGGGCAGCCAGCGCACCGGCTGAAATTGTAAGAGAAGAAATCAGAAAAGCGAAAGCTTTAACAAATAAGCCCTTTGGCGTAAATGTTATGCTGATGAATCCCAATGCAGAGGAAGTTGCAAAGGTTGTAATTGAAGAGGGTGTAAAGGTGGTTACCACAGGTGCCGGCAACCCTGCTAAGTTTATGGATGCTTGGAAGGAAGCGGGAGTCAAAGTAATTCCCGTTGTTGCAAGCGTGGCAATGGCGAAGCTTATGGAACGTGCCGGAGCTGATGCAGTAGTTGCGGAAGGAACAGAGTCCGGGGGACATATAGGATCCGCCACAACAATGACTTTGGTGCCCCAAGTAGTTGATACCGTACAGATTCCTGTTATTGCTGCAGGCGGTATTGGTGACGGAAGAGGCGTTGCAGCGGCAATGATGCTGGGAGCGGAAGCGGTACAGATGGGAACCCGTTTTATTGTGGCAAAGGAATCTATTGTCCATGCAAATTACAAAGAAAAAGTGATTAAGGCAAAGGATATTGATTCGGTTATTACAGGAACAAGTACCGGACATCCTGTACGTCAGATCCGCAATCAGATGACAAAAGAATACTTAAGGCTTGAAAAAGAAGGAGCCTCTTTAGAGGAACTTGAGTATCTGACACTGGGAGCTCTTAGGAAAGCGGTAATAGAGGGTGACGTAGTAAACGGTACATTGATGGCAGGTCAGATTGCCGGTTTGGTGGCAAAGGAGCAGACTTGTCAGGAAATGATAGAAGAAATTATGGCACAGGCAAAGGTTCTTCTGAATAAATAGAGGAGTATAGATATGAGTAAAATTGCATTCGTGTTTCCGGGACAGGGAGCACAGTACATAGGAATGGGTAAGGATTTTTATGAAAATTCTTCCACAGCAAAGGCGGTTTTTGATAAGGCAAGTGAAGTTACGGGAATGGATATTCCTAAACTTTGCTTTGAAGAAAATGAAGATTTAAACCAGACCAAATATACACAGATTGCCATGGTGGCAACAGAAATCGCGATTCTGAAGGTGCTTGAAGAAAAGGGAGTAAGACCTTCTGTCACTGCGGGATTAAGTCTCGGTGAATATGCCGCTATCGTAGCAACAGGTGCCATGAAAGAGGAAGATGCTTTTAAGATAGTAAAGCAGCGAGGCGTTCTTATGCAGGAAGCTGTACCTGAAGGCGGTGGTATGGCGGCAGTATTAGGTCTTGACTATCCGGTGATAGAGGAAGTCCTTTCTAAGGTAGAAGGAGTGGTATCTATTGCAAACTATAATTGCCCCGGACAGATTGTAATTACAGGATGGGCAGATGCCATTACGGCAGCCGCAGAGCCCTTAAAAGCAGCCGGTGCGAAAAGAGTACTTCCATTAAAAGTAAGTGGTCCTTTTCATAGTAAGCTGCTTACAGAAGCAGGTGAAAAACTGACAGACGTACTTGCAGATGTAACGATAGGAGATTTGCCGATTCCTTATGTGGCAAATCTGACAGCAGATTATGTACAGGATGCCGGACAGGTAAAACCTCTTTTGGTAAAGCAGGTATCTTCTCCCGTGCGTTTCCAGCAGTCTGCTGAACGTATGATTGCAGACGGTGTAGACACTTTTGTGGAGATTGGTCCCGGAAAAACCATTGCAGGCTTTATCCGTAAAATTAATCCGGAGATGAAAGTGATTAATGTGGATAAGTGGGAAGATTTAGAGAAGTGTATGGAGGAACTTAAGGATGTTGCAGAATAAAGTGGCACTGGTAACCGGTGCAAGCAGAGGAATCGGAAGAGAAATTGCAATTACACTTGCCGGGCAAGGAGCAACTGTGATTGTAAATTATCAGGGCTCCAAAGAAAAAGCAGAGGACGTTGTTTCATTTATAAAAGAAAACGGTGGATGTGCAGAAAGCTTTGGATGCGATGTTTCCAATTTCGAACTTTGTGCGGAGATGATTGGGCAGATTATTGAGAAATATGGTCGTTTAGATGTGCTGGTAAACAATGCCGGAATCACACGGGATGGACTTCTTATGAAAATGAGTGAGGAAGACTTTTCTAAGGTGATTGATGTGAATTTGAAGGGTGCATTTAACACCATCCGTCATGCGTCACGTTACTTTTTAAAACAGAGAAGCGGTAGCATTATTAATATTTCTTCTGTATCCGGAGTTTCCGGAAATGCAGGACAGGCAAATTACAGTGCTGCAAAGGCAGGCATTATCGGTCTTACCAAGAGTGTAGCGAAAGAACTTGGAAGCAGAGGAATTACAGTAAATGCCATTGCACCCGGTTTTATTGAGACAGATATGACAGACGCAATGCCTGAAAAGGCAAAGGAAGCAGTAAAAAGCCAGATTACGCTTGGACGTATCGGAACGCCGGCAGACATTGCAGGAGTTGCAGCATTTTTGGCATCAGACGCAGCGTCTTATATTACCGGTCAGGTAATTTCCGTAGACGGCGGCATGGTATTTTAAACGGGGAAGAGAGGTTTAAGATATGAGTAGAAGAGTTGTGGTAACAGGTATGGGAGCGATTACTCCCGTAGGTTTAAATGTAGAAGATTTCTGGCAGTCACTGAAGGATGGGAAACATGGGTTTGCAACCATTACCAGATTTGACAGCGATGAATATAAAGCACATGTAGCAGCTGAAGTAAAAGGCTTTGAAGGAAAAGATTACATGGACTTTAAGGCAGCGAAGCGTATGGAACTTTTTTGCCAGTATGCGGTAGCAGCTGCAGGTGAAGCATTAAGGGATTCCGGTCTTGATATGGAAAAGGAAGACCCTTACAAAGTCGGTTGTGCGGTAGGTTCCGGAATCGGAAGCCTGCAGGCTATGGAGAGAGAATATGATAAGCTGGTAAACAAAGGTCCTTCCAAGGTAAATCCCTTACTTGTACCGCTTATGATTTCTAATATGGCGGCAGGTAATGTGTCTATCCAATACGGATTGAAAGGAAAAAATATTAATGTGGTAACAGCTTGTGCAACCGGAACTAATTCTATCGGTGAAGCATTCAGAGCTGTTCAGTATGGAGAGGCAGATGTAATGGTTGCCGGTGGTGCGGAAAGTTCTGTTACTCCTATCGGTGTAGCCGGTTTCTGTTCTTTGACAGCATTGTCAAACGTAGAAGATCCGGATAAATGTTCCTTACCTTTTGATAAAAACCGTAGTGGTTTTGTTATGGGCGAAGGTGCAGGTGTTGTTGTTTTGGAAGAACTGGAACATGCAAAGAAACGTGGTGCACATATTTACGCAGAGGTAATCGGTTACGGATGTACCGGTGATGCTTATCACATTACATCCCCTGCAGAAGACGGACAGGGTGCAGCAAAAGCCATGCTTGCAGCTCTTGAAGACGGTAAAGTTAAGCCGGAAGAAGTTACCTATATCAATGCCCATGGTACAGCCACTCATCACAATGACTTGTTTGAAACAAGAGCCATTAAGATGGCATTCGGTGAGCATGCAAAGAATCTCCGGATTAACTCCACCAAGTCAATGGTTGGTCACCTTTTGGGTGCAGCCGGTGCGGTTGAGTTTGTAGCATGTGTGAAAGAAATTGAAGAGGGTTATATTCACAAGACATTGGGATATACCACACCTGATGAAGAAATAGACCTTAATTACTGCAAAGAAGCGTATCAGGAAGAGGTTCCTTATGCACTTAGTAACTCTCTTGGTTTCGGCGGACACAATGCAAGTTTATTAATTAAGAAATATACAGAATAAATAACTTTTATTTATAGAAAGAAGAGGTGCCTTATGTCACTGCTTACAGCAAAGGAAATCATGGAAATTATTCCCCACAGACAGCCATTTATGCTGATAGATACTATCGAAGAGATGGAGCCCGGCGTAAAAGCGGTTGCCAAGAAATGTGTAACTTATAACGAACCGTTCTTTAATGGGCATTTTCCAAACGAACCGGTTATGCCCGGAGTGCTGATTGTGGAAGCACTTGCACAGACAGGCGCAGTAGCGATTTTAAGCCTTGAGGAAAACAAAGGAAAAACAGCATATTTTGCAGCAATTAATTCGGCGAAATTTAAGAGAAAGGTCATTCCCGGAGATGTGCTCATGCTGGAAACTGAAATTATTAAATGTAAAGGACCGATGGGAATAGGAAAGGCAACAGCAACTGTTGACGGGAAAGTAGCAGTGCAGGCTGAACTTACCTTTGCTATTTCATAAAGAAGGGTATTTATATGGCAGGATTATTTCACAAAAACCGATACATTGATATAAAAGGAAATGAAAATGTATCGGAGTCAGTCAGAAGAATAAAGAGTAAAGAAGAAACAAAGACAGATGAGAAACAGATAATTATCTGCCCCGACTGCGGAAAGGAACTGGATAAAAACGCTGTTGTTGCAAATGCATATATCTGTACAGCATGCGGAAGTTACTTCAGGGTTAGAACCAAAAACAGAATTAAAATGGTTTGTGATGCCGGAAGCTTTGAACCGTGGTTTGAAGATATGGAAGTCAGTAATCCTCTTACTTTTGAAGGTTACGAGGAAAAACTTGCACAGATGAAGGAGAAAACAGGACTGCATGAAGGTGTAACCGTCGGAAAAGCAAAGATTTACGGAGAAGATGTGTGCCTGGGAGTTTGTGATGCCAGATTCCTGATGGGAAGTATGGGGCATGTGGTAGGCGAGAAGATTGCACTTATGGTGGAGCAGGCTACAAAAGAGCGTCTTCCGGTAGTGATTTTCTGCTGTTCTGGTGGTGCCAGAATGCAGGAAGGAATTGTTTCCTTAATGCAGATGGCAAAGACTTCCGCTGCATTAAAGAAGCATGCGGATGCGGGACTTTTGTATGTGCCGGTGCTTACGGATCCCACAACAGGTGGTGTGACGGCAAGTTTTGCCATGCTTGGAGATATTATTCTGGCAGAGCCCGGTGCGTTAATCGGCTTTGCAGGTCCCAGGGTTATTGAGCAGACCATCGGGCAAAAACTCCCGGAAGGATTCCAGAGAGCAGAATTTCTGGTAGAACACGGTATGGTGGATGCCATTGTAGAGAGAGATGACTTAAAGAAAACCCTGTATCAGGTTATTAAAAGTCACAGAGTTTCACTGGGAAATAAAGAATTCAGCTGTTTTGCCGGGGAAATGGAAGCATTTAAACCATCCGAAATATCAAAAGAGCGTATGGTGAAAGCCAAAAGCAAGACTCCATGGCAGAAGGTAAAAGAAGCAAGAAGCATGGAAAGACCTGCAACGCTGACCTATGTGGATTTGATATTTGATGATTTCATAGAATTACATGGTGATAGGGCATTTGGCGATGACAAGGCTGTGGTTGGCGGTATTGCTATGTTAAACGGACAGCCGGTTACTGTGATCGGTGTGCAGAAAGGCAATGATGCCAAGGAGTGTGCGCTTCGAAACTATGGAATGACTTCGCCGGAGGGATATCGAAAGGCTCTTCGTCTGATGAAACAGGCAGAAAAATTCCATCGTCCCATTATCTGCTTTGTGAATACTTCGGGTGCTTATCCGGGGATGGAAGCGGAAGAACGGGGACAGGGAGAAGCAATTGCACGAAATCTCTTTGAAATGGCTGGTCTTAAGGTACCTGTATTATCAATTGTAATTGGTGAAGGTGGTAGCGGTGGTGCCCTTGGTCTTGCGGTTGCAAATGAAGTGTGGATGCTTGAAAATTCTACTTATTCCATTTTATCACCGGAAGGTTTTGCGTCCATCCTATGGAAAGATGGCAAAAGAGCCCAGGAAGCTGCAGGTGTCATGAAAATAACAGCAGATGATTTGGCAGATTTGCAGATTATTGAGCGGATTATTCCGGAGTTTGGTGGTGCAGACAGTGTTACCGTTAAGGATATTGCCGGATTTATAAAAGATAAAATGGTAGAATTTTTAAAGAAATTTGACGGAATGGACGGCGATGCCATTGCACAGGACCGTTACATGCGCTTTAGGAAATATTGAGAGGAATGTTATGAAAGAAATTGTAGCACTAAAGGTGGGGGAACTAACAGCAAAAATACCTGTCGTTCAAGGAGGAATGGGGGTAGGTATCAGTTTATCTTCACTGGCAGGCAACGTGGCACTTTGCGGTGGCGTTGGAGTGATTTCTTCTGCACAAATCGGATATCGTGATCCTAAGTGGGATGTAAGTCCCATTGAAACCAACCTAAGGGTGTTAAAAGAAGAGATTTGCAAGGCAAAAGATATTGCCAAGGGAAATGGGATTGTGGCGGTAAATATCATGGTAGCCACAAGGTTTTATGAGAAATATGTAAAAGCTGCAGTTGATGCAGGGGTTGATCTGATTATTTCAGGAGCAGGACTTCCGGTAGAACTTCCGGAGTTTGTAAAGAATACCAAAACAAAGATAGCACCCATTGTATCTTCTGTTAAATCCTTTGATGTAATAGCAAAATATTGGACGAAGAAATACCACAGACTTCCTGATATGGTAGTGGTGGAAGGTCCGTTAGCCGGAGGCCATCTGGGATTTAAGAAAGAAGAACTGGATGATATTGACAGCCTTTGTTATGAGGAAGAAATTGAGAAAATCATAACCCGCGTGCGGAGCGTGGAGCAGGAAAACCGTATTCCCGTTGTAGTGGCAGGCGGAATATATGATGGGAAAGATGCGGTTCCCTATTTTGAAATGGGAGCGGATGGAGTACAGGTGGCAACCAGATTTGTCACTACCCATGAGTGCGACGCAGATATTAAATATAAGGAAGCATATATTGCTGCAAAGAAAGAAGACATTGCCATTGTGAAAAGTCCGGTGGGAATGCCCGGCAGAGCAATATACAATCAGTTTTTAAAACAGGTGGAAAAAGGAGAAAGATTTTTGTCAAAATGCCATCAGTGCATTACAAAATGTAATCCTGCAGAGATTCCATACTGCATCACCGATGCCCTTATAAACGCAGCAAAGGGAAATACGGAAGAAGGCCTTTTATTTTGCGGGGCAAATGCTTATAAAGCAATGAAGATAGAGCATGTCTCCGACATTATGAAAGAATTTGAGGAGGAACTGTCATGACAGCAAGGATAATAGGGACCGGAAGTTGTTTACCTATAAAAGAAGTGAGTAACTTTGATTTAGAAAAAATAATGGATACAACGGATGAATGGATAAAGAGCCGTACCGGCATAGAAAAGAGACATATTGCGGTTGAGGAAACCACTACTTCCATGGCAATAGAAGCGGCAAAAAGAGCCCTTGAAAATGCCGGTGTGGGTGCAGAGGAACTGGATTTGATTGTAGTTGGTACTGTTTCTGCAGACCGCCATTTTCCGTCAACTGCCTGTGAGATACAGAGCACGCTGGGAGCTGATAAAGCAGTTGCTTTTGATATCAACGCAGCCTGTTCAGGATTTTTGTTCGGACTTAGTATTGCAAATGCATATTTTGCATCAGGATGCTTTAAGAAAGCACTTGTAATCGGAGCGGAGACCTTATCTAAAATGATGGACTGGAATGACAGAAGTACCTGTGTACTTTTTGGAGACGGTGCAGGTGCTGCCATCGTAGAAGCAGCAGATACCGGAATTGTCAGTATGGTACAAGGCTCTGATGGAGCGAGAGGTGGTGTGCTTTCCTGTTATAACAGACCTGTAAACAACCCTTTTGTTACAAATGATACAGCCCTCGATTATACATCCATGACAGGACAGGAGGTCTACAAATTTGCGGTAAGAACCGTGCCGGAAGCAATTTTGAAGGTGCTAAAGGAAGGAAATGTGAATCCCGATGAGGTGAAATATTTTGTACTTCATCAGGCTAATATCCGTATTATTGAGGCAGTGGCAAAGAGATTGAACCAACCCATGGAAAAATTCCCCACAAATCTTCAAAAATGTGGTAATATATCAGCAGCAAGTGTTCCGATTCTACTTGATGAAGTAAACAGAATCGGAATGATAAACAAAGGTGATAAAGTGGTTTTAGCCGGTTTTGGGGCAGGACTCACATGGGGAGCCGCTCTGCTTGACTGGTAGAAAGGACTATGGGATATGAATCTGGATCAAACACTGAATACGTTACTGGTATCTCTGTTTAATGACATTCTGGATATTGAAGAAAAGTCTTTGATTACGGAGGAGTTTAAAGATATTACGGTGAATGATATGCACGTAATAGAGGCAATCGGCAGAGAGGAGCCGCAGGCCAGTTCTGTTGTGGCAAGAAGACTTGACATCACTATGGGTACGCTGACAAAAGCCATTGACGGGCTAAATGATAAAGGCTATGTAAATCGTGTGAGAAGTGAACAGGATAAGCGTGTAGTATTGCTGTCCCTGACGGAAAAAGGTATGGCGGCTTTTCATCACCATGCCATGTTTCATAGGGATATGATTCAGGCACTTATTTCACAGATTGACCAGGAAGAAAAAGAGATACTGATGAAAACACTGGAAAATCTCATGAACTTCCTTAAGAACATATAGGAGTATATTATGATATTCCATCGGCATTAGACGACAAATCTAATGCCGAATTTTATTTTTTTATTAAATAACTATAGTTATTTAATAAAAAATGTGAAGAAAATAAAGGAAAAATGCAGGCGGAACAGAATATTAAACATAGAGGTTTTGAAAAACAATCAGTATGGGAGCATAAGATGAATATCCGAGAGAATCTGGAATATCTGGAAAAAGAATATTTAAGTCCCTATGCTGCGCACAGCATAGATTCCAAAGGAAGGCTGCGCCCGGAGGAACAGTGTGATATCAGACCGGTTTATCAGAGGGATAGAGACAGGATTCTGCATTCCAAGTCTTTCAGAAGACTAAAGGATAAGACACAGGTGTTTTTATCACCGGAAGGGGACCATTACAGGACCAGACTGACCCATACACTTGAGGTTTCCCAAAATGCAAGAACCATTGCCAAGGCACTGCGCATGAACGAAGATTTAGTAGAAGCAATTGCCCTTGGACATGATTTGGGACATACGCCTTTTGGACATGCAGGTGAGAGAGCTCTTAACGCAGTTTGTCCCTATGGATTTTCCCACAGTGATCAAAGTGTGCGTATTGTAGATTTGTTGGAAAAAGGGGGACAGGGATTAAATCTTACCTATGAGGTCAGAGATGGCATACGGAATCACCAGACCAAGGGGATGCCGGAGACTTTAGAAGGAAAAATTGTCAGATTTTCCGACAAAATAGCATATGTGCATCACGATATGGATGATGCTATCCGTGCAGGGATTTTAAAAGAATCCGATGTGCCAAAAGACATCTGTGAAGTAATCGGATTTACTACGGGAGAGAGGCTTGATCATTTTATTCATGACATTGTCTCTACCAGTTACGGAAAAGATGACATTATGATGTCAGAACCAGTGGCGCAGGCAATGAACAAACTGCGTGGATTTATGTTTGAGAGAGTTTATCAAAATAAAGAAGCCAAAAGCGAAGAAAGCAAGGCAGAGATGCTTGTGCAGACATTATACAGTTATTATCGCCATCATCTGGAACTTTTGTCTGGTGATTGGATTAATTTGATTAAAAATGGAGAGCCGGAGGAACGTATCGTATGTGATTACATAGCCGCCATGACAGACCGGTTTGCCATCTCGAAATACGAGGAGATTTATATTCCCAAGTCATGGCAGTTATAGCGAAGGAAGGCAGAGTATGTATTATCCGGACGACTTAGTAGAAGAAGTACGAATGAAAAACGACATAGTGGATGTGATTTCCGGATATGTAAAAATCCAGAAAAAAGGAAGCAGTTATTTTGGACTTTGCCCCTTTCATAATGAAAAATCACCATCCTTTTCCGTATCACCAAGCAGACAGATGTATTACTGCTTTGGTTGTGGTGCAGGGGGAAATGTATTTACCTTTGTGATGGAATATGAAAATTATTCCTTTCCGGAAGCCATAAAGATGCTGGCGGAAAAAGCAGGGGTTGGTTTGCCGGAAGCAGAATACACTGAAGAGGTGAGAAAAAAGGAAGGAAAACGCAGCAGACTGCTTGAAATCAACAAGGAGGCTGCCAAGTACTTCTTTTATCAGTTAAGAAGTGACAGGGGCAAAGGTGGCTACGACTATCTTAAGAAAAGGCAGCTGTCTGATGAGACCATTAAAAAGTTTGGTTTGGGATTTGCCAATGTAACCAGTGATGATTTGGTGAAATTTTTAAAGAGTAAAGGCTATGAGGATAAACTGATTCAGGAAGCGGGACTTGCAAGCTTTGACGAAAAATACGGTATGCATGATAAGTTTTGGAACAGGGTCATGTTTCCCATACAGGATATCAATCACAGGGTGATCGGCTTTGGCGGAAGAGTGATGGGAGATGCCAAGCCCAAGTATTTGAACTCACCGGAAACCATGGTGTTTGATAAGAGCCGTAATTTATACGGACTCAATTATGCAAGGACATCCAGAAAGAATAATATCATTCTTTGCGAAGGATATATGGATGTGATAGCCATGCATCAGGCCGGATTTACCCAAGCTGTGGCGTCTCTCGGTACTGCTTTTACGGAAGGACAAGCTTCCCTGCTAAAGCGGTATACGGAGGAAGTAATTTTAGCTTATGACAGTGATGGGGCCGGTGTCACGGCAGCACTTCGTGCCATAGGTATTTTGAAAGAAGCGGGACTTACCGGCAAAGTACTTAATATGGAGCCATACAAAGACCCCGATGAATTTATTAAAAATAAAGGAACAGAGGCCTTTGAAGAAAGAATTAAGGCGGCAGAGAACAGCTTCTTCTTTGAAATCAGAATGCTTCAAAGGGACTATGATTTAAATGATCCCGAATCGAAAACCAAGTTTTATAGAGAAATTGCAAAGAAACTATGTACTTTTTCTGAAGAGGTGGAACGGGACAACTATATACAGGCAGTGGCAGACAAATATGCAATCGGTGTCCAAAATTTAAGAAAGCTTGTGCTTTCCTATGCGGCCCAGACAGGACTTGCTAAGCCTGCCGAAAGACCAAAATCCGGTATCCAGAAGAAAAATACACCGGAAGAAAATGTGAAAAAATCACAAAGGTTATTACTTACATGGCTTGTGGAAGAGCCAACTCTTTATCAAAAAATAAAGAAATATATTTCCCCCGAAGATTTTACGGAGGACTTATATAAAAAGGTGGCTGAAAGGCTTTTTGCAGACTTAGAGCAGGGAAACATTAATCCTGCGGGAATTATCAGTCTGTTTTCCGACGAAGAGCAGCAGAGGGAAGTTGCAGGGGTGTTTAACACCAAACTTAAGGAACTGACCACAAGACAAGAGCAGGAAAAAGCCTTCCATGATATCGTTTTAGCGGTGAAGCGAAGCAGCTACGAGTATTTTTCAGCACAGCTGGGTAGTGATGTCTCTGCTTTAAATCAGGTAATTGCAGGAAAAAAAGCACTGGAAGAACTTAGCAAAACGCATATTTCACTGGATTAAGGTCAGACTATAATTAATTATGTAATAAAAGCAGGAAGGATGGAACCTAAGAATGGACGAAAACACACAGGCAAAGTTTGAAGAGAAATTGAAAGGTCTCTTAGCAGTTGCCAAAAAGAAAAAAAATGTTTTGGAATATCAGGAAGTAAGTGATTACTTTGCGGATATGGCATTGGTTGAGGAACAATTTGATAAGGTGCTGGAGTTTTTGGAACAAAACGGCATTGACGTACTGCGCATCACGGAAGAGGATGTGGATGATGAAGAAATCATTCTCACGGAAGAAGATGAAGTGGATATGGAGAATATCGACCTCTCTGTTCCGGAGGGCGTCAGCATTGAAGACCCTGTCAGAATGTACTTAAAAGAAATCGGCAAGGTGCCCCTTCTTAGTGCCGAAGAAGAAATAGAATTGGCACAGAGAATGGAAGAAGGCGATCAAGAAGCAAAGAAACGTCTGGCAGAAGCAAACCTTCGTCTGGTAGTAAGTATTGCCAAGCGATATGTAGGGCGTGGAATGCTTTTCCTTGATCTTATCCAGGAAGGAAATTTGGGACTTATAAAAGCCGTAGAAAAGTTTGATTACCGTAAGGGATATAAGTTTTCAACCTATGCAACATGGTGGATCAGGCAAGCCATCACAAGAGCTATTGCTGATCAGGCAAGAACAATCCGTATACCGGTTCATATGGTAGAAACCATTAATAAATTAATCCGTGTTAGCAGACAGCTGCTTCAGGAACTTGGCCGTGAACCCAGCCCGGAAGAAATAGCGGAAGAGATGAATCTGCCGGTAGAACGTGTGCGTGAAATATTAAAAATTTCACAGGAACCCGTATCCTTAGAGACTCCTATCGGTGAGGAAGAGGATTCCCATCTGGGAGATTTTATCCAGGACGATAATGTACCTGTTCCTGCAGATGCGGCAGCATTTACTCTTTTGAAAGAGCAGCTTGTAGAAGTGCTTGGCACACTTACTGAAAGAGAGCAGAAAGTCCTAAGGCTCCGTTTTGGTTTAGATGATGGAAGAGCCAGAACGTTGGAAGAGGTAGGTAAAGAATTTAACGTTACCAGGGAGCGTATCAGACAGATTGAAGCGAAGGCACTCCGCAAGCTCCGCCATCCCAGCAGAAGCCGTAAACTAAAAGACTACCTGGATTAAGGAATGCTTATGGGTAGAAAGGTTGAACTGTCAAAGCGCATGCAGGCGGTAGCGGATATGGTTACGCCGGGAAACCGTGTGTGTGATGTTGGATGTGATCATGGCTATGTATCAATTTATCTGGTACAGGAAGGAATCGCACCAAAGGTTCTTGCCATGGATGTCAATAAGGGTCCTCTTATGCGTGCGGGGGAGCATGTGAAGCGGTACGAAGCGGAGGACTACATAGAACTTCGTCTTTCGGATGGTCTTACTGCCTACCGGATTGGAGAAGCCGATACGCTATTATGCGCAGGTATGGGTGGCAGATTAATGATGGACATACTGGATAGGGAGCCGGATAAGACAAAAGATTTTGGGGAACTGATCTTACAGCCCCAGTCAGATGTAAAACTTTTCCGAAAATATTTACGGGAAAAGGGATATATCATCCAAAAAGAAACTATGATTTTAGAAGAGGGCAAATATTATCCCATGATGAAAGTGGTTTTATCCGGAAAGGTAGCGGATGAAACAAAAGACTACGAACTTGAGGATTTGCTCGGCCCCCTTCTTTTAAAGGAATTAAATCCTGTTTTACTGCAGTATATTCAGCAGGAGATGAAGGTAAAAGAAGGTATTATAATGAGTCTTACTGAAAGCCAAAACGAGGGGAAAGTTCAGCAAAGAAAGCAGGAACTAAAAAAAGAACTGGCGTTATTAAAACGTGCAGCCAAGATGTATGATTGAAGGGAGGAACATATGGTTACAGTTAAAATCGACGGAGTTGCTAAAACATATCCGAAAGGCACTACTTTTGAAACCATAGCAAAGGAATATCAGGAAGCCTATGACGGAATGATAGCCCTTGTAATGGAAAATGCCAAAATCCGGGAACTTTTCAGAACCGTAAATAAGGATTGTGAACTGTCCTTTATTACGTTCCGCGACAGCATTGGACACAAGACTTATGTAAGAACAGCACTTATGACACTGGTAAAAGCAGCATATGATGTTCTCGGGGAAGAAAAGATTAAAAAGTTGAAAGTTGAGTTTGCCATTGGTCAGGGATATTACCTTGATGTGCGGATGGAAGAACCCTTAACCGATGCAATGGTAAAACAAATTAACAAGAGAATGCATGAAATTGTGGAAGAAGATATACCAATCATCAAAAAATCTTATCCTGTGGAAGAAGCAAGGGCAATGTTCCGCGAGCATAATATGCTTGATAAGGATAAACTGTTTAAGTACCGTAGAAGCTCATCCGTAAATGTATACAGTATTGATGGCTACAAGGACTATTATTATGGATATATGCTTCCCAGTACCGGGTATTTAAAGTATTTCGATGTAATGCATTATGAAAGTGGAATTTTACTTCTGATTCCGGGCAAAGAGGAACCGGATAAGATTGCTTATTTTCAACCAAGGGAAAAACTCTTCCATACCTTAAGAACCTCTTCCCTATGGGGAGAGATGATGGGAATCGACTGTGTAGGCGACCTAAATGACGCTGTTTGTGAGGGCAGCATCAGCGATATGATACTGGTACAGGAGGCACTACAGGAGAGAAGAATCGGAGAAATTGCAGAAGAAATCGTAAAGCGGGGTAATGTCAAATTTGTATTAATTGCCGGACCTTCATCCTCCGGTAAGACTACCTTTTCTCACAGATTATCCATTCAGCTCCGTTCCTACGGAATGATTCCTCATCCTATTGCACTGGATGACTATTTTGTTAACAGGGAGCAAACTCCAAGAGATGAAAACGGCGACTATAACTTTGAGTGTTTGGAAGCCATTGACGTGGAACAGTTTAATGAAGATATGAACCGATTGCTTGCAGGTGAGCGTGTAGAACTTCCCAAATTTAACTTTAAAACGGGAAAAAGAGAGTATAACGGAAATTTCAAGCAATTGGGAGCTGAAGACATTCTGGTAATTGAAGGAATTCACGGGTTGAATCCTCAAATGACACATTCCATGCCGGATGAGAGCAAATTTAAAATTTATATCAGTGCGTTAACCAGCTTAAATGTAGACGAACATAACAGAATCCCGACTACAGATGGCAGACTTCTTAGAAGAATGGTGCGGGATGCCCGTACAAGAGGTGCATGTGCAAGAAGAACCATAGAAATGTGGCCTTCTGTAAGACGGGGAGAAGAAAGATACATCTTCCCATTCCAGGAAAGTGCTGATGAAATGTTTAATTCTGTTTTAATTTATGAACTTGCGGTAATCAAGCAGTATGCAGAGCCGTTACTATTTGGAATTAAAGAAGACGAACCGGAATTTTACGAGGCAAAGCGTCTGTTAAAGTTCCTAGAATATTTCCAGGGAATCGATAGCCACAATGTTCCCAGCAATTCCATATGCAGGGAATTTATCGGAGGCAGTTGCTTCCAGGTATAAAAAAAGGTAATATAAATAAGAAATCAAGTAGAATAAATGATCGCGGCTGCCATACGGCAGGTGAGGAAAGTCCGGGCTTCATAGGGCAGAATGCCGGATAACGTCCGGTGGAGGTGACTCCAAGGATAGTGCAACAGAAATATACCGCCAATTTTGGTAAGGGTGGAAAGGCAGTGTAAGAGACTACCGCCTGCCCGGTAACGGACAGGGCACATGTAAACCCCATTCGAAGCAAGACCAAAAAGAAAGCGTTTAAACCGGCCCGGTGAGCTTTCAGGTAGGTCGCTTGATGCTACCGGTAACGGTAGTACTAGATAGATGATCATTCACGACATAACCCGGCTTATCGTTCTGCTTGATTTCTTTTTATATGGAGAAAAAATGAAAAGTAAAATCTTACAATGTCTTATTTGCGTAATGATAATAGTGGGTATGCTATCTGCTGCACAGTGGCAGCCGGTGTATGACATGGAGACGGCATATAATAATGTTTTATCCGGCTGCGTGAGAATACAAACAGACGGATACTATGGAAGCGGGAATGTTTTTGATGTAACAGAAGAAGAAATTATTGTAATTACCAATAAACACGTGCTTCAAAACTTTGATGAAAATAGTTGTGTATTATTTTGGGATGGAATGTCCGTGCAAGCGGAAGTGTTTGGGGTTTCCGATGATTATGATGTGGGTTTTCTCAGGATACAAAGAGAACATTTGAAAGATGCCGGTGCAACATACCAATGTGCATGTATAAACTTAAGCAGATATGAAAATCTTGAAAGAAACGATTCGTTTTTTATGATAGATGTTGCGACTGATATAGATAATCCGCAAATACATATGGGGGAAATCATTGAGAAAGAAAAATATCTTCAGGATTACCGTATAGAGATGCTTTACGGAGATGCTTATGCACGGCCCGGAATGAGTGGGGCGGGTCTCTTTGACGGATATGGGAATTATATTGGAATTTTATCCGGTGGTACGGATTATGTAGAGATAGCGGCTGTTGGAATTGATAAGATACTGGAAGAATATGAGAAAATAAAAACCCGATTCACATGACGGTATGAATCGGGTTTGTTTATTTATGTTTATACGAAAAATTAAGCCATCTTGTTAACAGCCTGCGCTAAACGGGAAACTTTTCTTGCAGCTGTATTCTTATGATAAACGCCTTTAGTAGCAGCTTTATCAATAGTAGCTGTAGCAGCGATTAAAGCTTCTGAAGCAGCAGCCTTATCACCTGCTTCTACTGCAGCGAGAACTTTCTTCATAGCTGTCTTAACGCCGGATTTGATAGCTTTATTTCTATCAGCCTTAGTTCTGTTTACTAAAATTCTTTTCTTTGCAGATTTAATATTTGCCACGATGTACACCTCCTATTAAAATCATCAGTTCTTTGAGATGTTCCATTAAAGCCGGAGACACGGACGTCTTAATGTAAACATACGCATATTATTTTATAGGGTGTTTGCTTATATGTCAATATCTATTTGGAAATATTTTAAAAAAATTGAGTAGTATGGAAAAAGATTACACATACTGTAAAAAAAGAGAAAAGTTCGGAGGAAATAATGGGTAGCTTTATGATAAGAACGGATTTGGCACTGGAAGCAAGAGAAAGCGTGGATGAAAGTGAACAAGTACTGCAAGGTGTATCTGTGGATGAGGAATATAATGAAAAAAGTGAACTGAGGATTACACGGGTAGTAATTGAAAGCAAAAACAGTGCAAAGCTTCTTGACAAACCAATGGGAACCTATATTACCATTGAAGCTCCTGCCATGGCGCTGCCGGATGAGGATTATCATCAGGAAATATCAAGGGAATTGCAAAAACAACTTCAGGAAATAGTTCCTGGAATAGAAAAAGAGTTGTCCGTGATGATAGTGGGACTTGGAAACCGCGATGTAACAGCTGATGCGCTGGGGCCGAATGTGGTTGATAATCTTGTGATAACAAGACATATGGTAAAAGAATTTGGCAAGGCAGCTTATAATAAGGAACGCGTGCCTGTTGTCAGTGCACTGATTCCGGGGGTTATGGCAAAGACCGGGATGGAGTCGGCAGAAATCCTAAAAGGAGTGGTAAAAGAAACAAAGCCGGATGTGATTATCGTAGTGGATGCATTGGCAGCAAGGTCTACCAAGAGACTTAACCGGACGATTCAGATAACCAATACGGGAATTCATCCCGGATCCGGTGTGGGAAATCACCGTAATTCTATTACTGAGGAAAGCATGGGGGTGCCGGTCATTGCAATCGGTGTGCCGACAGTAGTAGATGCGGCTACCATTGTAAATGATGCGCTTTATAAAGTGTTGGGAAGTGGAGCAGATGAGTTTCCGAAAGTGTTTGAGGAAATCAGAAACAGTTTGGGAGAACTTTATAATATGTATGTGACAGGGAAAGATGTAGACTATGAAATTAAACAGATTAGCCATATTATCTGCAATGCGATTAATGGGGCTTTGGATGTGTAAAATATCCGGATAAGAATGAATGTCCTCCAAAAGGCATATATTGTTACGGTGTTATAAGTAACTGAATGCGACAATTCATATGGGAGTGACGGATGGCAGAAAGAAGACAGATAAGTGGCAGAAAAACAATAATAACATGTGTTATAGTTATGGCGTCGTTTTGCTTTCTCAAGGGACTGACCAATATTAGCAATACCGGTGCAGTAAGTGAGAATTGTTTTTCTTCGATAAGAGGGGTTTTAAACGGAAGTATGGAGAAAAATTACTTTATTCTGTCTTCTTATCTGAAAAAAGGAGAGGACATGGGTCTATCTTCGGGGAACTTGTGCAAAACGCTGCAAGGATTCTTTCCCATCTATCATTATCTGCAAGAGGAAGAGGACGGTGAGATAACAGAAGATGAACTAATGGCTGAATTCTTTAGGCAAAAGGAAGGAAGCGATGAGGATATTAAGAGAATTACGGAAGAACAGCTGGATTATGAATCGGATGCGCTTCACATTGAAAATAGCATGCTTGCGGAGATGGAGCTGGAAAATAACCGTTACAAACAGGAGACGGAGGAAGCCAACAGAGCAATAGAGTTACCTTTGGAATCAGGGTTCATACAGGCTGCTTATCCTGCTTACACATATGATTGGGAAGAAGGCTGGGATTATGACAATCTGGTAGCCAATTTCTTTGCTATAGATGCATCTACAGATTTAAAGGAAGAGTATGTAAATTTAGACAGCTTGCTGTATAGGGACTTGGCAATAGAAAAAAATGTGGAAGGACCGCAAATTTTAATTTATCATACACATTCACAGGAAACTTTTGTGGACTCGGTAGAGGGGGACTCTTCCACTACAATTGTAGGGGCGGGAGAGAAACTTGCCAATCTTCTTACAGAAAAGTATGGTTTCTGTGTGTTACATCATACCGGTGAGTATGACGTGGAAACCAGGGATGATGCTTATTCAAATTCTCTTCCTGCAATAGAAAAGATACTTGAGGAAAATCCTTCTATTCAGGTGGTAATAGACTTACATAGGGATGAGATGCCGGAAGAAAAAAAGTTGATTATGGATCTGCAGGGAAGGCCTACAGCGAGATTTATGTTTTTTAACGGAATGAGTCATATTCGGGATAAGGGGGATATTTCCTATCTGGAAAATCCATACATACAGGATAATCTGGCATTTTCATTTCAGGCACAGGTGGCAGCAAATGAATATTATCCCGGTATTGCCAGAAAAATATATCTGAAAGCTTACCGCTATAACATGCATTTGAGGGCTAAAAGTATGCTCATTGAACTGGGTGCACAGAACAATACCGTAGAGGAAATCATGAACGCTTGCGAGCCCCTTGCCCATATTATCGCCATTGTTTTAAATGGAAATTCATGATATAATATTGCGCGAGAAAGTGGAAGATGTATAGAAAGGTACAGATATGGCACAGATTGATCAGAGTAAAATCAGAAATTTTTGTATTGTAGCACATATTGACCATGGTAAATCTACCTTGGCTGACAGAATTATAGAACATACAGGTCTTTTGACCAGCAGGGAGATGCAGGCTCAGGTTCTTGATAATATGGAACTGGAAAGAGAGCGTGGCATTACCATTAAGGCACAGACGGTAAGAACCGTTTACAAGGCGAAGAACGGAGAAGAATATATTTTCAATTTGATTGATACACCGGGACATGTAGACTTTAACTATGAGGTGAGCCGAAGCCTTGCCGCATGCGACGGTGCTATTTTGGTAGTAGATGCTGCCCAGGGCATTGAAGCCCAGACACTTGCAAACGTCTATTTGGCACTGGATCACGATTTGGAGGTTTTTCCCGTTATCAATAAGATAGACTTGCCCAGTGCGGAACCTGATAGGGTAAAGGATGAAATTGAGGATGTGATTGGTATCGAAGCCCAAGATGCACCCCTTATTTCTGCCAAAAACGGTATTGGGATAGAAGAGGTTTTAGAGGCTATTGTAGAAAAGATTCCCGCACCCGGCGGAAATGCAGACAATCCCCTTCAGGCACTTATTTTTGACTCCCTTTATGATTCTTATAAAGGGGTTATCATTTTCTGCAGAATAGTGGAAGGAAAAGTGAGTAAAGGGACAAGCATCCGTATGATGGCTACGGGAGCTACTGCGGATGTAGTAGAAGTAGGCTATTTCGGTGCGGGACAGTTCATTCCCTGCGAGGAACTTTCAGCAGGTATGGTTGGCTATATCACCGCCTCCATAAAAAATGTTAAGGATACGGCGGTAGGAGATACTGTGACAGATGATAAACGCCCTTGCAGTGAACCCTTACCCGGATATAAGAAAGTTAATTCCATGGTGTATTGTGGTGTTTACCCGGCAGACGGGGCTAAGTACCCGGATCTTCGTGATGCACTGGAAAAATTACAGTTAAATGACGCATCTCTTCACTATGAGCCGGAAACATCCATTGCCCTTGGATTTGGCTTTAGATGCGGTTTCCTCGGACTTTTACATCTGGAGATTATTCAGGAAAGATTAGAGAGAGAATATAACCTTGATTTAGTCACTACGGCACCGGGTGTTATTTATAAAGTACACAAAACAAACGGGGAAGTGATAGAACTGACTAATCCTTCCAATTTGCCTGATCCTGCAGAGATTGAGTATATGGAAGAGCCGGTTGTTTCTGCAGAAATTATGGTGACAACAGAATTTATCGGTTCTATTATGGAACTTTGCCAGGAGAGACGCGGCAGATATCTGGGAATGGAATACATGGAATCGGCAAGAGCCCTTCTTAAGTATGAACTTCCCCTTAATGAGATTATTTATGACTTTTTCGATGCACTGAAGTCCAGATCAAGAGGCTATGCATCCTTTGATTATGAACTAAAAGGCTATGAACAGTCTGAACTGGTGAAGCTTGATATACTGATTAACAAAGAAGAGGTGGATGCTCTTTCCTTCATCGTACACAAAGAAAGTGCTTATGAGAGAGGCCGCAGAATGTGTGAGAAGTTAAAGGATGAGATTCCCAGACATCTGTTTGAAATTCCCATTCAGGCTGCAGTGGGCGGAAAAGTGATTGCAAGAGAAACTGTGAAAGCCATGCGCAAAGATGTGCTTGCCAAGTGCTATGGCGGTGATATTACACGTAAAAAGAAACTGCTTGAAAAGCAGAAGGAAGGAAAGAAGCGTATGCGTCAGGTGGGCAATGTGGAAATTCCCCAGAAAGCCTTCATGAGTGTACTGAAATTGGATGAAAATTAAGAAGAAACCCTTAAGTATCTATATCCATATCCCTTTTTGCGTAAGAAAATGTTTGTATTGCGACTTTTTGTCCGGACCGGCAGGAGATGAGACTAAAAGCAGATATGTAGAACAGCTCTTGGAGGAAATAAGACGGGAATCCGTAAAGTATGATTCTTACGAGGTGCATACAGTTTTTTTTGGAGGAGGGACACCGTCACTTCTTCCGGCATTTGCCATAGAACGGATATTAAAGACAGTGGCATCAGTCTTTTGTATGAAAAAAGAGTGTGAGATTAGCATAGAGGTGAACCCGGGGACCGTAACAGAAGAGAAGCTGATGGCTTACCGTGAAATGGGAATTAACAGGCTGAGCATCGGTTTACAGTCTGCTGATAATGAAGAACTGCGATTGCTTGGACGGATTCATACCTATGAAGATTTCCTTATGACATACAAAATTGCAATTAAATCTGGATTTAACAACATTAACATTGACCTGATGTCAGCTATACCGGCACAGACACTGCAGAGCTATCAGGAGACCTTAAACAAGGTTTTGTCGCTAAATCCCCAGCCTGCACACATATCGGCGTACAGCCTGATTATTGAGGAAGGAACGCCCTTTTATGATCATACGCCATCTTTGCCTGACGAAGAGACAGAACGCGAATTGTATAAAATAACTAACGATATTTTATCGGAGGCAGGATACCAAAGATATGAGATTTCCAATTATGCAAAGAGCGGCTACCAATGTGCCCATAATAAAGTGTACTGGAAAAGAGGAGATTATGTGGGCTTTGGAATAGGAGCGGCATCACTTATAGATAATGTGAGATTTAAAAATATAGAGAACATGGAAAGTTATCTTTCGGGACGGGATGTCCGTGAAGATGTCCAAACTCTTTCTGTAGAAGAGCAGATGGAAGAGTATATGTTTTTGGGACTAAGACTCACAGAAGGGATACAGGAAGAAGATTTTAAAGCAACTTTTGGACGGACGATAGAGGAAATATATCCCGGTGTGGTAGAAAAGTTTGTAAAACAAGGTCTTTTATCTTATAAGCCGGGAGATAAACCGGGGGCAGGATGCATTGCCCTGACAGACTACGGACTTGACGTAAGTAATGTGGTTATGGCGGAGTTTCTTCTTTCAGATGAAAGTGTATAAGGATATTTCTATATTTGTTTTAGGTGGAAAGGCACTTAAGACTTATCAAAGTCATAGAATAATAAAAATGACTTTGGGGGCGCCTTTTGAAAACATTTATGCAACCGTTGTCTTCCTCGGAAGAAGCATATTACTTGCAGCTACTGAAGGATGGAGATGGTGATGAGGCCGAAAAAGCGAGGAATATTCTAATAGAGAGGAACCTGCGCCTGGTAGCCCACATTGCCAGAAAATATCAAAATGTGGATGAGGATATGGAGGATCTGATATCAATCGGAACCATTGGACTCATCAAGGCAATTTCTTCCTTTGATGCCGGAAAGGGGAAACTGAGTACTTATGCATCCAGGTGTATAGACAATGAACTTCTGATGATGCTTCGTTCAAGAAAGAAAAGTGCCAGGGAGGTTTCACTATTTGAACCTATCGGAACGGATAAAGAAGGCAATGAAATTAGTTTTCTGGATATTATAGAGCAGGAACAACCGGATGTATCAGAGCAGATGGAGTTTGAGGAAAATATATCCAAAATGATGAAATTACTTTCCCAAGTATTATCAGAGAGAGAACAGGAAATCATAGCCATGCGTTACGGCTTACTTACCGGTGAAGAGATAACACAGCGTGAAATCGGACAGATGCTTCATATTTCCAGAAGCTATGTATCAAGAATAGAGAAGCGGGCACTGGAAAAGCTGCGGAGTGGTTTTGAACAGCAATAGAAGGTTACGGAGGATAAACATATGCCGTCAATAAAAGAAATGCTTACAATTGCAAAGGATGCGGGAGCATCTGATTTACACCTTACAGTAGGAGTACCCCCCAAAATGCGTGTGAATGGACACCTTATTACTATGGATTTTCCCAAGATGATGCCGCAGGATACGGAGGCGTTGCTTGATGAAATCATGACGGATGAGCAAAGGCAGAAGTTTGAAAAGAAGGGAGAACATGATATGTCCTTTTCCATTGCGGAGTTAGGGCGCTATCGTGTTAACGCATATAAGCAGAGGGGCTCTGTTGCAATTGCACTTCGTCTGGTAGGAACACAGGTGCCTTCACCGGAGGAACTTGGAGTACCTGGTAGTGTAATTGATTTATATCAGCGTAAGCGTGGTCTGGTTCTTGTTACAGGACCTACCGGTAGCGGTAAGTCCACGACACTTGCAGCAATTATAGACAAAGTCAACAATAACAGGGAATGTCATGTAATTACGCTGGAGGACCCTATTGAATATCTGCACCAGCACAAGATGTCAATGGTCAATCAAAGAGAAATCGGTTTGGATTCCCAGTCCTATGCCAATGCCTTAAGGGCAGCTCTCCGTGAAGATCCTGATGTTATTCTGGTAGGGGAGATGCGAGACCTTGAGACCATCAGTGTGGCGATTACTGCAGCAGAGACAGGTCATCTTGTACTTTCTACATTGCATACCATCGGTGCGGCCAGTACAGTGGACCGTGTGATTGATGTATTTCCACCCCATCAGCAACAGCAAATCCGTTTGCAACTGGCAAATGTACTGGAAGCAGTGATTTCCCAGCAGTTGATTCCGAAAGCTGACGGTTCGGGCCGTGTGGCAGCCTTTGAAGTTATGCATGCAAACCATGCTGTAAGGAACCTAATTAGGGAGGGAAAAACCCACCAACTTATGAGTGTGATGCAGACAAACAGAAAGTCCGGTATGATTACGATGGATGAAGCATTGCAACAGCTTTGCCATGAAGGGAAAATCGATGGGAAAATGGCTATCCAGTTTGCCCAAGATCCGGATGGAATGGAAAAGAAGTTACTTCAGAATTTTTAAATATGAATTTTTTATAAAATCTTGTAAAATGAATTGTTTTTTGACAAAAAATCCGATACAGTAAAACTATCCATACAGTTAGTTTTACTGTATCTTTTTTATTTTTCGATGTAATTCTGTTTATTCTTTATCAGGAATGAAAATCCACAAAAGAAATCATACAAGAAGGAGGGGTTATTTGTTTAGTACAATTTTATCCGGAGGTGTTTTTGGCATGCAAAGCTACCCGGTACAGGTGGAGGTAGACATGTCTAAGGGACTGCCATGCTTTACGATGGTAGGCAATTTGGGTGGGGAAGTGAAAGAGTCTGCAGAACGGGTTAGGACAGCTCTTAAAAATATTGGAATGTATCTTCCACCTATGCATATTACCGTGAATCTTTCACCGGCAGATATGCGAAAAGAAGGTACGGGATACGACTTGCCAATAGCAGTAGCTTTGCTGGTTTCCATGGGGGCGATAGATAGGGAAGCAATAGAGAAGGTGCTGTTTTTGGGAGAACTGGGATTAAATGGAGAGGTAAAACCGGTAAAAGGGGTTCTTCCCATTATACGTAAGGCAAAAGAAGAGAAAATAAAACGGTGTATAATTTCTTTGGGAAATGTGAAAGAAGCAGGAACAATACAGGGAATGGATGTGATAGGGGTGGCATCCCTGCAACAAATGATTGCTTTCCTGCAAAAAAAGGAAACGATAGAAGCCGTCACCATTTCTGTTGAAGAGATGCTTGCGAAAGAAAAACAGAATAATAATGGGGATTTTGAAGAAGTGGCAGGGCAGGAGGGAGTAAAACGTGCGGCTGTCCTTGCTGCAGCAGGTTTTCACAATTTATTGATTACAGGTCCCCCGGGAGCAGGAAAAACCATGATTGCAAAACGGATTCCGGGAATTTTGCCGCCACTTTCCGTTGAAGAATGCTTGGAAGTCTCATCTATTTATAGTGTGGCAGGACTTTTGAAGGAAGGAAAAGGACTCATTACACAGAGACCTTATTTACATCCTCATCATACCGTATCTGCACAGGCATTAACAGGTGGCGGAAAAGTTCCCAGACCCGGGATTATCAGTTTGTCTCACAGGGGGGTGTTGTTTTTGGATGAACTGCCGGAGTTTAAGAGGCAAACACTGGATGCTTTACGCCAGCCTATAGAAGACAGGAAAGTACAGATTGCAAGAAGTAGCGGCAGTTTTGAATATCCGGCTGATTTTATGTTGGTGGCTGCCATGAATCCTTGTCCTTGCGGTTATTATCCTGATAAGAACAAATGCAGATGCACACCCTTTGAGCGGCACCGGTATTTATCCCATATATCAGGCCCTATTCTTGACAGAATTGATATTTGTATTCAGGCTTCAAAGATAGATATCAGCCAATTGCAAAGCAGGCAAAGGGGGATGAGTAGTGCCAAAATGAAGAGCATGGTAATGGCGGCAAGAGAAAGACAAAAATATAGGTTTCGGTATAGCAAAATACGTTTTAATGCAGATATGAGTGTAAGCGATTTGAAAGATTACTGCATATTAGGGACAAAGGAAGAAAAAATGCTTGAGCAGATGTTTCGTTCAATGGATCTTAGTGGAAGAGCCTATCACCGATTGCTTAAAACGGCGAGGACAATTGCGGATATAGAAGAATGTGAACAAATTAATGAATACCATTTATCGGAAGCTGTATGTTTCTTTGGCGGCATGAAAGGCGGTGTATTTAATGAAAAATGAAGAAAAGGCATACCTATATTGGCTGCATCAGATCCGGGGAATTGGGGACAAGGCAATTGTTAGACTGATGCAGGAATTTGGAAGTGCAAAGGAAGTTTATGAAGCACCGGAAAAGAAGCTACAAAAGCGATTGGAGAAAAAAACGGTAGAAGAATTACAGCAGGTAAAAGAAAAATGGGATATTAAAAATGCCTATGAAAAGATGCGGGAGAAAGGGATTCGTTTGATTAGCAAGGAAGATAGGGAGTATCCTAAAAGATTTCGGAAAATGGAACAAAGTCCCTACTTGTTTTATGTGATTGGTTCGCTGCCAAAAGAAGAAGTCCCTTCAGTTGCTATCATAGGAGCCAGAGAATGTTCCGGATATGGGGAAATGATGGCAGAGGCTTTTGCTGAAAGGCTGGCTGGGGCAGGTGTCAGCATTGTGAGCGGAATGGCGCGGGGAATTGATGGTATCAGCCAAAATGCCGCCGCAGCAGCAGGGGGCAGTACGTATGCGGTACTTGGGTGCGGTGTGGACATCTGTTATCCGGCATCAAATAAAAAGCTGTATGAGAAACTGAAAGAAAGTGGGGGGATTATCTCTCCTTACCTACCGGGAACCATGCCTCAAAAGATGCTTTTTCCGTATAGGAATCAGCTTGTGGCAGGGCTTTCGGACGCTGTTTTGGTAATAGAAGCAAGACAAAAAAGCGGCACTTGGATTACCGTAGATAGGGCACTTGAGCAAGGGAAAGATATCTATGCAGTACCGGGAAGATTAACGGACAGATTAAGCGACGGATGTAATTTGCTAATCAGGCAAGGTGCCGGAATTGCCTTGTCGCCGGATGATATTTTGGCGGAATTAAAGATGTTGGAAAACCGGAAAAAAAAGAAAAATATGGATTGCAACAAAGGGGAGGAGCAGGGGTTATTAAAATGGCTTGACTACTATCCCAAACCGGTTGATGAAATCATGGAAGCTGTTAAGAGGGAAGATGGGGAAATGACGCTTCCGCGGCTTATGCTTGAATTAGTTCAGCTTTGTATGCAGGGGAAGGCAGAACAGATTGGCGGGAATTATTTTATGAAGATAAGAAATGCCGCGTTCACCCATACCACGACAGCGTCTGATGGTTGATTTTACGTGAAAGGATTTCTATATGTTATTTCATTTGTTTGCCTACAGAATAATATACATATTAATCTTTTCCTCCGGCATAGTAATCGGTAGTTTTTTGCCGTTAAAAGAAAAATGGGGAAAATGTAATACCAAGCTGATTTTGCGGTATCCTATCATTGAAGTGGCAAACGGACTTGCCTATTGTCTGGTCTTTGTTCTTTGTGGATTTTCCCTAAAAAGTGTGTGCTATTGTCTATTGTTTTCGGCTCTGCTTGTAATCAGTGTCATTGATTGGAACATATATGAAATTCCAAAGGGGTGTAATCTCTTTATACTGGCAGTAGGGGTGCTTCATCTCTTTTTGGATTATTCTAACTGGTTGCAGTATGTAATCGGTCTGCTTTCAGTTAGTGGCTTTTTAATGTTGATTTATTTATTGACAAAAGGACGTGGAATAGGCGGAGGTGATATTAAACTGATGGCATGCTGCGGTTTGTTGTTGGGATGGAAGTTAATACTCCTTGCATTCTTCTTCGGATGCATACTGGGAACAGTACTGCACCTGATACGGATGAAGATAAGGGGCGCAGAAAACCGGTTGGCTTTAGGACCGTATTTATCCATGGGAGTTGTAATAGCCTCGCTTTGGGGAGAACAGATACTTGCATGGTATTTGAACTTTTGCTGATTGCTAATGCATATAATATAGAAGATTTTACTTGCATCGCACAAAAATATGGTGTATAGTGTAGCACGTTACAAGCTTTTTTCAGAATAGGGGATTAATAATGGCAAAATATCTGGTAATTGTGGAATCACCTGCCAAGGTGAAGACGATTAAAAAATTTCTGGGTTCAAATTATGAGGTAGTGGCAAGTAACGGACACGTAAGAGACCTGCCTAAAAGTACCATGGGGATCGATGTAGAACATGATTACGAACCTAAATATATTACAATCCGCGGGAAAGGGGATATTCTGGCAACACTTCGTAAAGAAGTAAAAAAGGCAGAGAAAATTTATCTCGCAACTGACCCTGACCGTGAGGGAGAAGCAATTTCTTGGCACCTTCTTATAGCACTTAAACTGGAAGATAAAAAGGTGTACAGGATTACTTTTAATGAAATTACAAAGAATGCCGTAAAGGAATCTTTAAAAAATGCAAGAGAAATTAACATGAATCTTGTAGATGCCCAGCAGGCAAGACGTGCCCTTGACCGTATGGTGGGATACCGTATTTCACCGGTTTTATGGGCGAAGGTAAAGAGAGGACTTAGTGCGGGACGCGTGCAGTCAGTAGCGCTTCGTATTATTTGTGACAGGGAAGAAGAAATAAATAACTTTATTCCGGAAGAATATTGGACTTTGGAGGCGGCTTTTTCCGTTCAGGGAGAGAAAAAACCTCTGGTTGCAAAATATTACGGAACAAAGGAGCATAAAATATCTGTTTCTTCAAAGGAAGAGATGGATAAGATTGTGAAAGACTTGCAGAGGGCTGATTTTAAAGTCAGCGAGGTGAAGAAGGGAGAGAGAGTTAAGAAAGCACCCCTTCCTTTTACCACATCAACGCTCCAGCAGGAAGCCAGCAAGGTCCTTAATTTCTCAACCCAAAAAACAATGCGTATTGCACAGCAGTTATATGAAGGCGTGGATATTAAAGGAAGTGGTACGGTGGGTATTATTACCTATTTGCGTACAGATTCCACAAGGGTTTCCGATGAAGCAATGGCAATGTCTGAAAGCTATATCAGTGAAAACTACGGAAAAGAATATCTGGCAGAAGGAGAAAAGGATAAGAAAGCGGATAAAAAGATTCAGGATGCCCATGAAGCAATCCGCCCTACGGACTTAAACCGCACGCCACTTCTTCTTAAAGATTCCTTGTCCAGAGAGCAATTCCGGTTATATCAACTTATATGGAAGCGGTTTGTTGCAAGCAGGATGGCCAGCGCAAAGTATGAAACCACTTCTGTGAAGATTGACGGAGGAGAACACCGGTTTACGGTGGCGGCTTCTAAGCTTTCCTTTGACGGATTTATGAGTGTGTATACACAAGAGGATGAAAAGGAAGAGGCAAATACGCTATTAAAAGAAATAGATGAAAACACAGTGCTGACAAACGCATTGTTTGAACCTAAACAGCATTTTACACAGCCGGCTCCCCATTATACGGAAGCTTCACTGGTACATGCACTGGAAGAACTGGGAATCGGACGTCCCAGTACCTATGCACCTACTATAACTACCATTTTGGCAAGAAGATATGTGGTAAAGGAAAATAGAAACCTCTATGTGACAGAACTTGGCGAAGTGGTAAATTCCATGATGAAGGATGCATTTCCAAGTATTGTAGATGTAAACTTTACAGCCAATCTGGAAGCACTTTTGGATGGCGTGGAAGAGGGCGTGGTAAATTGGAAGACGATTATCTCTAACTTCTATCCGGACTTAGACGAGGCAGTAAAAAACGCGGAAAAAGAATTGGCGGAAGTAAAAATAGCAGATGAAGTTTCGGATGAAGTGTGTGAGAGCTGCGGACGGAATATGGTAATCAAATACGGACCTCACGGACGTTTCCTTGCTTGTCCGGGATTTCCGGATTGCCGCAATACTAAGCCATACTTTGAGAAAATTGGAGTGGATTGTCCAAAATGTGGCAAGGATATTGTGCTGAAAAAGACCAAAAAAGGAAGAAAGTATTTTGGGTGTATTGGAAACCCGGAATGTGATTTTATGGTTTGGCAGAAACCGTCAGAACATAAGTGTGAGCGCTGCGGTGCGATTATGTTGTATAAGGGAAATAAGCTTGTTTGCTCTGATGAACAGTGTGGTTTTGTGAAAACAATATCGGAAAAAGATAAATAGTCAGAAAAAACATTGAAATTTGTGAAAATATATGATAAAATAAACATGATGTTAAATGGGAATTTATTTTTGTTCATTAGACGAAACGGAGGCAGGTAATGAGCAGCGTACAGTTATTGGATAAGACCAGAAAAATCGGTAAATTGCTTCACAACAACAATTCAAGTAAGGTTGTTTTTAACGACATATGTAAAGTGTTGTGTGAAATCTTGAACTCGAATGTACTTGTGATTAGTAAGAAAGGAAAAGTGCTGGGAATAGGTGATGCACACGGAGTGGACTCCATTACGGAACTGATTGTGGATCATGTGGGTGGATTTATTGATGCCATGTTAAATGAAAGAATTTTGGCAGTGCTTTCCACCAAGGAGAATGTGAACCTGGAAACACTGGGATTTGAAGCGGCAGATGTCAAAAAGTTCCAGGCAATTATTACGCCTATTGAAATTGCAGGGGAACGTTTGGGTACTTTGTTTATTTATAAATGTGACAAGCCGTATAATATCGATGATATTATTTTAAGTGAATACGGAACCACTGTTGTGGGTCTTGAAATGCTTCGTGCTGTAAATGAAGAAAGTGCAGAAGAAAACAGGAAACTTGCGGTAATCAAATCTGCAATCAACACACTTTCTTATTCTGAAATGGAAGCAGTCATTCATATTTTTGAAGAACTGCACGGCATGGAAGGTATTCTTGTTGCCAGCAAGATTGCAGACAGAGTAGGTATTACCCGTTCTGTTATTGTAAACGCACTTCGCAAGTTTGAGAGTGCGGGCGTAATAGAGTCCAGATCTTCCGGTATGAAGGGAACCTACATAAAAGTGTTAAATGATATGGTTTTCGAGGAAGTGGAAAAATTAAAAGCAGAAAATATGCGTTAACGAAATACGGATAACAGTAAAAATTAAAGAGAAGCATAATGGATTATGTTATCGGGCTATAAAAGGATTTATGAATTTTTTCGATAGAAAAAACATAAATCCTTTTTCGTTTTTTTTCTATTTTATCTTGTGTTTTTCTACAAATAAATTATAATAAATATGATAAGCATATTATGCCTATTCGGAGGAAGGAGTTTGGCTATGATTAACAGTAATGTCTTTGATTATGTGAATGTTTTAGGCAAGGCGGCAGACGCGTCATGGATGAGAAATGAAGTGATTGCCAACAATATTGCAAACGTGGATACCCCGGGGTATAAGAGACAGGATGTTGATTTTGAGACCCAGCTTAGGCATGCCCTCGGGAACACCAGATATAAATCTGTGGATGCAAGAGTTGCTGCGGCCACATCGGCAGAGTTGACGGCCAGAGTATATACTGACTCTGCGGGTTTTTCTTACAGATTGGACGGTAATAATGTGGATATTGATACAGAGAGTACAGAACTGGCAGCAAACCAGATTAAATATAACGGATTAATCAGCAGTGTAAATGCAGAATTTGCAAACCTTAAAATGGTTATCAAATAGTCTGAAGGAATGGGGAGGAATAGGATATGAGTATATTTTCATCATTTAATATTAATGCATCCGGTATGACGGCACAGAGATACCGTATGGACATCATTTCCGAAAATGTAGCCAATGCAAATACCACAAGGACCCAGGATGGGACACCCTACAGACGTAAAGTGGTAACCTTTGAACAGCGTGGCGAAAACGTTGGAAGCTTTTCCAATGTGTTTGGCCGTGTTACGGAAAGTTATGGCGGACAGGGAGTAAGAGTTGCCAAGGTTTCCGAAGATACATGGAATGACATGGTAATGGCATATGATCCTTCACATCCCGATGCGGATGAAAACGGTTATGTAACTTATCCTAATGTAAATATTGTGACGGAAATGACGAACCTGATAGATGCCAGCCGTTCTTATGAAGCAAATGCTACAGCATTTAATGCCAGTAAGACCATAGCCATGAAGGGGCTGGAAATGAGCCAGTAAGATGATGTGGGGAATGTATCACAAAGGATAATTTAAAGGAGTAGGGTATGGATATTTCATCTTTTTATAATATATCATCGGGTGTAATTAAAGAAGCGGCAGAGACCCCTTCCATCTATGGGATAAACACCGATACAGAAAAGAAAGACAGCTTTGGAAGCATACTGGATATGGCAATCGACAATTTAAATACTACGAATGCGTATCTGTCTGACGCAGAAAACGAAGAACTCAGATGGGCTCTGGGGGAAACAGAAAATACCCATGAACTTACCATTGCGTTGCAAAAAGCATCCACTGCACTTTCTTATACAGTGGCTGTCCGTGATAAATTCCTGGAAGCATACAGAGAAATTATGCAGATGCAAATTTAAAAAAACAGGAGTAAATCATGGCAGATAGAGTAAAAGAAATTTTAAACAAAATATTGGAATGGTGGAATAAATTTTCCGCAAAGCAAAAAACCTTTATTGTTGCGGCGGCAGCAGGGGTCATTGTTGCCTTTGCAATACTGATTACAGTGCTTACACAGCCCCAGTATGTGCTTCTTTTAGACTGTGAAACAACGAAAGAGGCATCAGAGGTGGTTGATTTGCTGGAAGAACAGGGACTGGATTATCAGGTCTCTGACGATGGCAGAAGGATAGACATTAATAAAAAGCATCAGTCCGACGCCAGCCTCCTTTTAGGGGCAAATGATATTCAGGCAGCTACATATACCATTGATAATGTTACTGATGGCGGATTTACCACCACAGAATCAGATAAACAGAAGCGTTATGAGTTATACATGGAGACAAGACTTGCAGAAGATATGATTTCCATGTTTACGGCTGTAAAAAGAGCTATGGTAGATATTTCCATACCGGAGAATGATGGTACCCTGATTGCATCCGAAAAAGAGGCTTCAGCCTGGATTACCTTGGAACTGGAGGGGGAATTTACAACAGATAATGCTGCGTTCCTTGCAAAGGCAGTAGCAAAATCTTTGGGAAATGAAACGGAAGAAGAGATTGTTATTCTGGATACAGACGGCAATATGCTTTTTTCCGGTGATGACAGTTATTCTGCTACGGGAACGGCAAGCTCCCAGCTTGGTGTAAAGAAGCAGTGGGAAGCACAGATTAAAAATGAAATCAGACAAGTGCTTTTGGGTACGAATGAATTTGATAAAGTAGAAGTAGCAAGTAATTTGGATATCAGTTTTTCTTCCAGTAAAGTTACTGACCATGAATACTATGTGCCGGACGGAAATACCCAAGGATACAAGAGCTCAGACAGAACCTATACATCCGAATCTACCAATGGTGGCGGAGGAGTTCCGGGCACGGATTCTAATGGTGACGTAGAGTATATGTATCAGGATAGTTCTGAAAGTATGACGACTGTGGAAGAGACAGAAAATCATTACCTGCCCAGTGAAAGAATTACAGAAAGTAATAATTTACCGGGAGCAATAAACTATGAGTCCTCTTCCATTGCAATTACAGCTATCAGTTACAATATTATCAGGGAAGAAGATGTGGAAGCTCAGGGACTTTTGGATGGAATCACATGGGAAGAATACAAACTTGCCAATGCAGAGGGATCCAGGATGGATGTGGGCGATGAAATGTATGAAATCGTGGCAAAAGCGACAGGATTCCCGAAAGAAAATATTGCTTTTGCAGTCCGTACGGAAAATGTCTTCTTTGACGAGGAAGGTCTTGCAGTGGATGCATCCGATATCATTCAGATTGTACTGATTGTGATTATTTTGGCATTGCTTGCATTTGTAGTACTTCGAAGTATGCGTACAGATGCGGAAGCAGAGCAGCCGGAAGAGTTGTCAGTGGAAACATTGTTACAGTCCCAGCCTGAAACGGAGCTAGAGGATATCGGAACAGAACAGATTTCCGAGACCAGAAAATTAATAGAAAAATTTATCGACGAGAATCCGGAAGCAGCAGCAAGCTTGCTTCGCAATTGGCTTAATCAGGATTGGGGATAAAAATTTTAGGAGGAATAAGGCATGGCCAGATTTGCGGAAGAGAAGGTTTCAGGTCTTCAAAAGGCAGCAATCTTACTGATTGTACTTGGACCTGAAAAGTCGGCTACCCTTTTTAAACACTTAAAAGAAGAAGAAATAGAAGAACTGACGCTGGAGATTGCAAATACCAGAAGCGTAACTCCGCAGATTAAAGAAGCGGTTATTGATGAGTTTTATGAAGTGTGCCTTGCACAACAGTATATCGCAGAAGGCGGTATCGGTTATGCGAAGGAACTTTTGGAAAAGGCTCTGGGCGAAGAAAAGGCAATGGATGTTATTGGCAAATTGACGGCATCCTTACAGGTGAAACCGTTTGAATTTGTGCGTAAGACAGATGCCAGCCAGCTTCTTAACTTTATACAGGATGAGCATCCTCAGACAATTGCCCTTATTTTATCCTATTTGCCCGCAGGGCAGGCGGCGAGCATTATTTCTGCACTTGCACCTGACAGACAGGCAGATGTTGCAAAACGTATTGCGGTGATGGACAGAACCAGTCCGGATGTAGTAAAGGAAGTGGAGAAGGTGTTAGAATCAAAACTTGCATCTTTGGTAAACCAAGATTATACCATTATCGGTGGTGTAGATGCGGTAGTAGACATTTTGAATACAGTAGACCGTGGCACAGAAAAACACATTATGGAAACTTTGGAAATCGAAGAACCGGAACTTGCAGACGAAATCAGAAAGAAAATGTTCGTTTTCGAAGATATTCTGTTGCTTGAGGATCGTGCTATTCAGAGAGTTCTCAGAGATGTTGATAATAATGACTTAGCACTGGCCCTTAAAGGTGCTAATGAACAGGTACAGGGCGCTATTTTCAACAACCTTTCCAAGCGTCTTGCTGTTATGATCAAGGAAGATATGGAGTTCATGGGTCCTGTACGTATGAAGGATGTAGAGGAAGCACAGCAGAAGATTGTAAATATTATCAGAAAGCTGGAAGATTCTGCAGAAATCGTTATTTCCAGAGGCGGAGGTGACGAGATCGTTGTATAGAAATTTGTATAAATCCGGATGGGTGGTTTTGAATTCGGATGACGCCCGTGTGATTGATAATAATGCCCTGGTAGAAGAAAAGATGAATGCTTCATCCAGGGCAGCAGTGCAATCTGAAATGCCGATTGAGCCTGCTGCAGACGAAGACGGCTTTAAGAGCGGTTTGGAGGCAGAGTCTATTGATGCGTTATTTGCGTCGGAAGATTCCGGGTTTTTAAAGAATGAAGAACTGGAAAAAGAAAAAGAGGAACTGCTACTAGAGATTGAGGCTGCAAAAGCAGAACTTTCAGAACTCCGTATGCAGGCAGACGGTATGCTTGAGGAAGCGAAAGCAGAGATTGGCAATATGCAGATGAAAGCCTATGAAGAAGCCAAAAACCAAGGATACCAGGAGGGCGAACGTCTGGGAAGACTTGAGTCAGATGCAGCCAAAAAGGAATATGAAGATAAGAAAAAAGAACTAGTGACCTATTATGAAAAAAAGGTAAAAGAATTGGAACCGGAGTTCATAGAGACCCTGACAGGAATCTATGAACATATTTTTAAAGTGGACTTGTCATCCTATAAGGAATTAATATTTCACTTGTTTGAAAATGCAATCCAGAAAACGGACGGAAGTAGCAGTTTACTTTTGCATGTTTCAAAAGCAGATTATGAAGGTGTTGCAGAAAAGAAAGAGTATCTGAAATCCCAGGTGGGGAATGCTTCTGTTGAGGTGATTGAAGATATAACGTTATCGGAACTACAGTGCTATATAGAAACAGATAACGGAATATATGATTGCGGATTGGACACGCAACTAGAGGAACTGGCAAGAAAACTGAAACTTTTATCCTACGAGAGATAAATGCCGGGAGGTTTTTTTTGGAAACAGGGAAAATAAACTTGGATAAATATTCAAGTGTTGTTAATGAACATTTTTTTAAAATTAAAGGAAAAGTAGTGAACGCTGTTGGCCTTACCATTGAATCAAAGGGACCACAGGCCAAACTTGGAGATATTTGTCATATCTATTCGGGGTTAAAGAATGCAGACGGTAAGAGTGCCTTAGCAGAAGTGGTTGGTTTTAAGGAAGGCAAGGTACTTTTGATGCCTTATGAAAATGTGGAAGGAATCGGGCCAGGGTGTAGCGTTGAGAATACAGGAGCTCCTTTAAAAGTTCATGTGAATGACGGACTTTTGGGTAAGCTGGTTGACGGACTTGGAAGACTTGAAGATGGAATGATTCCGGAGGGAATAGAATATTCGGTGGAAGCCAGTCCGCCGGATCCTATGTCACGAAAGATTATTGACGAAGTGTTACCTCTGGGGGTTAAGGCGGTAGATGGACTGATTACTATTGGGAAAGGTCAAAGAATCGGTATTTTTGCGGGCTCCGGTGTGGGAAAATCTACACTTATGGGCATGTTTGCAAGAAATACAAAGGCGGATATTAACGTGATTGCGCTGATAGGTGAACGAGGCAGGGAAGTGCGCGAATTCGTAGAGCGGGACTTGGGCGAAGAAGGAATGAAGCGTTCCATTGTGGTGGTGGCGACATCTGACAGACCTGCTCTCGAAAGAAAGAAAGCTGCCCAGACTGCTACGGCCATTGCAGAGTATTTTAGGGATCAAGGGAAAGATGTGCTTCTGATGATGGATTCCCTGACACGTTTTTCTATGGCACAAAGAGAGATTGGACTTGCCAGTGGAGAACCGCCGGTATCCAGAGGATATCCACCCAGCGTGTATTCGGAAATGCCGAAGCTGTTAGAGCGTGCCGGAAGGTCGGATAAAGGGTCTATCACGGGACTGTATACAGTGCTTGTGGATGGCGATGATTTTAACGAACCTATTACGGACACAGCCAGAAGTATTTTAGATGGACATATTATGCTAAACCGTAAACTTGGGCATAAGAATCATTACCCTGCCATTGATGTGCTTCAAAGTATTTCGAGATGTATGAGTCAGATTGCACAGAGGGAACATAAAATACTTGCCGGAAAGCTGAAGAATGTGCTTGCCACCTATAGCGAGGCCGAAGACTTGATTAATATCGGTGCATATAAAGCGGGAAGTAATCCGGAAATTGATTATGCCATTGAGAAAATCCAGGCGGTTAATCAATTTCTGCGTCAGGATGTATATGATAAATTTACCTTTGAAGAAACGGTAGATATGATGAGGGCATTGTTTGAAACGGCATAAGGTGAGAGGAAACAAAAATGGCTAAATTTGTTTACCGTATGCAGAGTATTCTGGAAATAAAAGAAAAACTGGAAGAGCAGGCAAGGCTGGCTTTTGCCCAGGCAAATAAAAGACTGGCAGATGAAGAAGAAAAACTGCAAAAATTGCAGGAGCGGAAAGTCTTTTACGAAGAGCAGGGAAGGGCACTGCAGGAAGATAATTTAAGTGTCATGGAGATTATGGAAAACCGTGATGCTATAGCTATGATGAGGGATTATATATTAATTCAACAGGACGAAGTGGCTAAGGCTGAGCAGTTTGTGGAAGAGATGCGGCAAAAATTAGCAGAGGCCAGAATGGAAAGTAAAATGCATAATAAGTTAAAGGAAAAGGCATTTGAAAATTTTCTGGCAGAGGAAAAAGCGGCAGAATCAAAGGAAGTAGACGAACTTACAAGTTATGTTTACGGACAGAGGGATAGTGAGCAAGAAGTAAGATAAGTGAAGTGGAGATGCAGTTATGCCAATTGGTGATGGAATGAGCCCGGATGAGGTAAAACTTCAAAAGAAAATGTTGAAAGAAGAAAAGAAGCGTCTGCAGGCAGAGAGAAAAGAACAGAAAAAAACTGCCAAGTTAAGAGCCAAGGAATTGGCAGGACGTGAAGCGGAACTTCTTGATGAGGATGAGGAAGGCGGAAACGGTTCTGTTTTTGCAGTTACTTTTGTAATTGTTTTAATATGGGTAGCTATTTTGTGCTTGATTATAAAACTTGATTTTGGCGGGTTTGGAAGCAGTGTTCTTACACCCATATTAAAAGATGTGCCTGTGGTCAACAAAATCCTTCCCGGTAATACAGATGTGGTGGTAGAAGAAACGGAAATGGAAAGCTACGGAGGCTATGACAATCTGCGGGATGCAGTAGATTATATTAAAGAGTTGGAACTGGAACTTGAACGCGCTCAATCTGCCGGGACAGCCAGTTCGGAAGAAGTGGATAAACTAAAGGCTGAAGTGGAACGCCTAAAAACTTTTGAAGACAGCCAGGTGGAATTCCAACGTATTAAAACGGAATTTTATGAGGAGGTTGTCTATGCCCAAAACGGACCGGGAATCGAAGAATATAGAAAATATTTTGAAGAAATGGACCCGGCTACAGCGGAGTATTTATATAAACAGGTGGTCCAGGAAATAGAAGAAAGTGATGATATCAAAGATTTCGCAAAAGCGTATTCAGCGATGAAACCAAAAGCTGCAGCGGCTATTTTTGAAGAGATGACAGATAATCTGGAATTAGCGGCAAGGATTCTTGGTGTTATGGAAGCGGAGGACAGAGGTAAAATTTTAGGAGCAATGGATCCGGAAATTGCATCAAAATTGACAAAAATAATGGATCCTGAATCTTAAGAAAATTACTTCTTTTGCCGATATAAATGGTGTACCTTGAAAAAGAGTCCTGATGGGACTTATAAAGTTAGGAGGAATGTGAATGACAAGCGCACCTGTAAAGGATGTGGGATCTCTTCTGAATTTTGTCGGAAACAGAGTCCCGCAAACGAAAAACATGGGAGCAGCAGAAAGTTTTGGAGATGTCATGAGCAAAGCGTCCGGTAATCAGCCTGATTTTGCTGATATAAAGAAGCCGGATACAGTAAAGGCACAAGATGTTCGCAAACCCGATGCAGATTCTTCTTATGCAAGCGAAAAGGTTTCAAATGCACAAAGCAGTGCAAAAGAGTCAAAGCCTGTGAAGGCAGATGAAAGTGCTACAGATGCAGCTAATGAAGCCGGCAAAGAGATGGTGAAAGAAGTCGCTGATAAGCTTGGCGTAAGCGAGGAAGAAGTAGTGCAGGTTATGGAACAGATGGGATTGGGAATGACAGACCTTTTAAATGCTGACAACTTGGCGAAACTGGTACTTACCCTTTCCGGTGAAGAAAGTTCCCTTGCACTACTCACAAATGAAGGTTTGTATGGCATTGTGCAGGAACTGTTACAGAACCTTGAGTCGGTTAAGGAACAGTTGTCAAATGATTTGCAAATGACAAATGAAGAACTTACCCAAATGTTGGAAGACGTGAAAGCTGCAAAATTAGCATCAAATGAAGAAACACAGAAGATGCTGAATACCGGAAATCTCACAGAAGAGGTTTTGGAAGAAGATACTCCCGCTAAGATTACTGTTACGGTGGAACAAACTACAGAAAGCGTAGAGTTTGTGACAGACGAAAATGGTAATGTAAAGCAGGTGGAAAGTGTTGTTTCCAAAGAGGATGCATTTACTCAAAATGGCAAAGAAGAAAACAGCAATCAGGAAAATCAGGCAGGTAAAGATACTTTTGCGGGAAACAATCTGATGCAGGAAAATCTTTTGCTAAACAAAGTGCAAACTGTAGAAACAACTTTTGAACAGAGCGCACTACATATGTCGGAGCAGACAAATGAGATTATGGATCAGATTTTGGACTATATGAAAATCCAATTAAAGCCCGATATGGATCAACTTACAATGCAGTTACATCCTGAAAGTCTCGGAACACTGCATATCCAGATTACTTCCAAAGGCGGAGAAGTGACAGCCCAGTTTAACGTTCAGAACGAAATCGTTAAGGCGATTATAGAAAGCCAGATTGTAGAACTGAAAGAGAGTTTGAAAGAACAGGGGATTAAAGTAGAAGCGGTAGAAGTTGCCGTGGAAAGTCATGAATTTGAAAGTAATTTATGGCAGGGACAGGAAAGAGATGAAAATGCAACCTATCAGAGAAGCAAAAGAACTCCAAGAAGAATTAACATCAACGATTTGATGAATGGATTTGAAGAGGAAGCCTCAGAAGAAGAGGTGCTTGCTGCTAAGATGATGGAAGCAAACGGTAATACCGTTGATTACACCGCATAAAAAGAAAAGTATTTTGGATACGGAAAGGAGCAACATGTCAGTAGGAGCAATTATTAAAGACGGCGTGGTACAGGAGACCGCATCCCAGTCCTCTGTGCAGAAGGCAGCAGAAGGCAGCAACGGAATGGATAAAGATGCATTTTTACAACTTCTGGTTGCGCAAATGAAATATCAGGATCCGCTTGAGCCTACTTCCAATACGGAGTACATTTCACAGTATGCGACTTTCTCACAGGTTGAACAGATGCAGAACATGGCAGCCACTATGGAACTTACGAGAGCATCTTCCATGGTAGGTAAACTGGTAACTGTAGAAAGCACAAACAATGTCGGTGAAACCAAAGAAGTGGAAGGCGTGGTTGAATATGTTTCCTATGAAAATAACAAAGCATATGTAGCCATAGAAGGTACACTCTATTCCGCAGATGATGTGGTGGCGATACTGGATGAAACATACTACACAGCGTTTGAACTTGCAAAAGCGTTTGAAGAAGCACTTGGAAAACTTCCCATGCTAAATGAACTTTCATTAGAGCACAAAGATGCAGTGACTGGTCTGCAAGAGGGCTTTAATAATATGACAGCATATCAGCAATCATTTATTCCGGAAGAATATGTAGACGTACTTCAGGAATACGTAAAGAGAATGGCAGTACTTGTAGAAGAGGCTGAAGAAAGCAAAGCAGAGGAAGTGGAAGACACCCCAAACGCAGAAGGTGCTGAGAAAGTTGCTGAAGTAGAAGAAGTAACAGAGGAAGGCACAGAAGAAGGTGCAAAGGAAGACACTGTAGCAGATGCATAAAGGTATGCAGGTGGCTATGCGGAAAGGAGAAGAACATGGAAGTTCAAAAAAATGGATTCCTTTCAATTAAGCAGCTGCAGGATCAGTACTTAAATCAAAACAAGACTCCGGTTAAAAATGTTACCGAGGAAGGGTTATCTTTCCGGGAAGTCTTACAGAAACAAAGCGTAGGCAGTGAAGTAAAATTTTCAAAGCATGCCGCAGGAAGACTTTCTGACAGGAACATTGAATTAACTAAGGGGCAGATGGAACGATTAAATGAAGGTGCTGCAAGAGCAGGACAAAAAGGAATCAGAGAATCCCTGGTAATCGTTGACGGATTGGCATTTATCGTAAATATTCCCAACAATACGGTAGTAACAGCCATGAATCAGACAGATGCCACGGAAAATGTATTTACAAACATTGACGGAGCCGTAATTATGTAGCCGGACCTTACGGAGGCTATACACCTTCCCGAACGACAGACGGAAGGATGCGGTAATAAACCATAAGGAGGTCAATTCATTATGATGAGAGCATTATATTCTGGTGTAGCAGGTCTTAAGACCCACCAGACAAGAATGGACGTTATAGGTAATAACATTGCAAACGTTAATACAACAGCTTACAAGTCACAGTCCATGACATTCGGTGATTTGATGTATCAAACCACACAGTCAGCATCCGGTGCCAATCCTACTACCGGTGTGGGTGGTGTGAATGCAAGACAGATTGGTCTCGGTTCCAAAACCGGTGCCATCAAAACAGCAATTACCACACAGGGTGCAAGCCAGACAACCAATGACCCGTTTGATCTTATGATTACAGGCGATGCCTTCTTCGTAGTTAGTAACGGGAATGATAATTTCTTTACAAGAGACGGTTCCTTCTATGTAGACGGAGTTGGAAATTTATGTATGACCAGTAACGGTTACAACGTAATGGGATGGCAGGTAGACCCCGCTGACCCCAGCACCATCAAACAGGATACTGTTTCTGCACTTCGTGTGATGACAGAAGAAAATCTTACATATCCTTCAGAAGCAACTACCATGTCAAGAATTACAGGTATTATCGATGCAAAGGATACCAACGTAAACAGTTCGGAAGGAAAGATTATCAATCTGGAATTCTTTGATGAAAAGGGTTATAAGTATACAGCAAAACTTAGTATTCATGCGAAAACTCCCGGTTCAGGAGACAAGGGTGAATTTACAGTACAGTTGGATGACGTACTTGATTCAGAAGGAAAGTCCATTTTGTTTAGTACAACTGTCGATGCAAACGGACAAACAACAACTTCTGCAATTGCCGGCGTGAAAGCACAATTAAATGGGCAGGACGTTGGAGCTGTTGTAGATTTGATGTATGATCCGGGAACAGGTACTTTTGATTATGTGGGGGCGGATAATACTTCTGCAATCAACCTTACCTTTGAAGGATTACCCAGCATGAGAACGATTTCTATCGATTTCTCCGCAACATCAAACTTAAATAACAACGGTTCATCCACTACCACAGCAGTCCGTGGCGATATCGACGGCCTTGGTGCAGGACGTAGAGTAGGTGAAATGAGCGGAATTACCATTCAGAAGGATGGTATGATTTACGCTACATATGATAACGGTCAGTCCAGACTTCTGGGACAGATTGCAGTGGCAACCTTTGCTAACGCATCCGGTCTTGCAAAAGAAGGAGATAACTTATATTCATCAACCATGAACTCCGGTGAGTTTGATGGAATCGGAACAGATATTACTACCGGCGGCGGTTACATGAATACCGGTGTTTTGGAAATGAGTAACGTGGATCTTTCCGCAGAATTTACGGAGATGATTACTACTCAGAGAGGTTTCCAGGCAAACAGCCGAATTATCACAGTATCCGATACACTATTGGAAGAATTAACCAATCTGAAGAGATAATGTTTAGAAGTATAATTTGATAGCTTGAGGGAACCGGAAAATGCCGGTTCCCTTTAGGTATTTTCATTTGGGGTGAAATTGGGAGGTATAAATATGGTAGAAGTGACAAAAATAAATGGTTCTAAAGTTTTGGTAAATCCCGATTTGATTGAACTTGTCGAAGAAACTCCCGACACGGTGATTGCATTTACCACCGGAAGAAAAATAATTGTAAAAGAAAGTAGACAAGAGGTGAAAAATCTTGTAAAATTGTATAGAAAGGAAATTTTTGCGGATTAACGCAAAAACGGGTGCAAATTGTGGATTTAGCGTCAATTTTAGGCTTGATTTTATGCTTTGCCATGTGTGCGTACGGCATTATTGATAATGCCGGCATTAATAATATAGGTCGATACTTAGATGCTCCTTCAGCGATTATTACATTTGGTGGGGCTTTCTTTGCTGTCCTGGCAGCAAATACTATGAAGGATTACATAGGTGGACTTAAGAGTTTCTTGCTTGTTTTTAAGTCTCCTGCTATAGATATGAGTGCCATGATACAGAAGATTATTGAATTGTCAAATGTGGCACGTAAAGAAGGTCTTCTTTCCCTGGAGGAGGCTGCCGGGGAACTGGATGATGAATTTATGAAAAAAGGAATTCTTCTGATAGTTGACGGTACCGATCCGGAACTTGTCCGTGGCATCATGGAGACAGAGCTTGTCAGTGTGGAAGATAGGCATAAAAAGAAAATCAGTTTCTGGGAAGACTTGGGCGCTATGGGACCTGCATGGGGTATGATTGGTACGCTGGTAGGTCTGGTTAACATGCTTTATGAAATGGATGACCCTTCCAGTATCGGTCCTTCCATGGCAGTGGCGCTTATTACTACTTTATACGGTTCACTTCTTGCAAACTGGATATGTACTCCGGTTGCAAATAAATTAAAAGTAAATAATGCCAGTGAAATTATGATGAAAGAAATTATGATTGAAGGTCTTTTGTCTATTCAGGCAGGCGAAAACCCGAGAGTTATTGAAGAAAAATTGAAATCCTTCCTCTCACCTGAACAGAGAGGTGCGCAGAGCGACGGAGGTGAGGAACTTGGCTAAAAGAAAACCGGATGAACCGCCGAAAGGGTCGCCGGCGTGGCAGGCCACGTTCGCGGATTTGATGAATCTGCTTCTATGCTTCTTCGTTATGCTGTTTTCCATGTCAACGGTAGACGCTCAGAAATTTGAACTTTTGGCGGCATCATTTAATCAGACTTTCAGTATATTTTCTGCCGGTTCTACAGCAATCGGAGATGGAGTTTTGGTTAGCCTTGGTGTAAGTCAGCTGAATGAGCTGGATGAATATATTAACAGCACAGGCAAGGACAATGAGGGAGAAACAGTTCCTGAAAATTTAGAAACAGCTGTTGAAACCATAGAGCAGGCGAAATTGGAAGAGTCCGAGCAACTTGCAGAAATGGTTGAGGAAGCATTAGAGGAAAAGAATTTAGATAAAGAAATAGATATTACATTTACGGCACAATATGTACAGCTTACATTAAACGGAGCAATTTTATTTGATTCGGGAAGTGTGGAGTTAAAGGAGGATGCAATTCCTGTATTAAACCAAGTCGGAATTATTCTGCAGAGATACAGCTCGGGGAAAATAGAAATCGAAGGACATACTGACACGGTTCCTATGTCCGGGGCAAAGTATTCCAATAATGATGAGCTTAGTGCAGGACGTGCTTTGTCGGTATTCTATTATCTGAAAGATAATACGACCTTAAGCCCAACCAGTATTAAGCACTCCGGTATGGGTGAGTACATGCCCATAGCCGACAATTCTACAGAAGAAGGAAGGGCAAAGAATAGAAGAGTGGAGATTAGAATATATAATTCTTTAAGCTCTTACTAAAATTTGGGAGACAAATGATGAAGAAAAATCTTATTTCTATTATTATTTTAATGCTTTTGATAGTCAACATCGTGCTTTCATCCGTGACATTGTTTAGTGTTATGGGGACAAACAGAAAGACAGCTGCCCTTGTGACAGATATTGCGGCGGCAGTTAATCTTGACTTGGGAGCAGGAGGAGAATCACAGCAGGAAATGGTTTCTGTTTCCATGGCAGATGTGGTAACTCATGATATAGCAGAAATGACAATTCCTCTTAAAAAAGGGGAAGATGGCAAAGAACATTATGCACTCTTATCCATCACCATATCAATGAACTCTAAGGATAAAGACTATGAAGTATATGGTGCAGATATTGCATCAAGGGAAAGCCTTATTAAAGGTGAAATCAATGATGTAGTAGCACAATTTACAGTCGATCAGGCGAGAGATAACAGCCACTATATAGAAGAACAGATACTTGAAAGAATTCAGGTTCTATTCGATTCTAAGTTTATCTATGACGTGACAATCAGTGGCGCTCTTTACCAGTAAGGCTGATACGAAAAGAAACGGAAAGTGAAGGAGGTGAACCTTCATGGGCGAGGTACTGTCTCAAAGTGAAATAGATAATTTGCTCAATGCGCTAAGCACAGGTGAATTAGATGTAGAACAGATGCAGGACTCGGGAGAACGTCAGATTAAGGACTATGATTTTAAACGTCCGGCAAAGTTCTCTAAGGAGCATTTACGTACACTTGAAATTATATATGAGCATTATGGAAGACTGATATCGACCAATCTTCCCGTTTATCTGAGAAAAAACGTGCAGGTAAGTGTTACCAGTTCAGAGGCAGTAACATTTTCAGAATTCAGTAATGCATTGGCAAATCCTGTAATTCTCGGAATTGTTGATTTTAGCCCACTCCCCGGAACTATTATTATCGATTTGTCTGCAAACTTAGGTTTTGCAATGCTTGATAGAATGCTTGGTGGTCCGGGAATGCCTCTTGACAAAACAAGGGATTTTTCGGAAATCGAGATGACAATCCTTGAAAAGATTATGGTTATCTGTATGCAACTTATGCGTGAACCTTGGAAAAATGTTGTAGATATCAATCCTGTTATGGAGCGTATCGAAACAAATGCACAGTTTGCACAGATTATTGCACCCAGTGATATGATAGCCATTGTCACCATGAATATCAAAATAGGGGAAATAGAAGGTCTTATGAACATATGTCTTCCGTATTTTACATTGGAAGATGTTATGGATAAATTGAATACGAAGTATTGGTTCTCTACCATGCAGAAAGAAGATGCAGAAGATTATGAAGAGCACATTGAAGCTCTTATTAAGAGAATAGATGTACCGGTAAGAGCAATTCTTGGAAAGAGTCAAGTGTATGTAAACGACTTTATCGGATTGCAACCGGGAGATATTATCAGATTAAATACCGGCGTTGCCAACGAAATGGAGGTTTATGTCGGGAACTATAGAAAATTCAAAGCGTTGCCCGGTTCCAGTCAGGATAAATATGCAGTGCGGGTAACAGAAGTCATTAGAGAGGAGGGATAATGCATGGACGGAATATTGTCACAAGATGAAATCAATGCGCTTCTCAGTGGCATGGATTTATCGGGAGGAGATACAGGAAGTAGCGCTCCTGTTGCGGAAAAGTCCGGTGTGGATGAAACGCTGCTGACAGATACGGAGAAAGATGCTATTGGTGAAATTGCCAATATCAGCATGGGATCTTCCGCGACCACCTTGTTTTCCCTGGTTAATAGAAAAGTAAATATTACAACACCGGTTGTAACACTTGCGGACTGGGAGTCCGTTATAGAAGAATACCAGAAACCGTGCGTGTTTATCCAAATTAGATATACGGCAGGTTTGGATGGCTCAAACATCATGGTGCTACGCGAAACGGATGTAAAAGTTATTACAGACCTGATGATGGGTGGAGACGGAAGCAATACAGACGGAGAACTTGGAGAATTGCATTTGAGTGCTATTTCGGAAGCAATGAACCAAATGATGGGTGCAGCTGCAACATCTATGTCTACGATGCTTGGTAAAATGATTGATATCAGCCCCCCGGAAGCAAGCCGCATTGATCTGCAGGATTTTTCGGATGGTAATGATATTGCATCGTTTTTGTCTGGTACGTTTGTTAAGATTTCCTTCCGTATGCAAATTGAGGAATTGGTAGACAGTACAATTATGCAGTTATACCCTATAGACTTTGCAAAGAGTCTATATGACACCTTTATCTCATCCCAGGAACCGGCACCTGAGCCGGAACCGGAACCGGTACCTTATGTTCCGCCGGTGGTAGAGATGCCGCAGATGCAAAATCCTGAGCCGATGGCTATGCAACAACCGGATATGAGCCAGATGGGAATGGGCATGGCTATGCCACAAATGAATATGAATCCCATGGGCATGATGAATATGCAAATGCCGCAGATGAATATGGGATATGCACCGATGCCCAATATGAATATTCAGCCTGCACAGTTCCAGAGTTTCAATGCTGCCGGAAATGTAATGCCGGGACAGGAAAACATCGAGTTAATTATGGATGTGCCTCTGGAGGTTACCGTAGAACTTGGTAGAACTAAAAAGTCTATTGCAGAAATACTTGATTTTGCCCCCGGTACAATTATTGAACTTGATAAGATTGCCGGTGAACCGATAGATGTTTTGGTAAATGGTAAGTTTGTTGCCAAAGGCGAAGTAGTAGTAATCGAAGAAAGCTTTGGTATTCGTGTAACAGAGATTATAAAATAATAGTTAGGAGAAACGATATGGCAAAAAATATTTTAATTGTTGATGATGCTGCTTTTATGCGTATGATGATTAAGGACATTCTTTCTAAGAATGGCTATAATGTAGTAGGAGAGGCAGAAAATGGTGCGAAGGCTCTTGAAAAATATAATGAGTTAAAACCGGACCTTGTTCTCATGGACATTACAATGCCTGAGGTTGACGGTATCCAGGCTCTTAAGAATATCAAGGCAGCCGATGCAAATGCTACTATTATTATGTGTTCCGCTATGGGTCAGCAGGCAATGGTTATCGAATCTATTCAGGCAGGAGCTAAGGACTTTATTGTAAAACCTTTCCAACCTGATCGTGTTATCGAAGCAGTTAAGAAGGTTGTCGGTTAGTTATGTTGCTTGCCGGAGTCAGTGTAGCAGATAGCTATCTGCAGTTTATGACAGTACTCATCTTGTTTGTTTTTGTGCTTGGCATTACTTATGCTGTGACCAGGTGGATTGCCGGATATCAGAAAAATAAAGCGATATGCAGTAATCTGGAAGTGGTAGAAACTATGCGGATTGCAGGCAATAAGTATGTACAGATTGTGAGAGCCGGAGGGAAGTATCTGGTAATTGCAGTGGGTAAAGATGAAGTACATATGTTGTCCGAACTTACGGAGGAAGAACTTATCTTTTCTCAAAACCAAACCGGAAATATAGATTTTGGAAGCATTTTGGATAAGTTTAAAAAACAAAAAGAGAATGATTAAGGAACTTGGCAATATGGGAAAATTTTTTGCCGCAAAAAGAATAAGTAAGATAATATGCCTGCTGCTTTTGGTGGGCATATTCTGTATTATTCCGAACTCACAGGTGAAGGCTGCCGAAGTAAATTCTCATCTGACAGGTGAGAGCGAATCGAGAACGAATATTGAAGAGCCGGGCAGTGCCGAGTCTGCAGAGGAACTCGGAGAACTGAATATTGCAAATAATTTAACAGTGTCATATACAGACGATAATGGGCAAGTGAACGGAACACTTAGAATTCTGATTACACTTACCCTTATTGCACTGGCACCGACACTGCTGATTATGCTGACCTCGTTTACGAGAATAATTATTGTTCTCCACTTTACAAGGGCGGCACTGAATACCCAAACAGCTCCGCCAAATCAGGTGCTGATTGGGTTAGCTTTGTTTTTGACCTTTTTCATTATGAGACCATATATCGGTGAAATTTATGAAGAAGCAATTGTTCCTTTTGATGCGGGCGAGATTTCTCAAGAAGAGTTCATAGAAACTGCAATTGATCCGCTTCGTGAATTTATGTATAAGCAGACACAGACAGAAGATGTGAGGATGTTTCTTGAAATCAGCGGAGAAGAGTGGGACGGCACACTAGATGGGATTCCAACTTCTGTTTTGGTCCCCAGTTTTATCATCAGTGAACTAAGACAAGCATTTATTATAGGATTTATTATTTACATTCCATTTATTGTGATTGATATGGTGGTTGCATCAACGCTTATGAGTATGGGTATGATGATGCTTCCCCCCACTACGGTTTCCATGCCATTTAAAATTTTATTGTTTGTTTTGGCAGACGGATGGAATTTGATTATTGTGAATTTGATAAAAACATTTTACTGATGTTAAAAATACAAAGGAGGTTTAGGCTAAATGGGAATAAATGAAGTAACTGCCATTGCCAGTGAGGCATTGTTTTTAGTTATAAAAGTATCTGCTCCGGTTTTGCTGGTCTCCTTAATCGTGGGATTGATTATCAGTATTTTCCAGACGGTAACTTCTATTCAGGAACAAACACTTACATTTGTACCGAAGATAATCGCGGTTTTCTTAGCACTTATTTTGTTGGGAAACTGGATGCTCACCGAAATGTCGGGGTACATGATAAGACTGTGGTCTGATTTCAGCGTATATGCAAGGTAAAGAATATGATTGAATATGCATTTAGTTACGCTGATTTAGAATACTTTTTATTAATATTAGTCAGAGTTTCCTGCTTTGTGTTTATTGCACCTTTTTTCAGTATGACTAATACGCCCCGTAACGTGAGAATCGGTCTTAGTATATGTGTGGCAGTTATTTTATACAATACTGTTCCGCAGGTTGAAGTGACGTACAATACGTTGATTGGATATTTTATTGTGGTGCTGAAAGAAGCTGTAACCGGACTTCTGATAGGATTTGCTGCAAATTTATGTACTACCATTGTATCCTTCGCAGGTCATATAGCAGATATGGAAATGGGATTATCCATGGCAAGTCTCATGGACCCGACTACGAAAGAAAGTGCTACCATTACAGGTATTTATTATAATTATATGGTACTGCTTATGCTTATGATTTCAGGAATGCACAGATATTTGCTGAAAGCATTGGCAGAGACATATATATTGATTCCGGTTAACGGAATGATTTTTAATAGTGATAGATTGCTTTCATCTATGATAGGATTTATGGCAAACTATATTTTAATTGGATTCCGCATATGTCTTCCGATTTTCGCGGTTATGATTATCTTAAATGCGGTTCTGGGTATTTTGGCAAAGGTATCACCGCAATTAAATATGTTTGCGGTAGGTATACAAATGAAGGTATTGGTAGGACTTGGTGTGTTGTTTCTCACGACTGCAATGCTTCCCGGAGCGGCAAACTTTGTGTTTGAACAGATGAAGCGGATGATAGTCAGTTTTGTGGAAGCGATGCGATAGAACCGGGAGATAAAAATGATTTTGGAATATAACTTGCAATTTTTTGCAAAAGATGGCCCCGGTGGGGAGAAAACAGAACAGCCTACCAGTAAAAAACTCAGTGATGCCAGAAAAGAAGGGCAGGTTGCGAAAAGTAAAGAGATTGCCAATGCATTTGGACTGCTTGCGGTTTTTGTCATGATGAAGATGTATGTGGGGCAGATGGGATACGGAATGATAGAATATTTTTCCGGAGTGTACAACCAGATTCCCGACGTGATAAAGATGTATAACGGGATGATTCCCGTTGGAGCCCTAACCACCTTGGTGAAAAGTATGGTATACCAGCTCGTGATGATTATTGCACCGGTTTTATTGGTGGGCCTTATGGTTGCGATTGTATGCGATATTGTCCAGGTGAAATGGAAGCCGACTACCAAACCGTTACAACCCAAATTCAGTAAGTTAAGTCCTATAAAAGGATTTGCAAGAATCTTTTCCACAACGTCCCTTATAGAGTTGCTTAAATCCATAGCCAAAATCGGATTAATCGGTTATGTTGCATACTCTTATCTGGCGGGCAGGGCAGATGAGCTCTTTTTGCTGTACGATATGGGAATCAATCAGGTGATTGGGCTGATTGGTGAAATAGTGACAGATGTTGGAATCCGTATCTCGGCAGTTTATATGATTATTGCATTTTTAGATTTTGCATATCAAAAATGGAAATTTATGCAGGATATGAAAATGACAAAACAGGAAGTAAAAGACGAATACAAGAATCAGGAAGGTGATCCCCAGGTAAAAGGAAAGCAGAAGCAGCGGATGCGTGAAGCTTCCATGCGAAGAATGATGCAGCAACTTCCTGAGGCAGATGTGGTTATTACAAACCCGACCCATTATGCCGTTGCTATCAAATATGATCCGGACAAGTACGATGCACCGTATGTACTTGCCAAAGGGGAAGATTTTCTGGCACAGAGAATCAAAGAAATTGCGAAAGAAAATAATATTGAGATTGTGGAAAACAAACCACTTGCAAGAATGCTTTATGCCAATGTGGATATTGGCGGACTGGTGCCGCCGGAGCTTTATCAGGCGGTGGCAGAAGTACTTGCGTTTGTATACCATTTAAAAGGAAAAGTATAAGTAGAAAATACAAAGGAAAGGAGATGGGTGCATGAAAAAAGCGGATGTTGGTGTGGCATTATATATAGTGGCAGCGTTTATTATGCTTATTGTACCTATTCCCAACTGGCTTTTGGATGTTCTGCTGGCATGCAATATTGCTGTTGCATTTACCATTATGTTCGGAACCATGTTTGCGAAAGAAGTGCTGGATTTATCGTTTTTCCCCACTATTTTGCTCTTTACAACCATATTCCGTATTGCACTTAATGTATCTTCCACGAGACTGATTCTGACTACAGGGGACCCGGGGCAGGTAGTAGAAACTTTCGGTAGTTTCGTCGGTAGTGGCGACTTGATAGTAGGAAGTATTGTCTTTATCATTTTGATATTAATTCAGTTTATGGTAATCAACAAAGGTTCTGAGAGAGTTGCGGAAGTAACTGCAAGATTTACCTTGGATGCCATGCCCGGTAAACAGATGGCCATTGATGCGGATTTAAATACCGGGGCCATCAACGATGCAGAGGCAAAGAGAAGAAGAGATAAAATTCAGGAAGAAGCAAGCTTCTTCGGTTCTATGGATGGTGCGGTGAAGTACGTAAAAGGAGACGCCACGGCTGGTCTTATTATCACTGCGGTAAATATTGTAGGCGGTATTGCCATGGGGGTTTTGTCCCGTGGAATGGATATATCTGCAGCACTGCAGCAATACGTTATTCTGACCATCGGTGACGGTCTTGTGAGTCAGATACCATCCTTGCTGATTTCCTTATCAACAGGTATTTTGGTTACTAAAGGTTCTAAGGATGCAGATTTTGGCTCTGTGCTGATCAAGCAGCTTTTTGGTGTTCCGAAGGTGTTATATATTGTAGGAACGATTATCATAGGACTTGGGGTTGTGACGCCGCTTCCGACTATCATCTTTATGATACTTGGATTCATTTTCATTTTAACCGGAAGAGTGATTGCAGGTGAAATAGAGACGGCGAAAATTGAAGGGGAAGTGGATGCAGAGGAGATTGCAGCAGAAGAAATCAGGCAGCCGGAAAATGTTAACAGTCTGCTTCAGGTTGACCCCATAGAGCTTGAGTTTGGTTACGGAATTATCCCTCTTGCGGATGTAAACCAGGGCGGTGACCTTCTTGACCGTGTGGTTATGATCAGAAGACAAATTGCCCTTGAACTTGGTACGGTAGTGCCAATTATCCGTTTGCGTGATAACATCCAGCTTAATCCGAATCAATATATCATTAAAATAAAAGGTATCCAGGTCAGTGAAGGAGAAATCTTATTTGACCATTATATGGCGATGAATCCGGGATATGTGGAGGAAGAGATTACCGGTATTCCCACATTTGAGCCGTCCTTCCATTTGCCGGCTATCTGGATTACGGAAGGGCAGAGAGAGCGTGCGGAAAGTATGGGATACACGGTAGTAGATCCGCCCTCCATTATCGCGACCCACTTGACAGAAATTATCAGACAACATATTGCTGAACTGCTTACCAGACAGGATGTACAAAACCTGGTCAGCAATTTAAAAGAAACAAATCCTTCATTGGTAGAAGAACTTGTGCCGAAACTGTTAGGTATCGGCGAGGTGCAAAAAGTGTTGCAAAATCTTTTAAAGGAAGGCATTTCTATCAGAGATTTGCTTACCATATTTGAAACACTTGCGGATTACGCATCTACCACAAGGGATACGGATATTTTAACAGAGTATGTAAGACAAAGCTTAAAACGTGCGATTTCCAACAAGTTTTTCCCTACTAATGAGACAACCAGTGTGGTTACCCTTGATCCGAAACTGGAGCAGGAGATTATGGCAAGCGTAAAACAGACCGAAAACGGTGCTTATCTTACTCTTGATCCGGAAAAGAGCAAAGGCATTATGAAATCCGTTGGAAATGAAGTGGCGAAATTAGAAAATCTGGGAAAAAACCCTATTGTGATTACATCGCCCATTGTGCGTGTATATTTTAAGCGGTTGACAGAAGATTACTACAAAGATTTGATTGTAGTTTCATACAATGAGATAGAAAATAATATTGAGTTACAGTCTGTAGGAATGGTGACAGCATGATAATCAAGAAATTTCAAGGAAAAACAGAATATGAAGCGGTGGAAGCTGCAAAAAAAGAACTGGGCAACAACGTAGTTATTATGAATGTGCGCAATGTGAAAAAGAAAGGTATATTCAGTTTTTTGCGTCCCCAGTTAACGGAAGTGACAGTGGCACTGGAGGAAGAAACAGAGCAAAAAATTGTCACTGTAAAAAAGGAGATTGCAAAACCTGCGCCGGAGACAGTGAAGGAAGAGAAAAAGCAGCCCCTTGTAGAAGCCATAGCGCAAGGTGACCGGAAGGCAGAGAATCATGCGATAGAAGAGAAATTGGACTCCCTGCATCTTTTGCTGGAACAGCAGCTTCAGAAACCGGAAGAGGAAAAACCGGAAACGGAGAAGAAAGAGGAAAAGGAAGAAGAAAAAAATAACGAACTGGAGCGTTTCATGAAGCTTCTTTACAATACCATGATTGATAATGAAGTAAATGAACAATATGCTAACCAGATTATAGATGAGATGGAAAAAGCAAACAAGCCCAATGTTCCCTTTGACTATGCACTTGCGAATGTGTATCAGAAAATGATACTTAAGTTTGGCAAGCCCAGTGAAATTACAGTGGCGCAAAAAGGTCCTAAGGTGATTTTCTTTGTGGGACCTACGGGGGTGGGAAAAACCACCACCATCGCCAAAATTGCATCAAAATTTAGTGTTGAGGCAGGCAAGAAAGTGGCACTTCTAACGGCAGATACCTATAGAATAGCTGCAGCAGAACAGCTTAGAACCTATGCCAATATCTTAGAAGTACCTTTCCGGATTATCTATTCCACAGAAGAAGTAGAACAAGCACTCCTTGATTTTAAAGAATATGATTTCATCATGGTCGATACGGCAGGACATTCCCACCAGAATGAAGTGCAGAAGGAAACCATGAAAAACTTTGTACATTCAGTAGACGGACTTGCAGAAAAAGAAGTGTTCCTTGTGCTCAGTGCAACAACGAAATACAGGGATCTGCTCAGCATCGTTGATGCATATTCCATGATGACTGATTATAAATTAATTTTTACAAAATTAGATGAAACTACTACACTTGGTAATTTGCTAAATATTAAACTATATACCGGTGCCGATTTGTCTTATGTGACTTGCGGACAAAATGTGCCGGATGATATTGAAAATTTCAATCCGCAAAAAACGGTAAAACAGCTTTTGGGTGGAAGAAAGAACTGAAACTAGAGAATATGGAGACAAAATATGGATCAGGCAGAACAGTTAAGAAATATTATCAAAGCGAATAATGTTCAAAGGCCGGTTGCCAGAGTAATTACCGTTACAAGTGGTAAAGGTGGTGTGGGTAAATCAAACACAGCAATCAATCTGGCTATTCAATTTAAGAAAATGGGGCAGAGAGTGATTATTCTTGATGCGGATTTTGGACTTGCCAATATTGAAATTATGTTTGGTGCAGTGCCAAAGCATAATTTATGCGATTTGATTTATCAGGGGAAAAATATAACTGAAATTATTACCTGGGGACCGATGGAAGTTGGATTTATTTCAGGAGGTTCCGGAATAGCAGGCTTATCAAATTTGAGCAGAGAGTATTTGACGTATATTATTCAGAATCTTGCACAGTTAGATGCTATAGCAGATGTTATTATAGTAGATACCGGAGCAGGAATCGCAGACGCTGTATTGGAGTTTCTTGTGGCAAGTGGCGAAATTATACTTGTGACCACGCCGGAGCCTACATCCATTACAGATTCGTATTCCTTGCTCAAAGCATTGAAAAGGCATCCCAGATTTTCGGAAAAAGATTCCCAAATAAAAATAATTGCCAACAAAGTAGACAGTGCCGGGGAAGGTCAGGCATTATTCAATAAATTAAATGCAGTTGTGGCAAGATATTTGAAACTTCCTATTTTATATTTGGGAGCAGTTCCTCAGGATAGCCAGTTGTCAAAAGCGGTCATGCAACAGATGCCGGTATCATTGCAGGCACCTACAGCTAAGTCAGCACTTGCATATGAGGCCATTGCAGCTAAGTTAATGAACAGGGAACTAAACCAAAATTTGGTGAAAAGAGGCATGGCAGCATTCTTTTCCCATATTGTTTCAGGTAAAAAAATATAATATGTGAGAGGGAGTGCAGATATGTTATCAAAGTACGTTGCACCGGGAACCAGACTTGAAATACAGGCGGTTGACAGAACAAGAAGCGTTGATGATACAGAGAGAAAAAAAGTATATCAGAGTACGGTATATGATATTTTGTCAGAGGATAAGCTGGAAGTTTTTATGCCCGTGGAAAAAACAAAATTAATTCTTTTGCCGGTAGATGTAGAGTATGATTTATACTTTTATTCGTCTTACGGATTATATCAGTGCTTTGCAAGAGTGACAGACAGATATAAGAGCGATAATAAGTTTATTTTAGTGTTTGAACTTACCAGCAATTTAAGAAAATTTCAGCGTAGAGAGTATTATCGTTTGAGTTGTGCACTTGATATGAACTGCAGACTTCTCGAAAAGGAAGAGATAGAAGCAGTGGATAAAAGAGATGGATTTCTCATGGAGGGGCTGCCCCTTAAGAGAGGTATTATTGTTGATATCAGCGGTGGGGGAGTCCGTTTTGTGGGTGAGTATGCTTATGAGCTTAACAGTCTGATATGCTGTACATACCATCTGGCAATTGATGGAAAGGACAAAGAGTATACTCTGATAGCACGCGTTATTTCGGTGAAGGAAATTGAGAAAAAACAAGGCTTTTATGAGCACCGTGCTCAGTATATTAATATAGATACGGTGGAAAGAGAGGAAATAATCCGTTTTATTTTTGAAGAAGACAGAAAAATTAGGAAGAGAGAAAAAGGATTTTAGATTATTTTGCACTCATGCGAAGACTGGGATGTGGTATAATATAAAAAAATAAAACAGGAAGCGCATAGAGATGAGAACAGATGGAAAAATTGCCGGCTCTAAAATCGTTGCAATTGCCAGTTCCACCGGCGGACCAAAAGCGTTGCAACAGGTCATTGCAAAACTTCCGGCAAATCTGTCATCCCCTGTTTTGATTGTGCAACATATGCCTGCAGGCTTTACGGAAGCATTAGCTTGCCGGCTGGATAATTTAAGTGAACTTTCCGTCAAGGAAGCAGCTGATGGTGACATTATTGCTCCTGGGAATGTGTATCTTTCAAGAGGCGGAGTACACATGGAGGTGGTCACGAAACCGAGCGGACAACATGTCATACGCTATTCGGACAAGCCACCAAGAGAAGGAGTAAGGCCGTGCGCCAATTATATGTATGAATCCCTTGCAGACAGTAAGTTTGACGAAATTATTTGTGTTGTAATGACGGGCATGGGCGCAGATGGAACGGAAGGCATCAGCAATTTAAAATTAAAGAAAAAAGTGACGGTGTTTTCTCAGAACGAAGAAACCTGTACAGTGTATGGTATGCCGAGAAGTGTCGTGCATGCAGGTCTTTCGAAGAAAGAACTGCCACTTGAAGAACTTGCAAATGAAATTATTAAGAACGTGGGGGTAAAGTAGTATGGATGTGAATCAATATTTGGAAATTTTTCTGGATGAAACAAAAGAACATTTGGAAAGTCTGAATACGCAGATTTTGAGTCTGGAGCAGTCTCCGGAGGACGCTGACACAATTAATGAAATTTTCCGTGCGGCACATTCCCTGAAGGGTATGGCAGGAACCATGGGATATAAGCGTATGCAGGCGTTAACACATGATATGGAAAATGTGTTTTCCGAAATCAGAAACGGTAGCATGAAGGTTACTTCCGGATTGATTGATATTCTGTTCCAGTGTCTCGATGCGTTAGAAGAATATACAAAGTGCATTCAGGAAACAGCAGATGAAGGTACAAATGAAAATCAGCAGCTTATAGATCAGCTGAATGATTTCCTTAAGGGCGGCGGACAGGCTGAAACTTCTGCAGAAAAACCTAAAAAAGCAAAAAAAGAAGCAAAAGCAGAAACACCCAAAGAAGACCAGAAGTGGAAAGCAATTCCTCTGGGTGATCCTGAAAAGCATGTATTTGCAGTTGCAAAAAAACAAGGAAAACATGTATATGGTTTAGATATCAGAGTACAGGAAACCTGTATTTTGAAAGCAGCCAGAGCATTCCTTGTGTATAAGGCAATTGAAGAGAAGGCTGAAATTATTGTATGTAATCCTTCTGCACAGGATATTGAAGATGAAAGATTCGAATTGGAATTCAGTTTAATTGTTGTTGCTGAATGTGAAATAGAACAGATTATTGCTGCGGCTAAGAATGTTTCTGAAATTGAATCTGTAACAGGTGATGTTGTAGATATTGATGTAAGTGAATACGCAGATGACAAATATGGCAAGGAAGATGATAAAGCAGATACCAAGGTTGCTGTATCACAGGCTGCACAGGGAACTGCCGTTAAGCAAAGTGACAAGAAAGCATCCAAACCGGTAGTTAACAGAACGGTGCGTGTAGATATTGAAAAGCTGGATGTGCTTATGAACCTTGTAAGCGAACTTATTATTGCAAAGAACTCTTTAGTGTCTGCATCAAGCACAGAGACATCTTTGGGTTCAGGATTCAATGAGCAGATTGAATACTTGGAAAGTGTAACCACCAATCTCCACGAATCCGTAATGAAGGTTCGAATGGTTCCCATTGAAAGTGTTGTAAATAAATTCCCCAGAATGATCCGCGACTTATCTAAGAAATTAGATAAAAAGATGGAATTATATATGTCCGGTGAAGAGACAGAACTTGACAGAACCGTGGTAGATGAAATCGGTGATCCTTTGATGCATTTGCTTCGTAACTCCGCAGACCATGGTTTGGAATCAGCAGAAGTCCGTGCTAAGAGAGGAAAACCTGAGGTGGGTTCTATCTTCTTGGATGCGTACCAGGATGGTAATAACGTTGTAATTGAAGTGAGAGATGACGGTAACGGAATTGATGTGGAAGCCGTAAAAACAAAAGCTATTGAGCGCGGTGTTATTACTCCGGAACAGGGCGAAAGCATGAACGAAAAGGATATTATCAATCTCTTGTTCCATGCAGGATTCTCCACGGCAAAGCAGATATCAGATGTATCCGGCAGAGGTGTTGGACTTGACGTTGTAAAATCAAAGATTGAATCCTTAAGCGGCGAAGTAGAAGTAAAATCTAAATTGGGAGAAGGCAGTACATGGATTATCAGATTACCTCTTACTCTGGCAATCATTCAGGCTCTTATGGTGATTGTAGGTGGAGAAAAGTATGCGATTTCTCTTGGCAGCATTCAGACCATAGAAGATATTAATCCTAACGAAATTAAACTGGTTCAGAACAGGGAAGTGATTCATTTGCGTGGCACCGTAATCCCTATCATCAGATTAAGCAATGAGCTGGATATCGAAAGCACTAAGCAGGATGATGAGAATATGGTGGTAGTTATTGTCAAGAAGGGAGAAAGATTAGCAGGACTTGTTGTAGATGAATTAATCGGTCAGCAGGAAATTGTTATCAAATCCTTAGGCAAATATATCAGCAAATGTAAGATTATCAGTGGTGCAACAATCCTTGGTGATGGCGAAGTAGCATTGATTCTCGATGCAAACGCACTGATTTAAGACAGGGGGACAAGCAAATGGATGAATTGAAATTAGCTGAATTAAAGAGTTTAAATGAAACCGCACAATATATTGTTATAAAATTAGGTGATGAGCAATACGGCATTGATATCAAATACATAGACAATATTGTCCGTATGCAAAATATTACAAGAGTTCCTAAGGTACCCGAATACTTAAAAGGTGTAATTAATCTCCGTGGAGAGGTAATTCCCGTAATGAGTATCCGCCTTAAAATGGATTTGCCGGTAGATGAAATCACAAAGGCAACCAGAATTATTATTTTGAAGTTGGAGCAGCACGGCACAATCGGTGTAATTGTTGATGAAGTGAGGGAAGTAGTTACTTTGTCGGCAGAAAACATTGAAAAGATGGCCTATGACGGAAAAGAAGGAAAAATTAATTTTGTCAACGGAGTAGGAAAGCATGATGATGAGTTGATTTCTCTTCTGGATTTGAATGCAGTAGTAATGGAAAAATAAGAAAGGCGATTGTGGCTATGAATAATCTGAATATGGAACAGTTGACATGTCAGTATTTAGACGTGTTAAAAGAACTTGGAAACATAGGTGCAGGAAATGCAACAACTGCATTGGCACAAATGATTGGCTGTAAGATCGATATGTCAGTTCCACAAGTAAAGCTACTGGAGTTTGCGGAGCTTGGCAACATTGTCGGAAAAGAAGATGAATTAATGGTAGGTATTTATCTTCAGGTAGAAGGTGACATTGAAGGAAATATGATGTTCATTCTTCAGAAGAGTTCTGCGGCACGACTTGTAAATAAGTTAATGTGCGGAATGCTGGGCGTAACAGATGAAGAAATCATTAATCACGAATTTGGTGAAATGGAATGTTCAGCCATAAAAGAAGTAGGTAACATTATTACAGGAGCGTATTTGAACGCACTGTCATCACTTACAAACTTGAAGATTTATCCGTCTATTCCACAGCTTGGTATTGATATGGCAAGTGCACTTCTTAGTGTGCCTGCTGTACAATTCGGACTTTATGCGGACAAAATCCTTCTTGTTCAGACAAAATTCTCAGATGATATTGAACTGGACGGTTATTTTATTTTAATACCGGATATGGAATCTTATGAGAAGATTTTAACGACATTAGGAGTAATGTAAACTAAAGGGAAGAGATAGGAGTTTCTTGAAGGATGAGTGAGGTTATAAAAGTAGGGATGGCAGCTATGGCTGTTTGCAGTGGAGAAGATGCAATTACAACCCTAGGGCTCGGCTCCTGCATTGGGATTGCGATTAGAGATCCGGAGAGCGGAATCGGCGGACTGGTGCATATTATGTTGCCTGACAGTACAGAAATCAGAAATAATGCAAACCGACCTAAATTTGCGGATACGGGAATAGAAGACCTGGTCAGTGAAATTGTAAAAAAAGGTGGAAGCAGAAACCGTCTGGTTGCCAAAATAGCCGGTGGTGCTCAGATGTTTGCATTTAGTAGCAGTAGCGATATGATTCGTATTGGTGAAAGAAATGCACTGGCAAGTAAGAAAAAGTTAGAAGAAATGAAAATCCCCCTGCTTGCGGAGGACACAGGAAAATCATACGGAAGAACAGTTGTTTTCTATCCAAAAACAGGGGATTATATTATCCGTTCCGTTGGTATGCCGGAGAAAGTTATATGAGAAAAAATAAATTATTTGCTCCTTTTTTGATGTTGCTGGCGGCAGCTTTTGCCGGTATCGTAATGTTTCGGGGAAATTATGACACAACAGAGCTGCTTGTGATTCTGCTTTGTGTCATGATTTTTTTCTATTCCATTGGAAACCTGATACAGAAGAAAGTAACCGCATTTATGGATGAAATCAGAGAGAGAGAAGAGCAGGAAGAAAAAGAAAAAGGCGAAGTAATTGAGAAAGAAGCGGCTTCTGAGGAGAACACTGAAGAACAGAAAATATCCGAGGACGGCACAGTAAAAGAAGCAGCTATGGGGAATTAAGATAACCGGGAGGGTATGATGGACGAAGCAGGCAGAATGAAGCTTTGGGACGATTATGCAAAAGCAAAATCCCCCGAGATACGAGAGAAAATCATACTGGAATATGCACCGCTCGTGAAGTTGGTAGCCGGCAGACTGAGTATGTACTTGGGATATAACGTAGAGTACGATGATTTGGTTGGCTACGGAGTTTTCGGGCTTATTGATGCGATTGATAAATTTGACAGCATGAAAGCTGTCAAATTTGAAACTTATGCCAGTCTAAGGATCCGTGGTGCGATTTTGGATCAAATCCGTAAAATGGATTGGATTCCAAGGACAATCCGCCAGAAACAAAAGAAGATTGATGCGGTGATGAAAGAAATTGAACTCGAGAAGGGCAGAGCCGCAACAGATGAAGAGATTGCAATCGGTCTGGGTATCAGTACAGACGAATATGCAAACTGGCAGTCACAGATGAAAATCACGGGAGTGGTATCACTCAATGAATTTATGGAAACAGGTAGTGATATTCCCGCAGATAAGACAAATCAGCAACGTTTTGACAGTCCGGAAGAAGTGGTTGAGAAAGAAGAATTAAAAAAAGTGTTGGCAGAATCACTTGAACTTCTGACTGAAAAAGAAAAGAAAGTCATTCTTCTATATTATTACGAAGAACTGACTTTAAAAGAAATCAGCAACATCCTGGAAGTTTCGGAATCGAGAGTTTCCCAGTTACATACAAGGGCGTTGCAAAAATTAAAAGATAAAATGGGAAGTTATATGGGAGTTTTTCACCGGGGCGTATAGTGATAGGGGGAAATGATGAGAAACGGTTATTTTCGGTTATTATGTAGCGAAAATGGAACAGTACTTAAAATAGTAGCACCGAAGGATGAAGGAAAGCCTGTTTCTTCGAAAGAAGTAATAGAGTATCTGACGCAACACGGTGTGACTTATGATGCGGTCCAATTAACGAAAGATATTCAAAATGCAGTATCCCTAGGTGCACCGGAATCTGCTGTTATGGTGAATAAGGAGTGTACTGTTGAGATATCTGAAAGTTATAAAATGACAGTGAGCCAGGACGGCATGCTTGTAGTTGCACGATTCTATCCTCCTTCTTTAAGAGGAAAGCGCATGACTGCATCGGATTTCTTTGGTGACCTGGCACAGAAGAATATTACGTTTGGAGTGCGGAGGGAAATTATCGAAGCGTTTTTCAAAACGCCTATTTATTGTACAGATGTTGTCATTGCCAAGGGACAACCACCCCGTCATGGGCAGGATGCCAGAATCGAATATTATTTTGAGACAGATATTAAGGCAAAACCCACATTAAACAGTGATGGTAGTGTGGACTTCTTTAATTTAAATGCCATTAATCACTGTAGTGCCGGTGATGTGCTTGCACGCTTGTTCCCGGAAGATCCGGGTGAATATGGCAGATCCGTATATGACGAGAAAATTAAACCCAGGGACGTAAAGCGTATGATCCTCAGATATGGAAGAAATATTGCCATTTCAGAGGATAAGCAGGTGCTTACGGCAGAAACAAACGGACATGTGACGCTTGTGGATGACAAAGTATTCGTCTCCAATGTGTTTGAAGTGGAAAATGTTGATATTTCTACGGGAAATATAGAATATGAAGGAAGTATTAAAGTAAACGGAAACGTATGTGCTAACTTTAGTGTAAAAGCCAAAGGTAACATTGAAGTTTCAGGTATCGTGGAAGGCGCTGAATTGCAGGCCGGCGGTAACATTGTTATTGCCAGAGGCATGAATGGCATGGCAAAGGGCGTTCTTAAGGCCGGCGGAAATATTATCGCGAAGTTTATTGAAAATTCAAAAGTATATGCAGAAGGTTATGTTTCCACAGAATCTATCCTGCACAGTGATGTAGTTGCGGGAACAGAAATTACAGTCAGCGGAAAAAGAGGGTTCATTACCGGTGGTAAGGTTTCCGCTTCCAGTTTGGTTAAAGTAAAGACCCTTGGTTCTGCTATGGGTGCTGATACGGTGGTTGAAGTAGGTGTGGATCCCAGTATAAAATTGAAGGTACAGGATTTGCGTAAGGAAATTGTGGAAAATCGAAAAGAGATAGAGAAGATACAACCGGTGATTGTGGCTATGACCCAGAAAATGGCACAGGGTGTGGCGTTAAAACCGGAGCAACTTAAAACACTTCAGGAAATGGTGCAAAAGGAAAAAGAACTACAGGAAAAAGTTGATTCTGACATGAGAGAATTTAATAATTTGCAGGATATGTTAAATGAATGCAGTAACGCCAGGGTTGAAGTGACAGGAGAGGTTTTCGCAGGAACAAAAATCAGTATTTCAGACGTTTCCATGGTGGTGAAAAACAGTATGACATATTGCCGGTTTGTAAAGGAACAGGGCGATATTAAGATGTCATCCTTATAAGGAAAAGGGGAAAAAGACAATGACAATCAGCCGTGTGGCCCTGCAGGGACAGGTGACCAGAGCACAGGACTTTACCACAATCAAGCAAAATGAAGATAACAGAGGAATTGTGGAACAGAGTAATATACAAAAGCAATTCGGGCGCAACGTAGATGACAAACTTCATCAGGTACATGAGGGTGACCGTACAGAGAATGAAGGAAAACGTTTTGATGCAAAGGATGAGGGGAACGGTTCCTATTTTGGTGATGGTGGCAGACAGCGGAAAAAGGAAGAGAAAAAGGAAAACGGAAAAGTTATATTAAAGGGGCGAAGCTCCTTTGATATCAAAATTTGACGGGTAATACAGGTGGAAAAATGAGTGTGACAGAAATAATTGTGCTGGTGCTTGGAATATTAGTGTTTATTCTGAGTTATTTATTGCCGGCAGGGAAAAAGGGACAAGGCCAGAAGGCAGAGGCAGTAGATGAAAAACAAATCAAAGAAATAGTCGAAAAAGAAGTGAAAGAAGCGAAAAGCCAAATCCAGGATATCGTGGATGAGACCATAACCTATTCTATGGAAAAAACCGAGCGGACCATGGAGCGTCTTACAAACGAAAAGATTATGGCAGTTAATGAGTATTCTGACACAGTTTTGGAGCAGATTAACAAAAATCATAAAGAAGTAGTTTTTCTGTATGATATGTTAAACGATAAGCATGATAACCTGAAAGAAACGGTGAGTGAAGCGGTAAAAACAGCCACGGAAGTAAAGCAGACTGTAAAGGAAGCAGAAAAGATTTCCATACAAGAGCCGTTTGCGGCACTTGAACCGGAGAGAGTGATGCCGGAACAGATTATTCAAGAGGCAGCACCGGTGCCACAGGCTGTTTTTGAAACGATGATACAAGAGCCGAAATCTGATATAGAGACTACTATAGAATCTGCGGCAGATGTAAGTGCACCGGAAGAACAGGATAATACGGAATTATTGACGGTAAACACTTCAGACAAAGCAGAAAGAGCAGAGAAGGCCGGCAGGGTGGATATCAGTAGCATTGCATCGCCCGTAAAAGGCGGAAGAAACAGTAATGAGCGGATTTTAGAACTTCATAAGGCAGGAAAGTCTAATATGGCAATTGCAAAAGAACTTGGACTTGGAATCGGTGAAGTAAAGCTTGTTATTGATTTGTTCGAAGGAATATAAACAATACGGAGTAAGGAAATGAACTTGAAATATTACCTAAGGGGACTTGGGATAGGAATTGTGGTTACGGTCATTATTATGAGTGTATCTGCAAATGATAAAAAAGAACAACTCAGCGATGCAGAGATTAAAGCAAGAGCAGAGCAACTTGGAATGGTTGAAAGCAGCGGTGTACTGGCGGAATTAGAAGAGCCTGCAGAAATGCAAGCACGGTCGCCGGAGAAGACGCCGGTGCCGGAACCTACAGAAACACCGTCGCCGGAACCTGAACCGGCAGAGTCACCGGAACCGGAACCGGAATCGTCGCCGGAACCTGAACCCACAGAAGAACCGGCACCGTCACCTGAACTGACACCGTCGCCGGCACCCACAGAAACACCGGAGCCTGAAAAAACAGAAGAGCCGGAAAGTGATGTGATGGTAACAATTGTAGTAAACGGAGGAGAAAGTTCCTACACAGTCTGCAAGCGGTTGCAGGAAAAAGGACTGATTGCCTCGGCGTCCGATTTTGATTCCTATTTATGTGACAAGGGTCTTGACAACAAGTTAAGGGCCGGGACGTTTGAGATACCTGAAAATGCGGAGCCGGATGAAATTGCTGAAATATTAACAATTAAATAAGGAAAATGCCAAAAACCCCTTGCGAAAGGGGTTTTGCTATGCTATAATTTGCTAGTTGTGACTATAAATCACGCACATTGCTTTTTGCCGGTGCTTCTTAACGCGGAGGTGGCAAAGAAAAAAGAATGTGCGGAAGTAAAACCAAACGGAGGTAGAAACATGAGCGTTATTTCAATGAAACAGTTATTAGAAGCAGGTGTTCATTTCGGACATCAGACAAGAAGATGGAACCCTAAGATGGCTCCTTACATCTTCACAGAAAGAAACGGTATCCACATCATCGACTTACAGAAGTCTGTAGGAAAAGTAGATGAAGCTTACAGAGCAATTTTTGAAATTGCAGCACAGGGTGGTACTATTCTTTTCGTAGGTACAAAGAAGCAGGCTCAGGATGCTGTTAAGACAGAAGCTGAACGTTGCGGTATGTACTATGTAAATGAAAGATGGTTAGGTGGTATGCTTACCAACTTCAAGACCATCCAGAGCAGAATTGAAAGATTAAAAGCAATCGAAACCATGTCTGAAGACGGTACATTCGATGTTCTTCCTAAGAAAGAAGTTATTGCTCTTAAGAAGGAATGGGAAAAACTTGAAAAGAACCTTGGCGGTATCAAGACTATGACAAGAATTCCCGATGCTATTTTTGTAGTAGACCCTAAGAAAGAAAAAATCTGCGTACAGGAAGCACACAACCTTGGAATTACATTAATCGGAATCGGTGATACAAACTGTGATCCCGAAGAATTAGATTTCATTATTCCCGGTAATGATGACGCTATCAGAGCCGTTAAGTTAATCGTGGCTAAAATGGCAGATGCTGTTATCGAAGCAAACCAGGGTGAAGAAGCTCTTACAGCAGAAGTTGCTGAAGCAGTATCCGAGACAGAAGCTACAGATATCGAAGAAGTAGCAGATGCTGAATAATCATAAATTGTAACCAGAAGACAGATTTTCATATAATTGGAGGAAAATAAAATGGCTAACATTACAGCAGCAATGGTAAAAGAATTAAGAGAAATGACCGGCGCAGGTATGATGGATTGTAAGAAAGCTCTCGGTGAAACCGATGGCGATATGGATGCAGCTGTTGAGTTCCTTAGAAAGAACGGTCAGGCAAAGGCTGAAAAGAAAGCAGGAAGAATTGCAGCAGAAGGTCTTTGTAAGGTTGTTGTTAAAGGTGATAACACAGCAGCAGTTGTAGAAGTTAACTCTGAAACAGACTTCGTTGCTAAAAATGAAGTATTTCAGGCATTTGTTGAAGCAGTTGCTAATCAGGCAGTGGAATCTGATGCAGCAGATATGGATGCATTCCTTGCAGAACCTTGGAACCTTGACACATCCAAGACTGTAAAGGATGAATTAGTAGAAAAAGTTGCTAAGATTGGTGAAAACTTAAATATCAGAAGATTCGAAAAAGTAGTAGCTGAAAACGGTTGTGTTGTTTCTTATGTTCATGGCGGCGGAAGAATCGGTGTTATCGTTGAAGCTGATACAGATGTTGTAAATGATGCAGTGAAGGAAGCTATGACAAACATTGCGATGCAGGTTGCAGCTCTTTCTCCTAAATATGTATCTACAGCAGATGTTTCTGAGGAATACAAAGCACATGAAATGGAAATTCTTAAGGCACAGATTGCTAACGATCCTAAAATGGCAGGAAAGCCTGACAAGGTAATCGAAGGTGCAGTTGTAGGACGTCTTAACAAAGAATTAAAAGAAGTATGTCTCTTAGAACAGGCTTATGTTAAGGCAGAGGACGGAAAGCAGACTGTAGCACAGTACGTTGCACAGGTTGCTAAAGAAAATGGTGCAAACTTCTCCATCAAGAAATTTGTCCGATTCGAAACAGGCGAAGGTCTTGAAAAGAAGGTTGATGATTTCGCGGCAGAAGTTGCAGCACAGGCAGGTTTATAAGATTTAATTATTTATAAGAGCAAAACTCCGAATGCACATAGTGTATTCGGAGTTTTTTTGGTAAATGTATACCAATAATCTTGTCATTATATATATTTTTCTGTATAATTAATAACATATAGTTTCAAAAACCACATAGGAAGAGAGAGGGATTTTACATGAAACAAAAGATGGACTTGGCAAATAAGAAAATTGCAGAACAAAGTAAAAACAAAACAGCTATGATTGGTGTTATTATCATGAATGTTGTTTTGGCGTTGGCCTATTTGATAGAACTTGTAAAAGGAGCAAGGGCAGCTGGTTCCTATGCGATAATTGCTGCTTTATGTATTGTTCCGAGTGTTTTGGCAAGTATTGTTTATGCCCGAAAAAAGGAATCCATGTTGATACGTTATATATGTACGATAGGAGTTGCTTTGTTATATGGATATGTTATGCTTACATCCGTTTCCGATTTGCCGTTTTGCTATGTGCTTGTTTTGCTGGCAATTATCATTGTATATGCAGATGTAAAGCTCTCCGTGATATTAGGTGTTTATTCACTGGTTATTAATCTAATCAGGATTATCGGAAAGGCCGTTGCAGGCACATTGGTTGATACAGAGCTTAGCAATGCAGAGATTATAGTGGCATGTATTTTACTTACGCTTGTGTTTACAATTATGGCATCACTTAAGATTGCTAAAATCAATGATGCCAACGTGGAAAAAGCAGAACTTCAGAATAAACAGACAGAAGAACTGTTAGAGACTGTTCTAAACATTGCTGAATCCATTACGGAAAATATCGGTTTAGCTTCTCAGGAGACCGATGGATTAAAAGATGCCATTGACGCTACCAGAAGAGCAATGGAAGAGCTCACTGCAGGAACCAACGATACAGTGAATGCTATCACAGAGCAGCAGGAGCGCACAGATCAGATTAATTCCCGTATTTTGGATGTGGGTGCAAATGTATCTTCCATTATGGCAGAAATTAAAACAGCAGAAGATAACCTTGAAAACGGTAATGTGGTTATGAATGATTTGCTTGCCCAGGTGAAAGTTTCCGAGGAAGCAAGTACATTAGTTGCCGGTGAAATGAAGGAATTGAAGGAATACGCAGGCAAAATGCAGGATATCATGGGATTAATCAGCAGCGTTGCCAATCAGACAGGTATGCTTGCTTTAAATGCCAGCATTGAAGCGGCAAGAGCCGGAGAAGCAGGAAGAGGTTTTTCCGTAGTTGCATCTGAAATATCCAGTCTTGCATCCCAGACCAACAGTGCTACCACAGATATTAATAAACTCATCGAGAACATTACAAATTCTGTGCAGGAAGTTACCGTTGCCATTGATAAACTTCTGGAAAGTAACCGGATGCAGAGCGAATATGTGGATAATACAGCAAGTAGCTTTGAAGAGATACATAACAGTACACAGCGCATTGTAACGCAAACAGATGAATTGAAAGCGGTAGTGGATGAAGTGACCGAAGCAAATAAGCAGGTAATGGAACGAATTGAAAATGTATCTGCTATCACAGAAGAAGTAACTGCAAGTGCCAGCGAAACACTTGAAAACTGTAATTTGAATCTCAAGAGTGTAGAAAAGATGACTGAAATTATGAATGTTTTAGGAGCAGGTGCAGAAGAACTTTCAAAAAACGGAAATCAATAAAGTGATTTTGGGGAAAAGGATTATTGTGAAAACAATAATCCTTTTTTGTGATATAAATTTAACTCTTTCCCAGAAGATAAGATTGTGGTAAAATGTATGGGACGACACTGGAGAAGGAGAGACATTCCCATGGAGGAGATGGCGAACGCCCGGAGAAAGAGGATTAACCGATTAAAAAGAATCATACTGGGCTTTGTAGGAATGGCGATTCTTGTTCCTACAGTCATTTGTGTTTTTCTGGCACTTAAGGTGTCTGATTTAAACAGCAGGATAGAAGAATTAAATGAGCTGCTTTTAAAACGGGAGCAGGAAGCACTTTCCGAGGAAGTGACCAGTGTTTTTACCACTGCACATATTGAAGAATCTCCAAGGGAAGCAGAAACGGATGTTCTTTCTGATCAGACAGTCTCCGAAGACTATTCAGGATATGACAGGAGAATATATCTTACTTTTGACGATGGACCAAGCAGTAATACATCCCGCATTTTAGATATACTAAAGCAATATGACGTAAAGGCCACTTTTTTTGTACTTGGTAAGACAGACGAGCAGTCAAAAGAATTATACCGCAGGATAGTGGCGGAAGGTCATACCTTGGGGATGCATTCTTACAGTCATAAATATGAAGAGATTTATGCTTCAGAGGAAGCTTTTGCACAGGACCTTACTAAGCTACAGGAATATCTTTACGAAGTAACAGGCGTATGGCCCAGATATTACCGGTTTCCGGGAGGAAGTTCCAATCAGGTAAGTAAGGTAGATATGCAGGAATTAATTGCATACCTTGAAGAAAATGATATTGTATATTATGATTGGAATGTATCATCCGGGGATGCAGTCAGCACACAGCTTTCTAAGGATATCATTGTGAGCAATTGTGTGTCTCAGATAAAAAGACAGCCGGACAGTATGATATTACTGCATGATGCAGGTGAAAAGGACACTACGGTAGCAGCGCTTTCAGAGATTATTGCACAGGTGCGTATGGATGAAAATGTATGCTTTTTACCAATCAGTGATGATACTCTGCCGATTCAGCATTTGAAAGCAAAAGGGGATTCGGTGGATTCATATCAATAAATAATCAAATGAAAAATAAACGGAGGAACTTAAAATGGGGTTTTTTTCAGACTTAAAAGATGATTTATCACAGGCAGTTAATGAATTAATGCCGGAAGAAAATGTACAGGAAGAAGCACTGCAGGAAGAAATGGTGAATGAAGAGGTGACTGAAGAAGAAACCGTAGAAACTGACACTGTAAACGGTTTTGACGCTGACCTTAGCCAGATGCTTGATCAGGTAGATACACTTGCAGTAGAGGAAGTAAAAGAAGAACCTATTTATGTTGCATCATCTGCGGAAGAAAAGGCAAGTGATTTTGGCGTTTCATCTGCAAAACGTCCCAGCGATGAGGTTTCCGTATTTACGGAGAGCATGATCATTAACGGTAATATTGCAACAGAAGGTGCACTTGATGTTCGTGGAAGCATTGTTGGAAATGTAGAGGCACTGGGTAAATTAAATATTACCGGTGCTATTCAGGGTAACTCCCAGGCAGCTGAAATTTATGCAGAAGGTGCCAAAATCACAGGTGAACTCAGAAGCCAGGGAAGCATTAAAGTAGGACAGAGTACCGTAATTATTGGTAATGTATTTGCAAGCAGTGCAGTTATCGCCGGTGCGGTAAAAGGTGACATTGACGTAAAAGGACCTGTTATCTTAGATTCTTCTGCAATTGTTATGGGTGACATCAAATCTAAGTCCGTACAGATTAACAATGGTGCAGTTATCGAAGGTATGTGTTCACAGTGTTATGCAGAAGTTAACCCCACATCCTTCTTTGATGAACTGAAAAAAATGAAATAGAGAGGCATGATAGATTATGCGGAGAATATTGCTTAAATTAAGCGGCGAGGCATTAGCCGGTGACAAGAAAATGGGATTTGACGAGGAAACGGTGAGAGGCGTTGCTTTGCAGGTAAAGCAGTTGGTGGATCAAGGGATGCAGGTAGGAATTGTAACCGGCGGCGGCAATTTCTGGAGAGGAAGATCCAGTGAAAACATTGATAGGACCAAGGCAGACCAAATCGGTATGCTTGCAACTGTGATGAACTGTATTTATGTTTCTGAAATTTTCAGAAGTGTAGGAATGAAGACAGCTGTGCTTACTCCTTTTGAATGTGGTTCTTTTACCAAATTATTTTCCAAAGACCGTGCAAATAAATATTTTGAAAGAGGTATGGTAGTCTTTTTTGCAGGCGGCACAGGACATCCCTATTTTTCAACAGACACCGGCGTGGTTTTAAGAGCCATTGAAGTGGAAGCGGAAGTAATCCTACTTGCCAAGTCCATAGACGGTGTTTATGATTCCGATCCCAAGACAAATCCGGATGCCAAGAAATATGACGAGGTTACCATTGATGAAGTCATTGCCAACAACTTACAGGTAGTTGATATGACAGCCTCTATTTTGGCGAGAGATAACAAGATGCCTATGTGGGTATTTGGATTAAACGAAGAAAACAGCATTGTAAACACAGTAAACGGAAAGTTTTCCGGCACACGTGTTACCGTATAAAACACAAAGAAAGGGAGATAGAACAATGGATGAAAGAGTAAAAGTTTATGAAGATAAAATGCAGAAAACATATGATCATTTGATTTCAGACTATCAGGGTATCCGTGCAGGTCGTGCCAATCCTCATGTACTTGACAAATTGCGTGTAGATTATTACGGAACACCTACACCCATTCAGCAGGTTGGTAATGTAACTGTTCCTGAAGCGAGAATGATCCAGATTGCACCTTGGGAGAAATCCCTCATTAAGGATATTGAGAAAGCAATCCTTGCATCAGATATTGGTATTACACCGTCCAATGATGGCGCAGTAATCCGTCTTGTTTTTCCTGAACTTACAGAGGAACGCAGAAAAGATCTTGTAAAAGATGTAAAGAAAAAAGCAGAAGATTGTAAAGTTGCCGTAAGAAATATCAGAAGAGACGGTAATGATGCTTTTAAGAAGCTTGCAAAAGAAATTTCCGAAGATGAAGTGAAGCAGCTTGAAGATGAATTACAGAAGATTACAGATAAGTTTATCAAAGATGTAGATAAGCTTATGGATGAAAAATCAAAAGAAATTCTTACCGTATAGTCAGTAAGAAAAACAGAGAATATAGGAGGGGCAGGCGATTATAGCGATACAATCGTAGTGCCCCTTTATTCCTTTTTGGAAGGTCTGTGGATAAGAAGGGAGATCATTTAAGAATGTCAGAAAATCAGGAATTAAAGATACCGGCACATGTGGCGATTATTTTAGACGGAAACGGAAGATGGGCTAAGAGTAAGGGGATGCCCAGAAATTATGGGCATGTGCAGGGCGCAAAGACGGTAGAAGTGATTTGTGAGGAAGCATACAAAATGGGAATACAGTATCTTACTGTGTATGCATTCAGTACAGAAAACTGGAACAGACCCAAGGATGAAGTGGATGCACTGATGAAGCTTCTCCGCAATTATATGAAGACCTGCCTTACCACGGCAAAGAAAAACAGAATGTGTGTCAGGGTTCTTGGGGATAAGACAGGACTTGATGATGACATCCGTAGCAGAATTGAAGAGCTGGAGGCAGCGACCAAAGATAATGATGGATTGCATTTTCAGATAGCTCTTAATTATGGTGGAAGAGATGAAATTTTACGTGCGGTGAAGAAGATTTCCCAAAAAGTAAAAGAGGGAGAAATTGAGCCTGGGGATATTTCCGAAGGAATGATTTCTGATATGCTTGATACACATGGAATTCCGGAGCCCGATTTATTAATCCGCACCTGCAATGAACAGCGAATTTCCAATTTCCTGTTATGGCAGCTTGCGTATACGGAATTTTATTTTACAGAAATTGCATGGCCTGATTTTTCAAAAGAAGAATTGGTAAAAGCTGTGGAAGCATATAATCATAGAGACAGAAGATACGGCCGGATTAAGGAGGAGTAGGAATGTTTGTAACAAGACTGATAAGTGGTATCGTGTTAGTTATTATAGCGTTAATTGCACTATTTACAGGCGGATATGTACTGGCAGGATTGCTTCTCTTTCTTTCTTTAACTGCATACAGGGAACTGATGAAAGCCTGTAAATTAAGTGATGACGCAGGAAAAGTAAGCAGCATGGAAATCATTGGGTATGTGGGAATTGTTATTTACTATTTATTTATGGTATTTACCAAAGAGCGTGAATTCCTTTTCCTTACTCTGATTATGATCTTGGTGGCATTTATGTTTTTGTATGTGTTTACCTTTCCAAGGTACCGGGCAGAGCAGATTATGTGCAGCTTCTTTAATGTGGCATACGGTCCCCTAATGCTTTCCTTTATTTATCTGGTGAGAGACTTAGAGTATGGGGCGTACATGGTGTTTATGATTTTTATCAGTTCATGGATCTGTGATACTTGTGCTTATGTAGTGGGAATGCTTATCGGCAAGCATAAGATGGCACCTAAGTTAAGTCCCAAAAAATCTGTGGAAGGTGCAATCGGCGGTGTAGCAGGTTCTGTCCTTGTAGGGGCTTTATTTGGATATTTCCTTATGGCTCCCTTAACAGGAAACGGGGGAACTACATGGATTTTTGCGCTGATTGGCGGAGTGGGCGCAGTGATTTCCCAGGTAGGTGACCTGGCTGCTTCCGCGATTAAGAGAAATCATGAGATTAAAGACTACGGTAAATTGATTCCGGGACACGGCGGTGTTATGGACCGTTTTGACAGTGTTATTTTTACCGCGCCCATAATCTATTTATTATTGTTAGTTTTTGTTTAGTGAGAACATCATTTGTTTATACATAAGATTTTTAGGAGATGTAGCATGAAAAAGATTGGAATTTTGGGTTCCACAGGCTCTATTGGCACCCAGACACTTGATATTGTGAGAAATAATCCGGATTTACAGGTGGTAGCATTAGCTGCAGGCAGTAATGCAGAACTCATGGAAAAGCAAATCCGTGAATTTAAGCCATCCTTTTGTGTAATGTTTAGTGAAAAGGCGGCAGAAGACTTAAAGATAAGAGTCTCTGATTTGCCTGTGAAGGTAAGCTGTGGCATGGAGGGACTACTGGAACTTGCAATTCTGCCGGAAATGGAGGTTTTAGTTACCGCAATTGTGGGAATGATAGGATTAAGGCCTACCATTGCTGCCATTGAAAAGGGAAAGACCATTGCCCTTGCCAATAAAGAGACATTGGTAACGGCAGGACATATCATAATGCCCCTTGCAAAGAAAATGGGAGTACCTATTTTGCCGGTAGACAGTGAGCACAGTGCCATTTTCCAGTCTTTAAACGGAGAGAAAAAGGAACGTATCAGTAAAATCCTTCTCACGGCATCAGGTGGTCCTTTCAGGGGAAGAAAGAGAGAGGAACTGACGGACATAACGGTTGAGGATGCATTAAAGCACCCTAACTGGTCAATGGGAAGAAAGATTACCGTGGATTCTTCTACCTTAGTGAACAAAGGTCTGGAAGTGATTGAAGCAAAGTGGCTTTTCGAGGTAGAACCTGAGCAGATAGAAGTGGTGGTACATCCTCAAAGCATTATTCATTCCATGGTAGAATATGTGGACGGTGCAGTGATGGCACAGCTTGGTATGCCTGATATGAAGTTGCCTATCCAGTATGCACTTTTTTATCCGGACAGAAGGCCCATGCATGAGAAGAGAGTCGATTTCTTTGAACTTGCATCCATGACCTTTGAAAAACCGGATACAGATACCTTCAAAGGGCTTGCCATGGCATATGAGGCACTGAAGGCAGGCGGCAGTATGCCCACGGTTTATAACGCTGCAAATGAAAAGGCAGTAAGTCTGTTTTTAGATAAAAAGATTAAGTTCCTGGAAATTTATGATTTGATACAGGGAGCTATGGAGAATCATAAGGTGATAAAAGCGCCTTCTGTGGAAGAAATTCTGACAGCAGAGCAGGAGGCTTATGATTATATAAGTGACGTGCGTAGGAGGTCATAATTTGGCAGTATCAATTATTTGTTTTATTATTATTTTTTGTGTCATTGTAGTTTCACATGAATTCGGCCATTTTATTATCGCAAAGAAAAACGGAATCCATGTGGTAGAATTTTTTATCGGAATGGGCCCCACTTTATTTTCCTTTGAAAAAGGAGACACGAAATATTCTCTGAAACTGTTTCCCATTGGGGGAGCCTGTGTATTTGAAGGAGAAGACGGACTGGAGACAGAAAAGGGAGAACTGTCTGAGGGAGCATTTCCCAATGCACCGGTTTGGGTGCGGTTTGCAACAGTATTTGCAGGCCCCTTATTTAATTTCCTTACAGCCTATGTGATGGCCATGATTTTAGTATGGGCATGCGGTGTGGTGACTCCCGTCATCCAGACGGTTGCAAATGAGAGTGGTGCCATGGAAGCAGGTCTTATGCCCGGCGACGTAATCTGCGAGATGAACGGAAGCAATATTCACCTGCAGGACCAGGTATCCTTTTATTCCTTTATTAATAAAGGTGAGCCCATTACCATCACCTATGAAAGAGATGGCGTCAAGGGAGAGACAGTTGTTTATCCTAAATTTAATGAGGAAGAAAACCGTTATTATATGGGGATTACCAGTGGAGAATTTGTAGATTGCAATGTTCCCCAGGTGTTTAAATATGCATTTCATACCATGGAGTATATGGTGCAGTACACAGTAAAGAGCTTATCCATGCTGGTACAGGGACAGGTGTCTAAGGATGATATTTCAGGACCTGTGGGAATTGTGAAAGTGGTGGATGAGACCTATGACGTGGCAAAGGAGTACGGGGCATCAAGCGTGGCGCTATCCATGCTGAATATCGCATTACTTCTTTCCGTAAACCTAGGTATCATCAATTTGCTTCCCCTTCCTGCCCTTGACGGTGGCAGATTGGTATTTTTGCTGATAGAAGCTATTAGAAGAAAACCGGTTCCGCCTGAAAAGGAAGGAATGGTGCATTTAGCGGGAATGATGGCCCTGATGGTGCTTATGGTACTTGTTTTGTTTAATGATATTACGAAATTCTTTTAACAGATAAACGGGAAAGGCAAGAGAGTCCTGTACAAAATTACTAAAAATATATTTTTGGTAATTTTGTATAATGGACTCTTTTTTACTGTTCTTATATAATAGGTTTACGAAATTCAAAACCATATTTATGGCGTCTTGTGACGCATCTTTTTCTTTTATTAATTCAATTAATTCAAGGGTTTATTTCGAACACTTTTCAACAAACAACTAAAAAGTAGCGGAGGAAGCAGTGAAATTCATTTCGGATATTTATTGGGATAAGGGACTGCGTGAAAATAATCAGGATTCCCTTATATTAGAGCAGGTAGTGACAGTAAAGGGAAGAGTACTTTTGGCAGCTGTCAGCGACGGAGTGGGTGGTCTTTTGGAGGGAGAGATTGCAAGCGGATTTATCCTTGAGAAAGTCCATGCACATTTTTATGATGAGATTTTGTATCTCATACGGAAAGGAAAAAGCAGAAAAGTTTTGGCACGTAGCTTCCACAGGTGCTTTTATGATATTAACCGCAAGCTGAAACAATATGCTGCCGGGAAACAGATGGGATTGGGAGCAACCCTATCCTTACTTCTTTTATGGAAAAGACAATATTTGATTATGCATATAGGAGACAGTAGGATTTATGGAATAAGGAGCCAATGGCTTCGTAAGAGTCCTACCATAAGGCTTCTTACCGGGGATCATATAAGGGCGGATGGAAGCCTCTATAAATGTCTGGGTGGTTTTCCCTATCAGGCAGCGGATGCAGTGACCGGAAAAAGGGGTGCTAAAATGGGTTTTCTGCTATGTAGCGACGGGTTTTACCGCAGGCAGAGAAGCAAGATGCTAAGGGACTTATTAAATCCCCTTGAAATAGAGGAAGAGGAACAAATCAAAAGACGGCTCAGACAAATGGCATTACATGCCATGAATGGGGGAGAGAAGGATAATATTTCAGCAATTTATGTATGTTGCAAATCATAGAATGGGGGAATGGATATGAGAAGAATTTTGTGTCATAAATATGAGGTGCTACGGCCTATCGCGGAGGGGGGAATGGGCAGTGTGTATCTGGTAAAGGATTTGCATTTAAATAAGCTGGCAGCAGTGAAGGTAAACGCAGGTCCGGTAGAGGGAGAGGCAGAAATGCTAAAGACCCTTTCCCATCCGGCACTTCCCCGCATACTGGACATCTTTTATGAGGGAGAGAAGGAATGCATTGTCATGGAATATGTGGAGGGAATAACCTTAGAACAGTATTTACGGCGGTTTGTGCGGGTGGAGGTCACAAAAGCGGTTGCCTGGGCAGCAGAGCTTGCCGGAGTGCTTGCCTACCTCCATAGCCGTAAGCCGGCTGTTATTTATAAGGACTTAAAGCCTGCAAACATTATGATTGATGCAGAAGGGAAATTGAAACTGATTGATTTTGGCACCGCAGGAGGTCTTAGGTATGGTCAGGAAAGAGAACACTATCTATGCGGCACCCCGGGGTATGGTGCTCCGGAGCAGTGGGATACTACCGGTGCCTGTAAAGAGAGTGATGTATATGCATTGGGAGCAGTACTTCATGAAATGCTTACGGGAATCAGCCCTTTAGGTGGCATGCGGCAAAGGCGGGGAATCCGTGAATATGACAAAAGCTTTCCCCGGGAACTGGAAAAAATCATCACCACCTGTACCAGAAAAAAGCCATCGGAGCGGTATCATTCCATGGAAGAGGTGAGGAATGAACTTCTTCATTATCATAAAAAAGGGAAACTGCAAAAGACGATTCACTTGATAAAACGTTTACTTGGAAATGGCCTGTGGATTTTGTTTTTGGCAACCACCGTCCTCCCTTTTTTAGAAGGGGTAAGTGAAGAAAGTTTGCCCTTCCCTTACTTTGAAAAACCATTATTTCTATTTGCTTTCGCCTTAATTTACCACTTCATTTTTTTGAGAGAAAGGGATAAAAAAAGAATGGTGCATAAGCAGGAAAAATCAGTTTTTCTTACGGAAAAGAAGTTTGCGGGGCTGTTTGTTACCCTGTGGGCAGGCATTTGTCTTTTTGGCATCATGATGATAAAGGCTCCGGCAGCTGCAAATGTAATGGCAGCAGGGCAGTCTTGCAGCTTATGGGTGGAGATGCGGGATGAACAATACCGGAAATTGTTACTAAGAGAAGGAGCAGTCTACCGGGTGGATAAAAAATTGACCTTTGAAATTGACAAAGAGGATTTGCCGGAGGGTGTAATCTCCGTGCAGATTGTGGCATCTGACAAAGAGAAGGGCGTGTATGAGAGCAGGGTGTTTCTGGTAGAGAAGAATTGATATTCCAAGCATTCTGGGATATAATGTAATAAGCTGAAAGCAGGAGGATGATTATGACCAGAAATAATACAAGAGTAATTCACATAGGAGACAGAGTCATCGGCGGAGGAAACCCGATTTTGATTCAGTCCATGACCAATACAAGAACAGAAGATGTAAAAGCCACTGTAGAGCAGATTAAGAAGCTGACAGAGGCAGGCTGTGAGATTATCAGGTGTACGGTTCCCACCATGGAAGCGGCTAAGGCCCTTGCAGAGATTAAAAAACAGATTTCCATTCCCTTGGTGGCAGATATTCATTTTGACTATAAAATGGCAATTGCAGCCATGGAAAACGGTGCTGATAAAATCAGAATCAACCCCGGTAACATTGGCGGCAGAGATAAAGTGGAAGCTGTGGTAAAAGTAGCCAAAGAGAGAAATATTCCCATTCGTGTGGGGGTAAACAGCGGTTCCCTTGAGAAGGAACTGGTAGAAAAATATCACGGTGTTACCGCAGAGGGTATCGTGGAAAGTGCCCTTGACAAGGTACATATGATTGAAGAGTTTGACTACAGAAACATGGTCATCAGTATTAAGTCATCTGATGTACTGATGTGCGTGAAAGCTCATGAGCTTCTTGCTGATCAAACCGATTATCCCCTTCACGTGGGAATTACGGAATCGGGAACAATTATCAGCGGAAATATTAAATCATCCATCGGACTTGGCCTTATCCTGCATCAGGGTATTGGCGATACCATCCGTGTTTCCTTAACAGGTGATCCAGTGGAAGAGATTAAGTCAGCGAAACTCATTCTTCGTACCTTGGGACTTAGAAAGGGTGGCATAGAAGTAGTTTCCTGTCCTACCTGCGGCAGAACCAAAATTGATTTAATCGGCCTTGCCAATCAGGTAGAGACCATGGTGGCAGGTTATCCATTAGATATTAAGGTGGCGGTAATGGGATGTGCCGTGAACGGACCCGGTGAAGCCAAAGAAGCAGATATCGGCATTGCAGGGGGGATAGGAGAAGGCCTTCTAATTAAAAAAGGCGAGATTATTAAAAAAGTACCGGAGGATCAGTTACTTTTGGTATTAAAAGAAGAACTGGACAACTGGCAGGCATAAGATAAGAGGACTTACGCATTATGGCGAAACAGTTTTTTGAGGTATTTCCCAACTTAAAACTGGATAAGAAAAATCAGGATCTGTTTGAACAGGTGACTGTAGAGAAGGTTTCTGCTACAAAGAGCAGAGACCTTATTCGCGTTACCATCTCTTCGGATTATCTGATACAGAAGGAAACCGTTTTTTATGTGGAGAAAGAAATCAAGAAACAGTTTTTTGAAGGACACAGTGTGCGGGTAAAATTATATGAGAGATTTCATTTGTCTGCTCAATATACACCCATGACTCTTCTGGATGCTTACAGGGACAGTATTTTACTGGAACTTAGGGAATATAGTCCGGTGGAGTACAATCTCTTTAAAGGAGCGGATATCAGCTATCCTAATGGGGAAGAAATTGTATTTACCGTGGAAGACAGTGTGCTTGGAAGAAGCAAGGCGTCAGAACTTTCCCGGATTTTGGAAAAGATTTTAAATGAAAGATGCGGTTTTTCTATCCGCGTGCAAATGCAGTACAAGGAAAAGAAAACCGGAAAATATAAAGAAGAAGATGACTTAAAGATTGCAAGGGCAGTGGCAGAAATTGCTTCCAGGGCGCTTGGAGGGCAGGAGCAGGAAGATGTGCAGCCAAAGGAAGATGTGGCAGCACCGGAGGTGCCTACCAAGACTGAGGTGCCGGCAGCAGATGCGCCTAAAGTGAATGTCCTTAAAGGAGAAGTGAAAGCTGCTACAGGCAAAGGTGATGCAAACAAAGGAATCTTCCAAAAAGGTGAGTTTAAGAAGGGCGACTTTAAGCGTCCTGCCAAACGCAGTGATAATCCGGATGTTTTATACGGAAGAGACTTCGAAGAGGAAGCCATGCCCATTGAGGACATTATTGGGGAAATCGGGGAAGTGGTTATCCGTGGTAAGATTATCAGCTTTGACAGCAGGGAAATTAAAAATGAAAAGACCATCTTAATGTTCGATGTGACAGACTTTACGGATACTATGACCATTAAGATGTTTGCCCGCAATGACCAGGTGGAGGAAATTACTGCCGGGATTAAGAAGGGTGCATTTGTAAAACTAAAGGGGATTACCATGGTGGATAAGTTTGACAATGAGCTTACCATCGGTTCCCTTACAGGGGTAAAGAAGATACCTGACTTTACGGTTTCCAGGGCAGATAACAGTGCAAGGAAACGTGTGGAGCTTCATTGCCATACCAAAATGAGTGATATGGACGGTGTATCGGAAGCGAAAGACATTGTAAAGCGTGCTTATAAGTGGGGGCACCCTGCTATAGCCATTACGGACCACGGGGTGGTACAGTCCTTCCCGGATGCAAACCATGTGTGGGAGGATTTGTGGCGCGATGAAAAAAATAAGCGCAAGGAAGCAGGGGATGACAATCCTGACAAGCAGGACTTCTTTAAGATTATTTACGGAATGGAAGCCTACTTGGTAGATGATTTACAGGAAATTGTAACCGGCGATACCAGCCGTGATTTTACTTCCGATTTTGTGGTATTTGACATAGAAACTACCGGATTTTCTCCGGTAAATAACAGAATCATTGAGATTGGTGCCGTGAAGGTATCGGGAGGAGCAATCGTAGATAAGTACTCTACCTTTGTCAATCCCAAGGTGCCCATTCCCTTTGAAATTGAAAAACTTACAGGCATCAACGATTCCATGGTGATGGACAGCCCGGAAATAGAGGAGATATTGCCGGAGTTTCTCGCATTCTGTGGGGATGCGGTTTTGGTGGCGCATAACGCTAATTTTGATATGAGCTTTATCAAAGAAAATGCAGCAAGATTAGGAATCCGCAGGGAATTTACCTATATCGATACAGTAGGAATTGCAAGGGTTCTTTTGCCAAACCAGGCAAAGCATACCTTAGATGCAGTGGCAAAGACACTTAATATCTCACTGGAAAATCATCACCGCGCGGTGGATGATGCCCAGGCCACGGCAGAGATTTTTGTGAAGTTTATTCCCATGTTGAGGGAAGCAGGAGCGGACAATTTAGATAAGGTAAACGCCATGGGGGCATCAAGTCCGGATATTATCAAGCGTTTGCCCACTTATCATGCCATCATTCTGGCACAGAATAATACGGGAAGGGAAAATTTATATACCCTGGTGTCGGAATCCCATGTGACCTATTACAGCAAGCGTCCCCGTGTGCCCAAAACTCTTCTTTTAAAGCACAGGGAAGGACTGATTTTAGGAAGTGCCTGTGAGGCGGGAGAGCTTTACCGCGCCCTTCTTGACGGAAAGGCAGATTCCGAGATTGCAAGAATTGTAGACTTCTATGATTATCTGGAAATCCAGCCGCTTGGAAATAACCAGTTTATGATTGCATCAGAAAGAGTCCCTTCTGTAAACGATATGGAAGATGTGAAGAACTTAAACAGGAAGATTGTAGCCCTGGGAGAAGAGTTTAACAAGCCTGTAGTGGCTACCTGTGACGTGCATTTCCTTGATCCCGAGGACGAGGTATACCGCCGCATCATTATGGCAGGCAAGGGATTTACGGACGCAGACGACCAGGCACCCTTATACCTTCGTACCACAGAGGAGATGCTGAAAGAATTTGAGTATCTTGGCAGTGACAAGGCGGAGGAAGTGGTTATTACCAACACCAATATGATTGCAGACCGCATCGATGTGATGTCACCGGTGCGCCCCGATAAATGTCCTCCGGTGATTCCGGATAGTGACAAAACCCTGACCGATATCTGTTACAATAAAGCTCATGAATTGTATGGGGAAGAGCTGCCGCAGATTGTGGAAGACCGTTTGAAAAAGGAATTGGATTCCATCATCAGTAACGGCTTTGCGGTGATGTATATCATTGCCCAGAAGCTGGTTTGGAAATCTGTGGAGGACGGTTACCTGGTAGGTTCCCGTGGCTCTGTAGGTTCCTCATTGGTGGCATTTATGGCGGGTATTACGGAGGTAAATTCCCTAAGTGCCCATTACCGTTGCCCCAACTGCAGATATTATGATTTTGATTCTCCGGAGGTAAAGGCTTCTGCAGGTAATGCAGGCTGTGACCTTCCGGATAAAAACTGTCCCGTATGCGGACAGCCCCTTGTCAAAGACGGATTTGATATTCCCTTTGAAACCTTCCTTGGATTTAAGGGCGATAAGGAACCGGATATCGACCTTAACTTCTCAGGAGAGTACCAGAGTAAGGCACATAAATATACAGAGGTTATTTTCGGAGCAGGACAGACTTATCGTGCAGGTACCATCGGTACATTGGCAGATAAGACGGCATTTGGCTATGTAAAGAATTACTATGAAGAGCGTGGCAGAAGCAAGCGTACCTGCGAAATTAACCGTATTGTACTGGGATGTACCGGTATCAGAAGAAGTACGGGACAGCATCCCGGAGGTATTATTGTACTTCCCGTGGGAGAGGACATTAACTCCTTTACACCAGTGCAGCATCCCGCCAACGATATGACGACAGATATCGTAACTACCCATTTTGATTATCATTCCATAGACCATAACCTGTTAAAGCTTGATATTCTGGGACACGACGATCCTACCATGATCCGAATGCTTCAGGATTTGACGGGCATAGACCCCACCACCATTCCACTGGATGATAAGCAGGTCATGTCTCTATTCCAGAATACGTCAGCCCTTGGTATTACACCCGACCAGATCAGCGGATGTCCGGTAGGTTCCCTTGGGGTGCCGGAATTTGGTACGGACTTCGTTATTCAGATGCTTCTGGATACCAAGCCACAGAGCCTTTCTGACTTAATCCGTATTTCCGGTTTGGGTCATGGTACGGACGTATGGCTTGGCAATGCGCAGACCCTGATTGCAGATGGAACGGCTACCATTTCCGAGTGTATCTGCTGTCGTGACGATATTATGATTTATCTGATTAACAAAGGCGTAGACAGTGCCCTTTCCTTTACCATTATGGAGAGCGTGCGTAAGGGAAAAGGCTTAAAGCCGGAATGGGAAGAGGCTATGAAGGAGAAGGATGTGCCTGACTGGTACATCTGGTCCTGTAAGAAGATTAAATACATGTTCCCGAAAGCCCATGCAGCCGCTTATGTTATGATGGCGTGGAGAATTGCCTACTGCAAGATTAATTATCCCCTTGCCTACTACGCCGCTTATTTTTCCATCCGTGCATCGGCATTTTCCTATGAAATCATGTGCCAGGGACAAAGACATTTGGAAAATGTCATGGCAGATTATAAGAGAAGAATGGACACCCTGTCCAAGAAGGAACAGGATTCTTACAAGGATATGAAGAGTGTACAGGAAATGTATGCCAGAGGTTTTGAATTTACTCCTATTGATATCTTTACTGCCCACTCCAGAAACTTCCAGATTGTAGATGACAAGCTCATGCCGTCCTTAAACAGTATTGACGGACTTGGAGAGAAGGCGGCAGATGCCATCGTAGAGGCAGCCAAGGACGGTCCTTTCTTATCAAAGGATGACTTCAGACAAAGAACCAAGGTGTCAAAGACCGTCATTGATTTGATGGACAGCTTGGGACTGCTGGGGGATTTGCCGGAGTCCAATCAGATTAGTTTGTTTGATTTTGTGTGAGGGTGGATTGTATAAAATTCAAGTATACTTTTAGTGATATATCGGGTAAAATACAAGTATGAGATGAAAGGAGATGTGTGATATGGAAATTGCAGTGAATACAGTTAAACAAGCAAGTGAAAAAAATGCAATGGAGACACTATTTTCTTATCTTGACAAAGGAATTGATGATATGGAGGCAGGAAGGATACATGCAGTAGATAAGGCATTCCAAATTATCAAAGATAAAATGCAGGATGAATTATAAAGTTCTGGTAACTGATGAAGCAATTAATAAATAAAAATCCAAATTTTGTTACAGCACAACAAGATTTGGATTTTTTATTATTATAAGGATCTTAATATTTTATGGATTTCTTCAATATCATCAGTTCCGGCAATCTCAATTGCCCGGTAGATTTGGTCAATGACTTCGGCCGGTGTTTCCAGCATGTCGGCAGTTTCTGCGGCAGTAAGATGTTTATGGTATTTTTTGAGAGTAAGCCGGATGAGATTTATAAGTTCGCCTTCCTTTCGCCCAATAAGTAAACCTTCTTCCAGTCCAACACTATGCTCAGCCCTGCGCATCTTTTCTTTTTCTTCTACTTCGTTATATTCAAAAATACTCACGCTAATAGCCTCCGATTTATGTTTTCTTAAAAAATCTGTCAATATGCCATTTTTGATACATTCATTTACTGCACGGTTCACAGCCTCTGTAAGAGTGGTATCCGGTTCTTTTACATATTTGCGTATCAGTTCAACATAGGTCATATATTGTTTCAAGGTTTCACACTGCTCTAAAAGTTCAGTATTGTTTCCCAGATTAATATTCAGCATGGTTACCTTCAGTTCCAGTTCGGGAATACTATCATTACACAGATAAGCATCTGATAATTTCAATTCCCTTCGTTCCGGCTGTTTTTGGATACCATTATAAAATACAATGAAATGCGGCGTGGGTATCCGGATGAGTTTGGAAGAGAAGAGAGAACTGTCATTTACTAATTTTTCATATTCCCTTGCCACATAAAACAGATTCCGCAAAGGAATGTTCGGATTGTAGGTGGATTGATGCTCATACAAATACAAATGACAATCAACCAAAAAAGCAAGGTCGTTTTTCATATTCATGTAGATGGCATTTTCCAAAGTGACAACCTGTAGCTGATCTGCATCTGCATAATGGGAATGGTTCACTGCATTGTACAACTGCAGTAGTTCTTGTTTCTCCCGGAAAAGAAGACGGAACATCGTGTCTTTGTACTCCCGGTTCGCGGTAGTTAAATCGTTTCTGTTATTCATTGGCCTCCTTCGCAGGAGTACTTAATGAAAATCTCCTGCTTTTAAAAAGATTTGGAATTAAAAGCATAGATTTTCATGAATTTTAGATAAACTAAAAGATTTTAGAATAGATAGAAATATATATGCTTTGAGGAAATAATAGCATATATTTTACGATTTTGCAATAATTATTGTGCGGATTTCAAATGAGTAATTAATCAATGTAATCGGATGAATATTTTCATGATAACAAGGATGTCAGTTTTTTTTGGTAACTAGTGTATGCTTATGCACTGCAAAATATGAAAATTAAGTATAGAAAAAGCACAGTTAAGTATTATGAAAAAAAATAGTGAGGCATTTGAATTATATTTAACTAGATTGTCATTATATGGATATGAAAGGGGAGTACATATGCCGGAAACAACAAATAGTACCCATACAGAAGATATAGGAATGGAAAAAGCCGGAACGGATTTTTGTGTATCTGCAGAAGATTTGGTGGACTTGTGTGTAAATATGGGAAATGCTGCAGATAATCTTATGCAAGACTGGAAGGGGAATGCATGCGAAGCATTTGATGCTATGAGTAAACTTCTGGTAAGCAGCGCAACAGGAGCAGGAACCAGATATGCGGAACTGTCTGGAATCATAACCCAAACAGGAATAGACAGAAGTGAACTGGATATTAGTGCTGCAGATACTGCGAAAGGAGAATAATGCATGCAGTGTAAATGTGAAGAAATTGCAAAGTATAAAGAGGCAATAGCTCTTTTGCAGGAAGCTTATGATTATAATTTTTTAGAAAAAGAACATGATAGCCTTATAGAGGCCGGTGTAAGCGTAATAAATGAAAAAACAAAGCAGACATATGAAGCAAAAAATCTTGATACCATATGTTCGAAGATAGCAGGAATAGATGATGAACTACATACAAGCAGAGGGGCATTGGATGGAGCTCTTTTAAGTGAAAGTTATAGGTTAATAGGAATATGTCAGGAACTTGAGGCAGAAGATAGAGAATATCATTGGCAAATGATGTGGAAGAATTTATGGGGCAATAAAAATGAGTGAAACAAATGAGAATATCTACCAGATTGATTTAGACCTGCTGAAAGAAGCAGAAACGGTTTTCAGGCAAACAGCGGAAAAAATGAATGAAAACATGGAAAACATGAAAACCATGGTAGCAGGAACAGAGG
>JAGBBV010000023.1 GCA_017938315.1 Lachnospiraceae bacterium
AGGACCGGGATGGACGGACCGCTGGTGTACCTGTTGGCTTGCCAGAGCCATGGCAGGGTAGCCAAGTCCGGACGGGATAAACGCTGAAGGCATCTAAGCGTGAAGCCCCCCTCAAGATGAGATATCCCAGTAAGTAAGACCCCTTGAAGACTACGAGGTAGATAGGAATGAGGTGTAAGTGCAGTAATGTACTCAGCTGACATTTACTAATCGGTCGAGGGCTTAACCAAAAATTTGGATAATGTGATTTGATGTTCGGTTTTGAAGGTATGATACCTAAAAAGCAGTTATACTGCTTTTTTTTATTTTATAGTTATGAATTTACTGAATATTTAAATGATTTTTTGTTGTTTGTAAAAAAAATATGTGGTATAATGTGTAATATAATAAACAATACCCTAGATGAACGAGGTGTGCGGAATGGATACAAAAATTCTATTAGAAAACGGAACAAATGAATTAGAAGTTTTGGAATTTCAGTTGGATGGCAATGCATATGGTATAAATGTTGCTAAGATTAAAGAAATTATACCTTATCAGAAGGTTACTCCGGTACCTAATTCACATCCCAGTATTGAAGGTATTTTTATGCCGAGAGATACCATGATTACCGCAATTGATTTAAAGAATTGTCTCCAGAGAGGTATGTCAAAAGAAGGCGGTTTATTTATCGTTACAAACTTTAATAAGCTTGATATTGCTTTTCATGTAGATCAGGTAATGGGTATTCACAGAGTTTCATGGGGGCAGATTATTAAACCGGGTGCAACAGTATCATCTGCTGAAGAAGGAATCTCTACTGGAATTGTAAAAATTGACGAAAGATTAATTATTATTCTTGATTTTGAGAAGATTGTGACAGACATCAATCCTGAAACGGGTCTTAAAGTAAGCGAGATTGATGCAATGGGTGACAGAACCAGAAGTGATGTGCCGATTTTGATTGCAGAAGACTCCATTTTACTGAACAGACTTATTGTAGATTCACTTAAGAAAGCAGGATATAGTAATCTTATACATACTTGTGATGGACAGGAAGCATGGGATACTATTTGTGAGTTTAAAGAAAAAGGTACATTAAAAGAACATGTACAATGTGTTATCACAGATATTGAGATGCCACTTATGGACGGACACCGATTGACAAAGCTTATTAAATCGGACAGTGCAACTGAGAATATACCGGTTATCATTTTCTCCTCACTTGTGAATGAGGAAATGAAAAAGAAGGGTGAAGCATTAGGAGCTAATGCACAGTTATCAAAACCCGAAATCGGAAATCTTGTTAGAATTGTGGATAGTTTGGTTCGTAAATAAACACTCAAGATGATTACAAAGCTTTTTATAAAGAGCCGGAATGTTTTTCCGGCTCTTATTCATGTAACAGTAAAGAAAAGGATTGGGAAGAAATGGACTCTATAAAATTAGATGTATTAGCAGATAAAATAAAAGAAGCAGAACTTGTCTTAATTGGAATCGGAGAAGAGTGGGAAGTAGGACTCACAGATTTGGTTAAGAACGAAAAGTATAAAAAATTATTGGAAGAGATTGGAGAAAATAATCCCTTACAGCCTTTCATTCTAAAAGAATTACTGGAAGATGAATCAAATGATGAAATTGTAAAGAGATATAATTGGTATAAGAAATTAGAAAGCATTATATCGAATAAAAATTATTTTATTGTATCTTTATGTACAGACGGATTAATAAAAAGAATAGATTTTAAAGAGGACAGAGTTGTAGAACCTTGCGGCAGTTTCAGTAAATTACAATGTAGTGAAAAATGTACAGCAGATCTTTATAATCCGGATGATATAAAAATACCGGTATGTCCTCATTGTGGAAAATTACTGGTGTTTAATAACATTTATGCAGAAAACTATGCAGAAGAGGGCTATACGGATAAATGGCAAATTTATATGAAATGGTTGCAGGGAACCGTAAACAGAAATGTTTGCATTATGGAACTGGGAGTGGGAATGCGATTTCCATCAGTAATCCGGTGGCCTTTTGAAAAAGTGGCATTTTTTAACCAAAAAGCAAGCTTTTTCAGAGTGCATAGTACTTTGTATCAGACTGCAGAAGAAATTAAAGACAGAAGCTACGGGATTAAAGCGGAGCCGGAGGAGTTTTTAAAAGAATTGTATAACCGGCTTTAGTATGTTACACTAGAGACGAAAACAGAAAGTGAGGGGTTCGTATGACTTCAGATGAAGAATATTTAGACAATTTACTAAAAGCATTTGAGGAAGAAGAAAAAGAAAGAGAAAAAAATGCTCCTCAAGAAAAGAAAATTATTGAAGATGTAGAAGATGTTGATGAAGATTTGTTGGCATCTTTATTAGGTTCGCTCGAAGACGATAGTTTTCCTGAGGAAACTTCTGAACATATGCAGGAAGGTGAAGAGGAGAAAGATACGCTTTCAGATGATGAGTGGAAGATCGATTTAGATAAAATGCTTGCAGCAGTAGAGGCAGAAACAAACACAGATGATTTGGAAGCACTTTTAGCACAGGATTTTGAGTCCGCTACAGAACCGTCTGGTGAAACTGTAACGGAAGAAAATAATGCTGAGAAGAAAGAAAGCAGTTTTATGTCTTATGACATAGATGTTACGGAATATATAGATGATTTAGATAATGCTGACAGCAGTTTAATGGAATTAAATGAATTGCTAAAGAAAGCTGATAATAATGAGATGCCGGATTTCTTAGATGATACGATGCAAGAAATCCCTGAAGGAATACCGGAAGATTTGTTGAAAAGTTTTCAAGGTGAAGAGGCTATTGAAGAAATAATAGAAGAAAGAGAACCGGTCCGTGAAGAGATAAAGGAGAAGAAAACGCTTTTTAAGAAAAGGAGCGACAAAGAAAGCAGACGTAGCAGAAAAGAGAAAAAACTGCCCACTGACGTAGAAGTTGAGGAAAAAACCAAAGCCGGTTTCTTTGGGAACTTGTTGCAGACTCTTGTGCAAGAGGAAGAATCAGATGAAAACGATGTAGCGGTTGTTGATGGAGAAGAGATACGCGTTAAAGAAGAAAAGGTAAGCAAGAAAGACAAAAAGAAGAAAAAGAAAAAGGACGAAAAAGCAGAACAGGTTGATGAAGAAGGAAGCATAAGAAACGCAGACTTGGAAGAAGAGTCCGAAAAAGATAAAAAGAAAAAGAAGAAAAAAGAAAAAA
>JAGBBV010000024.1 GCA_017938315.1 Lachnospiraceae bacterium
ATTTTTTGCAAAGGAAATCGATTAGAGGCTTATCGGTTTATCGACCAGCATAAAGAAGAATTTGGTGTCCGCTGGCTCCTGCGCCGGCTGGATATCTTCCCAAATGCTTATTACAACTAAAGCAGGCTGTCCCTATGATAATGCGCCGATGGAACGTTATTTCAACACTCTGAAAAACGAGTGTACAAATCTATACGAATTTACAACGGAGGAAGCGCTTTACCAGACAGTAGAGGAATTTGCATATGTTACATATAACCATGTACGCCCACACAGCTATAATGGTTACCAGACACCGTTTCAGGCAAGAACAGCCGGATAAAAGGCATCAGCAGTTTACCCGACCGGACTGCCTGTCTGCCCAAAGTCAGAGATTTTCGGTTCTGTCAAGGGCTAAGCCGCTCCAGCGGTGCAAAGCACCCTTTATGGAATCGAAAAACCCTGATAGCTTCCGGAAAGCAATCCGACATTTTTTTAGCCACAAGTGTTACAAAAAAGCTTGACCACAACACATCCATCTGCTCAAGATATAATGAAACATTCTGTAGTTCCTCCAGCAGTTTCTCATTATCAGTTGTCTTCTGCTGTCCGATGGTTTCTATCATTCCCTGCGTTTTATGTGAGTGCAGGAACACCATCAGGATCAGTGCGATTGCAAGTAATAGCAATACGCCTCCTGCTAATATCTTCTTATTTACTTCTTTCTTCACCGTCTTCTCCTCTCTTCCAATAAAAAAACAGCACCCATATAAAATAAATGCTGCCTTCTGCTTTACTTATGATTTTCAGGTTTATTACATATTTATGTTTTGTGTAAACAACCCTGTAATGGATTCCTTCTGCGCAAGCCTGCATGTCTCCCTTGCTTTTTCTACCAGATTTAATGCCTCCTCCAGCGCCGCTTTTTCTGATGCCGTATCGCACTCAGACTTCAGGGCCATTCTTATTGTTTTCTCTGCCTGAATCAAATCATTATCCACATGTTCATAATGCAGCATCACTATTCACCCCTCTCCTTCCACTTACGGATAATTCCGTAACTCGGATGTTCTTTCTTTTCCATGCCGCTGTTCCTCCTGTCACATGTTAAGCTGTGCCGTCTGTTCTCCCTGCTCATTCTGTACAGTATCCTGATTCATATCTGTCTGCAAGAATTCGTCCAGCGTCATAGTTCTGCCCAGATAATTCAAATCTTCCTTCGGATAATAACTTCCATCCTCCAGCGGAATCTCCTGCTTGGCAATGATCGTCCCCCAATGGTTGACCATTATATGCGGCTTAATCTCACATGCAATTCCCTGACAGCAGTCGTCATGCCTGACATCATAACAGTAAGCTCCATCCGGAATACTGCCCCTGTCTACCCGGCTGTTAGTAAACAGAGCCGGTATATCATCAAGCACTACCAGTTCAAAATCCTCTTCTTTTGCATCCACCATTCCTTATGTCTCCTTCTTAAAAAATATTTTTTCTGCCTCATTTTTTCCTAAAACCATCCCAAACCTCATTTTTTACCCGTACACGCCTTTTGGTGAGTACTATGCATCTATAAAAACGGGCAAAAAAATAGGGCAAAAACTGGTCGATTTTCGCTCCAATTTTTGCCCTCAAACCACAACATCTTGTGGTCAAACCCGTCTATTTCTTCTCTTTTCCACAATACTGCATCAGAACCACTGACTCAACATGTTTATCATCTTCCAAACTCAAATCCATATCTCCCTCAATAATCGGAAGCCTGAATTTAACAGACTTCAGCCATTGTCCATTCGGCTGTCTATCCTCATAAATCCGTATCTCAGAAATCAATGCTTCCATAAACTGCCGCCGTTCTACTTCATTCATCACAGCATACAGCTTTTCAAAATAAATCAATACCTTATAGATATTATCTCCCGTCAGCTTCTCAGCTTCAACCGTCTGTTTCTTTGCCCTTGTTTCAATAAGCTGTGTTTCCACATCCTCTATCTTATCGTACATCCGATAAAGGCGGTCATCAAGGTCAGCTTTTCGTTTGATATAATGTCTGTCATCCGGATCAAGAGAATCAATTTCCTCTGCCAACTTTAGCTTGACAGCATAACATTGCCGTAACTGCTTTTCATACTCTGCAAGCTCTCCGTCTATTGCGGCAGTATCCACCTTGCTACCTATCTTCTCCTTCATCATTGCCGCAAACTTAGGATTGCTAACCAACTTTATAATGACTTCCGCCACCGCATCATCCAACAGTTCCTCCCGTATCTGCTTCTTATAATCGCACTTATGCCCACGTGTCATGGTACGATGCTTACAGCCGTAGTAATAAAAATTCTTATATTTTGTCCCATCCTTTTTTCGCTTAATGCTCTTATTTCCATACATGCCCGCTCCGCAGACCGGACATTTGACAATTCCCGAAAGAAGATACGTTTTCGTGTCTTTACCTCTATTTACATGTTCGTATTTTTTCGCCTGCGCAAGCAGCTTTACCTGTGCCGCCTGCCAAACATCTTCCTCAATAATCGCATCCTGCTGTCCATCCACCAGAATATAGTTATCCTGCTCCACAAGATGATACTCGTTTCGTGTTCCATGAACTTTTTCTGTCTTCCTGCGTCCATAGGCAATCTTACCGCAGTATACCGGATTTTTCAGGATAAGACGAACCAAGTGCGCATCAAAAAGAGGATTTTTCCCGTTCTGTCGCTGTATTTTACGAATGCCGTGGTTTTCAAGATATTTTGCCACACCGTTGGCACCAATATCCGTATGCACATACTGTTCAAAGATTATACGGATAGCTTTTGCTTCTTCTTCGTTAATCTGTAATTTCCCATCTATCAGTTGATAACCATATGGTGCAAACCCACCATTCCATTTTCCCTCACGGGCTTTCTGGATACGCCCCTCCATCGTCTGCACGCGAATATTCTCCCGTTCAATCTCTGCAACTGCTGACAGTACGGAAATCATCAGTTTTCCGGCATCCTTGGAAGAATCAATGCCATCCTCCACGCAGATCAGATTTACGCCAAAATCCTGCATAACCTGCAATGTAGAAAGCACATCCGCCGCATTTCTGCCAAATCGGGACAACTTAAAAACAAGGACAAAAGAAACACTGTCTTTTCCTGACTTGATATCCTCCATCATGCGGTTAAACTCTATTCGCCCCTCAATGGACTTGCCAGATTTTCCAGCATCCTCATATGTGCCGACAATTTCATAATCATTATAGTCGGCAAACGCTTTCATTCTGGCTTTCTGTGCTTCTAAGGAATAACCGTCTGTCTGCATGGCTGTGGATACTCTTGTATATGTATAAACCTTGACTTTTCCTCTTTTCATATCAAGTTCTCCATTCTATTTTTTATCTGCCTTTTTACCCAATATTTTTATCGAGTCCAAATAATCTTGTTCCACATCACTTAAAGTACGCTCTTTATATTTCTTATATTCTCCGGTTGCCTTTTCCACTGCCTGCTTATGTGTCACGCTTCCATTTCCGGATAATAACTGTTCGCCGCTCATTGTCAGAATACGGTCTAAATGTTTTGCCCAATCCTTCATGGTCATAGCCTGTTCCCGTTCTGCCTGACGCTCTGCAAAATCCAAATATCCTGACACAAGCTGCCCCATTGCACGAAGTTCTTTTTCATTCAAATAATTTTTGGCAATCACAGCTTCACGCAAAGTCGGCTGATTTCCTACGAATGTGGTAAGCCCCATAAATTCTTTTTCTGCATCCGCCCTTGTATAAATAACTTCCGCCGCCGTCTGCCCATGAATGGCATAATGAATTTTATTCTGAACTTTCTGAAAAAACTGAATGGATATTTCCGCTTTTGGATCATAGTCAATGCTAGTAGCGTAAATCTCCAATACCTGCCTGTAAAATACCTTTTCAGACGCCCGAATATCTCTGATTCGTTCAAGCAGTTCTTTAAAATATCCACCACCGCCCAAGTTTTTCAGACGTTCATCATCCAGCGCAAAGCCTTTACGCATATACTCTTTCAAAATTCCGGTCGCCCATATTCTGAACTGTGTGCCGCGTTTTGATTTCACACGGTAGCCGACAGAGATGATTACATCGAGATTATAAAATTCTACGGGCTTATCTGAATTTGCAATGTGCAAAATTTGCACATTACCTTCTCTGAAAAGCTCGCCTTCTTCAAATATATTTTTTATGTGTTTTGAAATAACAGAGCGATCTCTCTGAAATAACTCCGCCATCTGCGCCTTTGACAACCAGACCGTATCTCCATCGAAGATTGTTTCAATCTTCGATAAGCCATCCTCTGTTGTATAAATTATCATATTTGATTTTCCAATTTCTTCTTCTCTATAATCCATAGTTACCTCGTTATTTGGTATTTTCTCTAGCAATAGTTTGGACACTCTTATCATGTTTATTATATCTTGTATGACCATTATTATCAAGACACATCTTTCAATTTTTTGACAATTCTTCTGCTCTATTTCTTTCATCTTCCGCATGATTATCTCCTGCTATATCAGGTAAATTTTCTAAATCTAATTCCGACGCATATTTTTCAATCAAATTCGCCAACATATCCGCCAGCCCGCTCCATTCATCAATCATAAGCATTTCCTCCATATGAACGCAAAAAGACAGCTACAAACTATTACGTTCATAACTGCCCTTACGCTGTTTTAACACTCAAAAACTCAAATTCCCTGTCAATCTTTCCTGTTTTTTAATCTATAAGACTGCATACAAGTGACAGGTCATTACACTGCCCACATCGGAATTGCACCGTCATTTCATGACTGAATTTCAATCGGAAATTCAGAAGTATCATTATCACAGATATGCCTCATCGCCCTGCACAACTGCTGTGCATTTTGTCAGGTTTTTATCGCTCAATGCCTTTGCTTCAATAGATTATTTCCATTCCCTCACGTTTACCCCGAACTGAATCAGGGCAGGCATATCGTGGCGCACCTACATAGTGGCTACACATATCCTCACGTCCTGTATGTATATTGCAATATTCAGTTTTCATACCGGCACTTATTTCATTTACCTCGAATATTATTCTAAATGGTAAATATGCAAAAAACCTTCCTATTTGCAAAAACTTTTTCAAAATTTTTTAATAAAATCGGACGGTAATATCCGTATGAAGTTTTAGCAACTTTAAAGAAAAACTGCCTTACAGACTTATCCCTGATTACTGTTCATACTAAAACAGCAAGCACTGCCTGTGTCATGACACAGGGCGTAATAGCAAGCACTGCTTGCGTATATACGCAGGAGGAAATATCCCCTGACCCCTTCATAATGTAACTACAAAAACGGTAACAAAAAAAGATGTATCAAATGAAAAAAATGCTAAATCTACGCAAACATTTCGTTTGATACATCTTCCATATATATCGTAAATAAATCTTTTTCTTATATACAGTTCCTGTCACAAAATTTGTTCATAAATATTGTTTTACTAATCTCATATGCCACTGTCGCGGGAGCCTCCTTATAATCTGCCGGATTCACTTTTAATCCTGCTGCCTGCATGACTTCCATTACCAAATTCTTTCCCTCCACTACCTTACCGCCCAACTTCTCGGCTATCCTGCAGCTTGCTTTATTTGAACGGAAAGCATTCCAAACAATACACTCTATGGATTCATTTTCAAATACATTTACAAACAGTATCTTGGCTGCTTCAAAGGCATAACCCTTCCCTTGATACTCCTCAAGTACTGCAATATCTACTTCCGGCATTTCCGAGTTACTATAGTCTAATTCAATGAAACCAACTCCCTGTAATGACACTTTTTCAGCTATCAAATACCTTGCTTTGCTGTCCCGTTTTCCGTCAGCATAATCTTTGATACGCCTACGCGGCTGCTCCCAAAAATCAGGCATCATCTCATATACTTTTGAAAAAGTAGAGGCATTTTTATATGTAGACAAATAACTGTTTACATTTGAATAATTTAATTGAGATATCATAACTTTTGTTCCATATAAAACAAGTTCATTATTCACTGCATAATCACTTCCTATAATGTGGTTTATCTTAAAAAGTTGCTTTCCATTCGATACGAAATTCTAATACATGACCTATCAAATTAATCGGAGCAACATGAAACTCCTTTGCCAATTTTCTTAGTTTATCATCAATTAAATCTTTGTTTTCTTCTTGAAACTTGCGTAAATCTTCTCCATGAATAAACATTTCGCTGATTCCGTTAGGTTTCGCTCCAAGTTTTTTCATAAGATTTTGTGAAGCATAATTGTCAGAGTCAACCCTGCTTCTATATGCAGTTTTTCCTGTCAATTCCGTTAAAGCATTTAGCATTACTACAAGAGCATGATATCCATATCCCCGATGCCTATATTTCTTCAAAAGTTCTATTACCAATTCCCAATTCTCTACATTTATATTTTTTATTCCACAGTAACCCACATATTCTCCAGATACTTTGTCATAAATGGAAAAGTTCGCGGCTGTATCAGATAAAAATGATTCCCATAAATCCTTTCTAAAAGCATTTTCCTTAAAAGCACTTTTCATAATGGCGCATTCATAAGATACTTTCATATAATCTTCGTAGTCTTCATCTGATATAGCTCTTAATATGACCTTATCATTTTCAGCAAGAAGCTGACCTCTCCTCGGCAAAATTCTTTTATCAAAATTCTTATTTTCGGTTTTCTCTTTAGGTTCATCAAATTGTGTCATTATTTTTTCAACTTCCAATGACAACATATTCATCACAGCATCTGATTCCAGAACTAATCCATCTTCTTTTAAAGAAATCGCTTTTTTTAATTGTTCTAAGATACTATCGCACATTTCATGTGTTTTTAATTGACTGATTGTATATTTCCTATCCGTTAAATCTTTTTCTTCCGGCATATTATGCTCCTATCAATATTCAAGGTATTCACTAATATTCATCTTATATTAAGCTATTTCCAATTTTTTTAATTCTTCTAAATAAACTTTTATAACCATATACATCTTAATTAAATGGCAATTCCTCATCAAATTCAAACACTACCTTAATTGTGGAAAGCTTAACAATTATATTTCTTAAAATAAGTTTTCTGTAATCCTTCGTCGATTTTTTAAACCACACCAAAAAATCTTTTACTACACAGCAAGGTATTTGAATATCCGTTCTATATCTATATCCACTAGTAACTATACCTCCAATAATTTGAGCATTATTTTGAATATAATCTTCAAACACATTTTCTTCCAATGCACTCTCAAGTTTATATATAAAATTCTGTGTATTATAATTAAACTTTTGTTCCATTTTATAGCTTATTAATGATTCGCATATATAATTTGTAAACTCTTGGTATATTCTTTTATCTTCATTCGAAATTGGCATTTCAACAAAATTCTGTTGTTCTATCAATTCCTTTATTTCCCGAAAATTCCCATATCTGTCTTTCGGGTTTTTCTCCATCATTTTATTTAAAATATTATAATAAGAAAATGGCTTTATTTCTTTATCTGTAATCTTCTTTAGTAAACGATTAAATAACTCCGCTAAATAAAACATATCTGTATGAGATGTATATATTCCGTCATGGTATTCTTTAGGGAGCGTGTCTGATCCCTCCCTATCAATATATCTTACCAAACTATCACATATATCTTTGCTAGACATAAGTATTTTACCAATTCCAAAATCAATAACTTTTACTGTACCGTTTATATCTACTCGTATATTTCCTTCTCTAATATCACGATGTACAACTCCTTTCTCCTCAATATAAGTAAAAGCATTTATCAACTGTACAAATATTTCATCCACGGTAACTACTTCTTCGCATTCTTTATTATATTCTTCAAAAAAATCTCCTATATCTTTCCCATCAATGTACTCCATTATGATATACCCTGTACATTGCTTCTCGTATGCATAATAATTATAAATTCTGACAATGTTTGGGTGATTTAATTTATACAGTATTTTTATTTCGTCTAAAAAATTTGCATAGAATTTTTCCTTTGTCCACTCATATAGAGGCTTGTACATTTTTGCAACAAACAATTCATCAATATATGGGGCATTTAGCAACACTGCTTTTCCAAAAGCTCCTCCCCCTAAATTATTATCTTGCATAATATAATCTTTATTTCTTAAAAATGTAACCATATCTCCATTTTGTTTCATACCAACTTACCTTTCATTATTATAATTATAATATCTTTTCTCTATTTTATAAAATCATAGTGTCATATTTGAAATTTCAGAGCAGTATCTTCTCCTTGCTCAATCGCTGTTTCAACAAACTGAACAACTTTCTCTAAAAGCAACTTGCTTTTCCATTTCTTTTCTTTACTTTCTTTTACTTTATCTGCAATTTTATTCTGTATATTTATATCTACAATCGGAATAAATAAATTTTTTACCGTCGGTAAGTCCGTATTCTGCCTAACACTTGCCTGTGATATATAACGATTAAAATAATATTTCTTCGCTATATTTTGTATGTATATTCCTATAAAATAGGGGTTATACAAGCTAAAATTCTTCAATCGCAGCCTAATTGTAAAAGAAGCAAAAATCCAATTTTCTTGTGTTTCATCTACAACACCGCAATCAGCTACTGTACCCATTTGAGAAATAATAATATCGCCTTTTTTAGTATAAAACCTCTCGGATAATTTACCTGTATTAACTATTCTGTCTATATTATCGTTTTGAATTTCTACATTTTTTAAATTCATCCCCTTGATATAAGGAATGCCCGAACTATCTCCTGTATACGGACTGGTAGGAACAGTACCATAATTTATCATACTACATATTTCTTCTGCGCATACAAACCCTTTTGCCTTTATCCTTTTCTCAAATTCATCATAATATCTCTGATAAAACTCCGCGTCCAGCCTTCCTGTATTTTTAAAAGTGCTTTTAAAAGAACGAATTGAATATCTTTCCGAATCAGAATTAAAATCTTGTAAGCCTAGTGTCTGTTCCAACAGTTCTCCTGCTTCTTGATAAACACCATCCGCTTCATCCATAAGCACCCTTGCCTCATAAATAATTTTCTCACAAACACTCTGAAATTCCTTTGAAAACAGCGGAATTTTCAATGTTTTCAAATCATCTAAATTTAACTCGTTGTGCTAATTAATATAATTAACCCGGTATAATCAACAGAAAGGTCCGAAAAGCCCAAAAAGTCCCTACTGAATTCTGAACGTTTATTTTTCAGAATACCAGCTGTTTGATTTTCCCAATGTCACACGATTC
>JAGBBV010000025.1 GCA_017938315.1 Lachnospiraceae bacterium
ATCATAGATGTAAGCCAGTTAGAGTTAAGCGATAAAGTTGTTGCTATCAAGCGTGTAACCAAAACTGTAAAGGGTGGACGTAACATGCGTTTCACAGCTTTAGTAGTAGTTGGTGACGGCAACGGTCATGTAGGTGCTGGACTTGGCAAGGCTGTTGAAATTCCCGAAGCTATCCGTAAGGGAAAAGAAGATGCAATGAAAAACATCGTGAAAATTGCACTTGATGAAAACAATTCCGTAACACATGATTTTATCGGAAAATTCGGTTCTGCAAGCGTTCTTTTAAAGAAGGCTCCCGAAGGTACAGGTATCATCGCAGGTGGTCCCGCACGTATCGTTTGTGAACTTGCAGGTATCAAGAATATCCGTACAAAATCACTTGGTTCCAACAATAAGCAGAACGTAGTTCTTGCAACAATCGCAGGTTTAAGTCAGTTAAAGACACCTGAAGAAGTAGCTAAGAACCGTGGAAAATCTGTAGAAGAAATTATGGCATAGGAGGGAATGAAAGATGGCAGAACAGAAAATGTTAAAAGTTACTTTAGTAAAGTCTACTATCGGTGCAGTTCCCAAGCATAAAGCTACAGTTGAATCTATGGGACTTAGAAAGCTGAACAAGACAATCCTGTTACCTGACAACGCAGCAACAAGAGGACAGATTCAGCAGATCAGACATTTAGTTAAAGTAGAAGAAGCTTAATTAAGAGAAGATAAGGAGGTGTCAGCATGGAATTATCTAATTTAAGACCTGCAGAAGGTTCTACAAAGAGTGATAATTTTAGAAGAGGTCGTGGACACGGTTCAGGAAATGGTAAGACAGCCGGTAAAGGTCATAAAGGTCAGAAAGCTCGTTCAGGAGCACCCAGACCGGGCTTTGAAGGTGGTCAGATGCCTTTATACAGAAGAATTCCGAAGAGAGGCTTTACTTGCCCCAGTTCTAAGGATATTGTAGGAATCAATTTAAGTGCACTTGACAGATTTGAAGACGGCGCTGTTGTAGATATCGAAGCATTACTCGAATCCGGCATCGTTAAAAATCCTAAAGATGGCGTTAAGATCCTCGGAAACGGAGAAATTACCAAGAAGCTTACAGTAAAAGCTAATGCATTCAGTGCATCCGCAAAAGAAAAAATTGAAGCTATTGGTGGAACAGCAGAGGTGATCTAATGTTTAAAACCTTAAAAAACGCATTTAAAATCAAAGAATTAAGAAATAAAATATTATTTACATTTGCCATGTTAGTTGTGATCCGTTTGGGGTCACAGCTGCCTGTGCCAGGTGTAGACAGGACTTATTTTTCAAATTGGTTTGCACAGCAGACAGGAGATGCGTTCAACTTTTTTAATGCTTTCACAGGTGGATCATTCCTTAATATGTCCATCTTAGCGTTAAATATCACACCCTACATTACATCTTCCATCATCATGCAGCTTTTGACAATTGCGATTCCAAAATTGGAAGAAATGCAGAAGGAAGGGGCTGATGGCAAGAAAAAAATTGCTTCTATCACCCGTTATGTGACAGTAGGACTTGCGCTGTTTGAATCAGCAGCCATGGCAATCGGATTTGGCGGAAGCGGACTCCTTGAAGAGTACAATGCGCTGAACGTGATAACAGTTATTTTTGCTTTGACAGCAGGTAGTGCTTTCCTTATGTGGATTGGTGAAAGAATTAATGAAAACGGTATCGGAAACGGTATTTCCATCGTACTCGTTATCAATATTTTATCCAGCATTCCTCAGGATATTTCAAACTTATTTAATCAGTTTGTAATCGGCAAGACCATTGCAGTCGGAGTGGTAGCAGCATTAGTGATTATTGCAATCATTGTTGCTATGGTAGTTTTGGTTATTATTTTAAATGGCGGTGTTCGTAAGATCCCCGTTCAGTATGCTAAAAAAGTACAGGGAAGAAAAATGGTAGGTGGTCAGACATCTTCTATTCCTTTAAAGGTAAATACTTCAGGTGTTATTCCTATCATCTTTGCATCATCTTTAATGCAGCTTCCTATTGTTATTTGCAGTTTCTTCAGCTATAGCGGAACCGGAGTTTGGGCACATATATTAAAAGGCTTAAATTCAGGAAACTGGTGTAAGCCCAGTGAACCTGTTTATTCAATCGGTTTGGTAGTGTATGTTTTACTTGTTATTTTCTTTGCGTATTTCTACACATCCATTACATTTAATCCGCTTGAAATTGCAGAAAATATGAAAAAGCAGGGTGGATTTATTCCCGGAATCAGACCCGGAAAGCCCACCAGCGAGTACCTGACCAAAGTTTTGAATTACATTGTCTTCATCGGAGCAGTAGGACTTACCATTGTGTGTGTAATACCTTTTGTATTCAATGGTGTATTTGGTGCAGCTGTATCCTTTGGAGGAACCAGCTTAATCATTATTGCAAGTGTTATTCTTGAGACAATCAAACAGATTGAATCTCAGATGCTGGTACGTAATTACAAAGGTTTTTTAAATGATTAATATTCATTGAACTTTTAGAGGTTACAGGGAAATTCTGTAACCTCTATTAATACTTTTTGAATGGAGAAACATTATGAAAATTATTATGTTAGGCGCGCCCGGTGCCGGAAAAGGTACTCAGGCAAAAATGATTGCAGAAAAATACAGCGTTCCCCATATTTCTACCGGTGATATTTTCAGAGCTAATATCAAAAACGGTACAGAACTTGGAATGGAAGCGAAGAAATATATGGATCAGGGACTTCTCGTTCCCGATGAGCTTACTGTTAAGATTCTTCTTGACAGAGTGGCAAACGATGATTGTAAGAATGGTTATGTATTAGATGGTTTCCCGAGAACAATTCCTCAGGCAGAGGTGCTTGACAAAGCACTTACTGAGCTTGGTGATAAGATTGACTACGCAATCGATGTGGAAGTTCCAGATGAAAACATCATTAAGAGAATGGGCGGAAGACGTGCATGTCTTTCTTGTGGAGCTACATATCATATTGAACATGTTCCGCCTAAGGCTGAAGGTGTTTGTGATACTTGCGGTAGTGAGTTGATACTTCGTGATGATGATAAGCCTGAGACAGTAAAGAACCGTCTTGATGTATATCATAAGCAGACACAGCCTTTAATTGACTTTTACAGTGCCAAAGGTGTACTTAAGAGCGTAGATGGAACAGTGGATATGAAAGATGTATTTGCATCCATCATTGCCATCTTAGGTTAACATTTAAGACAATGTATGATTTGCAGGTTGCGGAAAGGCAAGGGAATATATGGCGGTATCAATAAAATCTGCAAGAGAAATCGCACTCATGAGAGAATCCTGTAAAATTCTTTCAGAAGTACATGAAAGATTGGGAGAATTTGTGAAACCGGGAGTTTCTACATGGGAAATAAATGAACTGGGCGAGAAATTAATCAGAAGTTATGATTGTATTCCTAATTTTTTGAATTATAACGGATATCCTGCATCTGTCTGTGTATCTGTTAACGATGAAGTGGTGCACGGAATTCCTTCTAAGAGCAGAATCCTCACGGAAGGTGATATAGTCAGTCTGGATGCAGGACTTATTTATAAAGGGTATCATTCCGATGCGGCGAGAACCTATGCGGTAGGCGAGATTTCAGCGGAAGCAAAAAAACTGATAGAAGTAACAAAACAGAGCTTTTTTGAGGGAATGAAGTATGCAAAAGCCGGCAACCATTTACATGATATTTCCGCAGCTATAGATGCTTATGTGTCAAGCTTTGGATATGGAATCGTGAGAGATTTGGTTGGACACGGAATAGGAACAAGTTTGCATGAAGAACCCCAAATACCGAATTTCAGGCAATGGCGCAGAGGAATAAAACTGCAGCCGGGAATGACACTCGCCATAGAACCCATGGTAAACATGGGAGATTATGATGTAGAGTGGTTGGACGACGATTGGACAGTGGTGACGGCAGACGGTTCTTTGTCAGCACATTATGAAAATACCATTTTGATTACAGATGGAGAGCCGGAAATCCTGACACTTAAGTCCTTATAATCAAAAGGTTTTAGGGTATGACAATGAGAGATAATATGGTTGGAATGTTTGCATTATCCTTGTCAGGACATGATAAAGGAGAAATGTATATCATTATAAAAGAAGAAAAAGACAGCGTTTATTTATCGGACGGTGCATTAAAGCCCATCGAAAAACCCAAGAAGAAAAATAAGAAACATGTGCAGCCCGTAAAAAGCGGAATGGATGAGGCTTTGGCGGACAAATTACAAAACGAGAAACCCGTATATAATGAAGAGATTAAATTCGCAATTAAACAGAGAACGAAATAGGAGGTAGCGAATGTCTAAAGCAGATGTAATCGAAATCGAAGGAACCGTAGTAGAAAAACTTCCCAATACCATGTTTCAGGTAGAACTTGAAAATGGACACAGAGTACTTGCCCATATCAGTGGTAAGCTTCGTCAGAATTTTATCCGTATCTTACCCGGAGACAAAGTGACTTTGGAATTATCTCCCTATGATTTATCCAAAGGAAGAATTATCTGGAGAGATAAATAAAGAGAAAGTAGATGCAATACTTTTTTAGAAAATATCTTTTGGAAAAGTATTGCATTTGCAAATATAACATGCTATAATGTAAAACGGTCTTTTTTGAAAGGAGGGTTTAACATGAAGGTTAGATCATCAGTAAAACCGATTTGCGAAAAGTGCAAAATCATTAAAAGAAAAGGACGTATCAGAGTAATCTGCGAGAATCCGAAACACAAACAGAGACAAGGATAATCCACTGCAGTAAGCAGAAGGGTTCTTGTCCATTTATTATGTAAGCGGCTGCAGCGTGGTTTGATAAAGAAACCGTGCTGATTTATGATAATAAATAGTTCCAAGGAGCCTTAGTGATTACTTGTTGATACTACCCTGGTGGGTACTACCTATAGGGTAGAAAGATCGGAAACGTCCGGTTGGGCATGGACCAGTGCCTCAATCAATTAGTATCAGGCATGCAAAGCATGCGAATGCAGAATGGCGAAAAAGCCAAAATCTGCCAGTAAAGAAAATGGAGGAAACGTAAATGGCTCGTATTGCAGGTGTTGACTTACCGAGAGAAAAACGTGTAGAAATTGGTTTAACTTATGTTTATGGAATTGGTAGAGTAAGTGCTACTAAGATTCTTGAAGCAGCAAAGGTTAATCCTGATACCCGTGTTAGAGAACTTACTGACGAAGAAGTTAAGAGAATCAGTGAAGTTATCGATGCAGACTACATGGTTGAAGGTGATTTGAGAAGAGAAGTTGCTCTTAACATCAAGAGACTTCAGGAAATCGGATGCTACAGAGGAATCCGTCATAGAAAAGGACTCCCTGTACGTGGTCAGAAGACAAAGACAAACGCAAGAACCAGAAAAGGTCCTAAGCGTACCGTTGCAGGCAAGAAGAAATAAGCTTTTTGCAGCATAATGAGATGCACTTTTGCAGATAGGAAATGCAACTAGAAAATTATTAATTATTGAGAAAGTAGGTTAGTTTAAATGGCAGCTAAAAAAGTTACAAAAAAAGTGACAAAGAAACGTGTCAAGAAAAACGTTGAACGCGGACAGGCACATATCCAGTCTTCCTTTAACAACACAATCGTTACATTAACAGATGCTGAAGGAAATGCATTAAGCTGGGCAAGTGCTGGTGGTCTTGGTTTTAGAGGTTCAAGGAAATCTACTCCATATGCAGCACAGATGGCAGCTGAAACAGCTACTAAAGCAGCGCTTGTACATGGACTTAAGACAGTAGATGTATTTGTTAAAGGACCCGGTTCAGGACGTGAAGCAGCAATCCGTGCATTATCAGCTTGTGGTCTGGAAGTTACCAGTATCAGAGACGTAACACCCGTTCCTCATAACGGATGTCGTCCCCCTAAGCGTCGTAGAGTATAACGCGAAAAGATTTAGTAATGCTCGCAGCAACGGCTGCTTTGCAAACAAAATCTAAGTTTCGCGTATGAAGAACAGCAAAGCTGTTCTTCCAAAGTGTTGAAACAAAAATAAAAGTTGGAAGAAGGCGCAAGGCGCTGTAAACAATACTAGGAGGAAATAAAAATGGCAGTAAACAGAGTTCCCGTGTTAAAAAGATGTAGATCTCTTAATCTTGATCCTGTATTTTTAGGATATGACAAGAAATCTAACAGAACAAACGCAAGAGCAGGAAAGAAGATTAGTGAATACGGTCTTCAGCTTCGCGAAAAACAGAAAGCAAAATTCATTTATGGTGTTCTTGAAAAACCTTTCAGAAACTATTATGAAAAAGCTGACAGAATGAAAGGTATGACCGGTGAAAACCTTATGGTTATGCTTGAAACAAGACTTGACAGCGTAATCTTCAGAATGGGATTCGCAAGAACCAGAAGAGAAGCTAGACAGATTGTTGGACATAAGCACGTTTTAGTAAACGGCAAGCAGGTAAACATTCCTTCTTATCTTATTAAGGCAGGCGATGTTATCGAAATCAGAGAAAAATCCAAATCTTTACAGAGATACAAAGATATCCTTGAAGTAACAGGCGGAAGATTAGTGCCTGAATGGATGGATGTAGATCAGGAAGCATTAAAAGGAACAATTAAGAATCTTCCTACAAGAGAAATGATTGATGTTCCTGTAGATGAAATGCTTATTGTCGAATTATATTCCAAATAAACCATGTAAAAAAACTCTAAGGCAGCACATAATATGCTGCCTAAGAGTATCTATGACATGTTCGTAAAGGAGGGTATTTGCAGTGTTTGATTTTGAAAGACCAAATATTGAGGTGGCAGAAATCTCTGATGACAAAAAATATGGCAGATTTGTGGTAGAACCTCTTGAAAGAGGATACGGTATCACACTTGGTAATTCTCTTAGAAGAATTATGCTTTCATCCTTACCCGGTGCAGCAGTAAGCCAGGTTAAAATCGAAGGTGTTCTTCATGAATTCAGTTCTATTGAAGGCGTTAAAGAAGACGTTACTGAAATCATTATGAATATCAAGAGCCTTGCTATCAGAAATAACAGCGATACAAATGAACCTAAGAGCGCATATATTGAGTTTGAAGGTGAAGGTGTTGTAAAAGCTTCCGATATCCAGGTAGACCAGGATATTGAAATTTTAAACCCTGATGTTACTATTGCTACATTAAATGGTAAAAATGCGAAGTTATATATTGAACTTACTATCACAAAGGGCAGAGGCTATGTAAGTGCCGATAAGAATAAAAATGATGATTTGCCGATTGGTGTAATTGCGGTAGATTCTATCTATACACCTGTCGAAAGAGTTAACGTAACCGTAGAAAACACCCGTGTTGGTCAGATTACAGACTTTGATAAGTTGACACTGGATGTTTATACAAACGGAACTTTAGTTCCTGATGAAGCGGTTAGCTTAGCTGCAAAAGTACTTAGCGAACACTTAAGCCTGTTCATCGACTTATCTGAAAATGCCAAGACTGCAGAAGTTATGGTAGAAAAGGAAGAAGATGAAAAAGAGAAAGTATTGGAAATGAGTATCGACGAATTAGAGTTATCTGTTCGTTCTTACAATTGCTTGAAGAGAGCAGGCATCAATACTGTTGAAGAGTTAACAAACAAGACTTCTGAAGACATGATGAAGGTTCGTAACCTTGGTCGTAAGTCCTTAGAAGAAGTACTTGCTAAGTTAAAAGAACTGGGATTACAGCTTAACCCCAGTGAAGAATAAAAATTTATTCTTCTAATGTGTAATGCAATGGAGTAAAACCGAAGAGTATTCATTGTATTCTCATGAATGGAATCCGGATTATTTCGGAGAATGTAACTGCATTCGGCGAGTAAGACCAAAGAGCGTGGCCGGATGTACCACTTCGGACAGGAATGTCCCAAATGAGAAGAGGAGATGACTCTCCTTTGGAAAGGAGCCTAAAATGGCAAAATACAGAAAACTTGGCAGAACATCTGACCAGAGAAAAGCAATGCTTAGAAGCTTGGTAACAAGCCTCATCTACAATGGAAAAATCGTAACTACAGAAGCAAGAGCAAAAGAAGTTCAGAAAATCGTTGACGGACTGATTGCACTTGGTGTAAAAGAAAAAGACAACTTCGAAATGGTTGAAGTAGAAGCTAAAGTTCCTATGAAGGACAAAGATGGCAAGAGAGTAAAAGAAGTTGTTGACGGCAAGAAGGTTACTAAGTATGAAACTGTTAAAAAGCAGGTTAAGAAAGACTTACCTTCCAGAATGAATGCCAGAAGAAAAATGATCAAAGTTTTATACACAGTAACTGAAGTTCCTACTAAAGCAGCAGGAAAGAAGAAAGCTACTAAGGAAGTAGATTTGGTTGCAAAGATCTTTGATGAATATGGCGTAAAATATGCAAGCCGTAACGGTGGTTACACAAGAATTGTAAAGATTGGCCAGCGTAAAGGTGACGGAGCAATGCAGGTTGTTCTTGAGTTAGTTTAATAAGTATTTAAAATCCCGTAAGTCTATAAGACCTACGGGATTTTTATTGTAACAGTTTATAACCATTTATTAGTTCACAACTTTTTGAAAATGTTGATAGTCCTTGCAGGAATTCCAGTCGCCGCCCCATACAAAGGCATGTTCTTTAAATAACTTGTAGCATAAATCATTTTCATCTATTTTGTAAGGAAAGTTTTGTGAGCGGTCAGCGTAAATTTTGCTTCCTTCCGGGGAAATGTATGTCTCGCCGGTGCCATCCTTGTTAAAAACTACGTATGGGTTGTAGAAGGGGTTAATATCAATGGCACAGCCCATGGCGTGTTTGCTTAAAGAAGTTGTACCGTCTACTACTCTGTAATTGAAGCAGGAAGTGTTGTTATCCAGCATGGAAGCTGTGTCATCCCCATTATATTCATCAATCAAACGGATTTTTTCAATCTGATATTCATTTAAATAAAGTTCATGGAAAATTTCTATTAAATCCTGTGCAATTTTTTTATTACAAATTAATTCACCTGTTTGAACCTCGCCGTTAAAGTCGTAGTGAAGTACGTTCATATAACACAAATCATCATACGATATAGCAAGCGCAGTTTCTTCAGATATAGGATAGGAAATACCTGTAATCGCTGTAATGATTTCATCCGTTAAATCGTGATAGAAAAAGCCCTCTGCATAGTTGACAGTATGAAGCTGTTTGCCCGGTGTAACGGCAGACGCCGGGGTGGGTGTAAGCGTGGGTGTAGGTGATACTTCCGGTATAGGAGTTTTCAATACATCGGGAATAGATGATGCTTGCGGAGAGCGCGCCGGCTGCTTTTTAGGTGTGGCATAAGCAATTTCCGGATTTTTTTGTGCATAGTCTGATAGAGTTTCCTGTCCTGATAGAACTCTGACAATAACGGAACAAAATAGAATTATTAAAAATAAAAAGCACAAGGGTTTCCATAATTTTTGCATAGCCGACCTCTTAGATATTTATTTGTTAGTATTTTCATTGATTGTTTTATTATACAACATTTCCGTAGGATTTCCAAATGCATGAAGCAATTGATATTCTATTGCAAATAAAAGCGATATCTAGTACAATAAATGGCAGATTGAATTTTGAAAAGCAAGGAAGTAAATGCGTAAGCGCATAGGAGACAATATGGGGATTATAAAAACCGATAACCTTGTATTTGAATATATCAGAAGAGACGAAGAGGGCAATGTAGAGGGAATTACCCGCGCCGTAGACGAAGTGACCTTAGATATTAAGCAAGGGGATTTCGTTGCTATTTTAGGGCATAACGGTTCCGGAAAATCTACATTGGCTAAACATATCAATGCAATTTTATATCCTACGGAGGGAACTGTCTGGGTGGACGGTATGGATACCTCCGATGAAGATAAACTTTGGGATATCAGGCAAAGTGCCGGAATGGTGTTCCAGAACCCTGACAATCAGATTATCGGACAGATTGTAGAAGAGGACGTAGGATTCGGACCTGAAAATTTAGGTGTGCCCACCAAAGAAATATGGGAACGCATGGAAGAAAGCCTTAAGGCTGTGGGAATGTATGAATTCCGCAAGCATTCGCCCAACAAACTTTCCGGCGGACAAAAACAGAGAGTGTCTATTGCCGGTGTCATAGCCATGCATCCTAAGTGCATTGTGCTTGATGAGCCTACCGCCATGCTTGACCCTAACGGACGAAAAGAAGTAATCCGTGCTGTACGCGCACTCAATGATGTTGAGAACATTACAGTAGTACTGATTACTCATTATATGGAAGAAATTATCTATGCAAACAAGGTGTTTGTGATGGACGGCGGTAAAGTGGCCATGGAAGGAACTCCAAGAGAAATTTTCTCACAGGTTGAAAAGTTAAAGAGCCTTCGTCTGGATGTACCGCAAGTAACACTTCTTGCCCATGAACTTAAGAAGAGTGGATTGCCCCTTCCTGACGGTATTTTGACCAAAGAAGAATTAGTAACAGCATTAGGATTGTAAGTGGAGGATGAAATGTCAATTATTTTAGACCACGTAAATCATATATATGAAGAAGATACGGCAATGGCATTTCCGGCACTTACAGATATTAATCTGGTGATTCCGGATGGGCAGTTTATAGGTTTGATCGGACATACAGGTTCCGGAAAATCCACCCTTGTCCAGCATTTAAACGGCCTTTTAAAGCCTACTTCCGGTGCCATTTATTATAACGGTGCGGATATTAATGACGAGGATTATAATAAGAAGGAACTAAGAAGTAAGGTAGGACTTGTATTTCAATACCCCGAGCATCAGTTGTTTGAAATTGATGTATTTTCTGATGTATGCTTTGGACCTAAGAACTTGGGACTATCCAAGAAAGAAGTGGAACTGCGTGCCTATGCGGCATTAAAACAGGTAGGAATTGAAGATGAATACTTTTATCAGTCCCCCTTTGATTTGTCCGGCGGACAAAAGAGGCGTGTGGCAATTGCCGGAGTGCTTGCCATGAAACCGGAAGTACTTATTTTGGATGAACCTACAGCAGGCTTAGATCCCAAAGGAAGAGACGAGATTTTAGATCAGATTGCAAAGCTACGGGAAGAAACCGGTATGACAGTTATTCTGGTTTCACACAGTATGGAAGACGTGGCAAAGTATGTAGATCGAATTATTGTCATGAACAAAAGCAGGATTCTTTATGATGATGAACCAAGAGAGGTATTCAAACATTATAAGGAGCTTGAGGAGGTCGGACTGGCAGCACCTCAGATTACTTATATTATGCAGGCATTAAAACAGAAAGGTCTCTCTGTGGATACAGATATTACAACCATAGATGAGGCAAAAAATGCAATTTTAAGTGCGATCAGAAGCAAATAAAAGTTTGGATCATAGAAAAGGAAGACAATGTTAAGAGATATTACGCTGGGACAATATTATCAGACAGATTCCGTAATCCACCGGTTAGATCCGAGGGTTAAGCTGGTGGCAACACTGATATTTATTATTTCCCTTTTTCTTGTAGACAATTTCATAGGTTATGCCGTGGCAGCATTGTTTCTGTTTATGGTAATTAAGCTTTCCAAAGTACCCTTTAAATTTATGGTGCGGGGGATGAAGGCTATTGTATTTCTTTTGCTGATTGCAGTGGTATTCAATTTGTTTTTTACACCCGGTGAAGTAGTGTTTTCTGTATGGAAGATAAAAGTTACCAAGGAAGGTATTTACCTGGCGGCATTTATGGCAATCCGCTTAGTGTTCCTAATTATGGGATCCTCGGTTATGACACTCACCACAACACCCAATCAACTGACTGACGGTTTGGAGAAACTTTTAAGTCCGCTAAAAAAAGTGAAAGTGCCGGTGCATGAAATTTCAATGATGATGTCTATTGCACTTAGGTTTATTCCTATTTTATTGGAAGAAACAGATAAAATTATGAAAGCACAGATTGCCCGTGGTGCAGATTTTGAAAGTGGTAATTTGATTAAAAAAGCAAAAAGTCTTGTGCCTTTGTTAGTACCTCTGTTCATATCAGCATTCAGAAGGGCTAATGACCTTGCAACAGCTATGGAAGCAAGATGCTATCGTGGAGGAGATTTCAGAACCAAAATGAAACCTCTTATTTATCAGAAAAGAGACCGGCTTGCCTATTTGGTTTGCTGGGGATACTTACTTCTTTGTATTGTGATTGGAAAAATTTTGTTTTAGTCCCACTAAAAATGAAGGACATCCTGCAAAATAGATGAGGAAACGAAGATGAAACGAGTTTTGCTTGTGGTGGCTTATGACGGAACGGCGTACTGCGGATGGCAGTTACAGCAAAACGGCAGAACCATTGAGGGAGAATTGAATAAAGCCTTGAGCAACTTATTATCTGAAGATATTCAGGTGATTGGTGCAAGCAGAACAGATTCCGGTGTGCATGCACTTTGTAACGTGGCAGTGTTTGATACAGATGCAAGAATTCCTGCAGAAAAAATCTCATATGCACTGAATCAGCGTTTGCCGGAGGATATTAGGGTTCAAAAATCCATGGAAGTGCCTATGGATTTCCATCCCAGACATTGTAGCAGCGAAAAGACCTATGAATACCGGATTATAAATAGAGAATTTCCGCTGCCCACAAAACGCCTCTACCAGCATTTTACCTATGTACCTCTTGACCTGGAACTTATGAGAAAAGGTGCGGCGTATTTAGTAGGTGAACATGACTTTAAAAGTTTCTGTGCAACGGCAGCAGATGTGGAAAGTACTGTGCGTACAATCTTAGATATACAGATTGAAAAAGAAGATGAAGAGATCATTATCCGCGTATGTGGAACCGGCTTTTTATATAACATGGTAAGAATTATAGCAGGTACATTAATGGAAGTGGGAAGAGGAAGTTACCCACCTGCGCATGTTTTGGATATCTTAAATGAAAGAGACAGGCAAGCGGCGGGACCGACTGCTCCGGCTTGCGGCCTTACCCTTGTGAAGTATTCTTTTGAAGCTGGGAATTTTTGTGAGAAATTTTGAAAAAGGTAGTTGACACACGCGGATGCGTATAATATAATATTGCAGTATGGCGAAGTTTGGTAATGCTAGGCCAATAGCCCCGGCAGAGCATTATAAATAGAGTACCTAACACGGTATTTGAATTTGTGAGCATGGCCCGGACATCTGTGCTTATAGAGGAGAAATACCAAGAGGAAAATGTGTGCGATGCACATAGATAAGTTTAATGGAGGTAATACAATGAAAACATTTATGGCTAGTCCTGCTACCATCGAAAGAAAATGGTATGTAGTAGACGCTACAGATATGACACTTGGACGTTTAGCTTCCGAAGTGGCTAAAGTTTTAAGAGGTAAGAATAAAGCAATCTTTACTCCTCACATCGATACAGGTGATTATGTAATCGTTGTAAACGCAGAAAAGGTTAAAGTAACAGGTAAGAAATTAGATCAGAAGATTTACTATCATCACTCTGATTATGTTGGTGGAATGAAAGAAACCACATTAAGAGAAATGATGGCAAAGAAACCTGAAAAGGTTATCGAGCTTGCTGTTAAGGGCATGCTTCCCAAAGGACCTTTAGGAAGACAGATGTACACAAAGCTTCATGTATATGCAGGTCCTGAGCATCAGCAGGCAGCTCAGAAACCCGAAGTATTAACATTTTAATCAAGGGACTGAAAGGAGAAAATAAAGATGGCTAAAGCAGCAAAATGCTACGGAACAGGTAGAAGAAAAAAATCAATTGCCAGAGTATATTTAGTACCCGGTAAAGGAAATATCACAATCAATAAAAGAGACATTGACGATTACTTTGGATTAGAAACATTAAAGGTTATCGTTCGTCAGCCCTTAGTTGCAACTGAAACAGTTGAAAAATTCGACGTTTTAGTTAACGTTAAAGGTGGCGGCTACACAGGTCAGGCTGGTGCTATCAGACACGGTATCGCAAGAGCTTTACTTCAGGCTGATGCAGACTTCAGACCCGTACTTAAAAAAGAAGGCTTCTTGACAAGAGACCCTCGTATGAAAGAAAGAAAGAAATACGGTCTCAAAGCAGCGAGAAGAGCCCCTCAGTTTTCAAAGAGATAGTTATATCTGCGATGTCAGAATATACAAAAAAGCATCGGCAAGTTTACTTGCCAGATGCTTTTTTTGTGTGTTCTGACCATCATAGGATGGCTGAGATGACCGACTTGAAGCGAAGCGTAAAGGAGGTTCATCTCAAGGCATCGCAGATATAACGTATGTTGTGAGTTCTTTCTTGCGTTCGCAGATAACTGCAGTGATTTTGAAGGAATAAGGATTCCAGACAACTTCATCGAGTGAGGAAGAAAATGGTATGCTCTCATTGTAAAACTGTAATGTATGGCGATTTTGTATTTACATAAGATAAGCTTTATATAAACAAGTATAGTAAATCAAAACAATGTTAAATTGTCGCATAGAAAATATAGAAAAAATATATCACAAACGTGTGTGTAATGACAATGTATTGACGCACAGCAAGGTAAGTGTTATGATGTAGAAAAAGTAAGGAGGTACGTCTTATGGATACAAAGTTGAATGTTGCTATTGCACCAAAGGATTCAACGTTTCAAGTAAGAATAAATTCAGAAATTAAAAGAGCGGTTGAGGATATTTATGCAAAAACCGGAATGACATTGACAGATGCATTTAACACTTTTATACAGCAGTCTTTAAATGTTGAAGGTCTTCCTTTTATCGTTACCAAGAATAGCAAAGAAGCGTTGAGGGAACAAGCGGTTGCCATGCTGATGCTTGATTTGAAGCGAGCAGAGGAACGAGCTGAAATGGAAGGTTGGATTGATGCAGATGATTTGGAACGGGAATTGGGGGTAATTGATTGAAAAAGATAAAATATACTCCTGATGCAGCGGATAAACTACGTGCATTAAAATCGGCAATATCCGGGGAATATGGCGGGGATAAAGCCAAGAAAATTATCAAAAGCATTACAGATGCAATAAGAGGGCTTTGCGATTATGAAGAAAAGGGTTCTAAAGTATCGAAAATGTTTGATGTAGTGTCAGACTATCGGTACATATTTGTGTCTAGAAATTATGTATTTTATAGGATAGAAGATAAATACATTCGAATAATTAATCTTTATCATGAGAAAGAGGATTTTATGTGGCAGTTGTTTGAAATTGATACTACACCTCAAGATACGATAGATTATTGGGATGAATAGAACAGAAACTTTGAATTCTCGCATGAGGTATTTTAAGAGATTTAATAACTGTTATATCTTGTTATAAAAATTGCGGGGGACCCTGAAAATACTAAAGTTTTTGTGGGTGCTCTTGCCGTCACATCTTGTATCGTGTTATATCATTTTAACCTTGGTTATGAGCTCTGATAAGGGAATAAACAAGGGAAAAGAAATAGACGATATACCCGTATTTGCGAAATGTTCAACTTACAGTTGAATTTATATACACATTTCACTTAAGAGGTTATTGAGAAGACAATATACAACAATTATGATGATAGTAGAAAACGAAAGGATGAGGACTATGTATCATAATATTGGAAATTTCATTGCTAACAAAAGAAAAGAACTAGGAATGACACAACAAAAATTGGCAGAACAGCTAAATGTATCATTTCAAGCAGTTTCGAAATGGGAAACGGGAGCGACGGTACCGGACGCTTTGTTGTTGCCACAACTGGCACATCTACTTCAAACATCGGTGGATGCGCTTGTCGGATATAAGCAATCTCCTATAACGGATTATGAAAAAAAGTATGAAGCCCAAGAATACTATTGGGGTATACTTCCCAACAGCATTTGCTATGAAATTATGAAACGAAAGCCACCTGTCAGACCATATAAGGTTCTTGATATGGGGTGTGGTGAAGGTAAGGATGCAGTATTTTTAGCCAAGAATGGATATGTAGTAACTGCCTTTGATGCCTCAGAAAAAGGATTAGAAAAAGCAAAAGAATTAGCAAGACAAAACCATGTAGAAGTTAAATTTTTCAAGGCAGATATAAATGAATACGAACCAGTTGAAGAGTATGATATCATTTTTTCTAGTGGAACATTACATTATCTTTCACTGAAACATAGGGAAAAACTAATACAAAGCATTAAAGAATATACGTCGATTAACGGTTTACATGCACTTAATGTTTTTTTGAAAAAGCCGTTTGTAGAAGCAGCGCCGGATAGCGAAGAAAAAGAATTGCTGACGGATCCGTGGTATTCCGGTGAACTTATGAGGTATTACCACGATTGGATGTTTCACTCGTGTGAGGAAATAATTTTTGACTGTAATAGTGGAGGGATTCCACATAAACATTGTATGCAAATTGTTATTGCTGAAAAGTTGGGAAATGATCAGTAAGAATGCATGTATATGTTGCTTATGCAATACAAAATATACAGAGTACAAATAGAAGATTTGTGCGAAGGGTGTATTTCGCTCTGCGAGGCATGCAAATATTTTAAAATTCTATTGGAAAAAGGGAATACTTGTGGTATTATGTGTATAGGATATAACTGTAATGCGTTACAGTTTTGGTCTGGGCGAAAGCTCTTTGGACCACCGTAGGCGGGAAGAATTTCCCGCCATTTTTACTATGTTCGTAAGTTTTGGAGGAGTTAATGAAAGAACTTAGCATATTTATAGATGAATCAGGAGACTTTGGAGAAATTACAGAGCGACCGGCATACTATCTGGTAACACTTTTGTTCCATGATCAGAAGAATGAAATTGCTGCAAATGTTAAAAAACTTGAGGATAGTATCATGAA
>JAGBBV010000026.1 GCA_017938315.1 Lachnospiraceae bacterium
ATGTCGGTGTGGAAGCGGCACAGGAAATTTATGAACAGGGGATATGTTTAGAAGAATATTTTGAATAATTATTATCAGAAAGGGGCTGATTCTGATTGAAAAAATACTGATTTTATCAGTACCCGAATCAAAAGGCGAAATTTTTGATAAAATATTGGATGTTGTAAAGCAGTCTGGAATATCGGATGTGACAGAAATAAAAGTAAGTAATGAGAGTGTTATACAAGTTGGCGAATTGATTATTGATTCTTTGCAACACACAATTCATAAAGGAAAGAAAGAGATTAGTGTAACCAATATAGAATTTCAAATGTTGTATTTTCTAGCATTGCATAAAGGAATGGCAATGTCAAAAGAGCAAATCTATGAATATGTATGGAATGGAGAATATGTTTTTGAAGATAGTAACATTACATCACATATTCGTAGATTGCGAGTGAAAATAGAAGATGATCCGGCAAAGCCTAAATATAATTCAAACGGTTCGTGGGATTGGATATAAGGTGGCAAAGGTGGACAACGTAGACTGATGAGGGGTGCGTTGTCTTTTTTGCTTAAAATGCAAATGGACAAAAATATAATAAATGGTTTTGATGGAATACAAAAAATAAAATAAGACTTTTTGTATTGACATTTTTGGAGAAAAGCCCTATAATGGTAAAAAATGAAATAATGGAGGTGCTTTAGGTGAAAGATAAAGCATTTAGTTTGGAGGATAAGAACATAGTAAGTATTATCAAGTGTCTGTCAGAGGCTATTGGGGATGATGTAAAGGGTTGTTTACGACGTGAAAATCTTAATGAAAAACAATCTAATGGAAAGAAGCTTCTAAAGTGGGATTTTATTAATCGAAACTTTATTATGAATTTTTCTGTTGGAAATCTTACGGCAGAATATGCTAAACGTGGTGCATGGAATATGGTGCCGTTGCATGATAAAGAAACTGGAGCGATTTATACTGTGATGAGAGAAGAACGTTTCAGAGAGATTCAAAGGAAGCAATCGAAGCGTAAAAAAGCTCACTATGTTGATGCACTTGTACAATCATTTAATTTTGACTTGAATACAGAGCATCAGTTATCTTTGTTTGAAGAACAATCCTTTGATGAAGAGGAAGTTAAGAGTATTGTTGATGATATTATAAAAGATTTTGATATTGAAAAAACAGTTATTAAGAGATATAAGACAATATTATTTGAGGAATATAACTCTGAATTGATAGCTGTACGTTGTTGTGTATTGGACAGCTCATTACAAGTAGTTGAAGAGGAAGATTGGAGCACATACATTACACATAGCGAGTCTGTGGTAGTGGATACAGTTGCGGATTCAAATGAATCTCATACTTCAAATATCAAGTTAAAGGATAAGGCACGTAAGAAGGCAGGACAGAGAGAACTTGTTGCGTTGAAAGAAAATTCACAAGAACAGAAAGTACAAAATAATTAGTTTTGAAGGAGCGGTTATTATGGGAAATGTAATTCCGTTTGAACAGGTAACAAGTGGTAAACATTTTAATGGTGAACGTTTGAGAATTGCGAGGATGTGGAGAGGGTATTCGGCTATACAGTTGGCTGAGATGATAGGTGTTAATCGCCAGACTATTTCTATGTATGAAAATGGTAAATTGGATAGTCCGGAATTTTCTACGATTCAGAAATTTAGCGAAACATTACAGTTTCCAGTTAAGTTTTTCTTGGAGGACACAAAAGTTGAAGTTGAAAAGAGTGCAACATATTTTAGATCTTTGCTAACAACAAATAAGAAATATAGAGTTGAACAAGAGGATAAAATAAATTTTATTGCAGTAATTTATAATATGTTGAATGAATACTTAGAGTTTGAAAAGCTGAATTTGCCACACGTTCCTCGAAATTCAACTCCACAGGAGGCGGCTGAATTATTAAGAAATCATTGGAAACTTGGAAATAAGCCTATTGAAAATATTGTTTATTTGGCTGAATCAAATGGACTGATTGTAACTGATTTTGCAACTTCTACAGGAGATGTTGATGCATTTAGTCATAAGATAGTATATGGACAAGATGAAACATATTTAATCGGATATTCGAAAAATAAGAAAACGGCAGCCAGAATTCACTTTGATATAGCTCACGAACTAGGGCACATATTACTTCATAATTGGAAAGAAGACCTAGAAAATATAGATAAGGAAGATTTTAAAGATATTGAACAAGAGGCCCATTCTTTTGCTGCTGCCTTTCTTTTACCAGAAAAAGAATTTGCGGAAGATGTAAGACCTTATGCCACAAATTTAGCATATTATGCGGAATTGAAGAAGAGATGGAAAGTTTCGATTGCGGCTATGATTCGTAGGGCTAAAGATTTGGGGATCATTACGAACGATGATTATAGTAAGCTGATGCGAAACATGCAAAAACAAGGAATACGAAAAGTAGAACCCTTAGATGATGAGTTGATGACGGCTGAGCCGTCATTATTGCGTCAAGCAATTAAAATTTTGTTTGAGCAAAATGTATTTACGCCGAGTGAATTTTTAGAAGAACTTTCATCAGAATATGGCTTGACCATTTATGCAGATGATATTGAATCGTTATTAAGTTTAAAAGCTGGAACTTTTGAGGAAGAAAAGAAGACGAAAGTGGTTGTTAGTGTTAAACCAAGGGAATAATCATAGCAAAAAGGAGAGTAATTTAGAATGCCGAAACTAGAGGATTACTTGAAAATTATTGGAGATGATAGATTTGAGATAACTGAAATAAGAGCAGAGGAAGAATGTATAGTTACATTGGATGAACTGAAATCTATTATTACTAAATCAAGTGAAATTGAAGCTCAACCCATATGCAACGAAGAGCAGAAGTATTGCGTTTGTTGTATATTAGAAGGAAAAGTAGTTGCGTTTGATGTGCGTAATAGAACGAAAGATGTGAATTTTTTGGATTTCTATTTTAATGATGAAATTCATGATTACAATGATTTAATGAGTCTCTTACAAAAAGAAAAAGTTTTTCCGGCAGGAATCATAGATGGAGATTATAGGAAACGCTTTAATGTAGAAAGTGATTTTGTTGTTGCGTCTGATCTGATATATGTGAATGATAATGCATATCCATATAAGATTTATAAAGAGAAATTTTCTTATTTTAGATATGATTACAGTTTTGAAACATTTGGGGCTTGTGATAATTGTTTGTATATATATTTTAAAGATAATACAAGTGTTAAAATGTGTATTGCTGATTACAGCAAATAAATCTGAGCATTAAGAATGAAAATACAGGTATGTTTTTGTGAAAAGTGGCGACACGTCGCCACTTTTGAGAAAGGAGAATTAGATGCCTGAGGAATTAATGAACACGACAGATGTAGAGACTATATTTTCTGATATATCGACAATGATTTATGATGCCAAGAATGAGGTGATGTTGAGAGTAAATACCTCAGTCATCACATTATACTGGAATATAGGAAAGAAACTGTCAGAAGAGGTATTACAAGGGAAAAAAGCAGATTATGGTAAGAATATAATTGGTGATTTGAGCGAAAGACTGACGGCTGAATACGGAAAAGGCTTTGAAAAATCTTCAGTTTTTAAAATGGTTAAATTTTATCAAGAGTTTCCAGAGTATGAAAAAGTGGCGACACTGTCGCAACAATTGACATGGTCACATTTTGTAGAACTTTTACCTATCGAGGATGAGTTGAAAAGAGATTTTTATGCTGTTATGTGTAAGAATGAAAATTGGTCAGTAAGAACTTTACGTGAACGGAAAAAATCAATGTTATATGAACGTACAGCGATATCTAAAATGCCGGAAGAAACAATAGCAAATGAAATCGCCGAACTGCGTGACGACAAAAAAATGTCGTTGGATATGTTTTATAGAGATCCCTATATGTTGGATTTCCTCGGATTAAAAGACACATATAGTGAAAAAGATTTAGAAAATGCGATTTTGGCAGAATTGGAAAAATTCATTCTTGAAATGGGTTCTGATTTTGCTTTTCTGGCACGCCAAAAGCACATTGTTTTAGATGGGAAAGACTACTATATGGATTTATTGTTCTATCATCGTACATTGAGGAGATTAGTATTGATAGAATTAAAACTTGGTGAATTTGAACCACAAGATAAGGGGCAGACAGAGTTATACCTTCGGTGGCTTGAAAAATATGAGAAAGCTGAAGGAGAAGAAAGCCCGGTGGCATTAATTTTGTGTGCAGAGAAATCACAAGAAACGATTGAATTAATGGAATTAGATCATGGAAGTATACATGTAGGGCAGTATTTAACGAAAATGCCACCTAAAGAACTATTGGAGAAGAAACTGTCATTGGCAATTGCTAATGCAAGGAAACAGTTGGAGCAACGAAAAGAATAGGTATTATATAGATAGCACTTGGTGGGACACATAGTTGGAACATGAGATGTAGGAAAATAGCAAAACATAGATGATAAAATTACGAAATGTCAATTCATATCGCAGAGGGAGAATGTAGGATGAAAGAAAAATTATTGTCTTTAATTAATAAAATTGATGATATAAAAAAGCTAGCACATGAAGAGCATGTTTCGGGATTTTTTGAGTCGGATTTTGTTATCTATGATGTTCCGGAATTTATCATGTGGAAACAACAAATATTATTAGAATTGAAAGAAATAAGTAAGGGTGATGATTTTATTTGTTCAACAATAGAGCTCGCAGAGAAATTTAAGGGATTTGATGATAAAAAGAATTTTAATGAGCTAACAGGTGCTTTGTTTGCAATTAAGGAAAATATAGATAAATATTATAAAGAAAATGGACAGGGAGATAGCAATATGGAAGAAAAAAGCAAAATGATATTTATTAGTCATTCTTCAATAGATAAGGAATACATTGTTGCGTTTATTGAACTGTTAGAAGGAATTGGTTTGCATGAAGATGAAATTGTTTGCTCATCGATTCCACCATATTGCATTCCACTTGACGGAAAGGTATATGAGTGGCTTGTAGATAAATTTCAGAATTGTGAATTACATGTATTCTATATGTTGTCTCATAATTATTATAGTAGCGCAGCAAGCTTAAATGAAATGGGAGCGGCATGGGCTATGAAACAAAAATGGAGTGCTATTTTGCTACCTAGTTTTGGATTTAATGAGATTGCAGGGTGTATAGACCCTACGCAAATAGGAATAAAATTGGATGATAGTGATCTTCAAACTTTGAAGTATAGGCTTGGAGAATTGAAAGATAATCTAATATCTGAATTTGGCTTGCGTGGAATATCGCATTCATTATGGGAACGAAAGAGAGATGCTTTTTTATCAAAAATAAATGTGATAGTTGAAGAGCAAAAAAATAGAGAAGAAATAGAAACAGAAGAAAGTACTGACATATATAGAGTGGTGAGCCCTATAAAACAAGATAAAATAACGATTTATGCGTGTATATTACTGGCGTACGCTGCAGAGGACCCATATGGTCAAATAATGTTAATAAGAACATTAGGATCAACAGGAATATCTACGAATAAATTTACTTTCAATAAGGATACGTCAGCAAGAGAAATTGCTAGATGGACTTCCGCAATTGATGAGTTGATGGTGCAGGGATATATAAAACTTGTTGGTAGAAAGGATAAGATATATCAGGTTACAGATATTGGATATAATTTTGCGGATCAGATTAAAAAAGAGTTAAGCATAGATACTAATAATGAGCCATGTACATATATAACGGACTAGTCAAGATAGGTTTATAGTGGAAGAATTTCTGATGTGTCACAAGACAAACGGATAATAAACAAAAGAAGTGGAGAAGTATGCCTTGGAATTTTTTTTAAAAACTTTAATTGATTATGCATTTAATAATCAGTTGGTTATTGATAAAGGTACATATTTAACAATTGTAATTGGTCAGATTACGGTATATGCAATCTTATTGACCTTTTACCAATTTATTGTGTCGTTTCAAGGAACAAACGATAGGAGTGTTCTGAAATATTTGGGGATTAATTTGATAGAATACTTTGTAAACAAGAGACTAGTGATTTACAACCGAATAATTTCAAAACCACTGTTTGGATTCCTATTTATTTTAGAGATTTTGTACAAGCCTATAATTTCTATATATGAAAATGAAATTCCGGATAATATAATAACTGTATTCAATTTTATTTGGTATACATATGTTGTTTGTTTCTTTGTAGTATTTGTTATGTTGTTTTTTCAATGTACGAGGTGCATTTTATCTATTAAAATGGTAATAGATAGAAGACGTAATGCAAATATAATAAGATGTATTAACAATGATTTTAGAAAAAAGACATTTGCTGAGCTATTGAAGAAAAGCAGCATAGATATGCTTATGGATGACATGAAATATTTAAGATATTCAATTGCAGAAGATGACGATTCAGAATTACAAGCGGAGTATAATAAATTAATTATTGATATATTTGACGACTATGTAAAAAGAAAGGAACAAGAAATAACGCTTCTATTAGCAAAGAATAAAAAAGTTAAGAATCAAATAGCATGGATATATAATATGAACAATGAATGCTGGTTGCTCAGTGAATTCATGAAGGGAAAATATATTCAAGTAGATTATTTACTAGAGAAATATATTCAAGATTTACATTTGAGTTTGTTGAATCTGAATTTGAAAAGAGGAGGGGCGGATGGATATGAGAAGATAGCTATTGATATTTTTGATTCTAATAAAGATGCAATAGAATGCAGAGAATGGAAAGAACTTACAGAAGATATATTTGAAAAATCAAATCTTAAGAATAAGAAAAGAATGATTGAATCTTTATATAATGGATATTATTCTGAGAATAATCTAATAAAAAAGTATTGCGAGACAACATTGTTATGTATAATGAGAAAGTTCATATGGGAGGTGTTCGAAGACAAGAGACAACAAGAAGACTTTGCATATGTGTTTGCATACGTATTGCATAATGATGGATTTAATGATTTCTATGCGAGGAAAATGTGTGATAGTTTGATTTCGTATAATGAAAAAAATGTCACAGAGTTAATTAAATTGGTAAATAAAGAAAATTGCACATATATATTTGCTTATTTAGTAATTTATTATTCTATATACAAATTTAGGTTTGAGTGGAAAAATATAAACATTGCAATGCTCAAAGAACTTATCGGGAATGGGAAAAACTTAGAAAGCGAATTTGAAAGAATTAATAGTATAATTACAAATTCCTGTATTAATCATCGTTATTCTAACGATATGTATATAGCGTTAGTAGAAAATTTAGATAAAACAATTACGGGGAAATGGCTAGAAGAGATTTATCAACAAAAAAATATTGATGCCTTTTATGTGACAATTATAAAATTGTGTGTGTTTGGGCAGACCTACTGCTCGTTTTATCAAGAAGGTGGGATAGAAGCTAAAATCTCTTTTATTAGTGAATTGGCCAAACACAAAGAAGTTTTGCTCTTTGATAATGTAAAGAAGATGTTTTTACAATTGCAATATAATGATTTCCGTGAACTAGGGTATTGGCCTGAAAAATTGCATATTACACTGCGGAGCTTGTTGTTAATGAATATGGGTATATTGGATGAACTATTAGATGATAAGATTAAATATCTCCATTATACAAGTGTAGGTCAATACTTACTTATTAAGCATGCAGGAGAAAATAGCATTAGCGAAGTAAAAAGGGATTTAATAAGAAAGGCATATGTGGCCAGCAATATGTCGATTCAAGAGTATGTGGAACTCTTATGTAGTGAATGTTGTATTTGTGGTGTAGAACTTAGTTATGTAATAAAAGAAAAAATGAAAAGTTATTTGATGGAAGTAATATAGAAGTAATGAATTAGCAGGTGGAAAAGATTTCTTTACGTCATCCTTTGACTATGCTAAAATAATCAATAGGTGAACGAAAAGTATTCAAATCCTGTGATACAAATTTGATACACATTCCCCGAAGAAAAACAGAATAACGCCAAGAATGCATATAATAAGTGGATAAAATGGTACAAAAAAGTAACAGACCGGTTACTGTGCTCAACCCAATCAGACCGTGAAGGTGGACGTACTGTAGGTTCAGGTAGTGTTGCTACTATCATCGAATAATTTTAACTGATTATTTAAACTAGTTAAAATAGAATTGATTTAATAATCAAGTCGCAATCTTATAGAAATATAGGATTGCGGCTTTTTTATTGTGGTAATATTTTACAACTGTTATAATAGAAAAATGATAATGATAATAGTAAAACACAGACGCAGGAGAGAATGCTTGTGAAAAAGATAGGTCTTGTAGGTGGTATCGGACCGGCATCAACGGTAGAATATTACCTTGGTTTGATTCAAAAATGTCAAAATGAGTTGGGGCAAAATGTGTATCCGGAAATTGTGATTGATAGTGTAAATATGACGAAGCATGATGAGGCTCTTAGAGAGAAAAATTATGATAAATTGTGTGAGTATTTATTAGTAAGTCTATCCAATTTGAAAACTGCCGGTGCGGAAGTTGCTGCAATTACAGCAAATACGGAGCATATCGTTTGGGAGATGATTGCTGATAAGGTTCCCCTGCCTGTTATTAATATAGTGGATGCTGTTGTAAAGTCTATTCGCGAGAAAAAATACAAACGGGTTCTTGTTTTTGGTACAGAGTTTACGATGAGGAGCGGCCTGTATAAAAGCGAGTTACTAAAAAGAGGTATTGTGCCTATTATTCCAACAGGCGAAGACATTGAGCACATTGGAAAATTAATTTATCCTAATTTAGAAAATGGCATTGTTGTGGAAGCGGACAAAGCAAAATTGTTGGAGTTGGCAGAAAAGTATATTGCCAGAGAAAAAGCAGATGCGTTATTGCTTGGATGCACAGAACTTCCACTTGCCATTAAAGAAACGGATGTGAATGTTCCACTTTTAAACTCTACAGAAATACATATTAATGAAATATATTATGAAGCTATAAAATGATAAAATAATGCATTAACAAAACAAGAGAGGAAGAAAATGAAAGTCGGAGTTATTGGTTATGGAAGTATGGGTAAGATGCTTTTGGAGAAACTCTCCTTAAATAGCAATCTAATTGATGAGAAATTATATGTGGCAAATAGAAGCTATGAGAAAATAGCTGATTTGGCTAAAGAGTATCATGTATGTCACAGCAATCAAGAGATTGCCAAAGAGGTCGATATACTTTTTATCTGTGTCAGACCTATTAATATGAAAAATGTGTTGGAAGAAATAAAAACCACTTTAAGGGAAGAACAGATGATTGTGTCTCTCAATGGAAGTATTACTTTTGAACAGATAGAGAGTGTATGTAAGAATAAAGTGGTAAAGGCGATACCAAGTGTGTTGGCCGAGATAAATAAATCGCAAACATTGCTTTGCTGTAATGCATTGGTAAATGAGCAGGATAAAGTAACTATAAAAGATTTGTTATCCGGTATAGGTTCTGTAATAGAATTACCGGAGTCAGAGATGGGAATGGGCTCAGAACTTGTTAGTTGTATGCCGGGATTTATAGCAGCGATATTTAATGAAATTTGCTTATCGGCACAAAAGCATACAAGCATTGCAACTGAAAAAATTGTTCAAATGGTATTAAATACAATGATAGGAACAGGGCAATTAATGATTGAAAACGATCATTCCTATCAGGAAGTTATTACAAGAGTAGCGACAAAAGGCGGAATTACAGAAGAAGGTGTAAAGGTAATACAAGAATCGTTTCCGCAAGTTTCTGACTCGATTTTTGAAAAAACATTAGAGAAACGAAGACAGACTGCTTTGAATGCGCAGAAAGCATTTAAAGAATAATTTTTATGAAAAAGGAGAGTTTATTTATGAAACAACATTTGAAAAAATCCATTTTGAGTGTATTACTTACTTCCTGCATTCTATTCACTGTTGGATGCGGGACAACATCATTAAATTCTGATTATGATGACGATAAAAATGCGGAAGTATCTGTTTCTAAGTCGCAGGAAGATGAAACTTCTTTTATTACTGAATATAAGTGGCAGGGAGCTAAGGATGGTTCGCTTATGGTATTTGAACCGGACGGAAATTTTAAATATTATCGTTATGCCGATGATTTAGACGACAATTATTATTACGGAACTTATGTATTTAATATTGGAAGTTCAGCAGTACAATATTTAACTACTGACTTAGCTGATAATGGTGTTACAGCAGACGAATTGCAGACCATTTTCGATAACAATGAAGGATATGATGAATCCAATTTTGTATGTCTGGTACTAAATAATGAAGCATGTATTATTGATGGGGAAAATCAGGTGGAAAATCCTTATCAGACTCCTTACTTTGGATTCTGCTTGGAGGATACGGATGGAACGTTGGTTTTAGATCTTGCGAATATGAACACCGGAAATTATTCCACGTTTATTGCAAAATAAAAAAAGGTGTAGACGAGTAATAAGTTATGGCATTTCAGATGATACATATGGAAATTGCATACAGACTTTTGGAACGCATTCCGCAAATAGAAAATGCTGCAGAATTTATTCTTGGTTCTGTGGCTCCGGACAGTGTGCATATGAATCCATGTTTTAATATTCAGATGAAGGTGAAATCCCATATGTTTGAAGGCTGCGGAAACTGGAGTGACACGCAGGACTATGACCGATGGAAAAGCAATATCCATTCAGTATTTTCCCAAGTTGCCTATGAAAAAGACAAAAGATACAGAGATTTCACATTAGGCTTATGTGTCCATTGCCTTACTGACTACAGGAATGATTTAAACATATGGAGAAAATTACAAAAACAATACATACCTCCGATGAAGTTAGAAGAGTTTAAAGAAGCATATTATCCGGAAGCAAGAGGCATTGATTTGTGGCTTTATCAAAACAGTGAGCATACTGAAACAATTAGAAAAATGCTGTCAGAGGCTGTTGCTTTACCGGTAGAAAGATTAGTAAACAAAGAAGATATAGAAAGCCAACGGAAGCATTTGTTAAATGTACAATATAATGTTAATATAGTTGATATAGTAAATTATCATTTTTTATCAGAAAGTACACTTAGAGAGTTTATAGATTTTACAGTAAATGATATTGCAGAAACAATAAAGACTTGGAAAGTGAGAGAATAATGGAAAAAGAAAAATTAGTAGCATTTACCTTTGACGACGGTCCGGTAGAATACTCTGAAGAGAGTACGGCAATGAAGATATTACGTACATTGGAGAAGTATGGTCAGAGATCAACGTTTTTCTATATAGGGGAACAAATGAATGAAGGCAATAAAAAGGAACTGGAATTTGCACAGAAATTAGGATGCGAAGCGGCAAATCATACATATACCCACTGTTTTTTGACCAAATGCACGAAAGAACAGGTGGAGGAAGAGTTCGCAAAAACCACAAAGCTGCTGGAAGAATATACGGGAAAAACTCCCACACTTGGAAGAATTCCTTATATGGAATGGAATGATATGGTGCTGAAGGCAGCAGGATTTCCGCTAATCGGATGCAGTGTGGACAGTAGAGATTATGCACAGATTCCTACAGAAGAAATTATTAAGCGGATTATGGATGCAGAGGCAAATGGTGAACTGGAAAATGCAGTAGTATTATTACATGAGCATTACCCTACCACTGCACGGGCAGTGGAATATTTAATTCCTGCATTGATTGAAAAAGGTTATCGCTTTGTGACTGTTTCCGAATTGGCAGAGCACAATGGTATTACACTGAAAAAAGGGATAACATACGATAAGATGCAATAGAAAAGTTGGCAATGTAAAGAAAGCCTATGCACGACTTTCTTTACATTGCTTTTTATTTTCATACATATGTGCATCTGCAGTTTCAATTACTTTAAGAATTTGTTTCCCTCTTCCACTTGCATGGCCTACTGCACTGGATATTTTGACTTCTGCATTTTCATTAGCAAGTTGCAACTGCTTTTCAACGGCATTCATAATCATCCTTGCCTCATTAGGCTCCGGATAATCAATAATCATGACAAACTCATCCCCGCCGACGCGGTAGATACGGCAGTAATCCGTGGAATATTCGCGCAAGATGGAGGATAACTTCTCAATCATTTTATCTCCCATGAGATGACCGTATTTATCATTGATATATTTCAGGTTGTTCAGATCCCAGAAGATGACGGCAATGCGGTCAACTCTCGGATAATATGTGGTTACCATTTCTTCATATTTATTCTTATTAAAGACGCCGGTTTTGGTATCAGTTTCCTTGAAATAGGTAAGCTGTGCAATCCGATAAGCATCTTTATTATGGCTGGTAACCGTGTATTGCATCATAATAGCGAATACAAAGAGAATAATTGAGCGGGGCAAAACGGCAAATACCGTTATGACGAACAGGGGATGTTCGTTGAAAGGGAGCGAAAGGGCTAAGCCGCTGGCAGAAGAAAGGTAATAGCTCCTAACATGCTGACTTTGAAGTAATATGTTTAAATCACATAATCCAAAATAAAAACCCAGTACGGTACTGATAAGCATAGTGAAAATATTGACAATATAGGTAAACCAAATGGTTTTCTTCCGACGGTATTGGATGGCAAATAATAAGGGAATGACATAAAGCATAACTGCATGAAAAGATAAAATGGCAACAATAATGCCGGAAACAACACAAATGAGAAACAGAAAGAAATATTTGATTTCCGGTTTTGCCAAATCACCTTTGATGTAAATGTATAGCGGTGGAATAAACAATAAAAAAGTAGATAAAAGGGCAATGGTAACCAGCTTTTTATCCACTTCAAATAATCCGGCCATGTTAAGTAACCAGACAAGGGCGAGTGCAATTAGAATCCAAAGAAATCCTTTCAAAGTATGCTTGTTAGAATTGACTTCTTGGATAACTAATTCCTGTTTATATTTTTTCCTGAAGTCTTCTTTGGGAGTATTCATACTTATTTCACCATATAGTCATTTTGCTTATCTTTTTGACCTTTTTAGACAGGGTATAACGTAGATTTTCAAACTTATCATCCGGCAAAGCAGCCAAATCACCGCCGATACATTCTTTAATTTCGGCAATGGGTTTATCCAAGAACGCAATAACTTCATCAGGGTTATATCCTTGAAGTGGTGAAACGCCTTTTTGGCGACAAATATAAATCGTAATAGCCTTTAAAAGAGACTGCTCGTTTTCAATTGCAATTTCTTCTTCTTTTTTGATTTCTTTAGCAAATGCTCTCTTTAAATCATTTACATTATCGTAGGTACCCATATTCCCTCTCCTTTTCACGTCTGTGATGTAACCCTCAAATTATTAATAGTACAAATTTCCTATACCAATATATTACATGAAAAGAGTGATAATAGCAACTTATTTTTAGGAATTGTGTAACAATTATTAGCTGTCTATTTATACATTTTATAAGGAGGTGAGAAAAAAGGTGACAACAACTTTCATGTTGCCCGTATGTTTATAGAATGATAAAATGAAAATGTTGAAAATATGTGTAAATAGGGAGAAAAATTATGATTTGTAAAAACTGCGGCGGTGAATATTCCGATGAGGCATTGCATTGTCCTTATTGCCATACCGAAAACAAAAAGGTGGCAGCAAGACAGAAAAAAGCAATTTTGAATAGCTATGATATAGAAGCAGAAAAGATAAAAGATCAGGCGAAACAGTATCCTCAAAAGACAGTAAATAAGTGGACGAGATACATATTTGTGGGAATGGGAATCTTAGTAGCAGTAGGCTTTACCGTAACTATGATTAGCATATTGGCGACCAAGATCGGCAGCAACCATAAGTATGCAAAAATGCAGAGCCATAAGCAAAAACTGGAAGAGATGCTGACAGGAGAGGATTATGAAGGCATAAAGGAATATATGTCAAAAGAAGAACTTTACAGCTATGGATATGAGACTTACTGGCAGGTGCAGGATGCATATACACAATGCTTGAATATAGAAGAAAGCATTGCCGGTATCGTTACCTTAGAGGATGACATTTACAAAAGCCGTGAAGAATGGGAACTGTATATAGAATATGACATCAGCAGGATTTTAAGAGGAGCAGAGATACTCCTTTCCTATTATGAGGATGAGTGCAGGGATGATGTATTTAGGGGAAACGAAGCAGCTTTGGCGAGCATTTGCGAACAGGGATTGGGACTGTTAGAGGAATTTGATTTTTCAAAAGAGGAAATGAGGGAAATCAAACTGGGAAGTGAAAGCAGCCAAAGAGAAGTACTGCTTCAAAAGCTGGAAGATTATTTTTGGAGTAAAGAGAAATAGAGAGGAATGGATAGATGAAATGTCCGTATTGCGGAGGCGAAGTTTCCTCCCAAAGCGTTGCATGTCCTTTTTGCGGCAGGGAAAACCCGGAAGGAATTGCATTCCAAGAGGAAGTACAGAAAAAAATTGAGAGAAATAAACTGCTGAAACCATTTTTGATCAGACAAAAGAAGCCGGAGCTTGTCCAGCGTCTGCTTTCAAGAATGATAGGCATTCTTTTAATCATTAATATAGTAATGTTGACGCTTACTTTTATTGCTTTTTTATTAATAGAAAGAGAGCCAAACAGAAAGCCGGAAAAAGGGAGCTATGCAGAACTATATTTTTCAGATTTTCAAGGCGTAAATGATTATTATTTTGATAGATATTATAAAAACGTTATAGAGTTTATGGAACATATCGATAATGGAGAAATGGCAGATGACTATGAAGTGGAATCCCTGATAGATAGTGCACGCAGGGCATTGGAAGAAAGCCAGGAGCAAGAATATCAGGAAGAAATTTATCTGTACACCAAAGCTTTTTTCGAAGGAGTTTTAGGCCTGACGGAAGAGGAAAGTGCTTTTTTAGAGCCGGATGAAGAGGGAGAGTATGGGTACCTGTATAGTGATGATATCAGACGGGAAACGGCAATCGGGGCTGTAAAGAAAAAGATGAAGGAGAACGAAAAGTGATAGGATTTCTTTTGATACTGGCAGGTGCCGTTGCCTTTTATAATTCAGTATATACGCATTGGGATTATGCACGTAAGCTGGTCTGCAAGAGTGTGCTTTTTTATATAGGGCTGGGTATTACCGTACTTACTTTTTTTGCAACCATCAGTTTTATGGGAACAGTGGTGGAAGATGTACAGGACGCCCAACTGATATCCAGACTTGGCTTTATAGAACGTGCGGCAGAAGACAATGATTACGCGTGGCTTCCTGTTTACATGGAAAGCGATAAGGACTATGAGGAAGAGTTCGAATGTTATTGGGAACGTATGATTATGCATGAATGTGCCATGCAATATAGGATTTATGCGGCAGCCAAAGAAAGTGGCATGGGCAGGGAGTATGAGCAAAAAGCTGATGAATGGGAGTTGCTAATGAAACAATATTGCGCAAATCCGACTTATGCAATCAATCAACCTTATGGAAAATATTTTATGGAATTAGCGGGAGGAAAATAAAATGAAAATTACAATTGTAGGAATGGGCGCCCTAGGTATTTTATATGGAGACCGGATTGTAGAAAACCTTGGCAAAGAAGCAGTTACTTTTCTGGCAGATGAGGAGAGAATAAATAAATACCAAAAGGAAAATGTCTATTGTAATGGAAAAGCATGTGATTTTCAGATGACCTCCCGGGCAGAGGTAGCAGACCTTCTTATTTTTGCAGTAAAGGGAACTACTTTAAAAGATGCCATGGAATTTGCCAAAGACGCGGTGGGGAAAGATACCATTATCTTGTCTGTGCTAAACGGAATCAGCAGTGAAGAAATGCTGGAGTCATATTATGATAAAGGACATGTGGTTCATTGCATCGCCCAGGGAATGGATGCAGTAAAACTGGGAAATAAGTTAACCTATGCACACGAGGGTGAACTTCGCATAGGAACTCCTTATAAAGAAAGAGTATGTTATGTAGAACGAGCGGCAGAAATGCTAAAAAAAGCCGGAATCCCTTATGTGGTAGAGTCGGATATTCTTCACAGACTTTGGGGCAAATGGATGCTCAATGTAGGTGTCAATCAGGTGGTAATGATTTCTGAGGGAACATATGAAACCATTCAGAGGCCCGGCAAAGAACGTGATATGATGCTTGCGGCTATGAATGAGGTGCAGAAATTATCTGAGCTTGCCGGTACAGGCGTGACAAAGGAAGATTTAGAAGCATATGTGGCGTTGGTAGACAGCTTAAATCCGGATGGCATGCCTTCCATGCGTCAGGACGGACTTGCAAAGCGGTATTCCGAAGTGGATTTCTTTGCGGGAACGGTAATTGAAAAAGCAAAGAAATACGGAATGGATGTGCCAGTGAATCAAATGTTATACGACACTGTGAAAAAAATGGAATCAGAGTATTAAACGAAATAGAAAAAGGAAAGCGTCTGCAAACCAGTGCAGACGCTTTTTCATATACAGAACATATTTTAGGAATAAAGTACATTCTTTCCTACCTGTGCAATAGCAATATAGGTTTTTCCTTCATTGATTTGGATTTCATTTCCGTTATCATCATAATACTTGGTAGGAGCATAATCACTTGTCTTTTTCCATGTAATGTGAATGCCACGGCCTTTTGTGAAATAATATCCATCCTGCGTGGAATCTATGGTTTGGAAGGCAAGATATCCTTTTGCATCCCGCTTAGACCAGTTGGTGTTTTGGATAATCACATTTGAAAATGTGAGCTGTTCACCGGTCATACCATCTGTCTGTGCTTTTCCATGAATGTTTTTGTAATAAAGTCCGGTTTCGGCATTGTATGTAAAGAAACTCTTGGTATAACTGAAAATCTGTGATAAATCTATCACATTACCGGGAATTGCACCGGGATATTGTTCTAAGGTATTTACTCCATTTGCAAAGGTGAAATGGGAAGCATTGTAATATTCAGGTCTTACGCCTAAGGAATACCCAAGCTTTTGGCAAGCTTTGATGATGCCTGTTGCACTGATGTAAGCATTGTGAGGTGCCTTTCTATCAGTGGTGCGGAAAAATTGTCCGCTTCCGGGACGGTCACCGCCGGTACCATATTCGTAGGTGCCGGAAAGATTGTTAATATCCGGCGCGGTAATCCGGTTTTGCATATAGTAAACACCACCGAAATGAATCAAAATAGGATCCCATTCGGTTGCAATGGTTATATAGTAATCACGACAACTTCTGATATTACCGATTCTTTCAAGACCCTGCCAATTGTCAATGACAGCAAGCTGCCTTGAGATATTTCCTTCTTCCATGATTTCATAAAGGATTTTCGCATTTCCGATACCATAGGAAGGCTGTGCGGACTTGTCCGTGGGCATCATAACAGCGATGGGGCGTTGACCTGCCTGGGATGCGGGAATCAGTTCGTTTGTATATACGCTGCGGACTTGCTCCTCAGCCGGAGCAGGGGCAGGAGCAGGAGCTTCTGTAGCATATGCGGTTATGCCGGGACAAAAGAAAACAGTTCCGACGCATAAAGAAAAAGTAAGCCCTACTGAAAACAGTGCTTTTGTGATTCTGTTTGCTTTCATAATCGTAAAATTTCCTTTCCGGTTTGTTTTCCTCCTTAAAAGAGGTGAGTATTATCAGAATACCGCATTTCCCGGTGTTTCGTCAATAGATGTGTTACAAATACTGGACTTTCAGATGTGGTCAGAGTAAAATAGATACTGCATGAGAAGTTTATCTATGCAGATAGGGGAGACAGATGATGAAATATAAAATACTGGTAGTAGAAGATGATAAAGATATTGCGGAGGTAATACGCTTATATTTGGGTAATGAGGGATATGAAATTATAACAGCACAGGATGGACTTTCGGGATATGAGATTTTACAGAAAGAGGACATTCATCTTGCGGTGGTAGATATTATGCTTCCCAAAATGAATGGCTATGATTTGGTAAAGAAAACAAGGGAAAACAGCAATGTTCCTATTTTGATTCTTTCTGCCAAGAATATGGATAGCGACAAGATATTGGGACTTGATTTAGGGGCAGATGATTATCTGACCAAGCCTTTTAATCCGCTTGAACTGGTAGCCCGTGTAAAATCAAATATCAGAAGATATTATAGTATGGGAAATGCACAGACAGAAGCAGACATTTCAAATAGAAAGTGGCAGGTAGGGGAACTTGTGTTGGACGAAGATGCCGTAACCCTTACAAAAGCAGGCGAGGTGGTTGCCATTACGCCTACAGAGTATAAGATGCTTGCACTTTTTATGAAAACACCGGGAAAGGTATACACCAAAAAGCAGATCTATCAGGAAGTAAGCGGAGAATGTTATGTGAATGACGATAATACACTCATGGTACATATTTCTAATCTCCGTGATAAAATAGAGGATAATCCCAGAACCCCCAAATATATTAAAAATGTCAGAGGAATAGGATACAAAATTGAAAAAATATAAGACAAAAGAAAAAAGCTTATATACACTTCTGATTAAAAACTACATTATTTTTACGTTTGTCATGGCAACATTAATGTTTCTGCTTTACTTTGCAGAAGCATGGGTAGAAAACAGAATTATTCAGCCGCCCAGGAAAGAAGAACCAATTGGCGGTGAAGAACTGCTGAAAAACGGGGATTATGAACGGTTAAGCATGAAAAAGCTGCTTGGAACATCCGGAGAATTTGAAGTTCTTGATGAGAACGGTGTAGTGATTTTTGCGACGGAGGAAGAGGGCGAGTATTCGCCGCAGGAGATAGCATATATTCCGCTCTACAACAGTCCGCTTTCTTATAAGGCCTCGACGTATATTACAGAGTCAGGGCAAGAGGTCATTTTGGTAACTGGAAAATATTATGAGTGGGATACCGGCTATGAAAAGAACGAATCATTTATGATTTTAAACAGCAATTATCAAATGATATCTTCCAATGATTCTTCCTTAAGCACTCACTATACAAAGAGAGAACTTGATTATCTGACGGGAAAAGGTAAGGCCGGTTATGATATTTGTAAATATGAGTATACCGGAAATGATGGAAAAGAGTATACCCTGATTATGCATGTAAAGAGGATGGACGGTCAGCGGTATAAGCAGCTATTAGCAGTGTGGAATACTTTCGTTGTAATTTACGTGATTACTTATGTGATTATCACGGTGTTATTTGCATTTTATGTGCACAGAAAAGTAAAGGATCCGCTGGATTTGCTCAATAAAGGGATTTTAGCATTTGCGAAGGGTGAAAGGGACGGTGAAATAACCTATCGCGGACCCAAGGAATATGAAACCATATTTTCCAGCTTTAATCAGATGTCCAGGCTGTTAAAAGAAAGCGAAGAATCTAAGGAACATTTGATCATAGAAAAGCAAAGGATGTTAGCAGACATTTCCCATGACTTAAAAACACCGATTACTGTTATACAAGGCTATGCAAAAGCAGTAGCTGACGGCCTTGTGACGAAGGAAACGCAAGTACAATATTTAAATACAATATTACAAAAGACAGAAAATCTTACGGAACTGATTAATACTTTTTACGATTATAGTAAGTTGGAACATCCGGAATTCCGGTTGGTAAAAGAAAAGAAAGATTTGGCAGAATTTTTAAGGGAATATCTGGCAAATAAGTATGATGAAATTGAGTTCGCAGGTTTTGGACTGGAGGCAGAAATACCGGAAGAAGTCATAGAGTTTGAGTTTGATGAGTTACAGTTTGGCAGGGTTTTTGACAACATTTTATCAAATGCCTTAAAACACAATCCAAAAGGGACTGTCATATATGCAGCGATGCAGCAAACGGAGAGAAGTATTCAAATTGAAATCGGAGACAATGGGCTTGGCATTCCGGATGAAATTAAAGAAAGTTTATTTGATCCTTTTACCATGGGGGATTCGTCCAGGGGAAACAGGCAAAGTTCAGGTCTTGGACTTGCAGTTGCTGCTAAAATTGTAGAATTACACGGTGGTGCATTGTTCCTTGGTAAACAGGGAAATCCTTATATTAGCACATTGTTTGTAATCAGAATGTTAAAATGATAAAAACGGTCACTCCTTATAGGAAGTGACCGTTTTGTATGTATTATTCTGCATATTTTTTTGACTGTTCGGTAATCAATGCATTGTCATCAAAGTAGTTGATTTTCATGGATTTCTTAACATCATCCAGTGTAGCGGATGCAACTTCTCTTGCAGCAATGCTTCCCTTGCGAAGGATTTCATATACTTCAGGAATCTGTTTTTCCCATTCTTTTCTCTTGGTACGGATGGGAGCAAGTTCTTCCTGCAATACATTGTTTAAGAATTTTTTTACTTTAACGTCGCCCAAACCGCCCCTAGTATAATGTGCTTTTAATTCATCAAGGTTTGCATATTCAGGAAGGTACTCTGCAAACATGCCATCCTTACAGAATGCATCCAGATAAATAAAAACAGGATTTCCTTCTACCTTACCGGGATCGGATACCTGTAAGTGATTGGGGTCTGTAAACATGGACATTACTTTCTTGCGGACATCTTCTTCTGTGTCAGATAAGTAAATACAGTTGTTTAAGGACTTACTCATTTTTGCCTTTCCGTCAATACCGGGGAGGCGAAGGCAGGCTTTATTATCAGGTAAGAGTACCTCGGGTTCTACCAGAGTATCACCATATACGGAGTTAAACTTACGGACAATTTCCTTTGTCTGTTCAATCATGGGAAGCTGGTCTTCACCAACAGGAACAGTGGTTGCCTTAAAAGCAGTAATATCAGCAGCCTGGCTGATGGGATATGTAAAGAAACCAACCGGAATACTTGCCTCGAAATTACGCATTTGAATTTCGGATTTTACAGTAGGATTTCTCTGTAATCTGGAAACTGTAACCAGATTCATGTAGTAGAATGATAATTCACAAAGTTCGGGAATCTGGGACTGGATAAACAATGTGGACTTTTCAGGATCAAGTCCGCAGGATAAGTAATCCAGAGCAACCTCCACAATATTCTGACGCACCTTTTCAGGATTTTCCGCATTGTCGGTAAGTGCCTGTGCATCCGCAATCATAATAAAAATTTTATCAAACATACCGGAATTTTGAAGTTCTACTCTTCTTCTTAAGGAACCAACATAGTGTCCAACATGAAGTCGGCCTGTAGGTCTGTCACCGGTTAAAATTATTTTAGACATAAATTTTACTCCTTTACCAATGTACTATTATTGATTATACACATTTCTTTGAAAATTTCCACCAATTCTTTTGATTTCTTTTTTCTTTTTTTAGTAGAGAATAGGTAGATTTTATGTCGATTTTATTATAAAATGAAAAGCAAATGTATGAGTGAGGTACCAAATGAAATTTTGGCGTAAGGTAGAAGATAGATTAACATATGTAAGAATTATTGCGCTGGGTTACTTGGTGGTTATCCTAGCCGGCACATCGCTTTTAATGCTACCCATTTCAACCCGGGCAGGTGAGAAGACTGATTTTTTAACAGCTCTTTTTACAGCAACCACCTCCACTTGTGTGACAGGGCTTGTAGTGGCAGATACCGGCAGTCATTGGACAAGCTTTGGTCATGTAGTTATTTTGCTGATGATACAAATTGGCGGTTTGGGATTTGTAACCATGGGAGTTATGCTTGCCATGGCATTAAAGAAAAAGATTACCCTTCGTACCAGAGGACTTCTGCAGGAAAGTATGAACGGCATGAATATGGGCGGAATAGTAAGATTGGTCCGATATGCACTGAAAGGTACATTAATTATTGAAGTGACCGGTGCCGCACTTCTTGCTATTTGTTTTGTTCCGGTTTTTGGCTGGGGCAGAGGAATTTGGTATGGAATCTTTCATTCCATCTCGGCTTTTTGTAATGCGGGAATCGATTTATTAGGACCACACTATGGAGAGTATAGTTCGTTTGTTCCCTTTTGTGATAATATCATGATAAATGTGGTACTTATGATGCTCATTATTTTAGGTGGTATCGGTTTTTTTGTATGGGATGATTTGAAGGCGAAAAAGTTCCACGTCAAGAAATATGCATTGCATACAAAGATGACATTATATATGACGTTCCTATTAGTAATTGGCGGAACGGTATTGTTTTTAATTTTTGAAAACGACAATCTTTTAAAGGAAATGAATACGGCGGATAAGATTTTGGCAGCAATGTTCAGTTCTGTTACGGCCAGAACAGCCGGTTTTAATACGATTGATACGGCAGGACTTACGAATGCATCCAAACTACTGACGATAGTCTTTATGTTCGTAGGTGGAAGTCCCGGTTCTACGGCCGGTGGAATCAAGACCGTGACGGCGTTAGTGTTACTTTCTTATGTGTGGTCCAACTTAAGAGCCAGTAAAGGGGTAAATATTTTCAATCGGAGATTGGATGATGACGTGATTCGTAAGGCAAGTAATGTGGTTGTAATTAGTATGTTGCTTGCTGTCACATCATGGATATTGATTTGTTTTATACAACCGGAATTATCAGTAATTGATGTAATGTTTGAAATTTTCTCGGCAATCGGTACAGTGGGAATGTCTACAGGACTTACCAGAGAGTTGAGTGTTGGGTCGAGAATCGTAATTATATTGCTTATGTATTGTGGGCGAATCGGAAGTATGTCATTTGCGCTTTCCTTTACCGAACGTAAGAAGGTAGCACCTGTCCAATTGCCCACAGAAAAGATTATGATAGGATAAGAAAGGGGAATTTATGAAATCAGTATTAATTATAGGGCTCGGTAGATTCGGTCAGCACTTGTGCAAAAAGATGGCTGAGATGAAGAATGAAATTATGGTTATTGATGTGGTGGAAGAGAATGTAGAAGCGGTAATGCCCATTGTAACCAGTGCGAAAATCGGTGACTGCACCAATGAAGAAGTCTTAAAAAGTCTTGGTGTGGCGAATTTTGATGTATGCTTTGTTTGTATCGGAACAAATTTCCAAAGCAGCTTGGAGATTACGTCTTTATTAAAAGAAAATGGTGCGAAGTATGTAGTGAGTAAAGCAACAAGGGATATTCAGGCAAAATTTTTGCTTCGAAACGGAGCAGACGAAGTGGTGTATCCGGATAGGGATATTGCTGAAAAGACGGCAGTACGTTTTAGTGCAAGCCATGTATATGATTACATTGAGTTTAGTGAAGATTTCTCTGTGTTTGAAATTCCTGTGCATAGAGAATGGATTGGTAAATCCATCAAAGAAGTAAACTTCCGTGCGAAGTACCGTGTAAGTATTTTGGGATATAAAATAGGAGAAAACACGCAGTTGATGCCCATGGCAGACCACGTTTTTAGAGAAGAAGAGCATCTCATGATTTTGGGAAGAGTAGATGATGTGGAGAAACTGCTGGAAATGTTTGAACATGAAAAGGATAAAAGAAAGTGGTAAACGTTTTTGGGCGGATGTAAAGCAATATGGACCGGCCCTGATTGTTTTTGCAGTTTATTATGGAATTGTGCATCTGTTTAGAGCGGCTTTTTGTCCCATGATTCAGATAACGGGACTTCCCTGTGCAGGGTGTGGTCTTACAAGAGCATTTCTTTTTATGCTTCGAGGGGAATTTGAGAGGGCTGTTTATATTCAGCCCATGGCTTTTGCTGTGGTAGCGTTTGTCTCCTACTGTGCTTTTTTTAGATATCTGAAAGGAACAAAAGTGGTTGCTTTTTCTTCGCTCTTTGTGATTTTGGTGAGTGGAATCCTTTTGTTTTATGTAATAAGAATGGTCTTGTATTTCCCTGACAGGGTACCTTATGTGTATGCCCGGGATAATTTGCTGGCAAACTATCTTCCGGGTTATCAGGAATTTATCACAAGGGTGATAACATCACTCCGGAATATGCGTCTATGATGCAGTCCACCGTCCGGAAGCTCCGCAAGGAAGGACTAATCCGTTTGAAGAAACGGGAAGACCGATTTCGGAAGCCGCTACTTTACCGCCGAGTTTTTTTACCACGGTAGTGTTAATCATGTAAGAAAGTACAGCAGGTTGTAAGCCTGTAGTATAAGAATTAATTAAGAAGAACAAGGCATCCTTAGAAAGAAGCTTGGTAGTAAGTTCAATAAAAGGATAGATGCTTTCTTCAATTTTCCAGATTTCACCCTTGGGCCCTCTTCCGTAGGAAGGTGGATCCATAATAATTCCGTCGTAGGTATTGCCACGGCGGATTTCTCTTTCTACAAATTTTACACAGTCATCCACAAGCCAGCGGATGGGTGCGTCGCCAAGTCCTGATGAAACAGCATTTTCTTTTGCCCAGGTAACCATACCCTTGGAAGCATCTACATGGGTAACGGCAGCTCCTGCCTTGGCTGCGGATAAAGTGGCACCGCCGGTATAGGCAAATAAATTTAGAACCTTCACAGGCCGGTTCGCTTTTTTGATAATATCAGAGAACCAGTCCCAGTTGGTGGCTTGCTCCGGAAAAAGACCTGTATGCTTAAAACTGAACGGTTTTAAGTTGAAAGTCAAATCACGATAGTGGATGCTCCATTCTTCGGGAAGGTCAAAAAACTCCCATTCGCCGCCACCTTTAGCACTACGGTGATAGTGTCCGTTCATTTTCTTCCAGCCGGGCTGTGTCTTGTTTGTATTCCAAATAACCTGAGGGTCGGGACGTACCAATAAATATTCGCCCCAGCGTTCTAATTTTTCTCCGCAGGATGTATCAATTACTTCATAGTCTTTCCAGTTGTCAGCAATCCACATAATGATGGTCCTTTCCGTATTTTCTATGTAAAAGTGTAATAAGTCGTTATCTATCCATTAATAATAGAGAAAATCTGTTAAAAAAGCAAGAGAATTGTGGTATGCTAAGTAAGTAGTGCAAAGAAAGGCATGGATGTTTGTATGAAGAAAAAGATATGTGCCGGCTGTAAAAAACCTTCTTGTGACGGATGCCGGTGGAATATGAAAGAAAAATTACATACAAATAAAACGAAAACGATAGGATCAATGTCCGGGCTTGCAAATGGCGGGAAAGGAGATTATGGCCTTGTTTTTGACGTGGGAACAACTACTGTGGCCGGCTATCTTTGGAATATGCAAACCGGGGAATGCATATGTGCAGAGAGTATGGCAAATCCACAGAGAAAGTATGGAAGCGATGTGGTTAGCCGTATCACATATTGTCTGGATGAAAAGGGAACGTGTGAGGAAAAGCGACTGCAGGAATTGCAAAAAATGATTGTGGAAACACTTGATTATTTGGCAGGGAATTTAGATTCTTCTGTATTGCAAACAGAAGAAGGACTTCCGGGGTGCAATATAAGAAAAGTTGTTGTGGTAGGAAATACCGCTATGTGCAGTATCGTGGCAGGTATATCTGTGGAAAGCCTTGGTAAGGCACCTTTTAAACTTCCTTATTTCCAAAGTGTAAGATGCAGAGGGAGTGAACTTGGATTTGTACATTTGAGAGAAACAGATATTGTCACTCTTTGTGCAATTGATGGTTATGTGGGGGCAGATGCACTTTCTGTCTACCATTATGTAAAAGAAATGGATCATAGAAAAAATATATTGGCAGTGGATATAGGTACCAACGGTGAGATTATACTGATAGGAGAAAATAAGATTTATGCCTGTTCCACGGCGGCAGGACCGGCATTGGAAGGTGCAGCGGTAACACAGGGAATGTGCGGCACAGAGGGTGCTATAGAGGAAGTGAAAATGATTGGCAGTTTTCCGCAGGAAGATATATTGTGCAGGGCAATCGGGGAAATAAAGCCTCAAGGGATTTGCGGTTCCGGATTGGTAGATGCATTGGCACTTCTTTATAAGTTGCAGGTAATCGACAAGGACGGTTATTTGAAAAGCCGGGATGAAGCAAGAAAGGCAGGAGCAAGGGAGCGTATCTGTCGAAGGATTATAGAAATCGGAGGCGAAAGAAAGTTTCTTTTGACAGATGAGGAATATCCGGTATATTTGACGGCCGGGGATATCAGACAATTACAGCTTGCCAAAGGAGCGATTGCGGCTGCGATACAGATACTTTTGGATAAGGCGGATTTAAATGTGGGAGACCTTTCGGGGATTTACCTGGCAGGAGCTTTCGGTAACTATATAAAAACAGAGAGTGCGATTGCCATCGGACTTTTACCGGGCGTAAATAAAGATATGGTTATGCCAATCGGAAACTGTGCTGCACTGGGAGGAGCAATGGCGCTTTTGTCGGAAGATGCCATAAAGGAAATGGAACAAAGTGCTTTGGAAATAGAGCATGTGGAGCTTGCAAAGGAAACGGATTTTGAAAAGTATTTTGTACAGTTTATGTCGATGCCGTAAAACTTGCTTTTTTGGAAGAAGTCTGATAGTATCATAAAAGTGCATATGAATTTGAGAAAAGGGAACGGTAAATGAACAGAGATTTTTTAAAAGATAAAAAACGTATTGTTGTAAAGATTGGTACGTCAACAATCACACACATGAGTACAGGCAATTTAAACCTGGATACTTTGGAGAAGTTTGTGCGTGTGCTTACCAATTTGCGGAATCAGAATAAAGAGGTAGTGGTAGTATCATCAGGTGCAATCGGTGCGGGAAGGAAAGCCCTTGGTATCAAAGAAAAGCCGAAGACACTTTCTGTAAAGCAGGCATGTGCAGCAGTAGGACAGGCGAGGCTCATGATGATTTATCAGAAGCTTTTTGCAGAATATAATCAGAACATTGCACAGATTTTGATTACCAAGAGAATCATGCTGAATGATATCAGTAAAGAAAATGCGGAAAACACTTTTGAGGAGTTGCTTTCCATGGGTGTGATTCCCATTGTAAACGAAAATGACCCGATTTCCACGGATCAGATTCAGGAGGATGTTTTTGGAGACAATGATACACTCTCCGCAAACGTTGCAGAGCTTGTAAAAGCAGACTTGCTGATCTTGCTTTCTGACATTGACGGACTTTATACGGATGATCCGCATAAGAATCCGGATGCAAAGTTTATTAATTATGTGGAAAACATTGATGGGGAGCTTGAGGCTATGGCAAAGGGAGCAGAAACTTCCCTGGGAACCGGTGGTATGACCACAAAGATTGCTGCGGCAAAGATTGCAAATGAAGCGGGAGTTGACATGGTGATTGCCAACGGCGATGACGTACATAATATCAACAAGATTATGAATGGCGAAGAAATCGGAACATTATTTAAGGCATAACAAATGACAGAGAATAATAAGGCGTGGAACCGAATCATACGGTTCCACGCCCTTTTCTTATATGTTGGCAAGTACTTTTAGGCAAGAGAATGAATAAAAAGTCCGCTTCTAAGTTTGGGTTCAAACCAAGTAGACTTAGGGGGCATCAAAAGTCCTGCATCAGCTACCTGAAGGAGCTCACCGATGGAAGTGGGATACATGGAAAATGCCACAGTCATATCTTCGGAAACTCTCTTTTCTAATTCAGCTAGTCCGCGGATACCTCCTACGAAATCAATGCGGTTATCGGTTCTGGGATCCTCAATTCCGAGGATAGGTTTTAACAGATGATTCTGAAGGACAGATACATCAAGGCCTTCTACAGGGTCATCGGATTTAAGGGAATCATTTGCGGTAAGTAAATACCATTGTCCATCAAGATACATACCGAAGGTTCCTTTTTCAGTAGGAGATACGGGAGAACTTTCTGCCGTAATCTGAAAACCTGCTTTTTCAACTAAAGCAAGGAATTCTTCTTTGGAAGCACCCTTTAAATCTTTTACCACTCTGTTATAAGGAAGAATGGCAAGCTGGTCATCGGGGAAGAGTACGGAAAGAAAACGGTTGTACTCTTCATCACCTGTGTAATTCGGGTTTTGCTCGCGGCGTTTTAAACCTACTTTTACGGCAGAAGCACATCTGTGATGGCCGTCTGCAATGTAAGTGCAGGGAACTTCTGCAAATAAAGTGGCAAGTTTTTTAATTGTTTCCGCTTCAGAGATGCACCATGCTCTGTGAGTAATGCCGTCATCGGAAGTAAAATCATAGAGAGGTGTTTTGGCTTTTTCTGCGGTAACGATATCATTAATCGCAGCCACAGAACGGTAAGCAAGAAAAATCGGACCGGTATGTGCATTTGTGGTATCCACGTGTCGGATGCGGTCGATTTCCTTTTCTTCTCTGGTATTTTCATGCTTTTTGATAATCTGGTTCTGATAATCGTCAATATCAGAGCAGGCAACAATACCTGTCTGGGAACGTCCGTCCATAATCAATTCATATATGTAGTAACAAGGTGTTTCTTCTATTACATAGTTTCCCTTTGCAATGGCTTCATCCAGCATTTCTTTTGCCTTGGCATAAACGCGGTCATCATAGGTACTTACATCATCAGAAAACTGGGTTTCCGCTCTGTCGATTGCAAGGAAAGATAAAGGTTCTTTTTTAACAATTTCAAGTGCTTCCTTGCGGTTATAAACATCATAGGGAAGTGCAGCGATGCGGCTTACCAATGAAGGCGCAGGACGGACACTTTTAAAAGGTGTTACTTTAGGCATAATGATTCCTCCGTTGTAATATTAGATTCATGGTAAATTATACGTTCCTTATTAACAAGTGTCAAATGAAACCATGAAAAAGATTTGCCACTGCAACACTGTATCATAATAAAATATTTTTATTGACGGAAGTTAGAGAGTCATATATATTTATAGAAGAGACATTTTTCGACAAATAATTATGAAATTTTAGGAAGGACGAAGGTCCTTTGGAAAGATGAGGGAAACGAAATGACTGGTAACAATTTAGGATGGATTATTCTGGCATTTGTGCTATACCTGTTACTTATGGTAGTAATCGGTGCACTTTGTGCAAAGAAAAACAGCAGCACGGCAGACTATTTTTTGGGCGGAAGAAAGCTTGGCGGTTTTGTAGCAGCTTTGTCAGCACAGGCGTCTGATATGAGTGGATGGCTTCTGATGGGACTTCCCGGTTCCATTTATGCGCTGGGAACCGGTCAGGCATGGATTGCAATTGGTTTGTTTATTGGTACGGTGTTGAACTGGATTTTTATTTCCGGAAGACTTCGCCGTTATACCATCAGAGCGAATAATGCATTGACACTGCCTACCTATTTTGAAAACAGATTCCATGATAAGAAGAAAGTGCTTCTTTTCATTTCTTCTGTGACAATTGTGGTATTTTTCTTAGTATATACAGCGTCTGCGTTGGCAGCAGGCGGAAAACTCTTCAACTCCGTGTTTGGTGTTGATTACAGAATTGCTCTTACTATTGGAGCGGTAGTAATTCTTGCATATACATTTATGGGTGGTTTCCTGGCAGTTTGTACCACTGACTTTGTACAGGGAATGTTGATGCTTGTGGCACTCCTTGTGGTGCCGATTATGGCATTCAGTATTATCGGGGGAGCAGACGGTATTATGGCACAGCTTGATGCAAGTGGTGTAGCAGGTGGTTCCGCATCATTCCTCAGCTTGTTCTCTAACGGTGGAGAACCTTACCGCGCAGTAGATATTATTTCCGGACTGGCATGGGGACTTGGATATTGTGGTATGCCTCATATCTTAGTTCGTTTCATGGCAGTGAAGAATGAAAAGGAATTAAATAAGTCAAAGAGTGTAGCAATCATTTGGGTATTCTTATCTTTGGTTGCCGCTTGTGTGATCGGTGTAATCGGAAGAGCGTATCTTTATCCGGAACTTCTTTCCGGCGGAGAAGAAGAAAATGTATTTATTCATATGATTTTGAAATTATTTATGAATGATGCATCCGTTCCGATTATCGGTGGTTTATTCCTCTGCGGTATTTTGGCAGCAATTATGTCTACAGCTGATTCACAGCTTTTAGTTAGTGCATCCAGTGTAGCGGAAGATATTGTTAAGGGCATTGTTAAGAAAGATGCGAAGGAAGAAACTATATTTAAGATTAGTAAAATTACAGTGCTTGTAATCGCGGTGCTTGCATATTTAATCGCATTAAATCCTAACAGCTCCATTATGGGACTTGTATCCAATGCATGGGCAGGACTTGGTGCAGCATTCGGACCCACCGTGCTTTTATCCTTATACTGGAAACGAACCAATTTCCAGGGGGCAGTAGCAGGTATTGCTTCCGGTGCACTTACCGTTATTGTTTGGGACTATATTCCTTTAATGGGCGGACAGACACTTGGAAGTGTTACAGGTCTTTACTCTTTGGCAATTGGATTTGCAATCAGCCTTGTAGCAATTGTAGTGATTAGTCTTGTGACTCCGGCACCCACATCTGAAATGGTTGAGGAATTTGAAGACGTGAGCCAAAGAAGAATTAATTTTGATGAAGAATAAGAGAAATGGATTTACTATGCAGATAAAGAATGAGATTAAAGATTCAGGCCGTCATGGTCTGAATCTTTCTGCACTTTATGTACTGATTGCAGGATGCCTTTGGGGATTTATGGGGATTCTTGTACGAACACTAAATGAAGAGAGTCTTGATTCTATGGAAATCACATTTATCAGAAGTGTGGTTACTTTAGCGGTTATGTTGGCAGGGCTTTTTGCATGGAATAAAAAAGCATTTAAAATAAGAATAAAAGACATTTGGTGCTTTATCGGTACCGGTGGACTTAGTGTAGCTTTTTTTAATTATTGCTATTTTAAAACAATGACACTGACTTCACTTTCCGTGGCGGCAGTACTTCTTTATACAGCCCCTGCTTTTGTAATGTTAATGAGTGCTTTCTTATTTAAAGAGACCCTTTCCAGAAAAAAGCTGCTTGCGTTGTTATTGGCATTTTTAGGATGCACTTTTGTTTCGGGAATTGTAGGAGGTGCAGGGACACTTTCGGCGGAGGGGATACTGTATGGACTGGGAGCCGGATTCGGCTATGCACTGTATAGTATATTTGGAAGATATGCTCTTGAGAAAAATTATAGTTCTGCGACAATTTCTTTTTATACGTTTGTATGCAGTAGTGTGGTTACTTTCTTTTTTGTAGACGCCGGAAAGGTGATTGCGGTTGTCAGTGGAGATGGAGTGCTTTTAACAAAGACGATATTGCTGGTATTGCTGGTTACGTTGCTTCCGTATCTTTCTTACACAAAGGGATTAAACGGAATGGAAAATGGGACAGCAGCAGTACTTGCTTCTATAGAACCGGTGGTGGCAACGCTGGTAGGGATGATGATATATAAGGAAACTTTAAATTTATGGAATATAACCGGTATTATTTTGGTACTTGGTTCCATTATATTAATTAATATTAATAAGAAGAAATAAAGCCTGGGAAAGGAGAAAACATCTATGGAAGAGAAGAAAGCAAAAATGGGTATCAGCGGTATGCTGATAGTTGCCATTGTCTTTATTATAATGGGTATGGTTTTTTTCCCTGTAGGAGTGGGTATCTATTTGAGCGGAATAGGGACCGCGTCGGAAACGATTATTTTCCTCGCAGTATTTGGTGGTACGGGAGGAGTATTTCTAATAGTGGGAGGAATATTGCTTGCACTATTTATTAATAAGAAGAAACGCTATAACAGACTTTTAAAAAATGGTCAATATGTGATGGCTGAAATCGCAGAAGTCAGAATCAACTATTCTGTACAAGTGAATGCGAGACATCCGTATGTGGTGCATTGCAGATATCAGGACAATTATGGAAATATACATATATTTAAAAGTAGGAATCTGGTATTTAATCCTACAGACCTTTTGAAGGATCATATGGTCAAGGTCTATGTTGAGGGTGAAAACTATAAGCATTATTATGTAGATATTGATGAAATATTACCGAATGTAATCGAACATTAATGAATTCGCAAGATATTGTGGTGGAAAAGTTTTTTTCTACCACATATATTTTGTAATGGGATATAAAAATGCAGATGTATATATTGTACAAAAAAACATGCAAAATTTTATGAAAAATTTTCAAAAAACCTCTTGCACGTTTGTGAAACATCATGTATACTACTAATTGCTGTGGCATGATAGCTGTGAAGCGTGAGGTTGCTACAGGGCTGAAAAGCACTGTAGGTTTTCCGTGGAGCGAATGTCAAGATGGTCGGCTGGGCAGCCAGACCTAAGAACCTGACGGCAAGTCACTGTACAAACATATGTCTGCTAAATAGTAGAAACACGTGTGTTAAGAATGATTTTTGAAAGAAATGCGACTTGGTTCGCAGTTTTTCTGTAGAGAAGCAGGACACACACGGAAGAGTGTACAGTCACCGCTTGTCGTACTTAAGAAATTAGAAAGTGCGAAAAGGAGGCGACTTTTTTTATGGCAAGTCAAGTAATGAGAATCACACTCAAGGCTTATGATCATCAGTTAGTAGATGCATCTGCCAAGAAAATCATCGAAACAGTTAAAAAGAACGGATCACAGGTAAGCGGACCGGTACCCCTTCCTACTAAAAAGGAAGTTGTTACTATCTTAAGAGCGGTTCACAAATACAAAGATTCCAGAGAGCAGTTCGAACAGAGAACTCACAAAAGACTGATCGATATCATCACACCTACACCCAAGACTGTAGACGCTCTGCAGAGACTTGAGATGCCCGCTGGTGTGTACATTGATATTAAAATGAAGAATAAATAAAAAATTCTTCAAGTAACCCCTACACTAGAATGGCCCGATCGAGGCCCGCTGTAGAATTGAATGGAGGTAAAAGAAATGAAAAAAGCTATTTTAGCTACCAAAGTCGGAATGACTCAAATCTTCAACGAAGACGGAACTTTAGTTCCCGTAACTGTACTTCAGGCTGGTCCTTGTGTTGTTACACAGGTTAAGACAGTTGAAAACGACGGTTACAGCGCAGTACAGGTTGGCTTTGTTGACAAGAAAGAAAGAATTGTAAACAAAGACAAGAATGGCAAGAAAGAAGTAATCCACAGACATGGCGTTAACAAGGCTTTGAAGGGACACTTCGAAAAAGCCGGCGTTTCCTGCAAGAGATTCGTAAGAGAATTCAAGTTTGAAAACGCTGAAGAATATACACTTGGAAGTGAGATTAAAGCTGATATGTTTGAAGCCGGCGATAAGGTTGATGCTTCTGCAATTTCCAAAGGTAAAGGATTCCAGGGCGCAATCAAGAGACACGGACAGCACAGAGGTCCCATGGCACATGGTTCCAAATTCCATCGTCATCAGGGTTCCAACGGTGCCTGCTCTTCACCGAGCCGTGTATTCAAAGGCAAAGGAATGCCCGGTCACATGGGCTGTGTAAAGGTTACAGTACAGAACCTTGAAGTAGTAAGAGTTGATGCAGAAAACAACTTGCTTCTTGTTAAGGGTGCAGTACCCGGACCTAAGAAAGCCTTAGTGACAATCAAAGAAACTGTAAAGGCTGGTAAGTAATCAGTCTAAACAATGAAAGGAGGACCATTCAGATGGCAAACGTATCTGTTTATAATATGGAAGGCAAAGAAGTTGGTACAATTGAATTAAACGATGCGGTATTTGGTGTAGAAGTTAATGAACACCTTGTACACATGGCAGTTGTACAGCAGCTTGCAAACAATCGTCAGGGAACACAGAAAGCTAAAACACGTTCTGAAGTTTCCGGTGGCGGAAGAAAACCTTGGAGACAGAAAGGAACCGGTCATGCAAGACAGGGTTCAACAAGAGCTCCCCAGTGGACAGGAGGCGGCGTTGTATTCGCTCCCGTACCGAGAGACTATTCTTTCAAGTTAAATAAGAAGGAAAAGAGAGCAGCACTTAAGTCCGCTCTTTCCAGCAGAGTAGCAGACGGTAAGCTCATCGTAGTTGATGAACTTAAGTTTGACGAAATCAAGACAAAGAATTTCAAAGCAGTTATGGATAACTTAAAAGTAAGCAAAGCACTCGTTGTTCTTGCTGACAATGATGAAAAGGTTGTTATGTCTGCTAGAAATATTCCCACTATTAAGACAGCATTAACCAACACAATTAATGTATATGACATTTTAAAGGGCGATACACTGGTTCTTACCAAGGATGCAGTGGCTAAGATTGAGGAGGTGTATGCATAATGGCAGCAATCCAGTATTATGACGTAATCCTCAAACCGGTTATTACCGAAAAGAGTATGGCTGGTATGAGCGAAAAGAAATATACTTTTTTGGTTCATCCCGAAGCAAATAAGACAATGATTAAAGAAGCTGTTGAAAAAATGTTCGACGGAGCAAAGGTAGCAAAGGTAAACACCATGAACTGCGATGGTAAGACAAAGAGACGTGGTATGGTTTACGGAAAGACTGCTAAAACAAAGAAAGCAATCGTTCAGTTAACAGCTGACAGCAAAGATATCGAAATCTTCGCTGGACTCTAATTAAAAGAGATATGCACATACAAGTGCGATAATAAATGTAGAACTCGAAAGGAGAAAAAGTCATGGGAATTAAGACATATAACCCATATACACCTTCAAGAAGAAATATGACCGGTTCTGACTTCTCCGAAATTACAAAGAACACTCCTGAAAAGTCTCTTTGTGTTTCCTTAGACAAGAACGCTGGTCGTAACAATCAGGGTAAAATCACTGTAAGACACCGCGGAGGCGGTTCCAGAAGAAAATACAGACTTGTAGATTTCAAGAGAAATGCTAAGGATGGTATTCCTGCAACAGTAATCGGTATTGAATACGATCCTAACAGAACAGCAAACATCGCATTAATCTGCTACGCAGACGGCGAAAAGGCATACATCCTTGCTCCTGAAGGATTAAAGGATGGCATGAAGGTTATGAACGGACCTGAAGCAGAAGTTAGAATTGGTAACTGCTTACCTTTAGCTAACATTCCTGTTGGTACACAGGTACACAACGTAGAATTATATCCCGGTAAGGGCGGACAGTTAGTTCGTTCTGCAGGTAACAGCGCACAGTTAATGGCGAAAGAAGGAAAATATGCAACACTTCGTCTTCCTTCAGGCGAAATGAGAATGGTGCCTATCATTTGTAGAGCAACCGTAGGTGTTGTAGGTAACGCAGATCACAGCCTGATCAATATCGGTAAGGCAGGACGTAAGCGTCATATGGGTATCCGTCCTACAGTTCGTGGTTCCGTAATGAACCCCAACGACCATCCTCACGGTGGTGGTGAAGGTAAGACAGGTATCGGACGTCCCGGCCCTTGTACACCTTGGGGCAAACCCGCTCTTGGTCTTAAGACACGTAAGAAGAAAAAAGCTTCTAACAAGTTGATCGTAAGAAGAAGAGACGGCAAGGCCATCAAATAATTAAGGAGGAGAGAAGAAAATGGCTAGATCACTGAAAAAAGGACCCTTTGCAGATGCAAGTTTACTGAAAAAAGTAGATGCAATGAATGCAGCAGGACAAAAGCAGGTTGTTAAGACCTGGTCCCGTCGTTCTACAATCTTCCCCTCTTTTGTGGGACATACATTTGCAGTACACGACGGAAGAAAGCATGTTCCTGTATACGTAACAGAAGATATGGTTGGACATAAATTAGGTGAATTCGTTGCAACCAGAACTTATAGAGGACATGGAAAAGACGAGAAGAAGTCTAAAGTAAGATAAGGAGGTTTTAGCAATGGCAAAAGGACATAGATCCCAAATTAAAAGAGAGAGAAATGCGCAGAAAGACACAAGACCTTCAGCTAAGTTATCTTACGCAAGAGTGTCTGTTCAGAAAGCATGTTTCGTGTTAGATGCCATCAGAGGCAAAGATGTAGCAACTGCCTTGGCAATTTTAGAGTACAATCCCAGATATGCTTCCAGCATCATCAAGAAGTTATTACAGTCTGCAATTGCAAATGCTGAAAATAATAACGGTATGAATGCTGAAAACCTTTATGTAGCAGAATGCTATGCAAATAAAGGACCTACAATGAAGAGAGTAAAACCGAGAGCACAGGGTAGAGCTTACAGAATCGAAAAGAGAATGAGCCACATTACACTCGTGCTTGATGAAAGATAGGAGGAAAAATAATGGGACAGAAAGTTAATCCTCACGGCCTCAGAGTCGGTGTTATTAAGGATTGGGATTCTAAATGGTATGCAGATGCAGAATTTTCTGATTTCCTCGTAGAAGACTACGACATCAGAAAATACCTTAAGAAGAAATTATTTAGTGCCGGAATTTCCAAAATTGAAATTGAAAGAGCGGCAGGCAGAGTTAAAGTTGTTATTTACACAGCTAAGCCCGGTGTTGTAATCGGTAAGGGCGGTGCTGAAATCGAAATTACTAAGAAAGAACTTGCTAAAATGACAGGCAAGAAAGTATTAGTAGATATCAAAGAAATCAAGAGACCTGATAAGGATGCACAGCTTGTAGCAGAAAATATTGCTCAGCAGCTTGAAAACCGTGTATCTTTCAGACGTGCAATGAAGTCCTGCATGGGTAGAACAATGAAATCCGGAGCTCTTGGTATCAAGACATCCTGTTCAGGACGTCTCGGCGGTGCTGATATGGCTCGTACAGAGTTCTACAGCGAAGGTACTATTCCGCTTCAGACATTACGTGCAGATATCGATTACGGATTTGCAGAAGCAGATACAACCTATGGTAAAGTAGGTGTTAAAGTATGGATTTACAAGGGTGAAGTACTTCCTACTAAGAAGAATGAAGAAAAAGTGCAGGAAGGGAGCGATAAATAATGTTAATGCCTAAAAGAGTTAAACGTCGTAAACAGTTCCGTGGCACCATGAGAGGTAAGGCAAGCCGTGGCAACACAATTACTTACGGTGAATTCGGTATTGTTGCAGCAGAACCTTGTTGGATTAGATCTAACCAGATCGAAGCAGCCCGTGTAGCTATGACTCGTCATATCAAGCGTGGTGGTAAGGTTTGGATTAAGATTTTCCCTGATAAACCAGTAACAGCAAAACCAGCAGAAACACGTATGGGTTCCGGTAAAGGTACACTGGAATACTGGGTAGCAGTTGTTAAACCCGGCCGTGTAATGTTTGAAATCTCAGGAGTAGCTGAAGAAACAGCGAGAGAAGCGTTAAGACTTGCAACACATAAGCTTCCTTGTAAGTGTAAAATCGTTTCTAAGGCAGACTTGGAAGGCGGTGTATCAAATGAAAACTAATAAGTATGTAGAAGATTTAAAAGCAAAATCAGCTGCAGAATTAGCACAGGAATTAGTAGCTGCTAAGAAAGAACTTTTCAATTTGAGATTCCAGAATGCAACCAACCAGCTGGATAATACAGCAAGAATTAAAGAAGTAAGAAAGAATATCGCAAGAATTCAGACAGTTATTACTATGAAACAGAAAGAAGCTTAAGGTTGTAAGCTGAATGTCAAGAAAGGAAAGGAGACGTAAGTCGTGGAAAGAAATTTAAGAAAAACACGTACCGGTAAGGTTATCAGTGATAAAATGGATAAGACAATCGTTGTAGCTGTTGAAAATCACGTAAAACATCCTCTTTACAAGAAGATTGTAAAGGATACTTACAAATTAAAAGCACATGACGAAAACAACGAATGCCGTATCGGTGATACAGTTAAAGTTATGGAAACAAGACCCTTATCTAAAGACAAGAGATGGAGACTTGTAGAAATCGTAGAGAGAGCAAAATAGTTTTTGCTCAGCAAAATAATAAAACATTCGCATTTGGGCGAAGTTTGGAAGGAGAATTAGCATGATTCAACAAGAAAGCAGACTTAAGGTTGCTGATAACACAGGTGCTAAGGAAATCCTCTGCATCAGAGTTATGGGCGGATCTACAAGAAGATATGCACAGATCGGCGATATCATTGTTGCTACGGTTAAAGATGCAACACCTGGTGGCGTTGTAAAAAAAGGCGATGTAGTAAAAGCTGTCGTTGTTCGTACTGTAAAAGGCGCTCGTCGTAAAGACGGATCTTATATTAAATTTGACGAAAATGCTGCTGTTATCATTAAAGATGATAAAACTCCCAGAGGAACCCGTATTTTTGGACCGGTAGCAAGAGAGCTTCGTGAAAAACAGTTTATGAAAATTGTTTCCCTGGCTCCCGAAGTATTATAGGAGGTGCACAGCATGGCAACTTTAAAGATTAAAAAAGGTGATACTGTAAAAGTTATCGCCGGCAAAGATAATGGAAAAGAAGGCAAGGTGCTTTCTGTAGACGCTAAGAACGGCAAAGTAATCGTAGAAGGCGTTGGCGTAGTAACAAAGCATACAAAACCTTCAGCAGCTAACCAGAATGGTGGAATTATTCAAAAAGAAGCTCCCATTGACATTTCAAACGTTATGTACGTTCACAAGGGAAAAGCTACAAGAGTAGGCTTTAAGATGGACGGAGATAAGAAAGTACGTATTGCAAAGTCAACAGGTGAAGTGATTGACTAATTCTAGGAAAGGAGAACTGGAAGCGTGAGCAGACTTAAAACATTGTATAATGATGAGATCGTAGATGCTATGATCAAAAAGTTCGGATATAAGAACATCATGGAAGTACCTAAGCTTGACAAGATTGTTATTAACATGGGCGTAGGCGAAGCAAAAGATAACGCAAAGTTACTTGAATCTGCTGTTAAAGACATGGAAACAATCACAGGTCAGAAGGCTGTACTTACCAAAGCTAAAAAATCTGTTGCTAACTTCAAAATCAGAGAAGGTATGGCTATCGGATGTAAGACTACACTGCGTGGTGAAAAGATGTATGAGTTTTTAGATCGTCTTGTAAACCTTGCATTGCCTCGTGTGCGTGACTTTAGAGGTGTAAATGCCAATGCATTTGACGGAAGAGGAAACTACTCCTTAGGTATCAAAGAACAGCTTATTTTCCCTGAAATCGAATACGATAAGGTTGATAAAGTAAGAGGTATGGATATCATCTTTGTTACCACAGCTAAGACAGATGAAGAAGCACGTGAGTTATTAAGATTATTCAATATGCCATTCGCAAAGTAAAGAAGGAGGTAAATAGAATCCATGGCTAAGACTTCAATGAAGATTAAACAACAGCGTAAACCGAAATTCTCTACAAGAGAATATACTCGTTGTAATATTTGTGGACGTCCACATGCTGTATTAAGAAAATACGGAATCTGCAGAATTTGCTTCCGTGAATTGGCATACAAGGGACAGATTCCCGGTGTCAAAAAAGCGAGCTGGTAAAAAGTTTAAAGGAGGAAAAAACAATGACAATGAGCGATCCTATTGCAGATATGCTTACAAGAATCCGTAATGCAAATACTGCAAAACACGATACAGTAGATGTTCCCTCTTCAAAAATGAAACTGGCAATTGCAGATATTCTTGTAGAGGAAGGATTTATTAAGAAATATGACCTGATTGATGAAGGAAACTTCAAAACTATCCGCATCACATTAAAGTACGGTGCTGACAGAAATGAAAAGATCATCACAGGATTAAAGAGAATCTCAAAACCCGGTCTTCGTATTTACGCAGGCAAGGATGAGCTTCCCAGAGTACTTGGTGGATTAGGAATTGCAATTATTTCTACAAACCAGGGTGTTGTAACTGATAAAAAAGCTAGAGAATTACAGGTAGGCGGCGAAGTGCTTGCGTACGTATGGTAATCCTCTCATAGTATATTAATAGGAGGTACGGGCATGTCACGTATAGGAAGAATGCCAATCGCGATTCCTGCAGGCGTAACTGTAGAAGTTGCAGAAAATAATAAAGTGACTGTAAAAGGTCCTAAAGGAACACTGGAAAGAGTGCTTCCCGCAGAAATGGAAATCAAAGTAGAAGGCGCTGAAATCGTAGTAAGCAGACCTAATGATTTAAAGAAAATGAAATCTTTACATGGCCTTACAAGAACACTTATCAACAACATGGTAGTAGGTGTTACTGCAGGCTATGAGAAGAAGCTGGAAGTAAACGGTGTTGGTTACAGAGCAGCAAAAGCCGGAAAGACTTTAACCTTATCTTTAGGATATTCACATCCGGTTGAGATGACTGACCCTGAAGGAATTGAAACAGTTCTTGAAGGACAGAACATCATCATTGTAAAAGGTATCGACAAAGAAAAAGTTGGCCAATTCGCAGCTGAAATCAGAGACAAGAGAAGACCTGAACCTTACAAAGGTAAAGGTATCAAGTATGCTGATGAAGTTATCAGACGTAAAGTTGGTAAGACTGGTAAGAAATAAGAGATAAGGAGAGTGTAAAAATGGTTAGTAAAGAATCAAGACAGAAAGTCCGTGTAAAAAAACACATGAAAATACGTAACCGTTTCAGCGGTACCGCGCAGAGACCTCGTTTAGCTGTGTTTAGAAGTAATAATCATATGTATGCTCAAATTATTGACGATACAGTTGGCAATACTTTAGTTGCAGCTTCTACACTTGAAAAAGATGTAAAGGCTGAGCTTGAAAAGACCAATAACGTTGATGCAGCAGCATACCTTGGAACAGTTATTGCAAAGAGAGCAATCGAAAAAGGTATTGATACCGTAGTCTTTGACAGAGGCGGCTTTATATACCAGGGTAAAATTGAAGCATTAGCTGATGCAGCCAGAGAAGCTGGCTTAAAATTCTAGGAAAGGAAGAAGTAGATCATGAAGAATACTATCATAGATGTAAGCCAGTTAGAGTTAAGCGATAAAGTTGTTGCTATCAAGCGTGTAACCAAAACTGTAAAGGGTGGACGTAACATGCGTTTCACAGCTTTAGTAGTAGTTGGTGACGGCAACGGTCATGTAGGTGCTGGA